>OZ244046.1:0-1640000 GCA_965215055.1 Gammaproteobacteria bacterium
ATCACGGGGCGGAGTGTACGCAGGGGTTTATATGCTTTCATCTTTGCGTAAGGTCAGTACTTCATAACCGGTTTCGGTGACAAGTACCGTATGTTCCCATTGGGCAGATAAACTATGGTCCTTGGTAACGACTGTCCAGCCGTCAGGCAATAACCGTACGTTTCTTTTCCCGGCATTTACCATTGGTTCGATGGTAAACGTCATTCCGGCTTGTAGCTTCATACCAGTGTTGGGCTTTCCGTAATGTAGAACCTGTGGGTCTTCATGAAACATGCGCCCGATTCCATGACCACAGTATTCTCGAACTACTGTAAAGCGATTTCTTTCAACAAAGCTCTGAATAGCATGTCCAACGTCTCCAAGTTGCATGCCTGGCCTGACGTGATGAATTCCAACTTTCAGCGCCTTGTAAGTTACGTCTATTAGCCGCTGTGCCAGTATCGAAGGTTTGCCAAGCATGAACATTTTACTGGTATCACCGTGGAAGCCGTCTTTGATGACGGTAATGTCGATATTGAGAATGTCGCCATTTTTTAAAGTGCGTTCTCCAGGAATACCGTGACACACTTGGTGATTTACGGAGGTGCAAATAGATTTTGGAAAGCCGCGATAATTCAAGGGGGCCGGGATGGCCTTTTGTTCATTGACGATATACTCATGACAGATTTTATTTAACTCCTGGGTGCTTATACCAGGAACTACATAGGGGCCTATCATGTCGAGTACCTCGGATGCCAGTTTACCGACAGCCCGCATTTTGCCGATTTCTTCAGCCGATTTAATCGTTACGTTCATTGTTTTATATTTGTCTCCGACCTGTTTCACATACTCCGAGATGAATCAAATCACATCCTTTCCTTGTTCATCTATAAATAACTATGTTATAAAAGCATCCGCGCTTTGCGCAAATACGCTTTAATTCACACACGCATCGTCACGTGTGGTGGGTGCTCGCAAGGGTTTCCACACGGGGTGCGTGGAGGTCTAACCCACAGGGAGTACATATCATGGCGAATGTCACAATGCGCCAAATGCTGGAAGCTGGCGTGCATTTTGGGCATCAGACTCGTTACTGGAATCCGAAAATGAGTCCTTATATTTTCGGAGAGCGTAACAAAATCCACATTATTAATCTTGAGAAGACACTGCCGATGTTCCTCGATGCGGCAACATTTCTAGGCAGTATGGCGGCAAATAAGGGCACTATTTTATTTGTAAGCACAAAGCGTTCCGCACGTGACGTGATACAACAGGAAGCGATACGCTGCGGAATGCCATATGTCAATCATCGTTGGCTAGGCGGCATGTTGACCAATTTCAATACAGTCAAAAAATCGATTCAGCGATTACAACATCTTGAGCAAATTGTAAGCGGTGACGGGATTGAAAGATTAAATAAAAAAGAAGTGCTTTTACTCAAGCGTGAGCTATTTAAGTTAGACCGTAGTTTAGGCGGCATCAAGAACATGACGAGTTTACCAGACGTTTTGTTTGTCATTGATGTAGGGTATGAAGCCGTTGCAGTGAGTGAAGCGAATAAACTTTGTATTCCCGTGGTTGCGGTGGTGGATAGCAATAATGAGATAGATGGCATTGATTACGTTATACCAGGTAATGATGATGCTATTCGTGCTATCAAGCTGTATGCCTCACATATTGCAGATGCGATTTTGGAGGGTAAAGAAAGTTCACAGGTCGCGTCTGGCAATGAAGATGAGTTTGTAGAAGTCGATGAAACCCATGAGTAGCCTCATAGTGCTGCTGCAACACGGGATAAATTTATCTTTGATAAGAAGGCCCCTGAAGCCTGAAATTATTTTTTCGAACATTGGTAATAGGATCAGGTGAGAAATAACGATGCAAATAACGGCAACAATGGTCAAAAAACTACGTGAACGCACCGGCGCAGGTATGATGGACTGTAAAAGGGCGTTGGTGGAAAGCAACGGTGATATAGATGCGGCAGTCAAAAGGATGCGCGAATCTGGGCAAGTTAAGGCTGATAAAAAATCTGAACGTATTGCCGCGGAGGGAACGATTACCATTGCTACGTCAAACGATGGAACACGGGCGGCAATCGTGGAAGTAAACTGTGAAACTGATTTTGTTGCAAAAGATAGCCAGTTTCAGATGTTTTCGAAGCAGTTGGCTGACGTGATATTAGCAAATGGCGTCAGTACGGTTGATGAGTTGAAAGTGGCCTCTTTGGAATCAGGGCAAAGTGTCGAACAAGTGCGCCTCGATTTAGTTGCCAAAATAGGTGAGAACATTCAAGTGCGCCGTTTTGAGAAAATAAATAGCAAAGGCACCGTTGTGGACTACTCACATAGAAATCGGATAGGAGTACTGGTAGACCTCGCAAGAGGAGATAAAAGTTTGGGTAAAGATATTGCCATGCAGGTTGCCGCAACCAATCCCGTATGTATAGCTATAGAAGATGTACCGGGCGGTTTATTGGCAAAAGAGAAAGAGATTTTTATGGTGCAGGCGGAAGCCAGTGGTAAATCACCGCAGATTATTGAAAAAATGGTACAAGGGAAGCTGAAAAAGTGCCTCAAGGAAATCACTTTACTGGGACAGCCGTTTGTAAAGGACCCCGACCTGACCGTCGAAGACCTGCTAAAAAGTGCTAACGCGGAACTTGTGAGCTTTGTTCGATTTGAGGTAGGTGAGGGGATAGAAAAAAGATCTGACAACTTCGCAGATGAAGTCAGAAAACAGGTCGATCAGAGTGAAGATAAAAGTCATTAGAAAAATGAATAAAAGAGGGAGCTCTTGTCCCAAAGAAGACATCCGGGTACAAATGGCAAAGGAGATAATTATGAAGAGCGCGCATTACCTCCCTGCAACGATTACTCCGGTTCTGAAAAATGGATAAAGACGTTGACGCACGGAAACCCAGGGAGTCTTTATTAGTACATGGCCCTAACAAGTTAAGAGTTGATAAACAGCAAGAGGCGGAACAGGGGGAAGAAGGAAACGAAGCCGTTTATCAGCGCATTTTGCTAAAGCTCAGTGGCGAAGCACTGATGGGGAGTTGTAACTATGGCATTGATTCAGATGCCATTGCCCGCATTGCTTCGGAAATTGCGCATGTAAACAAGCTTGGGGTGCAAGTCGCCGTTGTTATTGGTGGCGGCAATATATTTCGTGGTGCAGGGCTTGCGCGAGCCGGAATGGACCGCGTGACGGCCGATCATATGGGCATGTTGGCAACGGTGATAAACGGCCTAGCTCTGCAGGATGCTTTGGAACGCATGGATGTATATTGCCGAGTCATGTCGGCAGTTAAAATTAATCAATTGTGTGAAGATTATATTCGACGCCGTGCCGTGCGACATTTGGAAAAAGGCAGGGTAGTTGTTTTTGCAGCAGGTACGGGCAATCCTTATTTTACAACTGATTCAGCAGCGAGTTTGCGGGCTTCGGAAATTAATGCCGATATCATGCTTAAAGCAACCAAGGTAGATGGAGTTTATGACGAAGATCCACATCAAAATCCTAATGCGAAAAAGTATACAAAAATCAACTATGATGATGCCATTAACAGAAAGCTTGCCGTGATGGATGCAACTGCGTTAGTGCTTTGTCGGGATAATAATATTCCTTTGCGTGTGTTTAATCTGTTTAATGAAGGTGACCTAACCAGAATTATACAAGGTGTAAATATTGGCACTATGGTTGTGGGAGCATAAGTGTGATTGAAGAGATAAAGCAAGATGCAAAAGATCGGATGCATAAAAGTATCCACGCGTTGTCCAATGAGCTTTCAAAAGTTCGCACTGGACGGGCAAGTGCACGCTTGTTGGATCACATAATGGTTGAGTATTATGGCAACCAGGTTCCCATTAACCAGGCAGCGACCGTAGCTGTCGAGGACACGCGCACGATTGCCGTCACACCGTGGGAAAATTCTCTGGTGCCTGTAGTTGAAAAAGCCATTATCGGCTCCGACCTTGGTTTGAACCCGACTACCACGGGTACCGTAATTCGGATAACTATGCCGCCGCTAACGGAAGAAAGGCGCAAGGACTTGGTTCGGGTGGTTAAGCAGGAAGCAGAAAAAACTCGAGTGGCGATACGCAGCATTCGCCGTGATGCAAATACGGATTTTAAGGAGTTGTTAAAAGAAAAGGAAATCTCAAAAGATGAGGAACGCCATGCTCAAGAGGGTATTCAAAAACTTACCGATCAGTTCATTGGGGAAATCGAGTCGATTCTAGAACAAAAAGAAAAAGATCTAATGGAAGTCTAGCACTTTGGTTAACCGGTGCCCGATTGTGCATTCCATTGTCGATGCTCTTTTCCCAGTGATGTTTCAGAAGTTACATGTCCGATGATCTAGCTCCTGCACATGTCGCCATCATAATGGATGGTAACGGAAGATGGGCAAAATTACGAAAGCTGCCGCGTACTGCGGGACATGAGCGAGGAGTAAAGGTCGCTCAAGAGATAATAAAGGCAAGTGGTGAGGCTGGAGTTAAATATCTAACCCTGTTTGTATTCAGTAGTGAAAACTGGCAAAGACCCAAGGGAGAGGTCTCCGCACTGATGGGGTTGCTTGTGCGGTCGTTACGAAGTGAAATTCAGGATTTGGCGGATAACGGCGTACGTCTAAAATTTCTTGGTGAAAAAGATGGGTTTTCAAAGGAAATCTATCAGCAGATTCGGCAAGCTGAGCAACTTACATCGGCTAATGACAAATTATTTCTGAATATTGCTGCAAACTATGGGGGCAAGTGGGACATTCTACAGGCGGTGAAAAAAATTATCCGGGAGGTACAACGCGGCAGTTTGGAGGTAGAGGATATAAATGAAACCGCTCTAAAAGAAAAATTATCTACTGAAAATATGCCTGCGCCGGACTTGTTTGTTCGCACGGGTGGTGAGCGGCGCATCAGCAATTTCCTGTTATGGCAGTTGGCTTACACTGAATTATATTTTTGCGATGTACTGTGGCCAGATTTTAACTCGCGTGAATTGGCAAAGGCATTTGAAAGCTATCGCGTAAGACAAAGAAGATTCGGGCGTACACAAGAACAAGTATTGCCATAATGGGATGTTGGGACAAAGGATAATTGTCGCGGTAACTCTTGGAGCGCTAATTATATTAGCGGTTTTTACTTTACCGAACTATTTGCTTACCTTTATTTTCGCTCTGGTTGTACTACTGGGTGCCTGGGAATGGGCAGGCTTATCCGGGCTCTCGGGCGTAGGTTGGAAGGTTGTTTATATTGCCTTTGTCGGTGCTTTGCTCATAGTTACAAGAGTATTCGCCGAGCCACACCACGTGCGCGCAATTCTACTCATTGCGGCATTATGGTGGGCAGGTGTTGTGGTTATACTTGCCATGTATGAGACCCATTGGCTGCAAAAGGATTGGTTGCAACGGGTGTTGGGATATTCTGGCTTTATCGTGCTTATTCCGGCTTGGTTGGCACTCGACTACCTGCATAAAAAGGGTCCGGACGTATTGATGTTCTTATTGGCACTGGTGTGGATAGTTGATATTACGGCCTATTTTGCAGGTAAGCGGTTTGGCAAAAGAAAATTGGCGGTACAACTCAGTCCCGGAAAATCTCGTGAAGGATTGTGGGCTGCGTTGTTAGCATCTTTGGTACTCGTAATTGCAGGAATTTATTTACTCGAACTTGATAAAATAACATGGTTCTATTTTGGCTGCTTGTGTTTACTGACTGCCTTGATCTCCGTGGTTGGAGACCTGTATGAAAGTTTACTAAAGCGCAATGCAGGGGTTAAGGATAGTGGAAAAATTTTGCCTGGACATGGTGGTATGCTTGACAGAATTGACAGCCTAACGGCTGCTGCTCCGGGATTTGCCCTTGGGTTATACTGGGTGGTGTAGTGCTATGACAATTACGGCCCCTTATATTCGTTGATATGGCAAAAATATCAATCCTGGGCGCTACGGGCTCTGTTGGGATTAGTACGCTTGATGTCATACAACGGCATCCAACAAAGTTTTCCGTTACGGCACTAACTACTAACAATAAAATAAATCTTCTGTATAAACAATGTCTTGAATTTCGTCCACAGCTTGCAGTCGTTGCTGATAAAAGATTAGCTGACGAGTTTATTGGAAAATTCAACGGTAATGATTTTAAGCCGGAACTTCTTGTAGGCGATGCTGGTTTGCAAAAGGCTGCAAGCTTGAGTGAAGTTGATTTTGTAATGGTGGCAATTGTAGGTGCCGCGGGGCTGCCTGCTGCGTTGGCTGCAGCACGGGCAGGCAAACGGGTACTGCTTGCAAATAAAGAGGCACTGGTAATGTCCGGTAACCTGTTGATGAAGATGGCGAGTGAGCATCACTCTCAACTGCTACCCATAGATAGTGAACATAACGCCGTGTTTCAGTGTCTACCTGAAGGTGATAGCAAACGTGATGTTGCTAAAATTATTCTCACTGCTTCCGGAGGGCCGTTTCTGGGTAAGCCTTTGGATGAATTTGAAGACATTACGCCTCAACAGGCGTGCGTGCATCCAAATTGGAAAATGGGCAAAAAGATTTCGGTAGATTCCGCGACAATGATGAATAAAGGTCTGGAAGTAATTGAGGCGTGTAAGTTGTTTGAAAAGGATATACGTGATGTAGAAGTAGTGGTACACCCGCAGTCCATTATTCATTCATTGATTACATATCCAGATGGGTCCATGCTTGCACACTTGGCTTATCCAGATATGCGGGTGCCTATCGCGCACGCTTTAGCTTGGCCACAGCGTATATCATCAGGTGTGGACAGCATAGATTTGGCTACGATAGGTAAATTGGAGTTTGCTCATCCTGACAAGGACCGTTTTCCTTGTTTACAGTTAGCGTATGATGCATTGGCTGCCGAAGAAAGTGCTACAACGGTTTTGAACGCAGCCAATGAGGTTGCAGTTGAGGGATTTTTGAGAAACCGAATTCGCTTTACAGACATTCCTACAGTAATTAATGCCGCATTGCAAAACATTGAACATGAAGAAGTGCATGAACTGGAAATGATTTTGGCAAAGGACCAACAGGCGCGCGCGTATGCACAGAGTTTTATTGATAAATCTCTAGTGAGACATTAGCCATGCAGATCTTGGGATACCTGCTTGCCTTTATTGTTGCCGTAGGCATTATCGTGACAGTGCATGAATTTGGTCACTATTGGGTTGCCAGAAAACTCGGTGTAAAAGTATTACGATTTTCAGTGGGATTCGGCAAGCCCTTGTTCACACGTCTGTCAGGTGCGGATAAAACGGAATATGTTATTGCCAGTATTCCACTTGGTGGTTACGTCAAAATGCTGGATGAACGTGAAGGAGAAGTGCCGGAAGATATTGCTCATCGTGCTTTTAACAGACAATCCGTCTGGAAGAGATTTGCCATAGTTTTCGCCGGCCCGCTATTTAATTTCATCTTTGCCATACTGGCTTACTGTATGACTTTTATGGTGGGTGTAGAAGGGGTTAAACCTACTATTGGAGAAGTTTCACGCGGCAGTGTTGCCGAGCAGGCAGAGATCAGGCCGAACGATACGTTTGTACATGTTGAAGACGTTGCCGTACAAACTTGGCAACAAACTTCAATTCAATTGTTGGATAAAGCACTTAAGTCAGGGGTCGTTGAAGTAACTTTGCGCGACGAGGACTCGGGCCAGAAAGTTGTTACATTGGACCTGAGTGATACCGGGCACCTGCTATCAGAAGGGAATTTGCTTGAAAAGATTGGTATCACGCCGTGGAGGTATCGGTTGCAGCCAGTATTTGGTGAACTCAAATCAGGCGTTGCCAAAACTGCGGGTATACAGGCAGGTGACAGGGTAATAAGTATAGACGGGAAGGAAATGGATAGCTGGGCTGATTTAGTTGCGTACGTACAGGCGCGTGCGGGTGTTTCGGTCAATATGCTGATTCAGCGTGATGACGAACACATGAATTTTGTATTGAGCCCTGAACTTATAGAAAAAGATGGTAAAACTTTCGGGCGCATAGGGGCATATCCATTTGTGGACCAAGTGCTACTTGATCAGCGGAGGGTTGTCGTTCGTCATAATCCGTTCAATGCAGTTGTTGAAGGAATCACCGAAACTTGGAAATATTCAGTATTGACCTTAAAAATTTTATGGAAGATCCTGAAAGGTGAGGCTTCATTAAAAAACATCAGCGGCCCTGTAACCATTGCTGAATATGCAGGGATTTCTGCAACCATTGGTTTTTCAGCCTTTGTGGGTGCATTGGCGTTTATCAGTATTGCTATTGGAATTCTTAACTTACTTCCCATTCCGATGCTTGATGGAGGGCACTTGTTTTACTATCTGGTTGAAATTATCAAAGGTAGTCCGGTCTCCGAACGATTTGAGGCCGTTGGTCAGCGTATAGGGATTATTATGTTGGCTGGCTTGATGAGCCTGGCCTTTTACAATGATATACACCGACTGCTACAGTAAAGAATAGCAATATGGTGTTTTCACTTTTCAGGTGTATTGTGCTTTCTCTTTTTATGGGCACGGCCTCTTTGCCGGTTTTGGCAGAGAGCTTTCTTATCAAGGATATTCAAATAGAAGGTCTTGAGCGTATCGAAGCCGGCACGGTCTTTACTTACCTGCCAGTCAAGATAGGTGAGCAACTGGACGAACGCCGAACTGCAAACATTATTCGTACCCTGTACAAAACGGAATTATTCAAAGACATACAATTACGTCGTGAAGGGGATATATTGGTTGTAGCGGTAAAAGAAAGGCCCGCTATTGCCAGCATAGGGTTTGACGGTAATAAAATTTTGAACGATGAGCAATTGACCGAGGTATTGACAAGCGTAGGGATTGCCAGTGGTCGCGTGTTTAATCGTCCTGTGCTGCAGCGATTGGAAAATGAACTGTTACAGCAGTATTTTGCTTTTGGAAAATACAGCGTCAATATTGATACTCAAGTCAAAGAGCTTCCACAGAATCGTGTGGAAATTGCTATTCGCATTGTAGAGGGAGACGTAGCCAAGATTAAGCAAATAGAAATAGTTGGCAATGAAGCTTTTGAAGAGAATGAATTGACTGACGAGTTTGAGTCTGGCTTGAAACCCTGGTACCAATTCTGGGGTACACGTGATCGCTATGCCAAGCAAAAAATGCAAGGGGACTTGGAGTTGTTACGCGCGCGTTATCTTAATCACGGTTATTTAAGATTTGATATTAAGTCTACGCAGGTTTCAATTAGCCCTGATAAGGAAGATATTTTTATTACTATCAATATAGATGAAGGCGACCAGTATACGTTTGCAGACGTTGAGTTGGCCGGAAAGTTTATTTTTCCGGAAGAAGAAGTAATGTCCTTGGTTGCTTTTGCACCAGGTGAAACTTTTTCGCGCGCAAAAATTGTACGATCTACCCAAGCCATCACGCAAAAATTAAGTGATGGAGGGTATGCCTTTCCAGACGTAAATCCGGTGCCGGAAGTGGATGAGGAGAATAAAACGGTCAAAGTCACGTTCTTTATTGAACCTGGAAAACGAGTTTACGTGCGTAGAATAAATTTTCGCGGGCATGAATCCAGTCGCGACGAGGTATATCGAAGAGAATTGAGACAAATGGAGGGGGGATGGTACTCACAGACTGATGTTGAGTCATCAAGGCGAAGAATACAGCGGTTAGCTTACGTAGAATCCGTTGATATAGAGACTCAACGCGTACCGGAAGCCGACGACCTGGTAGACATAGAAATTGTTATCAAGGAACGTTTGGCAGGCAGTTTTAACATCGGTGCCGGATTTTCAGACAGTCAGGGCGGAGTTCTCTCAAGTAGTGTGAGTCAGGAAAATTTTCTTGGTACAGGGAAAGCAGTCTCATTCTCAATTAATACCAGCAAGGTGAATACTATATACGCCTTTAATTACGTTAATCCCTATTACACTATTGATGGAGTTAGTAGAGGCTTTGGTTTTAATTTTGTTTCTACGGAAGCAGATGAAGCAGATATCTCTGATTTTGATACTGACCAATTTGGAGCCAGCATCAGTTACGGAATACCCTTGACCGAGAACGACCGCATCAGTGCAACCGCACAGCTTAGGAATACGAAGGTTACTGAGAGTAGTAACTCTCCGGAAGAAATCAGGGAAGAGATTGAAGAGTATGGCGACAAATATCTCAATCTGACATTGATTTCCAGTTTTATACACGACACTCGTGATCGTAGCCTGTTTCCAAGTGAAGGCAATCGGCAGCGCGCAACCTTGGAGTTTGCGGTGCCAGGCAGTGATTTGGAATTCTATAAAATAGGTTATGACGGGACATTTTATTTTCCTTTGAATGAGACTTTTACGTTGTCTATGGGAACGGACGTTGGCTATGGTAGTGGGTATGGAAGTACTATCGACTTACCCTTTTTTGAAAAATTCCGTGCCGGTGGATTCAGGACGGTGCGCGGTTATGAAAGTAGCAGCTTGGGCCCGCGCGATTCATTAGGCGAGCCGTTTGGTGGTGATTTTTTGGTAACCGCAAAAACCGAGCTACAGTTCCCGGCACCCCCTCTGCCTCTCATGAACAAAGATAATGCCAAGCTGAACTTGTTTATAGATATTGGCAATGTTTTTGAAGATTTTGATGATTTTGATGCAGGTGAACTTCGCGGGTCCTTTGGTATCGGCATTAACATGATAACCGGTTTCGGTGGAATCAGTGCGGCATTGTCAACGCAATTTAATGATACTTCCGAAGATGAAACCGAATCTTTTCAATTTAACTTGGGGACAAGTTTTTAGTGCTCAGGAGGAACAAATGAGGTTTTATTTAGGCGGGAAAGCTCTGATGCTTTTGATGTTTACAGTGTATCCATTCATGGCGAGCGCGGAAATGAAAATTGGATTTGTCGACATGACTGAGATTATGGAGAAGTCCCCACAGTTTGAGGCTGCACGTAAAGCCTTGGAAAAAGAGTTTTCAGAACGTGATAAAAAGCTTACAGTGGCACGTGATGAAATTATAAAACTTGAAAAGACCTTGAAAGAGGATACAGCTATTTTAAGTGATAATCGGCGCGGTGAACTGGAGAGGGAAATATCCGTCAAAAAAAGAAGTTATAATGAAAAACAAAATGAATTACGCAAAGATTTTAACGTGCGCCGTGATCAGGAGTTAAGCAAGCTACATAAAAGCGTACACGAAGTAGTCATCAAGATTGCAAGAGACGGGAGCTATGATTTAGTAGTTACGCAGCCTGTTTTGTTTGTAAGCAATCGTATCGATATGACGGGGACTGTCCTGCAAGCATTACAAAGATCCCAGTAGTGGCTGGTCGACCGTGTCTTTCACCCTCGCAAAATTGTCCGCATATACTGCGGCAACCGTAGCGGGTGATCCAAAATGTGAAATCAAGAGAGTTTCCAGCCTGCAAAGTGCCACTGCCGGAGCAATTACATTTTTTGCCAACCCGAGACTTAAGCAGCAACTCAAGGAGACACGAGCTTCAGCGGTAATTTTAGACAAGAAGTTTGTCGATCTCTGTCCTACGCATGCACTAGTTACAGATAGCCCGTACTTGGCCTTTGCCAAAATTGCTGCATTGCTGAATCCCGTGCCTGAACATACTACGGGCATTCACGCTACGGCAATTATTTCAAGCAACGTGGAATTAGGCAAAAATTGCTCTGTTGGTCCTTATACAACTATTAGCGAAAACTGTGTAATTGGAGAAAACACCCGCATTGGTTCAAATTGTGTGATTCACAAGTCTTGCACACTGGGGGAAGGCTGTCGTTTATTTGACAATATAACATTATGTCATCAGACGTCACTGGGAAAACGCGTTATCATCCATCCTGGTACTGTTATCGGCAGTGATGGCTTTGGTCTTGTGAATGAAAAAGGTAAATGGATCAAGATTCCTCAGTTGGGTGGCGTTCAAATAGGTGATGATGTAGAAATAGGTGCCAACACGACCATTGATAGAGGGACGTTGGAGGATACGGTCATAGCAGAGGGCGTGAAGCTGGATAATCAGATCCAGATTGGACATAACGTCCGTATTGGTGCGCATACGGCTATCGCCGCATGTGTGGGTATTGCCGGTAGTACTACGATTGGCGCATTTTGTCGTATCGGGGGTGGTGCAGGTTTTGTCGGGCATTTAGAAATTGCGGATAACGTTGAAATTGGTGGTATGACGCGTGTAGGACGTTCAATTAAAACGGCTGGTACCTACGTCTCGGGAACCCCCGTGCAGCCGTATAAAAAGTGGCTGCGGAATTCGGCACTCTTTAACAGGATTGATGAACTGGCAAGGCAAATAAAAAAGGCGGAAAAGTCGTAGAGGGAGTTAACGCCATGAGCACAATGAACATCCATGAGATCTTGAAGTATTTGCCGCACCGCTACCCGTTTTTGTTGGTAGACAGCGTCTTGGAACACGATATTGGAAAATCAGTATTGGCAATAAAAAATGTCAGCTATAACGAACCATTTTTTCAAGGTCATTTCCCTGGTGTGCCAGTGATGCCCGGAGTGTTAATTATTGAGGCACTTGCACAAACGTCAGGGATCCTTGCCTTGAGTAATTCGGAATGGCGGCCTGACAATGAGAGTTTATATTTACTGGTCGGCATTGATAAAGCGCGTTTCAAGCGGCAGGTTAGTCCTGGAGATCAGCTTACGCTGCATGTTCAGATAATGAAGAACAAGCGCAGCTATGGAATATTTGAGGCCGTTGCCTCAGTTGATGGTGAAACTGCGGCAACGGCCGAATTGATATGCGTATTTAAGGAAATAGGAAAAAAGTGACTCGATGATTGTATGTCTTTGATGGAGATTAGTAAGAGCAGACACGTTCATTCAACTGCAATCGTTGATCAGAGTGCGTGGCTTGGTGAAGGTGTTTCAATAGGCGCCTATTCAGTCATAGGTCCAGACGTAAAAATCGGTGACAGCACCTGGATAGGGCCGCATGTTGTGATCAACGGGCCTACGACGGTAGGGTCTGGAAACCGTATCTTTCAGTTCGCATCCATCGGAGAAGTTCCGCAAGACAAGAAGTATCAAGGGGAGCAGAGCGAACTGATTATCGGAAATGATAATACGATCAGAGAGTATGTGACCATAAACCGCGGCACCCAACAGGACCAGGGATACACAAAGATTGGCGACCGTAACTGGATCATGGCTTACGTGCACATTGCGCATGATTGCAACGTTGATAATGACGTGATATTTGCGAATGGCGCGAGCTTGGCGGGACACGTGGTCGTTGAAGAATTTGCCACCCTTGGAGGCTTTACTTTAGTACATCAATTTTGTCGCATCGGTGCTCATTCTTTTTGTGCAATGGGCACGGCTTTGAACAGAGACCTGCCGCCTTACGTCATGGCATCTGGCAACTATGCAACTGCATACGGGCTGAACAAAGAAGGCTTGCACCGCCGGGGATTTTCTGAAGAGTGTATAAAAGCACTGCATAAATCCTATATGTTGCTTATCCGCAACAGAAACTCCAGAAGTAAAAACATCCTGGAAGTAGAGAAACTTGCAACTGAACATGTAGAAGTCAAAAGGTTTTTGGATTTTATCGTTTCCAGTAAACGGGGTGTAGTGCAGTAACGTCTTTTGAAAGCAGGGCGTCCAGTCCTGTATTTAACAACCTGTAATTAAATTTGCAGCAAGTCGGGCGGCTGTAGCCGAGCCGTCTCTTTCTCCCAGTTTTTCCTTTACGCAGGCCATCTCACTTTTCATCTCTGCTATATAAGCGCTATCGGAAAATAGCCGCTCAAGCTCACGTGCAACGTTTTCAGGTGTCGCCTCGTGTTGTATGAACTCGCGGCATATTTCCTTTCCGGCAATGATATTGGCAATGCCCGCAAAGGTGAAGTTCACCAGTTTTTTCAGTATTTGGTACGTGATTGGAGAGATTTTGTATACGATTAAAAGCGGCGTTTGCATGAGCGTTATCTGCAAGGTAACCGTACCCGAGGTAGCTGCAATGGCATTACATGCGCTGATTACGTCATATATATTGGCCGTAGTAGTCGTAACGTTTACAGCCGCGTGATCGATAAATTTTTTGACAAGATTTTTTTCAATGGTAGACGCGATTGGCGTAATAAATTGCAAATCGGTTCTTTGCTGCGACAGTTTTAATGCCGCCCTGATCAATACTGGAAAATTGTTTTCGATTTCGCTTTTACGGCTGCCTGGAAAAAGGCCGATGAGCTTTTTGTTTACATCAAGTTTTTCATTGCTGAAAAATTTATCTCTTCCGGTGGTGGCAAAGGCATCTTTTAGCAGGGGATGTCCTACATATTTCACCGGCACGCCAGCATTTTTATAAAATCCCACTTCAAATGGAAATACAACTGCCATCATATCTACACACTTTTTTATAGTTTTGATTCGCGAGGAACGCCACGCCCAAATCTGTGGGCTGATGTAATACATTACTTTTATGCCGTACCGCCTTGCAGTTTTTGCCAAGCGAAGATTAAAATCCGGAGCATCTATCAATACCAAGAGATTGGGTGGGCTGGATTTCAGCATATACCGCATTTTTTTGAGAATGCCACGTAAGCGCGGATAGTGTTTGACCACTTCTACCAGCCCGACTACGGAAAGCTCCGAGACGTTAACGTAAACGTCAACGCCGACTTTACGCATTTGCTCATCTCCAATGCCGTAGCAGACCAGGTCAGGGATGATTTTTTTTAATTCGGTAATGAAGTTGGCGCCATGCAGGCTGCCAGAGGCCTCACCTGCAACGATCATCAGGCGAGGAGGGTTTTCACGTATGGCCGGCATATACCTGTTTTAAGGCGTTTGCTACGGTTTCAATTTGCATCTCGGACATTTCGGGGAACACTGGCAAGGAAATACATTTGCTGCAAACCGTCTCGGTATTGGAAAGATTGGATGTTCGTGAAACGCCGGCTAGTGATTGCTGGTACGGCAGGGGTGTGGGATAGTAAATCGCATGCCCGATTTGTTTGGCATGTAACTGTTCGGCAATCGTATCACGGAGTTCACTAAGTAACGTGTATTGATGAAAAACGTGTGATAAATCGTTGTTCAGCCTGGGAGTCTGTATGGGCAGTAGAGCAAGTAATTCATTGTACTTTTGGGCGACGGCAATCCTTTTTCGGTTGAATACGTCAATATAGTTCAATTTTATTCTTAAAACGGCGGCCTGTAACTCGTCGAGACGACTGTTCCAGCCGATGATCTGATGTTGATTACGTGCCTTGCTGCCGTGATTCTTTAGCAATGTAAATTTTTCTGCCAACCTATCCGAGTTTGTAGTAAATAACCCGCCGTCTCCAAAACAGCCCAAATTTTTGCTCGGGAAGAAACTGAAGCAGCCAGCGTCACCGAAAGTGCCGGTATGCAATTGTCCGATGCGAGCACCAAATGATTGCGCGCAATCTTCAATTACCAACAGATTGTATCGTTGTGCAAGCTTACATATGGCATGCATATCTGCCGCCTGTCCGAAAATGTGGGCAGGAAGAATCGCCCTTGTTTTGTCAGTTATGACATCTTTGATTGTTGTCGAAGTGATGTTATACGTAGCCGGGTCGATATCAACAAAAACAGGCTTAGCACCAACGTGACAAATTGCCTCTGCGGTTGCTGCAAAGCTGAAGGGAGAGGTAATGACCTCATCATTTTCCCCGATGCCACAGGCCCGCAAGGCCAGATGCAAGGCATCTGTTCCCGAGTTGCATGAAATTGCATGTTTAACTTCCAAATACTCGGCGGCCTCCGTTTCAAATTGGCTGACATTGGGACCCATGACGTATTGCCCATCGTGCAATACGGAAGTTACTGCAGCATCAATCTCATCCCGCAGCGTTTCATACTGCAATTTCAAGTCCAGCATTGGAATCATGTGTGGAGCCCAGGCGATATTGGCTTTTGGTTAGGCTAGAAGTTCTGTAATTTGAACTGCCGTCTGTAAAGCTCGCTTACCATCATACCCGCTAACTTTTGGCGTGGAACCATTTACTATACTCGTCAGGAAGTGGTTGATTTCCGCCAGTAATGCGTCTTCCCCGTCACATACAGTTTTACGTACTTCAATCTCCGTAATTTCGGGGTATGTTTTAGTTTTGTCTTTTCGATAAACGGCTAATTTTTGATTATGAAAATCTACGGATAAATAGGCATCATTTTGAAAAATTCGCATTTTACGATCGGTTTTATTGCTCACGCGGCTTGCCGTGACGTTTGCAACGCAGCCGTTTTTGAAAACGATGCGGGCATTGGCAATATCAATATCTTGTGACAGTACGGGTGTTCCACTTGCGTCAATCTTATCTACTTCGGAGTCGACGATAGCAAGAATGATGTCGATGTCGTGGATCATCAAGTCGAGCACTACGTTTACTTCGGTCCCGCGTGGGCTATAAGGTGCCAAGCGGTGTACCTCTATAAACCTGGCCTCAGTCAGTTCCTGTTCCAGGGCAGTCATGGCAGGGTTAAACCGTTCCAGGTGGCCTACCTGTAAGATGCGATTGGTTTGCTTTGCAAGCTCTACAAGCTTGTCTGCCTGTTCAAGCGTGGCAGTAATTGGCTTCTCGACCAATACGTGGGCTTGGTGACGCAGAAATTCTGCTGCCACCTGGTAGTGCAAGTGCGTAGGCACCGCGATACTGACGGCGTCAACCTGTCCGAGTAATTCCTGGTAATTTGTAAGGGCCTCGGTGCCGGTGGATGCTGCAATTTTCTGCGCTCTTTCAAGGTTTTCGTCAACAACTGCCAGTAATCTGCTGTTTTTCAGTTGAGTATATTTTTGCGCGTGAAATTTACCCAGGTAACCGACGCCGATTACAGCTGTTCGTATCTCTGACACTTTATTTCCGGTATCCTTTTCAACAAGCAGGCAGTATACGAAGTTTAGGCATGAATACCCAACTCTAACGTCATGGATACGAGTTAATTTTAAGCAAGTCATTATTAATGCAGAGAAATATGGGTCGGGTTGTACGAGTTGCGGGGATTGACGAAGCTGGGCGTGGGTCACTTGCAGGTTCCGTGGTTGCCGCCGCAGTTATGTTATATCCGAAAATTCCTGTGCCAGGACTTGCCGATTCGAAAAAACTCACGGCTGCACGACGTTTTCAGCTTTATCTGGAAATCAAATCAAACGCCATGAGTTGGGGGGTAGGGTTTGCATCTGCAATAGAAATTGATGAATTGAACATTCACCATGCTACGCTGCGTGCAATGCAGCGCGCTTATGGCGCGATGCAACTTGGTGCACAACGTGTGCTCGTAGATGGCTTGTATTGCCCCAAACTACCCACGGAATGCGTAGCCATTGTAAAAGGCGACCAGACTGTTCCTGCTATCAGTGCGGCATCCATACTTGCCAAGGTAACACGTGATATTGAAATGCAAAATTACCATAATGCTATGCCGCAATATGGCTTTGACCGTCATAAAGGCTATCCAACCGCGCGACACATTGCAGCTTTACAAGAGTTCGGCCCCTGTGTTTTGCACCGTAAAAGCTATAAGCCGGTGAGAAAAGCCATGGCTTTACAGAAAATCAAATCGGCTTGAATACAAGTAGTGAAATAAATTTATATTGATAAGTTGAAAATCGGGATTTAGCTTGACCATGAAGCAGTTTGTGCACTTGCATGTACACACCGAATACTCACTTGAAGACAGTATAATTCGCATACCCGAGTTGATGCAGCGAGCAAGTGCATTGGGAATGCCCGCAGTTGCTTTGACGGACGTTAATAATTTATTTGCCTTGGTAAAGTTCTATCAAGCGGCGGTAAAGTGCGGAATTAAACCAGTTATTGGCCTTGATGCCCAGGTAGCGGGTTTATCACGGAAGGAGCCCAGTTCCAGGCTCGTCTTTTTATGCAAAAACGAGGAAGGCTATAAAGCCCTGACCAGGCTGATCACCAGGAGCTATTTGGAAGGTCAAAGAGATAGCGGTCCTACCATGGAGCGCGATTGGCTAGTCGAACTCAACCAGGGTCTGATCGTATTATCAGGAGCGCGGGGCGGAGATGTGGGCAAGGCAATTATTTCCGGCAATAATAAACTTGCTGAAGACTACCTGCGGTTCTGGTACACCAATTTTCCCGACAATTACTATATCGAGTTGCAACGTACGGGCCGTGAAGAAGAAGAGTTATATACCCGCCACGCTCTACAACTCGCCACCAAATTTTCTGTGCCCGTGGTTGCCAGTAATGACGTGCGTTTTTTGCACCGTGAAGAATTTAATGTGCATGAAGCTCGCGTGTGTATACAAACTGGCAAAGTTTTGCATGATACCCAACGGCCAAGTGTGTACTCCGAGCAGCAATATCTTCGCAGTAGTGAGGAAATGTTCGAACTCTTCGAAGATATCCCTGAAGCAATTACGAATAGTACGGAAATAGCAAAACGCTGTAACGTTACATTACGTTTTGGCGACAGCATTTTACCGGAGTTTCCCACTCCGAATAAACTGACGCCGCAGGAATACATGCGCAGCCAGGCAGAAGAAGGTCTCAAGCGATGTCTTGTTAAGACTGCCGCCTGTAATCACGGCGCGATTGAATCGTATAAAAATCGGCTTGACGCGGAATTGGGCGTGATCGACTCCATGGGGTACGCGGGATATTTTCTCATCGTTGCCGATTTTACGCGCTGGGCAAAGGAGCAGGGTATACCGGTGGGTCCGGGCCGGGGTTCCGGGGCTGGATCATTGGTTGCCTACGTGCTTGGTATTACGGACATTGACCCATTGCAGTACGATTTGCTGTTTGAGCGTTTCCTGAATCCTGAGCGGGTATCCATGCCCGACTTCGATATTGATTTTTGTATGGATAACCGTGACCGGGTATTTGAGTACGTCGCGCAGCGATACGGACATAACCGCGTAAGTCAAATCATTACCTATGGCAGCATGGCAGCGCGAGCCGTTGTGCGAGACGTTGGCAGGGTGTTGGGGCATCCCTACGGCTTTGTTGATCGCATTGCCAAATTAATACCATTTGAAGTGGGGGTGACGCTGGAAGAAGCGTTGAAGCGCGAACCGGTATTACAAGAACAATATGAAAAAGAAGAAGACGTGCGTGCAATCCTGGATATGTCCAAGAGCCTTGAAGGTCTTGTGCGAAATGCAGGGAAACATGCGGGTGGCGTCGTCATTGCACCTACGGATCTTACCGACTTTACTCCTCTATATTGCGAGGCAGGTGGAACCAACATCGTTACTCAACTGGATAAGGATGACGTAGAGGCAATTGGGCTGGTCAAGTTCGACTTCCTGGGGTTACGCACTCTTACTATTATTGACAACACGATTCGCGTAGTGAATGAAAAACGCCAACAGAGGGGAGAGTCGTTAATTTCCGTAGATACAATTCCACTAGATGATGCTGCAACCTATAAAACCTTGCAGAAACAGCAGACAACTGCGGTCTTTCAACTTGAATCCAGCGGTGTCAAGGACATCATCAGGCGGCTTAAGCCGGACAAGTTTGAAGACGTCGTAGCCCTGGTAGCTTTATACCGCCCCGGGCCGTTACAGTCCGGCATGGTGGATGATTTTATTCTGCGTAAACAAGGTACTGCTCAAGTAAATTACTTTCACCCGAATCTACAGCCTATATTGGAGCAGACCTATGGCGTCATTTTATACCAGGAACAAGTCATGCAAATTGCGCAGGTACTGGCAGGGTACACGCTTGGCAGTGCCGATTTGCTACGGCGTGCAATGGGGAAGAAAAAACCCAAGGAGATGGCGCAGCAACGTGAAATATTTGTCTCGGGAGCGGTAGAACGCGGAATAAAGCGAACACTGGCGAATCATATTTTTGATTTAATGGAAAAGTTTGCCGGCTATGGATTCAACAAATCGCACTCGGTTGCCTATGCACTTCTGGCCTACCAGACTGCCTGGTTGAAGACGCATTTTTCCGCCGAGTTCATGTCATCGGTAATGTCCTCGGACATTGACAATACGGATAAAGTAGTAAACCTTATCGACGAATGCCGAGGGATGAAAATCAAGGTGGTTTCACCCGACATCAATAGTTCGGATTACGGTTTTACAGTATCCGATGACAAAGTTGTCTTATATGGCCTGGGAGCAATTAAAGGTGTGGGCCAGGCTGCAGTTGAACAGATTGTCCAGGAACGCAGTCAAAACGGCAGTTACCAGGATCTGGATAATTTTTGTACGCGCCTCGACACGCAAAAAGTCAATCGTCGTTGTATTGAAGCGCTGATTCGCGCGGGGGCCATGGATTGTCTCGGGTATACGCGCGCGAGCCTGTTTAAGCACCTTGACAAATCGTTGCATTATGCAGAACAACGGCAACGCGATCACGATATAGGCCAGAATGACATGTTCGGCCATGCTGAAGTAAGCATGCAGGCAAGCAAGGTGCAGGCGATACCGGAATGGGATGAAGAAAAGAAATTGCTTGGTGAACGTGAAACCCTGGGGCTCTATCTGACCGGTCATCCCTTTGCCAGGTATCAAAGTAAGCTGGAAGGAATCACTCACAAAAATATCAGTCAACTACTGAATGACGGTCATGGTGTCAACGCGTCTCGGCAGGTTCAAGGCGCAGCGGAAACGGTAATGGTTGCCGGCTTGTTGGATCAAATCAGGTTACGTAGTGGCCCCAGGGGACGGACCGCGTTCTTGACTCTTGATGACAGTAGAGGGCGTATTGAAGTTGCCGTTTTTGCGAATGACTATGCGAAGTACGCCCACTTGCTGGTTAAAGATGCGATACTGATTATTAATGGCAGCCTTGGTCGGGACGAGTTTGCCAACCGCATTCGTATGCGCGCCAACAGGATATGGAATTTTGACGAATACCTGAGAGAGTATGGCGAGGTATTAAATATAAACGTTGAAACCATGGATGGCTCATCATCCCTGGCACAGGACTTGGAACACTTGTTGAATCCATTCAGGAATGGCAACTGTCGAGTGATGGTTGAATACCAGAATAATTCGATTACCGTGCGCTTGGGATTTCCGGAAGACTGGAAAATCTCTCTCGACGAAAAATTATTGCATCGCCTGGGAAAAATATCCGAAGTTTCCGCTACGAGAGTCACGTACAAAAAGCAGACTATCGATGCGTAGTTTCCGAAGCACGGACGCGGAATGTCACGAATACGGCGACGGCATTCGACAGTGGGTGGCATAAGGGCAGTAAAGTAATGGATCGGAACCTGGCGAGTATGCTTCGCGTTTATCGCCGCGAAGTGGAGCAAACGCACGCAACCGGACAGGCAACCGAGCACAGCTATCGGCCAGCACTCCAGGCGCTTGTTGAGGGTTTTGCAGGTGATGGTTCCCGTGCGCTCAATGAGCCTGCACATGTCGCCTGCGGTGCTCCCGACTTCATTGTCGAGCGGTGCGGTATCCCGACAGGCCATATTGAATGTAAGGATATTGGCGCTAACCTGGATCACGTCCAGGCCAATGAACAACTGGTGCGCTACCGAGCCAGCCTGCCCAACCTCATCCTGACCGACTATCTGGAATTCCGCTGGTATGCGCAAGGCGAGTTACGCGAGGTAGCGCGCCTTGGGCGCATCGACGGCCAGGGCAGAATTGCCACCGACAAGGAAGGCGTCGAGCGGGTCAGCTTGCTATTGAATACTTTTCTCACGGCTGATCAGCCGTCAATCAGCAATCCACGGGAGCTTGCCGAACGCATGGCGGCCAAGGCCAGGCTGCTGCGCGACGGCATCGGGCGTATTCTGAGGCAGGAAGGTGGAGCGGGTCCGTTGCATGAATTGCTGGCTGCCTATCGCGACGTTCTGATCACCAGCCTCTCCCCTGGGCAATTCGCCGATTTGCAGGCGCAAACTGCGGCTTACGGCTTGTTCGCGGCACGTTGTCTGCACGACGACGTAAGTGCCGGGACGTTCACGCGCCAGTCTGCTGTTTTTGCGGATACGACCCCGTTTCTGCGCGACCTGTTCGGCCGTATTGCTGGCCCCGGCATTGACCCGCGCATTGCCTGGATCGTGGACGACCTGGCACTGTTGCTGGACCAGGCCGACATGGCGTCAATTCTTGCCGATTTTGGAAAACGTGCTCGAAAGGAAGACCCGGTAGTACATTTCTACGAAGACTTTCTGGTCGCCTATGATCAAAAACTGCGGGAAATTCGCGGCGTCTACTACACGCCCGAACCTGTAGTCTCCTATATTGTGCGCAGCGTGGATCGCCTGTTGCGCACGCACTTCAGTCTTGCTGATGGTCTCGCTGATACCGCAACGGTCGCAGTCGAAACGCAGGACGGGACCACGGAATCGAGCCCACGAGTGTTGATCCTCGATCCGGCAGCGGGCACCGGCACCTTCCTGCGTGAGGCAATCGCCTGCATCCGGGCGACGATCGAAGGCAAGGGGCTTGCCGGTGCCTGGTCCGATTACGTCGGCGATCACCTGTTATCCCGCCTGTTCGGGTTCGAACTGCTGATAGCACCTTATGCGATCTGTCATCTGAAACTCGCCCTTGAGATCGGTGGGACAGAGGCCGGGTTCAAAATTCCAGCCGGCCAACGTCTCGGGATCTTCCTCACCAACACGCTGGAAGAGGCACATGAAGGAGCCGCCGGTGCATTGTTTGCCCATGAGATCGCGCGCGAGGCAGCGGGCGCGGATGCCGTGAAGCGTGAAAAGCCCGTGATGGTGGTGCTTGGCAATCCACCATATTCCGGCCATTCAGCCAATAAAGGCAAATGGATCAGAGAACTGTTGCGGGGCCGGGACGGCGCAGGTGTGACCGGCAGTTACTTCGACGTGGACGGCCAGCCGCTTGGTGAGAAAAATCCGAAGTGGCTGAATGACGATTACGTTAAATTCATCCGCTTTGCCCAGTGGCGGATCGAGCAGACCGGCGAAGGTGTACTCGGCTTTGTAACCAACCACAGCTACCTGGACAATCCTACTTTCCGGGGGATGCGCCAGAGCCTGATGGAGACCTTCGACGAGATTTACCTGCTTGATCTGCATGGTAACGCCAAGAAAAAGGAAACTGCACCGGACGGTAGCAGGGATGAAAACGTGTTTGATATTCAGCAAGGCGTCGCTATCGGCCTGTTCATCAAGCGGGCTGATGCCAGCGAAGCCCCGGCCCGGGTGCTCCATGCCGATCTTTGGGGTGAGCGGGAAGTCGGCCCAGATGGCGGCAAATACGGCTGGCTCGCCGCAAACGATGTTAAAACTACGGAGTGGGCGGAGCTTTCTCCCAAGGCTCCACTCTACCTTTTTGTGCCCAGGGACGAGGCAAGAATGGAGGAATACGAGGCGGGTTGGAAGCTCACTGACATTTTCCCTGTCAACTCGGTCGGTATTGTTACGGCGCGTGACAAGCTGGCGATTCAATATACCACGGATGATATGCGCCGCGTTGTGTCCGACTTCGCAAAACTCCCGGAAGAGACAGCCCGCAGCCGTTACAGCTTGGGTAAGGACGTACGCGATTGGAAAGTATTATGGGCGCAAGAGGATTTGCGCTCAAATACTAACACCGATACTCGTATTGTCCCAATTCTGTATAGACCATTCGATATCCGATTTACCTATTACACCGGGAAATCACGTGGTTTTATCTGTATGCCACGCCCCATCTGTCATGCATCACATGCTGGCTGGGCCGAACTTGGGTCTGATTTCTTGTCGCCAGCAATCCCAAGTTGGCATCGAATGGGGATATTGCGGTGTTGCACGTTCGATCATCGAGTCCTGTGTGATCTCGAACAAGACGCGTGAAATCAATTATCTCTTTCCTCTCTATACTTACGCAAAAGATACAAGTGACACACTTGGTGAGGCACGCCACGCCAACCTGGACCAGGAATTCATCAAGGCGGTCACTTCTACTTTCGATCTCATCCCTGATGGTACTGATGAACTCGAAACCACGTTCGGGCCGGAAGATGTATTTCACTACATCTACGCTGTGCTCCACAGCCCGGAATACCGTCACCGCTATGCCGATTTCCTGAAATCGGATTTCCCGCGCATCCCGCTGACCAGCAACCAGGTGCTGTTTGCAGCGCTGGCTAGCCTGGGCCAGCGCCTTGTCGCCTTGCACCTGATGGAAGTTGATGCAAGTGGTGCGCCTGCCTTTCCGCATGCAGGAAGTAACAGGGTGGACAAGGTGCGCTACGTTCCACCTGCCGGGACAAGCGGCCGGGTGTGCATAAACCAGGACCAGTACTTTGAGGGCGTGGAGCCGGAAACCTGGAGTTTCACCATCGGCGGCTACCAACCCGCACAGAAATGGCTGAAGGACCGCAAAAACCGTGTCCTTTCGTTTAACGATATCGCTCATTACTGCCGTATCTGCACCGTGCTGGCTGAAACTCCCGAGGTCATGGCGCACATCGACGAGACCATCAATGCGCACGGTGGCTGGCCGCTCGCATGACCGGATTATCCGTGCAGATATGAGTTGCGTCGCTTGTTTCCGGGTGTCGTCACAGGCTCGATATTCTCTTGCCTTTTGCACGCGGGCGGGAATGACGTGAGACGAGTATATGGAAGGATGTACCTTGAAAGGGCATAATCTAATGGATTGCAGCTATTTACGTTATTGCCGATGAATCCCGATTACCTCGATTTTGAGCAACCCATTGCCGAACTGGAAGCCAAGATCAGTGAATTGAAACTGGTTGGCAGTGACGATGAGTTTAATTTGAACGAAGAGATTGCCAGGCTGCAGTCCAAGTGCCAGGTTTTGATCAAATCTATTTTCTCCAACTTGAGCCCGTGGCAGGTTGCGCAACTGGCGCGCCATCCCAAGCGGCCGTATACCCTGGATTATATTGAAAGACTGTTTACCGATTTTACTGAGCTTCATGGTGATCGCATGTACGCGGATGACGCAGCGATTGTCGCGGGGGTAGCAAAGTTTGAAGGTACTTCGATAGCAATAATCGGCCACCAGAAAGGCCGCAATACCAATGAAAATATACGCCGAAATTTTGGCATGCCGCGTCCCGAAGGCTATCGCAAGGCGTTGAGGGTCATGGAGCTTGCTGAACGTTTCAAGTTGCCGCTGTTCACTTTTATTGATACGCCGGGTGCGTATCCGGGTATCGGTGCGGAGGAGCGCGGTCAAAGCCAGGCAATTGCAGTAAACTTGCAGCGCATGGCCTGTTTGCGCACGCCCATCCTGTGTACGGTCACGGGAGAAGGGGGTTCGGGGGGTGCCCTTGCCATAGGCGTGGGAGATCATTTGTCAATGCTGAGATATAGCATGTACTCTGTGATCTCTCCGGAAGGCTGTGCGTCCATTTTATGGAAGAACGCGGGCAAGGCCGAGGAGGCTGCCGCGGCACTGGGAATTACGGCGCAGCGCTTGAAGGAGCTGAAATTGATCGATGAAATCATTGAAGAGCCTTTGGGTGGTGCCCATCGTGATATTGATACGACGTGTAAAAATCTGCGTGCTACCCTCATTACCGCGCTGAATAAATTTACCCCGAAAACGATAAATGACCTGCTTGCAGCCCGTTACCGGCGTCTTACCCAGTTCGGAGTGTTTAAGGAATCTGCTTGAATTTGCCTGTATCCGTACGTGAGCGTTATGTCAGATGGCGTTGACAGCTACATCCTTGCAACCCACGTTCAAGCGGTTCCATCTTGCTTCCAAGTATATCGTTGCCTTTAGCGGGGGGCTGGACTCAACGGTTTTATTGCACTTGATGCACACTCTTGATCTTCCTCTGCAAGCCGTGCACGTCAATCATCACTTGCAGCCGCATTGCGATCAGTGGGAGCGTCACTGTGAAAAAATTTGTAACGCATGGAATATCGCATTCTCCGTGCGGCACGTGGAGATAGAAAAAATACCAGGAAAGAGTGTTGAGGAAGGAGCACGGAAAGCAAGGTACAGGGAATTGGCCGAATTTGTGGGCAGGCAGGATATTCTGGTTACCGCGCACCATAAAAATGATCTGGTGGAAACCTTGATGCTGCAATTATTACGCGGTGCCGGTCCCGCGGGGCTCGCGGCAATGTCGTATGAAAGAAATCTTAATTCCGGCAGGCATTTGCGGCCATTACTTGATT
Organism: Gammaproteobacteria bacterium; assembly: GCA_965215055.1. Taxonomy (GTDB): domain Bacteria; phylum Pseudomonadota; class Gammaproteobacteria; order UBA4575; family UBA4575. Next base: position 26,031 of record OZ244046.1, read on the forward strand.
ATACGCGAGAAGAATTGCATGAGTATGCTCAGCAACATTCCTTGCATTGGATAACGGATGAGTCCAACGATTCACTGGAGTTTGATCGCAACTACCTGCGCAGGGAGATTATCCCCAGGCTTACAGCCCGGTGGCCCGGAGCATTGCAGACCATTGCGCGTGCGTCAGACCTGCAGGCGCATGCTGTAAGTTGTCTGCGAGAACTTGCGAACCTGGACGTGCGTGCTGCAGCCACGGATGACTCTCGCACGTTGAACGTGAAGGTTTTGCAGGAATTAAGTTACGTGAGGTTAAGTAATGCATTGCGGGAGTGGATTCGGGATCACGCGATGAGGGTGCCTAATAAAAAGTTGTTGGGTCGTATCATTATGGACGTCGTGCATAAAGATAAACATAAATCTTCCCCGGTGCAGACCTGGGGAGAAGGAGAAATACGGCGTTATCGCGACCGGATTTATTTAATGCAACCATTGCCTGCGCATGACTGTAATCAGCAATACCAGTGGAAAATAGGCCAGCCTTTGTACATTGCGAGCCTGGACCTGACTTTACAACCGACCGACCTATCTCGATATGATGTAATGCTTCCTGAACATGTACGGGAACTTGACGTGCGTTTTCGTTGCGGGGGTGAGCGATTTAGACCACCTGGAGCAGAGCATCACAAATCACTGAAAAAAATGTTTCAGGAAGCGGGTGTCCCACCCTGGAAGAGAGATCGTGTACCCCTGCTGTATTACAAAGACCAACTTGTCTCCGTATTGGGTTATTGGAATGCCCCCGTTTGTCACGAGAGTTCATGAGCTACTTGAAATTATGTCAAGTAAATATTGTTATGTCTGCGCAGTTTTGATACGCTTCAGCCCATCTTAGGGATTTCTCTTCACACGTGCGCCGCTACTTTTAATTGCTGATGCCAATGTGCGCAAGGGCTACATGACGCGCTACGTCTTTATAACGGGGGGTGTAGTTTCTTCGCTGGGCAAGGGAATTGCCTCGGCCGCCCTGGGTGCCATCCTGGAGGCTCGCAAACTCACAGTCAGCCTCATGAAGCTGGACCCTTATATAAACGTGGACCCCGGTACCATGAGTCCCTTTCAACATGGAGAAGTTTTCGTTACTGCGGACGGCGCAGAAACGGACTTGGACTTGGGGCATTACGAACGCTTCGTACGTTTTCGTGCAAGTAAGAGTAATAATTTTACTACCGGTCAAATATATGAAAATGTAATTCGCAAGGAACGTCGCGGCGATTATCTTGGCGGTACGGTACAAGTCATCCCTCACGTTACAGACGAGATTAAAAGATGTGTTGAGCTTGGGGCAGGGGATGCGGACATTGCATTGGTAGAGGTTGGTGGAACGGTTGGCGATATCGAGTCACTGCCTTTCCTCGAAGCCATACGTCAACTGGGCGTCGAGCTTGGCCACGAGCGTACCATTTACATTCATCTGACCCTGGTGCCATATATCAGTGCCTCCGGTGAAATGAAAACCAAGCCCACGCAACACTCCGTTAAGGAGCTCAGATCCATCGGCATTCAGCCGGACATACTATTATGCCGCTCGGACCGACCTTTGCCAGAAGGACAACGCAAGAAAATCGCGTTGTTTACCAACGTCGAAGAAAAGGCCGTAATTTCAGCGGTTGACGTCAGCACGATATACAAGTTACCTCTGTGGCTGCATTCCCAGGGTCTGGATACGATCGTTGCCGAAAAGTTCCAGCTCGATTTACCTACCACGTCTCTAAGGGACTGGAAAGAAGTGGTCCATGCCATCGAGTTTCCAGAGACTGAAGTGACTATCGGCATGGTTGGCAAGTACGTTGATCTTACGGAATCCTACAAATCACTGAACGAAGCGCTTACACACGCTGGTATTCATACCTGTACCAAAGTAAACGTTCAGTACATTGATTCTGAAAGTATCGAAACAAGCGGCATTGACGTGCTGAAAAATCTGGACGCAATACTTGTTCCGGGCGGATTCGGCAGTCGTGGCATAGAGGGAAAAATTGCAGCTTCACGTTATGCGCGTGAGCATAAGATACCCTACCTGGGAATTTGTCTGGGTATGCAGGTGGCCGTGATTGACTATGCACGTAACGTCGCTGGGCTTGATGACGCTCATAGCACTGAATTTGAACAAACTACCAGTAATCCGGTTATTGCCTTGATCAAGGAATGGCTGGACCGTGAAGGCAGAGTGGAGCAGCGCAGCAAGGTTTCGGACCTGGGTGGGTCCATGCGTCTTGGTGAACAGGAGTGCAGAGTACAGCCCGGGTCCCTGGTACATGCGTTATATGGAAAAGACTTGATTTCAGAGCGGCATCGGCATCGCTACGAATTTAATAACACCTTTATGGCGACTTTACAAAATGCCGGACTTTCTTTTACAGGCAAGTCTGTGGATGACATGCTCGTGGAAGTTATCGAGATCAAGGATCACCCCTGGTTCATAGGGTGTCAGTTTCATCCTGAATTTACTTCCACGCCACGTGCAGGCCACCCGCTGTTCACGGGCTTCATACAAGCTGCGCGTGAGCATCACGACCGGCAGGACAAGCCTGATGAAGATACAACGCATACCCGGCGGGCCTCGCTTGGCTTGATGGCGCAATCTGAGGCATCCGGCCACAATTAATGAAACTTTGTGGTTTTGAAGCAGGGCTGGATCAACCCTTTTTTTTAATTGCCGGCCCCTGTGTCGTTGAAAGTCTGGAGCTGGCGCGAGAGACAGCTGGACAATTGCAGGAGATTACGCAAGCACTGAGAATTCCGTTTATCTATAAGTCTTCTTTTGACAAGGCTAATCGTTCGTCTGTAAAAAGCTTTCGTGGACTGGGTATGGACAACGGATTACAAATTCTGTCGCAGGTTAAAAAGGAACTGCACCTGCATGTATTGACGGACGTGCATGAAGATACGCCTTTACAGGAAGTAGCCGATGTAATTGACGTATTGCAAACACCGGCTTTTTTGTGTCGTCAAACCAACTTCATCATGCGCGTCGCGGCGTGTAAACGCCCGGTAAATATAAAAAAAGGCCAGTTTTTATCACCCCTGGAGATGAAATATGTGGTTGAGAAGGCCAGGTCCCAGGGTAATAACGCGGTGCTGGTCTGTGAGCGAGGCACGTCTTTTGGTTATAACAATTTGGTGTCGGATATGCGTTCACTTGCTGTCATGCGTGAAACCGGCTGTCCGGTGGTGTTTGACGCAACTCATTCAGTACAATTGCCGGGTGTGCGGCAGGGAGGAGGCTCCGGCGGTCAACGTGAACATGTACCCGTGCTGGCGCGTGCGGCGATAGCAAGTGGTATTTCCGGCTTATTCATGGAAACTCATCCCGATCCTGATGCTGCAAAAAGTGATGGTCCAAATTCCTGGCCACTGGCAGAGATCGAGCGGCTTCTACAGGAATTGAAGGAAATTGATCATGTCGTTAAACAACGGGGGTTTATTGAACAGGAATTGACTACCCTGAACAGCGAAAGGGTGAGCAATGTCTGAAATTAAATCAATTCACGCCCGTGAGGTGATTGACTCACGTGGTAATCCGACTGTCGAGGCGGACGTTTTGTTGGCGTCTGGGTCAATGGGCAGAGCCGCGGTTCCATCAGGTGCTTCCACTGGTACCCTGGAGGCAGTGGAGCTGAGAGACCACGACGCCAAACGCTATTCAGGTAAGGGCGTTCAACGTGCAGTCAAACACGTTAATACGGAAATTCAACAGGCCCTTCTCGGCATGGACTGCTTTGCGCAGCAAGCCATTGATGATCGCATGATTGAACTGGATGGTACGGATAATAAGATGCGTTTGGGTGCAAATGCACTGTTATCCGTATCATTGGCCGTCGCCAGGGCCGCTGCGAATGAAAAACGGGTCTCGCTATACCGCTATTTGCATTCGGGAGATTCATTTGTGATGCCCGTACCAATGATGAATATCATCAACGGGGGCGAACATGCGGACAACAGCATAGATATGCAGGAATTTATGATTATACCTACAGGCGCTGGTTCGATAGGCGATGCTATTCGTTGCGGTGCGGAAATCTTTCATGCGTTGAAAAGCGTACTGCGTAAAAAGGGACTTGATACTGCAGTAGGTGATGAGGGCGGATTTGCCCCGAACCTTGGATCAAACCGCGAGGCTGTGGAGGCTATATTGCAGGCTGTTGAGACGGCAGACTATCAAATTGGCAAAGACGTACATCTTGGCTTGGACATTGCCAGTTCGGAGTTTTATAAGGATGGGAAATATGAATTGCAGTCCGAAGGGAAGTCATTTGATTCACATCAGTTTGTAGACTACCTGGTTGATTGGGTAAATCAATATCCGATTATCACTATAGAGGATGGCTTGGCCGAGAATGATTGGGAAGGCTGGAAACTGTTGACTGACAAAATCGGTAACAAGGTGCAACTCGTGGGAGATGATTTGTTCGTTACCAACACGCGAATTTTGCAAAAGGGAATCGATCTTGGTGTTGCCAATTCAATTTTGATCAAGGTCAACCAAGTTGGCACTTTGAGTGAAACGTTGGCAGCAATTGAATTAGCGCATTCTGTAAAATATACCGCAGTAGTATCGCACCGCTCCGGTGAAACGGAAGACGTTACAATTGCGGACTTGGCCGTGGCGACAAGTGCCGGACAGATTAAAACGGGTTCCCTGTCTCGTTCTGATCGTGTTGCAAAGTATAATCAACTCATTCGGATTGAAGAGGAATTGGGCTCAGAGTGTCAGTATCCGGGGCTTGATGTTTACAATATCCAGTAGAGTTGTCTGTTGAAAGCGATAATCATATTGATGAGTATTTTATTGCTGTTGATGCAATACAAGCTGTGGTTCGGTGACGGCAGTGTTCGTCAAGTGGTTGATTTACACCAGAGAATTGAGGAGCAGCGCGATAAAAATGAGAAAATCAGGCAACGTAACGCAGTGCTGGCAGCGGAAGTTACAGACCTCAAGACGAATCTGGGGGCTATTGAGGCGCGGGCAAGAAGTGAATTGGGCATGGTAAAGAAAAGTGAAACCTTCATACATATCGTAGATAAAAAGCCTGAAGACCTTGCCAAGCAATAGCCAATGCCGGCGACCTCGTTATTGGGCCATCATCCTTGCTGCAGGGGCAAGCCGACGCACGAAAACTGAAGTTCCCAAGCAATATCTCCCACTGCGAAATTGCACAGTGGTTGAGGCGAGTATGTCCTGCTTTTTACAGCATCCGAAAATCGCAGGCATCGTAACAGCCCTGCATCCGCAAGACCAAAGATGGTCAGGCTTGAGTATATCCGCGGACAAGCCGGTTCACACGGTGACCGGAGGTGAAACACGCACGCAATCCGTACACAATGCCCTGCATAAATTGCTTGAAATGGCTGCAAAAGAAGATTTTGTACTGGTCCACGATGCTGCACGCCCATGTTTAAGGTACGCCGATCTGGACCTGTTGATACAGACGTTTCAACGGGATGAGATAGGCGGTATTCTTGCTGCACCCGTTGGCGATACGATCAAGCAGGTGAGCCGTGTCGGTAAGAGTATAGCGATAGACAAGACCATTGACAGGGCCCACTTATGGCGTGCGTTAACTCCGCAAATGTTTCGTATCAGCGTGTTGCAAGAAGCCCTTGATTATTGCCTTGCGCACAACGTTATCGTAACAGATGAAGCATCTGCGGTTGAGGCAATGGGCTTGGGCGTGAAATTGGTGGAAGGGCATAGTGACAACATTAAAATTACCCGGCCGGAAGATATCAATCTTGCAATATCCATCATGCAAAACCTGACTGACGCACTTACTGACAGAGATGATGTTTAGAACAGGGTTCGGCTACGACTGTCATCGTTTTACGCAAGGCGATCACATTGTTATTGGCGGTGAAAAGATCTCATTCAGCCAGGGTATAGATGCGCACTCAGATGGTGACGTGTTACTGCATGCCATTTGCGATGCGTTGTTAGGCGCTGCCGGCCTTGGTGACATTGGCAGACATTATCCCGACACCGATCCTCAACTTGAGGGTATTGCAAGCACGTTGTTGTTGGAGGACGTTGTTAAAAAGGTTGAGGAAAATGATTACGCCATAGGAAACGTGGATAGCACCGTCGTTTTGGAAGCACCAAAACTGGCCGAGCATATCCATGCTATCCGAGTTGGCATCGGCAAACTGCTAAAAATCTCTATTGCCGATGTCAACGTCAAGGCAAGCAGTAATGAAGGTATGGGTTTTATAGGCAGGGGAGAAGGTATCGCTGCCTATGCAGTGGTCACACTGTTGCAACAAGATAAGCCTGGGTGAAAAGCTCGTCACAATGCTGAATACTGCGGAAATTTTTAGCCCCACAGGGCTATTGTCAAAACGCTTGGGTAATTTCCGCTATCGTTCGCAACAGCAGCGCATGAGTGAGGCTGTAGAAGCCTCGCTTGAGGATAACAGCAAACTTATCGTCGAAGCTGGTACGGGAGTTGGGAAAACGTTCGCCTACCTGGTTCCCGCGTTACTGTCTGGGCAGAAAATAGTTATTTCGACGGGCACGAGACATCTTCAGGATCAGTTATATTTCAAAGATTTACCAACAATTCTTAATGTACTTGAATTGTCCGTTAAAACGTCTTTGTTAAAGGGACGAGCGAATTATCTCTGTCTGCATCGTCTGGAACACCATGCTGAACGCATGCAACCAGGCAACGAGAAAATGATGGAAAAGATCCAGGTAATCAGAGATTGGTCACAGGTTACCAAAACGGGTGAAATTGCGGAAGTTACCGATTTGAGTGAAGATGATGCAACTTGGCTGCAGGTTACTTCCACGGTAGAGAATTGCCTCGGAAGCAAATGCCCCGACTATCAAAGTTGTTACGTCGTCAAGGCCCGGCAAAAGGCACAAAAGGCGGACGTGGTGATTATCAATCACCACTTGTTTTTTGCAGACCTGACTTTGAAGGAAGAAGGTTTAGGCGAACTGCTTCCCGACGTTGACGCCTTCATCTTTGATGAAGCGCACCAGTTACCTGAGCTGGCCAGCACCTCCCTTGCTGTCACGGTCAGCAGCCGTCAACTCAAAAGTTTAGCTTTTGACGTGGTCGCTGCACAACTTGAAGAGGCACCTGATGTCGGTGAAGTGCGTGAAGTTGTCGATACCCTGCGCAGGACGATAGCAGACTTCCAGTTGATGCTGGCGAGTAATGCCGGTGGTATCAGGCGTAAACTTTGGCATGAAGTGGCAGCCGTGGCAAAAATAGAGGATCAGTTTAATCGGCTATGCAAACATGTGCATGCGCTTGCGGACGTGTTAATGAAGGTGAGTGATCGTGGCCAAGTGCTGGCACGTTGCACCGAGCGCTGCGAACAAGTCGAACGGCATTTGACTCTTGTTTCGGAAAGCGATGAAACGATGGTTAATTGGCTGGAGATTTTAGAGAAAGATTTTAAGCTGCACAGTACTCCTTTAGTGGTGGCGGATGCGTTTCAAACCTTTATGCGACGGTATGCGCGCAGTTGGATTTTTACCTCTGCAACCTTGGCCGTGGATGCAAAATTTGATCATTTTCAAGGCCAGTTGGGGTTGGTGGACGCGCAAGCAATTATCCTGGATAGCCCTTATGACTACCAGGCCAACACGCGATTATTTATACCGCCGGTACATCTGACTCCCAATGACGAAGGCTATACACTGGCAGTAGTCGAGGCAGTGTTACCCGTGCTTGAAATGAATCGAGGCCGGGCATTTTTATTGTTTACCAGCCATCGTGCACTGCGGATTGCCGCGGAATATCTGCAAAGCCACGATGATTTCAGCCTGCTTATACAGGGTGAGGCCCCACGTAGAGAGTTATTGGCTGCATTTGCCAGAACGGAACATGTGTTATTGCTAGGCACCAACAGTTTTTGGGAAGGCGTGGACATACGTGGGGATGCCTTGAGTTGCGTAGTCATTGACAAGCTGCCGTTTGCGGCGCCCGGTGACCCCGTGTTGGCTGGCCGGTTGCATGCATTGCGCCAGACCGGCGCAAATCCGTTTATGAATTACCAGTTGCCGCAGGCAGTGATTGCATTAAAACAGGGTGTGGGAAGATTGATACGCGACGAAGAAGATTATGGCGTCATTGCGATATGTGACCCGAGATTAGTCACGAAAACCTACGGCAAGTCGTTTATCAGTAGCTTGCCAAATATGCCATGCACCTCCAATATTGATGACGTCCTTGACTTTCTACAGCGTCAACACTCCATACATGAAGCTACTTGCAATTGAAACTGCGACAGAGTGTTGTTCCGTGGCATTGTTGTCGGGTGAAGAGGTGTTCGCGGTAAGTGAAATAGCACCGCGCCGACATAATGAGATCATTTTATCGATGTGTGAACAGGTACTGGCACAGGGCGAGATCAGTCTTGGGCAACTGGATACCATCGCATTCGGGCGTGGGCCAGGAGCCTTTACGGGGGTTCGTTTGGCGGCCGGTGTTACGCAGGGAATTGCTTTAGCACGAGACCTTCCTGTCGTTCCGGTGTCCTCCTTGGCGGTACTTGCTCAGGAGGTATACCACAAGCATCAGCCCACGCAAGTGCTACCCTGTATCGATGCACGTATGCAGGAAGTCTACTATGCATTATACGAACTGAATCAGGACAAGGTCATGCAGCTTACAGGCGGTGAGCACGTCATTAAGCCGGCCTTGATTGAAATCGAGGTAAAGGATGACTGCATTGGAGCAGGAACCGGATGGGATAATTATGCAAAAATTTTGTCGCAACGGTGCCGTCGGAAAGTTGCATATGATGCCGGTGCACTGCCGCAGGCGGAATACGTGGCAAAACTGGGTAAATACTATTTCGAGCAAGGGCACCGTGTTACGGCAGTACAGGCACTGCCCGTTTACTTACGCGATAACGTCGCGAACAAGCCAACGCGCAAAATGGTTTTTTAGTGTAGAGGTAAAAACCTCTACATGGCACGTATTTTCTCCAGCTGCTCTTCGAACTGTTCAAGTTTTCTTTGTAGTTCTTTTGCCCGGGTTTGCTCTTTTTCCACTATAGCTTCAGGAGCCTTGTCTACAAAGTTTGGATTGTCCAGCTTGGTGTGACTTTTGGTTAAATCGGATTTACATTTGTTAGCTTCTTTCTCCAGGCGTATAATTTCCGCCTTCTTGTCAATTAACCCCGCCAGTGGGATCAGGATTTTCATCTCGCCAACAAGTGCCGTAGCGGACTCAGGTGCGGTTTTATTTTCCAACCAGTGAATGTCTTTCGGGCTGGCCAGTGAGTGGATATAGTGCTGGCTATTTTCATAGTTGGTTCGGTCTCGTGCTGACCAGTTTTGCAACAAAATTTTTAAAGGTTTTCCCGGTGGGATATCCATTTCCGCGCGAATTTTACGCACACCATTAATAAACCCCTTTGCCCACTCCAGTTTCTGCACGCTGGCTGTGTCGATGAGGTCGTGGTTGCTGACTGGAAAGGCTTGTAATGAGATTGTATCGCCTTTAATTGCCAGCTTTTCAGCTACCGACTGCCAGATTTCTTCAGTAAGAAAAGGAATGAACGGGTGTAACAGTCGCAATAGGGTCTCCAGTACTTCCAGTAATGCTCTGCACGTATTTTGCTTGACGTGCTCATGCGTATCATCCTTGAATAAAGTTGGCTTGCATAATTCCACGTACCAGTCACAGAACTCGTGCCAGGTAAACTCATAAAGTGCCTGCGCGGCAAGGTCAAAGCGATAGTTATTCAAGTGCTTGTGAGTAAGGTCGATAGCCTCCTGTTGTTTACTTAAGATCCAGCGGTCTGCCAAAGTGAGTCTTTGCCTGTCTATCGGTTCGACCTGTTTCACGGTGTTCAACGACACAAAGCGCGCGGCGTTCCACAACTTGTTGCAAAAATTCCGATAGCCTTCGATGCGGTTTAAATCGAACTTGATGTCACGTCCGGTGGATGCCTGCGCGGCAAAGGAAAAACGCAACGCATCGGCACCATAGGCTTTGATGCCGTGTGGGTATTGTTTGCGAGTTGCTCGTTCGATTTCCGGTGCCATCTCTGGTTGCATGAGTCCGGTAGTACGTTTTGTTATCAACGCATCGAGGCTGATACCGTCAATAATGTCGATAGGGTCTAATACATTGCCTTTGGATTTCGACATCTTTTGGCCGTTGGCATCACGCACTAAACCGTGAATATAGACTTTGTGAAACGGTACGGCGTTCATGAACTTCAACCCCATCATAATCATGCGCGCTACCCAGAAGAAGATGATGTCGAATCCGGTAATTAACACGGAAGTTGGATAAAATGTTTTTAATGTATCCGTTTGATCAGGCCAACCCAACGTGGAAAACGGCCACAGTGAGGAAGAAAACCACGTGTCCAGCACGTCTTCATCCTGGCTGAGCTCAACGTCGGTGCCAAGGCTGTACTTTTTACGCACCGCTTTTTCGTCTTCTGCTACGTAGATATTTCCTTCCTTGTCATACCAGGCGGGAATGCGGTGTCCCCACCATAATTGACGGCTGATGCACCAGTCCCGGATGTTGCGCATCCATTCAAAATAAATTTTGCTCCAGTTTTCGGGAATGAATTGAACGTCTTTTGCCGCTACCGCTTTCACTGCAAATTCAGCCAGGGGCTGAATCTTTACGTACCACTGATCGGTAAGATACGGTTCTACAATCACACCTGAACGATCGCCGCGCGGTACCTTCAGCTTATAATCCTTTACTGCATCGAGAAGATTTTTTGCTTGCAGATCGGCAACGATTTTTTGCCGTGCTGCGAATCGCTCCATACCTTGATAAGCAGCAGGTGCCTGATCGCTGATCTTTGCATCAACAGTGAAAATATTGATTAACGACAATTGATGCCGCAGACCGACTTCGTAGTCATTGAAGTCGTGCGCCGGTGTAATTTTTACGCATCCCGAACCAAAATCGGGATCGACGTATTCATCCGCAATTACTGGAATTTCGCGTTCAGTCAATGGAAGTTTGACGGCTTTGCCGATAATACCGTGGTAGCGGGTATCACGCGGGTGCACTGCGACGGCAACGTCGCCTAACATGGTTTCCGGCCTTGTGGTGGCTACCGTAACGTGACCACTGCCGTTGGCGAGAGGGTAACGTATGTGCCATATATGGCCGTTTTCTTCTTCGGATACGACTTCGAGGTCAGACAGCGCAGTGCGTAATACAGGGTCCCAGTTAACCAGACGTTTGCCACGGTAAATCAGATCTTCGTCGTAAAGCCGCACAAAGACCTGTTTAACCGCTTTGGACAGGCCTTCGTCCATGGTAAAACGTTCACGCGACCAGTCCAGGGATGAACCCATGCGTTCGAGCTGGTTGTAGATGGTATTGCCGGAGCGTTCTTTCCATTGCCATATTTTTTCAATAAATTTTTTTCTTCCCAAATCGTAACGAGATATGCCCTCGGCATTGAGTTGCCGTTCGACTACCATTTGCGTAGCGATGCCCGCGTGGTCGGTGCCGGGCTGCCACAGCGTGTTGTAACCTGCCATGCGGTGATAACGAATCAAACAGTCCATTAAAGTGTTGTTGAAGGCATGGCCCATGTGCAAGGTACCCGTTACATTGGGCGGGGGAATCATAATGCAGTAAGGTCGATTACCTTTTCCGGACGGCGAAAAATAATTATTACTTTTCCAGAACTGGTACCATTTTTGCTCGATTTCTTTGGGCTGATAAGTCTTTTCCATGAGTGTAGCGGGTGCTGGATGAAGGGACGAATCGGGCAGGTCGGTCAATAGCTGGAGGTGGAGAATATCTCACGATGCCGGGGTTCATGGCCTTGCGCCCGGTACAGGCGATAACGTTCACGACCGGCGTGAATGGCCTCGTCCTGATGGTCGATAATTTCCGCGATTCTTTGAAATCGCTTGATATTTTCAGGGAATTGATACGAGACGTTAATCAGCATCTGTATCTCAGTCGAGTTGTTTTCATTGCCGATGGTGACCAGGCAGTTTGCAGATGAAGGTGGAGGGTATATTTCATGTGGGACAAAGCTTTGATCACGAAACGTCCAAAGCAGCGCATCCAGTTTTTCCGTGTCACCGTTATCGGCCTGAATATGCGTTTTAATACCTTCCTGCACTGCCTTTTCTGCAATTCTACAGGCTGTGCGCAGGGCGGGGTGAATTGTCCTTGATAATATAAAAATCGACTCGCAGCATTGCTGACTTTCTTGCAAGTCCGTTTGATTTAGCTTAATTCAGCTTGACGCAATAGATACTCAGTCAATAGTGGTACGGGGCGGCCTGTGGCACCTTTCTGTTTACCATGGCTGTGCCATGCTACACCGGCAATATCTAAATGTGCCCAACGGTACTTTTGGGTGAACCTGGAAAGAAAACATGCAGCGGTAATTGTGCCTGCCCACCGGCCGCCTATATTTGCGATGTCTGCAAAATTGCTATCCAATTCTGATTGGTAATCCTTCCATAGTGGTAGTTGCCAAGTGCGATCACCTGCGCGTGTGCCTGCGGCAAGCAATTCTTTGGCAAGCTCGTCATCATTACTCATCAGTCCGGAAGGCACATGGCCCAGCGCAACCACACATGCACCGGTCAGTGTCGCAATATCAATTACGACTCTCGGCTTGAATTTGTCGGCATAGGTGAGCGCATCGCAAAGCACCAGGCGGCCTTCCGCATCGGTGTTTAGAATTTCCACTGTTTGCCCAGACATGGTAGTTACCACGTCGCCAGGCTTCGTGGCACGCCCGCCAGGCATGTTCTCTGCACAAGCTATGACGCCTACTACATTGAGGTCTAGTTGCAGTTCACAACACGCTTTGATTACACCTACGACACTGGCGGCTCCACACATGTCGAATTTCATCTCGTCCATGGCTGCCCCCGGCTTTAGTGAAATGCCACCAGTATCAAAAGTAATGCCTTTGCCGACCAGCACAACAGGATCTTCATTTCTTTTCCCGCCTTTATATTTCAGGCAGACCAGTTTCGCATCTTCGGCACTCCCGTTCGAAACGGATAGCAATGCTCCCATGCCCAGCTTTTTCATCTGAGTTTCTTCTGCTACCTCGACTTGCAAATTCTGGTTATCTTTTGCCAAGGTCTTGGCTCGTTCAGCAAGATAAGTTGGCGTGCAGATGTTGCCAGGTAAGTTGCCCAGATCTTTGGCGAGATTCATACCGCTCGCAATAGCCTTTCCATATTTTTTGCCTTGGCGTATGGCGATAAGTTCATCTTGCTGCCGGGTAAAAAATTTCATTTTCCTCAAGCGAGGTTTGCTTTTGGCCGTTGTCGGTTTTGTTGTGTTATAGCGGTAGATGGACCCTTCAGTGGAGATCGTGCTGATTTGCGTCTTGGTGAGCAAGTCTGCATCCTTTACTGGCAGTTCAATCAGGCAATTGATTACATTTCTGGCATTGGACTTGATTACTTCATTCGCTGCTACCGCCGAGACGTGCTGCAAGGCACTAAGCGTGAAGTCATCCGGTTCGCCACAGCCAACCACCACGATACAGCCGTGCTTACTGCGACTGGAATTGTGCAAGGTCGTAACCTGCCCCAGACTTCCGTCAGTGGTCCCGCGCTGACAAACTTTAGAGATATTCCCATGGTAAATACTATCCAGTTTTTTGGCGGAATCACTCAGGCGTTTTGGTTTGAACAAACCCACAATCACGCAATCAGAAACTTCTTTATCCACTGTCGTGGTTTTTGCTATGTACTCCATGGATATCCTCTATACTCAAATTTATGTCTTCTCCATTATTGCTAAGATCACGGTATTTGTAACCAGAAAAATTATTTTCTTCCTTTTTCTTTTAGGAAGGGGCGCATGTTTTCGACGTTAAATCGATATTTGTCCAAAGAATTTACCCTGATTTTTATTGCGGTAAATGCCTTTTTGCTTGTAGTAATCGTAGGTAACTCATTTATCAGTTTGCTTGCAAGAGTCATGGATGGGAAATTGCCAGTGGATATGATGATGTCCATGCTCGGCTTTGGCGTGTTGCGCTCGGCAATCTTATTGACTCCATTCGCATTGCTTGTTACGGCCATGCTGGTGCTTGGTCGTCTGTATCGGGATAGTGAGATTTATGCCATCAAGGCAAGCGGTGCAGGTACGCTGGACCTGGTGAGGCATACCGGTTTGCTTGTTTTGCCTCTCATTGCAGTATTGTTTTACTTGTCAATGTTTTCAACTCCTTGGATATCGCAACAAATTGAAACAATCAAACTCAAGGCAAAGGGACAGACGAGCATTTACAGCTTGATGCCGGGTCGGTTTGTTGAATCCAAACAAGGCAACTGGGTAATTTTTATTGAAGATGCAGACAGGGATGCAGGTACGGTGGAAAATATTTTCATCTATAGCCGCCAAGCCGACAAAATCGCCATTGAGACGGCACAAACTGCCAGGCAAGAGAACTTGTCGGCGCTGGGAGGAGAATCTCTGATACTGGGTCAAGGCCAGCGCTATGAAGGAATACCGGGAGAAGGTGGTTTTACGTTGTTTTCGTTTGATCAACATGTACTGCGCATTCCTGAATTTGATCTCGGCTTGGACCGTGATGATCCGGAGTTCATGGAGGTGTCTGATTTAATCAAATCAAACCGGTCAGCCGAACATGCGGAGTTGCAATGGCGTTTATCTGCGCCCATCTCGGCTATATTACTCGTTTTATTGGCTTTCCCATTGAGCATATCCAGCCCGCGTCAGGGGAGATTTGTCAGGCTGGCGCTGGTCATTGCTATTTATTTGGTCTATTCGAATTCATTAGTTCTGGCCAAGTCCTGGGTTGCTGGAGGCGAGCTTCCGGCCGTTCCCGGGTTATTTATCGTGCATATTCCTCTCGCGGCACTTGTTGCCTTTTTAGCGTACAGAAAGCGTCACGCCGTATGAGTTACTAACATGATCAAACACTTTGACCGCTATCTGGGCAGGACTGTTTTTGTCGGAACATTCTTGGTTTTACTTGTTTTGTTTTCAATTGATTCAATTATCGATTTAATAAATGACCTGGAATCTATTGGCAAACACGGTTTTACTTTTGGCCATGCCATGCTGCAGTTATTTTTTGGCATGCCACAACGCCTGTACGAATTCATGCCGACTGCATTATTAGTTGGCACGTTAGTCGGTTTGGGAAATTTGGCGGCAAGGAATGAGTTGGTCGTATTGCGCTCCGTGGGTATAAGCAAGCGGCGTATTCTTTGGGCAACATTAAAAGTTGGCATTGTGCTTATTGCCGTAAGCATGTGGGTGGGAGAAACCGTTGCACCTGTTACGGAAGGATACGTGCGAAGTCTGAACAAGACCGGTGACATGTACAAGATCCCGATTCGCTCGCACTATGGCCTGTGGGTGCGTGACCGTGATGATAATCGCTACATCAATGTTCAGGAAATGTTCGCTGATCATCGCATGCTGAATGTCTGGGTGTATGAGTTTGACGAGCAATATAGATTAAAACGAGCCAGCTTTGCCAAGAAAGCGGTTTATGAAGATGGTATATGGCGGCTATCTGAAATTCGGCATAGCCTTGTTTCTGATCAAGGGGTAGAGACGGTAACGGCGAGCGAGGAACGTTGGCGACATTTGATTACGCCAGATCTTTTTAACGTGGTAACGGTCGAGCCCGAACACATGGCCGCGCAGAAACTCAAAAAATATATCAACTACCTGGATGAAAACAAACTCAACTCCCGCCGTTACCAGCTTGCTTACTATAATCGTTTTGCAGTTCCACTTTCTGGGATCGCGATGTTGTTACTGGCGGTTCCTTTTGTATTTTCCTCAGTACGAGCAGGCAGTTTAAGTCAGCGCATCGCGGTTGGAGTTGGTATCGCGATAGCCTTTCATTTACTGAGCCGCGTGTTAAGTAACCTCAGTGTCGTCTATGACGTACCGCCTATGCTGAGTGCGTTTCTTCCTGCGACACTGGTAATTGTTATCGCCGTAATCATGCTTAAAAGAACAGGATGAAAATATTGAGGAATGACTCTAACCACCGGTTCGCTCTTCCACCGCAGATGAGGTTTGATTAGCGATACGATGTATAATACTTCCTTACATTTAATGATACCCAATCCGTGAGCGAGCCTGTTTTTTCCCAGTCGGTTGATCAGCCTGTAATCGAAGCGTTTCTGGATGCTTTATGGGCTGAGCGTGGACTGAGTGAAAATACTCTTGCGGCATACCGAAATGATTTACTGGGGTTGTCGCGTTGGTTGTCGCGCTTGGCCGTCGGCATCACGGAAGCGCATCGTAGCCATTTGCTGGATTACTTATCCTACCGGGTGCGGCAAGGCAGTATGCCGCGCACTACCGCAAGGCTACTATCCAGTATTCGGCATTTCTATCGTTACTTGGTAAGACAGGGGGTGGTAAAGAAAGATCCTTCTGCACAGATTGAGTTTCCGAAGTTAGGTCGGTCTTTGCCTGGAACTCTGACGGAGAGAGAAGTTGAACGTCTGTTGATTGCCCCTGACGTGAAGAAAGCCCATGGGGTACGTGACCGCGCGATGCTGGAAGTGCTGTATGCAAGCGGGCTGAGGGTAAGTGAACTGGTTGGCTTGACGCTGAGCCAAGTTAACCTGAATCATGGTGTAATACGAGTTGTGGGGAAGGGCAGTAAAGAGAGATTGATTCCATTTGGTGAGCAGGCCAATGAGTGGATATCAAGGTTCGTGGACGAGGACCGCGCGCGCCTGCTGAAACCGAATCAACAGAGTGATGCCTTGTTTATCACCAATCGGGGGACTGCCATGACGCGCCAGGCATTTTGGAGTCTGGTCAAAAAGTATGCGAAACAGGTAGGCATTACCAAGCACCTTTCGCCTCATACCCTTCGCCATGCCTTTGCCACGCACCTGTTGAACCATGGTGCAGACTTGCGGGTTGTACAGATGTTACTGGGGCACAGCGACCTTTCCACTACCCAGATATACACTCACGTTGCCCAAGCCAGGTTGCAGCAGCTACACCGCCAGCATCATCCGCGTGGATGAACTATCACGCTAAATTCGTTATCCTATTCAAGGGCAACATGGCGGAAATTATCATGCGTAGCTTTATTCCATATATATTTATTGTGGCCATATTTTGCGCGTGTCCCGCATGGGCAGATGAAGCCAAAGATATTGCCAACATCAGGGAACGGCTTGATCAGCTTGAGTTGCAGGAACAACCCGATTCAATCAAGGCAACAGCCGTGCAAGGGCTTTATGAAGTCATATACGGCACCGAAGTATTTTATTTGTCTGAGGATGGGCGCTATGTGCTGCAAAACGGTTCTTTGCTGGACTTGGAGACCGGCAAAAATCTTACTGAGTTGGCGCGCGCGGGGATACGCAAGGAGCTGATGAGAAATCTGGACGAATCACAAATGATCGTCTTTTCTCCAGACAAGCCTCGTTACACGCTCACTGTATTTACGGATATTGATTGTGGTTATTGTCGCAAGCTTCACAGGGAGATTGACCAATTGAACAGCTATGGCATCAAAATACGTTATATGATGTTTCCTCGTAGTGGGGTGAATGCCCCCTCATATAAAAAGGCGGTTAGCGTCTGGTGTTCCGAAGATCAGCAAACCTCTTTGACCAGGGCCAAGGCGGGTGAAGACGTCCCACCGGAAAATTGTAATCATCCGGTGGGTTCTCAACTGTTGACGGGTCAGCGATTGGGGGTGACAGGCACTCCTGCGCTTTTTATGGAAGACGGCACCTTGATACCGGGCTATCGACCTGCAAAGGACCTGGCAGCTATTATGGATGCTACTGCATCAAATTAGCACCGTCATTGTAAACTGCCATCTGCATCATAATCATATAGCGCGGGTAAATGGGTAAAGAGAATGGAGGCGCGTATCTTTTTGCCGGGATATAGTTTTTTTACTGCTGAAATATAATGGGCAATTTGTTGTCGGTAACGTGCCGCCTGTTGCGGCATAGTCTCCATGGTAACTGCTGACGAAGTCTTGAAATCGATAATCCATGCCGAGTTTTCAGTAACTATCAGGCGGTCGATAATGCGGTAAAACACCTCCCCTTTTTCAATAAAGCAAACCGAAGCTTCCGTTAAAATATTCTCTCCGGGCGGCGACGGGAATACGTTACGTAACTCCGGTGCCGTAAGACACTTCCTTACTTCCCGCACGGCAGTAGAAAACCCTTCCGCACCAATTTCTCTTTTCAAACCAAACTCTACTTCAACGCGCAATGCGTCCAATTCAGCGTGTGATGCGTTTGATCTCCTCAATGTATCCCTGTCAGCCAGTTCAAGCAGCTTGTGTACCAGTGTTCCGTAATCTGCTGCTTCGGTATCAACTGTGGGTAGATCGTCAGTAGTAGTATTTTGTTCAGTGACAGGTGCGAAAGGTTGGTTCATATTGGGTATTGGGCTGACCGTTGGTAAAGCCTTGTCAAGTAATTCCGTCGTGACGACGGGCAGTTCACCGTAGTCAAATACCCACGCGTTACTTTCTGGTTCTTGAGAGACGTCCTCCAGCGCCTGTTCAATTATGGAAAACCAGTTCTTTTTCTGATTTCGTTTCATCTGTACGCCGCTGACAAACAGATATTGCTTGGCGCGCGTCAACGCGACGTACAGTAAGTTTAATTCCTCTCGCCGTTCTGTCTCCCTTTGTTGCTCAAGCACTTGTTGCGTATTCAGGTCTATGTTTTCTTTACGGCCCACAATGAAAAACTGATCTGGCCGCGCAGCATTGGGAGGCCAATTTACGACGGTCTGATAGGCTCGTCGGTCCGGCGGCGGCGACCCGGTATCGACCAGAAATACTACCGGGGACTCCAATCCCTTGGCCGCATGTATGGTCATAATCTGCACTTCATCTTCGTTATCTTGACGTGCATGGCTTGCGAAGGTATTTCCCGGGCCAAGGTCTTGTATTGAAGCTAAAAAAGACTGGATGCTTGAATAACGCCCTGCATTCAGGTCAAGGGCAAGCTCGAGCATGTAGGTAAGGTTTGCACGCACGTGTGGTCTTTTTGTTGGTGAACAGCTACTTGCATAACGTTCGAATATATTGATATCGAAATATATTCGGTCTAGCAGGTCGTGCACTGGCATTCGATTTACCAGGGTGCTCCACTTTTGTAGTTGTTGATATGCCTGTTTAAGGAGTGGGATGGATTTATTGGCAACATGGGGTAGAAGCCGGCCATTCATGCACCATCGTTTAAGGAGTGGGACGGATTTATTGGCAACATGGGCCGTGAGCTTTTCATGCCAAGTTTCGGCTTTATAGTCGGCAATCTTCATCAAATCATCATCACTTACGCCGAAACATGGTGAACGGAGAACCTGTGCCAATGCCAAATCATTGTATGGCTGGATGAGGTAAGTAAGTAATGCGAGTACGTCCTGAACTTCAAGTTGGTCCAGGAATTCATTATCACTGATACTGCGATAGGGGATGTACTGGTCTCTCAGCGCCAATTCAAGTTGCGACAAGTGAGTCCGACTGCGCGCTAAAATCATCATATCGCCGTAACACACGGCGCGCGTTTGTTGCTGATCACGAATAGGCATGGAATTTTCTATCAATGCCTTGATCTGTTTGGCTACGGCCTTCCCTTCAAGATAGTGACGGCTCGATTCACTGTTCGTCCGCGCTTCCAGTAACGGGTTGCGAAATTCCTGGCTGTCCTTGGTTATGTCATCGGGAACGATGAGTGGGTTGATTCGTGCGCTTCCCCACAGTTCAGTTCGTTTTGCCTCATGGTTGTGAAACTTGTCGAGCAAGGGGTCTTCTTTTTTACCGTCAAAGACCTTGTTTACCAGCTTGATAATGGCCGGCGAAGAGCGGAAGGACTGGCTTGTCTCCAGGCGTTTGGCATCAAGGTTTTGTTGAGCCCATTTGAATGCGGTAAATTGCAACTGGGGGTTTGCACGGCGAAATCCATAGATGGACTGCTTGGTATCACCGACAAAAAATAGACTTTTGTTACCTGTTTGCAGATTCGCTGCCAATTCCTCCAACAACGGTAATAGCAGGTTCCATTGCGTGGGATTCGTATCCTGAAACTCGTCAATCAAAATATGTTCTATTTGCTGATCGAGTTTGTACTGTATCCACTCGGCACTTCCGTGCTTGTGTAGTAACAGATAGGTGTGCCACTCCAGGTCGGCAAAATCCAGCATACCGCGGTCGAATTTCAATTTCTGGTACTCATTCAGCAATTGCTGTCCGGCTCGAAACCAGGCTCGATTAAAGGCGAGAAGGTCTTCTTTGCGTATCAGGTCCAGTTGTTGAGTTATCAAGTCGCAGAGATATTCATGCAACTCTATGAAGTCCGTTATCTCATGGCCAAGGCTTCTTTCAAGTGCCTTGCTTTGTCTTAACTGTCTGGGCGTATTTTGCTGCGTTAAGAAAACGTATCTGACGTCTTGTATCAGTTTTTTGCAGTCATTTTTGTGTGCCAAAGAGTCCGCAATTAAGCGAATATGCTTCCTATTTGTCTCTATAGGATGTTTTTCCAGGTAGTGCTGGTACTGCTGCAAGGCGGGAACTAATCTTGCGAGCACTTCGCTCGGTTTCTCTTTAGTCCGGTTTGAAAATAAAAATTTATGCAGGCAATCGCCTGCATAACCAACCGGGTCAGTTTTATCTTCGATGAAGCTCCACCAGTCGCTGCAAGAATCGATAAACGTGTTCAGCAAGTCATTGACATTTTGCACGGTGCCGCAATGCTGTAGCAGTTCAAACAACGCATTGGTCAATTCCGGTTCCGTGCGCTGATGTGCAGTTTTATACAGGTGCTCCAAGGCCTCCCGTTTCAGTTCTGCGGTGTTTTCCGCTACCTGGAATCCTGGCGGAATATCGGCGTGGATGGCAAATCGCTTCAATATATCCTGGCAATAGGCATGAAACGTAACGATACGAATATCGTACTGTGCAAATAATAACTGTTCATACAGGTTTCTGGCTCTTGTCATGTTGTCATGGTTACAGGGATGGGTAAGCTGTTGCAGTACTGATTTCAGTTGCTGGTCGTCACACTTGGCCCAATCCTCCAATTCTTTCATCAGGCGTTCCCGCATTTCTGCGGCTGCTTTGCGTGTAAAAGTAATGGCGAGTATATGTGCAGGGTCTACGCCATTGAGTAGCAGCCTTAAAATGCGATGGATCAGTAACCTGGTTTTCCCTGTACCGGCCGATGCAAAGACCGCGACATTTTCTTCCGGATCGGTAGCAAGCTGAGTATGATTCATTAGATAGTTGCGCGGGTAGCCAAAGTACGCTGTACTCAAAAAGCCACTAACGTTTTATAGGCGTGTCCCGGCTCTTCTTTTACCAGCCTGGGAACGAGATAGCCGGGCAGTTTGCTTGCGACTTCATGCATGATCCTGCGTGCGCGGGCCTCGCTTACCTCGAAATGCGAAGCCCCCTGTACCTTGTCCAGTAGGTGAAGGTAATAAGGCAGAATCCCTGCCTGAAATAATTTTTCACTCAATCTTATCAGGGCATCCGGTGCGTCGTTGATACCTCGAAGCAAGACGCTCTGATTCAACACCGTGCAATTTGCGGCACACAGCTCTCGAAGCTTATCTCGTAGCCGGGCATCTATTTCCTGAGCATGGTTTATATGTAGCACAATCACTACCTTCAAGCTGACATTATTTATCCAGCTGAGCAACTCCTTGTTGATACGTGTGGGAATTACCACTGGCAGGCGCGTATGTATACGCAACAGCTTGACGTGTGATATCGCTGCCAATTTTGAAATCAACGTAACCAGCTCATCATCGTGTAGCACCAAAGGGTCTCCGCCGCTCAGTATTACCTCGATGATACTCGCGTCATCGGCAATCTCACTCACTGCCTGGTGCCAGGCATCACGACGGGGATTGTTTGCCGAATAAGGGAAATGCCTGCGAAAACAATAGCGGCAATGGACGCCGCAGCGGCTGGTTACGAGCAACAGTGCACGCCTGGCGTATTTCTGCAATAGCCCTGGACTTTTGACGTTTGCCAGTTCTGCAACCGGGTCCACAATGAAACTGGCAACTTGCACGTCTTCATCCCCGTGCGGTAATACCTGTAGCAGCAGAGGGTCCCGTGGATTGGATTTCTGCATACGTTGAACATAGGCTCGGGGAACGCGCAAGGGAAACTGCTGCCTGGCAGAATCGCTCAGCGATAATTGGTCAGGTTCCAGTTCAAGTGCATCGCATAGCCTGTCAACGCTTGTTATGGAATCCCTGTATTGTTGTTGCCAACTGGTTTCAGAACGGGAAGATTCCCATGCTAGACTAAACATTTCCATTGGTAAATTATGGTACGGACGTGGCCAATTATAATACTAACGAATTTCGTGTCGGCTTAAAGCTCAACTTGGACGGCGATCCATACTCCATCATTGAAAACGAGTTTGTAAAGCCCGGCAAAGGTCAGGCCTTCAACCGGGTCAAGCTTCGCAATTTGAAAACGGGCCGCGTTGTAGACCGCACGTTCAAGTCCGGCGAGTCTGTTGAGGGCGCCGATGTAGTGGATACGGACATGCAGTACTTGTACAACGATGGCACCCAGTGGTATTTCATGGAGCCTGACTCCTATGAACAATATGCGGCAAGCGAGGCCGCCGTGGGAGATGCCGCGCAATGGCTTAAAGGCCAGGAAACCTGTTGTGTAACCTTGCTGGATGGTGAGCCTTTGAGCATAACGCCACCCAATTTTGTCGAGTTACAAATAACGCAAACCGACCCGGGCGTGCGAGGTGATACTGCTGCGGGTGGTACCAAGCCTGCTACCCTGGAAACAGGGGCGATTATCAAGGTTCCCTTATTCATTGAAGAGGGAGAAACGTTACGTATCAATACACAAACCGCTGAATATGTATCGCGTGCTAAAGGTTGAGATTGCGTAACCTCATCCGTCATTCCCCCTTGATACGGCATTCGGTTAAAAAATTGTTCTTTAAAGCTGTTATTTTTCTAATTCCATAGCTGGAAGACTGAATTTGGACCGAACCGAACGCTTCTACAAAATTGATCAGCTCCTCAGGCAGAAGCGTGTCACCCCCTTACGAGAATTGATGGAAGAACTGGGAGTATCTCGCGCGACGGTGAAGCGGGATATTCAGTACTTGCGGGACCGCCTCTACGCACCTATTGTGTGGAACCGCCACCGCCAGGGGTATCAATACGAAAATTCCAGGCAGGATTTCCCTCGTTTCTCGCTACCTGGGCTGTGGTTCAACAGTTCCGAGGTGTACGCATTGCTCGCCATGGAGCATATGCTCATGGAAATCGAACCGGATTTGCTGCGGTCGCGCATCAAGCCTTTGCATGAGCGAATTCGCAAGCTGCTCGGCAGCGGTGGCCATTCAGCAGACGAAATTACGCGGCGCATCCGGGTTCCACGGATTGCCGTTCGTTCGGTGAACCCGCGACATTTTCAGGCCATCTCTGGCGCACTGCTGGTTCGCAAGTGCTTGTTCATTCAGCACTACAATCGCGTAAACGGTGAGAAGACCGAGCGGGAAGTCTCTCCGCAGCGACTCGTCTACTATCGCGATAACTGGTACATGGACGGCTGGTGCCACTTGAGGAAAGATGTAAGGAGTTTTTCAGTGGATGCGTTATCTCGAGTCGAGTTTCTTGATAAGAGAGCGAAGGACGTTAAGGAAGAGCAGTTGGACAGGGAGTTGCATGGGTACGGCATATTCTCCGGCAGCGAAACCCGCAAAGCGGTTTTGCGCTTTACTCCGGAGCGCGCCCGCTGGGTGTCAAGGGAAGTATGGCACCCCGCGCAACAGAGCCATTTCGACGAAAAAGGTGGCTACGTTCTTGCTATCGATTATTCCGACGACCGCGAGCTCATCATGGATATCATGAAATACGGGCCTGACGTCGAAGTGCTGGAACCGCCGCAATTGCGCCGTAAGATTCACACTCTGATTGAGCAAACGAGAGAGATTTACAGGAAATAAAGTCTTCCTTTTGATCTGAACTTATTCACTTGAATAAAAACACTGTTTCTGCCGACTGGAGGCCGCTTGTTTCGTCACAAGGGCTCGAGGAACGCGCGCGCGTCTATGCACAGATCCGTGAATTTTTTGCAGCCCGTGACGTGCTGGAAGTTGATACGCCCGCTATCAATCGTTACGCCGTTACCGATCCCTGTATTGACAGCATTGGTGTAAAAAACAGAGACCTCCAGGCGTATCTGCACACCTCCCCCGAATATGCGATGAAAAGGCTACTGGCGTTTTTCAAGCAGGACATATACCAACTCTGCAAGGTATTCAGGGCTGCGGAAGAAGGCAGGTATCATCATCAGGAATTTACCATGCTCGAATGGTATCGCGTTGGCTGGAGCTATCGTGACCTGATGCGGGAAGTAGATGAGTTGGTAAAGGATTTATTGCAAGTCGAATTTTCCCCGACCGCATTTACCACTTATCGGGATACGTTTAGAGAGTATTGCGGACTCGATCTTTGCCAGGCGGAATGGCCGGATTACATTCGGATCGTTAGTACTGCGGGGCTTTCGCTACATACCGACTTATCGATACGGGAATACCAGGAGCTATTACTTGATCAAGTAATTGCGCCGCAATTTCCGGCAAACCGTTTGACCTTTGTATACGACTTTCCGGTGCAACAGGCCGCGCTGGCGAAGATAAACCAGGCAGGCGTAGCGGAACGTTTCGAGTTGTATCTTGGTAACATCGAACTTGCAAATGGCTTTCAGGAACTTGTCGATGCCCAGGAACAACTGCAACGTTTTGAAGAAGATAACCGTACCCGCAAGCGGACCGGCAAGGATTTTGTTGAAATTGATCAGCAATTTACTGCCGCACTTCAAGCAGGACTACCCGAATGCGCCGGCGTCGCATTGGGTGTAGATCGATTATTGATGGTAGCTCTTGGTGCTTCACAGATCGAACAGGTACTTACGTTCACCTGTGACCAGCCGTGACCTCACCCGAAATACCACTCGTTTTCTTAGTTATGCTCTTGATGGCCTGTGTTACCCAGGGATTGTCCGACCCGCACCGCCTGTTGAGGGCTTAGACCCGCGTGCCATTGAATATTGTCGGATTCAAAGGCCATGACTACGGTCGAACCCATGTTGAAGATGCCCAACTCTTCGCCTTTTTCAAGACGTATGCCTTCATATTTTCTCCTTTGAACTTCTTTACCTCGCGGCGGCGTTACCAGTCCTGCCCAGGACGTTTCAATAGCCGATACATTGACTGCACCGACCATCACCACCCCCATGTATCCTGCAATAGTCTCGAAAATGGACACCACGCGCTCATTGCGGCTGTATAGACCGGCAACTACCTCGGCGGAATAGGGAGCAACACTGAACAAACGCCCGGGCACGTGGATCATCTCCACCAGGACTCCATCCAGGGGCATATGCACACGGTGATAATTCTTGGGCGATAGATAAATAGTTGCAAACTTTCCGCCTTCGCATAATGACCCGTATTCAGTAACTCCACCAAGCAACTGCTGCATGGAAAAGTGCCGTCCCTTTGCCTGGATAGCCTGTTTACCCCGATAATTGGAAATTTGGCTGATATACCCGTCTGCGGGACAAGCAATGGCATCTGCACCCGTAGCAATGGGGCGTGCATCGGCAATCAGCTTACGTGTGAAGAACTCATTGAAGCATGTATAGTCCTTCGCATCCTTGTGTATTGCCTCGCTCATATCTACCTTGAACCTGCGGATGAAAATGCGGATAGCCGCAGTTTTCAGCGGCATTTTCAGACGAGTCAGCCAAAACGTGATTCGGGATACCAGGTGATGAGGAAACAGGTGAAATAAAAACCCTTTGCAGTGCTTCCACATGGATAATCAATCAACCTCATATTGCGTGTTGTAGTGGGCAACGAGGATCTTGGAATCATCGGCGGTAGCTCGAGTTTCACGGGGGATGTCAAATTTTCTTTGAAGACTCATGGCAACATTATTTCATAGCGGGCCGAGGCGCAGGAAGCGAACGAATAGCCTGTCTGTTGAAAATGCTACAATACCAAAATGGCCGGAAATTCTATCGGAAAACTTTTCACCGTAACTTCATTTGGCGAAAGTCATGGCGTGGCATTGGGTTGTATTATCGATGGCTGTCCGCCGGGGCTGGACCTCAGTGTTGCAGACTTGCAAGCTGATCTGGAGCGTCGTCGTCCCGGCAAATCTCGCCACACCACGCAGCGTCGCGAGCCGGACGAAATCCATATATTATCAGGAACGTTTGAAGGCAAAACTACAGGTACACCTATAGGCTTGGTTATTTACAACCAGGACGCGCGTCCCAAGGACTACCGTGAGATCAAGGACAAGTTTCGTCCTGGCCACTCCGATTACACCTACTTGAAGAAATACGGAACACGTGATTATCGCGGTGGTGGTCGTTCCTCCGCGCGCGAAACCGCGATGCGTGTAGCCGCGGGCGCAATTGCCAGAAAATATCTTTTTGAAAAACTTGGCATGCGTATACGCGGCTACCTGGCGCAACTCGGCCCCATCGAAATTGAGCATAAGGAATGGGGAGCGGTCGAACAAAATCCATTTTTTTGTCCTGACCCTGGCAAAGTCGCCGAGCTTGAAGCATACATGGACGACTTGCGCAAACAGGGCGATTCCACAGGCGCGCGCGTAAATGTCGTGGCAAGTGGCGTACCGGTTGGATTGGGTGAGCCAGTGTTTGGGCGTCTTGACGCCGACCTTGCCCAAGCCTTGGTGAGTATCAACGCAGTGAAAGGTGTCGAGATTGGCGCAGGTTTCAACAGCGTATCGCAGAAAGGCAGTGAACACCGCGATGAAATTACACCGCAAGGCTTTCTATCCAACAATGCCGGCGGCACTCTGGGAGGAATTTCTTCCGGCCAGGATCTGGTAGTGAGCATTGCATTTAAGCCGACCTCCAGCATTCGCGTTCCCGGCAGAACCGTGAACGTAGTCGGCGAGGCGACCGACATCGTTACCACGGGTCGGCATGATCCCTGTGTTGGCATACGTGGCGTACCAGTGGCAGAAGCCATGCTTGCCATCGTAGTCATGGACCACGTGCTGCGTCACCGTGCGCAAAATATCGACACGGAATGCTCAACTCCCGATATACCATCTTCCGTATAAAATGACTATCAGCTCATAACGAGCGGTCTTTTCAAACTAATGAACACAGGGCAAAAGCAGCCTGCGCGTTACATGCGGTATGCAGGAGTCTACTTTTTTTACTTCGCGAGCTTAGGCGCCTTTATTCCCTATTGGGGCCTGTATTTGAAACATCTTGAATTTACGCCTGGCCAGATTGGCGAACTCTCTGCAATTCTACTGGCCACGAAAATCATCGCACCCAACGTATGGGGCTGGATTGCGGACCACACCGGCAAACGTACCCGCATAATTCGCATTGCCACTTTCACCAGTATGGGCATCTTTGCAGCAGTTCTAATTGCCCGCGATTACTGGATACTGCTGCTGATCTTGGCCGGGTTCAGTTTTTTCTGGAATGCCGCGTTGCCACAGTTCGAAGTAGAAACCATGAATCACCTTGGCACGGGCAAGCACCTGTACAGTCGTATCCGGTTATGGGGGTCGGTAGGATTTATTATTACCGCGTCATTGCTTGCGCCTTTACTACAGGGCTGGGGCATACAACTACTGCCGTGGATGATCCTGGTTTTACTGGCGTGTATTTGGCTAAACACGCTACTGGTACCGGATTCATCAAGCAACGTGGTCGATCACACAAGCACCTCATCATTATTGAAAACATGCTCCAGTCCCCCCGTGATAGCGTTACTAGTGGCGTGTTTTCTTATACAAGTGAGTCACGGCCCGCACTACGCCTTTTTCAGCATTTATCTTGAGGGGTATGGATATTCGCACTCCACCATAGGGCAGCTTTGGTCCCTGGGAGTTATTGCCGAAATGGTAGTATTTTTCTGGATGTACCGGTGGTTACCGAGATACGGTGCAGGAATTTTATTGACGGCAGCTATGCTACTCACCGTCTTAAGGTGGTGGTTGGTCGCCATGTTTGCAGAGCACCTGTCGTTTATATTATTTGTGCAAATTCTGCATGCCGCCTCCTTCGGGCTTTTCCATGCGTCCGCCATCCACTTAATCGACCAGTACTTTTCTGGCAATATTCAAGGACGGGGTCAGGCGTTGTACTCCAGCATCGGTTTTGGACTGGGCGGCTCGCTTGGCAGCCTGATGAGCGGGTATACTTGGAACCTGATCGGACCGTCCCATGTATATTTACTGGCGATGGGCATAGCGTCCCTGGCCTTTATTCAATTCGTATGGATTGCCAAGCCCCGTCTAACTGATACTCTGAGCACGTAATGGCGAATAAAACCTTATACGACAAAGTCTGGCAGAGTCACGTTGTACACGAACGCCCCGATGGTATGGCCTTACTGTATATCGACAGGCACCTGGTACACGAAGTGACGTCACCGCAGGCTTTTGAAGGGTTGCGCTTGGCCAATCGAAGCCTCTGGCGCAAGGACTCCATACTTGCGACGGCCGATCATAACGTGCCTACAGTCGCGCGTGATACGGGGATCAAGGACCCGATCTCAAAAATACAAGTCGACACCCTGGACCGAAACTGCCAGGAATTTTCCTTGACTCAATTTCCAATGTCGGACGAGCGGCAAGGGATCGTACACGTGATCGGCCCCGAACAGGGCGCATCCTTGCCCGGCATGACCATCGTATGCGGGGATTCGCACACGTCCACGCACGGCGCGTTGGGAGCACTGGCATTTGGAATTGGCACCTCCGAAGTTGAGCACGTCCTGGCTACACAATGCCTGTTGATGAAAAAATCGAAAAACATGCTGGTGCGGATAGACGGCAACCTCTCCTCCGGAGTCAGCTCCAAGGACATCATCCTTGCCGCTATTGGCAAGTTGGGCACGGCTGGGGCGACGGGATATACAATCGAATATGCGGGTGATGCGATTCGTTCACTTTCAGTCGAGGCACGTATGACCATATGCAACATGTCGATTGAGGCTGGTGCGCGCGCCGGCATGATCGCCGTGGACGACACCGTTATCGAATACGTGGCCAGGCGGCCTTTTTCGCCTCAAGGCGACACGTGGGAGCAAGCCGTTTCATACTGGCGCACCTTGCACTCGGACGAATCCGCGGAATTTGACGCTATAGTACCCCTGGACGCCGACTCACTTGTTCCGCAAGTGACCTGGGGTACCTCACCTGAAATGGTAGTAGGCATAGACGAAGCAGTGCCGACGGATGCCCGTTTATCCGGGGATCAGCAACGCGCCTTGCAGTACATGGACCTGCAACCCGGCATTCCCGTGGAACAAATCCATCTCGACAAGATCTTTATCGGCTCCTGTACCAACTCGCGTATTGAAGATTTGCGCGAAGCCGCAAAAATAATACGGGATCGGAAAATTGCGAGTAACATCAAGCTTGCCATGGTTGTACCCGGTTCCGGCCTGGTCAAAAAACAGGCCGAACAAGAGGGACTGGACGAAATTTTCAAGGCGGCCGGATTCGAGTGGCGCGAACCGGGTTGTTCGATGTGTCTGGGTATGAACGCTGATCAACTGAAAGAAGGCGAACGTTGTGCATCCACTTCAAATCGGAATTTTGAAGGGCGCCAGGGAAAAGGCGGGCGTACGCACTTGGTCAGTCCTGCGATGGCGGCTGCGGCTGCAGTGCACGGTCATTTTATCGACGTGAGGAAATACCTGCAATGAAGTCATTTACCGAGATCGAGTCGACCTTAATGCCGTTGGACCGCAGCAACATAGATACTGATGCAATCATTCCGCAGCAGTACTTGAAGTCAGTCAAGCGCACGGGCTTTGGCAAAAACCTGTTTGATAATTGGCGTTACCTCGATCCAGATGTACCGGGGCAGCAGCATGACCAGCGACGCCTGGACCCTGGATTCGTCTTGAACCAGGCGGTATACAGGGATGCTCGAATCTTACTGACACGGGAGAACTTCGGTTGCGGTTCTTCACGCGAACATGCGGTATGGTCGATCCTGGATTACGGCTTTACAGTAGTGATCGCCGTCAGTTTTGCCGACATCTTTTGTACCAACAGCTACAAGAACGGACTACTGCCGATTACGCTCACCGCGCGAGAAATTGACTACTTGTTCAAGCAAGTTATGCAGGACCCTGCGTTCAAATGCAAAGTGGACCTCGTTACCCAGGCGATTATTGACGGGACAAGTCAGACGTTTACCTTTGAGATTGACGAATTTCGCAAACATTGCCTGTTAAACGGCCTTGATGAAATTGACCTGACCCTGCAACATGCAGACAAGATCAAGGCTTACGAAGCCCGTTCACGGCAAACTACCCCCTGGTTATTCAGCTGATCTGCTGACACGTTTATTTTCCGTCCTATGTATAAGGTTCTACTGTTACCCGGCGATGGCGTTGGCCGTGAAATCATGGCGCAGGCTGGAAGAATTCTCACCCATTTGAGCAATGAGTGCGGGCTCCGGCTTGAGCTTGAAGAGGCATTGGTAGGTGGTAGTGCCTACGACCAGTGCGGCAACCCGTTACCGGAAGAAACCTTGCAGCTTGCCCGGTCTGCCCACGCGATTTTACTGGGTGCAGTAGGTGGTCCCGAATATAAAGACGTTGCATGGCAACTTCGTCCGGAAAGAGGGCTATTGCAACTGCGTACCGAACTTGACCTGTTTGCCAACCTTCGACCTGCGACTTTGTATGACCCTTTAGCCGCGGCCTCTTCATTACGGTCAGAATTGATCACAGGTCTTGACGTTATGATCGTGCGTGAACTGACCGGGGGGATTTACTTTGGAGAGCCCCGCGGCATGCGCACTTTAGACACCGGCATTCAACAGGGGTTTAACACCCTGGTATATGATGAAAGCGAGATCACTCGTATCGCGCAGATAGCCTTTCAAATTGCGCGAAAAAGAAATTGCAAACTGTGTTCAGTGGACAAGGCCAATGTACTCGAAGTCTCAAAATTGTGGCGCGAGACCGTCAACACGGTTCATCAGGAATACCAGGACGTATCGTTACACCACATGTACGTCGATAATGCTGCAATGCAACTCGTCAGGGAACCCAGGCAGTTTGACGTAGTTTTAACGGGCAACATGTTTGGTGATATTCTCTCCGACGTGGCAGCGATGTTGACCGGCTCTATCGGCATGTTGCCATCGGCCTCGCTAAACAGTAAAGGGCAGGGCATGTATGAACCCGTTCACGGTTCCGCCCCTGACATTGCAGGTAAGAACGTTGCCAACCCCCTGGCAATGATCTTATCCGTGGCAATGATGTTGCGCTATAGTCTGAATGAAACCGGATTTGCAGCATTAGTTGAACAAGCCGTGCAAGACGTTATTGCCGCTGGCTTACGAACTGCGGACATAGCGGGCGAGGGCCAGCAGCCGCTTGGCACCGACGCAATGGGTGATGCGGTAATCAGTGCACTGCAAAAAATAACACGTTGACCTGGTAATACGGACAGACAAATCAATGCAAAAATACAACGTTGCGGTAGTCGGGGCTACCGGTGCGGTAGGCGAGCAAATGCTTGCTATCCTTGCGCAAAGGAAATTCCCCGTAAACAACATCTACGCCTTGGCGAGTTCGCGCTCGGCAGGTAGCAGGATTGCATTCGGCGATGAAGAACTTGAAGTGCAGGACCTGTCTGCATTTGATTTTTCCAGGGCCCAGGTCGGACTGTTTTCGCCCGGCGCGAGTGTTTCCAAGGAATTTGCACCCAAGGCTGTCGCACGTGGCTGCGTGGTCGTGGATAACACCTCGCAGTTTCGTTACGACGATGACGTACCTTTAGTAGTGCCTGAAGTCAATGCGCACCAGGTCGCGAACTACCGGCAGCGTGGCATCATTGCGAATCCAAACTGCTCGACCATCCAGATGGTAGTGGCACTGAAGCCCCTGCATGATGCAGTAGGCATTCAACGCGTCAATGTTGCGACTTACCAGGCGGTATCAGGCACGGGCAAAGAAGCCATCGCCGAATTGCAGCAGCAAACCGCGAACATCATCAATAGTGAACCTGTCACTTGCGATGTTTATCCCAGGCAGATTGCCTTTAACGCACTGCCGCATATCGACGTATTTCTTGAAAACGGCTATACGAAAGAAGAAATGAAAATGGTTTGGGAGACCCAAAAAATCATGGAAGACGACTCCATCCTGGTGAATCCCACCACGGTGCGGGTCCCCGTGAAGCACGGGCATTCCGAAGCAGTACATGTAGAACTCAAAGAAGCGTTATCGGCTCAGCAAGCCAGGGAACTGTTATCGCGCGCACCGGGGATTCAAGTGCTGGACGAGCACTCGGACGGCGGCTATCCGACCGCAGTGACGGAAGGAGAAGGCAATGACGCAGTGTACGTAGGCCGTATCCGTGAAGACATCTCCCATCCATGCGGGCTTAACATGTGGATAGTAAGCGACAACCTGCGCAAGGGAGCTGCTCTCAACAGCGTCCAGATCGCCGAAATTTTGATAGAAAACCATATTTGATTTTTTAAGCTACGAGAATACTTCAGTGGAGCGATGAACAGTGAAATTATCTGAGGTAGATGCAGGTTTTGACACGGTCGGCAATGCGACCCTGATCTGCTACGATCAAGCACCAATCCTGGTAACGGACCCGTGGGTTGTCGGGAGTGCATATTTTGGAAGTTGGGGTCTCTCGCACAAGATGCCTGATGAACAACTGGAAGCGATTAAGCACTGTGAGTATGTGTGGATATCGCATGGTCACCCTGACCACCTGAACGCGGACTCCGAATCCTACTACTTCAACAAGAAAATCCTGCTACCGGACCACGTTGGCGGACGCATATACAAGGCCTTCAAGGAGGCTGGGCTCAACGTTTCTATCCTCGAGGATCACAAGTGGTACCAACTGTCCGACCGAATTCGCGTACTTTGCATGGCTGACTACAATCAAGATGGCGTCCTTTTGATTGATATCAACGGTCGGCTTCTCGTCGACATGAACGACGCGAATTGGAGCCATGGTTGGCTCAAATCCATTCGTAAGGTCGTAAAGCAGTATGACCAGTCTTTCCTGCTGCGCCAGATCGGTCACGGAGACGCCGACATGATTAATATTCGGAACGAGGATGGTGACCTGGTTCTGTCACGCTCTTTGATCGAGAAGCAGCCTTTGGATGATCGAATGCTTTGGTTAACGGAATTGTTCGGAACGAAGGCCTTCATCCCGTTCAGTTGTTTGCACCGCTATCAGAGGGAAGATAGCGTTTGGGCCAACGAACACCTGATTGAACTGGATGAATCCCCCCCCCCCCCCCAGAATTCCCTTCAGAGACCCTGAAAATCCTTCCGGCTTTCATTCGGTATGACTGCCAGGCTGACAGGTTCGAAGAGATACGGCCGCCACCGAGCGATGATCTCATTTATGCCCCTGGTGTTTTTGGGGATTATTGGAGCGATGAGCTGGAAAAGGGTGAGCTACAGGAAATCACACGCTACTTCAAGGCAATAGAGCATCTCTATGATGCATATGGGTTTATCAACATGCGCGTGGGAGGAAAAGATAACTATATCGACCTTAATCGTCGTCGCCAAAACCATGGCATAACGTTCGAAGTACCTCGCCACTCCCTCATGGAGGCAATACGGAATCACGTATTCGATGATTTACTGATCGGTAACTACATGCGTACAACACTGCACGGACGGAGCTCGAGTTCGGAATCGTACCCACATGGACTGTACCCACATTTCAGTCCCTATGTTGCGAAGTATGCGGACAATGGCAATGCTCGTACTAACCAGGAAGTGAAAGCATACATGGCAGAGTATCGCAGGCGTAGCCCTGATCCAGTAGGCTTCTTGCTGATGCTGTTTGCCAATCGTTGCAAGAACCTTGTGCGCCCGGATTCACAGGTAAGAGACGTGCTCAAGAAAAGTTTTCGCAGGCTGGCCTCCATTTAATATAATTCCCATCCTCTTATGAGAAAAGCCGAAGGCTGTCTCAAGCAAGGCAAAAACTACGACTGGAGTAGAAGCCGTGGCGGAATTTATCGACTCACTGCAACAGCAGGTTGGCGGCGGCGTTTTAGGCGTAGTGGTATTGGTGGCATTGGCAGTACTGGTAATACTGGTGATATTGGCAATACTCGGCAGTTTATACTCCTGGCGTAAGCGTTCTGCAAAGTGCATCCAAGACGTTGGTTCAGAAAAGGCCCCTGAAAAAACTGCCGAGATGAGCAAAGAGGTACCACCCGATTTTGTGACCGGTCCTGGCGACAACCTGGAAGAATTGTCGTCGCCGAATGAGAAGATTGATACAAAGCTGGACCTCGCCAAGGCATTGGTAGACATGGGCGATGCGGACGTTGCCAGGAAAACCCTACAGGAAGTCATCAGCGAAGGGGACGCATCACAGGTTAAAGCAGCGCAGGACTTGATGAACAAACTGTAAATGGGCAGTTCGGTACTGTATACCTCGAGCCATGCGGATAGCACTTGGAATTGAATACGACGGTGGTCCATTCTATGGTTGGCAAAGACAGGCCCATGCGAGTTCAGTGCAGCAAATCGTCGAAGAGGCAATTTCAGAGGTAGCTGACACGCCGATTCGGGTATATGCTGCGGGCCGTACCGATACCGGCGTGCACGCCACGGAACAAATCATCCATTTTGACAGTTTAGCGGAACGCGACGCCAAGGCGTGGGTTACGGGAGTGAACACACACCTGCCTGGTTCCATTTCAATCTTGTGGGCCAAGCCCGTGGACCAGGACTTTCACGCGCGGCGTTCCGCGCAGGCACGGCTTTACCGCTATATAATTCTCAACCGGGCTGCGCGTCCGGCCCTGTTGAACCGGAAAGTCACCTGGATATTCCAGTCCCTGGACCGGGAAGCGATGCAACGGGCAGCGAACTATCTGCAAGGCACGCACGACTTTTCCTCCTACAGGGCCTTATCCTGTCAGGCAAAAAGCCCGGTTCGGACCGTGCATGAAATAAACGTCCAGCAACGGGGCGAATTCATATACCTGGACGTGCGTGCGGATGGATTCCTGCATCACATGGTCAGAAATATAGCGGGCGTGCTTATTGCCATCGGCAAGGGCGATCAACGTGCAAGCTGGTCCCAGGCTGTCCTGCAGCGCCGTGATCGTACCCTTGGCGGAGTAACTGCCCCGGCATCTGGCTTATACCTGGTAAAAGTACAGTATGATGACAAGTATGGACTTGATCCTGCGATACGATGGCCGGCTTTTACGCACTAGGCGCGCGCGCAGTATGAAACTGGCGAAGGAATCACGTGCGCACCCGCGTTAAATTCTGTGGCATGACCCGAATCCAGGACGTGCGACGTGCAATCAGCCTGGGAGTGGACGCACTGGGATTTGTCTTTGTAAAAGCAAGTCCTCGCGCCCTGACGACAAAACAGGCACAGGAACTTGTAGCAGGCATTCCACCGTTCGTAATGACGGTAGGCCTGTTTATGAACGCGGAAACCGTCGATATTCAGAACGTGTTAAAAAACGTGAGAATGGATATATTGCAATTTCACGGTAATGAAGATCAGCAATTCTGCGAGCAATTCAACGTGCCCTACCTGAAAGCAGTGCCCATGGGCAGTACGGACTTGGTTAATGAATTCTGCTCACGTCATCCGTCGGCCACGGGCTTCGTGCTGGATAGCCATGCAACGGATACAATGGGTGGCAGCGGAGAGAAATTTACATGGAGCCGGGTACCATCGGAACTTGACAAGCCTGTTATTCTTGCGGGCGGCTTGACGCCTGGCAACGTGGCCGAAGCCGTTCGGACGGTACGCCCCTACGCCGTTGACGTAAGCAGCGGTATTGAAGTCAGCAAAGGTATTAAGGACATCGACAAAATGCAACGCTTTGTTCAGGAAGTTTGCAATGGCTAAAGCTGCACCTCGAGTCCCGGCTGGCGCGTCGTACACCGACGTCCCTGACGAACGCGGGATGTTTGGTGAATACGGGGGGTGCTACGTAGCGGAGACCCTGATTGAACCTCTTGCGCAGCTTGAAAAGACCTACCTGCAATGCCGGGACGATGCCGAATTTTTAGCTGAGTTTGACCACGACCTGGCTCATTACGTGGGCCGGCCAAGCCCTCTGTATCACGCGCAACGTTTAAGCCGAAAGTATGCGGGCGCACAGATATTCCTGAAGCGGGAAGACCTTAACCATACCGGTGCGCATAAGATAAACAACACCATCGGCCAAGCGTTGCTTGCAAGGCGCATGGGCAAAACGCGCATCATTGCCGAGACCGGTGCTGGGCAACACGGAGTAGCCAGCGCTACCGTGGCGGCGCGCCTGGGACTGGAATGCGTGGTATACATGGGTGAAGAAGACATTCACCGCCAGTCCCCCAACGTCTATCGCATGCGGCTGTTGGGTGCCGACGTCATCCCCGTCACCTCGGGATCAAAAACGCTGAAAGACGCGCTTAACGAGGCCTTGCGCGACTGGGTCACCAACGTCGATACGACGTTTTATATTATTGGCACCGTTGCAGGCCCTCATCCGTATCCCTTGCTGGTGCGTGATTTTCAGTCAGTTATCGGTCGCGAGGCCAAGGCCCAACTCAATGAATCCACGGGCAGCCTGCCGGACGCACTGGTGGCTTGCGTAGGTGGCGGCTCCAATGCCATGGGCCTGTTTTACCCGTTCTTGGCTGACAAAGACGTAGCCATGTACGGCATCGAAGCGGCCGGGTTGGGCTTGGCAACCAACAGGCATTCCGCGCCGCTCAAGGCGGGTCGTCCCGGTGTTCTGCACGGCAATCGCACCTACCTGGTGGAAGATCAAAACGGGCAGATCATGGAAACGCACTCCATATCGGCGGGGCTGGACTATCCCGGCGTAGGGCCCGAACACGCCTGGCTCAAGGACGTCGGCAGAGTGCACTATGACGCGGTAACCGATGAAGAGGCCCTGGCCGCGTTTCACGAGTTGACACAGGTGGAAGGCATAATCCCCGCGTTGGAAAGCAGTCACGCCCTGGCCTACGCGGCCAGGCTGGCTGCTGAAATGTCGAGCGAACAGAAGATTATCGTCAACTTGTCCGGGCGAGGTGACAAGGACATCGACACCGTTGCCAATATCGAAGGTATCAAGATATGAGCCGCATTCAATCCAGGTTTTCCGCCTTGGCGAAATCCGGCCGCAAGGCCTTGATCCCTTACATCACCGCCGGTTATCCGCATCCGGATCATACCGTCGCACTGATGCACGTCCTGGTAGAAGCAGGTGCGGACGTCATAGAACTGGGCGTGCCGTTTTCAGACCCCATGGCGGACGGGCGCGTCATTCAGGCTGCTTGTGAACGCGCGCTGGAACACGGTACGAGCCTGCACCAGGTACTCGACATGGTAAGCGAATTTCGCCGCCGCGATGAAAATACCCCAGTGGTACTGATGGGTTATCAGAACCCGGTTGAGGCAATGGGCATAGCCGAGTTTGCCCAGGCTGCGCAACAAAGCCGCGTTGACGGCGTGCTGACGGTAGATTTACCTGTAGAGCAGGCCCAACAGGCATTGGAAATATACCGGCGGCAGGCACTGGACGTTATTTTTCTGATTGCCCCTACAACCAGTGCGGCGCGCATTAAAAAAATCTGCGACGTATCTTCCGGGTTCGTATATTACGTATCATTGAAAGGCGTGACGGGAGCGAGTTACCTGGATTTATCCGAAGTGAGAGGAAAAATCGCACAGATCAAGCAGGTATCAACCCTGCCCGTAGGTGTCGGTTTCGGGATCAAGGATGCCGAAAGTGCCGCTGCCGTTGCCTCGATTGCCGATGCAGTGGTAGTGGGAAGTGCCTTGATTCGCCTTATTGAAGCAGGCGTGCCAGAACGCCAAACCACGTTTGACAACGTCAGATCATTACTGTCCGCTATGCGTACAGCTATGGACAACGGCTCCGCCAGGCAGCAAGCTGTTTGATATGAATTACCGAGGCGCGTCTTTCTCCCCATGAGCTGGCTGGAAAAACTGATGCCTTCGCGCATCCGCACCGAAGGCACCAGCAAGCGCAAGGTCCCCGAGGGGATTTGGGATAAGTGTCCGCATTGCCAGGCTGTCTTGTATCGCTCCGACCTTGAGCGCAACCTGCGGGTTTGCCCGAAATGCAACCATCACATGCGCATCGGCGCGCGCGCGCGCCTGCTCAGCTTTCTCGACGAAAAGCCGTTGGAAGAAGTAGGGCTGCACCTTGAATCAAAAGACTATTTGAAATTCAAGGATAATAAAAAATACAAGGACAGGCTCAGTGCAGCAGCCAAGACCACCGGTGAAAAGGAAGCACTGGTGGTTCTCAGGGGGCAATTGAAGCAGGTTCCACTGGTTGCCGCGGCCTTTGACTTCAACTTTATGGCGGGAACGATGGGTTCAGTGGTAGGAGAGAGGTTTACAAGGGCGGCAAAACGCGCCTTGAGCGAGGAAATCCCGTTGGTATGCTTCTCTACGAGCGGTGGTGCCCGTATGCAAGAGGCATTGATGTCCCTGTTCCAGATGGCCAAGACGAGTGCCGTGCTGGCGCGTATGCGCGACAAGGGCTTACCCTACATCTCCATTTTGACCGATCCGACCACTGGAGGAGTATCCGCGAGCCTGGCAATGCTGGGGGACGTCAATATCGCCGAACCCGGTGCCCTGATAGGGTTTGCCGGCCCCAGGGTCATCCAGCAAACGGTAGGAGAGACCCTGCCGGAAGGCTTTCAGCGCAGTGAATTTCTACTTGAGCACGGAGCGTTGGACCTTATTGTCGATCGCAAGGACATGCGCGACCAGGTACATCGTCTGCTGTGCATATTGCTGCACAAGGACGTCCACGGCGATGAATGAATACCTGCCTAGCCCTGCTGGAATATAGTTATCCTCCATACATGATAGGTTAAACTGGTACAAACAGCTTTATTCACGCATACCCCTTATCGCTTTGAGATTCACACGTCTCCAGGAATGGCTTGCTTGGCAGCAAACACTTCATTCTCAAAAAATTGAGCTGGGTCTTGACCGTATAGTCGAGGTTGCCAACATACTTGAAGTATTGCGCCCCGACCATCCAGTCATCACTGTTGCGGGCACCAACGGCAAGGGCTCCATAGTTGCCATCCTGGAGTCCATCTACTGCCAGGCAGGCTATCGGGTTGGCAGCTACACCTCCCCGCACCTGTTGTGCTACAACGAGCGTATCAAGATCGGACAACAAAATATCGATGATGAAACCCTTTGCAAGGCCTTCGATCTCGTGGACCAGGCGCGCGGTGAAGCCAGCTTGAGCTATTTTGAATTCGGCACCCTTGCCGCCATGCAGATATTCAATAACCACGACTTGGACGTGGCAATCTATGAAGTAGGGCTGGGCGGCCGCCTTGACGCCGTGAACATACTGGATGCGGACTTGGGCATCGTGTCCAGTATCGGCATAGACCACGTGCAATGGCTGGGTTCAACGCGCGAATCGATCGGTTTTGAAAAGGCCGGCATATTTCGTCCGTGCCATCCTGCCGTTTGCGGCGATGAAGAACCGCCTGCCTCCTTGGTCGAGTATGCGCAAGAATTGGGTTCCGAGTTGTACCTGATCAACAGGGACTACTCCTGTCGCCACGATGGAAGCCGGTTTTGGTCCTTTCATTCACCCGAGCTGACCTGGGACGGTTTACCCGTGTCGGATTTGTACGGAAACGTGCAAGTGAGCAATGCTGCAACCGCGTTGATGGGCCTACTGACCGTTGATGCGAAATTACCCGTGACGCGCCACAGCGTGGAGCAGGGGCTGAACAACGTACACTTGCCGGGGCGGTTTCAGCGCATAGTCGATTCTTGCGAAATCATACTTGACGTGGCGCATAACCTGGACAGCGCGAAGGCCCTGGACGAAAACCTCCGGAGTTTGCCGCGTGCATCCAGGACGCACGCCGTATTTGCAGTATTGGCGGACAAGGACGTGGACGGCATTATCGACCTGATAAAGGGGCATTTTGACGAGTGGTTCATTTCACAACTACACTCCGAGCGCTCCCTGGGTTGCCCGGATTTGCAAGAGAGGATTGAAAGCCATTGTTCGGATTGCATTGTACACGCCTATCCCCGCGTCTCGGACGCCTATCTTGCTGCCAGGCGCAGCACTGACGATACCTCGCGGATCGTGGTTTTCGGTTCCTTCTTGACAGTAGCGGAAGTGCTGGGCTTGGAAGTATAATGGGCTGTCCCGATTACCGGTTCACGCGGTATAACGAAATATGAATGCGAAATTGAAACAACGGCTGATCGGCGCAATTGCGCTTATTGCCCTGGCCGTAATACTTGTCCCGATGATATTGGACGGCCCCGTGGACCAGGAACCCATGGGATTGAATATTGGAATACCTCCCGAACCCGAATTTATATTCGAGAGTGAATTACCGGACCCCGGGCAACTGGACGATTTGCCCGCGTTGAAGAAAGAAGAGGTAAAGCAGCAGGCATCCGTTGACAAGAAGACTCAAACGAAAACGCAGGATGATCCGGGCGACGACGTCAAGCCTGTTGCCGACCCTATCCAGGCCAACCCTTCGCTGAGTGCCTGGGTGGTACAGGTTGGCGCGTTTGGCGAAAAGGACAAGGCGGTTGCCTTGAAGAAAAAATTGCTTGCGGACAAGTACCCCGCGTTCACGGAAAAATTGACAAGTGGAAACAAGCTGGTATATCGCGTCAAGGTAGGACCCGAACTGGATCGTGAAAAGGCCGAAAAGCTGCGCGCCAGTATTGAAAAGGAACATGGTTTAACAGGCACCATGGTAATAAGCCACCCTTGAGTTTGTCAGGCAACCTGTTCGGAATCAACGTAGTGCAAAAAGGAAATGCTGCTGGGGCATTAGGATAGAATATGGAATTGTCATGGATTGATATCGGGATTTTGGCTGTACTCCTTATCTCGATCATAGTTGCGATTTTGCGCGGCTTCGTAAGAGAAGCGGTTGCGCTTGGCAGTTGGGTAGTGGCTATCTTGTTGGCGATAGCATTTTCCGGCTGGGCAACGTCATATTTACCCGATGATATACACCAGGCGACTTTGAATATTCCTGGTGTGAATTGGCTGGGGCTGAGTATGGGCATTGCCTTTCTACTGATCCTGGTCGGTACGCTGATCGCGGGGGCTTTGCTCAACTATATCCTGGGTAAAATTACCGAACGTTCCCTGCTCGGCATCGGCGGGATACTGGCGATTTTTTTGGGAATTGTAAGGGGAACCGTACTGACGGTACTGATTATCCTGGCTGCCTCTTTGACGAGTTTGCCGCATTCCCATGCCTGGGATTCATCCAGGCTTTTACCGCCCTTTGAATCGATAGCTCACAAGGTTATTGACATGCTGCCCCTGGGGTATTCAAGATACTTTTCACTCGGTGAAAATGAACGGTAAATCTTGTCCTGACAGCTCTCTGCGAATGTTGTAACCATGTGTGGAATTGTCGGAATTGTTGCCAAGCGTGCGGTCAACCAGGATCTGTATAACGCGCTGTTGGTGTTGCAACACCGCGGCCAGGATGCTGCGGGTATTGTTACCTATGAAAACGGCCAGCTTTATCAGCGCAAGGCCAATGGCCTGGTGCGTGACGTGTTCCAAAGTCGTCACATGGAGCGTTTAAGGGGAGTTATGGGCATTGCGCACGTGCGCTACCCGACGGCGGGCACTTATGCCTCTGCGGAAGCGCAGCCTTTTTACGTAAACTCTCCTTTCGGCATCTCGCTCGGGCACAACGGCAACCTGGTCAATGCCAAGCAGTTGAAAAAAGAATTGTTTCTGGAAGACCGGCGCCATCTCAATACCGAGTCCGATTCGGAGATCCTGTTAAACGTATTTGCGCATGAACTTGCGGCCCGCAATTCGTTGCGGCTTGAGCCCGAAGACGTGTTTGCCGCGGTGCAAGGCGTATACAGGCGCTGCAAAGGCGCCTATGCAGTGATAGCGATGATTGCCGGCAGGGGAATCGTGGCGTTTCGGGACCCTCATGGAATACGCCCGCTTGTCTACGGCACGCGCGAATCCGACCAGGGCGTGGAATACATGGTCGCGTCAGAAAGTGCCGCACTGGACATGCTGGGTTACAGCCTGGTGCGAGACGTCTCCCCGGGCGAGGCTGTATTTATCGATGTCCATGGGGAGATGTCGGCGCGGCAATGCCTTGCGGACGCAGTCCACACGCCCTGTATCTTCGAATACGTCTATTTCGCCCGTCCCGACTCAATCATCGAAGGCGTCTTTGTTCAGAAAGCGCGCATGCGCATGGGGCAAAACCTGGCCCAAAAAATTATTCGGCAATGGCCTGATCACGACATCGACGTGGTAATGCCCGTACCCGATACCAGCCGCACGGCGGCAATTGAAATCGCCTATTTGTTGGGCGTTAAATACCGCGAGGGATTTATCAAGAATCGCTACATCGGGCGCACGTTCATCATGCCTGGAAAGAAAGTCCGTAAAAAATCCGTCCGGCAAAAGCTCAACCCGATCGAGCTTGAATTCAAGGATAAAAACGTTCTGCTCATTGATGACTCGATTGTACGCGGCACCACCTCGCGGGAAATCGTGCAGATGGCGCGCGAGGCAGGGGCGAAAAAAGTATATTTTGCCTCGGCGTCCCCACCGATTCGCTATCAAAACGTCTACGGTATTGATATGCCCGTGCGCAACGAACTGGTCGCATTTGACAAGAACGTCGATGATATTTGCACGGATATCCAGGCGGATCGTTTGATTTACCAGGATCTGGAAGACCTGGTCCGGGCGGTGCAGGAAGGCAACTCGCACCTCGAGAAATTTGATACCTCGATATTCAACGGTGACTACATTACGGGCGTCGAAGACGGGTATTTTGAAAACCTGGAAGCAGTGCGCAACGAAGGAGCCAGGCAAGAGCGTGAAAAGGAATATGCCGATATCGGTTTGCACAACAG
Organism: Gammaproteobacteria bacterium; assembly: GCA_965215055.1. GTDB lineage: Bacteria > Pseudomonadota > Gammaproteobacteria > UBA4575 > UBA4575. Next base: position 69,001 of record OZ244046.1, read on the forward strand.
CGTCTAGGACAAGACTTCAATTGCTGCGTGCAAGCCCCGGGGATGGTTGAATCACCGCGTGAACTGTTGACTCGGGCATGGGATCAATACCCTCAACATGCCCGCTATCCTGCGGCCATCGTCAACGTCAGCGAGCAAGTGCTTTACGTGGTACCTAGTAGCTTTGAGGAATATACCGCAACGTATCCTGTTTCAACCTCCCGGTTTGGCATGGGTCAGGATGAAGGTTCTCGTCAAACCCCGTTGGGAATTCATTGTGTCCGGGTAAAAATTGGTGCGGATGCCGAATTTGCCGAAATCTTCCGCGCGAGGGAGCGCACGCACACCGTGGCAACTGTCGAGCCTGCGGAAATTTCTACCGGCGAGGACTATATTACCTCGCGGATTCTCTGGCTTGCAGGCCTTGAGGATGGGGTGAACAAAGGTGCGGGAGTGGACAGTTACGCCAGGTATATCTACATACACGGCACGCATGAAGAAGGGCTTGTCGGACAGCCCGCCTCCGTAGGCTGCATTCGCATGAAAAACCGGGACGTCATGGACTTGTTTGATCGCCTTGAGGTCTCTTCACTGGTGGTTATCGGCTGATAAAATAAGGACTCCAAACCGGGCAGCTGCGCACAACTTCATTCCCTGTTACATAATGTGCATTGGCGCGCACCATCGGTAGCAATGAGCTTGCAAACCGCACCGCGCTCGGCGAACAACAAACATCATGACGCAAACAAATACGAAACTGGCGACGGCGGTAGAAGCCTACTTTACCGATCTTCGGCGAGTGCGTGCATCCGGCAGCGCGACCGGGGAGAGGTCGAGCTACGGCCCGTTGGCCAACCTGCTGAACGCCATCGGTGCGGCGCTCAAGCCCAAGGTATTCTGCGTAGGCGAACTTGCCGACCAGGGCGCGGGTCATCCCGATTTCGGCCTGTTTGCAGCGAAGCAGGTGCAAAAGGGAAAGCCACGCCAGGGACAGGTACCGGAACGCGGCGTGGTCGAAGTGAAATCCGCTGATGACGATGCATGGTTTACGGCGGAAAGTGACCAGGTAAGCCGCTATTGGGAGCGTTACGGGCTGGTACTGGTCACCAACACGCACGATTTCGTGCTGGTGGGGCAGGACGCCGCGGGCCAACCGGCAAAGCTCGAAACCTTGCAACTGGCGGACAGCGCGGAGGCGTTCAATCATCTTCTCGAAACACCACGCGCCTTTTCCCGCAACGCGGGAGCCGGCCTGGGCGAATATCTTGCCCGCGCACTGTCGCACCGTGCGGCGCTCACCGAGCCGAAGGACCTGGCATGGCTGCTCGCGTCTTACGCCCGTGACGGTCTCGCGCGTGTCGAGGCGGCGGGTAATACACCACAGCTTGCAGCAATACGGCAGGCCCTCGAAGATGCGCTTGGTATCCGCTTCGAGGGTGAAAAGGGCACCAGGTTCTTTTATTCAACGCTGGTACAAACGCTGTTCTACGGCGTCTTTTCCGCCTGGGTGTTGTGGGCGCGACAGGTACCCGTCCCTGCGGGCAAGTTCGATTGGCGCACGGCAGTTTGGCATCTGCGTGTGCCGGTACTGCGGGCTTTATTCCAGCAGATCAGCGGCCCGGGCCGCCTGAAACCACTGGGTCTTGTCGAAGTTTTGGACTGGACGGCTGCTGCGCTCGACCGGGTCGAACTGGGCGCGTTCTTCGCCCGCTTCAACGAAGGTGAGGCAGTGCCTTATTTCTACGAGCCGTTTCTCGAAGCCTTCGACCCTGCCCTGCGCAAGCAACTGGGCGTCTGGTACACGCCCACGGAAGTCGTCCGCTACATGGTCGCCCGCGTGGACAATGCATTGAAGGGCGACCTGGGAATCCCTGGTGGACTCGCGGCAGAGAACGTCTACGTGCTCGACCCGTGCTGTGGCACCGGTGCCTATCTCGCCGAAGTGCTGCGCCGCATCGCCGCCAATCTCGAAGACCAGGGCATGGGTGTGCTTGCCGGTGCACAGGTGAAACAGGCAGCCTTGAACCGCGTATTCGGTTTTGAAATCATGCCTGCGCCCTTCGTCGTCGCCCATCTGCAAGTTGGACTTACCATGCAAGACCTTGACGCAACATTGGCGGACGATGAAACCGAGCGCGCCAGTGTCTTCCTCACCAACGCACTGACCGGCTGGGAGCCAACGGACGAGGACAAGCAATTGGTTGCCTTCCCGGAAATGGCCGCGGAGCGGGACCGGGCCAACCAGGTGAAAAGAGACCGGCCTATCCTCGTTATCCTCGGTAATCCACCCTACAACAGTTTTGCCGGCATGGCCGTGGGAGAAGAACGGGAGCTTTCAGACGCCTACCGGACCACGAAGCAGGTGCGAAAACCCGAGGGCCAGGGGTTGAACGACCTCTACGTGCGCTTCTTCCGCATGGCCGAACGGCGCATTGCCGAGAAGACGGGAAGGGGCGTGGTCTGCTTCATCTCCAACTACTCGTGGCTGGACGGACTGTCATTCACGGGAATGCGAGAGCGTTACCTTGAGGCCTTCGACACGATCCGCATCGACTGTCTGAACGGTGACGTGCGCAAGGGAGGCAGGACTCCCGAGGGGCTGCCCGACCCGAGCATATTTACAACGGATCAATCCGTAGGCATTTCAGTCGGCACCGCCATTACAACGCTGGTGCGCAAGGCCGATCACGCGCCTGCCGATACAGTCGAGTTTCGCCATCTTTGGGGAGCAGCCAAGCACGAGAAACTGTTGCAGACGGCAGAGTCGGAGCCAAGTACCCTCTACAAAAATATCAAGCCAGTGCTGCCGCTCGGTCTGCCTTTTGCACAAACAGCGGTCAGCAAGAATTGGTTCGACTGGCCGTCACTGCCTGATTTACTCCCTATGTCTTTTCCTGGAGTACAGACAAGCCGTGACGGGTTTCTTGTCGACGTCGATCTCGATCGCCTGGAAGCGCGGGTCGGCGATTACTTCAATCCGGCCTTGGGCCATGAGGAAATCACTCAGCGCTATCCGGGCGTGATGAGAGCTACGCGCCATTTCGACGCACGCGCAGTGCGCGACGTGCTGCTAAAACGCAGTGGGCCGGATGAGGCTGGTTTTATCCGCTGCGCGCACCGGCCATTCGACAACCGGTGGCTTTATTGGGAAGCGGATAGTGGTCTGCTTGATCGTCCACGTCCCGACTACAGACCGCATGTATTCCGGGGAAATCTGTGGTTCTCCAGTGCTCAACAATTACGAAAAGGCGTGGTGGAACCGCAAGCGTGTTTCACGTCACACATTGGTGCGAAGCATCTGATTGAGCGTGGTGCGAACATGTTCCCGGCATGGCTTCGTGATGATGGCATCAGAATTGATGAGGGCGCATCCCGCCGCCCCAACCTGTCAGAAAGCGCACAACGCTACCTCGACTGCCTTGGTCTTGACGTTGAGGACCTGTTTCACCATGTCCTTGCTGTGCTGCACGACCCTGCCTACCGCGAGGACAACGCGGGCGCGCTGCGCATGGAATGGCCACGCATCCCGCTTCCCGGCTGGCCTGGGGGCAAGGATAAAGGTGCAGCGAAAGCACTGGTAGAATCGGCAGCGCGAGGCTGCAAACTGGCGGCATTGCTTGATCCTGACGTGCCCGTTCCCGGTGTCACGGAAGCACCGCTGCGTCCTGAGATTGCCGCCATTGCCGTGCCCGCCACGATGGATGGCCGCAACATGACTGGTGACGATTTCGCGCTGACCGCCGGTTGGGGACATTATGGAAAAGGCGAAGCAGTGATGCCGGGCCACGGCCGTGTTGTCGAACGCGCCTGTACACCGGAAGAACGGGCAGCTTTAGGCGATACCTTATCCACCCTTGGTAAAACCACGTTCGACGTTTACCTGAACGACCACGCCTACTGGCGCAACGTCCCTGCCGTTGTCTGGCACTACAAGCTCGGCGGCTACCAGGTCCTCAAAAAATGGCTCTCCTACCGCGAACGCGACGTCCTCGGCCGCGCCCTCAAGCCCGATGAAATCCAGCACTTCACCAACACTGCCCGACGCATTGCAGCAATAATAATCATGTCAAAGACAGGAGTGAAGCAGGCATGAATGAAAACCAGATTTGTCCAATTTGGGGGACAATAACTCCAAAATTTACCGGTCGTGGCGACCAAGTACTGGTCGATTCACCGCGCACAGACGGGAAATATGTCATTGATGAACCGGCATTAAAAAAACTGGAGGACTGTGATGATGATCGCGTAAAGGCGCGCCTGACGTCATGGTTGGTCGAACAGCGGCGAATGGGCACCGGGTGTCCAAGGATAGAATTGAAAACGATCGAAGACGCGAAACAGTCCCGGGACTTGACAGTTCATGAACGTGCAGACCGACTCCTGCTATACATTGAAAGAGAAACCTCATACTTTGGAGAAGAGGTCTGTTTTAACCGTCTTTGCACTAGTATGTTGGCGTGGTCAGAAAGCGTCAGACCAGAAGAGGTAGAGCATTTACTGAAGTATTTGAATTCCCGAAAGTGGATAGAATTTAGTACTTCTCTGTCGGATTGCATTCTAAGTGCTGAAGGTTACACCAAGCTTGAAGAGCTTAAAGGGATAAATACGGAGTCATCACGAGCTTTTGTGGCCATGTGGTTTGATAAATCTACTGACAGTGCATGGGAGCATGGGATAAAACCTGGGACCGAGGATGCGGGATATGAGCCAATCCGGGTCGACCGGACAGAACACAATAATAAAATAGACGACCAGATCATTGCGGAAATTAGACGCTCTCGCTTTGTTGTCGCCGATTTTACACAGGGAGAGGACGGGGCTCGCGGAGGAGTCTATTACGAGGCGGGTTTTGCGCATGGGCTTGGTATTCCGGTTATATTTACTTGTCCAGAAGGTATGTTGGAGAAGGTGCATTTCGACACGCGCCAGTACAATCACATTGTTTGGAATACACCGGAGGAATTGCGGCAGAGTCTTGCGACACGTATTTCTGCTGTAATCGGGGATGGACCGCACAAGGGCGACAACGCCCAATAACCGCTAATTACCAGGCCAAATCAGGGCAATAACGTGCACTGTGTTCGGTTTCAAGGCCCTATCTTCTCCAGTTTCATTCCGTCAGGCGTGCACCTTAGTACGCTTCCCTGTTCGTACCAGTCGCCGAGCACGATGCGTTTGTACGTATTCCCGTCAATCGTGAAGTCGTGAATGGCGGGGCGGTGTGTATGGCCGTGAATCAAGTATCGCACCTTGTGACTGAGCATGACTTGTTCAACTGCGTCTTGGTTGACGTCCATGATTTCGGGATGTTTGCCTTGCGTAGCAATCATGCTTTTGTCTCGCAGTCGGGCTGCGATCTTGAGTCGTTGTTTTGCGCTTAACAGCAGTAAAACCTTTTGTACCCATTTGCTGCGTGCCTTGGCGCGGTATTTTTGATAGGCGACGTCATCCGTGCACAGGGTATCGCCGTGCATGATGGCCGTAGGGGTCCCGTACAGGTCGATAATGCTTATTTCAGGGAGGATTTTGCACCGGGTGAAATCTGCAAAGGTCTTGCCGATCAAGAAATCCCGGTTACCGTGAATGAAGAATATCGGAGTTCCGGCAAGGCTTGTTTCCTGCAATGTATTGATGACCGGTTTTAATCCAATTGCAGGATCATCGTCACCAATCCAGTACTCGAACAGGTCGCCGAGGATATAAAGGGCGTCGGTCTCTGAAATTCCCTTCAGAAAACGGCAAAAGGCCGAGATGATATGCGGCCTTTTATGATCCAGGTGCAGGTCGGAAACAAAAAGGGTTTGCGCCATGCGCCCACTTTTTATTCAACTATGACAACTTTCTCGATTGTAACGACTTCTACGGGCACGTCCTGGTGCTGCCCCTTTGAGGTCGTGGCAACGTCTTTAATCGCATTGACGACGTCCATGCCCTGTGTAACTTTTCCAAATACGGCGTATCCCCAGCCTTGTTGGGATTTGCTGCTGAAATTCAGAAATTTGTTGTCTTTTACATTGATGAAAAATTGCGCGGTCGCGGAATGCGGGTCACCGGTGCGTGCCATGGCAATTGTACCAGTGTCGTTGCTTAGCCCGTTATCGGCTTCGTTTTTGATGGGGGCATGGGTAGCTTTATGTGCCATGTCCGCTGTAAATCCACCACCCTGGATCATAAAATTCGAGATGACCCGGTGGAAGATTGTGCCGTCATAAAATCCTTCCCTGGCGTAGGTCAAGAAGTTTTCAACGGTGACGGGTGCCTTTTCACCGTCAAGTTCGAGCATGATGGTGCCTTTGCTGGTTTCCATTTTTATCATGACAGTCTCTGCATGTGTATTTGCCGTTGTTACAAGGACGACAAGTGTAAGTGGAAGGATGAGTTTGTTTAATATACGCATGAATTGACCTTTTTGAAAATAAACGTGCATTATAGCTGGAACATATCATCCGCAATCGGTAATCTCTTGCAGGTTCGGGGCATGGCGCAGTCTGGCAGCGCATCTGCTTTGGGAGCAGAGGGTCGGGGGTTCGAATCCCTCTGCCCCGACCACTTCCAATCGTGCCGACGTTTCTGGTTGTCCCTTACTGTAGTGTAGCCGCAATAATTATTGAATGATGCAATTTCGTACGCTGGTCGAGGCACTGGAATGTAACCGCAGCCGTCAAAAGCACGTCGGTTTCATAGACGGCCAGGGACAGGAAAAAGTTGTCAGCTATGAGGACTTGTATCAGCGCGCGCTCGGTTTGCTTTACCTGTTGCAACAGAAAAATATGGGGCGGGGTGACTACCTGGTCCTGTTCCTGAATGACAATGAGCAGATGGTGGACGTGTTTTGGGCGTGTCAGCTTGGCGGCATTATTCCGGTGCCGCTGGCCGTTGGCATCAGCGACCAGCATCGACGCAAGGTATTCAATGTAGCGAAAAAACTGGACCGGCCTTTTCTGTATACGAATCGCAGGAACCTGGCCAGGCTGGAATCGAGCATGGAGGATTCCGCGACAAGTGATATCTACCGGCAATTGGCTGAAAGGGTATTGCTGAGTGATGACGTTGTCGATTTGAGTGCCGCCGGCCAGGTTGCCGACGTTGCTCCCGGTGACGTTGCCTTCGTCCAGTTTTCCTCGGGTTCTACGGGTAACCCGAAGGGTATCGTGCTCAGGCACCGCAATTTGATTGCAAATATCGAGGGTATTCAAAAAGGGGCTGCATTTTCTCGTGAGGACGTCAGCTTGAGCTGGATGCCGCTTACTCACGACATGGGGTTGATCGGTTTTCACGTCAACCCGGTGGCCTGTGATTACAGTCATTACATTATGCGCACGGATTTGTTCATACGCCGCCCCTTGTACTGGATGATTGCCGCGAGTGAAAAACAGGCTAACGTGCTGTGCTCTCCCAATTTTGGTTACAAGCATTTCCTGGATGCGCTTGAGCGGAAGGGCTTGAGCGACGTCGATTTGTCACACGTGCGCCTGGTATTTAATGGTGCGGAACCCATTTCCGTCGACCTTTGCAGGCAGTTTACTTCCAGGCTCGCACGCTACGGCCTACCCGAAAGAAGCATGTTTCCCGTGTATGGTTTGGCAGAGGCAAGCCTGGCAGTGAGCTTCCCCGGGATTGGCGCAGGTCTGGAAGTTGCCCGGGTGCAGCGAGACTCGCTTTCCATTGGTGCGACTGTGGCTGCGGCCTCGCGTGATAAAGAAGGAGTGTCCTTGGTCGGGGTTGGCGAACCCGTTGAAAATTGCGAGGTGAGGATCAGCGATGAGTACGGCAATGCGTTACCGGAGAATACCGTTGGACACATCCATATCGGCGGCACCAATGTAACGGAGGAGATTATTGGCGGAGATGATTCCGTGTTTTTTGAGCATGGCTGGGTAGATACCGGTGACCTGGGCTTTGTTGCCGGGCAAGGCCTGTTTGTAACCGGAAGGCATAAGGAGATCCTTTTTGTTAATGGACAGAACTACTACCCGTACGATATTGAAGAGGTCTTGTATGCAATTCCGGGCCTGGAATTTGGCAAGGTGGCAGTAACCAGCGTCCCTGCCGGAGAGGATGAGTCGGACACGGTGCTCGTATTTGTTCTGCACAAGGGCGACTTGCAGGAGTTCCTGCCCCTTGCCGTGCAGGTAACGGCGATGGTGAGTGAGCACTTCGGCATCGCGTTGCACCAGGTTGTCCCCGTCAAAAAGATACCGAAAACCACCAGCGGGAAAGTTCAGCGCACTCTGCTTGCCGAGAATTATTTGACCGGAGTATATGATGAGGTTGTCGGTCGGTTAAAGGCTTTGACAAGTGAAGAAACGGAACACCTTCGTCACGCAAAGCATGACGATGAGGTTGTAGATTCGATCATGCAGATTTGCCAGGAAGCCCTGCCGGATGAGTCTTTTTCTATTCACGATAATTTGCTGGAACTTGGTGCCAGTTCGTTGGCATTGGTGGAAATACACGCCGGCCTGGATGAGTTGTATCCTGAAAAAATAGAAATTACGGACCTGGTTGAACGTCCTACCATCGCGGGTCTGGCCGAGTTGATTCGGAGAAACGCCTAGTCGTACGTAACGGTGAAAAACCATGAAAATGTATGCCCATGATATCGAGTTGATAAATCTTGTTATAGCCATGATTCCCATCATTGCCGTGATTGCCATTCTTGCGCTGTGGTCATTGAATAGTAAAACAGCGGCTTATGCGTCGGTACGAATGCTGATCCAGTTGATTGCGGTCGGGTACGCCTTGACCTTGATTTTTGCCTTGGACAATCCCGCTATCGTGCTGCTTGTATTGGCGGTGATGCTGTTGATTGCGAGTTGGATCGCATTAAGACCACTCAAAAAGAAATCAACTCGCCTGTTCCTGGAGTCTTTGCTTGCAATTTGTATTGGTGGAATATCCACGCTCGCGTTGACAATCCTGGCGGTTTTTGAAGCCGACTATTGGTATCAGCCGCAATACGTCATCCCTATTGCGGGCATGATTTTCTCTAATGCCATGAATACCGTGAGCCTTGCCGCGGAGCGCTTCGAATCTGACCTGTCCGTCGTCGCGGATTATACGCAGGCGCGCAACAGCACCTTCACTGCGTCGCTCATCCCCTCGATCAATATCTTTCTTGCGGTGGGGCTGGTGGCTGTCCCCGGCATGATGACCGGGCAGATCCTGTCTGGTGTGGAGCCGCTTGTTGCGGCAAAATACCAGATTGTCATCATGAGCGTATTGTTTGGCTCCTCGGGAATTTCTGCTGCAATCTACCTGCTGTTACAAAGGCGCGCGTACTCTGCGATGACGCCTTGAGTGATCAGCCGTATATCGGCCTTTTGATCTTCCAGCGGCGATAAGTCCATAGCCAGTCTTCGGGGCTTGCGTTTATCAAGGCTTCCAATTCGTTCACGTATTTCTGCATGATCGGTTGCCCGGAGTAAGGCGGTGCCACCAGCAGCTTGAATGCCGCTTCGTAGTAGCCTTTTCGTTTTCTTTTCATGGACATGAATATCAGTGGATATTTGAATGCCCGCGCGATTTTCTCGGTGCCGGTATGAAAGGCGGTTTCGCGATGCAGAAACGTTTGCCAGTAAAGCGCGTCACTTCTCCGTGGAGACTGGTCCGCAGCCAAAGTGACTATCCGTGTGATTTTTGCACGTTTCACCGATTCCATGATGCAATCTTTCTTGGTCAGGGGTGTGATGCCAAAGTTGGTGCGCAACTCGTAGAAAAATTTTTCCAGCCACGGGATGCGCTGGGTGCGATAAATGACGTCCACCGGGTAATTGAAATGCTGCGTGCATGCCAGCAATGCCCATTCCGGGTTGCAGTGGTGAGCAGTTACTATGATTACGGATTGGTTATCGGATAAGTATCTTTCCAGGATTTCCGCGTTTTTGAATGCCACCCGTTGTTTGAGTTGTTGCTTGCTTAAACCGGGTGACTTGATGATTTCTGCAATGACCATGCACATGTTTTTGTAGTGTTTTTTGGCCAGTTGCAGGTGCTCGGATGCGGAACGTCCTGGAAAAGCGGCCTTGAGATTCTGTAACGCAAGGCGCCTGCGGGTTACAAGGACGTAAAACAGCAGCACGTATGACAGCCAGGCCAGGCCGTACAAAAAACGTAACGGCAGTATCGATAACAGCCTGATTACATAAGGGGTAAGTCTGGACACTGCTTGACTGCTGTTGTATTGATTGCGAAGGCTTGGTGAGTATACGCAAGTTTGGTTTAGCGTAAACTGCCGATATGCCATCGCGCAACCACTCCGACTGGTGATTTTCCCCCGCTCACTCCAGACTGCGCCACCGTTTTCCACATTTTTTATAAAACCCTTTCGCATTCCTATACACTGCATTGTCAAAAGGCGCCCGTAGCTCAACTGGATAGAGCATCGGCCTTCTAAGCCGAGGGTTAGAGGTTCGAGTCCTCTCGGGCGCGCCAGTCTTTGGCGCAGCCATGCGCGCCTTGCTCAAATAAGTTAGTATTCGCCTTGCAGTGGTGAGCGTAGCTCAGTTGGTAGAGCGCAGGATTGTGGTTCCTGTGGTCGTGGGTTCGATCCCCATCGCTCACCCCACGCACCCGGGGTGCTGGGTTCTCGGTTCCGCATCTAACCGAGAGCGTAGCTAAAATTCTGTGTTTTCAACTAGTTATCGATCTCGAACCCGTTACACTCTCAGGACGCGATCTTATCTGGGAACACTATGATCATCAAGCGCATCAGCGGTATCTTGTCTTGATGTCCACTTTTTGTTACGCTATCCTCAGAATGCTGCATGATGCAGCATTTAGTAAAGGAGCAAGGCGGATTTCAGCCAAGAATCGCATCACGGTCAATCTTGAAGAAGCAGAGTACCGGGCGCTTCAACAGATAGCTGCTAAATCAGACCGGTCTCTCGCGTGGCTGGGACGCCGTGCCATCCGTGACCTGCTACAACGCGAATCTGCGCAGTTGACACTGGAATTCCCAGATCGGTACACGACTACTCAGGGGCCTTCCTCAAAATGAAGTATGTGCGAGGGCAGCTTCATCAAGGCGACTGCCTCGAAGTAATGAAATCGCTCGACGATCACTCAGTTGATTTGGTGCTGTGCGACCTCCCTTACGGTACGACACAAAACAAATGGGATAGCGTCATTTCCCTTGAACAACTCTGGCAACAGTATCGTCGCATCGTTAAGCCAAGAGGCGTGATAGCTTTATTTTCGCAAGGTATTTTCACCGCACGCCTTATACTTAGTAATGAGCCTTGGTTTCGATACAAGTTTGTTTGGATTAAGAGCAAACCAACAAATTTCCTCAATGCTCGCCGACAACCCCTGCGGCAACACGAAGACGTATGTATATTTTATCAAAGCCAGCCTGATTATCGACCAGTAATGTCGTACGGAAAACCGTATAACAAAGGAGTTAGGAAAGATCAATACACAGGTAGCTATGGAGATTTCAAACCTGTTCAAGTCAAGAGCAATGGCGAGCGTTTCCCAACAGACACACTCTACTGTAAAACGGCCGAGAGCGAAGCGGGTGGCCGTGTTTGGCATCCAACACAAAAGCCAGTGGCACTAGGGCGCTACCTTATTCGTTTATTCACTGGCGAAGGTGATCTTGTGTTAGATAATGCATTCGGTAGTGGTAGCTTTCTAGTAGCCGCTGCACTAGAAGGACGACATTTCATCGGAATCGAAAAAAACGAAGAAGTTCACCTTTTCAAGGAAGAGCGCATCGACTACATGGAGGTTGCAAGGATCAGGCTTGCAGAAGTCGAGACCGCAATTGAGCAAATGGACGAGCCCGCTCCTTTATATTCCGATTTACAAGCCAATGTGGGGTCAGGTGCAATAGGCCGGAGAGGCATGGTTGACGTAGATGCGACCATTCGCCAATCCCTGAAAGAAGTTGTATGACCTCGCTTGGAACGGCGTACAATGAACGGTCGTGGGCAATCGATCTCATTAGCTACCTGAAACACCTTGTTCAGCAAAGCGAGCGTCCCATCAAAGATGCAGGGGGCGAGCGCACTATACGTACCGACGGCGGCGCATTGTTCCCAGACGTGCTCCTTTTTGGTGATAGGTCGACGGCCTGCATCCTTCAAGGGTGGGAGCTCAAGATGCCAGACACGAGCATCCACGACATCGAGTTTCGACGAAATGCCGAGGCAAAGGCAAGAGTACTTGGCCTGGATAGCTTTCTGCTTTGGAATGTATCTGTCGCACATCTGTTTGTACGATCTCAAGCCAGTGAAAACTATGTTCTAGAAAACACATGGTCGGACCTAGCAGATATCACGGACCGAGAAAGCGTCGCTTCCAATCGACAACGATGGGAGCAGGTAGCAGGAAGCATTGTTGGTTATCTCAACGACTTATTCGACAGAGGAGTTCTGGAAGGTCGCCAGTTTATAGACTCATATCGTAGTGGTGGGATCACTACTCTGATTATGGAAAATACAGGCTTAGTAGAGCAAGCCTTGAAGGAGTCTGCGAAGCGCGATGCTGAACTCCGTGCGAGAATGACACTGTGGTGGAACCAGTTCCAAACCGAATATCTTGGAACTCATATGGAGCCGGTGCTCGCACAAGCTGTTATTGTCAACTGGATTGCTAAAATTCTGTTTGCACATATTTTGAGGGAAAAGGACTCGAGAGCACGGCGAGTATCTCACATTCAAGATCAAACCACACCGGTACAAGCTCTACAATTATTTAAACAGTTGTCTAAAGATTGTAACTTTTGGACTATTTTCTCTGACAGTTTAGCCTTGTCCACTCTCCCCGATAAGCCTTGGCACGAACTTAAGCAATTCAATCGTCTGCTGATAGACCTGAGAGTTGGGTCGGTCAATCAGCATCAGCTTGCCAGAATCCTAGAAGCTACGGTCGAGGTCGCCCGACGGAAGCTGCGTGGGCAATACCCAACACCCATGCCGCTTGCTAGAGTTCTGGTTAATCTTTGCCTTAGAGATATTGTTTCCGACCGCTTTCTTGATCCTTGTTGCGGGAGTGGAACAATTGCGCGAGCAGCTTTGGAACAGAAGCTAAGCTTTGGTGTACTACCAGCGGACGCAGCGAGGTCAGTGTTTGCTGGCGATCAGGACCCGCAAGCGACTCAGATTGCCACCTTCGCACTTGCAAATCCAAGTTTGATGAATGTTCCCTTGCGTATATTTCAACAGGATGCGTTCTCCTTAGATCCAACGACGGAGCTAGAATTCCAGAACCCAGCGAATGGCGCACCGTTCGTAAAGCGTATGGGTTTGTTTCAAGCTATTGCGTGCAACCTTCCCTTTGTAGCTCAGGCTGGGCGAGCACGATATAGAAATGCGATTCGCAGCATAACCGAGCAGCTAAAGCGAGACGGGCAAGAGTTTTCTGGTCGGGCGGATGTTGCTGCATATCTACCGTTTGCTTTGCATCCCTTGCTGGCCGATCACGGTAGACTTGGCATAATAATTACTAATGCTTGGCTTGGCACAGATTGGGGTGATGCGTTCTACGATTCTCTCAGCCGGTATTATGACCTGAAATTTGTCATTACTTCGGGTGCAGGACGATGGTTCCAAAGTAGCGATGTAGTAACGAACATTTTGATTATGGAGAAGAAGAAAAATCCTAATACGGCTAGTGGGGATATCAAATTTATTGTCTTGAAGCGACCATTGGAGAAGTTCGAAGAAGAGGAAGATCAGCGAATTGCCGCCGCTCAAATTGAGCTGGGACAAGCTCATTCTGAAACTATGAGTATACGTACAATCAGTCCAGTGCGCCTTTCTCATTTTCGCAGACATGGTCTTGGGGGGACTGCTCAGTTCGTCAATTCTGATTGGGTATTGGATTTGCCGCTGGTCCCCTTGAGTGAACATTTTCAGATCCGACGTGGCGAAAGACGAGGAATGAATGCACTGTTCTACCCAGCAGAGGGACACGGCATTGAAGCCGAATATATTCGACCCTTGGCAAAAAGTCCTGCGGATTTTGTGCGATTGACCGGAGAGGCAGCCAAAGAGGCTTTTTCGTGTTCTCGAACTTTGGATGAACTGCAAGAATTGGGGCATCACGGAGCATTGAATTGGATAGGGCAATTCAGTACTCCTGAAAACATCAAAAAGCTGTCCCAAAGTACGATTCATTGGTATGAAATGAATGCCGACAGCCTAACCGAGTTGGTGATGTCCATAAACTACGGAGACAGGTTGTTTGTAGCAAGGCTTGATCCGCCTGCATTTGTAGACCAACGTTTGGTACGACTTGTGCCGAAAGCAGATATCGATATTGGATTATTTCATGCTTTGATGAATTGTAGTATTGGCATGTTCATCATAGAAGGCTTGGGATTTGGCCGGGGACTAGGGGCGTTGGACCTAAATAAGGATCGCATCGAGGCATATATGCATATGATTAACCCGAGCATTCTCAATAACAAGAAGAGAGAGGAAATAGTCGATAGTTTTTTACCCTTGTTGAGTCGAAAAATTCTGGGTGTTGCTGACGAATTGGAACAAGCTGATAGGCAAAAATTTGATGACCGGATTATTGAGATTCTCGGATTACATGTGGAACGGGAGCAAATCTACGATTGCTTGAGGAGTCTTGTCGAGATTCGTTCTACAGCAAACAGCTAGAATTGGGAGCGAAAGTCTGTTTCGATGGCATCAGTCATTTTAGGCCCCCATCCCGAGCAAGGTGGCAACGGTGTGGCGAAATACAGAGACCGCTATAGCGTTTCCTACTTAGGCACTGTGGAACTCACACCCCATGCATACTTGGTAGCACAACTACGTGGACAAACCGGGGCATACGAGGTCGTACGAGCTAATGCGATGGTGTCCTTTTCCTCATGCCAAGATAAATAACAATCGTCAAGGCGATGCAAACCGCAGCGAGATAGCCGATTACGTTATCATAGTTGCCAGCCAGGTAGGCATATTCAGACGAAGTATTTGAATCGGTTGCCCGTTTGAAGACCTTGATGGTAAATACCCAGCCGGCATGAATTCCTATGCAGGTAGCAAGTTGATTGCCTCGAACGTTTATGATCGCGAGCAGCATCCCTGCAAGGAATAACGCGATAAAGGAATCTACTATTTGTATTGGATGTAATAAGGCTAAAAAGGCATTGTTGACTACTGCAAAGCCACTTGACCAGTCCAGCGTGCTTGCATCAAGATGAATCTCGGGTCGTAGAAAATGTATGAAGGCATAAATAAAACTGGTCGTGACTACTGCAAATAAGGCGGAATTGTATCGCTGAATTGCATTGAGCATTGCGCCGCGAAACAGGGTTTCTTCAATCAGGCCCACTAAAAGCCCCGTTATGGTTGCCATTACCAGGAGCAGAGAAAGGCCGTTGAACGACCAGTCCCAATCCGGGTCGATAACCCTGTTGTGAGAGATCAGCAGCCCTGCAATGACGGGGAACATGATTAAAATGCCTGTGCCGAAACCCTTTAGCAGCCGCTTCCAGAATAGTATCCGGTTTAAGTTGAAGCCTATTTCATGCCATGAGTTGAAGCCAAATCTCCTGAACAATGCTATAAACAAGATTATCGCAATGACTAAAACGCAGCGGCTGACGACACGTTGGAAGTCTGGTTCAAACCAGTTTGTCAATAACAGGTATACCGGGTAAGAGGATATGGCTCCGCCCAGTAGTGCTAGTGCAAAAAAAGCGATAAATACAAGGATTGCCGGCATGGTGACGCGCAATGATTGATGGGTGAGATGGCTGGATGCCGAGCGTCAGTATATTCGAGTTTTGACCATAATATACAGGAGTTCAGTATACTGGCACAAAGTAACGCTGAAAATTTGCGAAAGTGGCGGAATTGGTAGACGCGCTGGCTTTAGGTGCCAGTGGGGTAACCCGTGAGAGTTCGAATCTCTCCTTTCGCACCAACTTTCACATATAACGGAAAACGACAGTAGACGACGTTATTGAAACGTAGCTGGGCAAAGTATTTATGCAAGTATCTGTAGAAACCACGGGTAACCTGGAGCGCAAGATGACGGTGGAAGTGCCAGCCGAGGAAATTACTTCCGCCTGGAAGAAAAAATTACAGGGTATAGGTCGCCGGGTAAAAATTTCGGGGTTTCGTCCTGGAAAGGTGCCCCTGGCGGTAGTGAAGCAGCGTTTTGGAAAGCAGGCGTTTCAGGAGGTTGTCGAGGATGCCATGCATTCGAGTTACCAGGAAGCCGTCCTTCAGCAGAAGTTGCGACCTGCCGGAAGCCCCAGCATCAAGCCATTGAATTTGAACAAGGGCGAGGACTTGAAGTACGTTGCTACGTTTGAGGTGTATCCGGAAATTGATTTGGCTGATGCAAGCAAGCTTGAAATTGAGGTCGCAAACGTCGAAATCACCGCAGGAGACGTTGATGACATGCTTGAAAAACTGCGCAGGCAGAAGATGGTGTGGAATGAAATAGACCGCGCTGCAAGGAAGGATGATCGGGTCACAATAGACTTCAGGGGTACCATGGACGGAGAAGAGTTTGATGGTGGTAGCCGGGAGGACTTTGCCCTTATAATAGGTAACGGTGAGGTAGTGCCGGAATTTGAAGAGCAACTTCAAGGTATGGCGGAGGATGAGGCAAAGTCCTTTCAGGTTACTTTCCCGGAAAATTATACGCCGCGGCACCTGGCTGGCAAGGTGGCGACTTTTGAAGTCAAGGTCAAAAAAGTCGAGGCAGGTAAGTTGCCTGAGCTTGACGGTGCTTTTGTCGAAGAGTTCGGCATAGAAGACGGTAATCTGGACGCCTTGAAGAAGCAGATTAAAGATAATATGGACGTTGAGTCTAAACGACGTAAAAAGGTATTTGACAAGGAACAGGTTATGCAATGCCTGGTTGAGGCGAACGAGATCGAGGTTCCCGGCTCATTGATCCAGCAGGAGATACAGGCGCTGCGCAAGCAAAGTATGAGCCAAGTAGGCGTCAAGGATGAATCTGAATTACCTGACACCATGTTTGAAAAGGAAGCCAGGCGCAGGATGTCGATCGGCTTGATTATCGGAGAAATTGTTTACCGCAATAAAATCAAGCTGGATAACCAAAGGGTAAATGATCATATAAATATGATTGCGTCCGGTTATGCTAAACCGGATGAGGTGCTCAAGTACTATCAAGGCAACCATCAGGCCATGGCGAGTGTCGAATCATTTGTTATGGAGGAGCAGGTAGTGGAATGGGTGCTTGAACAATCCAGGCAAACCCCCAGGTCGTTCACGTTTAATGAGTTTGTTAATCAGCAGTCTTAAAATTTTACTGGTAGGGTAGTTATCATGGCAAATAAAAATCCAGACTCCTATGCGCCGACCCCACGGGCGCTGAACCTCGTGCCGATGGTGGTCGAGCAGTCTGCTCGCGGCGAACGTGCGTATGATATTTATTCGCGCTTGTTGAAGGAACGGGTCATTTTTGTTGTCGGTCCCATAGAAGATCAGATGGCCAACTTGGTTGTCGCACAGTTGTTGTTCCTGGAGTCCGAAAACCCGGATAAAGACGTTTCCGTTTATATCAATTCTCCGGGTGGGTCCGTAAGCGCGGGCATGGCGATTTACGATACCATGCAATTTACCAGTACCGATGTCAGTACTTTGTGCGTAGGGCAGGCAGCAAGCATGGGGGCGTTGCTGTTGGCTGGTGGTGCAGAAAATAAACGCTATGCGTTGCCGCATTCGCGGATCATGATTCATCAGCCTATGGGTGGATTCCAAGGGCAGGCGTCTGATATCGACATTCACGCGAGAGAAATTCTGAAACTTCGGGAAGAGTTGAACGTCGTATTGGCGAAGCACACGGGACAGCCGGTTAAGAGGATTGCCAAGGACACGGAACGTGATCATTTTTTGAACAGCACGGAGGCTAAAGAATATGGTTTAATTGACGAGGTGTTGCATAAACGTCGGGAAATTCTCGACAATTGAATAAGGGGAGTACCTGCTTAATTGCGGTCAAATTTTTCAAGCTGAGTGCTGCACAGGGCTGTAAA
This sequence comes from Gammaproteobacteria bacterium, assembly GCA_965215055.1. Classification (GTDB taxonomy): domain Bacteria; phylum Pseudomonadota; class Gammaproteobacteria; order UBA4575; family UBA4575. Next base: position 86,960 of record OZ244046.1, read on the forward strand.
TAGGCGTATAATGGCACCTGCCCGGGTCATGAATCTCCGTCGGTACTTGAATTTTGAATGCTTGGTAAGTTGCTATGAGTAACGACAACACAACTAAGAATCAGAATAACGGTAAACTCCTGTATTGTTCTTTTTGTGGCAAAAGCCAGCATGAAGTGCGCAAGCTTATTGCCGGCCCGTCCGTATTTATTTGCGATGAATGCGTTGAGTTGTGTGATGACATTATTTGTGAGGAGATGCAGGATCAGTCTCCCACGGGGAGTGCAAAGCTTCCCAAGCCCGCAGAAATTAACGCTATCCTTGATGAGTATGTTGTTGGCCAGGATCGCGCCAAGAAGGTTTTGTCCGTCGCGGTTTATAACCACTACAAGCGGATGGATGCGCGCAATACCGGCAAAAATGCAGTCGAACTTGCGAAAAGCAATATTCTTTTAATAGGTCCTACCGGGTCGGGTAAAACGTTACTGGCAGAAACGCTGGCACGTCTGCTGAATGCCCCTTTCACGATTGCGGATGCGACTACGTTGACCGAGGCAGGTTACGTCGGTGAGGACGTTGAAAATATTATTCAGAAGTTGTTGCAGAAATGTGATTACGACGTTGACAAGGCGCAGACAGGCATCGTGTATATCGATGAGATCGATAAGATTTCCCGCAAGTCGGATAATCCATCCATTACTCGTGATGTATCCGGTGAAGGTGTACAGCAGGCATTATTGAAGTTGACTGAGGGCACCATTGCGTCTGTACCTCCACAGGGTGGACGCAAGCACCCGCAGCAGGAGTTTTTGTCGGTAGACACCAGCAACATCCTGTTTATTTGCGGGGGGGCATTTGCCGGGCTTGATAAGATAATTCTGGACCGAACGGAAAAAAGTGGTATCGGGTTTTCTGCGGAGTTGCGCAATAAGGGCAATGCCGTTAACAGGATAGGCGAGACTCTGCCTCACGTTGAGCCTGAAGATTTGATCAAATACGGTCTTATTCCCGAGTTTGTAGGGCGTTTGCCCGTTGTTGCAACGTTGAAGGAACTTGACGAGGAAGCACTGGTACAAATTCTGACTGAGCCGAAGAATGCAATCGTCAAGCAGTATAAACGCCTTTTTGAGATGGAGGGCGTAGAGATAGAGTTCCGTAAAAATGCCCTCTGTGCGGTTGCACGCAAGGCAATGGACCGCAAGACCGGCGCGCGAGGATTACGCACCATATTGGAAAACGTGCTGCTGGAGACCATGTATGATCTGCCCTCGCAAGACAGCATCAGTAAGGTAGTTGTTGATGAATCGGTCATTCTTGGGGACTCAAAACCTTATTTGATCTATGAGGGTTCGGAGTACGAGAAGGCTGCATCGGACGGTTAAATCGTCCCCGGCGGCAACTGGCCGTATTCGAGAAGGCTTGAATTTATACTCGCACGCCCCCATCTTGATAATAGCGGCCCCCACGAACGCGAGCTTGGTTGTTTAATTGATGATGACACTAACTATTACCCTGTAGCTTGTTCAAGAGGTACTCATGACGGAAAAGCAAATACCTGCAGAAGTTATCGATGAGTCTATGCAGACTGTACCCGTCTTGCCGCTTCGCGACGTGGTGGTTTATCCGTATATGGTCATACCCTTATTCGTAGGTAGACAAAAGTCGATTAAAGCCCTGGATGCTGCCATGTCGGCTAACAAGCAAGTTTTGCTGGTAGCACAAAAAAATGCCGAGACTGATGAGCCTGATGAAGGTGACATTCATCGAATAGGTACGTTATCGACGGTTTTGCAATTATTGAAATTACCGGACGGCACGATCAAGGTGTTGGTTGAAGGCGTGCGTCGTGCACAGATCTTGCGTTACGTGCACGACAAGGAGTTTTTCAGTGCACAGATTTCATTACTTGAGACGGATGATCAGGGTGAAGATGAAAAAGAGATAGAAGTCCTGGAGCGTTCTGTAACAAGCCTGTTCGAACAGTACGTAAAGCTCAATAAAAAAGTACCGCCCGAAGTCTTGACTTCGTTGGCAGGAATCGATGACCCCGCTCGCCTTGCAGATACTATCGCTGCACATATGTCTTTGAAACTTGATGAAAAGCAACGTGTGCTTGAAATCGATAAGGTTCGAGAACGTTTTGAACATCTCGTGAGCTTGATTGAAGGCGAACTCGACATGTTGCAAATAGAAAAGCGGATTCGTGGCCGGGTCAAGCAGCAAATGGAGAAGTCGCAGCGTGAGTATTATTTGAATGAGCAAATGAAAGCCATTCAAAAAGAGTTGGGGGATGCTGAAGAAGCACCGAACGAAATAGATGAATTGGCCGAAAAAATCAAGAAAGTCGGTATGTCAAAAGAGGCCAAAAAGAAGGCTACCGCAGAGCTTAATAAGCTCAAGATGATGTCTCCGATGTCGGCTGAAGCTACCGTGGTGCGCAATTATATTGACTGGTTGGTCGGCGTGCCCTGGAAGAGGAGGTCGAAAGTTCGTAGAGATTTGAGCGTTGCTGAAAAAATCCTGGAAGAGGATCACTACGGCCTGGAAAAAGTAAAAGAGCGCATCATTGAGTATCTCGCCGTGCAACAGCGGGTGCGGAAATCCAAGGGCCCCATCTTGTGCCTGGTAGGCCCGCCGGGCGTAGGTAAAACCTCAATCGGGAAGTCGATTGCGCGAGCCACCAGCAGAAAGTTTACGCGCATGTCCTTGGGCGGAGTGCGTGATGAAGCCGAGATTCGAGGCCACCGGCGCACTTATATCGGCTCGTTGCCTGGGAAGATTATTCAAAGCCTGTCCAAGATCAACGTGCGTAATCCGCTTTTTCTGCTTGATGAAATTGACAAGATGGCGATGGATTTTCGTGGTGACCCGGCTTCGGCAATGTTGGAAGTTCTTGACCCGGAACAAAATCACACTTTTGCAGATCATTATTTGGAAGTCGATTTCGACTTGTCTGACGTCATGTTTGTGGCGACTGCAAATAGCCTGGATATTCCAGGGCCTTTACTGGACCGTATGGAAGTTATCCGTCTTCCCGGTTATACCGAGGATGAGAAGAAAAACATTGCAACGCGCTATCTCGTGCCTAAACAACTCAAGGCAAATGGCTTGAAGGAAACTGAAATTCATATCAGGGAAAAGGCCATTCGCGATATCATTCGCTTTTATACGCGCGAGGCAGGGGTACGTAATCTTGAAAGGGAAATTTCAAAAATCTGCCGCAAGGTAGTGAGATCACTGGTGCTGGGTAAACGTAAGGAAAGAACTATTGTTACGCCGGGAACGTTACAGAAGTATCTTGGTGTAAAACACTTTCGCTATGGTTTGGCTGAAGAAAATGACCAGGTTGGACAGGTGACGGGTTTGGCCTGGACCGAGGTAGGCGGCGAATTGCTTACGATTGAAGCCGTTGTAGTTCCCGGTAAAGGTAAGACCAGTCGTACCGGCCAATTGGAAGATGTTATGCAGGAGTCAATACAGGTTGCACATACCGTCGTGCGTAGCCGTGCTGCGATGTTGGGAATCAGTGCCGATTTTTATGAAAAGGCGGACATACATATTCATGTGCCCGAAGGCGCCGTGAAAAAAGATGGTCCCAGTGCCGGTGTCGGTATGACTACGGCAATAGTATCCGCGCTCACGAAAATACCAGCGCGGGCGGACGTGGCGATGACCGGAGAAATCACTCTGCGTGGTGAAGTTTTGCCCATTGGTGGCTTGAAAGAGAAACTCCTGGCCGCCCATCGAAGTGAGATCAAGACGGTATTAATTCCCAAGGAAAATGAAAAGAATTTAATTGAGATTCCCAAAAATATTAAACAGAAGATTGAAATCATTCCGGTTCAATGGATTGATGAAGTGCTCCAGGTGGCCCTGGTTAAAATGCCGGAACCTCTGGAGGAACCTGATATCGTTGATGCTGTTCAGGCAAAAAGTAAGAAGTCTTCGCAAAAAAGTAAACCGATTCAAGCGCATTAAGTGTCCAGTTGTTGACTTGCTTTGAAAATACTTGGTATAACAACTGCACTTGACGTTTTGTTGATTGCTCGATTGTCAAATATCGACCAGTAAAAAATTTTTCACTTGTACCTGTGCGAAATTAATATCAGGGATTTGCGAACTCTTAATATCGTTTCTTAAATTTAACTTGTAGTCGCTTAGGCGCACATCAACCTCTAGGAGGAGCTTGGTTCAATGAACAAAAATGAACTTACTAATGCAGTTGCTAATAGGACGAATCTTTCCAAAGCGGATAGTACGCGTTCAGTGGATGCCGTGATCGATTCAATCTCAGAAGCCTTAAGTAAAGGTGATGCCGTCTCGTTGGCCGGATTTGGAACTTTTCGAGTGAAGCAGCGTAGTGCGCGCACGGGTCGCAACCCACGCACGGGTGAAACCATTGAGATCAAGGCTTCAAAAGTGCCGAGCTTCAAAGCTGGCAAAGGGCTGAAAGATAAAGTAAACTAGCCCGCCTTTTTGGGGGTGCTTAGCTCAGCTGGTAGAGCGTCGCCCTTACAAGGCGGATGTCGGGGGTTCGAATCCCTCAGCACCCACCAACTATAACGGAGTGGTAGTTCAGTTGGTTAGAATACCGGCCTGTCACGCCGGGGGTCGCGGGTTCGAGTCCCGTCCACTCCGCCACTTGTCCTGGCTGTACTTGAAGTGCAGTCGCGTGTATTTCGGCTCTTGAAATAGTTTCGGAAATAAATTTCCTGCCCTGAATATTAGCCATGCTTATCAAAATCCGGGATAAAGCCAGCAGTCTTGTCGCGTATATTATTATCGGTTTGTTGGTGATCTCTTTCGCATTATGGGGAATCCAGGAATACTTTGGTGCCGGTACGGTGTCCGTAGCAGACGTTGATGGCAGTGAAATTTCACTGCCTGAATTTAATAGTCAACTGCAACGATATAAGCAAAAATTGCGATCTGACCTGGGTGATCATTACGCCTTGCTCTATCCTGATGAAAACGTCGTCAAGAGAGAGGTGCTGGATGCCATGTTGGAGGTTGAGTTGTTGCGTAGGGAAGTAAATGACGCCGGATTTCAAGTCAGTGATGCTCGTTTGAGCAACATAATTCAACGGGTACCTCAATTTCAAAGGGATGGACAGTTTGATCCGAATTTATATGAGCGTTTGTTGCAGGTGCAACGCTACAGTACGACTCAATTTGAGACTGAACTGCGTGAGGAGGACAAGTTAAAGCAGTTTGAGGTTTCATTGATGGCGTCTTCGTTCATGCCGAAAAAGGACTTACAGCATTTTCAAAGACTCTCCGAACAGTCCAGGGATATTGAGTATGCGTTGATTAAGGTTGACCCTGAGGCAGTGGCCGTTTCCGCACAAGAAATTGATGATTACTACCGGGAAAACGAACGACTATATCGAACCCCTGAACAAGTAAAACTTGTTTATATTGAGATTAGGGAAGAAGAGTTGCAGGACCGAATCCACGTTGCGGTGGAAGACGCGCGCTCCATTTTTGAGTCACAGCCGGAACGTTATATGACCACTGAATTACGTAGGGCGCGACATATTTTACTCAAGGTGCCTGATGGGGTTGCGGCAGATGCCATTGAATGGGATGAGGCATTGGATAAGGCCAATGAGCTCGTCGAAAAATTAAAAGAAGGTGCTTCATTCACCGAATTGGCCGCGCAGTATTCCGAGGACAGCTTGTCCGCGGAAAAGGGGGGAGAGATTGGCTTTATTGGTGCAGGTGATTTTGCCAGTGCGGAGTTGGAAGAGGCCTTGTTTTCGTTGAATGTTGGCGAGCACAGTGGCCCTGTTCGTACTGGACAAGGTGTCCGGATACTACGGCTGGATGAGATACAAGCTGCCAAACAAAAACCTTTTGAGGAAGTGAAAGAACAGATCATCAATGAATCCAAGAGCCAGTTGGCCCAACAACGTTTCATTGAAATTGCAGACGAACTGGCCAACCTGGTCGTTGAGCAGCCTGATGATTTACAGGAGGCCTCGGAAAGCTTCGGCCTGGATATCAAGGAAACTGGCTGGCTGGCTCCCGACGACAATGCTGGCATATTCGCATATCCAAAGGTACGAACACTGGCATTTTCCGATGATATTCTGAGCGAGAGGCTGAACAGTGACCTGGTCGAAGTTGCAGATGGTCATGTCATCGCTTTTCGGTTACTTGAGCATAAGCCATCTGAGCAAAAGTCGTTAGCTGATGTAAGCGGAGAAATCGGCAAGGTGATTGCTATGCGTAAGGCAGCCGAACAGTCCGCTACCAGGGGACGGGCGATACTTGCGCAGATGCAAGCTGGCGCTTCCTTGAAAAATGTGGCCATGGAGAATTCGCTCGAACTAGTCAGTCACAGCGCATTGCGCCGTGACGATAAGCGTGTGCCTTATATGATTGCCAAGCGTGCTTTCAAGCTGCCTCGGCCGGCAGCCGATCAATTTACGTCCGATGGCGTGGCACTGCCAGATGGAAATTTTGCATTGGTAGAGTTGCAGAAGGTTACAGATGGTGCCGAACAACGCGATGTTGAAGAAATTTCGCAGTTGTCCCCGGGGGTGAACTATGGCCGCAGAGAATTCAATGCAATTGTCAAGGCGATCAAGGGCGACGCTGATGTACAAGTATTTGAAAATAACCTGTAAGTTGGAATATGGAGTATCATTACCCCTATACTGACATTTTCTCATGAAACTTAAACTTCACTGGCAAATTCTTATCGCATTGCTGCTTGCAGTGCTCATTGGCTGGGCTGTCAGTCCTGAAACTACCTTCTTAGGCGTTTCGCTGCTCTCGGTTTTTGATTTTGTCGGTAAGCTGTTCTTGAATGCACTGAAAATGATTATTGTGCCGTTGATAACGTCATCGATCATCGTTGGTGTAAGTGGCTTGGGGTCCAGTGATGCCTTTGGGCGTCTTGGGAGCAAAACACTTGGCTATTATGTGATTACCAGCACATTCGCCATTCTGATCGGTGTTACTTTAGTCAATATCATACAACCGGGCGTTATTAACGGGGAACCAGCCAAGGAAGTTCTCGGACTGAGTGCGGATACCAGTGAGGTTACTGCAAAAGTGGAGGGCAAGTCAGCGTCCGACGTGGTCGGTATTTTTCTACGCATGATTCCAACGAATGTTATTTCTGCGGCGGCACAGGGGCAGATGCTGGGAATCATATTTTTTAGCCTGTTATTCGGATTTTTCATTACCAGAGTCAAAAAGGAAACCGGCCAGATGTTGCAGTCGTTTTGGCAAGGCGTATTTGACGTCATGATGTTGATTACAGACTTGGTGATGAGGTTTGCTCCTATTGGCGTGTTTGCATTAGTGGCCAAGGTTGTCACTGTTTCCGGGGTTGAGGCGTTCAAACCGCTGTTGGTCTTTTTCTTTACGGTGCTCATCGCGTTACTTATCCATATTATTGTAGTCATGCCGCTATTGTTGTGGTTTGTTGGCAGGGTAAGTCCTGTCAAACATTACCAGGCTATGGCACCGGCCTTGCTAACCGCGTTTTCTACGGCGTCATCTTCTGCAACTTTGCCGGTGACGATTGATTGCGTGGAGAATCGCGCAGGTGTTTCCAACCGCGTGACCAGTTTTGTATTACCACTGGGGGCAACGGTAAATATGGATGGTACGGCCTTGTACGAATGTGTGGCCGCGATCTTTATCGCGCAAGCCTATGGGTTGGATTTAACCGTCGCGCAGCAAGTATCCATTGTCATACTTGCACTGATGACGTCTATCGGTGTGGCAGGTATTCCTTCTGCAAGCCTGGTCGCCATTGCTATTATTCTCGCAGCCATCGGATTACCTGCTGAAGGAATCGGTTTGATCTTGGCGGTGGATCGTGTGCTGGATATGTGCCGCACCAGTGTCAACGTGTTTAGCGATTCCTGCGGAGCGGTGGTTATTGCGAGGACGGAAGGGGAGAAGGGAGTCCTGGCTGCTTGATTGCTTCTATAGCCAGTGTAGAGGCACGCGAATTTTTTTCATGATAGGCGAGCTTTTCAGCTGTAGCCTGACATGCCCACGATATTGAATCCGGCGTCTACGTAAGTAATTTCTCCAGTGATGCCACTGGCAAGGTCGGAGCATAAAAATGCAGCGGTGTTGCCAACTTCTTCGATGGTAATGTTTTTACGCAGGGGCGCATTTTGTTCAACGTGCTCCAGCATCATGCGAAAATCCCCAATGCCAGCAGCCGCAAGGGTACGGATAGGCCCCGCTGATATGCCGTTCACACGAATACCATCAGGTCCGAGCGCATAGGCCATATAGCGGATGTTCGCCTCGAGGCTGGCCTTGGCAAGGCCCATGACGTTATAGTTTGGCATAGCGCGAACTGATCCCATGTAGGTAAGTGAGACGATGGCACCGTGACCTTTCATCATGGGACGTGCAGCTTTACCCAGGGCGGTCAAGCTGTAGCTGCTGATGTCATGTGCAGTTTTTGCACCTTCTCTCGTAGTCGAGTCTACAAAATCGCCTGCAAGTTCTTCTCTGGGTGCAAAGGCGGCAGAGTGTACGAGGATGTCCAGGCTCTCCCAGAAGCTGCCCAGGTCACTGAACAGTTGAATAATTTCATCATCGCTTTCCAGGTTGCAGGGTAGAACAATTTCGGCACCACATTCCTGGGCAAGTTTTTCTACGCGAGGTTTGAGTTTTTCGTTTTGATAGGTAAAGGCAAGTTCGGCACCTTCACGCTTCATCGCCGCGGCAATGCCCCAGGCAATTGATCGGTTACTCGCAATGCCTATGACCAAGGCGCGTTTTCCAGCTAAAAAACCCACGATTGCTCCCACTTAGTTCCCGGTTATTATCCACTATTATTCAGATATGGAAACTGAAAAGTGTATTGCGTTACTCGAACTGGCGCTTTCGACGCTGAGGATGCTCTTAAAATGCTCCGGTTGAATCATTTTGATTGGTGAATAGTTTATAATCACCATATAGGCAAGGCCTCACCAGTCATCGTTGGATTAGCATAAACTCATTGCGTGAACAGCCGTTTCACTATCTTTTTTTCAATTTTTATCACGTACGTGCTTGGCGCATGCAGTGATGGCGTCTGGAATAATCCTTATCCAAGTGAATCCGGAACGTCGAACGTAATTTACTCGTCTTTCAGCGAACGCCCCAAGCGTCTGGACCCGGTGAGTTCGTACAGTGCAAGTGAGTATCAGTTTATTGCACAAATCTATGAGCCTCCATTGCAATATCATTATCTATTACGCCCTTATACCTTGATTCCACTGACTGCAAGGGAATTACCGCAGGTACGTTACTTTAATAATAATGGCGAGGAAGTATACGAAGACCAGGCTGCCCAGGTTGTTTTCTCTGAATATACGATTTCAATTCAACCGGGAATCTACTATCAACCTCATCCTGCCTTGGCAGTAGATGATGAGAATAATCCTTTCTATTTAAGCTTGACAAAAGCTGACCTGAAAAACGTTCATACGTTGCATGACTTCGACCATCACGGTTCACGTGAGTTGACTGCCTCGGATTATGTCTATCAGATCAAGCGAATTGCCAGTCCTTTTTTACATTCACCCATTGCCGGTGTTATACGTGAATATATTGTCGGTTTTGACGAGTTCCGTAATCAGGTCGGTGAGCTATACGGGGATAAGGATGCCGCTTGGCATGATTTGCGCCCTGTGGATTTGACAGGAGTTAGTACAATTGATCGCTATACTTATCGAATCCGAATCAAGGGGCAGTATCCGCAACTGGTATATTGGCTTGCAATGCCTTTTTTTTCGCCCATGCCGTGGGAAGCTGAAAAGTTTTACAGCCAGCCCGGTATGGAAGAACGTAATATTTCACTTAATTGGTATCCGATAGGCACAGGCCCCTTCATGTTGACTGAGAATAATCCGAATTTACGCATGGTAATGGAGATAAATCCAAATTTTCACGGTGAGCGTTATCCATCACGAGGTGAACCGACAGATTTTGTGGCAGGCCTGTTAGCAGACGCCAACAGGCAATTGCCGCTTGTGCATAAAGCAGTCTATAGCCTGGAAAAAGAGAACATTCCATATTGGAATAAATTTTTGCAAGGCTATTACGATGCATCTGGGGTGACTTCGGATAGTTTTGATCAGGCCATACAGTTTAGTTCCACGGGCGACGTACAGTTGACGGAACGGATGCGAAACAAGGGTATTCAATTGCAGACTGCAATAGCGACGTCCATTTTTTATATGGGATTTAACATGATGGACCCTGTAGTGGGAGGGTACTCGCAGCGAGCGCGTCTGTTACGGCGTGCGATTTCCATCGCGGTAGATTATGAAGAATATATTTCCATCTTTGCCAATGGACGTGGCATCGCGTCTCAAGGCCCGATTCCGCCCGGAATATTTGGACATGTCGCAGGTGAAAAAGGAGTGAATCCCTATGTATATGACTGGATGAACGGCGAACCTAAAAGAAAAAGTATCGAGTATGCCAAGGAGCTGATGGCAAGGGCCGGTTACAAAGATGGCATTGATGCCAAGACTAACAGGCCTCTTATTTTGAATTTTGATACGCCGGCAGCGTCATCGGATGCCAAGGCGCAGCTTAACTGGATGCGGAAGCAATACCAAAAACTGGGCATTCAGTTGGTAATTCGTGCAACGGACTATAACCGGTTCCAGGAAAAAATGCGTAATGGCACCAGTCAAATTTTCCAATGGGGCTGGAACGCCGATTATCCTGATCCTGAGAATTTCCTTTTTCTTTTGTACGGGCCGAATGGGAAGGTGAAGCACCACGGCGAAAACGCGGCCAATTACGCAAGCCCCGAGTTTGACCGCTTGTTTGAGCAGATGAAAAATATCAAAAACAGCCGTAAACGCTTATATATTATCCAGCAAATGACTGAAATTTTACGGCGTGATGCACCATGGTTGTGGGGATTTCATCCCAAGGCATTTTCTCTATTTCACAGTTGGTATAAAAACGTAAAACCTAACTTGATGGCCAACAATCTTTTGAAATACAAGCGCGTGGACGGGGATTTGAGGAAGGTAAAACGTGCGGAATGGAATCAGCCGAATTACTTTCCTTTGGTTCTTTTATTTGTACTTTTGGTTATCTCTTTTATTCCGGCAATAGTTGAATTTTACCGGCGTGAACGGAGTGCAGTGAGATGATCGCATACATCGCGCGCCGCATCTTGTATGCATTTCCAATTCTCATTGGCGTCAACGTTATTACCTTTCTGTTATTTTTTATAGTGAACTCGCCTGATGATATGGCACGCATGTTTTTAGGAGAAAAGCATGTCACGGAGCAGCAGATTGAAGACTGGAAGAGTGAACGCGGCTATCACTATCCATTGTTTTATAATACTGAGAAGGCGGGTGTAGAGAAAATTACCAAGACTATTTTCTATATCAAGTCGGTCCGATTATTTGTATTTGATTTCGGGCGTTCCGATAGCGGCCGCGACATCAGCTTTGATATCAGTCAGCGCATGTGGCCAAGTTTGGCTATTGCCGTACCGCAGTTGATAATCGGATTGCTGGTGGCTATTACGTTCGCATTACTGATCGCATTTTTTCGTGCAACTTACATCGATTATTGGGCAGTAGTCGTATGCGTAGCACTAATGTCGGTCTCAAGCCTGTTTTATATCATTGGCGGACAATTCATCATGAGTAAAGTTTTACGTATCGTGCCCATATCGGGTTTTGACAGCGGAATTTTCGGAATCAAGTTTCTGATTCTTCCGGTGATGATTGGCGTCATTAGTGGGATTGGCTCCAGTACACGATGGTATCGAACCGTATTTCTCGAGGAAATCAACAAGGATTACGTGCGCACGGCGCGTGCTAAGGGTATCTCGGAACAGGTAGTATTATTTCGGCACGTCTTGCGCAATGCGCTTATCCCTATTCTTACCGGGGTGGTGGTGATCTTACCGTTGTTATTTATGGGCAGCTTAATAACCGAGTCTTTCTTTGGTATACCGGGGTTAGGTAGCTATACCATTGACGCCATCAACCGGCAGGATTTTGCCATCGTGCGCGCTATGGTCTTTCTGGGGGCTTTTTTATATATCATCGGTTTGCTGTTGACGGATATTTCTTACACTATTGTTGATCCCAGAATAAGACTTGGCTAGATACATGCTTGGTAAGCCGGTCTTTTTACTTACGGATATCCTGCTCTTTAGTCTGTTGCTGAGCACTCTTGCTTTTTTTCTATACGCAATGCGCAAGCCGCATCTCCTGCAGCCTTGGCGGCAGGTTGTACACAGCAAGACGGGTGTGATTTCGATGATGGTGCTGTCAGTTTATATTGGAATTGCCCTACTGGATTCTATTCATTTTCGCCCGTTATTGGAAAATCAAGCCAGCCAGCTTGGTGAGCAGCAGTATAGCGGTGAGGTGCAAAGCGTGTTTGATTACATGGTATCCAATTTGCGCATGAATACTGAAAAAACTTATTCGGCACCTTTTGCGACACACTTGTACGGGAGGGAAACTGTGCAAATGCTTGGTGGCACCAAGCAACGTATATATCCACGCCTTTCCTGGGGTGCCTCGCATCTTGAAGGCCCTGGCGATCAAAAAGCTGTTGATATATTCAAGCTTGCTTTGATTGGTGTGGGTAAGGCAATTGCCACGTGGGCCGTCGTCATCATACTGTTGAGTTTTTACGTGTCTTTGAGGACAAAGAGAACATTTGATAAAGCAGTCAAGGTCTTGTTCAGTAATAACTCTGGGATTCCATGGAGAACTGCGATACTCACTCTGGCCATTGTCTTACTGATGTTGTTCGTTGGCGCGGAGTGGGCTGCGAAATATCATGTACTTGGCACGGATAAAATTGGTGAAGACGTGTTGTATCAAGCACTGAAAAGTATCCGTACCGGGGTAGTGATCGGGACGCTGACTACGTTGCTAATGCTTCCTTTTGCGATTACGTTGGGCATCATGGCAGGTTATTTCCGTGGTTGGATCGATGATGTAATTCAATACCTGTATACCACGCTTAATTCTATTCCTGGCGTGTTATTAATTGCGGCGGCTGTGCTCATGTTAAACGTATATATGAGCAAGCATGCCGAAGAGTTTACCAGCCTGACGCAGCGGGCGGATTTGCGTTTACTATTTTTATGCCTGATTTTGGGGGTAACGAGTTGGACGGGACTGTGTCGTCTATTGCGTGCAGAAACGTTGAAACTGCGTGAATTTGATTTTATTCAGGCGGCGTCGGCTTTTGGGGTTGGCCCCAGTCAAACGATACTCAGGCATATTTTGCCGAATATCATGCATATTGTATTGATCACCCTGGTGCTTGATTTCAGTGGGTTGGTGCTAGCCGAAGCGGTGTTGTCTTACATTAATATAGGTGTGGACCCGACGACAAATAGTTGGGGCAACATGATCAACAGTGCAAGGTTGGAAATGGCGCGTGAGCCTATCGTGTGGTGGTCATTGGCTGCCTCGTTGTTTTTTATGTTTACGCTGGTTCTGTTTGCTAATTTATTTGCTGATGTTGTGCGTGATGCACTGGACCCGCGCTTGGCAAAAAAGTAGAACATGTCTGATCGTCTTCTATTGCATGTAAATAACTTGACGACTGTATTTAAGACTAGTCGTAGTGCGGTTGCCGCAGTGAATAACATTAGTTTTCGCATTCATGCAGGGGAAACGTTTGCATTGGTAGGTGAGTCGGGTAGTGGTAAATCGGTAACTGCACTTTCTGTAATCCGGCTTTTACCTGCTGCTGCGCACGTCACTTCGGGAAGCGTAAATTTTGATGGCATGGATATCTTGAGTCTGCCGGAACGCGAGATGCGAGACATTCGAGGCAGTGGCATTTCCATGATTTTTCAGGAGCCTATGACTTCGTTAAACCCTGTTGTAAAAGTAGGTAAACAGATTTGCGAGGTATTGGTTCGTCATCAAAATATGAGTAAGAGGCAGGCTCGTCAACAGGCCCTGGATTTATTAAACGCGGTGAAAATTCCCAAACCTGCTCACACGATCGATAGCTATGCGCATGAACTGTCGGGAGGAATGAGACAGCGTGTGATGATTGCCATTGCCTTGGCTTGTCAACCTAAGCTGCTAATTGCGGATGAGCCTACCACTGCTTTGGATGTAACCATACAAGCACAGGTATTGGAGTTGATCAATGATCTCCAGCAGCAGCTTAAAATGGCGATTTTGTTCATTACACATGACTTGGCCGTGGTAAAACAAGTTGCAAATCACGTGGCAGTTATGAAAGAAGGTGAAGTTGTTGAGCAGTCCAGCAACGAAGTGTTTTTTTCTTCACCGCAACATCAATACAGTTGGGAGTTGTTCGCAGCCTTGCCTGATATGGGGAAGCGCGGCCAGCCGTTGTTACTGGGTAGTGACAGCAAGTCAATACGTAAGGCATACACCAGGAATGTCAATGGTAATGGTACTTTGCACGTGCGTGACCTTAAAGTTCATTTCCCGATTCGTAAAGGGATCTTGAAACGCATTACGGGCTATATAAAGGCAGTCGATGGGATTTCACTTGATATACCTGTTGGTAAAACTGTTTCGCTGGTGGGGGAGTCAGGCAGTGGCAAGACAACGGTAGGTAAGGGGATTTTACGCTTGGTGCAGCCTACATCCGGCGAAGTAAATTATATGGGTTTGCCGCTTCATAACATTGGCTATAAGCAGTTGCTTGAGCAGCGTGCCAACCTGCAAATCGTGTTTCAGGACCCATATTCGTCAATGAACCCTCGTATGCGAGTGGGGGAAATTATTGAAGAGGGAATGAAGACGCTCGGCGTGGTTGCCGATGCCAATGCACGCCATCAGCGGGTACTGGAGTTACTCGAGCAGGTAGGTCTGGATAAACGTGCCTATTTACGTTATCCGCATGAATTTTCGGGAGGACAGCGTCAGCGCATCTGCATTGCACGAGCATTAGCAGTCAATCCGAAAATTATTATCTGTGATGAACCAACGAGTGCCTTGGACGTTTCCGTGCAGGCACAGATTTTGGATTTATTGAGTGTCTTGCAAAACCAGTATGGAATCAGTTATCTATTTATCACGCATAATATAGCAGTGGTAGCTTATTTTGCAGATTATGTAGCGGTGATGTATCAAGGCAAGATCGTTGAACAAGGTGAAGCTGGAAGGGTGTTGACTCAACCGCAACATGAATATACAAAAAAACTTTTAAGTGCAGTGCCGAAACTGGTGCCACCTACTAGGGCGGCATGACTAAAGGTATAATGTTTTCCTATAGATATATATTGTAAGTACTTGTTATAATTAATTATTAATTATACTATTATGCAAGAATCAAACAAATATGTGCGGCAATTGCGAAATTGGTATGTCAGCCCAGCAGGAAAGGTACTGAGTAATGAATTGCAACATAAATTGGCGCAATTATTGCCCGAATTGTTTGGCTATTATGCTTTGCAGGTCGGTACTATTACTGATGAAATGGACTTGCTGCACAGCAGTGCGATAAGCCAAAAGATATACATGGCGATGGGTGCCTCGCAGTGCGATGTGATTGCGAGTCCACTGGCGTTGCCTTTTCCCCAGGACACTTTGGATTTGATCATGTTGCCGCATACCCTGGATTTTTCTCAGCAACCTCATCAAGTTTTACGTGAGGTACATCGAGTACTTATCCCCGATGGTCATATCGTAGTGATAGGATTCAATCCCGTCAGTATGATGGGCTTGAGTAAATTGGCGTTATTTCGTAGTAGACGCGCGCCTTGGACGGGCCATTTTTATACTGCACGGCGGTTAAAAGACTGGTTTTCACTGTTAGGTTTTGTGGTGGTTAAGGCGGAGCATGTGGGGCTGTGTCTGCCAATACAAAATTTGCGTCTTCAACGGCACTTGGGATTTCTCAAGAAAGCCGACCACTACAGGATAGGCAACTTGGGGGGGGTACAGCTTTTTATAGCCAGGAAGCGCGTGCTTACGCTTACACCCAAGCTGCAGCCGAGGCGTTCACAACGTCGCATTTTTCCCCTTAATGTTGTAGAGCCCTCCACTAGGCAGGCAAACCGTGTCGGGACGAGTTAACATCTACACTGATGGTGCTTGCCGCGGCAACCCTGGAGTTGGGGGATGGGCGGCGATATTGCGTTACGAAAATGAAGAAACCGTGATTCAGGGTAGCGAAACTGAGACTACAAATAATCGCATGGAATTGCAGGCGGCTGTATCGGCATTACAAAAACTGACACGCCCTTGTGCAGTTTGCATTACCACTGATTCGCGTTACTTGATGGATGGTATTCAGGAGTGGTTGCCAAACTGGAAGCGAAATGGCTGGAAAACTTCTGCAAAAAAGCCAGTTAAAAATAAAGATTTATGGATTAAGTTGGATAAATTGGCTAACAATAGCAATCATCACATTACATGGAATTGGGTGAGAGGTCATAGTGGCCATGTAGAAAATGAACGGGTTGATCGCTTGGCCAATGAAGCGATTGATAATCTCTTAGCGTAAATACCAACGGACAACTCGGGAAAGACGTGCGGCAAATAGTACTGGATACCGAAACCACCGGGCTTGAGGTTTCTCAAGACCATCGCATTGTTGAGATAGCTTGTGTCGAAATCATGCACCGGCGCCTCACTGGCCAAGTTTTTCATCACTTTCTTAACCCTGAACGTGACATTGACGAAGGTGCATTGGAGGTACACGGTATTACACGTGGTTCTCTTGAAGATAGGCCAAGGTTTTCAATTATTGCGGATGATCTGATTCGGTTTATCGAAAATACGGAGCTGATTATTCACAACGCCAGCTTTGATATTGGGTTTATTAATAATGAACTGTCATTAGCCAAGCACGGGGTTACCGATATCCGAGACTGTTGCACAGTTGTTGATTCTTTAGAGCTGGCCAGGAAAATGCACCTTGGCCAGAAAAATAGTCTGGATGCCTTGTGTAAACGTTATGCGGTAGATAATTCCCATCGTGAATTACATGGGGCTTTGCTTGACGCTCGCATTCTTGCGGATGTTTATTTAGCTATGACAGGTGGCCAGACGGCTTTGGATTTGACTTCCAGAATCGAAAGGTCAGTTCGGCAGGACCAGCCAGGGCATGATTTAACTGTTCAAAGGTCGGCATTAAAAATTGTCCGTGCAAATGAGGAAGAATTACGCGCACATGAGGCGTTCTTGAAAAATATTCAGAAGGAAAGTGATGCCGGCTGTGTGTGGATGAAAAAACCGTCTGAATAATACCGGTCTGGGTGTGGTGGTTGCCGGACTGTGTAAATTTCGTTACATTACTCTATTCCTTATCACCAATTGTTAGTGGAGGATTGGTTATGAGACAAAAAAGATTGGCGCTTGTATTAATCATCCTGCCTTTAATCATTATTGGGTGTGGGGACGGTGATGATGGAGGGACAACTGACACAGGCGTCAAATGGGTTGCTGAAGTTTTTACAGGCTCGAGCTCAGAGTCTTCTACAATGATTGGAGAATTTACTTCTTACGATGATTGCATTGCGGCTGTTCGCAAAGAGTCAAAGTCGGCTGTTTCCAATTGTGGCATAAAATAAAAGCTGCCTTAAATCTGATAAGGCACGGAGCTAAATTTTTTGCACAAAAGAGCTAGTGTGCGCTTGTAACGCTGGTTGAGCCTTTATTTTTCACGTTTCATAAGCCGTTGCTTATGACGGTGCCAGTCTCTCTCTTTTATAACCGCGCGTTTATCCTGTTTTTGTTTGCCTTTGGCAATTCCGATCTCAAGTTTGACAATGCCTTTTTTCCAGTACATGGACAAGGGAACGATGGTAAAGCCTTTTCTTTCTACAGCCCCGACCAGTTTGGCTAATTCATTTTTGTGCAACAACAGTTTACGGGTCCGCGTCGGGTCGGCTGCTTTGTGCGTGGAAGTGGTTGGCAGAGGACTGATATGCGCACCCAAGAGCCATGCTTCCATGTTCTTGACAAGTGCATAGCTTTCCTTTAACTGAATGCTTTTTGCCCTTAAGCTTTTTACCTCCCAACCCTCAAGTATCAGTCCGGCCTCGATTCGGTCAATGATGAAATAATCGTGAAGGGCTTTTTTATTGAAGGCGATGACATTGTCTGACTGATGTCTGGACTTGATCATCACTCAATTATGGCATGTACGGAGGGGTTGCAGTGACTTATAATACAAGCCAAATAATTCTTATAAATATCAATTGATAATTTAATAATTCAGATTACTCAATGATGGCTACTTCAAGGACGTCAATTCACGGCTACTGGTCTTCACGATTTGTTTTTGTATTGGCTGCATCGGGTTCTGCGGTCGGTTTGGGAAATATATGGAAGTTTCCATATATTGCAGGTGAAAATGGTGGCGGCGCATTTGTATTGTTATATCTTGTTTGTATTGCCCTGTTTGGAATTCCCGTAATGATGTCAGAAGTGCTATTAGGGCGCAGGGGTAGGAGTAGCCCTGTGAGTACAATGAGTGCCCTGGCTGTGGAAGAGAACAGGAGTAGTTCCTGGGGCTTGCTTGGGATATTGGGAGTGTTGACAGGGTTCCTGATTCTCTCCTATTACAGTGTAATTGCCGGCTGGACACTAGCATATGTAGTGAAGATGGGAGGCGGTGCCTTTGTAGACGTCAGCAGCGACGGGGTAGGGGCAATTTTTGATGGCTTGGTGTCTAGCCCCGGCAGGTTACTGTTTTGGCATACTCTGTTTTTGATGCTGACGATGTTGGTAGTGGTCGGGGGCGTCAAAAGGGGGTTGGAAGCTGCGGTACGTCTTCTAATGCCAGCTTTGGTTATCTTAATTTTAGTAGTGGTTGTATATGCAGCTTTTGAGGGCGAGTTTTATGCCGGTTTCAGATTTTTATTTGCTACTGATTTTTCTAAGCTGGGAAGCCCGGGGGTGGTGATGAAGGCAATGGGGCATGCTTTCTTCACTCTGAGCCTTGGTATGGGGGCGATCATGATGTATGGAGCTTATCTGCCGGGCGACGCATCTATCGCTAAAACCGGCTTTCAAGTGGCAATCACGGATACCGTAGTCGCAATCCTTGCAGGGTTGGCTATTTTCCCAATCGTATTTGCAAATAACCTGGAGCCTGGTCAAGGCCCTGGCTTAATATTCAATACACTCCCACTTGCCTTCGGGCACATGCCCGGCGGTGTGTTATTCGGCACTTTATTTTTTGTTCTTTTAGTTCTTGCGGCATGGACTTCAGCCATTTCCTTGCTTGAGCCGGCCGTTGCATGGTTGGTCGAAAAATTTTCCATCTCACGCTTAACGTCGACCTTAGTTTGTGGAGCAGTTATCTGGACAATAGGTCTTGGTACGGTGTTTTCATTTAATCTTTGGTCAAGGATCAAGTCTTTCAATGGCACTCCCCTGGAGGGAAAATCGTTTTTTGACGTATTGGATTACGCAACTGCGAATGTCATGCTGCCGTTGGGAGGGCTTTTAATTTGCCTGTTTGCTGCATGGATGTTGCGAGAATCTTCACAACGAGATGAGTTGAAGATCAGGCTTGAGGGTGCATATCGACTCTGGCGGTTTCTTGCCAGGTACATTACACCCTTAGGGATAGCCCTGATTTTTTTATATGCGCTCGGCATTTTTTGAAAAGATTTTTTCATCACCAGATTCTTTTGCATGACTCACGTGCAACGCAGTGCATTATTGCCTTATTCGGTGGCACAGATGTACCAATTGGTCAATGATATAAATGCATATCCTGACTTTATTCCATGGTGCGTGAAATGTGACGTAGCCAAGGAAAGCGAGCATGAGAAACAGGCAACTATGCATTTTGCCAGTTCAGGTATCAAGGCTTCTGTTACGACACGTAATGAACTGGTAAAAAATGAAAAGATTACAATGCACTTGGTAGCAGGACCATTCAGGCATCTAACTGGAAGTTGGCAGTTCCGCGCCATTGATGACAATGCTTGTCGGGTTGAACTGGACATGGAATTTGCCTTCTCTATTCGCTTCTACGAAGTAACACTTGGCCCTATATTTCATCAATTGGCGAACAAGCTGGTTTCTTTGTTTTCCCAGAGGGCCGATGCAGTATATGGAAAATAATAAATCCATATCAGTCACGGTTTGTTATGTTCAAGCCCATCAGCAAGAAGTTATTGCAATTACGCTGCCGCCACAAACAAAGGTATTACAGGCTATAAAAGAGTCGGGTATTTTAGATAAATGTCCAGAAGTCGATTTATCAAAAAACGACGTTGGGATATTTGGTAAAACCGTACGGTTGGATCAGGTTCTGTTGGACAAGGACAGGGTGGAAATTTACCAGCCGCTTCTTTTAAGCCCCATGGAAGCACGCCGCCAGCGTGCCAAGCAGGGAAAGCTGTGATACCTAGTTTTTACCGTTTTCAGCGGCCTCGATGTCAACTCCAGCGTTGTTTGTGCTTGACGTGATATCGATAACCTCATCGCGGTCAAAAGTTATCGTTAATCGATAATACTGCCGCTCTCCATAGCCCGGAGTTAGCAAGTAAACGTAGTCCCATCGGTCTGGGTGAAAACTGTCGACTATCAAGGGGCTGCCAAGTATAAAACGAACCTGTTTTTTACTCGTGCCCAGTTTTATTTTTTCTATTGATGCAGGTTTCAGTACATTGCCTTGTTGTATGTCGATTTTATACACTGTAAGTAGTTTGCTTTGGCATCCGCACATGGGCAACAGTACAGCATATAATATGCAAACCATTTTCTTGAAGTGGTTCATACTCATACCGGTGAACAATCCGATTCAAGTTTGCTGATGACTGCAAGATTGCTGATGTAAATCTGATCTAAGCATACGTCTACTCATTTAGTATGCAGTATTCAGGAGTTTTTACTGTGAGGAGGCGTACTCCAGCGCAGTTTTTCACGTAAAACATCAAAATAATCATATTCTTTGGGTTGCAGTAGCCTTAATGCAAACTTTCCTTTTTTAATTTTCAGCTTGTCCCCTGGCATAAAGTCCATGTTAATTTGCCCATCAATGGAGGCAAGTGCGGTATAACGGTTTTTTTCAGGTAGCAATACCTCCACTTGACTGTCTGCATTTACTACAATTGGGCGATTGCTTAAGGTATGTGGGCATATTGGTACAAGTACAATAGCATCTACAGCGGGGTGTAAGATTGGGCCTCCTCCAGACAGGGCATAAGCGGTTGAGCCCGTTGGGGTGGCGACAATGTAACCATCAGAGCGCAGGGTATTAAGGTATTGCTCGTTCACACGGGTTTCTATTTCCATCATGCGCACCATTTGCATAACGTGTACAACAACATCGTTTATGGCAGTGGAAGTACTGACTTTCTTCCCATCTCTAATCAAATTGACCTCCAGCACGGAACGTCGTTCTTCTATGTAGTTACCGGCCAGAATCTGGTCCAGTTGCTTTTCAACTTCATGTGGGCTGATTTCGGCAAGGAATCCCAGGTGACCCAAATTAACCCCAAGCAAAGGAATATCTTTTTGTACTATGCTATGAGCGGCATGCAAAAGCGTGCCGTCACCCCCGACGACAATCACCAAGTTACTATTTGCAGCTATTTGGCTTATGTCGCTGTGTGGCACTGATGCCTTACCGATCAAGTTTGTCGATACAGCATCTGTATAGATTTCCAGCGATTTTGCAGACAAATATTGATAAATCGAGAGAACCGTGCTGGCAATGTGCCTATCGTCTGGTTTGGAAATAATCCCGATTTTTGAAAACTGGCTCACGGCTGTGCTCACTGGCTTCACTGAAGGCTATCATGGATTTATAAAGCTGCACTAGCAGCATACCGCCTTGACGTGTAGTATTATAATTATATTTTTGGCATTCTCGCACGTGGAGGGTTAAGCCTTGCCGGAATGGCAAAACGCCATGGTTTCAATTGAAGATTCAAGTCATTCATTAAGCAAGCGGACTCAGCAACTTCTGAAGGTGCTGATAGATAGTTATATCTCCAGTGGTCAGCCATTGGGTTCACGCACTCTGGCCAAGCTGTCTGAGCTGAACATCAGTCCGGCTACTGTGCGCAACATCATGGCCGATCTGGAAGAATTGGGCCTTGTTGATTCCCCTCATACCTCTGCAGGCCGAGTGCCTACTGTCAAGGGCTATCGTCTGTTTGTTGATACCATGCTCAAAGTACAACCACCGACTACGGAAATAGTGTCACAAGTGAAGCAAAATCTAAGTTCTGCGCAAAACGTAAACAGTTTAGTAGAGAGTGCTTCCGAGTTGTTGTCTAATTTGACCAGTATGGCGGGGGTAGTAACCATACCTAAACATGAGCGGTCGGAATTTCGCCAAATTGAATTTCTTCCACTTTCCGACCATCGCGTTCTTGCCATCCTGGTAATGAATCAACAGGAAGTTCAAAATCGAATTTTACACACCGATCGGGAATATACCGTATCGGAATTGCAGCAGGCGGCGAATTATCTGAACGAATTATGTGCTGGTCAGGATCTGGTCACGGCCAGAAAGAAAATTCTGGACGAACTGGACCACGTTCGTGAACACATGAATGATTTAATGCGCTCTGCGGTAGAAATGGGAGAAAAGATATTTACGGAATCCGATGGCAGCAAATCTGACTATGTAGTAGTCGGTCAAACTAATTTGATGGAATATGATGAACTATCAAACCTTGAGAAATTAAGAAGCCTGTTTGACGCTTTTGGTCAAAAACGAGAATTTTTACGCTTATTGGACCGATGTATTTGTGCTCAGGGGATACAAATTTTTATTGGTCAGGAATCCGGTTACGAGATACTGGACGACTGCAGTGTTATTACTTCATCCTATACAGTAGATGATGAAGTTATGGGCGTACTTGCAGTAGTGGGGCCCACGCGGATGTCTTATGATCGGGTAATTCCTATCGTCGATGTAACAGCCAAGCTTATGGGTGAGGCCTTGCATAATCAAAATTAGTCCATATATATCTTCTGACTTCGGCGAATGCGTTGTTGAAAATACAGAAAATTATGGACCCATCTACAAAAACCATGACTGAATCAACCGAGAATATGGGAGACACGAATCCATCCATGGAAAAGTCTGCTGTAGACGATGGACCTGGCCACGATGCGAAGCGACGAGTTGATAACGGAGCCCTGGCTCAGGAGCTTGAGGATGCGCAGCAAAAGGCGACTGAGTATCACGACAGGATATTGCGCATGCAAGCTGAGATAGAAAATCTGCGTAAACGTGCCCAGCGTGACCTATCCAATGCGCACAAATATGCAATTGAAAAGCTTGCTGGCGAATTGCTACAAGTTAAAGACAGCTTGGAACTGGGGTTAGGGGCAGGCGATGCGGATGCCGCGAAATTACAGGAAGGTACGGAACTGACACTTAAAATACTGACCACCATACTACAGAAATACGCTATTGAAGAAATCAACCCAGGTGGTGAGACGTTCGACCCCAATCTTCACCAGGCGATGACGACGCAGGAAAGCACCGAGCATGAGCCCAACACTGTAATCAGTGTTATGCAAAAGGGCTATACCCTGCATGATCGGCTATTGAGGCCTGCGATGGTGATTGTTGCCAAGGCCCCAGAGAAAGCTGCTGAATAATCAATATAAAAAGCCGCGGCTTTACGGATAAAACTCCCAGTTTTTTATTTATGGTGCCTTGAATTACGAAGAATTGACCTGATATTTATACAACAACTTTAATGCATGAAAATTTCTTGGAGATAAGCGATGGGTAAGATAATTGGTATTGATTTAGGCACCACCAACTCTTGTGTAGCGATTATGGAGGGGTCTACGCCCAAAGTTATCGAAAACAGCGAAGGCGATCGCACCACGCCTTCCGTTATTGCGTTTTCGGAAGACGACGAAGTGCTTGTTGGCCAGGCTGCCAAACGTCAATCCGTAACCAATCCCAATAATACCCTTTATGCGATCAAACGTTTGATTGGTCGACGCTATGAAGAAAAAGCCGTGCAAAAAGACATCAAACTCGTGCCTTACAGCATTATCAAGGCCGATAACGGTGATGCATGGGTGGAAGCGCACGGTAAGAAAATGGCGCCGCCCGAAATTTCAGCGCGCGTACTGATGAAAATGAAAAAAACTGCTGAAGAATACCTCGGCGAGGACATAACTGAAGCAGTTATTACTGTGCCGGCATACTTTAACGACTCGCAGCGACAAGCGACCAAAGACGCCGGCAAAATTGCCGGACTGGACGTAAAGCGGATTATAAACGAACCCACTGCGGCAGCGCTTGCCTATGGAATGGACAAAAAGCGGGGCGATTGCAAAATTGCCGTATACGACCTGGGCGGAGGCACCTTTGATATCTCTATCATTGAAATTGCCGAAGTAGACGGCGAGCACCAGTTTGAAGTGTTATCCACGAATGGGGATACATTCTTGGGCGGTGAAGACTTCGACATGCGTTTAATTGACTATCTTGCGGACGAGTTTAAGAAAGACCAGGGATTTGATCTGCACAATGATCCATTGGCCCTGCAAAGGCTCAAAGAAGCTGCGGAAAAAGCCAAAATTGAACTATCTTCAAGTCAGCAGACCGAAGTAAATCTTCCGTATATTACAGCTGATCAGTCAGGCCCAAAGCATCTCAACATAAAACTCACGCGTGCCAAACTGGAATCGCTGGTAGACGAACTGATACAACGCACAGTCACACCATGCAAACAGGCCCTACAAGATGCAGGGGTTTCTGCATCGGCCATCAATGACGTCATCCTGGTAGGTGGACAGACGCGCATGCCCAAAGTACAGCAAGTTGTACAGGGATTTTTTGGCAAGGAGCCGCGTAAAGACGTGAATCCGGACGAAGCCGTTGCCATCGGTGCTGCAATTCAAGCTGGAGTGTTGGGTGGTGACGTTAAAGACGTACTACTGCTTGACGTCACCCCGCTATCACTGGGTATCGAGACCCTGGGAGGCGTGATGACCAAGCTGATTGAGAAAAACACCACCATCCCAACCAATGCACAACAGGTATTTTCCACTGCAGAAAACAATCAAACTGCGGTTACCGTACACGTGCTACAAGGCGAGCGTGAACAATCCTCTGCCAACAAGTCACTGGGCCGGTTTGACTTAAGCGACATACCTCCTGCACCGCGCGGAGTGCCGCAGATTGAAGTAACGTTTGACATTGACGCCAACGGCATACTGAACGTTTCCGCAAAAGACAAGGCGACTGGTAAGGAACAATCGATAGTTATCAAGGCATCTAGTGGTTTGTCTGAAGACGAAATCGAAAAGATGGTCAAGGATGCTGAAGCACATGCCGAAGAAGACAAAAAATTTGGGGAACTTGTTGCTACACGAAACCAGGCTGATCAAATGATTCATGCCACTGAGAAATCACTTGAGGAACTGGGTGATAAAGTCGATCAGGAAGAACGCCTGCAAATTGAAAATGCGATCAAGGACCTCAAGGCCGTACTGGACAAAGACGACAAAGACGTAATTGAAACCAAGATACAAGCGCTTGCTCAAGTTTCTGGAAAACTTGCCGAGCGCATGTATGCACAAACTGATGCGGACACTGCCGGCGCGGAGCATAAAGAGAAAGATGCAACTACGAATGACGACGTCGTGGATGCCGAATTTGAGGAAGTCGACGACAACAAGTCGTGAATACGTACGTGGTGAGCATTGAGCAACTTACAAATTCAGTTGACACTTGCAGCTTTTGTACCGCCTTAACGACAAAAAGTGAGACTGAATAGAATCAGGGTCTTGTAAGTGACCCTGGATTTTTTCTCTATATAGCGAGATGGAAAAAAGAGACTACTACGAAGTCTTGGGTGTTACTCGCTCAGTGAGCAACAGCGATTTGAAAAGATCTTACCGTCGTTTAGCGATGAAATACCATCCAGACCGCAATCCTGGAGACCAGGCAGCCGAGAAAAAATTCAAAGAGGCCAAAGAAGCCTATGAAATTTTAGGAGACGTACAAAAACGGCAAGCCTATGACCAGTTCGGCCATGCTGGCGTACAGGGAGGTACGGCAGGTAGCACGGCTGATTTCAGTGACATCTTTGGTGATATCTTCGGTGACATCTTCGGTAGTAGTCGACATTCATCACAGCGTGTTTATCGCGGCGCGGACCTTCAATACGATTTGGAAATCAGTCTTGAAGAAGCTGTTTTTGGCACACAGTCCACCATTGAAGTTCCGCGGCAAACGGTTTGTAAAAAGTGTGATGGTTCCGGTGCCGCACCGGGCACCAGCGTGGCGACGTGTGGTAGTTGCGGCGGCAGTGGACAAGTGCGTATGCAGCAGGGTTTCTTCGCCATTCAACAGACCTGTCCTCGCTGCCGGGGCAAAGGAGAAACGATTCGTGTTCCATGTGATTATTGCAGGGGAAGTGGGCTTGTACGCGAAGATAAAAAATTGTCCGTCAAAATTCCGGCTGGAGTAGACAGCGGGGACCGCATCCGTTTGGCAGGCGAAGGTGAGGCTGGTCCCAACAATGGTCCTGTGGGAGACTTTTACGTACAGATATCCACTCGTGCGCATGAACTGTTTACTCGCGAGGCAAATAACCTGCATTGCGAAGTGCCTATCGAATTTAGTGTGGCTGCACTTGGCGGCGAAATGGAAGTACCGACGTTGAACGGCAAGATAAAATTGAAAATTCCTGCCGGAACACAAACGGGCAAACTATTTCGGTTACGCGGCAAGGGCGTAAAACCAGTGCGGGGCGGGGTGGTTGGTGACATGTTATGCACCGTGGTCGTGGAGACCCCGGTTAATCTAACCAGGCAACAGAAAGAGCTACTGCAGAAATTTGCCGAAGACATTCAAGAAGGAGGTAATCACCATAGTCCGAGATCACATTCGTGGACAGGTGATGTAAAAAGCTTCTTCGATAATCTAAAATTCTGGTCGAAATGACCATAAAAATAGCAATCAACGGTGCCAGTGGCCGTATGGGTAAGGCACTCACTCGTGCGGGTTCGGAAGATAAAAACGTACAACTCGGTGCGGCTTTTGATATCGCGTCTTCCAGTTCCATAGGGTGCGATGTCGGCGTGGTCGCAGGCATAAGTGATACAGGAATTGTGATAGCGGGCGAGTTGGCGAGCCACCACGCGGATTTTGAAGTCCTGATAGACTTCTCTGTTCCCGAATGCACCATGCAGTCACTGAAAGTATGCCGCGCTTATGGAAAGGCCATGGTGATTGGCACCACTGGACTTGATGATAATCAAAAACAAGAATTACGAGAGGCTGGCAAAGAAATTGCTATTGTATTTTCGCCTAACATGAGTGTAGGTGTGAATCTTTGCTTAGGGCTTTTGCAAACTGCTGCAAAAATGCTGGGCGATGACTACGACGTGGAAATTATCGAAGCTCATCATCGTCATAAAATTGATGCGCCATCAGGCACCGCATTACGCATGGGTGAAGTAATCGCCAACAGTTTAGGCAGAAATATAAATGAAAGTGCCATCTATGGCAGACAAGGGCATACTGGGGAGCGTGATAGGAAAGCCATTGGATTTGAAACCATACGCGCGGGCGACATTGTTGGCGAGCATACCGTGATGTTTTGCGGCATGGGCGAACGTATAGAAATCGCTCATAAAGCTACCAGCCGTATGACCTTTGCAAGGGGTGCAATACGTGCTGCGATTTGGGTAGCGGCACAGGAAAGGGGGCTTTACGACATGCAGGACGTATTAGCAGCCTGAGGAGACGTATAATTTTATCCAAAGCCCGAGTACTCTTGTTTTCCGGTTTTGTAGGCACCTCAGGTTGCCTGCAACTTTTCTGGCTCAGCAAGAGCCTACATATTTTGACACGGGGCGGCTTACACGTACGCCCCGTTTTTACGTGTGATCGGAGAAAATCGATTGAGTGACCGACCCGCCTTACTGGCTTTGGAAGATGGGAGTCTTTTTTGGGGGAGAGCCATTGGTGTGACGGGCACCGCGGTGGGTGAAGTCGTCTTCAACACGTCAATGACGGGCTATCAGGAAATTCTTACAGACCCGTCTTATGCCAAGCAAATTATCACCTTCACCTATCCACACGTTGGTAACGTAGGCACAAATACGCAGGATGAAGAATCTGCACGCGTCTATGCAAGTGGGCTGGTCATTCGTGACCTACCTGGGCAGCCCAGCAACTGGCGTTCCCAGCATGGAATATCTGACTACCTGGTGCATCGGAACGTCGTTGCCATTGCCGATATTGACACGCGGCGTCTGACTCGCATACTGCGGCAAAAAGGTGCGCAAAATGGCGCCATTGTCGCGGGTGAAATAGAAGAGCGCGTGGCTATTGATACCGCAAAAGGCTTTCCTGGCTTAAAAGGTGCAGACTTGGCCAAAGAAGTTACGACCAACAAGGCATACTACTGGGACGAAGGCAGTTGGTCACTTGAAAATGGCTATCAAAGTAAACGCGGGACAGAACGATTTTCAGTACTGGTCTATGATTTTGGGGTCAAGCGCAACATCTTGAGAATACTGCATGATTCTGGGTGCAAGATCGAAGTAATTCCTGCTACCACACCAGCAAAAGAAGCGCTTGACAAGCGGCCTGACGGCATTTTTCTTTCCAATGGTCCAGGTGATCCTGCCGCGTGTAACTATGCCATTCAAGCGGTCAGGGAAATTATAGATCATGGTGTACCGACGTTTGGAATTTGCCTGGGCCATCAACTGTTGGGATTGGCCTGCGGTGCCAGCACCATCAAAATGAAATTTGGTCATCATGGGGCAAATCATCCGGTACAAGACCTGGCCAGCGGCGCGGTGATAATAAGCAGTCAGAATCACGGCT
The DNA here is from genome assembly GCA_965215055.1 of Gammaproteobacteria bacterium. Lineage (GTDB taxonomy): Bacteria > Pseudomonadota > Gammaproteobacteria > UBA4575 > UBA4575. Next base: position 115,700 of record OZ244046.1, read on the forward strand.
TTGCAGTTGACGAAAGCTCACTTCCTGACAGTCTGCAAGCCACGCATCGCTCCCTGTTTGATCATTCTTTGCAAGGTATTCGGCATACACAAAGACCCGCATACGGTTTTCAGGGACATCCTGAAGCCAGTCCTGGCCCTCGGGACGCAATGCCCTTGTTTCAACCATTTATCGACATGATGGAAGACTACCGCGCCTTGCAGAACTAGCCATGCCCAGGCGAGAAGACATAAAGAGCATATTGATCATTGGCGCTGGACCGATCGTCATAGGTCAGGCTTGTGAGTTTGATTATTCAGGCGTACAGGCATGCAAATCGCTGAAAGAAGAGGGCTACCGCGTTATCTTGGTGAATTCAAATCCGGCAACCATCATGACCGACCCGGAGATGGCCGAAGTGGTCTATATTGAACCTGTCACGTGGCAAACCGTAGCTGCAATTATCAAAGAAGAACGTCCTGACGCGTTATTACCCACTATGGGGGGGCAGACAGCGCTGAATTGTGCCCTGGACCTGGAGCGTGAAGGTATTTTAAGAGAATTTTCATTGGAAATGATCGGTGCCAGCAAATCCGCGATTGACATGGCAGAAGATCGCGAACTTTTTCGCAGCGCGATGGACGAGATCGGCCTGCAATCTGCCAACTCCGTACTCGCCCACAGCTTGGAAGATGCGATACGGCTGCAGCCGGACATTGGCTTTCCAGCCATAATACGCCCTTCGTTCACCTTGGGAGGAAGCGGTGGGGGCATCGCCTACAACATGGAAGAATTCAAATCCATCGTTGCACATGGACTGGACTTATCCCCTACGACAGAAGTACTACTGGAAGAGTCATTACTTGGCTGGAAAGAGTTCGAAATGGAAGTCGTGCGAGATAGAAATGACAACTGCATTATTATCTGCTCGATTGAAAACTTTGATCCCATGGGCGTACATACCGGTGACTCGGTAACAGTTGCACCGGCACAGACCCTGACCGACAAGGAATATCAAATCATGCGCAATGCCTCGATTGCGGTACTGCGCAAGATCGGCGTTGATACGGGTGGATCGAACGTGCAATTTGCGGTCCATCCGCAAGATGGGCGGATAGTAATTATTGAAATGAATCCCAGGGTATCAAGATCATCAGCACTGGCGTCCAAAGCTACCGGGTTTCCCATTGCCAAAGTTGCTGCCAAACTTGCCATTGGTTACACCCTGGACGAGTTACAGAACGAAATTACCGGTGGTGCGACACCTGCTTCATTCGAGCCCAGTATCGACTACGTAGTAACAAAAATACCGCGCTTTACATTTGAGAAATTTCCACAGGCCAAGCCCCGGCTCAGTACACAGATGAAATCCGTAGGAGAAGTGATGGCCATTGGCCGCACCTTTCAGGAATCATTTCAAAAGGCCTTGCGCGGCCTTGAAACCGGCGTAGATGGCTTGGACCCCGTACATCATGACTATGACGACGAACACCTGGCCCGGTTGGAATCCGAATTGCGGCAACCAGGCCCCCAACGGATCTGGTTTATAGGCGATGCGTTACGCATGGGATACAGCATCGACAAGATCCATGCACTATCTGCAATTGATCCATGGTTTCTTATGCAGATCAGCCAACTGATCGATATCGAGGGCCAACTGTATGCAAAACAGCTGGACGACCTTAACCAAGCCATGATGAGCGATGTAAAACGGAGAGGATTTTCAGATAGAAGGCTTGCAAAACTATTGCGATGCAGTGAAGAAAATGTACGCAACCTCAGGCACTCACTAAACGTTCACCCTGTTTATAAACGTGTCGACACCTGTGCTGCAGAATTTGCTACCAGCACTGCTTACATGTACTCAAGTTACGACGAAGAATGCGAGGCGGAACCAACAACCAACAAGAAAATAATCATCCTTGGGGGTGGTCCCAACCGCATTGGACAGGGCATTGAATTTGATTACTGCTGCGTGCACGCCGCATTCGCGTTACGTGAGGACGGTTATGAAACCATCATGGTGAACTGCAACCCGGAGACAGTGTCCACCGACTACGACACATCCGACCGGCTATATTTTGACCCCTTGACATTGGAAGACGTATTGGAAATCGTGCGAGTAGAACAGCCTCTTGGAGTGATCGTGCAGTTTGGTGGGCAAACGCCTTTGAAACTGGCGCGCGAACTGGAAGCTGCGGGCGTTCCGATCATTGGCACCTCTCCAGACTCGATTGACCTTGCTGAAGACCGCGAACGATTTTTGCAACTGGTCAATCAACTTGGTTTATTACAGCCCTCAAACACAACTGCCACAAGTAGCGCACAAGCTGTTGTCGCAGCGGAAAAAATCGGCTACCCGGTAGTCGTTCGGCCATCCTATGTACTGGGGGGGCGTGCGATGGAAATCGTCCATAACCGGTCTGACTTGGAACACTACATGAATGCGGCGGTAAAAGCTTCCAATGATGCCCCCGTGCTTATTGATCACTTTCTTGACGATGCGGTAGAAGTTGACCTGGATGCAATTTGTGACGGTAAAGACGTATTGATCGGCGGCATCATGCAGCACATCGAACAAGCTGGTATTCACTCAGGTGACAGCGCGTGTTCATTGCCACCGTACAACTTGAGTAATGCCGTACAAGATGAAATGCGGGCACAGGCGCGCAAACTTGCATTAGCCTTAAACGTCGTGGGTCTGATGAACGTCCAGTTTGCGATTAAAGATGAAAAAGTATACTTGATAGAAGTAAACCCGCGTGCCTCACGCACCGTTCCGTTTGTATCCAAAGCCACCGGAGTCCCACTTGCAAAAATTGCGGCGCGTTGCATGGTTGGAAAATCTTTGCGACAACAAGACGTATTACGCGCGCGCGCGGTACGCAACTTTTCCGTTAAAGAAGCAGTTTTTCCATTCATCAAGTTCAGCGGTGTTGATCCAATCTTGGGGCCCGAGATGAAATCAACAGGTGAAGTCATGGGCGTAGGCGAGACGTTTGGTGAAGCCTTTGGGAAATCCCAACTTGCCGTGGGTGCTTTACTACCCGAGAGCGGCAGCGTTTTAATAAGCGTACGCGATGAAGATAAGCCACAGGCAATAGAAATTGCTCGTCACCTGCAAAACCTGGGATTCACCCTGTTTGCCACTGGGGGCACCGCACAAAGCCTGGATGATGAAGGCGTACAGTGCCGTGCAGTGAACAAAGTCAGAGAAGGGCGCCCACATATCGTAGACATGATCATCAATGGCAAGATTGACTTGGTTATCAACACGACAAAAGGCAAGCAAGCCATTGCAGATTCGTTTACAATTCGCAGAGAAGCCCTGCAGCACAAGGTCTGCTACACCACGACGATTGCGGGAGCATGGGCTTTAATTGAAGCCATGCGTAGCCGTGGCGCGTATAAAGTGTACCGGCTGCAAGACTTGCATGCCCTCAACACACATTAATTACGCGCGCTCACCACCAAGTATTATAGCCATGAACAGAACCCTTCTTACCGTGCAAGGCGCGGAAAAACTACGTGCAGAACTGCAACAACTTAAATCTGTACAACGTCCTAAAATTATCAAGGCGATAGCCACTGCGCGGGCGCATGGAGACCTGAAAGAAAATGCAGAATACCATGCTGCCCGTGAACAACAGTCTTTTATTGAAGGCCGTATAAGAGACCTTGAAGCCAAATTATCCGATGCCCAGGTGATAGACGTAACAAAAGTCAAAGCCAACGGGCGAATTGTTTTTGGTGCCACCGTAATATTAGAGGACGAAGAAAAAGGCGAGCGATCAACCTACACAGTCGTGGGTGAAGACGAAGCCGACATCAAGCAGGGAATGATATCGATCACCTCACCTATCGCGCGGGCGATGATTGGCAAAGAAGAGGGCGAAGTCATCGCGGTCAACGTACCTGCGGGAGAGAAAAGCTACCAGGTAATCGAAGTACGTTACGGCACCGAGTAGTAATTCCCATCCCATCCATACGTTCCACTTGCACGCTGCAAAAGCGAAAATGAATCGTGTCAAAAAGGCACAAGGTCAGAGAGCATGCTAACGACCCGTTTGTGCGGCGTGCCAACAGCGAAGGTTGGCGTTCACGTGCGGTTTTCAAGCTACAGGAAATAGACGAGAAATATCACCTGCTGCAAGCCGGGATGATCGTAGTCGACTTGGGAGCGGCACCGGGCAGTTGGAGCCAATACGCGGCGCAACGGGTTGGTCCGCGAGGCAAAGTCATTGCGATAGACCTGTTAGACATGGAATCCATTGAAAATGTTTCGTTTCTCAGGGGTGACTTTACCCAGCCTGAACCACGTGCATCTTTACGTGCGATGGCCGGTCAAAACAAGGTAGACCTTGTTTTATGTGACATGGCCCCCAATATTAGCGGTATATCTGGCGTAGACCAGCCACGGGTAATGTATCTTGCAGAACAGGTTGCTGACTTCAGTACCGTGGTACTGGCTTCCAGTGGCAGCTTACTGATAAAGCTGTTTCAAGGTGCCGGATTTGATGATTACATAAAAATGTTGAGAAATCGGTTTTCCAAGGTACTGATTCGCAAACCCAAAGCTTCGCGCCCGAAAAGCCGCGAAGTATATGCACTGGCGATTAAAGCCAGGCTATAATATAATTAAAGGGCAGTAAATAGCTGATATGAAACAAGAGGGGCGCATTTGAACAACATGGTCAAAAACTTGTTGCTGTGGGCGGTAATTGCGGCCGTGCTAATGACCGTATTTAATAACTTTGCCCCGCGTATAGAGACAGCGGCCAAGATTAACTATTCAGAATTTATTGAACAGGTTCGTTCCGGCAACGTCAAATCAGTTTCAATCAACCCGGATGATCGTCATATCAAGGGCAAGTATGAAAGTGGCGAGGATTTTGAGACCGTCAGTCCTGGTGACCCGGGCCTGGTTAACGACCTGCTTGACAATGGCGTCAACTTCGAAGCAGGCGAGACCAAGCCACGTTCACTACTTCTCGATATTTTGATCAGCTGGTTTCCAATGCTCCTGTTGATTGGAGTATGGATTTTCTTCATGCGGCAAATGCAAGGAGGAGGTACTGGGCGGGGTGCCATGTCATTTGGAAAGAGCAAGGCCCGCTTGATGAGTGAAGATCAAATTAACGTCACCTTTCATGACGTAGCGGGAGTTGAAGAAGCCAAGGAAGAAGTATCCGAACTGGTCGAGTTTTTGCGCGACCCTGGCAAGTTTCAAAAACTGGGTGGCAAAATTCCCCGTGGCGTATTAATGGTGGGTTCGCCAGGCACTGGTAAGACACTTCTTGCCAAGGCGATTGCCGGTGAAGCCAAAGTACCCTTTTTTACGATTTCGGGTTCCGATTTCGTTGAAATGTTTGTAGGTGTAGGTGCGTCGCGCGTACGGGACATGTTTACCCAGGCGAAGAAACACTCGCCATGCATCATCTTTATTGACGAAATTGACGCCGTAGGCCGTCATCGTGGTGCCGGGCTGGGTGGTGGTCACGACGAACGTGAACAAACACTCAACCAGTTACTGGTAGAAATGGATGGTTTTGATGGTAACGAAGGCATTATCGTAATTGCGGCGACCAACCGTCCTGACGTATTGGACCCGGCATTACTGCGTCCGGGTCGTTTTGATCGCCAAGTGACGGTGCCGTTACCAGACATTCGCGGGCGTGAGCAGATACTGAAGGTGCACATGCGCAAAGTACCACTTGGTAAAGACGTGCGTGCCGACTTCATTGCACGAGGCACCCCTGGTTTTTCCGGTGCTGACTTGGCGAACCTCGTGAACGAAGCCGCTTTATTTGCGGCACGCGCCAACAAGCGTACCGTTGACATGGAAGAATTCGAACGTGCCAAGGACAAAATCCTCATGGGTGCGGAACGCAAATCCATGGTGATGAGCGATGCAGAGAAAAAGCTTACCGCGTACCACGAGTCGGGGCACGCTATTGTCGGCCGCCTGGTACCCGAACACGACCCTGTTTATAAAGTAACGATTATTCCGCGTGGCCGCGCACTGGGTGTAACCATGTTTTTGCCTGAAGATGACCGGTACAGTCATAGTAAACAACGTTTGGAAAGCCAGATCTCCAGCCTGTTTGGTGGGCGTGTTGCTGAAGAACTCATCTTTGGGGACGAGGCAGTTACTACGGGTGCATCGAACGATATTGAGCGGGCTACTGAAATCGCACGCGCCATGGTTACAAAATGGGGCTTATCAGAAAAGATGGGCCCGCTTGCCTATGGTGAAGAAGACGGAGAAGTATTTCTTGGCCATTCAGTGACGCAACACAAACCCATATCAGACGATACCGCCAACTCAATCGATCAGGAAATACGGCGGATTATCGACATGAATTACAAGCGTGCACTTGGTTTAGTTAAGGACAATATGGACAAACTCCACATCATGGCCAAGGCGTTGATCAAGTATGAAACGCTGGACAAAGAACAAATTGACGACATCATGGAAGGCAAGGAGCCTCGCCCTCCTGAAGATTGGATGGATGATGATCTTGGTGCAAACACTACAACTGCCAAGCCTGAAGGTGATGAGGCCCACAAAAGCAAAGACTCTGAAGTGATTGGCGGCGCGGCGAGCGAACACTAACCTATTACACCTCTGCATCCCGCTCTTAAGCCTGCTCCTGTTCTTCATCAATTGCGTAAATACAGGGTTTCCCGTGCAGAAGTGGACATATCAAATTCTGTTTGACGATAGATAAGGGAATTCATGGCACGTAAATACTTTGGTACCGATGGCATACGCGGTCGCGTTGGTGGTGACCTAATGACCCCCGATTTCGTGTTGAAACTGGGCTGGTCCGTGGGGCGTGTTTTGTGCCGTGGTGACCGAAACCTGGTTCTGATCGGCAAAGACACCCGTATTTCTGGCTACATGTTCGAGTCCGTACTTGAAGCAGGCCTGTCTGCGGCAGGGGCACATACTCGTTTACTGGGCCCCATGCCTACCCCTGCGGTTGCATACTTGACTCAAACCTTGCGTGCAGCAGCGGGCATTGTCATCAGCGCATCGCATAATCCTTATCATGATAACGGCGTGAAATTTTTTTCGGGCAATGGGACAAAGCTATCTGGAGATATGGAGCGTGAGATAGAACTTCAACTGGACCAGCCAATGAAAGTTGTCGACTCCTCCCAGCTTGGCAAAGTAGAGCGGGTTAATGATGCGGCTGGGCGCTACATCGAGTTTTGTAAAAGTACAATACCTGCGCACATCAGGCTGAATGGCTTGAAGATTGTAGTCGATTGCGCACATGGATCTACTTACCATATCGCACCGGATGTCTTCTCAGAACTTGGCGCAGAAGTTATCAGCATTGCATCCGAACCGGATGGCCTGAACATCAATAATGAATGTGGTACGACGAACCTTGAATTATTACGTGCGGCAGTTATTGAACATCACGCTGACCTGGGAATTGCCATTGACGGTGACGGTGACAGGGTCATTATGATTGATGATACGGGCACTCCAGTGGATGGCGACGAAATTTTATACATCATTGCGCATGCGCTTGACTCAGATAACCGTCTACACGGTGGTGTAGTAGGAACCTTGATGAGCAACCTTGGGCTTGAACATGCCCTGCGTGCCCGGAAAATTGGATTCAAGCGTGCGGCAGTAGGGGACCGGTTCGTGCTGGAAATGCTGCAAGACAACTCCTGGATATTGGGTGGGGAGCCTTCAGGGCACATTGTCTACCTGGACCGAACGACCACTGGTGATGCGATCATTGCCGCGTTGCAAGTATTAAAGACACTGGTTACCACCCAGAAAAGCTTACAGGAAGCCAAATCAGGAATGGAAAAATACCCTCAAGCACTTATCAACGTTCCGGTACAGCAAAAAATCGAAATTAGCAACATGCCGAAAGTTCAGCTAACCGTAAAAGAGGCCGAATCTTGCCTGGGAGACTCCGGTCGCGTTTTACTGCGGCCGTCTGGTACCGAATCTGTAGTCAGAGTTATGGTTGAAGGAACCGACGCCGTGAAAGTGCAACACTTGGCCGACCAAATTGCAGACAGCGTTTCAAACTCCTGCGAGAGAGAAGCACTTGGCTAAGTAGATTGAAGTCTACTCTGTGCCACGACGCAGGGCAGGGCTTGGCATTATTGTTGATAATCTTTTTTAGTATAGGCCCTCGCACACCTTTAGAGTACAACCAAACGTTATGCGACGTTCACTGATAGCAGGAAACTGGAAACTGCATGGCTCCTCGGAGATGGTTGCGGATTTATTGTCTGGGATAAATAATCAACTACCTGCTGTTACCGCAGCGGAACTGGCAGTATGTCCGCCTTTTGTTTATTTAAGCCATGCGCGGCAACTGCTGAGCGGCCTTGATATTTCACTGGGCGCACAAGATTGCTCGGACCAGGAAAGTGGTGCCTATACGGGCGAAGTTGCAGCGGCGATGATCAAGGAATTCGGTTGCAAGTACGTTATTGTTGGACATTCAGAGCGGCGACATCTTTACCATGAAAGCGATAAAATAGTGGCGGCAAAATTTGCAAGAGTGAAAGAAAATAACCTGACACCAATACTATGTGTTGGTGAAACACTGCAAGAGCGTGAAGACGGCCATACCGAAGCTGTTATTGCCAGGCAGATAGACGCCATACTCGAACATTTGAATATTGAAGCGTTCAAAGATGCAGTTATTGCATATGAACCCGTTTGGGCAATTGGTACCGGCCACACGGCAACGCCGGATATGGCACAGGAAATTCACGAATTTATCCGTGAAAAACTTAATGTTCTACATAAAAATATTGCAGTAAATATAAGAATTCTCTATGGTGGCAGCATGAAGCCGGATAATGCCAAGCAGTTACTGCAACAAGATGACATTGATGGTGGCTTGATTGGCGGGGCTGCCCTCAAGGCAGAAGATTTTATTGCAATTGCAGTGGCTGCAAACTAATTTTCTATACTAGCTGCACCATCATATAGATGAGGTTTTAATGTTATACAGTATTTTAATTACCGTTGATGTTTTACTGGCCATTAGCATCATCGGCCTGGTGCTGATCCAGCAAGGCAAGGGTGCCGACATTGGTGCTGCATTTGGAGGTGGAGCTTCCGGCACAGTGTTTGGCGCGCGTGGCTCCGCATCTTTTCTAACGCGCGTGACTACAATCCTGGCACTGCTGTTCTTTGTCAATAGCTTGGCACTTGCTTACCTGGCAAGCCATCGCCCCGCTGACGAGAGCGTAATTCACACGATCCAGGAACCAGTTGAAATGATGCCTGACGTTGAAAGTGTGCAAGACCTGCCCCAGGTAAACGTGGGTGAAATGGACTCACTGGAACTGCCTGAAACAGAGACCGAAGCTACTCCGGACGACGTTCCAGAGTAGTTCAGTATAATGTTTTGCAGGGTTTACTACGGGGACTTACTTCTATAAAGCTTGTCTCCAAGCTCATTTCTGCGGTACACGTCCCGCAATTACTCCCCGATTAAAGATAGAGTCGGATTAAGGATAGCCTCCGAACCCTGTTCAGAAAAAATGAGCGACCTAAAAAACAAACGCCATTACGATGGCGTATAAAATTATTACAATACCCACGATAAGGGCAATCGTATCAAATTTTTTAGTTCCACTATCTTCAGTCACTGGTAATTCCCCATATTAATTAGTGAATGAAATCGATAAAAAAGATGAAGTGTACAGCTACGTTATAATCCCACGAATAACGTGAATTGTCTATATGGCTATTCCTTTCAGCAAAAAAAATACTCGGACATGGTATAGCTTACATTAAAATATCCCGTACACGATGCCGATGTGGCGGAATTGGTAGACGCGCTAGCTTGAGGGGCTAGTGAGGGCAACCTCGTGCCGGTTCGAGTCCGGCCATCGGCACCAAGATTTAGCACAACGTCAGGTTGAGCAGATCGAACCCTTAGCCATGTCTCAATAATAGTGTATGCTATGTGTATGTCACGCACCAATGTAAACATCGATGATAAAGCTTGTGCTGAGGTCATGCGCCGTTATCGGCTTGCGACGAAGCGCGAAGCAGTCAACTTTGCCCTGAGAACCCTTGCAGCGGAGCCGCTGGGCATAGATGAAGCCCGGCAGCTTCGCGGATCCGGTTGGGAAGGTAATCTCAACGAGTTGCGCTCCAGTCGTTCGACGTGATCCTGATCGACACGTCTGCGTGGATCGAGTTTCTACGAGATACGGGATCGGTGACCTGCAATCGCGTCGAGGCGTTGCTCGAAAGCGAGATTGCGGTTTGCGATGCGGTTCGTATGGAAGTACTCGCTGGAGCGCGGGACGAGCGACACCTGCAAAACCTTCGTGGATTGCTCGCACGTATAGTCACCATTCCAACAACATCGGCGGACTACGACGACGCGGCGAGACTTTATCGCCACTGTCGTCAGCGAGGAGAGACTGTTCGAAAGCTGATCGACTGCCTCATCGGATCCATTGCTATTCGCGCTGATACGCCTATCCTTCACGATGACGCTGACTTCGACGTACTTGCACGTCATACAGACCTGAGAATCGATACACCTGGTTAACCCAGTACTCATTGCCGTATGAGCACATCGGAGATTGGATAAAGGCAATCAGAGCAATTGACATATAGTCAAAAAGGAGAAGGAAAAGTAATGGTTCAACCAGACATCATTCAAAAAATATTCAAGGACGGCAATTACCATCCTGATCTGTTCAGTGTGAATGAAATTAATGCATTGTATGAGAGAGTCTCTATCAGAATCGTTAAGGGCAAAGAAACCCCGTTTATAAAATGTGCGGTCAGGGATAAAGATGTTCGGTTAAAGCCTGAAGAAGTCGTCCGCCAGCTCTACGCGGTTCGACTGATCAAGGAGTATGGTTATCCCCAAAGCCGGTTAGCCTTTGAATATACCGTCACCTTTGGCCGAGAAAAGAAAAAAGCCGATATTGTGATCTTCGAAAAAGATCACCCTGATCTGCCCTATATCATCGTTGAACTGAAGAAGCCCAAGCTCAAAGATGGGAAAAAACAGCTTCGTTCTTATTGCAATGCCACTGGTGCGCCAATTGGCGTATGGACGAACGGCGAACAGATCTCCCATTACCACCGAAAAGATCCCAACTATTTTGAAGAGATCACTGATCTTCCTAAAGCGTCGCAGAGTCTTGAAGATATCCTTGGTGAACGCTTTACGCTGAAAGACCTGATCGTCAAGGATAAGATTGCCAATGAACGGAAATCTCTGAAAGACATCATTTTGGAGTTGGAAGACGAAGTACTGGCAAACGCCGGAGTGGATGTATTCGAGGAAGTCTTCAAACTCATATTCACCAAACTCTACGATGAGTTTCAGAGTCAGTCAGACAAGAAGATCATCAACTATTTCCTGCAACAAGTGACAAAAACCTCCGTTCATGAATCGCAATCCCCTGTCTATCTTGAGGGAGATGACTATGATGCCTTGAAACAGGCTGTAAGCGGGGTTGATGATGAAGGCTTCAGGGTGATGGAGTTTAGAAATACCGGACAGACCGACGCCGAGCTGAAAGCCAAGATTCAGCACTTATTTGATCAGGCAAAGAGTCAGTGGCGTGGTGTTTTCTCTGAAGGAGTCGGGTTCGAGCTATCAGACAGTCATTTGGCTGTCTGCGTATCCAGTTTACAGGATGTCAAGCTGTTCAACTCCAATTTGCTGGTAGTAGATGAAGCCTTTGAATATCTCGTCAATAAATCTGCCAAGGGCGAAAAAGGGCAATACTTTACGCCTCGTCATGTCATTGACATGTGTGTGCAGATGCTCAATCCGAAACCCGGTGAATACATGATTGACACTGCTTCCGGAAGTTGCGGCTTTCCGGTGCACACCATTTTCAAACTTACCGGACATCTTTTCACCAATGCAGAGATCTCCGAAAAGGATAAACAGCACGTGCTCAAAGTATTCGGCATCGACTTTGACGAAAAGACAGTCAGAGTTGCCAGAACATTGAACCTGATAGCCGGGGATGGGGAAGCCAACGTATTGCATCTTAATACATTGGACTATGAACGCTGGAGCGACAAAACCGAAAAAGATAGAAAATGGATCACCACCTATGGCAAAGGCTTTGAACGGCTGGAAAACTTGAGGGCCGAAAAGGGTCAAAACAAAAAATTCAAATTCGATATCCTGATGGCCAATCCGCCGTTTGCTGGAGACATTAAGGAAAGCCGCCTTCTCCATCAGTACGACCTCGGCTTCAAGGCGAACGGCAAGGCACAAACCAAGGTAGGGCGCGAAATTCTATTTATCGAGCGCAACCTGGACTTTCTGAAACCCGGTGGGCGCATGGGTATTGTCTTACCCCAAGGCCGCTTTAACAACACTTCTGATAAATACATTAGAGATTTTATTGCCGAGCATGCTCGTATCCTCGCAGTAGTCGGTTTACATGGGAATACTTTCAAACCGCACACTGGCACAAAAACCAGCGTGCTGTTTGTACAGAAATGGAATGATGACCCAGAACAGGGACCGCTTTGTCCCAGGGTAGATGACTATCCAATCTTTTTTGCGGTCTCCGAAAAAGGGGGCAAAAACAACTCTGGTGATTACGTCTATCTCAAAAAAGAGAATGGCGAATACAAGCTGGATAAAAACGGTCATTTGATTGTTGACCACGACTTGCACAACCACGACGGCGAATTATCTAACGGGGTCGCTGAGGCGTTTATCAAGTGGGCAAAGGGTGAAGAGTTGAGTTTTTGGAGGGTTGAATAATGGGAATAGACAGAGATAACAATCAGCCCAACATGTGCAGTAAGAAATTTATCTGCCCACATTGTGGGGTACTGGCCCAACAAAACTGGACGGGTGTAACAAAAATTACGGAATTATTTAATGGGCTTTTGAGCCATTTGTACCTGAACTATAGGCAAACAATAAATTCGTATGCTCAAGATCAAGTTAAACCATTCCTTGATTTCTTGACTTCAGAAATATCTGGGTCTGGGCTAAAACCCATCCCGATCCATTTTAGATTTGCTGCATGCCAATCTTGTTCTAGAGCCAGTGTTTGGTTAGAGGAAGAAATGATTTATCCAAGATCATTTCCTTTTTCTGCTCCTAATGAAGATATGGATGATGAAATCAAGGAGCTTTATCTTGAAGCAGCAAAGATATTCCAAGACTCTCCGCGCGCATCTGCTGCACTATTGCGTTTGTGTGTTGAAAAGCTATGCAGACAGCTGGGAGAAAAGGGAGACTTAAATACCTGCATAGGGAACTTGGTGAAGAAAGGGCTGGATACACGAATACAACAGGCTTTAGATTATTGCCGCGTTATTGGCAACAGTGCTGTGCATATAGGGGAAATAGATGTTGAGGAAGAGAACGACAAAGTCCAAACCCTTTTTGACTTAGTTAATGACATTGCCCAAGAAATGATAACCAAGCCAAGAGAAATGAAAAAGAAATACTCGTCTCTTCCTGAGCAAAGCAGAAGGCAAATAGAAAGCAGAGATAAAGAACCTGAATAATGCGATTCTCGATCATAAATCTCAATCAAATAGATAAGCTACTATTGAGGCTTGAAGCCGAATTTTATAATTCAAATTCTTCGTTGAGTACTAACTTCCTCTTCGGTAAAGAAGTTATTGATTTTGTCCAGTATGGAACATCAAAAGAATTGAATGAAGAAAAAAGAGGGTTCCCGACTTTACGGTTAAATGAGTTTGATTCATTTTTCATAAAGCGTCCTTCGTCCTAATATGTAGGACAAACGGCAATCCAAGGCTCGTTGGGAAATCAGCAATTGTTCCGAGTGATTTTAATTACGCTTTTGCCTCTTATTTGTTTCGTATTAGGCCAAAAGAGGACAAGCTACTATCAACAACCCTTGTTGCATACTTGCATTCATCATTTGGAAGGGCGGAGATTGAAAAGCACCTTATGGTAAGTAACCAAGCTAATTTCAGTCCTGCAAAGTTTAAAGAAATATTGGTTCCATATTTTGGAGAAGAAATTCAGTTGAGTATTGATAAATCTATTTGGGAGTCTTTTGACAAGCACCGTATGTCAAAAGAGATTTATGCTAAAGCTCAAATCCTTCTCTTATCCGAACTTGGGCTTGCCAACTGGAAACCAAAACATCATCCCGCTTTTGTCAAAAGCTACTCTGACACCAAACAAGCCGGACGCATTGATGCAGACTACTTTCAGCCAAAATATGATGAGATTATTAATTCCATTAAGAGTTACTCAGAAGGTTGGGATATGTTGGGGAATTTAGCTAGATTGAAAGACAAGAACTTCAATCCGCAAGGTAATAAAGAGTATAGATACATCGAACTCGCCAATATTGCAGGTAATGGGGAAATAATGGACTGCATGTTGGAACAGGGTCAAGACTTGCCGAGCAGGGCAAGGCGTAGGGTGGCAACGGGAGACGTGATTGTTTCATCCATAGAGGGTTCATTGGATAGTATCGCCTTGATAGATGAAGAATATGACGAAGCTCTTTGTTCCACCGGATTCCACGTCATCAACTCTCAGGTATTGAACCCAGAAACCTTACTTACATTGTTAAAAAGTATAGTTGGACAGTTACAGCTTAAGAAGGGATGCAGTGGCACAATTCTTACTGCCATTAATAAACATGAACTTTGCAATATTGTTCTACCAGTTATCCCAAAAGAAAAACAAACTCAGATTCAAAAAAAGGTCATTGAATCCTTTAACTTGCGCAAGCAATCCAAACACCTGCCGGAATGCGCCAAAAGAGCAGTGGAAATAGCCATTGAACAGAATGAGAAAGTCGCTATCGGCTGGCTGGAAAATGAAACTAAATCTCAACTATAAAGAAAATATTTTAATTGTAAAAAAATTTGTTGAGAATGTGCGAGATTGAGGTGGTATCTCTGTGCCCATAACACCCCAACAGATTAATCTCTGGCGAAGTTCCTCCGAGCACCAACACTTAGAGTTCAAAGAGGCAAAGAATCAGTTCGATTTCCGCAAGTTGTGTGAGTACTGCGTAGCGATCGCCAATGAGGGTGGTGGATATTTGCTACTAGGTGTTGCTGACAAACCACCGCGTCCCGTAGTCGGCACTCAAGCGTTTTCGAATTTAGTAGGTGTAGAGGAGAAAGTTTTTCGTAAACTCTGTTTCCAGGTGAAAGTTGAGGAAGTCAAACACCCTGATGGGCGAGTACTCGTCTTTCATATTCCGTCACGACCTAGGGGGACAGCCTATAACTTGGATGGAAAATACTTGATGCGGTCGGGATCATCACTAGTGCCGATGACCGAGGATCGGTTACGTGTAATCTTCGATGAAGGAAAGCCTGCTCCGAACCAAAGTATATGTGTTGACCTAGTGGCTGCTAATCTTCTCGGTGCGTGGAACGAGGGAAACGAAGCTGATTTGGAAGTTGTTAGTCAACTCGTCCAAAAAGAATATACCGCTCGGGTTCCCAAAGTCAGGGAGATAGTCAATCAATCAGATAGTCCCGTAAATCTCGAAGAGGGGCGATGGTGTGTTAGCGAGCGGAAAAAAGTATGGCAGAACTTGGGGGCCAACGTTTTTGATGGTGATTTAGATAACTTGAAGCAGTGTGCTGTAACCGTTCTGTCTGAACGCGACCCTCAGTTTGAATTACCACCCCGAGAACGATTTACTGCCGTCATTCAAGGGAAAGTATTGAAATATTCACCTGAACTTCGCAAAGGTCTGGCTGAAAGTCTAGCACTTCTTGGTACTCGCCCTGCAGATTTGAAACGTTGCTCAAGAAATAAGCGAGAGATTGCTGCTGCTTCTGCCGTTCAAGAAATCCTTAAGAATGCAGATTGGGTTTTATGGGGTAGCCTGGATGATCTGCTTCCGGTGTTAGCTGAAGCTTCCCCTGATGAATTTTTAGGGGCAGTTGAAAATGCGCTACAACAAACTCCTTGTCCATTCGATAAACTCTTCTCACAAGAGGAAGTTGGTATCTTTGGCAGAAATTACTTGACTGGCCTTCTTTGGGCGTTAGAAACGCTAGCCTGGGATAAGAATCTCTTGGTTAGAGCATGTGTGACTCTTGGTGAATTAGCCAGTCGCGACCCTGGTGGCAATTGGATCAACCGACCCATCAATTCACTTACAACGATTTTGCTTCCGTGGTTTCCACAGACCACTGCTCCTATTGAGAAACGAAAGGTTGCACTGAAGAATCTTAGGGAAGAGGTTCCAAAAGTTGCGTGGAAACTACTGCTTAGCTTGTTGCCAGATAAGACTCGGACATCTAGTGGTACCCATAAGCCTTCTTGGCGCAATACGGTCCCCGATAATTGGCAAGAGAGAGTGAGTCAAGAAGAATATCAAGAACAGGTCTCCTTTTACGCCAAACTGACAGTTGAAATGGCGAGCAATGACACAGATAGGCTAACAGAACTTGTTGGTCAACTGGGTAGTCTGCCACCATCCGCTTTTGACCATATTCTGAAACATTTATCATCAGAGGTCGTGTCTGAAAAGCCCGAAGATCAGCGTGTTGAAATCTGGACTAGGTTAACTAAATTTGCTCGCCATCACAGAAAGTTTTCGGATGAAAAGTGGGCTTCAAGTGATGAGATTGTTTCCAAGATTGAAAGTATTGCTGAAAAACTTGCCCCTCAAAATCCGCTGTTCCTTCATCGTAGGTTGTTTGTTGAGTATGACGTTGATCTCTATGAAGAAGCTGGAAATTTGGAAGAACAGCAGCAGAAGCTTGAAGAAAAGCGTCAGCAGGCAATAAGGTGCATTCTAAATTATGGCGGCATGGATGCAGTTGTACAGTTTGTTGGTGATGTTAAGTCACCTAGCCGTGTAGGGCATTCGCTCGGTGTTGTGGCCGAAGCAGAAATCGATGAACAGGTGCTTCCAGCACTGCTAGAAGCAGACAATAACAAGCTTGTGGAATTTATTGGCAGCTATATTTGGAGCCGCCGGTGTAATAATGGTTGGGAATGGGTGGATGGGCTGGATAGATCAGGTTGGTCAGTTTCGCAGATGAGCAAATTTTTAAGTTGTCTACCTTTTACAAAAGAAGCCTGGAAGCGCGCAGCAGCTTGGCTTGGTCAGTCTGAAGGAGAATATTGGACCAAAATAGATGCCAATTCACCTTTAAGTCATGATGACTTTGGAATGGCTGTAGATAAATTGATTGAAAACGGACGTCCTGAATTTGCTATCTGTTGTCTGGTTAAAATGCTTCGCGACAAAAAGCCCCTTGATAGAGTGCAAAGTATTAAAGCATTACTTGCTGCAGTGCCCTTGGCTGAGTCATTTAATTCAATGGACGGGTACTACATCACTGAAGTTATAAAGGCCTTGCAAAATGACCCTGAAACAAACTCTGAGGGTTTGTTCAGAATTGAGTGGGCATATCTGCCCTTGCTGGTCCATCAACGTGAGGATGTCTCCCTTAAGACACTGGAAAATCGACTTGCTTCTGATCCGGACTTTTTCTGTGAAGCGATACGCCGTGTTTATCGTTCGAAAAAAGAAAAAATACCCAAGGAAGAACCCAGTAAACAGAGTCAAGATATTGCTTGGAATGCATTAACACTTCTTGATGCTTGGCAAACGGTGCCAGGCACGCGACCTGATGGGGTATTTTTACCGAATCAATTCAAGCAGTGGCTTGAACAAGCCAAAAAAAGCTGTACTGAATCGGGGCATCTTGAAGGAGCCTTTATAAGCATAGGGAAAGTTCTTATTCACAGCCCACCTGACCCTGGTGGACTATGGATTCATCGCGTTATTGCAAATGCACTGAACGATAGAAATGCTGACAAGATGAGAAGAGGGTATGAAATGGGGGTGTTGAATTCCAGAGGTGTACATGGGGTTGACCCAGCAGGTAAACCGGAACGAGAACTTGCCGAGCAATACAGGCAAAAAGCTGAAACTACCGAAAACGCAGGCTATCAACGTTTTGCGACAACACTAAGAAGGTTATCCGAGTTTTATGTTCGCGAGGCTGACAGGATTATCGCTGGATATGGAGGATAACAGGGAGGGTATTACGAATGTATTTTAAGATTTAACAATGGCGCATATACGGGCTCTTTATATGTAATTCTGAATGACCCAAAATCAGTCGACCCCAATCGGCACGGTACAGGCTGAATGGATGAAATGTTGTCCGCAATCATCGGATACGCCTTAATGAAGTCTTTTGAAGACAGCGTCGTACCGTAAACTGGGTAGATGTCAAGTTTGAGTGATTTGTTCATGGCTTTACTCATTATATACTTCGCCGTCGAAGATAAAAAGGCGACGGCTTAAGCCCCTGATACAACCATACGAAATTCTGATAGCGAGATTAGCGCGTGATAGTGGCATACTATACCTCTTTTGCATGATTTAATGATTCTTCTTGCAAGCCTTTAGTCTAACGAGGTGTTAAGAATAAGGGGTGAATCAGGTTCTGGTATGAGGACGTCACAATGGTCGAGAACTACTTACCCGTTTTAATTTTTATTGCCATTGCGTCAATCATGGGGCTGATTCCCATGCTGCTGGGCGTCACTCTTGGCACGCGCACCCGGGATGAAGCAAAGGACTCGCCTTACGAATGCGGGTTTGAGGCCTTTGAAGACGCACGTATGCAGTTTGACGTGAGATATTACCTGGTTGCAATCCTGTTCATCATCTTTGACCTGGAGATTGCATTTTTGTTTCCTTGGGCCGTTGCCATACGGGAAGTTGGATTGATTGGATTTATGGCAATGGCGTTATTTCTTGTCATCCTCACGGTGGGTTTTATCTACGAATGGAAAAAAGGCGCACTGGATTGGGATTGAATTTATTTATCAAGGCTCATGGGTATTGAAGGTCATCTGGCACAAGGTTTTGTTACTACAAGACTGGACGAATTGATCAACTGGGCACGCACTGGCTCCATGTGGCCCATGACCTTCGGGCTTGCGTGTTGTGCGGTAGAGATGATGCACGCTGGCGCATCGCGCTACGACCTGGACCGCTTCGGCGTAATGTTCAGACCAAGCCCGCGACAGTCCGACGTCATGATCGTGGCTGGCACTCTCGTCAACAAGATGGCACCGGCTTTGCGTAAGGTTTACGATCAAATGGCCGACCCCAAGTGGGTTATCTCCATGGGCTCCTGTGCCAATGGCGGGGGCTATTATCACTACTCCTATTCCGTGGTGAGGGGCTGTGATCGTATTGTCCCGGTTGACGTTTACGTACCCGGTTGTCCGCCCACCGCGGAGGCACTGATGTACGGAATTCTGCAACTGCAAAACAAGATACGCCGCACCAACACGATTGCACGTTGAGTGCGTGTTCCATGCAAGCAAATCCTGATCATCTTCATACAGCCCTGCAGCGCACCTTTGCCTCGCTACTGCAATCGGTCGAGGTAGAAAATGATGAAATAACCGTTGTCGTGAGTGCGCAGCATCTTGTGCAAATCATGTCACAGCTTCATGAAGCTCCCGATTTTAAGTTTGAACAGCTTGTCGATCTCGCAGGCGTTGACTATCTGGAGTTTGGCGTGGACGAATGGAATACCCAGACTGCAACTTCATCCGGTTTTAGTCGCGGCGTGGAAAAGGCTTCCTTCGGGCGTTTCACCTTTGATGACGAGCCAGTGCAGCAGATGACGGATAGACCTCGCTATGCCGTTGTCTATCACTTGCTTTCAATTTCGCGTAATCAACGGTTACGTGTAAAAGTCTTTTGTGAAGATAACGACTTTCCAACGATGCCCTCCATGACCGGGACTTGGGCGTCAGCGGACTGGTACGAACGTGAGGCATTTGACCTGTACGGGATTATTTTTGAAGGTCATCCTGACTTGCGCCGCATTCTTACCGATTATGGCTTTACCGGGCATCCCTTTCGCAAGGACTTTCCACTCGTTGGTCACGTTGAAGTACGCTATGACCCCGAGCAAAAGCGCGTGATATATCAACCGGTATCCATTGAGCCGCGCGTTACCGTACCAAAAGTTATTCGTGATGATCACCGTTTTGAGCCTGCTGCCGACAAACCCGACCAAGCCGATGTCTGAATTACGCAACTACACCATGAACTTCGGTCCGCAGCATCCCTCTGCGCATGGTGTACTGCGCCTGGTACTGGAAATGGACGGTGAAGTCGTACAGCGTGCTGACCCGCACATCGGTCTGCTGCATCGTGCGACCGAGAAACTTGCCGAAAGCAAGCCCTACAACCACAGCATCGGCTACATGGACAGGCTCGACTACGTCTCCATGATGTGCAACGAGCACGCCTACGTAATGGCGATTGAAAAGCTGGTAGGTATCAGTCCACCGGTTCGCGCACAATACATTCGCGTCATGTTTGACGAGATTACACGCATCCTGAACCACCTGTTGTGGCTGGGTGCGCACGCGCTGGATATTGGCGCAATGACGGTTTTTCTGTATGCCTTTCGCGAGCGTGAAGACCTGATGGATTGTTATGAAGCCGTTTCGGGTGCGCGTATGCACGCGACCTATTACCGCCCCGGGGGGGTATATCGTGACTTGCCGAACGAGATGCCGAAATACGTCGAATCACGGTGGCATGATAAAAAAGAAGTGAACAAATTAAATCGTGCCAGGAGCGGCTCACTGCTGGACTTTATCGAAGACTTTACACAGCGTTTCCCGGCGTGTGTGGACGAGTACGAAACTCTGCTTACGGAAAACAGGATATGGAAGCAGCGCACCGTGGATATTGGCATCGTAAGTCCCGAGCGCGCACTGCAACTGGGTTTTACCGGCCCGATGTTGCGAGGTTCCGGCGTAGAGTGGGATTTACGCCGTAAACAGCCTTATGACGTTTATGAACTTCTCGATTTTCAGATTCCGATAGGCGTAAATGGTGATTGCTATGACCGTTACCTGGTACGCATGGAAGAAATGCGCCAGTCCAATGAAATCATTAAACAGTGCGTTACCTGGTTGCGTGCAAACCCCGGCCTCGTCATGGTGGACAATCATAAGGTTACCCCACCAAAGCGTGGTGAGATGAAAATGGGCATGGAAGAACTCATACACCACTTCAAACTGTTTACCGAGGGATACTGCCTTCCTGCGGGCGAAGTCTATACTGCAATCGAGCACCCCAAGGGTGAATTTGGTATCTATTTACTCTCCGACGGTGCCAACAAGCCGTATCGCTTGAAAATCCGTGCACCGGGATTTGCTCACCTGGCGTCTCTGGACGAAATGGCACGCGGGCACATGTTGGCCGACGTAGTCGCAATTATCGGCACGCAGGACATTGTATTTGGGGAGATTGACCGATGACGGACTTATCGACCCAGGGAGAGCCTGGCATTCTATCCGAGCGCGTGCGTGAAGAGATTGACGATTGGCTGCGGCGCTTTCCTGCAGACCAGAAGCAATCGGCAGTACTGGGAGCATTGCGCGCCGTGCAACACGAAGCCGGTTACTTGCCCGTTGAACAAATGAACGCCGTTGCCGAATACCTGGCCATGCCAGCGATCGCGGTATATGAAGTTGCATCATTCTACTCAATGTACGAACTTGAACCCGTGGGTAGACATACTATTTCCGTGTGCACAAACCTGTCGTGCATGTTGAATGGTGCAGATGAAATCATCGACTACCTGAAAGGCAAACTTGATATTGATTTAGGCGAGAGTACGAAAGACGGCAAGTTCTACCTGAAGCGTGAGGAAGAATGTCTTGCCGCTTGCTGTGGCGCACCGATGATGCAGATAGACCACGTCTACTATGAAAATCTGACGCCTGTGAAAGTCGATAAAATCCTGGACGAACTGAATTAAACGGCCGCACCTATGCAACGCAACAACGTTTGCTACAAGACACTGCAATTTGACCAGCCCTGGACGTTGGAAAACTACAGGCGCGTGGGAGGTTACTTGGCCTGGGAGAGGATTTTGCGTGAACAAACCCCGCCTGACGAAGTTATTGCCCAGGTCAAGGCCTCAGGTCTTCGTGGACGGGGCGGCGCAGGGTTTCCGACGGGCTTGAAGTGGAGCTTTATGCCGAGGGATGCAAGTACACAAAGCTACGTAGTATGCAACTCGGACGAATCAGAGCCCGGCACGTGCAAGGACCGTGACATCCTGCAATTTAATCCGCACGCCGTGATTGAAGGGATGGCCATTGCCGGTTATGCCATGTGTGCAACCACGGGTTACAACTATCTGCGCGGCGAATTTATCAACGAACCTTACCTGCGGTTCAAACAGGCGCTGGACGAGGCGTATGCAGCGGGTTACCTGGGTGAGAACGTCCTGGGATCGAACGTTACTTTTTTCCTGCATGACGTCCTGGGCGCAGGTGCCTATATCTGTGGTGAAGAAACCGCATTGCTCGAATCCTTGGAAGGTAAGAAGGGACTGCCTCGTTTCAAGCCGCCGTTTCCGGCCAGTTTTGGCCTGTACGGAAAGCCAACCACGATCAACAATACCGAAACATTTGCGTCCGTGCCAAGCATCATGCTTGAGGGAGCAGAGTGGTTCTCTTCAATGGGCGTGGAAAAGAGCGGTGGTACAAAATGCTTTTCCGTATCCGGGCACGTCAATCATCCGGGCAACTTTGAAATTCCGCTTGGCACGCCTTTTTCAGAGCTGCTCGAAATGGCGGGCGGAATACGCACGGGGGGCGTGCTCAAGGCAGTGATACCGGGCGGCTCATCTGTTCCGGTGGTGCCGGGTGCAATCATGCTCGACACGAACATGGACTACGAATCGATTGCGCAGGCGGGCTCCCTGTTGGGTTCCGGCGCAGTTGTGATCATGGATGATACGACGGACATGGTAAAGGTCTTGCAACGTATCTCGCGCTTCTACTTCTCCGAATCATGTGGTCAATGTACCCCGTGCAGGGAAGGTACAGGTTGGCTGTATCGCATGCTTACCCGCATTGTCGAGGGTGAAGGCAACATGGGGGACATAGAAAAGCTGGATGACGTTGCCTACAAGATAGAAGGGAGGACGATCTGTGCCCTGGGTGACGCAGCCGCCATGCCCGTGCACAGTTTTATCAAGCACTATCGCCAAGAATTTGTCCACTACATTAAACACGGCTACAGCATCGTGGACGTGCCTGTTAAAGAAAGTATCGTGGCATAACCGGCCGTCATTTTTCCCATGTCCTCGTCAACCGTTCAACTATTTATTAACGACAGGGAAGTATCGGCACCCAGGGGCGCCATGCTGATTGAAGTTGCCGATCAGCAAGGCATTGACATCCCGCGTTTTTGTTACCACAAAAAACTATCCGTTGCGGCAAACTGTCGTATGTGCATGGTAGAAGTGGAAAAGGTTCCCAAGCCATTGCCAGCGTGTGCTACGCCGGTTACCGAAGGCATGAAAGTCTACACCAGGTCTCCCCTGGCACTGGATGCACAAAAAAGCACCATGGAATTCCTGTTGATCAATCATCCGCTTGACTGCCCGGTGTGCGACCAGGGCGGTGAATGCGAACTCCAGGACGTCGCCATGGGTTATGGCAAAGACGTTTCGCGTTACGTGGAAAGGAAGCGCGTAGTGCCGGACAAGGATATTGGCCCCCTGGTTTCTACCGACATGACGCGCTGTATTCACTGTACGCGCTGTGTCCGTTTTGGCAGTGAAATTGCGGGATTGCGCGAGCTTGGGGCGACGGGTCGTGGCGAATTCATGGAAATTGGCACCTACGTGGAGCATTCACTTGCTTCCGAACTGTCTGGCAACGTCATCGACGTGTGTCCGGTTGGTGCGCTCAATGCCAGGCCTTCTCGCATGACGGCGCGCTCATGGGAAATGCTGCAAGCTGCCTCGATTGCGCCACACGACAGTGTCGGCTCCAATATCTACCTCCATACCTTGCGCGATAAAGTGATGCGTGTTGTGCCCAGGGAAAACGAGATGTTGAACGAGACCTGGATATCGGATCGTGACCGGTTCAGCTACCAGGGCATACATGCAAGTGATCGGGCTACCCGGCCCATGCTTAAAGAAGAGAATGGTTGGCAGGTGCGGAATTGGGATACCTGCCTGGACCGTGTAGCGGAAGAATTGACACGACATCCGGCCGAACAGGTAGGAGTATTGGCTGCGCCGCATTCAACGCTGGAAGAACTGTACCTGCTGCAAAAAATATTTCGGCGGCTGAACGTTCAAAACATTGACCACCGTACGCGACAAATCGATTTTACCGACCAGGAAGCCATGCCGCTATTTCCATACCTGGGGCAATCGATGGCATCCGTTGAAAAAAACGACGCCTTGTTTTTAATCGGTTGCGACATTCGACTGGAACAGCCCATGCTTGCGCATCGCATGCGCAAGGCAAGTAAAAGGAATTGCGTGGTTGCAGCAATGAACTCACGGAAGCTTGATTTTTTCTTCGCCGATGAGACTACGTGGGATCTGGCACCGCAACGATGGGTATCTGCCCTGGCTGAGATTGCCGGGTGCGCACAGTCGAACGCATTACAGCAACTTCCGGCCACGTTGCAGAACATTATTGTAGAGGTCCATGTTTCTGCCCGGGCGCGACAGATTTTCGAATTGTTGAATAACGCCAGCCAGGCAAGCGTATTGCTTGGTGCTATTGCGGAGAGTCATCCCCAGTCCTCGGTATTGCGTACACTGGGTAATTTTATTGCAAGCGTTACCAGTTCAAATTTCGGCATCATTGCACAGGCGGGTAATACGGCCGGCGCGTGGCTGAGCGGAGTAATTCCGCATCGGCTGCCTGTCGGCGTGGAAAATCCGAATACCGGCTTGCATGCAGCTGCAATGCTCGCCAGCCCGAGACGGGCTTACGTACTGGTAAACCTGGAGCCGGAATTCGATTTTGCAGACGCACCAGCGACCGTCAATGCGATGCGACAGGCCGATCTCGTAGTGATGTTCACCCCTTACGTCACCGAACAAATGCAGGAATACGCCGACGTAATATTACCCATTGCGACTTTTACTGAAACCGATGGCACCTACGTGAACGCGGAAGGGCGATGGCAGACCGTGACCGCATCCATTTCCGCACTTGAAGATTCACGTCCTGCCTGGCGGGTCTTGCGCGCACTTGCCAACAGGCTTGGTTTTGAAGACGTGCGTTATCAGTCCAGCGGGCAAATACGGGATGAAATCAAGGCACTGTTGGAAGAGAGAACCGCGTTTGACGGCAACATGGGTGACGTAGACCAGGTAAACCTGCAAGCAGACCAGGGCAACCTGTTTCGAGTATCCAGCACGCCGGTTTACGCGGTCGACAACGTCGTGCGCCGCGCGAGCGCGTTACAGGACACTGCGTATGAAAAGCTGCCTTGCGTTTCAATGTGTGAACAGCAGGCGCGCGAGCTGGACGTATTACACGAGGAGACGGTTCGTGTCGTACAAGGCCACCAGGAATTGACGTTACCCTTGCAACTGGATGAAACGTTGCCGATGAACTGTGTCTGGATACAAAAAAGCGCCCGGCAGTTTGATCAGCTTGGCACGGCCATCGCGCCGATAGAGATACACAAGGTGTCACATGCTTGATTGGTGGTATGAAGCATCCGCAGTGGTTCCCGCGGTTGTACTGACGGTCATTTACATGTCCGTATTTATCTTGCTGTTGTTTGGTTGCGTGGCCTACGTCACCTTGGCGGAGCGCAAGGTGATTGGCTATATGCAAGTGCGGGTTGGCCCGAACCGCGTGGGTCCCCGGGGTTTTGGACAGCCCATTGCAGATGCACTGAAGCTGCTGTTCAAGGAAATGATCTTGCCCAACGATGCGGATCGTTTCCTGTTTCGACTGGCACCGCTGCTATCAATGATTCCGGCACTGGCGGCGTGGGCGGTCATTCCCTTTATGGACGGTTGGAACTTTGCCAATATCAATGCGGGGCTGCTGTACATACTGGCGATGACTTCACTGGGCGTGTATGGAGTTATCATTGCCGGTTGGGCGTCCAACTCCAAGTACGCGCTGCTTGGCGCGTTACGCTCA
Source organism: Gammaproteobacteria bacterium (assembly GCA_965215055.1). Classification (GTDB taxonomy): domain Bacteria; phylum Pseudomonadota; class Gammaproteobacteria; order UBA4575; family UBA4575. Next base: position 141,637 of record OZ244046.1, read on the forward strand.
GCGGCGCAAATTGTCGCCTACGAGATTGCCATGGGTTTTGCCTTGGTCGGAGTATTGATGGCCAGCGGAAGTCTGAATCTTGGCGATATCGTTACGGCACAACAGGGGAACGTTTTGCATTGGTACTGGCTGCCCTTGTTGCCCCTGTTCCTGACTTATCTTATTGCCGGTGTTGCGGAAACAAACCGTGCGCCGTTTGACGTTGTGGAAGGCGAGTCGGAAATTGTTGCTGGTTTTCACGTCGAATATTCCGGCATGGGGTTTGCGTTATTTTTCCTCGCGGAATACGCCAACATCATATTGATTTCAGCCCTCACGGCTCTTTTATTTTTGGGCGGCTGGTTGAGTCCTCTGGAGGGATTGCTGCCTGCATGGCTGTTTGGTTTGCCTTATGTAGGCGTGCTGCTGGCTTCCGGTGCGCACTGGTTTATCATCAAGACAAGCTTCTTTATTTTTTGTTTTCTCTGGTTTCGTGCAACGTTTCCGCGTTATCGCTATGACCAGATTATGCGACTGGGCTGGAAAGTCTTGCTGCCGGTTACCTTGATCTGGATTTTCGTTGAGGGCGTACTGCTGTATTTCGAAGTTTCGCCGTGGTTTGATTAGGCAGGTGCAAATAAGAAATCATGTTTAAGAATATTCTCCGCAGTTTTACGTTATCTGAACTACTCAGGGGCATGTACTTGACGGGCAGGCGTTTTGCGTCCAGGAAATTTACCGTTCAATACCCGGAAGAAAAAACACCCCAGTCGGCCAGGTTTCGGGGGTTGCACGCCTTGCGGTTTTATCCAAGCGGAGAAGAGCGTTGCATCGGCTGCAAATTGTGTGAGGCGGTATGTCCGGCACTGGCTATCACCATTGATACCGAGGAGCGTGAAGATGGCAGCCGGCGTACAACAAGGTATGACATTGATTTATTCAAATGCGTATATTGTGGATTTTGCGAAGAAGCCTGTCCGGTAGACGCCATCGTGGAAACACGGGTATTTGAATATTCATTTTTCGAGCGCGGCACCCAGGTTATGACGAAAGACATGCTGCTTGAAATGGGCAGAAAGCATGAAGACCAGATTGCAGCAGATCGCCAGGCGGATTCGGCCTATCGATAATTAAAAACGTATAACAACCAGTAAGAATGCTTATACAAAGCGGCGTTTTCTATTTCTTTGCGACGATCCTGGTATTGTCGGCGATTGCCGTAATCACGGTACGTAATCCGGTACACGCGGCCTTGTTCCTGGTATTGGCGTTTTTTACCAGTGCTGCAATCTGGTTGTTGCTTGAGGCAGAGTTTCTGGGCATTGCATTAGTACTGGTATACGTCGGCGCCGTCATGGTGTTATTCCTGTTTGTTGTAATGATGCTTGACGTCAACATCGTCAAGATGCGTGCTGGTTTTGCCAGGTATTTACCAGTAGGAATGCTGGTCGGAATCATCATGGCTGCGGAAATGATAGTGGTATTGAATGAATCGGCGTTTGACGTACAAAGACCACGACCAAAATCTGCACAATACAGTAACACCCAGGAATTGGGAGAACTGTTGTTTACCGAATATGTATATCCCTTTGAAATCGCGGGCGTCATTTTACTGGTAGCCATTATTGCTGCCATTGCGCTGACGGTGCGCAAGCGCACCCGCTCAAAACGCCAGCACTCATCAAGGCAGATTAACGTTGACAGAAAAAGCCGCGTGCGCCTGGCTTCTCTGGACAAGGAATAGAAATGATCTCCTTAACTCATTTCCTTTCGCTTGGAGCCATTCTTTTCTCTGTTAGCATCGCCGGCATTTTTCTTAATCGAAAAAACGTCATCCTGTTGTTAATGGCGATAGAGTTGATGCTGCTGGCCGTAAATATGAACTTCATTGCCTTTTCACATTACCTGGATGATCTCGCCGGGCAGGTCTTTGTATTCTTTATTCTTACCGTGGCCGCGGCAGAGACCGCGGTTGGCTTGGCAATCCTGGTAGTACTGTATCGTGATCGCGCGACTATCAACGTTCAGGACCTTGAAAGTCTTAAAGGCTGACCGTTGTAGCAGATATGCGAACGCTTTGTCTTATTGTTGTCCTGGCTCCCCTTTTTGCTTCCCTGGTTGCCGGTCTTGCCGGTAGCAGGGTCGGTCGAAGCGGTGCGCATTGGGTTACCATCGCGGGAGTATCAATCTCTTTTATCGCAAGCCTGGTCATATTCCAGCAAGTTGTTTTTGCAGGAGCTTCGTCCACGTCTATTGATATTTATCACTGGTTCAGTATTCACGATTTTGCATTCAAGATCGGTTTTTTAATTGATCCGTTAACCGTCCTCATGATGGTGATCGTGACGTTTGTATCTTTAATGGTACACGTCTATACCATCGGCTACATGCGCGATGATCCGGGCTACCAGCGCTTTTTTTCCTACATCTCCCTGTTTACCTTTTCCATGCTGATGCTGGTGATGGCGAATAACTTTTTACAGTTATTCTTTGGCTGGGAAGCAGTAGGCCTGGTGTCGTACTTGCTGATTGGTTTCTGGTATACGAGAGAGTCCGCTATTTTTGCCAACCTGAAGGCGTTCCTGGTCAATCGGGTGGGTGATTTTGGTTTTATTTTGGGTGTTGCTGCGATCCTGGCGGTATTTGGCAGCCTGGATTACCAGTCTGTCTTTAACCAGGCTGCAACGGCGACTGACGAGACGTTTTCGATTTTCGGAAATGTACATTGGCCGGCAATGACGGTAATTTGCTTATTATTATTCATAGGGGCAATGGGTAAATCCGCACAGGTACCTCTACACGTCTGGCTCCCTGATTCCATGGAAGGCCCCACGCCCATTTCGGCACTGATTCACGCGGCGACGATGGTTACGGCAGGCATCTTTATGGTAGCGCGCATGTCTCCCCTGTTCGAGTTCAGCGACACTGCGCTTTCAGTGGTTCTTGTAATTGGTGCCCTGACTGCATTCCTGATGGGCTTGGTAGGCATCGTTCAGAACGACATCAAGAGAGTGATAGCGTATTCAACGTTGTCACAATTGGGCTACATGACAGTTGCACTGGGCGCGTCCGCATATTCGATTGCCATCTTTCACCTGTTTACGCATGCGTTCTTCAAGGCCTTGTTATTCCTGGCGGCTGGCTCCGTTATCGTTGCACTGCACCACGAACAGGACATGCGCAACATGGGCGGTTTACGCAAGTATATGCCTGTTACATATATTACCGCGCTCATAGGTACGCTTGCTTTAATCGGCTTTCCCGGTTTTGCCGGCTTCTTTTCCAAGGACGCCATCATCGAGGCCGTACATTATTCACAACTGCCGGGTGCCCGGTTTGCCTACGTGCTGGTCCTGGCGGGTGTATTCGTTACTGCCTTCTACTCGTTCCGGTTATTGTTCATGACGTTTCACAGTGAATCCAGGATGGATACGCACGTGCAGGAACACGTTAGGGAATCGCCTGCGGTCATTACCGTGCCACTGATCCTGTTGGCCGTTCCTTCCGTCATTGCAGGATTCTTCATAGGCCCGATTGTTTTCGGCAACTACTTTGCCGACAGCATAGTCGTGCTGGAGAACCATGGCGCAGTCGCAGAAATGCAATCTGGTTATCATGGCGTGTGGTCCTTTTTATTACATGGACTGCAAGGCAAAGTTATCTGGTACATGCTTGGCGGCTTTATCCTCGCCTGGTGGTTATACTTGATGCAGCCGCGACTTTCAGAACAGATCAGGCACAGGCTGTCTCTTCCGTACAAGGTCCTGTTACACAAGTACGGCATTGATGAGTTCTATCAAGTATTCTTTGCCACCGGCGCACGCAAAATCGGCTCTGTTTGTGATGCCGTTGGTGACCGTCTGGTAATAGATGGCCTGCTGGTAAACGGCTCGGCGAAAGTTGTAGGCTGGTTTTCGTTGCAGGCTCGAAAAATACAAACAGGGTACTTGTATCATTACGCATTTGTGATGATTCTCGGGCTGCTGTTTCTACTCAGCCGGTTATTTTTCTAAAAATCATCCATCATGGCCCATTCATTTCCCGTGCTGAGTACTTTAATTTGGCTACCTGTTCTTGGTGGCCTGCTCATTATTGCGGCCAGGAAAATATCAGTTGATGCCGTGCGTTGGCTGTCACTGCTGGTGGCCGTAATAACGTTCCTGGCAAGTACCATGCTGATTGGCGGGTTTGACAGCAGCCACCATGCAATGCAATTCACGGAACACGTTCCCTGGATACAAGCCTTTGATATCTATTATTCGCTTGGTGTAGACGGCATTTCCATACCGCTGATACTGCTTACAACAGTTATCACCGTGTTGGTGATTATTGCGGGATGGGAAATACCACCACGGCGCATCGCTGAATACTTTGCATCGTTTTTAATCCTGGAAGGGTTGATGATAGGCGTTTTTTGCGCACTTGACGCCATCCTCTTTTATATCTTCTTTGAAGGGATGTTGATTCCGATGTTCCTGATCATCGGTATTTGGGGAGGACCTCGCCGGGTCTATGCAACGATCAAGTTTTTTCTCTACACTTTTTTTGGTTCCGTATTTTTGCTGACCGCGTTTATCTATCTGTACATACACTCGGGAACGTTTGAAATTGCGCAGTTGCAGCAATTCAGGCTGGATGAAACTCAACAGCTCCTGCTGTTTCTTGCCTTTCTCATTGCCTTTGCGGTAAAGATTCCGATGTGGCCGGTACACACGTGGTTGCCCGATGCCCACGTAGAGGCACCCACCGGAGGTTCAGTGGTATTGGCGGCTATCCTCTTGAAAGTGGGTGGTTATGGCTTTTTGCGCTTCAGTATCCCCATCACGCCCTACGCCAGTCACCAGTTGGCAGGCTTTATTATTGCCGCCTCACTGATCGCGGTAGTGTATATCGGCTTTGTGGCATTGGCGCAGCGCGACATGAAAAAGCTGATTGCATACTCATCGATTGCACACATGGGATTTGTCACGCTTGGTTTTTTTGTGATCTTTGCATTATTTACAAAAAGCGACTCCTACGCAGCGTTAGCCATGCAAGGTGGCATGGTACAAATGATTTCGCATGGTTTTATCTCGGGAGCACTGTTTCTCTGTGTAGGGGTTTTATATGATCGCATGCACAGCCGCCAGATTGCAGATTACGGGGGAGTGGTAAACAGCATGCCCAGGTTTGCCACGTTCTTCGTGATTTTTGCCTTGGCGAACGCAGGCTTGCCTGGAACTTCAGGGTTTGTTGGCGAATTCATGGTGATCCTGGCGAGTTTTAACGCGAACGTATGGTATGCGTTCCTTGCCGCATCCACCCTGATTCTTGGTGCCGCCTATACGTTGTGGATGATCAAGCGCGTTGTGTTTGGTGCAGTAGCCAGCGAAAGGGTGGCAGGGCTGTCCGATCTCAACTCCCGCGAATTTATTTGTCTGCTCGTTCTGACCATACTGGTAATCGCGCTTGGAGTCTGGCCGGCACCGTTAACTGAAATGATGGAAGCATCGATTTTCCACTTGCTGCAGCAGGCACAGCTAACGAACATCAGGTGACCGGTATGAATGGCATAAGTGCAGACGTAATCCTGGCCATGCCCGAGGTCGTCTTGCTGGCGGCAGTTACCGTGCTGCTGTTGATCGGGGTTTTTACCGGCCGGGTTGGTGAAACCGTCACGTACTGGTTGAGCCTGGTTACCCTGGCCGGAGTCTTTCTGCTGGTTCGTTTCGAACCGCATCAATCCGAACTGTTTGCCTTCGGGGGCATGTATATAGACGATAAGCTGGCTGAAGCAGTCAAGTCATTCGTGTGTATAACAGTGGCCGTTGTTTTCATCTACGCGCGACCTTGCCTGGTGCAGCAGCACACTCGCAGGCAGCCGGAGTTTTATATCTTGGGATTACTTGCCACGCTTGGAGTGCTGGTGATGGCGTCCGCGCATAACTTTATCCTGATCTACCTGGGCCTGGAATTGTTATCCCTGAGCTTGTATGCACTGGTTGCCTACGTGCGTGATTCGAACGATGCTTCGGAAGCTGCAATGAAGTACTTTGTGCTGGGCGCGATTGCCTCGGGCATGTTGTTGTACGGGATGTCGATTTTATATGGATTGTCCGGAACGCTGGACCTGGCCGAGTTGAATCTCTACATATCAAGCCAGGGCAGCCAGGATGGAATTAATATCCCCTTGACCTTCGCCTTGACGTTTATTGTAGCCGGTGTTGCATTCAAGTTTGGTGCCGTACCTTTCCACATGTGGCTGCCTGACGTTTATCACGGTTCCTCCACGGTTATTACGCTATTTATTGCCACGGCACCGAAACTGGCGGCGTTCGTGATGGCACTGCGCTTGCTCAGCGATGGCTTGCAGGGGTTGTTCGGTGACTGGTGGGGGATGCTGACAGTCTTGGCTGTCCTGTCGTTAATTTTCGGCAACGTTATAGCGATTGCGCAAACCAACATCAAGCGCATGCTCGCGTACTCCACCATTTCGCATATCGGTTTCGTGTTACTGGGCCTGTTATCCGGTAACAGCTTTGGCTACGCCGCGGCATTTTTCTATACCGTTATTTATGTCCTTATGGCGGCAGGGGCTTTTGGTACATTGTTACTGATCAGTAATCAAAACAAGGACATAAGCGCACTTGTTGACTTGAAAGGTTTAAGTAGAACCAATCCCTGGTTTGCCTTGATTATGCTATTGATAATGTTCTCAATGGCGGGCGTGCCGTTGACAGTTGGCTTTTACGCCAAGCTGTACGTTTTGCAAAGCCTGATTGATGGAGGCATGTTATGGCTGGCAGTACTGGCAATTGTGATGTCCGTTGTCGGGGCGTTTTATTACCTGCGTGTAGTGAAATTCATGTATTTTGATGAAGCGGGCGAAGAGCTTCGCGTGCAGCCTTCAGTGCTTGCACAATCGGTTCTGTCGGTCAACGGCTTATTGATAGCGATATTGTTTATTTTCCCGAATGCGCTACTCGACTATTGCATTCAGGCAGTAAATTGAGAGGGGCTTACTATTTGTTTAGACGTCCTGCCCGAGCAGGGTGGAATACTTGAAATAACCAGCCCGAATTATTACACTCACGCACTCTCCAGTGCGGGGTGGAGCAGTCTGGCAGCTCGTCGGGCTCATAACCCGAAGGTCGCAGGTTCAAATCCTGCCCCCGCTACCAATTTGTTCGGCACGCCTGTTTCCTGGGTGCAAACGGTCCCTATAAGTCGAGGTAATGAAGATATACAGAGTGTAGTGAGCTAAAATTACCCTGCAATAACGGAATTGAAAAATGATTTTGCGTGTTGAAGTAGAACCAAAGCTTCTGAACTGGGCAATAGAGCGCTCCGGTGAGGACAGCGTGGCCTTGTTTAGCCGCTTTGACAAGCTCGACTCCTGGCTGGACCAATCCGTTAAACCGACACTCAAACAAGTCGAGGCTTTCGCCAAGGCAACGCACACTCCAGTCGGGTATTTATTCCTGCATGAACCGCCGGAGGAGCAAATTCCTATTCCTGACTATCGCACTATGGCCAATGCTCCACTTTCTCGGCCTAGTGCAAACTTGCTTGAGACGATCTACATCTGCCAGCAAAGACAAGAATGGTACCGAAACTATGCACGCAACAATAGCCTCAAGCTATTGGATTACGTTGGAAGTGTTGATCGAAGAGCATCCGTTGAGCGCGTAGCCACACGTATTCGCAAACAATTGGGTTTTGATCTGGGTGCTCGTCGGTCCATGCGAACCTGGGAAGAGGCATTGCGCAGTTTCATCACTAATGCGGAAGCTGCCGGAATTATGGTAATGCGCGATGGTGTTGTTCTGAACAACACTCGTCGCAAGTTGGACCCGGAAGAATTCCGTGGCTTTGCGCTAACTGACAACCTGGCGCCCCTGGTGTTTATTAATGGAGCAGATACAAAGTCTGCTCAGATGTTTACCTTGGCGCACGAACTCGCACACCTCTGGCTTGGGGAGACGGCGCTTTCCAGTGCTGATCTTGGTGGTCGAGAAGAACAAGACATCGAACGCTGGTGTAATGCTGTCGCGGCAGAACTGTTGGTACCGCTTTCTATTTTGAACGCTGAACTTAGAGATGAAGGGCTTAAGGAAGCACTTCAGCGGCTCGCCAGGCAGTTCAAAGTCAGCACTTTGGTCATTTTGCGGCGGATGCGCGACGCAGGGTATTTATCCAGCAGAAAATATAGCCAAGCCTACGCTTTGGAGCTAGAAAGGTTGCGGTCCATTTCTGGTGGCTCAGGAGGAGATTTTTACCTTTCCCAGCCTAATAAATTGAGCAAGCGTTTTGCCCAGGCATTGTTTGTCAGCACTATGGAAGGTCAAACCCTTTACCGCGATGCCATGAAGATGTCAGGAATTAAGAAGGCATCCACCTTCAATGAGCTTGGTCGCAGCCTGGGGGTAGTGGCATAGTGTCTTACTTGCTGGATTCCAACGTTTTTATTCAAGCCAGTAATTTGCATTACGGAATGGATTTTTGTCCCGCGTTTTGGGAGTGGCTTGAGAAAACAAACCAGGCTGATGAGGTTTTCAGTATCAGCCAGGTTTTAGATGAATTGACTGATGGGAGTGATGAGCTAGCAGACTGGGCAAAATCGAAAGGAGACGTGTTTTTCAAAGAGACCGATACCGCGACTTTACCCAAGCTGTCTGAAGTGGCTGAATGGGTCCAATCCAATGGTTATGAAGCAGCGGCTATCAATACGTTCTTACAGGTTGCTGATTACTATCTGGTCTCCTATGCACTGGCACACGGTCATACTGTTGTAACCCATGAGGTGCCGGCCAGTACTACCCGTAAAATCAAAATACCCAATGTTTGCGTGGGAGTCGGAGTGAGCTGCGTTAATCCGTATACAATGCTTAGGCGTGAAGGTGCGAAATTCGTTTTGTAATGTATAGAAAGGATTCACTTCATGGAATTTCGTATATCCGATAACAAAGCGAGCTAGCGATGACCTCAAAGAAGGACTTGTCGGAACGCGATATTTGCTCGAAATTCATTAGCCCGGCTCTGGAAAAGGCGGGCTGGGACATGCAGACGCAAATCCGTGAGGAAGTATCCTTTACCGATGGAAGAATCTACGTCAAAGGGAACTTGACGACTAGAGGAAAGCGGAAGCAGGCGGACTACATTCTCTATTACAAGCTAAATATTCCTATCGCAATCATCGAGGCCAAAAACAACAAGCACTCTGTTGACGACGGAATCCAACAAGGTCTGGATTACGCGAGAATTCTCGATATCCCGACAGTTTACAGCAGTAACGGCGATGCCTTCTATGAGCATGACCGAACATGCAGTGGTGGAAACATTGAAAGGGAGATAGCACTCGAAAACTTTCCGTCCCCACAAGAACTTTGGCAACGCTACAAAAAATACAAGGGCATTCAAACCGAAGAACAAGAGAGAATTAGTACGCAAGACTACTTTTTCGATGGTTCAGGGAGGATGCCACGCTACTATCAGCGGATCGCCATCAACCGTACTGTTGAGGCAATTGCCAAGGGTCAGTCGCGAATTCTGCTGACTATGGCGACGGGTACGGGAAAGACGTACACGGCATCTCAGATTATTCATCGTCTATGGAAGAGCGGAACAAAAAAACGAATTCTGTTTCTTGCTGATCGAAACGTCCTCATTGATCAAGCCAGGCGCGGCGACTTCCGTCATTTCAAAGACAAAATGACAGTCGTAAAGCATAAGCAAATAGACAAATCCTACGAAATCTACATGGCGCTCTATCAAGGTCTTACGGACTATAACGAGGACAAAGATGCTTATCGGGAATTCAGTCCAGAATTCTTTGACCTGGTTGTCATTGACGAGTGCCACCGAGGTAGTGCAGCCGAAGATAGTGCCTGGCGTGAAATTCTGAACTACTTCAACAGCGCAACGCATATCGGCCTTACTGCGACGCCAAAAGAGACAGAAACGGTTTCCAGTACAGAGTATTTTGGCGAGCCACTATATACATATTCACTCAAGCAGGGGATTCAAGATGGCTTTCTTGCCCCATATAAAGTGTTTCGGGTCGGGTTGAACGTTGATCTGGAAGGCTGGAGACCAGAACGCGGAAAGACTGACAAACAGGGGCGTCTGGTTGAGGATCGAATATACAACCGTAGGGACTTCGATAGGAACCTTGTCATAGATGAACGAACACAGGCGGTCGCTGACAAGGTGACAGAGTTCCTGAAGAAAACCGATCGTTTCGATAAAACCATAATTTTTTGTACTGACATTAACCATGCACAAAGAATGCGTGCAGCCATCGCTAATGCAAACAGCGACCTCATGGCAAGTAATAGCAAATACGTGATGCAGATCACTGGCGATAACCAGGAAGGGAAGCGAGAGCTGGATAACTTCATCAACCCTGAAGAAGACTATCCGGTTATCGCAACGACTTCCAAGCTAATGACCACCGGAGTTGATGCCCAGACCTGCAAACTGATCGTCCTCGATAGCAAAATCAATTCAATGACCGAGTTCAAGCAAATTATCGGACGAGGTACACGCATCAATGAAGATTACAACAAAAGGTTCTTCACGATTATAGATTTTCGCAGTGCCACTGATCTGTTCGCCGACCCTGACTTTGATGGTGATCCAGTCAGAATCAAAGAACTCGACGACACTGATGAGTTTGATACATACGAAGAAGAAATCGAAGAAGCTGAAGACGTGGTTGACGAAGACGGTGATGCCGTGATTTTTGACCCGATACCATGGGAGCCAGAGATCACAGCAGGCGGCAAAATCATTAACGAGCCTAGACCCAAATACCACGTCGATGGTGTAAATGTAGTAGTTCTTAATGAGCGTGCTCAGTACATGGATGGTAATGGAAGGCTGATCACAGAAAGTCTGAAAGATTACACCAGAAAGAAAGTCAGGGAGCGTTTCGCCTCTCTGGATAAATTCCTGAATAAGTGGAATTCAGCAAAAAGAAAGCAAGCCATTATTGACGAGCTAACTGAGCAGGGGATCGTGTTTGAAGATCTGAAAGAAGCGATCAGCAAGGAGATGGATATCTTTGACTTGATCTGCCATACGGCATTTGATCAGCCGCCGCTTACGCGAGCTGAAAGAGCAAACAATGTGAAAAAGCGCGACTACTTCACGAAGTACGGTGAGCAGGCCAGGAGAGTGCTTGAAACCTTGTTGGATAAATACGCTGATGGGGGAATCGAGAATATTGAAGATATCCAAATATTGAAGGTCACCCCGTTCGATGAAATCGGAACCCCAGTGGAAATTGTCAGTTTATTTGGCGGTAAGAATCAATACATGATGGCCGTTACTAGTCTTGAGCAAGCAATCTACAGTGCCGCGTGAACAGTGGGGAGCCTGACGAATGGGCAATATTTCAGGAATAGTCAAATCAGCACGAAACATCATGCGACAGGATACGGGGACTGGAAGCGATGAGCTGCGTATCCTGCAATTGGGCTGGATGTTGTTTCTGAAAATATTCAGTGATAAAGACAAAGAGCTGGAGCTGCTGGATGAGGGTTACACCTCGCCGATACCACCGGAGCTTCATTGGGATGAATGGGCTGGTGACGACGAAGGCATGACGAGTGATGAACTGCTGCATTTTGTAGATCGAGAGTTATTTCCGACACTATCCAATATTGACCTTTCGACTGGGAAAAAGCGTGCTCTCTTGGTACACGAAGTATTCGACAATAACTACAACTATATGAAGTCGGGCATACACCTGCGACAGGTAATAAACAAGCTCAATGAAATTGATTTCAACAACAGCAAAGACAAGCACGTCTTCGGACAGATTTACGAAACATTCTTAAGTGAGCTACAAAGTGCGGGGACATTGGGCGAATTCTATACGCCTCGTGCTATAACTGATCTGATGACCGAATTGGTCGACCCGCAGCATGGTGAAACTGTGCTCGATCCGTCATGTGGTACAGGTGGATTCTTGACCGCTGCTATAGAACGTCTTAAACATACTGCGCCCAATGTTGCCCAAAGAAATGCGATTGGAGCCAACGTGCGCGGCTGGGAGTACAAACCGCTTCCGTACATGTTGGCTAATACGAATCTTATCCTGCACGATATAACTACCCCTTCCATACGTTACGGAGATTCACTGGAACGTCCCTTGACCGAATACACACGAAAAGATCGTGTGGATGTCATTCTGGCGAATCCGCCATTCGGGGGAGTAGTTTCCAACAACAACGAAAATAATTTCCCGCTGACTTACCGTACCAGAGAGTCAGCCGACCTGTTCTTGATCTTGATGATTCACCTTCTCAAGAAAGGAGGCCGTGCTGCTATTGTTTTGCCGGACGGTTCACTTACTGGCGATGGAGTCAAGCAGCGTATTCGTCAAAAACTGCTTGAAGACTGCAACCTGCACACTATCGTGCGCTTGCCTAATTCGGTGTTCCAGCCTTATGCCTCGGTAGCTACCAACTTGCTGTTTTTTACCAAGGGCGAGTCGACAAAAACTGTTTGGTACTACCAGCACAATCTACCCGAAGGCTACAAGGCTTACTCTAAGACCAAGCCAATCCAACAAGCGGAGTTTGATGGCTTGAGGTACTGGTGGAGCAACAGAAAAGCTGGTGAAGTGGCATGGCAAGTGGACATTGAGACCATCAAGAGCACTGGTTACAACTTGGATATTAAGAACCCACACCAGCCCGAAGAAGAGCAACAATACAGCAGTACAGAATTACTGAATATGCTGCATCAATCGTTCGTTAAAGGGGATGAATTGCTGGCGCAGTTGTGGAAAAGTCTAGGGTAATGAGCCGGAAAAAGTTGGAAGGTTTTATTGAAAAGAAATCGATTCGTGCTGAAACGATCGACGATTATGATTCTATAGATGTTTTGGGTGTATCAAATAAAGAAGGCATCACTGAAACAGACCATAAAAAGTCAAAAAACCTCTCTAAGTACCAGCTAATTGAAGAAGGTGATTTTGCATACAATCCATATCGAATAAATGTTGGTTCAATCGGTCTTGTTCCATCAGGCGTTTCTGGTTTAGTAAGTCCCGCATATGTAGTTTTCAAAACCAATAATCGCTTGATTCCAGAGTTGCTGTTAGATTTTCTAAAGTCAAGCGATGGGTTATTTCAGATAAATAAATATGCGCGTGGAACCGTTCGTAAGGCATTACGATTTGAGGATTTGTGTCAAATTCAAATGAAAATCCCAAGCCTGCAACTCCAAAACCAGATTTTGCAAAAAAAATTGACTGTTGAAAGTGAAACCTGTGCGTTGAAAAGCGAACTATCTCGCCAACAAGCTCTGTTAAGCAGGCTCCGTCAGCAGATATTGCAGGAAGCCATCGAAGGCAAACTGACCTGTGATTGGCGCGCCTCCAACCCCGGTAGAGAACCTGCCAGCGCACTGCTGAAACGCATCGCTGATGAAAAAGCCAAGCTGATCAAAGCGAAGAAAATCAAACAGCAGAAGCCTCTGCCGCCGATCAATGAAATTGAAAAACCTTTTGATCTGCCCGATGGTTGGGAGTGGTGCCGACTGAGCGACTTGTTCTTGTTTATAGATTATAGAGGGAAAACACCGAAAAAAATTAAATCCGGCGTAAGGCTGATTACTGCTAGAAATGTAAGGTTGGGAAAACTGTCTTTAGACCCGGAAGACTTTATTTCCGAAAAAGAATATGAGGAAAGAATGACTCGTGGATATCCAAAATATGGAGATTTGTTATTTACCACTGAAGCACCTTTAGGAAACGTATGTTTGCTAACTGCAAAGGACGAAAAAATAAGTACGGGACAACGGCTAATTACCTTCCAGTCTTATTCTGAGGAATTACCAAACATTTTGTTTATGTTTTTTATGCTATCCCCATTCTTTCAGGATTACCTGTTGAAAAATGCAACTGGAGTTACTGCTAAAGGCATCAAGGCGAGTAAATTAAGGGATATTTTAATACCAATACCTCCAGCGGATGAGCAACAAACTATTATCACGAAAATCGAGAAGCTCCTAGCCACCTGCGACCAGCTAGAAATGCAAACCAACAGTAGTCAAACCCACACCGATGCACTGATGCAGGCGGTATTGCGTGAGGCGTTTTCTCAATCGTCCGATGAAGAGAAAACCATTGACGCGCGCGAGACAAATAATATTGTACCCTTAAAATTGGTCGGTATCAGGAGAGTCGGTTCGATGAGCTGTTAGAAAATTAATGAAGCGTTTGAGGAAAAGGTATGAGACTACTTAGATATAAAGTGCACAAATTCAGATCAGTAAAAGGCACTGATTGGATAGAGATCGACAAGCTTGCATGCTTTGTTGGAGTTAATGAGTCTGGAAAGACCAATTTGTTGCTGCCACTTTGGAAATTCAATCCAGCGGACAAGGCAACAAAAATTGACCCTCTCCTTGATTATCCAAGGGATGAATATTCGGGGTTCGACGATGAAGCCAGCGGTCGAGAAAATGAGTACTTTATTGAAGCGGTATTCGAGCTGGAAAAGCAAGAGATAGATGCTATTGAAAGTGCCTATCAGAACTATGTTTCCAAAAGTAAGGCAGAAGATAGCGAAGAAGAAGGTAGTAATGAGGCTTCCGACAGCGAGCCAAGCCCCTTTGGTATTACAAAGCAACTCTTGATCAAAAAGGATTATAAGGAGCGCTTCCATGTCCACCTTTTAGATGAAGATGGCAAACCAAAATTGGACAATATCAAAGACAGTATTGGCAGAGAAGTATTCGAGAAGATTCGTAAGCTTATCCCAAAGTTCGTGTACTACTCAGAATACGGGAATCTTGACTCTGATCTTTATCTTCCTCATGTAAAAGATAATCTCGCGCGGATTGATGAGCTGACTGGCAAAGAGCGTATGAAAGCTCGAACACTCAAAATACTGTTTAGCCATTTGAAGATCAATCAAGATGAAATACTAGCCCTTGGCATGGAGAGCGCACCTGGCGACGATCCTGCTCAGAAAACGCAGGAGCAAATTGAATCTGAATCAAGGAAAAAGCAGGAGCGTTATGCCAAGTTAGATTCAGCAGGGGCAAAACTAACCAGTCAGTTTAGACAGTGGTGGAGCCAAGGAAATTACATTTTCAACTTCAATGCGGATGGCAACTACTTCCGAATTCTTGTCAGCGATGACGAACGTCCTGAAAAGATTGAGCTAGAGTCCAGAAGCAAGGGCTTGCAATGGTTTTTCAGCTTTTTCTTGGTTTTTTTGGCAGAAAGTGAAGGTGCGCATAAGAATTGTATCCTCTTACTTGATGAGCCGGGGCTTGGTTTGCATCCGAACGCGCAAACTGACCTGATTAGATTTTTTAACCAGCTTTCCGATACTAATCAGCTCATCTATACAACGCATTTACCGTTTTTGGTTGACCACAATAATTTGGATAAGGTGAAAGCGGTATATACCGTGAATGGACTTACCAAAATTTCTAATAATTTGAGTGAGGCAGATAAGGAACGCAAAGCAATTCAGCCGGTGAATGCCGCCATTGGCATTAGCGCCTCACAGAGTTTGTTGGTTGGCTGTGACATAGTAATCGTTGAAGGTGTTTCTGATCAGTTCTATCTGACAATGATCAAGAATCACTTGATTGCAAAGAAAAAGTTTGTGCCAAAACGAGAGATGGTTTTCATTCCGGTAAGTGGTGTAAAAGGAGTCAAGCCAGTCGTATCTATTCTTCGAGTTAGCCAGCCTTCTCTGCCATACGTCCTGTTCGACTCTGATCCCGCAGGAAAACAAGCCCGGAAAAGTTTGAAAGAAGGGTATTACAGTAATGATCAGGACAAAGTTTTGGAAACCGATAAATATAACAGCAAAAGCGGCTCCGAGATCGAAGATTTGATTCCGGTTAGTTTGTTAGTTGATTGCTTCGACAGACTTTTTAGGGTGAGGGATGGTTTAGAAGAGAGTGATATAGATGCTTCCCTGCCGATTGTCCCACAGCTAAAGCAGTTTGCAGAGCAAAATCAACTCGATCTTGATAGTCAGATCGGTTGGAAAGTCGAGTTAAGTAAGCGCGTAAAACAGAAATTCGCTGGTGAGCTTGACGATAATATCGAGAAAAGTTGGATCAAGCTCTTTGAAGCTCTGCAATCTACCTAGATGGCTATCAGGCTCACTTCCAGCTGGCGTATTAAACGCTTCATGGAACAGATAGTAAAGCTTTGGTTTAGTTTGGGAAAAATGGTGAAAAAGTGTAGAATGGTGTTGCATCTGTGAATTTATTGGTGCTTGTAAATTCAATAGAAAACACAGGAGGCTTACAATGAGTGAAGTCAGCTTGTATGAGCGCCTTGGGGGAGGCGATAAAATTAGGCAGATTGTTGCGGATATATGGGATAACAATGCCAATAACCCCAAGATAAAAAGTCGATACGTCAACAGTGATCCTGAAAAAGTTAAACAACTCATTTGGGAATTTTTGTGTGCAGGAACCGGAGGCCCCCAGGAATATACGGGTAAAGATATGCTTACTGCTCACACTGGTATGAATATTAGTGATGAGGAGTTCGTTGCGACGTGCGACGACGTGCTCGATGCATTGAGCAAAAACAATATCGGTCAAAAGGAAAGGGATGAGGTACTTTGCATTTTATATTCGATGAAAGGTGAAGTTGCTCACGTTTGAACCTATAAATCGCTTTAATGTTGCTCTTTGGCATTTCTCTGTATAGGCGTTATCCGGCTTGATATGTGCGCTGTTTTTACCTATAGTATCCCCTGCGGATAATTGATAAGCCATTGTTTGGCTGATGGTTTGAAGGCCCCCAGGAGGGCCTTTTTTTTGCTTGTGCGCATTGTTGGATAGCGTGTTAACGAGGAAATTGAGTAGGAGGGAAAAGGGCTGAAGCACCTGTTTTTGTTGGGCAAATGTTACACAGAGATCCATTTGATATAGCGTCAATTGTTGAGCCTGTAATTGTCGGCATGGGCTATGATTTATGGGGTCTTGAGTGTCAGACTGGCGTAAAAAGTGTGCAGGTACGGGTATACATTGATCACCATCGAGGCGTTACATTGGATGATTGTTCACGAGTTAGTCAGCAGTTGAGTACCGTGCTGGACGTGGAAGACCCGATTGGTATGCCTTATACATTGGAAATTTCGTCGCCAGGGATAAATCGGCGGCTGTTTAGCATTGAGCAGATGGAAGGAGCGGTGGGCAGCAAGGTAAAAATAAAGACTTTGTGGCTGGTTGAAGGACGCAGGAATATTGGTGGAGTTTTGGAGGAGGTCGACAAGGAAAAGATCAAGGTGAGGGTTTACGAGGATGAGTTTGTAGTGCCTGTGAAGGCTATTAAAAATGCAAAACTGGACGTAGATATAAAATTTAATGGTTAAGTCCCGAGTATTATGAATAAAGAAATTTTGTTAGTAGTTGATACGTTCTCTAATGAAAAGAACGTCGAGAAGGAGATTGTCTTTGAGGCCATTGAAGCGGCATTGGCAACGGCAACGCGAAAAAAACATGGCCTTGAGATGGACGTGCGGATTTCAATCGACCGTGAGTCAGGTGATTACGAGTCTTTTCGACGCTGGTTGGTTATGGATGATGAAGATCCGGAGTTTGAGTCACCGGAAAGGCAGACGTTGTACAGTTATGCTATCCAGGATTATCCCGATATCAAGGTCGGAGAGTATATAGAAAAGTCCATCGAGTCTGTGGCGTTTGGTCGAATTTCCGCGCATACAGCAAAGCAGGTTATCGTACAAAAGGTGCGTGAGGCTGAGAGGTCGCAGGTTGTAGACGCATTCAGGGACCGGGTCGGAGAGCTCGTAATGGGGGTTGTTAAACGCAATGACCATGCGGGGACTTATATTGATTTGGGTGATAATGCCGAGGGCTTTATCCCGCGTGAGCACATGATTCCACGAGAGGCGATGCGACCGGGGGACCGGGTTCGGGCATTTTTACAGGAGGTATGTGAAGAGGTTCGTGGGCCACAGTTGTTTTTAACCCGTACTGCGCCTGAATTTTTAATCGAGTTGTTCAGGCTGGAGGTGCCCGAGGTCGGCCAGGGACTTATCGAGGTTTTATCGGCAGCGCGTGACCCGGGTCTGCGGGCGAAAATTGCAGTCAGGTCTAATGATCCCAAGTTGGACCCCGTTGGTGCCTGTGTGGGCATGCGTGGTTCTCGCGTGCAGTCTGTTTCCAATGAGCTTGCCGGTGAGCGTATTGATATTATTCTTTGGGATGAGAACCCCGCCCAGTTCGTACTCAATGCCATGTCGCCTGCTGTTGCTACTTCCATCGTGGTGGATGAGGACAAGAAGAGCATGGACATGGCTGTTGATGAGGAGAAGCTGTCACAGGCTATTGGTAGGGGTGGACAGAATGTGAAGTTGGCTTGCCAGCTTACGGGTTGGGAGTTGAATGTAATGACCGAGGGACAGGCGGAAGAAAAGAGCGAGGCTGAAACTCGTAAATTGGTGGAGATGTTCATGTCGCAGCTTGACGTGGATGAAGAGGTCGCCGGAATCCTGGCTGAAGAGGGCTTCTCCAGTATCGAGGAGATTGCCTATGTCCCGCCGAATGAATTGGTCGAGGTTGAGGAGTTTGACGAGGAGACTGTCGAAGAATTACGTAAGCGTGCGCGTGACGTGTTGTTGACCAGTGCGCTGGCTACAGAGGAAAAGTTTGTCAATGTAGAGCCTTCGACTGATTTGTTGAACATGGAGGGTATGGATAAAGATTTGGCCTTTGAACTTGCCTGTAAGGGTATTTCGACAATTGAAGACTTGTCCGAGCAAGCAGTAGATGATTTGCTGGATATAAAGGGGCTTGATGCTGAACGTGCAGGTGCCTTGATTATGCTTGCACGTGCTCCATGGTTTGAAAATGAAGATACTGCCCACTGAGTAATGGGTCCATATATAGATTGATTATCAGTAATGACTGAATTAACCGTTAAACAACTGGCAGAGGTAGTAAAAACTCCTGTCGAGACGTTGCTTAAGCAGTTCTCTGCGGCAGGCCTGGAGTTTAATACGTCAGACCAGGTTGTTAGTGACGAGCAAAAAACACAGTTGCTGGATCATTTGCGCAATAACCGCAACAAGGGCACTTCGCGCCTTGCCAGTGATGATAAAAAGATAACGCTACGCAGGAGAAGCACGTCCCATCTCAAGGTTGGCGGAACACAGGGACGCAGTGGTTACGGGACTACCGTGAATGTAGAGGTACGACGCAAACGCACTTATGTCAAGCGTAGCGCCATCCTGGAAGAAGAAGCTGAGAAAAAGCAACAACAGGTAGAAAGAGAAGCAGCCCAGGAAAAACAGGCTGCCGAAAAACTGGAGGACAGTGTAGAAGAGGCGGAGACCGTTGCAAAGCCGGAACAGGAAGAAGGGAAAGGTCAAGAGGTTGTCGAACAGGACGTAGAGCCGCCGGTTGCCGCCGAGGTGGAGGAGCAGCAAGTTGTAGAAGCACCTGCACCTGAAGTTGAAGAAAAGGATAAGGCAGCTACCAAGTCAGAACCGGACGAAGCGGATAGCAAAGCTAAAAGGCGAAAGCTTCGTGTTGCGAGTGATAAACGTGGTAAACGCAAGGCAAAGTCAAAGCAGCGGCGACCTGGAAAGGTTGCTCCCAGCGACAAGCATCAGTTTGAGAAGCCAACTGAGCCCATCAAGCGGGAGGTCCTGATTCCGGAAAGTATTTCGATTTCCGATCTTGCGCAGAAGATGGCAATAAAAGCAGCGGAAGTTATTGCTGTAATGATGAAGATGGGCGTAATGGCTACTATAAACCAGGTTATTGACCAGGATACTGCAATTCTCGTGGTTGAAGAAATGGGCCATGATGCAAAGCCCATGCGAGCAGCAGACGTGGAGGCCGATATACTACAGGTCGAATATGACGTTTCTGCCGTGCATGCGCGCCATCCCGTTGTAACTGTGATGGGACACGTTGATCACGGTAAGACTTCTTTGCTTGATTACATTCGCCGTGCCAAGGTAACTTCAGGTGAAGCAGGTGGAATCACTCAGCATATCGGGGCCTATAGCGTGAATACGGATAAAGGCGCGATAACGTTTTTAGATACGCCAGGACACGCTGCGTTTACAGCGATGCGTGCAAGAGGGGCGAAGCTGACGGATATCGTCGTGTTGGTGGTTGCTGCCGATGATGGCGTGATGCCGCAGACAAAAGAGGCTATTGAACACTCACGCTCGGCGGATGTGCCGATGATTATTGCAGTTAATAAAATAGATAAGGAAGACTCGGACCCGGAGCGCGTACGCAATGAGTTGGCCGCACATGATGTAATTCCGGAAGAATGGGGTGGTGAGAATATCTTTGTAAACGTCTCTGCCATTACCGGCAAGGGCATGGATGATTTGCTGGAGGCAATATCGTTGCAGGCAGAGATGCTGGAGTTGAAAGCGACTAACCAGGGTCCGGCATCAGGCGTGGTGATCGAGTCTTCGCTGGATAGAGGTCGGGGCCCAGTTGCCACCGTGCTTGTCCAGCAAGGTCGACTGTCAAAGGGCGATATGCTTTTGAGTGGGGAGGAGTTTGGTCGCGTGCGTGCGATGTTCGATGAGCATGGTAAGGAAGTAGGTTCCGCAGATCCTTCAACGCCGGTCGAGGTGCTTGGCTTGTCAGGCGCAGCCAATGTCGGGGACGAGGTAGTGGTAATTTCAGATGAGCGCAAAGTGCGGGAAATTGTGGATTTGCGTAAAAGCAAGTCCAGGGATACCAAGCTCGCCGTAAGACAAGCCGCGAAACTGGAGGACGTCTTCAGTCAATTGAATGACAGCATAACGGCAGTTTCTATAAATGTTTTGATCAAGGCGGACGTGCAGGGCAGTGCGGAAGCTTTACGAGATTCCCTGGAAAAACTGTCCACTGATGAGGTCAAGGTCAAGATCATTATGGCGAGTTTCGGTGGAGTGAATGAGTCAGATATCCATCTCGCAGGTGCATCGAATGCAATCGTGATAGGTTTCAACACGCGCGCGGATAGTGCCGCCAGGCGCACGGCGTCTGACCTGGGAGTAGATATTCGTTACTACAGTGTTATTTACGAAGTTATCGATGATGTAAAGTTGGCAATGAGTGGGTTGCTCACGCCCGAGTTACGCGAGGAAATTACAGGTCTTGCGCAGGTAAAAGAGGTATTCAAGTCTTCCAGGATGGGAGCCGTAGCAGGCACACAGGTTGTTGAAGGCGTTATCAAGCGCGGCAATCCAATTCGCGTGTTGCGCGATGATATCGTAATTTATGAAGGAGAGCTCGAGTCACTGCGTCGCCATAAAGATGATGTTGATGAGGTGCATGCAGGTACCGAGTGTGGCATTGCGGTTAAAAACTATAATGACGTTAAGGTCGGTGACCAGATCGAGGTCTACGAACGCACTGAAATTGCCCGTTCTCTGTAAAGTCTCTTGAAATCGCATATATCATCAGGGCGATCTTATGCCGGTATTCAAGGAATCTCCGGGCATAGTGAGGAGTCCAGGCCATTGCGTATCGGGGAGCAACTCCACCGTGAGCTTGCCGCATTGTTGCGCAATGAGGCAAAAGACCCGCGCATTGCGCAAATCATGATTTGTGACGTTGTCGTTACGAAGGACCTGGGCCTGGCGAGAATTTATTTCAGTCCTCCAAATGCGCAAGGTGATATAGAGGAAATAATGCAGGGACTGGAGAGTGCAATCGGGTTCTTGCGTACACGACTTGGGCGTAATTTGCACTTGCGCAAGGTACCCCGGTTACGTTTTATCGTGGATGAAACCGAGGCCAGGAGTGAGAGGATTGAGCAGTTGATTCAACAAGGTCTTGATCGATAAACAGTGTCGAAACGACGGAACGGGACACGAGCCTTGGATGGCCTGTTGTTACTGGATAAACCCGCAGGTATTACCTCGAACCTGGCTTTACAAAAGGTAAAAAGGTTATTCCACGCTGCAAAAGCCGGTCACACTGGAAGCCTGGACCCGCTTGCAACGGGACTGCTGGTGGTTTGTTTTGGCCGTGCAACAAAGATGTCAGGTCAACTGCTTGCCGCAGATAAACGTTACGAGGTATTACTTGAACTTGGTGTTAGTACGGACACGGGTGATGCAGACGGCAAGGTGACTGTGCGACGGGATGCGTCCTTTGTTACGGATTCCGCCATATGTGAAAATATAAAACACTTGACTGGAAGTATTGAACAGGTCCCGCCAATGTTTTCGGCTTTG
Source organism: Gammaproteobacteria bacterium (assembly GCA_965215055.1). Classification (GTDB taxonomy): domain Bacteria; phylum Pseudomonadota; class Gammaproteobacteria; order UBA4575; family UBA4575. The sequence goes on from OZ244046.1 coordinate 163,809, forward strand.
AAATACCAGGGTACAAAGTTGTATAAGTTGGCAAGGAAGGGGATCGAGGTTGAGCGACAGCCAAGAAAAATCCAGGTATACGAGTTTGCCTTGATCAAGCGTGAGGAAAATCTGCTGCATATGCGCGTACATTGCTCAAAGGGGACTTATGTCAGGACGCTGGTCGAAGACCTGGGGGAGCGATTGGGTTGTGGCGCACACGTTGTAAATCTGCGGCGCACGGCCCTGGGCCCATTTGTCGACCCAAAGCTCTACACGCTTCCGGAACTGGAGAGACGCGCACAGGAGATACCTTCTTCACTTGATGAGGCGCTCATTTCCATGGATGGTGCTGCGGCCCTGGCTGGCGTTAAATAGACAAGGTAAATAAATTCGGTTGTTCACCAGATTTTCGGGATTTGTCCTTGTTCACTAAAGCTTACGTGATAGAATCGCACACTCGAAAATACGGGTAATGACAGAGTAGTCCTAAAGATGACAATTACAGCAGACGAGAAGTCAAAAATTATTAAGAAACACCAGTGTAGTGATACCGACACGGGTTCACCGGAGGTCCAGGTTGCACTTCTATCGGCGCGAATATCACATTTAAGCGGACATCTCGAAGTACATAAAAAAGACCGTCATTCTCGTCATGGATTGTTGAAGATGGTCAACCAGCGTCGCAGGCTTCTTGATTACTTGCAGAGTAAAGATCAAAAAAGATACCAGGAGCTGATTGGTTCACTTGGGTTAAGACGCTGAATAGATGCCTTTTCCTCCAGGGATATTTGCTTTTTCAGCATGTAACGAGAGTGTAATGAGTGCCGCACGTCTACTTGTACAAGTAGATACAAGTTCTGAAACAAATAATCAATATGGAATAAATTCAAGTGAATAAAGTAACTAAATCGTTTTCGTACGGGGAGCATCGTGTCACGTTGGAGACCGGAGAGATTGCACGCCAGGCTGATGGCGCAGTCCTGGTTGATATGGGAGGTACTACGGTATTGGTAACTGTAGTTGGACAGAAGGATTCTGATCCAGGCCAGGATTTCTTCCCGCTCACGGTAAATTACCAGGAGAAAACTTATGCCGCCGGTAAGATACCTGGCGGGTTTTTTAAGCGAGAGGGACGGCCTTCCGAAAAGGAGACTTTGACTTCCCGCCTTATTGATCGCCCCCTTCGCCCAATGTTTCCCAAGGGTTTCACGAACGAAGTCCAGGTCATTGCTACGGTGGTTTCGATGAATACGGACGTGGACCCTGATGTTCCAGCAATGATTGGTGCCTCTGCTGCCTTGTCGATCTCCGGAATACCTTTTAATGGACCGATGGGTGCAGCACGAGTCGGTTATAGCAATGGTAGTTATGTTCTAAACCCCGGTAATTCCCAGCTTAAAAGGTCACAGCTTGACCTCATTGTTGCCGGGACACGAGATGTGGTCTTGATGGTGGAGTCAGAGGCAAATATCCTCTCAGAGGAGGTCATGCTGGATGCAGTAATGTTTGGACACGAGCAGTTGCAAGAGGCTGTACGTGCGATACAGGAGTTTGCAGATGAGGCAGGTAAGCCGGCATGGGATTGGCAAGCACCTGGGTCCAATGAGTCCCTGGTAGAAAAGGTTGAATCTCTTTATAGCACGGAATTGGGAGAGGCTTATAAGGTTGCAGAGAAGCTGACGCGCCAGGCAAAAGTCGGTCAAGTCCGTAAAAGTGTGTGTGAGTCGCTGGTAGATGAAGAGCAGGGTATCTGTGAGGCTGATGTGCTTGATGCCTTTAAGAGGCTTGAGAAAAAGATTGTACGTGGCCGGATATTGTCTAATGAAAAACGCATCGACGGGCGAGACAGGGATACGGTTCGACCGATCGCGGTTCGTACGGGTGTGTTGCCGCGCACGCATGGAAGTGCCCTGTTTACTCGCGGCGAAACGCAGGCATTGGTGGTTACCACGCTGGGCACGGGCAGGGATGCACAGATCATTGATGCGATAGAGGGAGAGTTCAGGGATAACTTCATACTGCACTACAATTTTCCACCGTTCAGTGTAGGTGAAACCGGGTTTATAGGTTCGCCGAAACGGCGTGAAATAGGTCACGGGAAGCTTACGAAACGAGGTATTCGTGCGGTGATTCCTGCCGAGGACGAGTTTTCCTACGTGATACGCGTGGTTTCAGAGGTTACAGAGTCTAATGGTTCCAGTTCCATGGCCAGTGTTTGTGGTACCAGCTTGTCCCTGATGGACGCCGGGGTGCCCATTAAAGCACCCGTTGCGGGTATTGCCATGGGCTTGATCAAGGAAGGTGATGACTTTGCCATACTTACTGACATCCTGGGCGATGAAGATCATCTTGGCGATATGGATTTCAAGGTTACTGGAACACAGGAAGGTGTGACTGCATTGCAGATGGATATCAAGACCGACGGCATTACTCGAGAGATCATGCAGGTAGCTCTTCAGCATGCACGCAAGGGGCGTTTGCATATCCTTGAGAAGATGAATGCCGTGATTTCTGCACCACGTGAGGAGATGTCTGAATATGCGCCTCGGTTTACCATATTAAAGATCAACCCCGACAAGATACGCGACGTTATCGGTAAGGGAGGTGCCACCATTCGAGCTTTAACGGAAGAGACGGGCACGACCATTGATATTGATGATGAAGGTCTTGTGCGCATTGCCTCGGTGGATAAAGCTGCCGGTGATATTGCCAAAAAGCGTATTGAGCAGATTACTGCCGATGTAGAGGTGGGTAAAACCTATGAAGGTAAAGTTGTGAAAATCATGGACTTCGGTGCCTTCGTCAGCGTGCTTCCAGGTAAAGATGGGTTGGTGCACATCTCGCAAATCTCGCATGAGCGTGTAGAAAACGTCACTGATGAATTAACTGAAGGCGACATTATCAAAGTAAAAGTGCTCGAAATTGATAAGCAGGGACGCATCAGGCTGAGCATGAAGGCCGTTGAAAGTGAGCACCTGTAGATTTCCCACAGGTATATTCAATGGTTACCTCCTGGAAGTTTCAGCCGAGTGAGGACAAAAATCAAAAAGTCTGAACAAGAATGGCGGCAACAACTGACACCGGAACAGTTTTACATTTGTAGACAGAAAGGGACGGAACCTCCCTTTAGCGGTAAGTACTGCAACCACAAGGAAGAGGGCCTTTACCGTTGTGTTTGTTGTACGAGTCCCTTGTTTCATTCAGCGCATAAATTCGACTCCGGCACCGGGTGGCCCAGTTTCTACCAGCCCTGCAGCGATGAAAGTGTATTGACTAAAGAGGACCTGGGTCATGGAATGCGCAGAACAGAAGTCCTGTGCGCCGAATGTGATGCACACCTTGGACATGTCTTTGAAGACGGCATTGCCCCAAATAATATGAGATATTGCATTAACTCTGAAGCATTAGACTTTGATTCTAAATGAAATTATTAATATATCTATGTCCTGAATCCGGCCAGGTTTTACGTTCCGACGTTATCTGTGTTATCACATATAAGGATATTTTTTGCTACAATAAGAGTAATTGTAGGAGTTTGTAAAAAAACGGCAATATAGTCATATCTAGTCACTAATAAACTTCTAAACGAGGAGTATAGTTATGAAGGTAACTTATGATGCGAATGTGTGTAGTCATGCTGGGGAGTGTGTAAAAGGTTCACCAGAGGTGTTTAAGGTTGTAGATGGGCAGTTTGTCATTGATCAAGATGCTGCACCAGAAGCCGAGATACGTGAAACCGTTTCGAAGTGTCCTTCGGGTGCTCTACAAATACAGGACTAGCAGTTTCACCAGGCTTGGCCACTAATTTAGTTTTTAGTCGCTAAGGCTTACTGTATTTGTATTCAGCTTTTTCGAAGGCCACTTGCTTATTAAAATGCTCTCACGTGATAACTAAAAATTAACCTGATGAAATTTATCTGTTAGGGGGAGATATGATTGGAGATCAACTAAGAACAAAAATGATTTTGAGCGGACAACCAGGTTGTCCTGATACTGGAAAATGCCTGCAAACAGCAGGTGAAAAAGGCATAGACATTGAATCGAGAGTCATTAGTGGGTTGGACGACAGCGATTTTCTGGCAAAATCTCCCTATGGCATAGGTCCTGCACTACAAGACATTGATCTCGTGGTATATGGAACTTATGCGGTGATGTCGTATCTGGATGACAAGGGGTTTGGTCCTTCGCTGGTACCACGCAATGGCGTGCATCGGGCGGTAATGTATCAATGGGCAGGTATTGCCATGGAAAAAGTTCAAGCAATGCTTGGCGATAATATCGATGAAGCCGGTTTGGCGGTACTCTTTGATGGGCTGGAACAGCAGGTAAAAAATCCACCAAAGAAAGGCAGCTTTATATGCGGAGATTTTTCATTGGCAGATATCCATTGGTCAGCATGTTGCAATTTAATCGAAATAAACGGTGCAGGTAATTTGATAAGTTCTCGCTCGGGGGTAAGTGCCTGGTATGACCAGGTAAAGTCTCACCCTTCTACAAGCAAAGAGAAGTTGGAACCATATACCTGTTTACCAACGGCAGAGGATGTCAAATCAGGTAGCTTGCGGGATATTTCAATAAACGTTTGAAAAAAGCTTTCTTTTAGATGTAGCCCGAGCATTCTCTGCAACGGGAAGGGTGCCGCTGAGTACTAGGTATTATGTTTGGATTATTTGGCAGTAACAAAAAAGACTGGCAGGCAAGTGTCAACTCGGGTGAGCATACATTCACTGTAAAAGCAGGCGATAATTTATTAAATGCAGCTTTAGAGCTTGGCATTCCCTGGCCGCATGACTGCCGCGTGGGGAGTTGCACCACTTGCAGGTGCAAGCTGAAAAAAGGTAAGACCAAGTCGTTGACGGATTTTTCTTACGTCTTGGACCCGGACCAGTTGAACGCCGGAATGATTCTTGCCTGCCAAACGCATTTGAAAAGCGACATTGAGATAGAGGTTGAACTGGAAGATGCCTCCCACGCTCACCAGGTCGTCTCGTATGAAGGTACATTGAGTCATATCAGGGATTTGACTCATGACATCAAGGAAATTGTCATTACTTCCGACTATCCCTTGCCTGATCGTAGTGGAGTCGCAGGCCAGTATGCGGAAGTCAGTGTTGCAGGCCTGAGTGCACCACGGTCTTATTCCTATGCGAAGGCACCGGATAATGAAGCCAAAAATGAAGTAACTTTTTTTGTACGTTTAGTACCAGGTGGAGAATTTACGGAGTGGTTGTTTTCTGAAAACCGTACTGGTGAAAAAGTAACAGTTTCAGGCCCCTACGGTCATTTTTGGTTACGGCCAGAGAATACCCATATCATTTGTATAGCGGGAGGAAGTGGTATCAGCTCGATTAAGGCAATCCTGGAGTCGGCTGTAAATGAGAAAGTTCAACGGGATTGCTTGTTTTTATTTGGTGCTCGTACACAAAAAGACTTGTACTGCCTGGAAGAAATAGCTGACATTGGATCGAAGTGGCATGGAGATCACTCGTTTGAATTTATTCCGGTGCTTAACATGGAGCCTGATGATAGCGACTGGAGTGGAGCCAGGGGCCTGGTAACCGATTATTTAAAGTCTGCTTACGTAGATACTGGTAAGATCTCGTTAACTGAGGCACAGGGCTATCTGTGTGGTCCACCGCCCATGGTTGATGCAGCTATCCAGGTAATGGTTGAGCAGGGTATGAAAAAAGATGACATCTTTTTTGATAAGTTTCTGGACGCGAGTTCGATGCCTGGCGGACGGTGAAAAGATTAAATACTATTCAGAGTATTAGGAGAAGGATATGCGTACAATTCAAGCACTTGTAGTAATGGCTCTGTGGACGGCAGTGTTCATTGGAATTTTGCATTTTGCCGGTTTTGGCGATAACTATCGCGAGCCACTTTGGAGCCTGGGCGGTGCGGTGTTACTTATCATTATGTTGATTGGAAACTTTTGGATTTTCTTTGCCATCGCTAAAGAAGAACCTTGGGAATGGGAGAAGGGCAATAACGACAACAAGTAATATATTCTTTGAAACTTCTTTTGAACTGGCTGCAATGTTGGTTCTTTCCCACCACAGATTACTTGGCGTCGGTAGAACCCAAGTTTGAAATCTACGAGAATAAAATCAACAGGATGGAAGGAGGCAGTTACGTATAGACTTGATTTTCTTTGATTTCCTGCAGCGTCTTGCAATCAATACACAGCGTGGCAGTAGGCCGTGCTTCCAGCCTTTTAATACCTATCTCTATCCCACAAGCCTCGCAATAGCCATATTCATCCACGTCAATAGACGCTAAAGCCTGGTTGATTTTCTTTACCAGTTTGCTTTCACGATCACGTGTGCGTAGTTCAAGGCTGAATTCTTCCTCTTGTGTAGCACGATCCGCGGGGTCTGCAAATTGACTTGCATCTTTTCTCATATGATTAACGGTCCGGCTAACTTCATCAAGCAAGTCTTGTTTCCAGCGCAGCAAAATATCGCGAAAGTGTGCTAGCTGCTTTGGCCCCATATAGCTTTCGCCTCGGTGGGCAGTGTAGGGCGTTATACCTTCAACTGGTAAGCTAGCAGCAGAGCGCTTATTCAATAACCCGATACGTTTTTTCTTTTTTTCTTCCTTAAGAAGCCTGGTCTTTTCTACCTGTAGTTTGGCTTTAGCTGGCTTTCTTTTGGGTGCAGCTTTTCGTTTAGGTGTGACTTTTCGTTTAGGCGCAGCCTTTCTTTTAGGCGTGACTTTTCGTTTAGGTGCGGCCTTTCGTTTAGGTGCGACTTTTCTTTTGGGCGTGACTTTTCGTTTAGGCGCAGCTTTTCTTTTGGGTGTGACTTTTCGTTTAGGTGCAACTTTTCTTTTGGGCGCGGCCTTTCGTTTAGGTGCAACTTTTCTTTTGGGCGCAGCTTTTCGTTTAGGTGCAACTTTTCTTTTGGGCGCGGCCTTTCGTTTAGGTGCGACTTTTCTTTTGGGTGTAGCTTTTCGTTTAGGTGTGGCTTTTCTTTTAGGCGCGGCCTTTCGTTTAGATGCAGTTTTTCTTTTGGGCGTGGCCTTTCGTTTAGGTACGATTTTTCTTTTGGGCACGGCCTTTCTTTTAGGCGCAGCTTTTCTTTTGGGTGCAGCCTTTTTCTTCGTAGTAGATTTTCTGTTTGCCATGATGAAGCCCTTTCTAAAACCCGCTTTGATACCAGAGAATAGCTGGTCTGGCAAGCAACGCTAGCATGCAGTCTATACCCAGGTTGATAATACAGGAGTTATTTTTTGTTGATTTGCGCACTAAGTTGCCCCTTGGCCAACTGGATCAGTATTTTTTCATTTACAGATACCTGGTCGGCATTGCGCAAAACCTGGTTATCTTTTGCCCGCATTGCAATGGCGTAGCCACGGTCCAGAACGCTTTGTGGGCTGACTGCACTCAATGCGCGAGTCAATATTTTAAGTTGTTGGTTTTTTTGTCTGAGTTGCGTATGTAGTAGACGATTAAGATTATTGGACGTATTCGAGAACTTGACTCGGGTTGTATATACCCGGAGTTTTGGTGATCGGTTTTCCATTTTAATCAGTAGTTTATTTAGCTGGTTGTACTGCCTGGTGAGGTTAAGTTTTATCGTGCTGGAGGCGCGCCTTTTCAATTCGGCAAGTCGTTGTTTGTTTTTTTGTATGGTTTGTCTGGGGTGTAAAAACTCAAGCCGTTGTACAGTCCGGTCAACAGATTGGTGGGAGTTACTTATGATGTCTCGAGCCAGGTAGAATAAAGATTTCTTGTGTTTTTCAAACACTTCAGTTAGCTCTTGGTGGTGTGGTGTAACGAGTTCTGCGGCGGCAGAAGGCGTTGCTGCCCGCATGTCTGCTACGAAATCTGCAATGGTGAAGTCTATCTCGTGTCCGATCCCTGTAATAATAGGTATCTTGGAAGCGAAAATCGCTTGTGCTACGGCTTCTTCGTTAAAAGACCAAAGGTCTTCAATTGATCCTCCGCCTCGCGCCAATATAATCACATCGCAATTCTTGTGTTGGTTTATAGTCTGTATTGCGTTGACAATGGCTTCGGCGGATTTTTCCCCCTGGACGGGTACGGCATAGATGCGCACTGAAAGTAAGGGAAATCTACGGCGAAGTACGCTGAGTATGTCGCGAATGGCAGCACCTGTTAAAGAGGTTACGACGCCAAGGTTTTGCGGGAACGCAGGTAAGCCTTGTTTGTGAATTTCATCAAATAAACCTGATTGACTCAGTTTTCTTTTCAATTCTTCGTATCTACGCTGCAAAGCTCCAACCCCGCTTTCCTCCATGTATTCAATGTTAAGTTGATATTCTCCACGAGGTTCATATAGCCCTGCACGTGCCTTGGCCAATACGTGCATACCTTCTCCAGGTTGGAAAGTCAGCTGCCGGTTAGCATTGTGAAACATCGTGCAACGTACTTGTGCCCGCTCATCTTTAAGTGAAAAGTACATGTGCCCTGACGCTGGTTGAGCCAGGTTCGAAATCTCACCTTCTATCCAAAGCAAAGGCAAGCCTTGTTGTAGTAATTGTTTTACTTTTTGATTGAGTTGTTGAACGGTGTAGACCTGTCGCCCATCAAGCTCGAGTTCTGACTGTAGATCATTCACTTCAGGCATATTAGGTTATTCCATCTACTTTCTACTATAATGCATCGCAACTATGACAAGAGAACGCTTATGCGGATTATACAAGATGCACTGACTTTCGATGATGTCTCTTTAGTTCCAGCTCACTCCAGCATCACGCCGCGTGAAGTAGACCTGAAAACCCGGTTGACACGCGAGATTACCTTGAGCATGCCCTTGGTCTCTTCTGCAATGGATACTGTGACGGAAAGTCGTCTGGCAATATCGATGGCACAGGAAGGTGGTCTTGGCGTTATTCATAAAAACCTCCCTGTCATGCTCCAGGCAGATGAAGTACGCCTGGTTAAGAAGTTTGAGAGTGGTGTTATCAAGGACCCCATTTGCGTGGACCCTTCCACTAGTATTGGCCAGGTACTTAAACTGACTCGCGAAAAGAGTATTTCTGGTGTACCCGTAGTTTCGGGAGAGTCATTAGTAGGTATCGTTACCAGTCGTGATTTACGTTTTGAAACGCGCAAAGATGAGCCTGTTGAAAAAATCATGACGCCCCGACAACGCCTGGTTACTGTAAAAGAGGGCGCCAGTAAAGAAGAGATAAAAGGACTGCTGCACGAGCACCGTATTGAGAAAGTTTTAGTAGTAAACGATGCTTTTGAATTACGTGGACTAATAACGGTTAAAGATATTCAAAAATCGAAGGATTTCCCCCATGCCTGTAAAGATGATGAGGGGCGCCTGCTGGTTGGAGCTGCAGTAGGGATAGGGTCAGACACTGATGAGCGCGTGGATGAGTTGGTAAAAGCTGGTGTGGATGTAATTGTTGTAGATACCGCACATGCTCATTCGCAGGCTGTATTGGACCGTGTGCGTTGGGTCAAAAAAGCATATCCCCGTGTGCAAGTTATCGGGGGCAATATTGCGACCGGTGATGCTGCCATAGATTTGATCAAGGCTGGTGCAGATGCCGTCAAGGTGGGAATTGGCCCTGGTTCAATTTGCACTACAAGAATTGTTGCAGGTGTCGGAGTACCGCAAGTCAGTGCAGTTGACCACGTGCATCAAGCAGTCAAGTCCCAAGTTCCGATCATTTCTGACGGCGGAATTCGCTATTCTGGCGATGTAGCCAAGGCCATCGCCGCCGGGGCGAGTACAGTCATGATTGGTGGGTTGTTTGCAGGCACTGAGGAAGCGCCTGGAGAAGTTGAGTTGTACCAGGGGCGCTCGTACAAAACCTATCGTGGTATGGGCTCACTATCGGCCATGCAGTTGGGGTCGGGTGATCGTTATTTTCAGGGTGATAAGTACGACATGGGGAAATATGTACCGGAAGGGATTGAGGGACGCGTTCCGTATAAAGGTAGTGCAGTTACTATAATTCAGCAGTTGTTAGGTGGTTTACGGTCCAGTATGGGTTACGTGGGATGTGTAAACGTTGATGAAATGCGCGTCAAGCCGGAGTTTGTAAAAATCTCTTCAGCCGGAATGCGTGAGAGTCATGTACATGATGTGACAATCACTAAAGAGGCACCTAATTACCATATTGAATAGCAAGCTCTATATAGTTTTTCTGTGATGACCGATATTCATGCAGATAGGGTCTTGGTCCTTGATTTTGGATCTCAATACACGCAGCTCATTGCTCGTAGAATACGTGAACTAGGTACTTACTGCGAAATCTATCCCTGGGACGTCACTCTTGAGCAAATTACCGCCTTTAATGCCAAGGGTATTGTGTTGTCTGGTGGACCTGAGTCCGTTACTTCGGATAATACTCCTGAAGTACATGAGCCTGTTTTGGACCTGGGGGTTCCAATATTGGGTATTTGTTATGGCATGCAAACCATGGCCAAGCAGATGGGGGGTAAGGTCGAGGTTTCGAGTAAGCGGGAATTTGGCTGGACGCAAATTAAACTTGAGGACACCTCCACGCTCTTATCTGACATCACGGATAATAAGAAACAAAACGGTATAAGTATTCTTGATGTCTGGATGTCGCATGGTGACCGTATTGCAAAGTTGCCTGCTGGATTCAAAATCATTGCCAGTACCGATAGTGCTCCCATTGCCGCGATCGCCGATGAGCAGCGAAAGTTGTTTGGTCTTCAGTTCCATCCCGAAGTTACGCATACCGAACAAGGTAAACAAATATTAGGGCGTTTTGTACATAACATCTGTGGCTGTGCGTCTAATTGGACGACAGCGAGCGTCATTCACGAGGCTGTTGAGCATATAAGACGGCAAGTTGGTTCGGAACGAGTGCTGCTCGCACTTTCCGGTGGGGTAGATTCGTCAGTGGTCGCGGCATTGCTGCATGAAGCAATAGGTGACCAGCTTACCTGTATTTTCGTGGATACTGGCTTACTGCGCCTTGATGAAGGCGACCAGGTTATGGAAACCTTTGTTCAACACATGGGCGTGGAAGTGATCCGAGTAAATGCGGGACAACGTTATTTTGATGCATTAAAAGGTAAGTCAGGTCCCGAGGAAAAGCGAAAAATTATTGGTAACTTGTTTATCAAAATATTTGAAGAAGAAGCAATCAAGCTGGGTAATGTAAAGTGGTTGGCGCAAGGCACCATCTACCCAGACGTTATTGAATCTGCAGGAGCGACGACGGGAAAAGCACAACTCATAAAATCTCATCACAATGTAGCCGGTCTTCCAGAAGAAATGAAGTTGAAGCTAATAGAGCCACTAAAAGAATTATTTAAAGATGAGGTACGCGCGATAGGCCTGCAGCTTGGGTTACCGAGAAACGTTATTTTTCGGCATCCATTTCCAGGTCCTGGTTTGGGTGTGCGTATATTAGGCGTGGTTAAAAAAGAATATGCAGATCTATTACGGCTGGCAGATGACATCTTTATTTCCGAACTTGAGAAGCACAAGCTATATGATCAAGTGTCTCAAGCCTTTGCAGTTTTTTTGCCGGTAAAATCGGTAGGTGTTATGGGGGATAACAGGAAATATGACTATGTAATTGCACTGCGTGCAGTAGAGACTGTCGATTTTATGACGGCGCGCTGGGCACGTTTGCCATATGAGTTTTTAGATCATGTTTCGCGACGCATTATTAATGAAGTAGATGGGATTTCTAGGGTGACGTACGATGTTTCGGGAAAACCGCCCGCTACTATTGAGTGGGAATGATTTTGCGCCTGGCACCTACGAGCATCCAAATAACATATAACCCATTGTAATAACTAGAATATCCTCATTTCTGTCTGGCACCTTCAAGAAGTACCTTCTGGTGTAGATGAAATAACCAATACAAATGGAGAGTGCGTATGAGCAGGTATTGCGGAGAGAAAATAGTCGAGCCAATACTCCGTGCAGCTCAGCACTGGAAAGATGTGGGGTTGCTATCGGATAGTTCCATATTCGATAGAGGTGCAATATGGACATTGTCAAACTTCGAAGCTCTAAATCAGCACGTTGTAAATCAGCCTAAAGAGGGAAAAAAGAGGAATTTTTTCCAGAAACTGGAGGGTCAGCTTGAACTGACGGTGCCAGGGGTGAAGCAACTCGCAGCCGAGATGCTGTGGCTAATGTTTCTCTGCCCTAGCAACATTAGTGTATCGAAAAAGCGCGAAGGCATAGAGCGTATATGGAAATGGTCAGGGGAGGCCTTTCCAGAGGATTCCGAGTGGATAAAGGATGATGTTCTGGGTGGTGTAGGCAGTGCAGGTACAGCTTTTAACACCAAGCGCTGGTGGGAGTTGAGGTTTTTTATTCGTACAATGATTGCCTTCAAAAGCCTTGCAGACCAGGAGCAAAATAAGCTCCTTTCCGATGGTTGGGAGTTCGCGCAATGGCTTGAACAAGTCCCCGAATGCGACGCTCGCCAATTGCGTCATATGTTCCTGTTTTTACTATTCCCTGACAATTTTGAGCGTATTTTAGGAAGGAGAGATCGACGAAGAATTATCCAGAGCTTCTCAGGAAAGTCTCTGGCACAGGTCAAGAAGCTTTCGGCATTAGAGATCGATCGGAACCTCCTCGAGATACGTAGGCAAAAGGAAGAGGAGTATGGCACTAAGGAGTTGGACTTTTATGCTACCCCGCTTCGTGATCTCTGGGGTGACTCTAAGGTCGTTAAGGCAGCAAAGCAGCCAGATGATAAAAAGCGGAACGGAAGTGTCAAAATGGCCATAAACCAGATTCTGTATGGTCCTCCAGGAACAGGAAAGACCTATAGGCTTAATCGTCTAAAAGAAGAGTATTCAGGCAGAAGGCAAACCCTGAGCCGTGATGCATGGTTAATTCAGGAAATGCTGGATGCCAAGTGGTTTGATGTGATCTTTGGCACATTGTATGACCTGGGCGGTGAGGGCAAGGTCAAGGCAATTCTAAATCATGAGTACGTACAGATGAAGGCGGAGGCTTTGGGGCGTGGTCGAAACATCGCGAATACAATATGGAGAACCCTTGGGGAACATACTCGTGAAAATTCCAGTACCTCCCGATACAAGCGTCGTAGTGCACCCCTTGTATTTGACAAGAAACCAAATAGCGTATGGTCGTTGGTCGATGACTGGGAGGAAGAATGTGCAGAGCAGGTGGAGCAAGCCAAGAAATGGAAAACTGGTCCCAAGCAAGAGGCGTCTTATCAACGGTATGAGTACGTGACGTTTCATCAAGCCTATAGCTACGAAGATTTCGTCGAGGGTATTAGGCCTGTTCAGAATGAGGAAACTGAAAATATCGGTTATCAGGTATTGCCCGGTGTATTCAAACGGATATGCCAAAGGGCAAAAGCAGACCCCGATCAGCGGTATGCGATTTTTATTGATGAGATAAACAGGGGGAACATTGCCAAAATATTTGGTGAGCTGATTACCTTGATAGAAGAAGATAAAAGGGCGATATATAACGATGCCGGAGACCTGAAGTCTGGGATGGAGTTGACTCTTCCTTATTCAGGTATGCGATTTGGTGTTCCTGAAAATTTGGATGTCTACGGGACAATGAACACGGCGGACCGCTCTATAGCCTTACTGGATACTGCGTTACGACGTCGTTTCCAATTCGAAGAGTTAATGCCTGATGCTGGCGTAATTGTTGGCTCACGTGGTGATGGTTGTATCGAGGATGGGGGTGGTGGCGTTATCAACCTGCGTGCCTTACTGGAGGCTATGAATCGTCGTATCCGCTTCCTGTTAAACAGAGATATGATGATTGGGCATGCCTATTTCATCGACGTGCGTAATTTTGATGATCTCAAGGTGGTTTTGTTCAACAAGATTATTCCCCTTCTGCAGGAATACTTCTATGAGAACTGGCACAGGATCCAGTTGGTATTCCGAGATGTAGGTCCGACGGGAGAAAAACTGGAACCACAGATTGTATGTCATGACACGCTAAACGAAGTAGAGGTGCTTGGGTTCGATCATGATGACTTTGATGATCTTACAGAGTACTGGGTTGTAGACTCGGATGAGATCACGCCCGATGCGGTCAGGAAGGTATACGAAGAAGGTGCCTGATTGTGGAGGTGCTGTCGGTAATCGAGCATAAGTCTCTCCAAATTCTACAATCTCGTGGATGGGGTCAGCAGGCACTCGATTATGCGCATGCTGACACACTCGATAGACTTGAGAAAGAGCTTCCAGCGAAAGCTTGGTCTTGGGGAAAACAGCAAATCAAGTTTGGGCATTATTGTGGTGTCGTCTCATTGGGAAATTTATCTATTGAGATTCTTCCCAAGATTTACGGTGCTGAGGTTGACCTGGAGTCCAGCCGTCATGCGTTGGTACGCATGCTTTCCAAGGCACACCGATTGAAGCTTCATCGAGCGAGCACAGCTGGAATTGCGCTCCAGAAGTACAGTCTTCTTGATGTGTTCATATTGAATTTTTGTGACCAGTTGCATGCCGAGATGACGCAGGGGATGATTCGAACGTACATAGAGCGCAACGAGAATCTCAACGTATTACGTGGAAGATTACGAATTGAGCAGCAGTTCAAGCAGAACTTGGCTCACCGTGAGCGGCTTTTTTGTCAATATGATGAGTTAAGCGAGGACAATGTTCACAACCAGGTATTGAAATATGTGCTGAAAATCTTGCTAAAAATGGCGGTAGGGAATCGCGCACACCTTCAGGTGGCAGAACTCCTTATGCGCTTTGATACGATAAGCGATGTGGCTGTAGATGCAGCTGTACTGGACTTGCTGAACTTTGATCGTTCAACTACCAGGTATGAGCCGATTTTCGACCAATGCAGGTGGTTCATGGAGGGTATGCATCCAGATGTCCTGGCGGGAAAGGAAACCTGCGCTTCATTCTTATTTGATATGAATCGGTTATTTGAAGCATACGTTGGTGCTGAGTTAAGGAAAAAGGCATGGGGGGAAGGACTGCGGGTAAGAGAGCAGGGCCCGCAGAAGTATTTCGCTTATCGTAAGGATACCGATAAAAATGTCTTCGTGATGAAGCCTGACGTTTCGCTGATGGATGAGAATAATCAGGTTGTTGCGATCGCGGATGCCAAGTGGAAACTTCTGGATGAAGAAGAAACGAAGTTGGGAGTATCTCAGGCAGATCTGTATCAAATAGAAAGTTACGCGACAAGGTATAATGTAAGGAAATTGTTTCTGGTTTATCCCATGCAGCAGAAGATGACGATGCCGGTTCAACTAGCTCTTAAGGGATCGGGAGCGACGTTGAATATTGTGCCTTTCGATGTCACTGCAAGTAGCAGTAACGAACTACCAAAGCTGTCTTTTGGAGAGTGGCATTGAATAATGTCTCCTTCTGGTAAACACAAATAGGTTTTCCCCGCACGCTTTCGAGCTGGTGCCTGCTGGAACCGAGTGGATTCGGCAACTCGTCGAGGCACCACAATTACAAGTAAGCTATTGATATTGAATCGCAAAAAGTGCCCGTTTACAATTGAGTGGGACTAATGCTTTTCTCAGTAAGTTGCGAAACTACAATAATAAAGTGCTTTGATTGACGACGAACACTGGATGCGTGCAGCCCTGCGATTAGCAAAGCGTGCGGCAACGAGTCAGGAGGTACCGGTGGGTGCAGTCGTTGTCTATGCAGACACTATTTCAGGCGTAGGCTGGAACCAATCAATTTCTCAGAGTGACCCTTGTGCACATGCGGAAATCGTTGCATTACGCGCAGCGGCAAAATCGATGAATAATTATCGATTGCTGAATACAACCTTGTATGTGACTTTAGAACCATGTGTCATGTGTGTGGGTGCCATGCTGCACGCGAGAATAAAGAGGCTGGTATTTGGTGCTTATGACCCTAAAACGGGTGCAGCCGGTTCGGTATTTGACTTGCTTTCAGATGTAAGCCATAACCATTCCATTGAGGTAAAAAAAGGCGTTTTAGAGCAGGAGTGTGGGGGCTTGTTAAGAGACTTTTTCCAGCAGCGTCGGCAGTAAATACTATTAGTAGATATATTATAATTTGAAAAATTTAAAGGGAAATTGCCACAACTTGAGTTAACCAAAAATACTTTGAACTATTTAGAATAATCCAGAAAAAATTGGATGAATTTTAATCGATTGAATTGATATTCTAACCTTTTTCTGTTCGATCTGTACACATCTATAAATAAGCAAAATAGTTCTAGATAAAGTTCTATCAATTCAAATTCAGTGGCTGAACTGGTTTCTCGCTATGTCTAAGCTGGGTATAAATAAAGGTTTGTCCAAGTAAAAGTGCTTGCAAGTATTGGTTTGCTGGTGTAGTTTGGCCACTCTGCCTCGGCCCATTTTACCTATGGTTTTGATCTGATTTACAATAATTTAGTATATAAGAATAGCAACTGATAGCAGACATAAATTAAGAGTTTAGTGCTAGCTGTGCAACAATGTCTTCAAGTTGTATATCGGGATTACATGCTCGGATTTGGTGAAAGTAAGTAACGCATCATGGTAATGGTGCCTTAGTTGCTGATGTCATTACGCTGTCATATATAATATGAAGTAAACAAAGCTTTGAGTTTATAGCATGAGCACTTTTCCCAGCCTTTTTTTACAGCAAGTCAGAGCAAGCAAGCTTGATCCAGCAGTCCGTTACAAACGCTACGGATTATGGAGAACTTGGACATGGGGAGATACTGATTTATTTGTACGTGAATTAGTATGCGGGTTGGCATATAGAGGTATTAAAGCGAATGATAAAGTTGCCATCATGGGCAATAACATTCCTGAGCTCTACCTTGCAATGATTGCCGTACAATGTCTGAGTGCAGTTCCTGTTCCTGTGCACCCTGATTCAAACTCCGAAGAGCTAATTTCGTATCTAAATAACTGCGAAGCCAAGTTCGTTATGGTACAGGACCAGCAACAAGTTGACGGCCTGTATGCCGTAAAAGAAAGATGCCCTAAGTTCGAGGAAATGGTTTATAACGACGAGCGTGGTATGCATGAATATACCTCTTCCCGTCTACATAGCTTCTTGCAGATGCGGGAGGCAGGTAAAAAATTTGCTGCTGACAATCCCAATTTCTTCGAAGACGTTACTCAGAAAGTTTCATCAGATGCAGATGCCTTTATCCTCTATACTTCGGGCACTTCTGGTAAGCCGCGTGGCGCAGTGCATACGCATGGTAGTTTGATCAACACTGGTGAAGCGTTAATTACGCAAGAAAAAATAACACGAGATGAAGAAGTGATTGCATTTTTACCATTATCTTATGCGGCAAATATATTATTTACCTACACACTTTGGCTACTAAGGGGTTTTACTATCAACTGTCCCGAAAGTAATGAAACTATTATGACGGATTTGCGTGAGATTGGGCCCTCTATTCTTTATGCACCGCCTCACTTTTATAAGCAGTTGTATTCTGAGATTATTGCAAGGGCACAGCGCTCTAAGTCCAAGTCATTTAATAGATGGCTGAGTGTTGCAAGACAAAAAAGAAATAAGTTCATAAATGGTGATGCTTTAACTGGGGCCGATAGTTTTAAATATAAACTTGGCGATTTGTTCATGTATGCGCCGCTTAAAAACGTTTATGGGCTAACAAAGCTACGTAAGGCCTTTACCGGTGGCGATATAATGAGTAGTGAAGTGTTCAATTTTTTTCGAAGTATTGGTATTGATCTTAGAAAATCTTATGGAACTGCCGAGTCTGCAGGTCTTATCTGTGTGCAGGGGCCTGAACAGATCGATAATCTATCTGGTGAATACAGCATGGGTGTGCCGCTAGCGGGTGTAGAGGTTACAAAACTCGATGACGGTGAAATTGCATTTAGAGGAATAAATGCCTTTAAGGAATATTATCAAGACCCAGATTCTACGGCTGCTGCGAAAGATGCAGATGGCTGGGTCAGAACAGGGGACATGGGTGAAATTGATGACCAAGGGGCGTTAAGAATTACTGAACGTGTTGATTCCATTGGTAAATTCGGAAGTGGTGATTTGTTTGCTCCGCATCTGGTAGAGAATGCCTTGAAATCTTCACCATATACTAAAGAAGCTGTCGTGGTTGGCGATGGCAAAGAAGCGATTGCTGCGCTTATAGTGATTGATAGTGACGCGGTAGGGAGCTGGGCGGAAGCAAACAGGATCCGTTTTACCGGTTATCGGGATTTGGCAACTAAAAATGAAGTATATGAGCTGATAAAAAAGGTAGTGGATGATGTTAATGCGCATATCGAGCAAGTTGAAGGAAAAGGCTCCCCGCTGATCGAACGTTTTTTAATTATGCATCGTGAGTTTAATGTTGATGTGGGAGAGATGACGCGGTCACGCAAAATCAAGCGTGATGTCGTGATGGGTAGACATAAGGCATTAGTTGATGCGTTATATTCATCACGGCAAACCTATGAAGTGAGAGATACTTCCAGTGGTGAAACGGTAGCAGAGCTGAAATTACAATCTGTATAGTTGATGATAAAGATATGGATAATGGCGTAAACGGAAAAGAACCTCACTTAGTGGTCGAGAGCATTGACTTGGCATTTGGAGGTACCAAAGCAATAACGGATATCAGTTTTACAGTTTATAAGGGCGAAATCTGTGCCGTAATAGGCCCTAACGGGGCTGGGAAAAGTTCTATGCTGAATGTGATTAATGGTGTGTATATACCGCAAAAAGGCTCTATCACATTTGAAGGACAAAAATTTACAAAGATGAAACCTCACTCTGCAGCAGTAATGGGCATTGGTCGCACTTTTCAAAATATTGCCTTATTTTCGGGAATGACTGTGATTGAAAACCTCATGACTGGCCGTAACTTGATGATGAAGGCTACTTTTATAGAAAATGCCTTGGGGATTGGGCGTAGTAAGAAAGAGGAGCTTGAGCACCGGGAAGCGGTAGAAGAGATTATTGAGTTTTTAGGACTACAGTTGATACGCAAAACTCAGGTTTCAGCATTATCATATGGGTTGCAGAAGCGAGTTGAGCTTGGACGCGCACTGGCGGCAGAGCCTAAAATGCTATTGCTTGATGAACCGATGACAGGTATGAATTTGGATGAAAAGTTGGATATGGCCTGCTTCATACAGGAGATTAATTACAATCGCGGAACGACAATTGTCTTGATTGAACATGATATGGGCGTGGTAATGGACATCTCCAATCACGTGGTAGTAATGGACTACGGCGCAAAGATTGGTGATGGCACCCCTGATGAAGTTAAGAACAATCAAGCTGTTATTGATGCTTATTTGGGTGTCAGCCATTAGACTGTAAAACTTGGACAGGGTGTGAAAGGAGCAAACAGGTGGAAATTCTAGCAGGATTCAGCAATGCGTTTGTTGAGATGTTCACCCTTTTTGGGTTGGAGGTGCTTATTGGTGGAATGCTCTCGGGGATTATGTATACATTGGTGGCCATCGGATTTGTGCTTGTCTACAAGTCCTCTGGTGTATTTAATTTTGCACAGGGAACGATGTTGCTGTTTGCAGCCTTGACGTTTGTAAGCCTGCTAGAAAGGCAGGTAAGTTTCTGGATAGCATTTACTATCACTACGTTTGTGATGGTGGTTATAGGCATCGTTATAGAACGCACGGTAATGCGTCCACTCGCTAATCAGTCGTTGCTGTCATTGTTTATGGCTACGGTCGGATTAAATTATTTCTTGGAAGGTTTTGCCCAAGGCACTTGGGATGCTGCAGTACATGGCCTGGAGTTGGGTATTCCCTCCGATCCAATTTTTGTTTCCGAGTATATCCCTTGGCTCGATATCCTGTTGAGTACTTTTGACGGTTTTGTCGCAGGGGTAGCACTCATTTTGGTATTAGCCCTGTATCTTTTTTTTCAATATACGCGTACAGGCCTGTCACTACGTGCGGTGTCCGATGATCATATGGCTGCACAGGCAGTAGGTATTCCACTTTCGAGAATTTGGGCAATTGTATGGGCTGTTACTGGTGTGATTGTTTTTATAGCGGGAATGGCGTGGGCAGACCGCTTGAGCGTATCTTTTACACTGACGTGGGCTGTACTAAAAGGGCTTCCCGTGATCCTTATTGGCGGGTTGACGTCTATACCTGGCTGTATTGTAGGTGGCTTGATAATTGGCTCAAGTGAAAAGCTTGGTGAGATCTTTTTTGCAGATGCCTTTGGTGGGCAGGGAATTGAACATTGGTGGGCCTATTTGACCGCGTTGGTATTTATATTGATACGTCCAACGGGAATGTTTGGTGAGCGTGAAATTGAGAGAGTATAGACATGTACTATCGTGAGACAGGCCAGATTACTGAAAATTATGCCAAGGACAGGCGTATGATGCCGATACGCGAAGATCGCTGGATTATGTGGGCTTTCCTGGCCTTTATGTTTTTGGTTGTTCCGCTTATAGGTAATGACTACTGGCTCAGTGCTATTTTAATTCCGATGATGGTATTAGGTGTCGCTAGTTTAGGATTGAACATTGCGACGGGGTATACTGGACAGCTTTCACTCGGTTCGGCAGGGTTTATGTCTTTTGGTGCATTTACAGCACTTAATCTGCTGCTACGTGTTGAATGGATGAACATTTGGTTGGCTTTTTTGTGCGCTGGTATCGTATCAGGATTGATAGGAATTGTATTTGGTCTTCCTAGCTTACGTATTAAAGGATTCTACTTGCTTGTATCGACATTGTGTGCGCAGTTCTTTCACGAGTGGGTATTCGGTGCCTTTCCATGGTTTTTAGACTACGAGAGTTCAGGTATTAAGCATCTACCATGGTTTCACTATCGTTTCCTGCCATTTCAGGATCAAATCTTCGAATTTTTTGGGCTTGAAAAGGACTACAATGGTTACGTTTGGCGGTATTTGATTACTTTAATCGTAACGCTATTGTTGGCAATTTCGGCCAAAAATATGGTGCGTAGTTCAACTGGACGAAATTGGATGGCCGTGCGAGACATGGATATTGCCGCGAGCGTCATCGGTATCCCGGTAGGCAGGACCAAGTTAAATGCATTCTTCGTAAGCTGTTTTTATGTTGGAGTTTCAGGAGCCATGTACTCGTACTGCTACATTGGTAATCTCGACTATAGCGGCTATGACCTGAGCGTGTCGTTTTTGATCATGTTTATGGTGATCCTAGGTGGCTTGGGTTCTATTTTAGGCTCTTTCTTAGGCGCTATTTTTGTCTATGGCTGGCCAATACTGGTAACGAGATTTGGTAACGCAGTGTTTGGGGGTGGTGCTCTGGACACTACGTTTGTGGAAAATAATTCAAAAATTGTGATTGGTACTATCATTGTTTTATTATTAATTTACCATCCAAATGGCTTTGCAGGGCTATGGAACTCTGCTAAACATCGGTTACGTATCTGGCCATTTTCTACTACGTAAGCAATTGGAAAAGTTTTTATGTTTGTTATTTAAGAGATGAAAGTAAGATAGAAATAATTATGAGCGATGCCCCATCATTAGCAGCTGCAAATGATAATACACCGATATTGGCGATTAATAATATTGAGGCCGTCTATAGCAGGGTTATTCTTGCTTTGCGTGGAGTCTCCCTGGTTGTAAATGAGGGTGAAGTAGTATCTTTGCTTGGTGCTAATGGTGCAGGCAAAACGACAACACTGAAAGCATGTTCACGTTTATTGGAATCGGAGAATGGCCAAGTAACAAAAGGTGCTATAGAGCTAAAGGGTCACGATATTGCATCCTATTCTGCTTATGACATGGTGAAAAGAGGTGTAGTTCAGGTATTGGAAGGACGCCATATATTTGCGCATTTGGATGTTGAAGAAAATTTGCTGACGGGCTCTTTTATTCAGAATATGAATAAAGCAGAACTAAAAAGAAATTTAAATCATGTTTATGAATTGTTTCCCCGTATAGCAAACCGACGTAATACTCCCGGTGGCTTATGCTCGGGTGGTGAGCAGCAAATGATTGCTGTAGGCCGGGCACTTATGTCAAAGCCAAGTCTGATTTTGTTGGATGAGCCATCCATGGGGCTTGCACCACAGTTTGTTGAACAAATATTTGAGATTGTAAAGCGACTCAACGAAGAAGAAGGCGTGAGCTTTCTGATTTCAGAACAAAATGCCAGGATTGCACTGCGCTATGCATCAGTTGGCTATGTAATCGAGAATGGGCGTGTGGTGAAAAAAGGGTCATCAAAGGAACTGCTTGAATCAACGGATGTGGCTGAGATGTATTTAGGCGGTGCGGATAAGGGCCTTTCATTTGATGGCGTTAAGTACTACCATCGCCGTCGTCCCTGTTTCGTCTAAATATTTTATTCATTGAGCAGTCTCAATCAGCTTTTTGTAGGCGCTCGACCCAAACGTCCAATCCTGCCGCATTCAGTCTCAAATCAGATTCTAGAAAATCCATTTGCGTCTCTACGTTTGCGGTGTTGTATCTTTTGTTTAACCGTGCTTGCAAATATTCCCTAAGTGCGTCATAAATTTTTTCCTTGCGATTTTTCATACCTGCATAGCTCTGCGCGATCTTGGCATATTGGCTGATATCGTTACATAGTTCACCTGCCAAGCGGCTGATTTCTGTAACCTTGCCAAAATGAGTGATGTATATATTTTCTGGGTTGTAGCTGAGAATTCGCGTTAGTGATTCCTGCCAAGCATTTGGGTCAAACTGTACTGGAGAGGTGGTGGGCAGAATAAAAGCACCGTTTTCATCATCAAGTTGGCGATACGATAGGCCGAAAGTATCGCCACTGAAGAAGCTTTTGCTTGTTTCATCATATATACAAAAATGATGGCGGGCATGGCCCGGGGTGTCCAGGAAGGTCAGTTTACGCCCCGCAAGTACCAAGGTTGTCTTATCTTCTGCGACAATTATACGCTTTTCATCAATGGGAATGATTTCCCCAAAGTTTCGTTTGAATTTTTTTTCGCCGTAAACTGCCATTGCACTGATGATGAGTTTACTTGGATCAGTCATGTGACGTGCGCCACGAGGGTGAATGACTAGATTGGCATCGGGTAGTTTGCTCATTAACAAGCCTGCTCCGCCAGCATGGTCCAGGTGCACATGCGTGGGGGCGACGTATTCCACCTTGTCAATTGGAATCCCTTTTATTTCCAGGATTTTTAGCAAATAGGGGACGGTGTTCCCTGTACCTGTATCAATAAAGGCTGCGCAGCCATTGTGAACCACTAAGTAACAGGCCGTGTGTCCAACATGGCTGTACATGGTGTCAATGCAGGTAATACCAAAATCGTAATCGTAAAAAATAGTTTGCACGTCAGAGTTTAGGTAATTTATACCAATAGGTCTTTTGAGCTTACGATGATTCCATCTTTATCAGCATATAAAAATTGATCGGGAATAAATTCTATATCTGCAAAATATACCGGAATGTCTTTTTCACCCATCCCTTTTTTCTCAGTTCTAAGTGGAATGGTTGCAAGGGCTTTGCAGCCGATTTTGATTGTTGCAATAGCTTCGGCATCGCGAATGCACCCATATACGATGATACCTGCCCACTTATTATCGGCCCCCGCTTGTGCTAACAGGTCTCCAACTAATGCCCTGCGAGTTGAACCACCTCCGTCTATCACTAGTACTCGCCCTGTACCAGGGCTTTTAAGTATTTCTCGAACAAGAGAGTTATCCTCAAAACACTTGATAGTGTTAATTTTCCCACAAAAGGATGTATTGCCACCGTAGTTACGAAATAATGGTTGAGCTACTGAAATTATATCTTCGTGAGTATCGCAAAGGTCGGCTGTTTTAAACCGCATGATAGTTCCGTTATTAAATGAAATAATTCTAGATTCCAAGCTTTTGTTTGTGTAGCCAGTCTCTCAATTTTTATGGTCATTATAAATTAGTATCTGTTAATATGCCCTACCACTGTGGCTTGGGCAAAATTACAGGATTAAAGCCAAGCTATTATATATTCCGGGGTGTTTTTTTAAGGAGAAGGTTGTGAGTGAGAGCAGAGTTGAACAGGTAAAGGAACTTGAGAAGGAGTGGGCAAGTAGTCCTCGTTGGAAAAATGTTCGGCGTGATTATACAGCTGAAGATGTTGTACGTCTCCGTGGTTCATTGCAGGTAGAGCATACACTTGCGAGGCGAGGTGCGGAAAGGCTTTGGCAATTAGTAAATGAAGAAGATTATATCAATTGTTTGGGCACACTCACCGGAGGTCAAGCCGTTCAACAGGTAAAGGCTGGAGTCAAGGCCATATACTTATCGGGTTGGCAAGTTGCAGCAGATGCCAATACTAGTGAAACCATGTATCCTGATCAGTCTCTCTACGCATATGATTCTGTACCCACCGTCGTACGCAGAATCAATAATGCACTCAAGCGCGCAGATGAAATTCAGTGGTCGCGTGGTGAAGGTGATATGGATTATTTCGTGCCTATAGTGGCAGATGCGGAAGCCGGCTTTGGCGGCGTGCTCAATGCGTTTGAGTTAATGAAAAACATGATTGCTGCAGGAGCTGCAGGCGTGCACTTTGAAGATCAGTTAGCTGCCGTAAAGAAATGCGGGCACATGGGAGGGAAGGTCCTTGTGTCTACACAAGAGGCTTGTCAGAAACTTAACGCCGCACGCCTTGCTGCCGATGTTATGGGAGTCCCGACTGTTGTGTTAGGCCGCACCGATGCTGAAGCAGCTAATCTTATTACCTCTGATCATGATAAGCGCGATAAACCATTCCTGACGGGAGAACGTACTTCTGAAGGTTTCTTCCGTGTCAGAAATGGGTTAGAACAAGCAATTTCGCGCGGCGTCGCGTATGCAGAATATGCTGATTTAATCTGGTGTGAGACGGGTACTCCAGACCTCGATTTTGCTAAAAAGTTTGCAGAAGGCGTTCGCAAAGAACACCCGCAACAATTGCTCGCCTACAATTGTTCACCTTCCTTCAACTGGAGGAAGAATTTAGACGATAACACGATTGCTAAATTCCAACGTGAGTTGGGTGCCATGGGCTATAAGTATCAATTTATTACTTTAGCGGGTATCCACAGCATGTGGTACAACATGTTTGACTTGGCCGAAAAGTATGTGAAAGAAGGTATGACGGCTTATGTCAACATGGTACAGGAACCGGAGTTTGATGCACGTGAACGCGGCTACACTTTTGTCAGCCATCAACAGGAGGTAGGGGCAGGCTATTTTGATGACGTGACAACTACTATCCAAGGTGGACAGTCATCTGTTACCGCGCTTACAGGGTCGACGGAAGAAGAGCAATTTGACTCTAAAACTGCTACTAAGTAGCACAAGTAGTTTTTGATACACTTAAACCCTACACATCCTTTAGCTTTCAATTTACGACGGGCATTGCAGCATGCGTGAGTCCGTAGCTAATCGGGGTCTTTGAGTGCCGGATTTTGGTCTGATTAATTACGTTTTTGTTTAGAGTACTTATGAAGCATAGAGCCTATGAGCATGTTCAGGTCCCTGTAGAGGGAGAGGCTGTCAAGCTTAATCAGGATAAAACCTTGGGTGTTCCTGATGTCCCTATCATCCCGTTTATAGAGGGTGATGGCATTGGCATAGACGTTACTCCGGTAATGAGACGAGTTGTTACAGCCGCCGTTAAGAGGGCCTACAATAACAAGCGGCGTATCAGTTGGATGGAAATTTATGCTGGTGAAAAGGCGTCCCGTTTATATGGCCAAGCGAATTTCTTGCCTGAAGAAACACTTGACGTAATGAAAAAGTACGTAGTGTCGATAAAGGGTCCGCTTGCTACGCCAGTAGGCCAGGGAATGCGTTCGTTAAATGTGGCAATTCGACAAGAGCTAGACTTATTTGCTTGTGTGCGTCCTATTCGATATTTCTCTGGAACACCTACACCACTGAAAGATTCGGCGACTACTGACATGGTAGTTTTTCGTGAAAACACTGAAGATATATATGCAGGTATTGAATGGGAAGCCCAAAGTGAAGAAGCGAAGAGGATCATCAAGTTTTTGCGTGATGAAATGGATGTTACAAAAATACGTTTTCCAGAAACTTCCGGAATCGGTATTAAACCTGTTTCAAAGGAAGGTTCAGTACGTTTAATACGCAAGGCTATTCAGTATGCTATAGATAATGATCGCCGTTCAGTGTCTTTAGTACACAAAGGCAATATTATGAAGTTCACTGAAGGCGCGTTTCGGAATTGGGGTTATGAATTAGCTTTGCAGGAATTTAATGCTGAAGTTATCGGTGAAGGCCCATGGTGTAGGATTGTAAGTCCTGACAATGGCAAAGATATCATTGTTAAAGATGTCATTGCAGATAATTTTTTACAGCAGATTTTACTTAAGCCCAAAGACTATGACGTAATTGCAACACTGAACTTAAATGGCGACTATATTTCTGATGCTCTTGCTGCCCAAGTAGGTGGTATCGGTATTGCACCAGGTGCGAACATTTCAGATGATGTTGCCTGTTTTGAGGCCACGCACGGTACGGCACCAACGCATGCAGGAAAAAACCGGGTTAACCCGGGGTCCATCATTTTGTCGGCTGATATGATGTTGCGTCACATGGGCTGGACCGAAGCAGCAGATTTGATCATTACAGGTATCTCGGGTGCCATTGCCTCGAAAACTGTTACTTATGATTTAGCTCGTGCACGAGCAGGATTTCAAGCCAAGGGACGAAGACCTGGTACTTCAAAGGAGGTGCAGGAAGATCTCGAACGCTTAATGCCTGGCGCAACGTTGGTCAGCACTTCCGGGTTTGGAGATGAAATCATTAAAAACATGTCTATGTCTTATTGATTACCAATCCTATAACACATAGTAAAAATTATCGGACATATGTTTATTGTAATGGCTCGTAATCCTCTTTATTTTTTAACTTTGGTCTTTCTTTTCTTTAATCTATTTGAATAGCACACGGGATATTATTGTAAATCATGGCGCATTATAAAATAACCTTTTACAACCAAAATAAAGTTTATGAAGTGTATGCGCGGCAGGTATATCAGTCAGACTTGTATGGCTTTATAACTATCGAAGACTTGACATTCAATGAGCGATCAAACGTTGTAATTGACCCTGGTGAAGAAAAACTCAAGTCCGAATTTAACCAGGTAAAGCGTTTTTTCATACCTGTGCATGCTGTAATAAGAATTGATGAGGTTTATAAACAAGGGACGGCTAAAATCTCAGAAGCAGGTGAGAATGTTACTCATTTTCCTGCGCCTGTCTATAGTCCAAGAAATGACAGAGGAGGAAAATCATAATATTTTAATTCTGCCAAACAAATAACCCTGTCATTGAAATGCCGATCTTAAAAGCTACTTTGATGTTGCTTATATTCTTTTATCAGGAGAGATGCCGGAGTGGTTGAACGGGCTCGCCTGGAAAGTGAGTGTGTCCTCAATGGGGCACCGAGGGTTCGAATCCCTCTCTCTCCGCCAAGAGTATAAAGTAGGTATAGCAGAATAGAGTCTATTTATTGCATATCCAACATTGAAAAACTTTTCAATGCTTCACCAAAGTCAACTAGGAGGCATCCTTTGCCTAGGGCAAGGAAATAGACACTAAAATGAAGAATACCTGAAATCAGGCTACAATACGGTGAAATTTACCTTGATGCCAAACAGTGGGACTTTCATCGTTAACCCTTACATGTTTGACTTCACCTACCAGAATAACGTGATCGCCACCAGGGTAGATGTATTTGGTTTCGCATTCCAGAGATGCGGGAACATCTGCAAGGATTGGGAGGCCGCTTGTGCCAGATGTAAACTCATCGCCGCTAAATTTGTCACAACCTTTAGTTGCAAACTTAAGAGCTAGTCCCTCATGCTTTGAACTTATAATATTGATAGCAAATTGCTTCTCATTATTGAAGTATTCAAAACAGTCGGCACCATTCGCCAAACAAACCAGAACTAGAGGAGGAGAAAGTGAAAGAGATGAGAATGCAGACGCCGTAAATCCATATCGCTGATTATCACTACCAATTGTTGTTACAATTGTAACGCCGCTTGGGAAACAGCCCATAGCACGTTTGAAATCGTCGCTGCTGAGTTGACTGGAACTCATTATAGATGCAGGAAGAATAAATAGAGTTTAAATTAGAAGTTATGGTGTTGGAATTTAGTGGGTTAGTCAAATAATTTATTGAAAATAAACAGACAGGTATAGGGGAACGTGATTGTTTCGATGACAGTAGCGGTTCTTATATCGCACCTAATAGTTCCTTTTTATTGATTTATCTCATAAAATCCACAAAGCCTTATCTTTTAAGGAGGATAGAGAGTGAAATTGCTTGGTTTGTCAGGGGGCTTGAGCCGTAAGACTCTAATTGCGATTGAAAAGACACTGGAGTTTGCTAGTCAGTACGATGACACTATTGACGTGGAAGCACTCAATATTTGTGCATACGATGTGCAATTCTGTGATGGTAGAGATCCTGTCAATTATGAAGGGGATTCGAGGCTTGTCATTGATAAAGTAGTAGAAGCAGATGCTCTGTTAATAGGTACCCCTGTATACAGAGGCACCTATACTGGCTTGCTGAAAAACGTGTTTGATCTAATTCCAAATGATGCACTTTTGGGTAAGCCTGTAGGCTTAATTGTGACAGGGGGTAGTGACCACCATTATCTGGTAATAGAGCATGAGTTAAAACCTATCATGGGTTTTTTTCTTGCGCATGTATTACCAGGTGGTGTTTATGCTAATAATGAACACTATTCAGATCATGATTTGGTAAGCGAAGATATACTTGAACGATTGGAACAACTTGCTAAGTCTGTTGTCAATTTTGCCAAGATTATTCCGGCTGACAGACTGAGCATAGTTGGTGCTTTGGGGCCGACAATTCGTCGCAAATCACTGAAAAAAAGCAATTGACGCACGGAGTTTTCACGAAAATTTATTGATGGAAGTAGAACATAGTGGAGAAAATAACCCCTCCCTCATCCAATGCTTTCTGAAACCGTTGGCTTTTCTGCCGAAGTAGTTGAAAAAACTATTGTTGATATGTATGTCAAGTGAAACCACCGTTTCAGTGACCACTGGTTTTCGTTTTGTTTTCTATTTGTCGCATTTCACTGATATAAACTATAAGTTATAGTCTTAGTGCGGCCTGTGTCAGTACCCTTGTGACGAAAGCTGTGAACCCCGCCAGGCCTGGAAGGGAGCAACGGTAGCAGTTGTTTCGGGTACAAAGGAACTACTGGCACAGGTCGCCAATAACTTGTAATTAGAATAATCGCAATCTCATGGCATGAGTTACCAGGCACTAGCACGAAAATGGCGGCCTAAAAATTTTGCTGAGGTCGTTGGCCAAAACCATGTAGTAAAGGCATTGGCGAATGCACTTGATCAAGAGCGATTACACCATGCCTACCTGTTTACAGGCACGCGAGGTGTTGGCAAGACCACCATAGCACGAATATTTGCCAAGTGTTTAAACTGTGAACATGGGATTGACTCCAATCCCTGTGGAGAATGTAGCGCATGTCAGGAAATTAATGAAGGCCGTTTCATTGACCTGATTGAAGTGGATGCTGCTTCCCGCACCCAGGTGGAAGATACGCGCGGATTGCTTGACAATGTTCAGTACAGTCCGACTAGTGGCAGCTACAAGGTTTACCTAATTGATGAAGTTCATATGCTATCAAAACATAGTTTTAACGCATTGTTGAAGACGCTGGAAGAACCCCCGCCTCACGTTAAATTTCTTCTGGCAACGACGGAGCCGCAAAAAATACCTATGACGGTATTGTCTCGTTGCTTGTCGTTTAACTTGAAAAGATTGTCTGGCGAAATGGTCGCCCGACAATTGGAAAAAATTGCACAGGCTGAAAATATTTCATTTGAGCAAATCGCCTTAAGCTCTCTTGCTCGCGCAGCAGATGGTAGTATGCGTGACGCATTGAGCCTTCTGGACCAGGCAATCGCGCACGGTAGTGGTAGTGTTACAGATGCGGATGTGCATGAGATGCTGGGCACTGTACCAAGGGAGTATTTGCACAAATTGATGTTGGCACTGGCAGATAGAGAGGCTGCCGTAGTTATGCAATGCACGCATGAGCTTGCGCAACTGTCTGCTGATTTTAGCAGTCTTTTTGAAGATATTATTCATCTGCTGCATCAGACTGCATTGTTGCAATCTGTGCCAGGCATTCGGGACACTATAGAGTATGATGGAGAAGTCATTGAAAATTTAAGCAAGCAATTAAGTTCAGAAGACGTGCAACTGTTTTACCAGATAGCGCTTATTGGCAGGCGTGACTTGAATCTTGCGACGTCTCCGCATGCTGCGCTGGAGATGACATTGCTGCGTATGCTTTCATTTATACCTGCTGGTAAGAGTAGCTATGTCCCTGAAGAAGCTCCAGCAAAAAGCATCAAGGTTGAAAAGGAGGTTGATACTCAAGTAAAGCCGGTCGAAATTAAAAACCCGCTCGATTTGAATAAGAGTAGGGAATGCTGGTCAAGGTTGATCGATAATCTGGGTTTGCAAGGCATAACATCTTCCCTTGCGTTAAACTGCAGCGTAAAAAAAGCTGCGGATGATTCTATCGTGTTAAACCTTGCTGGACAGCTTGAGGGGATTGCTACTGAAAGCGCAAAACAAAAACTTGAAAAGGCCCTACAAACGTATTTTGATAGGAGCTTGACACTGACAATCGAATTTTCTTCACATGAAGTTGAAACCCCCGCTGAAACAAGGGAGCGTGAAGTGGCAAAGCAACAATCTAAGGCAGAAAAAGATATAGAGGAAGATGGGTTTGTTAAAGCACTTAAATCAAGGTTCAGGGCAGAAATTATTGAAGGGTCAGTAAAGCCTATTGAGAAATAGATTATCGATAAATCGGAGTTTTACATGAAAGGTGGGATAGGGAATTTAATGAAGCAAGCGCAAAAAATGCAAGAAGACATGCAAAAAGCGCAAGAAGAACTGAAAAATCTCGAAGTTGAGGGTCAAGCAGGTGGTGGTTTGGTTAAAGTCTCAATGACGGGGAAACATGAAATTCGCAAGGTGTTGATCGAAGAAAGTTTGTTACATGACGATAAAGATATGTTGGAAGATCTGGTCGCGGCTGCTTTCAATGATGCTTCCAATAAAGTAGAGAAGTTGATGAAAGATAAGTTCTCTAATTTTACAGGTGGGTTGAATTTGCCTGATGGTGTCAAGTTACCATTTTAGGCTTTCTTCATGTCTGTAAATAGTGCAAGTGATGGCACGAGAGCGCCACAACTTCTGGGTGTCTTAATCGAGTCGCTGAAATGCTTGCCCGGAGTTGGGCCGAAGTCCGCACAGCGTATGGCACTTCATCTTTTGCAACGCAATCGTGATGGAGCAAAACACCTTGCGGATACTCTACGTAAAGCAGTGGAGGAAATAGGCCACTGTAGCAAGTGTCGTATTTTTACTGAGAATGAACTCTGCTCGATCTGCTCAAATGAGTCGCGCATTAATTCACAGATATGTGTAGTCGAAAATCCTGCCGACGTGCTTACCATAGAAAAAAGTACAAGCTATAAAGGCTGCTACTTTGTCCTAATGGGCTGTCTCTCACCGCTTGATGGCATTGGGCCGAAAGAGTTAGGTCTTGACATACTGGAAAACCGTTTAATTGAAGATGCTATTGAAGAGTTGATATTGGCGACAAACGCAACTGTCGAAGGCGAAGTTACTGCTCACGTGTTGAGTGAAATGGCCCGCAAACGCCATATTCCGACCACACGCCTTGCGCAAGGCGTGCCCGTAGGAGGAGAACTGGAATTTGTCGATCAAAGTACTATTGCACAAGCGTTTGCGAACCGAAGGAAGTACTAGTATGCGCCGAGATCATATAGTTTATGTCTAAAAATTCAGGTGGTCTGATTTGGATAGACTTGGAAATGACGGGCTTGGACCCGCTTGTAGATCGTATTGTTGAAATAGCGACCATTGTTACCGATAAGAATCTGGAGGAGTTGGCGGTTGGTCCGGTTATGGCGATTTATCAAAGGCCTTCTGTACTGAATTCAATGGATGCATGGAATACAAAACAGCATGCTAAATCTGGCTTAATGAACCGCGTCAAAAATAGTTCCACCAATGAAAAAGAGGCGGAGCAGGCAACGCTGGAGTTTCTTAAGCAATATGTGCCCAGCAACCGTTCACCAATATGCGGCAACAGCATCTGTCAGGATCGAAGGTTTTTGGCGCACTACATGCCTGAGTTGGAGAATTATTTTCATTATAGAAATCTTGACGTCAGTACTTTGAAAGAGCTTGCGTGGCGATGGTATCCCGACATTGCAAAAGGCTTTTCAAAAGAGTCCAAGCACTTGGCACTGGATGATATAAGAGACTCGATTGAAGAACTAAAGTATTACCGACAACATTTGTTACAAGCTACACTGTAGAGTAGCCCTCATAAAGCTGCACATACGGATCGCTTAGCGTTTGTGGCCTTATTTCCAAGTTTCAGAATAGTGTCTTTGTTTTCTAGTTCAGGGTTGGGATTCGGATAGTCCAGGGTGTAATGCAAGCCACGACTTTCTTTTCTTGCCAGCGCACTTTGAATAATTAAGTCTGCTACCAGAGTTAAATTTCGTAGCTCAATCAAGTTACTATTGACACGAAAGTTACTGTAATATTCCTCGATTTCCGATGTCAGCAGGTCGACACGATGTTTGGCGCGCTGTAATCTTTTGTTGGTACGTACGATGCCGACATAATCCCACATGAATCTTCTTAACTCATCCCAGTTATGGCTAACTACTATTTCTTCATCTGGTTCAGTCACCCGGCTTTCATCCCAGGCAGGAATGGTAATGTCGGCCGTGTCTTGTGCCCCTCTTGAGTTGATGTCTTCGCTGGCAGATTTAGCAAACACTAGGCATTCGAGCAAGGAGTTACTAGCCATGCGGTTAGCGCCGTGTAGACCCGTGTGCGTAGTTTCTCCGATAGCATATAAATTGCTGATATCTGTTCGTCCGTGTAAATCCGTTATTACTCCACCACATGTGTAATGCGCGGCTGGGACTACCGGTAAAGGATCTTTCGATATATCGTGCCCCAGCTTCAGGCATCGTGCATATACATTTGGAAAATAAGATTTAATAAACTTGCTTGGCTTGTGACTGATGTCTAGATACACACAGTTGATACCGAGTTGTTTCATTTTATAGTCAATGGCACGTGCAACGATATCGCGAGGGGCAAGTACTCCACGTGAGTCAAATTCATGGACGAACTCCGAACCATCAGGCAATAGAAGTTTTCCGCCTTCGCCTCGAATAGCTTCCGTGATCAGGTACGTCTTGGCACCAGGGTGATAGAGGCAGGTAGGGTGAAATTGAATAAATTCCATGTTAGCAACGCGGCATCCCGCACGCCACGCCATTGCGATGCCATCACCTGAAGCACCATCGGGGTTGCTCGTATACAAATAAACTTTGCTTGCTCCGCCCGTTGCAAGCACTACGTATCTTGCCTTGAAGGACTCTATACTTTGTCTTTTTGCATCAAGCACGTATGCGCCAATACACTGATTACTCAAGTGTCGTTTTGAGCCATGAGAGATTTTATGCGTGGTTACCAGATCAATGGCAATGTGATGCTCAAAGATACTGATATGTTTTTTTTTAAGTATATTTTTGATTAGGGCATTTTCTATTGCCCATCCAGTAGCGTCTTCTGCGTGTACCACCCTGCGGTTGGTATGTCCACCTTCACGGGTTAAATGCAAGTAGGGCCTACCGTCCAGCCCTATCTCTCGTGTAAACTCGACGCCAAGCCTGATTAACCAGGATATCATTTCCTTGCCATGTGTAACCGTATGCAATACGGTGGGCCTATTGCAAAGACCAACACCGGCATCCACCGTATCGGTCACATGTTGTTCAATGGAGTCCTTGTCATCGACCACTGCGGAAATGCCACCTTGAGCCTTGGTAGTATTACCTGCGTTTAATAGGCCTTTTGAAATTACGGCTACCCGATAACTTGGACTAAGGCGTAGCGCGAGGCTTAAACCGGCCGCACCACTGCCTATGATTAAGACGTCAAAATCGCGCATAATAAATTATGGTAAGGTTTCCCTGTTGCAATTTCTTATTATGTCATAGTCAGAGTACTCAAATTAGTAAAGTGACACTACTAATGGAAGGGCCCTGTAATGAAAAAGTGATAGAGAACTCTTACATCATAAACTTGTCTTATGGCTATGGCTGCTTATGGGTAGTCATGATGCGAGGGGTTGGCCCAGATGGGCAGGGATAATAGCGATCAGGAACTGGTAAAGAAAGCTCAACGTGGGAACAAGGCGGCTTTTGGTGCATTAGTTGTAAAATACCAATACAAAATAGCCAACCTGGTTATTCGTTATGTAAAGGACGAGGATGATGCCCAAGACGTGGTACAGGAAGCATTTATAAAGGCTTACCGGGGGCTCGCGAAATTTCGAGGTGATAGTGCTTTTTATACGTGGCTATACAGGATTGCAATAAATTCAGCTAAGAACTATATAGTATCGCAAAGTCGGAAAACTCCCGGCCGTGCTATAGCCATGGAAGATACGGAACACATGGAATCCGCGGCTTTGATTAAAGAATTTGACACTCCTGAGGAGAATATGCTCACGAGTGAAATTGAAAAAACTATCTATCAAACTATAAAAGAATTACCGGAAGACTTGAAGGTGGTGATAACGTTGCGTGAGATTGAGGGAATGACATACGATGAAATTGCGAGTGTAGTGGAATGTCCGATAGGGACTGTACGTTCGAGGATTTTTCGAGCGCGTGAAGCAATTGATAAGCACCTCAAACCGCTGTTAAATTAATTACGCAAAACGAATTTACTATGAAAAAAACCGATCAAGAGCTTTTGTCAAGAATGCTAGACGAGGACATCTCCGAATTTGAGATGCAGCGTATCCTGAGAGAGATGCAGTTCAGTCCCGAATTGCGCGCTAAATTGCAGCGTTACAATATTATTGGTCATGCCATGCGCGGACAACTGCCGGCTCGATTGAATTATAATCTTCCCGATGACGTTATGAACGAGTTATCTAGTGAAATGAAGCCAGATTCAGGCTTAAACGAGTCAAGGCGAGATTCAGCCAGTATAAAAATCAAAATGGCAATAGGTTTTGTTGCTGCCGCATCAGTGGCCGTAGTTTCATTTATTGCTTTTCAAAATCTGATACAGCTAGACAAAAGTATCGATAATGTTACGGTTGTTGCAGAGCAGATAGCTGAAGAAAATAGCGCGCAATATATCAGCGAAGAGAAATTACACGACTTTATTTCAAGTCCTGAAGCTGCTGAGGAATTTAACAGTTATTTCGTGAATCACGTGGAGTATGCATCTCCCCGCGCATCAATGCCGCACGTAAGAATTGTTGGCTATGGCCGAATTCAACCTGAAAACGACGATTAGTCACAAAATATCTCTGGCTCAAATATTGTTAGTAATATTGTTGGCCAGCAGCTTGCCTACTGCTTATGCAGAAGGCAGTGTGCAAGAACTTCTTGACAAAATGAGCCGGACCCTGGAAATGGGCAGCTATCAAGGCACATTTGTATTGATGCACGATGAAAGTGTTGAAACCATGCAGATCACTCATGGATATTCATCTGCCGGTGTCAAGGAAAAACTGGTTTCACTGACCGGAGACGCGCGCGAAGTCATTCGTGATCAGGATGTAGTTACGTGCATCTGGCCAAAAGATAAGCTGGTTGTTATTGAGGTTGCCCGTACAAGACGAGGACTACCTTCATCTTTTTTATTGGAAAACGTAAACGAACTGACCTCTCACTATAAAGTAACCGAAGCAGGTCTCGCTCGCGCCGCCGGACTTAACTGCAAAATAATCAGGTTTGAGCCGCTGGACAAACTTCGCTATGGCCATGAGTTATGTGTCAGCACAGAATTTGGTATGTTACTGGCATCGAAAACCTTCGATGCCAGTAACAAGGTGATTGAAAAAATGATGTTTACGAGCTTTCAGATGCTTCAGTCTGTGCCTGATACCTTGTTTGAGCCTGGCGTGCAACTGAATGATTACACTTGGAAAACGGCGAATACAGGATTGGATGGAAGGTTACAGCCTGACCAAGCGTGGAAAATAAAAAATTTACCGCCGGGATTTTCCCTGAGCAGCGTTACTAGGCGCTTGATAAGTGCTAGCAAAAAACCTGTTCAACACATGGTGCTTACCGATGGATTAGCTTCCATCTCCATATTCATAAGCAAAGTTGATCGCTTGCAACCTTTTCACCATGGTGCACATAACAAAGGTGTGATCAATGCCTATACCCGTAATCTGAATCAACACCAAATAACGGTCGTAGGCGAGGTGCCGGAAGGGACTGTAAAGATGATTGGCTTATCAATTTCTTATTCGCGCCCATGATTCACTACCAACTGTAAACTTTAGTATTTACTACATGGAACTTTTTTAATCTCGCAAAAGTCAAGTAGACCTATACAGGATCAAAAAAGAGTATTGATAATGAAAAGATGGAATATCTTTATCGCCGGTTTGTTTTCCATTGGGATTATATTGGTCGTGACGACCGCCCATGTGCATGCGCATTACAACCTTCCGGATTTTACCGAGCTAGCTGAAAAGAATGCCGATGCAGTCGTGAACATCAGCACGAGCAAACAGAAAAAAATCAGTCGAGCATTACCTCCACATCTGGATATGCCAGATTTTCCCGAAGATGGCCCATTTGGTGATTTTTTACGTAGATTTTTTGGAGAGCGTGGTGGCAATGGAGAAGGATTCTTCAACTCACGTTCACTTGGTTCCGGCTTCATTATTTCAACGGATGGTTACGTGATTACCAATCATCACGTTGTTAAAGATGCTGATAAAATTATCGTAAAGCTGAGTGATCGCAGACAACTGGACGCTAAACTGGTTGGAAGTGACCCGCGCAGTGACATTGCGTTATTGAAGCTGGAAGCCACTGGTTTACCCACTGTCAAACTCGGCTCCTCCGATGACGTGAAAGTTGGTCAATGGGTGTTAGCAATCGGTTCACCATTTGGCTTTGACGCTTCTGTTACCGCTGGTATTGTAAGTGCCAAAGGGCGCAGTCTGCCGAGTGAAAATTACGTGCCGTTTATTCAGACTGATGTAGCCATCAACCCAGGAAACTCTGGAGGGCCTCTTTTCGACCTGGAAGGCAACGTCGTAGGGATCAACTCCCAAATCTACACCCGGTCGGGGGGATTCATGGGGCTTTCTTTTGCAATTCCGATTGAAGATGCAATGAACGTAGTTGATCAACTTAAGACAAGTGGCTATGTATCAAGAGGATGGCTGGGCGTATATATACAAGAAGTGACGCGTGAACTGGCCGAATCGTTTGGCATGGAGAAGCCAACCGGTGCATTGGTGGCTAAGATTTTACCGGATAGCCCTGCCGAAAAATCGGATATCGAAGTCGGTGATGTCATTATTGCCTATGATGGCAAAGAAGTGAAAAACTCTGCCTCCTTGCCTTCGATGGTAGGTAAAACGAAGGTTGGTGAAATCGTTAAAATCAAGATAACGCGCGACGGCAAAACAAAGATCATTAAATTGAAAGTTGGTCAACTGCCGGAAAAGGATCCGCTGCTCGCCAATAAAAAACAGCCTGATGAAGAATCTACAAACATTGTTCTGGGAATATCGCTACGCGCGCTTACAGAGGAAGAAATGAAAACGATGAAACTGGACCAAGGTGGACTCGTTGTTTTGGAGGTACAAAGCGATGCAAGCAAGTCGGCGGGCATCCGTCAAGGTGACGTGGTCCAGATGATCAATGGTGCCCCCGTTGATGATGTTGACGATTTTAGAGAACGGGTGGAGGCTCTGCCGCCAGGTAAATTTTTCTCCTTGCTGGTTCAACGCCCACACGGCCCGGAATTTCTGGCGATGCGTGCACCTGAAAAAGAATAGTGGAAAGTCATTAAAGGTAAGCGATAATCAAGCCTGTTTATCTAAGTAGTTTAACGGGCTCTGTATTTGACTCCAAAATTATTATGGAGCGTATTCGCAACTTTTCCATCATCGCGCATATAGATCATGGCAAGACCACTCTAGCAGACCGCTTTATTCAGCATTGCGGTGGCTTATCTGAGCGTGAGATGAGCGAGCAAGTGCTGGATTCCATGGAATTGGAACGTGAGCGTGGTATAACCATTAAAGCTCAAAGCGTCTCACTGCAGTATCAGGCAAGTGATGGACGTACCTATCAACTAAATTTCATCGATACGCCTGGGCACGTCGATTTTTCTTACGAAGTTTCCCGTTCTCTGGCAGCTTGTGAAGGTGCGTTACTTATCGTCGATGCGTCTCAGGGCGTGGAGGCACAAAGTGTTGCAAACTGTTACACTGCGCTCGATCTCGGCTTGGAAATCATTCCGGTATTAAACAAGATTGACCTTCCTTCCGCCAATACTGCAAAAGTCGTATCCGAGATCAGAGAAGTCATTGGCATTGATGCCTCCGAACCATTGCTAGTCAGCGCTAAAACTGGTCAAGGAGTGGAAGCTGTACTGGAAGCAATCGTAAATCGGTTTCCTCCTCCAACAACCTCGAAAACGAATGTAGAAAATGGCTCTCTCAAAGCTCTTGTCATTGATTCATGGTTTGACAGCTATGTCGGAGTAATTTCGTTAGTGCGCGTGATGTACGGTGCAATTAAGCACGGACAAAAGATTGTGGCGATGTCTTCGGGCAGAAGCTATCAAGTCGAAAAAGTTGGCATTTTTACTCCCAAGCGTACTGAAACAGAGATTTTGCAATCAGGGCAGGTTGGTTACGTTATCTGTGGAATTAAAGACATTGCAGTGGCAAAGGTAGGGGATACGTTCACATCAATCTCCCATCCCGCCAGCAAACCTCTGGAAGGCTTCAAGGAAGTCCAGCCCAACGTTTTTGCTGGTGTATTTCCGGTCAACTCAGACGACTATGAGGCATTTCGGAGTGCATTGGAGAAACTTCGTCTCAACGATTCAGCATTTACTTACGAACCTGAGACTTCCGATGCGCTTGGGTTTGGTTTTCGATGTGGATTTCTCGGCATGCTGCACATGGAAATTGTCCAAGAACGCCTCGAACGTGAATATGCACTGACCTTGATAACGACAGCGCCAACGGTGGTTTACGAAGTGCATACCAGAGATGGTGAAATTCAACACATACACAATCCGTCTGCCTTGTCAGCAGCGAACAAGGTGGAAGAAATTCGCGAACCGATTATTCGCGCGTCGATCTTGGTTCCACACGAGTACGTGGGTAACATAATTACACTATGTATAGAAAAGCGGGGCACACAGAAGGGCTTACATTACTATGGCAATCAGGTATCGATCGTATTTGAGCTACCTTTAAGTGAGATCGTATTGGATTTTTTCGACAGACTAAAATCGTTGAGTCGTGGCTATGCTTCACTTGATTACTATCAGTCACATTTTGGCACAGCACCCTTGATTAAACTGGATATTCTGATTAATGGTGAAAGAGTGGACGCACTATCGGTAATCGTGCATAGAGATCGAGCGCAGTCCTACGGCAGAGAGCTTGTCGGCAGGATGAAAGAGATTATTCCAAGGCAAATGTATGATATTGCTATTCAAGCCGCGATTGGATCAAAAATCATAGCCAGAGCTACGACCAAAGCACTACGGAAGAACGTTACCGCAAAATGCTACGGTGGGGATGTAACACGTAAAAAGAAGCTACTGGAAAGACAAAAAGCCGGCAAAAAACGCATGAAAAAGATTGGCAAGGTGGAAATTCCACAAGAAGCTTTTTTGGCCGTGTTGCGCGTAGACAAATAATTGCTATCGGAATTCATTCATGCATGGAACGTTGAAGCATCTGCTTGTAATTTTTACATTGCTTGTTTTTCCTGTAGTTGTCTATGCCGACTACATGCGAGTTACTCTACTGGGCACGGGTAGTCCGAGGCTTGATGCTCACCGCGCCGGCCCTGCCGTATTGGTTGAAGCAGGGGGGGAGTTCCTGATATTTGATACGGGCCGTGGAGTTGTGCAAAGGCTGAAGCAATTGAACACTCCTCTGTCCAAGATCGATAAAGTCTTTATCACACATTTGCACGCGGACCATATTTTAGCATTGGACGACCTGTGGCTTACAGGCTGGCTATACCAACGTCGGCAGCCGCTTGAGGTTTACGGGCCAAAAGGTATGCAAGGTTTTACACAAAAACTGCAACAAGCTTACACCTATGATGTTTCGATCAGGCATCAAAATACGGGGCTGGATAGAAACACGGCAAAATTGATTGCCAACGAGATTACACCTGGTGTGATTTACTCGGAACGCGGCATTAAATTAACTGCTTTTCTGGTTGACCATGCGCCAGTAAATCCTGCCTATGGATACAGAATTGACTTTGGAGACCGTTCGGCAGTGATATCTGGTGATACTACGTATTCGAGCAACCTGATTGCCCATGCTCAGAATACCGACGTATTGATTCACGAAATCTTTGCAGCTGAGCCGAGCATACTCGCAAAAAACACGCGATTACAAAAAGTAGAGCGTTACCATACCAACCCAGCCCAGATGTTGCGTGTATTGCATGAAACCAAGCCGAAAGTAGCCCTGCTTACACATGTAATTCTCATCGGTATTAAAGAAGATGCCTTGCTCAGAGAGATAAAAAACGGCTATACAGGAGAAGTTTACATAGGGGAGGATTTAATGAGAGTGGAAATAGGGAGCGATATAAAAGTGGTACCATTTGGCAAACCGTGACCCTCCGGTTTTTGTCATCTATATCCAAGTAAAAGTTATGAAACTTGATTATTCCAAGCCCTTACTCATGGGTGTGCTCAACGTCACTCCGGACAGTTTTTCTGACGGTGGTATATATCCCTCTTCCAAGGACGCTATCACCCGAGGTATCGAGATGGTTGAGCAGGGTGCCGATATCATCGACGTTGGTGGAGAATCCACGCGTCCCGGAGCACAGCGTATTGATGCTACTGAACAAAAGCGCAGAGTTATTGACGTAATTGCCGGATTGCGTAAAGAGCTACCTCAACATATCCATATCAGTATTGATACGACGCTGTTAGAGGTAGCCAAGGCCTCTTTGGATGCAGGAGCCTCCATGTTAAACGATGTCAGTGCAGGTCGAGAAGACAAAAACATGCTGAAACTTGCAGCCGACCTGAACTTACCCATTTGTCTTATGCACATGCAGGGCACTCCTGAAACCATGCAGGACAATCCCAGCTACAAGGACGTCACTAAGGAAGTCACGAACTTCTTACACAAGCGAGCGAATACAGCAGAAGCCGTGGGCGTGGAAAAAGAAAATATCATCCTTGATCCTGGTATTGGTTTTGGAAAGCGTACCGAGCATAATTTGAAATTACTACGGGACATAGAAAAACTGACTGGCCTGGGCTATCCCGTTTTACTTGGTACAAGTCGCAAGCGTTTTATGGGGAAGGGAGACCCGCATGAGAGAGTACCGGCAACCTGTGCGACCACTGCACTCGGCGTATTGGCTGGAGTCAGAATTTTCCGGGTACACGACATTTGGCAAAATCGCCAAGCCATGGACATTGCATGGGCGATACACACCTGCTGAAAGGTAAAAGGCAGATAAACTGTGCAGCGAGCACCGTGAGAAACAATACCCCTTGGCAAGGAGACAAGAGGGGTTTGTCAAAGCACTGCCTCAAACCCTTCAAACTCTGGTTTACCAAGATAAACCGGCTTTGCTTCCCCGGCCTTCGCGTGTGCCTTTCGAAATGCCTCGGACTTTGTCCATGCCTCGAATGCCCGTCTGGATTCCCAGATTGAATGTGAGGCAAACAGACTGTACTCGCCGGTAGAAGGGCCCCTTAGTAGGTGAAACTCCTTGAATCCTGGCACTTCATCCAGAAAAGATTCACGATTTTTCCAGATTTCAAGAAAATCATCCTCGCAACCGGGGATTATCTTAAAACGATTCATTGCAATGAACATGGACTATTCTCCTGGTGAATTTCCCTGATACTTAAACTATTTATTGACGGCAGGACTTATCAACACCTCGGCATCCCAATCGAATGTGCTACCAATAAACGCCTTGATACAAAATAGCACACTCGCAATCATCCCCCAGACTAATCCGGCCACAACGCCTGCATCCAGCAGCCCTCGCCATGGTTGTGGAAGCAACCGAAACAATAAAACAAAAATAATTATTGCTACCGTCAATGTAAGCGTGGCGATAATGCGTTTTTTGGGAGCGTGGAAATAACTCATACAAAACAAGGGCGCCAGCAGCAGCTGGACAGGCGTAGCGTGGTATAGCAAATACTTGGCCCGTGCAGCAAAGCGTGGTGCAAAGCTCTTTTGAAAGCCTTTATAACCTTCGCTGTAGAGCATGAAAATTAGAAAAATAATAAACACCAACCAATGCATCCAACTCAACGACATTTTCAGTGCTGCAATTGAATTCAAGCCAAGTCGCCAAGAGGCAAAACCCAGTAGCGCTGACAACCCAATAATTCCCCAGGCCGTGGCAATCATTCCGGCAAAGGTTATTGGCCCCTTGTACATTAAGAATCTTAAGGAGTTATCGTCAAGAAATGATTAGTTCAGGACGTAGAATTGAGTTTCACTTATCGGGTTGATCGTAACTACATGTTATGAAAACCATTATAGCGAATATTTCCATACATGTTTCTTGGAATGATGAAAAGTACCGTATTGTATATGCGTTTCTATATAATAAGCAGTGTGAAATAAATTTGGTCAAAGTTAAACGTTTACTGACAGGGGTAGTACATGTCGAAGTGGCGAGATATTAAATCTGAACAAACCTACTCGGAAGAGCAGATCAAGGAACGATTGGCTGAAGAATTACCTACCTGGTTTTATGAAAACGGCTGGATACGTCGGAAGTATAGAACGCATAGCTGGAAGAGTACATTGATGGTGGTGAACACCATTGGTCATTTGGCGGAAGCAGCGTTTCATCACCCCGATTTGACGGTATCTTACGCCTTTGTAATTTGTAAATTGATGAACCACGCTGCCAAGGGAGTTACGAACAAGGACTTCGAGTTAGCCAAAAAGATCGAAGAAGTGCTGATGTGGCAACCAGGCAAAGAAGAGGGAGACCTGGAGGGAACCCCCAGCGACCCACGCTTTGCTTATATCCAGTACAAGTAGCTTTTCATTATCGAGGCAAATCAGGCAGCAATTTTTTTACTGCAGTAGTAATAGCTTGCGGGGGCAACCCATAGGGGATGATATTGGTTACCGTCCCTTGCTGGTTGATAATGTATAGATTGGATGTGTGGTCTACAGTGTAAGTGCCGGCCGAGGTATTTCCTTCATACGAATAGAATCCGTGAAACTGCTTGACTACTTTA
Organism: Gammaproteobacteria bacterium; assembly: GCA_965215055.1. GTDB lineage: Bacteria > Pseudomonadota > Gammaproteobacteria > UBA4575 > UBA4575. The sequence goes on from OZ244046.1 coordinate 207,070, forward strand.
TCTATTTCTTCAATTTTCCCTGTTAAACCAATAAAGTTATTACCAAAATACTCCATATATTTCTTTAACACCTCAGGCGTATCTCGCTTGGGGTCCACGCTGATAAATAACGGCTGTACCTGAATAGCTTGGTCCCCCATTTGATTCAACGCAGTTTGCACGGTGCTTAACGTATTTGGGCACACGTCCGGACAATGCGTAAATCCGAAAAACAGGACTATTATTTTGCCTCTGGAAGCTATTGAGGAATAGGGTTTATTGAGGTGGGAAGTGAGGGTAAAGTCTCCACCCAGAGCTTCTTCTTCGGCCAGGGAATTTAAGGCAAATAAACCAAGACAAATCGATATAATCAAGTGACGAGGCAGGCAACGCACAATACTGTTGATTGGAAGCATATCCAATTTAGAGGCTTTGACTTGCCGACAGTTCCGTGTAGGGGCTATGGCAAGAAAGGGTATATATCTTTGCTTGAGTAGAGCAGGTAAGGTACAATACAGCATGACTATTCGCTGGTTTGACAAGTCTTTAACAGGGTACGTAAGCAAGGCATTGCTTGAGTCTTAGGAAATAGGAAAGTCGGACTGTAGTCTAAAGCAAATAATACCATTTATGGAGTCATAACAATGATTGAGAAAATGGCAAGAATACAAGCCAAACTGATGCAAAGTACACTCGCATTTCTGTGTGTCGTGTTGGCGTCTTTTTTTGGTTTTCACTCTACTGTCGTGGCAGACGAGACATGCATGTCCCCCTACATGGCAAAAATTGTTGGTCAGGAAGACTACGTATATGTATGGACACTGGGTGTAGAAGGTTTGGGTGATGAGCAGGACAAGCTTGTTACCATCTCTGTAAACCCGAATTCAGAGCACTACGGAAAAGTGGTAAACGTACTTTCCGTAGGCGGCCGTAATGAGGCTCACCACTCCGGTTTAACCGATGATCGTCGCTACCTGTTTGCAGGTGGCTTGGACAGCAACAAGATCTTTGTTTTTGATGTTCATTCCAATCCAGCCAAACCCAAGCTGCACAAAGTCATTACCGATTTTGTTGAAAAGACGGGAGGTATGGTAGGCCCTCATACAATGTATGCGCTACCAGGCCGAATTATGGTGAGTGCCCTGTCTAATAACGTCGATCATGGCGGACGCACCGGGCTCGCGGAATACTCCAATGAAGGAGATTTTATAGCTGCTCATTGGATGCCTACGGATGAAGATTTGCGTGGTGCGGAAAAGGTAGGAGATGCTGCTGATGGCTATGGTTATGACGTTCGCGTTTTGCCCAGGCGAAACGTGATGGTTACTTCTTCGTTTACCGGCTGGTCCAATTATATGATGGATTTTGGCAAGATGCTGGCGGATGGAGAAGCCATGAAGCGTTTTGGCAATACCGTGGTGGTTTGGGATTTGCATACACGCAAGCCTGAAAAGGTCTTTGAAGTTCCCGGAGCACCGTTGGAAATTCGTTGCGCGTGGGGTGCGCATCATAACTACTGTTTTACCACTACCGCGTTGACCTCTCAAATCTGGTTGATTTATGAAGATGATACTGGTGAGTGGCAGGCAAAAGCGGTGGCCGATATTGGAGAACCTGCCAAGGTACCGTTACCGGTTGATATTTCCATCACTGCGGATGACAAGGGACTTTGGGTACAGACTTTCATGGATGGTAAAACCCGGTTTTTTGATATCTCGGACCCTTTTAATCCCAAGCAGACCTATGAGCATCAGATTGGCTCCCAGGTGAACATGATCTCGCAAAGCTGGGACGGCAAGCGTGCCTACTTTACGTCCTCTCTGCTGGGTAACTGGGACAAGACCGGCGAGCAGGATGAGCAGTTTTTCAAGCTGTTCGGTTGGGACGGTGAAAAACTTACGCACGAGTTTACGGTAGATTTTTACGAGTTGAAGTTGGGTCGTGCGCATCAAATGAGGTTTGGTGCATATTCACTGTATTCGCAAAAGCCGAATTTAACGGGCACGATGTTGTCTCAATTAGAGTAAGGAGTGGCTCTGTTACAGCAATGTAACCGACGACAGTCTGAACTACGGGAACAGGGCCGCCCATGAGGCGGCCTTGTTGTTTTTGGACCGTGTTTCATAAATGAAAAATAGTAACGCACTGCTTTTAATAGCATCTCTATTTGTGCTGTCTGCATGTTTTGACACGGACGATGGTGAGCCACTGCCTCAATCCCACGCCGCAAGAGCTGAAGTTTTGGTGATAGCGAACGGCTGGACACCCAGCTTGTCTTTTGATATTCCGCAGCCCGGCACTTACACATTGCCTGATTTAGGCACGGCAGGCGGCGGCTCTGTCTTGAGCACCGATGGTAAAGCGCTTGAGTTGGAGAATTTTTTTGGCGATAAAATTGTACTACTTACTTTCATATACAGCAGTTGCACGGACTTGAACGGATGTCCATTGGCTACTGCCGTTTTTTACAAAATTAAGGAACAGTTTAGGAAAGACCCCGCTCTCGCTGATCAGATCCGCCTTGTTAGCATAAGTTTTGACCCGCAGCACGATACGCCTGAAGTGATGAAATTATATAGCGCAGGATTTGCAGACGGTGACCCGCAGTGGCTGTTTTTTACTACCGCATCTGAAGGTACATTACAGCCCATTCTCGATCAATATGGGCAGATGGTGATCAAGGGATATGATGAAGAGGGGAATTACACGGGCACGATGGCGCATGTATTACGCGCATTTTTAATTGATCGATCAAAAAATATTCGACAGCAATATAGCGTTTCATTTCTGCACGATCAACTTGTTACTGCTGATATCAAGACTATTCTTATCGAAGATGGAATTCTAGAGACGAGCATAAACTAACTATGCAGCAACTTGGCGGGAAGATTTCACTAACTGTCGTTAATGCGCTTATCCTTGCGATAGTTGTCACCCTGGTTGTCATATTGGCCCGCTTGCAAGGTTCAGCGGACACCCTAAAACAACAGGCAATATTTGGCCCGGGTGATGATAAGCGAGGTTATGATTCAGTTGACTACAGGACGAACTCACTTGATCTGCAAAAACGCATTGGCAAGGACGCCAATCTACTGGAGTTTTTGGTCAGCCCTCCTTTGGGACTACCTGAAGTTCCGGTTCCTGCAGACAATCCGGTTACTGCCAAAAAAGTAGCATTGGGAAGAAAGTTGTTCTTTGATCGGCGACTGTCGATCAACGACACATTCTCTTGTGCAATTTGTCATATACCTGAACAAGGCTTTGCTAACAATGAACTGGAAACAGCGATAGGTGTTGAAGGACGTACCGTCAAGCGTAATGCACCGACGGTATATAACACAGCGTATCTGGAAAAGATTTTTCATGATGGGCGTGAATCGACTCTGGAACAGCAAGTCTGGGCACCTTTATTGGCGCGTAATGAAATGGCGAATCCATCCATCGGCTATGTAATCAATAAAATAGAAGCTATTCGCGAATATGAAGGCTTGTTTGAGGCCGCTTTTGATGGTCGTGGACCGACTATGGAGACGGTCGGAATGGCGCTGGCCAGTTATCAACGGACCCTCAATGCTGCTAATTCACCATTTGATCGCTGGTATTTTGGCAGACAGCAAAATGCAGTAAAAGAACAGGTAAAAAAAGGCTTTAAAATTTTTACGGGTAAAGGCGCCTGCAGCACCTGTCATCTAATACATGATGATTACGCACTATTTACGGATAACCGGTTACATAACACGGGTCTTGGGTACCAGGTATCCATGGGCATTGAGCCCGAAACAAAAAGAGTGCAGTTAGCGCCTGGTGTATTCACGGATTTGGACACCAGTGTAATTCGCTCAGTTTCCAAGGCAAAAGAAAATGATTTGGGCTTGTACGAAATTACTGGAGACCCCGGTGATCGTTGGAAATTTCGTACCCCTTCCCTGCGTAACGTCGCACTGACGGCCCCCTATATGCACAATGGCACTATGCAGACCCTGCGTGAAGTAATTGAATTTTATAATCATGGTGGAATTCCCAATGAGTTGCTCAGCCCTTTGATCAAACCACTGCATCTGACGAATGTGGAAATTGATAATTTAATCGCCTTTCTGGAGTCACTGACAGGGGGTAACATCCCTGTTTTGGTAGCAGACGCCTTTGCCGCGCCGATTGGAGACCTTGGTACTGATGACCCGAATTGGGCGCATGAAAATAAATTGAAATATTAATAGCCTAAACTGGCCGTGGAGACTCTGCACAGAAAGTTTGCTTGTAGAAAAGGTATGCGGCAATGCAAAAAATCATAATCTTTTTTATATTGGCACTTTTGTCTGTGAACGCTGCATGGGCAGGGAGGCTCATGGACCCCGTCGTCGGTGAACCACAAGCCAATGGGTTTAACCTGGACACAGTCGACGGTGTAGCAATCGACCTGCGTGACTATACAGGCAAGTTTGTATTATTGAATTTTTGGGCCACGTGGTGCCTGCCTTGCCGCGAGGAAATGCCTGCAATGAGTAATTTGTACGATCAACTTGCCGATGTAGGGCTGGAAGTAGTAGGGATACACGTTGGCCCCAGCTTGAAGGACGTCAAGAAATTTTTAGAGAAAGTGCCGGTTAATTTTACAATTCTTATTGACAAGGACATGAGTCTTGTAAACTGGGGTGTTCACGGATTGCCGACTACGTTTTTGATTAACTCGAATGGTAAACTGATCTACCAAGCCATAGGCGAGCGTCAGTGGGATTCGCCTGAAATGGTAAAGTTCTTGACTGGCTTGATTGCTGATCGTGGGCACGTAGCAGTTGAAGAATCACCTGCCGTAGTTAAGCAAAGAAAGTCATTTTTTGCTGTTCTCAAGGAGTCCATCGGATGGAATCGTGATCATCGGGAACCCGCCAATTAATTTACTCCAGGATTAATATCTGCTGAATGTTACGTGAGGAAGACATAACAGGGCTTGTGCGGGAATATCTTGCAGAACACTTCCCGGGTACGACGATTGAGCACTGGCGACAAGAAGGGCAGGAAAGCATACACTTTCGCATCACTGAGAACAAAAATACTTACATCCTGCGGCTCATGGACGAATGCCTGGACGGCCTTCAAGTCGACGAGGTGAAACCTATGTTGGAGAATTACAATGTCGCACAAATCATGCGTGACATCGGTGATTTTCCCACGGTGGTTACAAAGACCGGCTGCATTTTCGGGTCACCCTGACCACTCTTTCGCCTTTATACTTCACAGGGTGCCAACCGTTTTGCATGAGCAAAAGCTAGTTTGCCCATAGCTTAGTACGTAAAAAAAGCCGGATACTATTCCGCGGTTGTGGGATCAATCACGGTTTTGATTTGTGAAACTTTATTTGCTGGAAATCCACCTTCTTTAGCGTGCTTTAATATTTCTTCTTCATTAGGGGCAATATAAGTGCAATAGACCTTGTCATCCGTCACAAGACTCTCTACCCACTGAACTTGTGGGCCCATGTTCTTAAGAATACTGCATGATTTTTGCGAGATACCCTGTAGCTCGGCAGCACTTAAATTACCTGCACCGGGAATTTCTCGCTCGATGATATATTTTGGCATAGTGAAATCCTCCTGCTATATAGAAGAGTTAAATTGGTAAAGGTTTCAACCAGCTTAAACTTTTTGGCCTTGCATCAATTGCACATAATAATTGAAGCACCTGATATTATGCACTATACATTAGAATATGGTAATATCTACTGGCCTGCGAACCACTTTATTCACCCACATATGCGGACTGATATATTAGCTGGCTACGGCTTGGTAGACTGAAACACTCATCTTGTTCTAAACAGACCAGTATGCGTAGTTACTCGATGGCCAATTAGGAGTTTATAGATGCCGGAAACCATGATTCTTATTCCAGGCCGTTCACAAAGTCAGGGAACATCGTTAAATGAAGGCAAACTCAAGGATGAATACTTGAAAGTGACCTCTACCGCTGAGTTAAATGAAGGAGATATGCGACGTTTGAAGCTCAGTGATGGTGACAAGATTCGCCTGATGACGGAGGTTGGGCAGACCGTTGTGACTTGCAAAAGTAAAAAGAACGAGGACTTGCCGCCAGGGATGATATTCATACCTTATGGGCCCCCTTCAAGCCAGCTGATGGGATCAGATACGGGGGCTTCCGGAATGCCAATGTCAAAACACATGCAAGTTGAAGTCACAAAAGTGAAAAAATCATCCTGAGATAGAGTTCCCGGTAGACATAAGGAAAACTGAAATGGCGGAAACGACACCATCGAAATCAGGGAATAAGCCTGTAGAGAAAAAAAACATAAAGATTGTCAAGGATGCAACCTGTACTTTTTGCGGTTGTGTCTGTGATGACATGGAGCTTACCGTAGACCTTGATGAGCATCGCATTACCAAGGCCAAAAAGGCATGTGTACTGGGTCGGGCATGGTTTTACGAGCACACTTTGGAAGATCGTCCCGTAGTCCTGATTGATGGCAAGGAGGCGGATCTGGAGGAAGGTATTGAGGTCGCCGCGCAAGTTTTGGTAAATGCGAAATTTCCAATTACCTATGGCTTAAGTGATTCGCCTTGTGAGGCGCAGCGTGTTGCGGTAGGCATTATGGACACCATCAACGGCAACATTGATACTACGACCTCCGTTTGCCATGGCCCATCGGGCATGGCTTTTCAGGGCGTAGGTGAAAGTACTGCAACGTTGGGTGAAATAAGAAATCGTGCTGACCTGGTAGTCTATTGGGGAGGAAACCCTGCCGAGTCTCATCCTCGGCATTTCACCCGTTACGCCGTAACACCAAAGGGAATGTATATTCCAAATGGCAAGAAAGATCGTACCGTAGTCCTCGTTGACGTGCGCAGAACACCTAGCACGCCGGTGGCAGATATATTCGTGCAGATTAAACCGGGAAAGGACTTTGAACTGCTTTGGGCGTTGCGCGCGCTGGTTAAAGGTAGAAGCATCAATGATAACATTGAAGAAGAAACCGGTGTTTCAAGAGAACTTCTTGATGATCTGGTGCATCGCATGAAAAACGCGCAGTACGGTGTTCTATTCCTGGGTATGGGGCTGACTATGACAAGAGGGCGCCATTTTAACTCTGGTGCCATATACTCTTTGGTCGCAGATCTTAACAAGCATACGCACTTTGTTGCCAAACCTGTACGCGGCCATGGCAACGTAACGGGTGCTGATAACGTCGTATCCTGGCAGACCGGGTATCCATTCGGCGTCAATTTTAATCGCGGCTACCCGAGATTTAATCCTGGCGAGTTCACTACGAGCGACGTGCTTTCTCGCGGAGAAACGGATGCTGCAATGATTATTGCTTCTGACCCGGCATCGAATTTTCCCAAGAAAGCGATTAACCATTTGAAAAAAATTCCAGTTATTACCCTGGATGCAAAAGAAACGCATACGACCAGAATTTCTAAGGTGCGTTTTGCCGTGGCAACGTATGGCATCAATACGGGGGGGACAGTGTATAGAATGGATGATGTTCCCATCTCATTGAGACCTGCTTTTGATTCACCTTTTCCGACGGATCAGGAGGTATTGGAGGGGATACACAAACGTGTAAAAGAACTGGTCAAGAGAAGCAGGACAAGAAGGATAGCCGCTTAGATAAACAACTATTTTCTTTATAACGGCTACATTTACCGTAGTTGTTATTTTTAAGAATAATTACAAATGTCATCAGAATTACGAATCGTCAATGGCCGTGTTTACGACCCCGCCAATAATATTGACGGCAAAATTCAGGACATCTGTATCAAAGATGGCAAAATCGTAGATTCCGTCTCGAGTTCCGCCGTTAAAATCAATGCGCATGGCATGGTCGTCATGCCTGGTGCGATAGATATCCATTGTCATATCGCGGGGCCCAAAGTCAACCTCGCGCGTAAACTGCTGCCAGAAGATCATCGCCTGGACGTTCATCCCAGGACTGCGGTCACGCGCTCCGGCACCGGCGGCATCGTGCCTTCAACGTTCGCTACCGGCTATCGCTATGCCACCATGGGATATACCACGGCGATGGAGGCTGCGGTACCCCCGATTACTGCAAGACATGTACTCGAGGAACTGGACGATACGCCCGTTATCGACAAGGGTTTTTATGTGCTGCTGGGCAACAATGCATTCCTGTATAAACTTTTGAAAGAAGGGCGTAAAAAAGAGTTCAAAGAGGCTATCGCATGGTGGGTCGATTCAGTACATGGTTACACCGTCAAATTGGTGAATACGGGGAGCGATGAACTTTGGAAGGGTCGTAAAAACGCCAATATTACTGACGTGAACGAAACCATTGATCATTATGACATTACACCAATTCATGTTATCGAGAGCTTCATTGAAGCCGCGCATGAGCTAGGTTTTCCACATCCTCCGCACATTCACTGCAACAACCTGGGCCATAGCGGTAATATCAGCACCACTTTAGACACCATGAAGGCTGCGCAGGGGCGGCGTGTGCATATAGCACATGTCCAGTTTCACAGTTTTGGAGGAGAGCTGAATAAAAATCCCGTCTCAGGCGCGCAGCAGATTATCGATTACGTAAACGAACATGAAAATATCACTACCGATGTAGGTCAAGTCATGTTCGGCAAAGCCACTGCCATGACGGCAGATGCCCCGCTGGCCTGGATGTTGCGTGACGTCAAGTTCGACAAGTGGGTTAATGCAGACACAGAGTGTGAAAGTGGTTGCGGCATCATTCCATTCTCGTACCAGCAGAGCGTATACACGCATACCTTGCAATGGGCCATGGGCCTGGAATTGTTCTTGATGTCCAAAGACCCCTGGCGCGTATTATTATCGACCGACCATCCCAATGGGGGTTCCTTCATGAACTACCCCAAGCTTGTCAGGCTACTGATGGATAGTGCTTATCGGAAAGAGGCCTTAAAGCATGTGAATCAAAAGGCTATCGATAAAACTGCATTATATGATCTTGATCGGGAGTACACACTTAACGAAATCGCGATCATTACCCGGGCGGGACCTGCGAGGGCTTTGGGTTTAACGAACAAAGGTCATCTTGGCGTTGGTGCCGATGCGGATATTACGATCTATACCGAGGAAGAAAACAAGGAAGAAATGTTCAATGCGCCGCGCTACGTGATCAAGGACGGCGTGGTGGTAATTGAAGACCATGAGTTTGCAACTGATCATAAAGGCAAGATACTGCACTCAAAACCAGGCTACAACAAAGATATTGCAAAAGAGATCGAACCTTTTTTTGAGAGCTATTATTCAGTTAAATTTAGTAATTACGCGATTGGTGATGAGTATCTGCATCACCATGAAGAAATTCCCACCAAGCCCAAATCGTGACGGCCCCTGTGGTTAATCGTGAAAATCAACAAGACTAAAATTGTAGATACGTTTGCGGAGGCCTTCGAGATGTGTGGTGCGCGCATAGTCATCACTGCCGATACCAAGCATTGGGCGCGTGCAGCAGCGGCCTCGATAACCGGCTTCGCGACTTCGGTAATTCGGTGCAAACTGGAAGCTGCAGTGGAGTGCGAAATACCCGAAGAGGACACACCTGACCGCCGACCTGGAGTTAGTGTCTTGTTATTTACCATGAGTGAGAAAACCATTGCAGGGCAATTAATCGACCGTATTGGACAGTGTGCAATGACATGTCCGACTACAGCAGCTTATAACGGCTTGAAGTCTGACAAGACAGTAATGGTAGGTGGGAAATTACGGTTTTTTGGTGACGGCTATCAGATTAGCAAAGTCATTAACGGACGAAGATTGTGGCGCATTCCGGTCATGGAAGGCGAGTTCCTGGTAGACGACGTATTTGGCACGTTGCCTGCCATTGGGGGAGGCAATTTAATAATCTTTGGAACGAGCAAAAATATTGCTTTGCGTGCTGCTGTTGCCGCAGCCAACGCAATGCGCGAGGTAGCAGGTGTATTTTTGCCTTTTCCCCAGGGAGTCGTTCGCTCGGGAAGCAAGGTCGGCTCACGTTACAAGTCGTTAATTGCTTCAACGAGTGACCCTTACTGTCCCACCTTGCGCTCAATCTCATCCGATACCGTTGTTCCAGACAAGGTGGAATCCGTTTACGAGATTGTTGTGGACGGCCTGCATGAAGACGCAGTTAAAAAGGCCATGCGCCGTGGCATTCATGCAGCCTCAAGCAAGGGTGCGTTGATGATTACTGCGGGGAACTACGGTGGTGAGCTTGGGCAATATAAATTCCATTTGCACGAAATACTAAAATAGTATTAAAAATAATAAGATATAAAAACTATATAAAGTAATTATTAAAGAATGAGTGTTACGCTTTTACAATTACACACGCAGCCTGAAGTTCCATTGGAAGCTGAGGCAATAAGCCCTCCTGCTCTGGTTGGGTTGTCCGAGTCTGGTATTGAACACCTTCAGGTACTGCATGGTAACGCAAAAGCCAAGTTAGGTGATTTTTTCAAGATTACTGGAAGGGGAAGCCCAAATATCCACCTTGAGGGTGATTTAAGCAATATCAAAATGATTGGTGCAGGCATGTCACAGGGGAAAATCACCATAGAAGGCGACGTAGGCATGCATGTTGGTATCGGGATGTCCGGTGGTAAGATTTTAATCAAAGGCAACGCCAATGACTGGGTAGGGCCGGAGATGTCTGGTGGGCAGATTATCGTTAATGGGAATGCTGGACACATGATAGGCAGCGCGTTTCGTGGCCAGTCATCCGGAATTCAAGGTGGAGAGATATTTATTCTTGGTAGCGCCAAAAATGAAATAGGCAACTCCATGCGCCGTGGTTTTATTGCGATTGGCGGTGATGCCGGGGATTTTCCCGGCGTAAATATGTTGGCGGGAACCATTATCATAATGGGTAAAATGGGCGTTCGCGCAGGGGCAGGCATGAAGAGGGGTACAATCGTATCCTTTGAAGAAGCTCCAATGTTGCCCAGCTTCGAGTATTCATGTACATACCATCCCCTGTTTTTACGTTTTTACCTCATCAGGTTGCAGGAAAATGGGTTTGGGCACAAAATTCGGAACCAGCACTTGAATGGCAAATATAGACGCTATAGTGGAGACGGGATTGAACTTAATCGTGGTGAAGTACTGCTATTTTCAGGATAGTGCTCATCTTTTTTGCCTTGCGACATTCGCCACGGTCTCTATGTTATAGTTTAATTGCTTCAGCGATATAGGAGAGAGACACACATGACTACGGTTGTAACGGAAAACTGTAAAGGATGTCGTTTCACGGATTGTGTAGCAGTATGCCCAGTTGCGTGCTTTCATTATGACGATGAAATGCTATATATTGACCCTGACGTATGTATTGATTGCAGTGCTTGTATTCCGGAGTGTCCGGTTGAGGCAATCTACGAGGAAGATGACTTGCCGGATGGGCAGGAAGAGTGGGTTGAGATTAACGCCGCGAAGGCCCCTGATTTACCACTGATTGAAGAGACCATGGAACCGCTGCCTGGTGCAGAAGACCGTAAGACGGAACTAGGCTTTTAGCTATCACACACTACGGCACCTGGTAAGTGCCTGTCCGCTTGCTTTGACAAGTGAAGACGAGTGGTATTCTGGTCATCTTGACCTGAAAAGCAGTAGCAGAGCGACATCAACAAGTGGGTCGGAAAGGCCTCCCCTCCGCTTTTAGGGCAGGTCTTTTCTTGATGTACAATCCTTGTGTACGTTTGTCCCCTTTATCAAGTATCAAACGCAATTTACCAAGTTATTTAGGGATAGTGTAATGAGTAATCTAGGCAGTGCATCAAACCCCCTACGAGTCGCCATCGTAGGAAGCGGTCCCAGCGGCTTCTATGCTACTGAGGCACTGGTCAAATCTGATCTTGCAGTAGAGATTGACATGATAGAAAGGCTTCCGGCCCCGTTTGGACTGGTGCGCAATGGTGTGGCACCTGATCACCCCAAACTTAAACAGGCAATTGAAGTGTATAAAAAAATTGCCGAAAACCCCGAGTTTAATTTTATTGGTAATGTAACGGTTGGGGAAGGCGTGCAGGCAGAGGACTTGCGAAAAACACATCATGCAGTTATCTATACCTGTGGTGCCGAAACCGATCGTAAACTCGGTATCCCTGGTGAAGATCTGCCGGGCAGCTATACCGCGACGGAGTTTGTAGGGTGGTACAACGGACATCCTGACTATCGGGACCGCAGCTTTGATTTATCACACGAAACCGCAGTAGTTATCGGCCAGGGTAACGTTGCGGCGGACGTATCCAGGATACTGGCGAAATCCACGGATGAATTAAAGCATACCGACATTGCACAACATGCATTGGATGCACTGGCTGCAAGCAAAGTCAGGAAAATTTACATAGTAGGTCGCCGTGGCCCGGCACAGGCAAAGTTTGCTTCCAAAGAGCTGAAAGAGTTCCTGGAAATCGAAAATTGTCGTCCCTACATTGATCCTGTGGAACTGGAGTTGAATGAAACCAGTCAGCAAGAACTCATCGAAAAAGAAGGGCGTGGTGCAAAAAGGAACGTTGAAGTTTTCCAAAAGTTTGCAGAATCTGAAGACACCGGCAAGCCGCGAACGTGTACTTCAACTTTTTTGAAAAGTCCGGTCCGCCTGGAGGGTGATGGGCGGTTGGAAAAAGTTGTTCTTGAAATTAACGAGTTAACCGGAGAGCCTTTCAGGCAATCTGCAAAAGGTACAGGCGAGACGATGGAGATAGAATGCGGAATCTTATTCCGCAGCATTGGTTACAGGGGCGTGCCTATTTCAGGTATTCCTTTTCACGACCGTTGGGGGACGATTCCGAATGAGGCAGGACGCATTACTGCGGAACAGGGTGGCGAAGTGATTTCTGGCTTATATACTGCGGGATGGATCAAGCGTGGACCTTCGGGAATCATAGGCACTAACCGGGCATGTGCCGTAGAATCCGTGAATTCACTATTGGAAGATATTGACAAGCTCGATGCGGACAAATCAGGTCGCGAGGGTTTGTACAGCATCCTGGATGAAAACAACGTGCAATATATCAACTACCCACAGTGGCAAAAAATTGACGCTGCTGAAGTCGCGGCAGGGGAGCCCAAGGGAAAGCCGCGTGAAAAATATACACGTATAGATGAAATGCTGAAGATAGCGAATGGCTGATATGGCAAGAGTTGGCAGGGAGTAAAGAAATGTTCAACGCGCTTAACGTTCCATTTGGGTGTGTAATGTTATACAACGTTGTCAAATTGAAAGAAGGTGTTTCCGAAGAAGACGTGCAGCTTGCGTTAGGCGAGATGTGCAATGTTGTCAAGAACACCTATGGTGATGACAAGGGCGGCTTCATAGGGGGGCAGGTATATAAATTCTCCGGCTTTGTCTCTGATGAAGGTTCAATAGCTTCTAAGAAACAAACGGAAGATCATATAGCTATCGTTACCTATTGGCAGTCTTTCGAACAACATGAAAAATCTCATGCAGACCAGGCTTTCAAGGAAAAGTTTGACGCCTTGGGTGAATATGCGAGTGAAACTTACGAAGTAGGTTATGAAATGCTTTGGCAAGGTGAACCCGAGTAAAAGCCTACTGTGATTTTCTGGCAGCGGGTTTTCGCTTGGTACGCTTTGGAGCCAGGGAGAACCAGGATTCTTGAGTCAGGGTATGGTAGTAATCAGCCTCATCGATTAAAAGCTTTGAAGCGGTACTTGGCACAGCGGCAATTTCAACTCGCACCCCTTCAGACTTGAGGTGTCTTACCAGCTCAATAAAATCGGCGTCACCGGACATGATGATAATAGTGTCCACCTTGCTGGCAACTTGCATAGCTTTGATAGTCAGTGGAATATCAGCGCTTTTATGACATGGTTGTACTGAACCATGATAAAAATCGTGCAAGCGTTCCTGCAATTTTTGGGAGATTTGTTTCCCTTCCCGAAAATATACAAGGCGGCTGAGGCCCCTGTTATCCAGTAATTTCGGGACTAGCGTATCGAAATTAAGCATGGTATTTGTATCGCCGGTTTCTGTATGGATGCTACGCTCTATATTATTACCGTCTATTAAAATAGCGACGGATTGACTGATAAGCACGCTTTCTGGCTGTTGAGTCGTCATGGTTTTATATATCCCCTGTAAAGAATAATGGTGCTGGTCGTCTCAGATTTTATTCGAGAAACAAAGAACTATGGATGTATTAAAGTTAACGGAAGAACAATTTTATAACAGACTGTGCTCACATATCTCCAGGATTTACAAAGAGCATGAAGTAGAAACGATAGCCGGGAAACTGTTGGAAGGGTTTTCTGATTTACAACTCACAAATACCCAACAACACCCTTATCATCTAGATGCAAACTGGGACGAGCAAGACGTTTGCCTGATAACCTACGGTAACTCTATCCGTTCAGAACCGACCAAGCCGCTCCGTGTTTTATATGAATTCCTAACGAAATACATGAGAGGTGTGACAAACACCGTTCATATACTGCCATTCTTTCCGTACAGCTCTGATGACGGCTTCGCGGTTATCGATTACAAAAAGGTTAATCGCGAACTGGGAGATTGGGAGGATATCAAAAAAATAGCGGGCCGATTCAAGCTGATGACGGACTTGGTCATCAACCACGTTTCATCCAGGAACGAGTGGTTTCAACAATATCTAAAAGACGAGCAGCCGGGGCGTGATTACTTTGTTGAAGTGGATTTGAAAGATGACATATCACAGGTAATAAGACCCAGGCACAGCCCGTTACTACAGGAAGTGAACACCAGCCGGGGCAAAAGACTTGTTTGGTGTACATTCAGTTTTGACCAAGTTGACCTTGATTTTTCCAATCCGGACGTGTTGCTTGATTTTGTACACATTCTCCGTTTTTACCTGGAGAAAGGCGCACGCGTCATACGCCTGGATGCAATTGCCTTTTTATGGAAAGAAATCGGCACTTCTTGCATCAACCTGCCTCAAACGCATGAAATCGTAAAAGTTTTTCGGCTGATAACCGAGCGATATTTTCCGGGCACCGTGTTCGTGACCGAGACCAACATTCCAAACCTGGAAAATCTGAAATATTTTGGCAATTCCAACGAGGCCCACATTATTTACAACTTCAGTCTTCCGCCATTGCTGTTGCACGCATTATGGGCAGGTAGTTCTGAATACCTGACAAGGTGGTCAATGAGCTTTCCTCCTGCACCACTGGGTTGTACCTACTTGAACTTCACTGCGTCTCATGACGGCATAGGCTTGCGGCCTGTTGAGGGTATGTTGGCAGACAGTGAAATAGACGCCCTTGTCTCCGGTATGCGACAACTTGGAAGTGAAGTGACCACCAGGTCGATAACTGCTGCGGGCGAGCGACCATATGAGATTAATATCACGTGGTTTGAAGCGATGAAAGGGACCAGGAAAGGTACTGACCCTTATCAGGTCGAAAGGTTCTTGTGCTCTCAAATCGTGATGCTGGGATTAGAGGGAATACCTGCTTTTTACATTAACAGCCTGTTTGCTGCGGAAAACGATCGTGAGGCGTTTGCCGCCACCAGGCACAAAAGGTCCATCAACCGGAAGCAGTGGAACCTGGAAGAACTTGAATCTCAATTGTTTGACATTGGCTCGACGCCTTCCAGGGTTTATTTCGAGTTGAAAAGGCTTATTGCGATAAGATCGAAACAGGAGGCATTTCACCCCAATGCCACGCAATATACCTTACACCTGGGACCGGGCATATTCGGTTTTTGGCGGCAAAGCAGAAATCGTGATCAAAGTATATTCGCAATCCATAACCTGACCGACGTTATGCAAGAAATGCTCTTGTCCCATATCAACCTTACCAGTACGTGTAACTGGATGGACCTGGTCGCCTGGGACGTCCTGGATTTATCAAGAGATAAACTGGAACTTCATCCCTATCAGTGCTTGTGGATTACGAATAAAATCTGAAGTGCCTACTGTTTGTTGTCCTGTGAAACGGCGTCGTACAATGACGAGAGAACGTTGGGTACCGCGCTGGCAACGCGCGACCAGGTCGGCATAAACGGAGCTTCCATGGGGTTAGACAGGAACTTGTCACCTGCACTCATTATATTCTGCGCAAATAATTCAACCGTGCTTTCTTCCTTGTGGCGGTCTACGTGGAGCTTGTTCATTGCAGCGTCATTGGAATAATGGTCGATCAAATCCAGCGCACATCGGTAATATGCGGCTTTAATCGTGCGAAACAGTTCGGGAGTTAACGTAATTCCGTGAGTTGACAGTTTACGAAAAATAATCTTGGAAATATCTATGCTCATCTTGGACAACCCGCGGCTCGAATCATCCTCGGAAAGTATTTGATGTTTATGGTCATAACGACCTGCAATATCCACTTGACAGATACGCTGATTGGAATATTTGCGGTACATTTCTGAAAGAATACCTATTTCGAGTCCCCAGTCGCAGGGGATGCGCAATGAATTTACGACGCTTGCACGCATCGAAAACTCCCCGGCCAGGACATAGCGAAAACTGCTCAGAAAATCCAGGTAACCATGCGGCCTGATTGCCTGTTTCAACGCCGTAAGAAGCGGTAGCACCAGTAATCTTGAGACACGGCCGGAAAACTGCTCGTGATGAGCCCGGTAGTAGTACCCCTTGCAGAATACATAATCGAACGTGGGATGGGTTACGGGATAAAGCAGCTTTGCCGGAATAGAGCGGTCATACGTCAAGACGTCACAGTCATGCAAAGCTACTGCATCGGATTTGCCTGAAGCGAGAAAATAACCCAGGCAATACCAGACATTTCTTCCTTTACCGGCCTCATTGGGCGCCAGGCTATGGACGTGAATAGTCCGGTCAATTTCTAACAGTTGCGGCCCATCGTTCCATAAAATCACGTGATGCTGAGGTAACCTGCTGAAAAATTCCTTCGCATGGTGAAACTCCTCCCTGTTTGCGGCATCAAGACCGATGATGATCTCGGAAAGATAGGGTACTTCGCTCAAGTGCGTAATAATATTGGCCAATGCCGGGTCCCGAAGCTCGGAATACAGGCACGGCAGTATCAGTGACATGGGACGTGTCTTACTCCATTCAACCAGTTCTTTTTCCAGTGACTCGGAAGTACGGTTGGTAAGATCGTGTAAAGTCGCAATTACTCCGTTTTGGAAAAAGTCTGTCATTGATGCAACTCCTCAAGCAATTCTGTTAACGTATCATTCCACCCCCGGGGCCCGGAGTTATCGGCACAAATGAGACGTGCACGACTATCAAGGCCCTGGTTTGGTGAATCGGGATTCGGGATGACAACACCGTAATCGGCGCTCTCCAGCATTTTAAGATCATTCGGGCTATCTCCCAGGGCAATGGAAATTGTGCTTTTGCTGCGGTACCCCTGGTATTTTTTCAATAAAAGCGACATTGTCATGGCCTTATCGTGGTGTCCCATAACGTGATAAAACCGTCCGCCACTCAAGAGTTGCAAATCATGATCTTCCAGGTGTTTTGCAAATGCTTCGAGTCGGTCATTGCCATCTCGCCAGTGTACAGGTTCGCTACATTCCCGGGCATTTGCATTACAGGCTTGTTTCTCATCGAGTCCTGCGAGTTGCATGATTTCACTGCACGCCATTTCGCTGAATGACTTGAACTTGTACAATCCGGATACCTTTTTCAGGGCCATGGCGATATCCCTGCGTGGGGTTCCTATCAATTCTTTTTCATAAACCCTTGAAGTTGTACCAGTTGAAAAATAGTTCTCTGGAATCGCAAGTAACCCCCCGTTCTCGGCGATATACGGGTGATACAAATTCGTCTGGGCACACAACTCTTCTATTTCAACGGCGGTTTTACTGCTTGTAAAAATCAATGGAATATCCTGCCGGCGAATAGTATCCAAGCAGGAAGTGGCAGGCGCGAAGCTATAACTGTTATGGTCAAGCAGCGTGCCGTCCAGGTCCGTGAATATAATGACCAGGGTGTCCATGTAAATGCTAGTGGTATTCTTTTCGTTTGTGCGTCTGGCTGGCTCCAGGATGAAGCTTTTTGTGTTCTTTATACCAGATGATTCCATATACTAGTATTATCGTTTGCGTATTAAATCTCCGCATCATGCATATACACGTTTATAACACTTTGACTAATGAAAAGGAGAGGTTCGTACCGGTTAATCCCGAGCGTGTAACCATGTATGTCTGTGGGCCGACCGTCTACAGTCATCCGCATATAGGAAATGCACGTCCCGCAGTCGTATTTGACGTACTTTACCGCCTGCTCAAGCACGAGTTTTCGAACGTCGTCTATACACGCAACATCACCGACGTGGACGACAAGATAAACAACGCGGCATCGGAAGAAAACGTTTCGATTGAAACAATCAGCTCCCGCTACACGGATATCTACCATCGTGACATGGCAGAGCTGGGCGTCCTTCCTCCAACGGTCGAGCCCAGGGCAACGGAACACATACCACAAATTATAGACATGATTCAGGGATTGATTACTGCCGGCAATGCTTACGAAGCCGAAGGTCACGTTCTTTTCCACGTGCTTTCCTATACTGAATATGGAAAATTATCCGGTCGCAACATGAAAGAGATGATTGCGGGCGCACGAGTAGAGGTTGCGCCGTTCAAAAAAGACCCCGCGGATTTCGTGTTATGGAAGCCTTCGGATAAAGACCAGCCTGCCTGGGACAGCCCATGGGGCCAGGGCCGTCCGGGTTGGCATATCGAGTGTTCAGCAATGGCTGAAAGGCACCTTGGTGAAACCATCGATATCCATGGAGGCGGGCAGGACCTGGTTTTTCCGCACCATGAAAACGAAAAGGCGCAAAGCACGTGCGCCCACGGTGGAAAATTATTCAGTCGGTACTGGATGCACAATGGATTTGTAAACGTCGCGCACGAAAAGATGTCTAAATCGACAGGCAACGTCCTGCTGGTTCGTGATTTGCTTAAACAGGCTCCCGGGGAGACCATTCGCTTTACCTTGCTTGGCACACATTACCGCAAACCGCTCAACTGGGCAGGTGACGTCCTTGATCAATCCTCCAGAAAGCTGGACCGGCTCTATGGCGCTTTGCTGGGATTGCAGGATATAAACGTCGAGCCTTCAGCCGAAGACATACCTGCATTATTTATCGATACACTAAAGGACGACTTGAATACCCCTGCGGCTTTTGCCGTGTTACACAAATTGGCCAAGCAGGCCAATACCGCCCCTGGTCGTGAGACGAGAAAGAAAATTAAAAAGCAGTTATTGGCCGCCGGCGGGGTCCTGGGCGTATTGCAACAAGATCCTGTAGCGTGGTTCCAGGGTGCAGGAGAACTTGATGAAAATGAAATCGGCGCGTTAATTCAGTCCAGAATTGAGGCAAAAAAGAAACGGAACTTCAGGTTGGCAGATGAAATTCGGGACCAACTGACTGCAATGGGCATCGAAATCCAGGATCAGCCGGATGGAACTTCAAACTGGCGAAAAAAATCCGTGTATGATGGGTGAACTCTTACGGGATTCGATGCTGCAGGAGTAGCTGATGGCATCAGGGCACTTTTAACACGATGAGGGGTTTGGTACCACCTGATCCTGAAGGCGGCGTATCGAAATTCCAATATGCGGTGGTTTACGTACCTAAACGAAATCGCAACCGATTTTCAGCCAACTGTGTAAAAATTAAGGCCAATGCTGAAGAAGCGCTTGCAGCCTCTGACACTGAAAACAAGCAATTTGCAGCAAAGCTGCTGGGTCCTTCCAAGTCTTCAGAAGGGCAACATATTTACTACTTGATCGAATGGCTGGAGGCAGACACGTAACCGGCGACGAACTCATGGACTCCCCATCAATATACATAGAAGCTCCGGCACGCTTACATCTTGGTTTCTTAGACCTGGAAGGGGGCCTGGGCAGGCGTTTTGGTGGTCTCGGGCTCACGCTGAACGATATTACGACTAAAATCCTGGTTCATCGCGCGAAGCAGCTTGAAGTGCTGGGGGATTCGTCAGGACGGGTGCAAAAATATGCAGAGCAGTTTTTTGAACGCAAGGGACTTGCAGGCGGTTGCCGGATAGAAGTTATTGATCAAATTATCGACCATTCCGGGCTGGGCTCCGGGACCCAGCTCGCGTTGGCTGTCGGTACTGCGATTGCCAAGCTTTTTGCCTTGAAATGCGACGGCCCGGAGATTGCTGCCGTACTCAATCGCGGCATTCGGTCGGGGATTGGCATAGGCGCGTTTCAGCACGGTGGATTCCTGGTTGACGCTGGAAGAAACGTCGATAGCGCGGTTCCACCTGTCGTTTCACGCACGTGTTTTCCATCGAGTTGGCGTGTACTGATTGTGCTGGATGTAGCGCATCGCGGATTACACGGAAAAGATGAACACGCCTCTTTTCTGGCCTTACCTGCATTTCCTTCACAAACTGCGGCTTACCTGTGTCGGCTGGTAATGATGCAGGTGCTGCCGGCAATTGTTGAACAGGATATTGGTGAGTTTGGCGAAGGTGTTTACGAAGTACAGAAATGCCTGGGAAAATTTTTCGCATCCGTACAAGGAGGGCGTTATACTAGCGCCGCCGTTGGTGACGTTATCCGTTACATCGAATCAACGGGCATCCAGGGTGTGGGGCAAAGCTCCTGGGGGCCGACCGGATTTGCCTTTGTAGACAGCGAGACGCAAGCTCATATACTCTTGCGAGACGTGCAGGCAAGATTCAGTGACAACCAGAACCTGCGATTTAAGGTCGTATCCGGAAGAAATACCGGGGCAATAATAGAACAACAAGATAATATTTCCTTACCCAAGGCAAACAGGTCCTGAGAAGTGATGCTGAATATGCGTATGCAGAGACAGCCCGTGTTCAGTTTTTATCTTCAGTAATTATCTTTTCATCACGAAAAGGGAGAGAAATGGGAAAGCCGTACATTCTTCACATGTTTACCCCGGCAAAGAACCTGAGCCCATTCGATGTAAACATGGCGTTGGACGCGGGCTGGGAGCACGTGACAGGCTATTGCGACGTTGAAAAAGAAGAAGTGCAGGCACTTGTCCAGGATGCAATTTTTTCACGTGGGCCGGCCGGAGTTAAGCGCACGGGTATATTTCTTGGCGGCCGCGATATGCACCTTGCCATGGATATGATAGAGATTTGCCGGGAGTCGATGGTGCCGCCTTTTGAAGTGTCCTGCTTTGCTGATCCGAGTGGCGCCTTTACTACGGCGGCAGGGATGGTTGCACGTGCGGAAAAAGCACTGCGAGACAGGTTTGATACTGACTTCAAGGGCAAACACGTCATCGTGATGGGTGGCACTGGTCCGGTTGGTTCCACTGCAGCAGTACTCGCGGCCAAGGCAGGGGCCAATGTAAAAATAATGGGGCGCCAAAAAGACAAATCACAACACGTAGCCTCGCTTTGCAACGACAGGTATGGAGAAGGCTCGACCAGCATACAAGGTGAAGCCAACGACATGATTGACGACCTGATACAGACTGCGGATATAGTATTTGCCGCCACTGCTGCCGGTATACAGATCCTCTCGGAAGAACACATTGCGACGGCGGGTAGTCTGAAAATTGCGGCCGACGTCAATGCCGTACCACCTTCAGGAATTGCTGGTCTTGACGTAATGGGTGACTGTGAACCTATCAAGGGGTCGGAAAGTGGAGCCGTAGGCATTGGTGCGCTTGCTATTGGCAACGTTAAATATCAAACTCAGCATAAACTTTTGCAAGAAATGCACAATTCCGACAAACCGGTTTACCTCCATTTTGAACGTGCCTTCAAAATTGCCAGGGAGATTGCGCAGGAGTAAACGCATATATCTCGTTATTGCTGCATCCGGACGGGCGATTGCTCAAGCACTCAAGGCCATCGGGAATACCGTGGCGGTAATAGATGGTTTTGCAGACGTGGATACCCGTGCCGTAGCGGAAGTATGTAAAAAAGTTTCACGTATAAAGTATGGTCTTGATACCAGGGGAGTCTTGCAGGCAGTTCATCAACTACAGGGAAAATACGAATTCGAGGGTTTATTGTATGACGCCGCCATGGAATCGACCCCGGATTTGCTTGATTCCGTTTCCGTTGACGACATTATCGGTAATTCAAGCCGCACACTTCGAAGGTGTAAAGATCCTGAAACCTTTTTCTCGACGTTGAATAAACACGCAATACCATACCCTGAAGTAAGCTTTGAACGTCCGGGAAATCCGGCTGACTCATGGTTGGTAAAACATGCGGCGGGTACTGGTGGATTGGGAGTATGCGATATATCGGGAGAGCTTGATACAAAGGAAAACGTCTATTTCCAGAGAAAAATTGACGGCATTAATTTTTCATTAACGTTTCTTGCCAATGGCAGTGAAATAAAGCCGCTGGGCTTTAACCAACTGTGGGTTGAGTCCCTGGGGGAAAACATGCCGTATACTTATACAGGAGCAATTAATTACGTCAGCCTGACGCAGCGTCAGCAGAGCATGACCATCAATTATGCATCGGTACTCGCGCGCGAGTTCGAGCTTGTTGGCCTGAACAGCATGGATTGTATTTTATCCGGCGGCTCCGTTTATGCCATAGAAGTAAACCCCCGCATACCGGCAACTTATGAATTATACGAGACCAGGCATGGTGACCTGCTTAAAGAGCACATTGAAGCCTGCAAGACACACGTGTTTACGGCAGGCCAGAAAAAACCACTTCTTCGAGGTCATGCGATCGTGTATGCGCCGAACCCTGTTCAAATACCGGAAAACTTCACGTGGCCGTTATGGACGGCAGACCGTCCGCATCCCGGGGAGGCGATCGACGTACATCAACCGATATGCAGTGTCTTTGCAGGAGGCAAGAACGCAGCCCAGGTACGCGAAATAATACGTACCCGTAAAGACGTAATAATCAATAAACTCACGTACGTAAGAGACAACCACTACCAATAGACAAGAGGACCGAGATGATCAGTGTTAATGAACTGGCAAAGCCGCTGGTACAAGAGCTTAAGGACAAGCGTCATGCCTTGAGGATCAAGGTGGAGCAATTTCCCAACGGGGCCACGTGCATAGACGCCGGAATAGATTGTGCCGGCGGGCTTGAAGCCGGCAGGATTATCAGTGAAATTTGCATGGGAGGATTGGGCAAGGTAACGTTTTATCACTCAACAGCAGTTGGCGATTGGCCACTTTCACTGCACGTGCATACCTCTCATCCCGTGTTGGCGTGCCTGGCAAGCCAGTGTGCCGGCTGGAGCTTGTCGCATAAGAAATTTCGCGCACTGGGTTCAGGACCGGGGCGTGCCATTGCGGTAAAGGAGTCGCTGTTTGAAAAGCTGGACTATAAAGATGAGTGCGATACCGCCATCTTTGTACTTGAAGTAGACGAACTGCCGCCAGTTGAACTGATCGATGAAGTTGCCGAAGTTTGCAATTTATCTCCCGCCGCGTTGACCTTTATCTTCACACCTGCCAGCTCCATTGCCGGCTGTGTGCAAGTGGCAGCCCGGTCATTGGAAGTAGCCCTGCACAAAACCAGTGAACTGGGCTTTCCCTTGGATAACGTCCTGGACGGCTCGGGCAGTGCACCTTTATCTCCGCCTATACCCGGTACCGTCAAGGCTATGGGTCGTACCAATGATGCCATTTTGTTCGCGAGCAGGGTTCAGCTGTTTGTACACGGTGACGATGCAGCAGCGGAAAAACTTGCACTGGAACTTCCATCCAGCACCTCGCGCGACTACGGAAAACCGTTCGCGCAAATCTTCAAGGACTATAAATATAATTTCTTCGAAATAGATCCCATGCTTTTCAGCCCTGCCTTCGTAATGGTTACTGCCGTGGAAAGTGGTAACACGTTTCGGGCTGGCAAAATGGACCTCGATATACTGAATAAATCTTTTTCCTAGCAGTGTTACGACACATTGCGATATTTACCGATGATCCTGGTTGGCATGGCGCGGAATTGCACAAAGCCTTCAGGAAGAGGGGTTTCGGCTGTACGAACGTCTCGTTGACGGATTGTCACTTTGAGATAGACGCGGGCAGGAAAAGCCTGTTCATACCCGGTTTCGAGCAACGTCTTCCCGACGGCGTATTTGTACGCGGTGTACCGGGCGGCTCGCTGGAAGAAGTCACGTTTTACCTGGACGTTCTTCATGCACTGCGCGAAATGGACGTTATTGTCTACAACGACGCTCGCGCTATTGAGCGCAGTGTAGACAAGGCCATGACCAGTTTCCTGCTGCATCAAGCGGGAATTTCGACGCCACTTTCCTGGGTTGGAAACGATATCCACCAAGCCTATTCATTTATACGCAAACAATTAAAACTTGGTTACAAGGTCGTGGCAAAGCCGCTGTTTGGTTCGCAGGGGAAAAATTTACAGTTGATTGCCGAACCGAGCGATATTGTCAACCTGTCGGTGTACAACAAAATCTACTACTTGCAGCGTTTCATCGAAACGGGATCAAGGCGCGCCTGTGATTGGCGGTTATTTGTTGTTGGAGATCACGTTATTGCCAGTATGAGAAGAGAAAGCAACGACTGGATCAGTAACGTGGCAAACGGTGGAAAATGTTATCCGGCACTACTGGACAGGCAGTTTATCAAGATTGCCGAAGCCGCCGTAGAGGCAGTTGGTATGCACTATGGCGGGGTAGACGTCATGCGCGACCAGGGCGGCAAACTGTGGGTAACGGAAGTAAACAGCATTCCCGCGTGGAAAGGGCTGCAAAGCACCGGCAAGATTATCATTGCAGACCGCATCGTCGAACATTTTATAAGCTGCTTGCAGGGGCAATCCAGTGTTGACGTGGCAAACTAGCCGGCTGCTGAAGCAAAACCGTCATTCAAGATACATCCGCTTTCGTGTATGAACTGAACTCCTTGTGCCACGGGCTGGCTGACTTGTACAAGCACGTGTGTAAGCTGGACGTGCAGGCTTTGAAGCCTGGAAATACCGGATTTCATTCAGGTACCGATAAGCTTAAGGTGGAAGATTTTTTGCGCAGTGCAGAAGTGAGCGCAAGCCCCTTGACGGAGCCTGGTCTCGGACTGGGCGAACGCATCTGGGAGAGTATCCAGGCGACCCATCAAGCCGTGGGTACGAATACCAACCTCGGTATCATCTTGCTGATTGCGCCGCTGGTACAGGCCGTGATTAAAAAGAGAGGTGAGCACTCCCTCGAAGATTCGCTGGCTGAAATCCTGCAAAAATCGACAGTTGAAGACGCCAGCAAGGCATACCAGGCAATTCGCCTGGCAAAACCGGGTGGGATGGGGAGTAAAAATAACCAGGATTTATCTGAAGAACCGACGGTAAGTCTATTAAAAACAATGGAAATTGCAGCTTCATGGGATCGGATTGCTGATCAGTATTCAAATAATTTTCATGATATTTTCTATTTTGGGGCACCGCGATACACCGCCTTGCTAAAGCAATGGCAGGATGAATGCTGGGCGGCGACGGGCCTGTTCCTGGGTTACCTGGTACGATTTCCCGACAGCCTGGTCGCACGCAAATTTGACGGCTTAAAAGCAAGAGAGATTAGTGATATGATTACTCCGCTTGAGAAGGAATTTTGCCGTTCAAGCTCACCGGACAGGTACGAGGCGCAACTGATGGAAATAGATAATCATCTCAGGCGCGACCAGACCAACCCGGGGACTACAGCGGATCTTACGTTGGCAAGCATTTTTGTGGTTGGCCTGAGACAGTTGTGAGAGGCGGGGACTTGTTCCCTGTCTGCGGCAATCCAGGGGAGGATGCGGGCAGATGACTGCCTACATTTTGTTGGCAAACTAGAATAAAATTATGGCAATATCATTTGATATCTACTGTGATTATAATCAAATGTGCTGCGAAGTCTCTCAGGGCTTTGGCGACAGCAAGTCTGAAATTGGTTACTTGTACATGGATGAATACGGAAGGTGGCATCCAAACAGGAGTCTGCTAAGGTTTATTGGGGTTGATGGAAGCTGGAAGCGATTAGCTCAAGCACAAAAAGCTATCAAGAAAAAATTTTATTATCGTCTAAGAAAATAACAGGAGACTTAATAATGGCAATAATTAACAAAGTAATGGTTGGAGAGTCGCTCGTAAATGACAATGACCCTTCTGGCACGATGGCGGAAATTGCGCACATCGACTTGTTAGTCGGACCACGTGGATCTGCCGTTGAAACTGCTTTTTGTAACGGCCTGGTAAACAACAAGGATGGCTTTTCAACGTTGCTTGCCGTAGTTGCACCAAACCTGCCTTGCAAGCCAAACACCATGATGTTTAACAAGGTTACCATCAAGGGTGCCACGCAGGCTGTACAGATGTTTGGTCCTGCACAGGCGGCCGTGGCGAAAGCAGTTGCTGACAGTGTTGAAGATGGTACTGTTCCGTCCAGCGAGGCAGATGACGTCTTTATTTGCGTAGGTGTTTTCATTCACTGGGAAGCCAAGGATGACAAGGCCATTTATGAAAACAACTACAAGGCGACAAAAGAAGCCCTTGCACGAGCAATCAAAGACGAGCCCAAGGCAGCAGACGTCGTTGCCCAGAAAGAGAGCGCAGAGCACCCATTCAAAGGCTTCTAATCTCTTTCTAAAGTAAAATATGAAGTGCCCCGGCAAGTCCGGGGCATTTTTTGCGGTAAAAGGGCGCGATAGCCGTCATGCGACTGTCCTGGAACGAAATTCGCGCCCGCGCTGCCGAGTTCGCTCGTACATGGGCTGACGCAGGCTACGAGAAAGGCGAGACCCAGAGCTTCTACAACGACTTCTTTGAGATCTTTGACGTCAAGCGCCGCACCGTGGCGCGCTACGAAGCGCATGTAAAGCGGTTCGACAATCGCCAGGGCTATATCGACCTGTTTTGGCCGGGCGTACTCCTGGTTGAACAAAAGAGTGCCGGTCGCGACCTGGTGAAGGCTACGCAACAGGCCGGAGATTATTTTGACGCCCTGCGCGAAAGTGACCGCCCGCGCTACATCCTGGTCAGCGACTTCCAGACCTTCGAGCTTCACGATCTTGATGAACGCGAAAAAGTAGCCTTCGCGCTGTCAGACCTGCCGGCTCACGTCGAAAAGTTCGGTTTTATCCTCGGCGTGCAGCGTCACGCCTTTCGTGACCAGGACCCGGTCAACGTCAAGGCGTCAGACCTGATGGGGCGCCTGCATGATGCCCTTGAGGCATCCGGCTACGGCGGCCATGACCTGGAATTGTTCCTGGTGCGCATGGTATTTTGCCTGTTCGCCGACGACACCGGCATTTTTGAACCGCGCGATATTTTTCTTGACTTGTTGGAGAACCGTACCCGTGAGGACGGCTCCGACCTTGGCGGCTGGCTGGCGCGCCTGTTCCAGGTACTGAACACTCCCGTAGAACAGCGATACACGACACTTGACGAGGACATTGCCCGTTTTCCTTACGTCAACGGCGACCTGTTTGCGGCGCAGTTGCCCATTCCCGATTTCGACGCCACCATGCGCAAGGCGTTGATTGACGCCTGCTGGTTTGACTGGTCGAATATCTCGCCTGCCATCTTTGGCGCACTTTTTCAATCGGTAATGGAACCGGCGGAACGCCGTGCCAAGGGTGCCCATTACACTACCGAGAAAAACATCCTCAAGGTGATCAAGCCGCTCTTTCTTGATGACTTGAGGATGGAGTTTGAACGACTGAAGACGCGCCGTGACAGCCGCCGCCGCACTGAACTGAAGGATTTCCAGCAACGGCTTGGAAAAATGAGGTTTTTCGACCCTGCCTGCGGCTGCGGTAATTTCCTGATCATTGCCTATCGAGAGCTACGTGAACTTGAAATAGAAGTAATCCGGGAGTACCGCGCAGGCAGCACTGCCGAGGCACATCGAGAACTGCTTGACGCTGCCGACCTTTCGCTGATCACTGTCGACCAATTCTACGGCATCGAGATTGGCGAGTTTTCGGCGCGTATCGCCGAGACTGCACTCTGGATGATGGATCACATCATGAACAACCGGCTCAGCCTGGAGTTTGGAGAGAGCTACGTGCGCATCCCGCTTGTGAAGTCGCCACACGTCACCCACGGCGACGCACTGGAAACGGACTGGGCGGAGTTGCTGCCTTCGAACGAGTGTTCGTTCGTATTGGGCAATCCACCCTTTGTCGGTGCGAAGTACCAGGCACCAGAGCAGCGCGCACAGGTACGCGAAATTGCGGCACTCGGCAAGAGCGGCGGCACGCTCGACTACGTCTGTGCGTGGTTCATCAAGGCGGGGGAATACGTGCAGGGCGGCAGTGCCCGCATCGGCTTCGTCGCGACCAACTCGATCACGCAGGGTGAGCAGGTTGCGCAACTCTGGCCGGTGCTGTTTGGACGCTGCAAGCTGGAGATCGGGTTCGCGCACCGCACCTTTGCATGGGGATCGAATGTGCGCGGCAAGGCGCACGTGCACGTGGTGATTCTTGGCCTCGACCAGCGTTCGGCCGCACGAGCCGAGAAGCGGCTGTTCAGCTATCCGGACATCAATGGCGAGCCGGAAGAGACCCTCCACTCTATGCTGTCGCCTTACCTGTTCGATGCCGGGGGGCTTTCTGACCCGCACCTGGTGGTACGGGAGGAGAGTGCGCCGATCAACGGGATGGGCAAGCTGATCATCGGAAGCCAACCCATTGATGACGGTGAATACATATTCAATGCGGAGAAGCGTGCCGAACTGTTGAAAGTCGAGCCTGGTGCTGCGCCATTTCTTTGCCCCTATATCGGTGCTCGTGAGCACTTGCAAGGAAGCCAGCGGTGGATCCTGGCATTGCAGAAGGCTTCCCCGACGACGTTAAAGAGTCTGCCGCATGTGCAGGCACGCATGGCTGCCGTCCGGCGTTTTCGAATGAAGAGCAAGCGCAAGAGCACTTTAGCAATTGCCCAATATCCGACTCGATACAATATTGAGGTCATTCCTGACGCGCCATTCCTGGTCATTCCGAGGGTCAGTTCGGAGCGTCGAGAGTATGCACCTATCGGCTGGCAGGAGCCGCCGACGATTCCCAGTGATGCCGTCTTCGCATTTCAGGATGCAGCACTCGTGGATTTCGCTCTGCTGACCTCGGCGATGCACATGGCGTGGTTACGCCACTTCGGCGGACGGCTGAAGAGTGACTATCGCTATTCCATCGGCCTCGTCTACAACACCTTCCCACTGCCGCCCAAGGAGACAGACCTGTCAAAGCTGGAGCCACTTGCGCAGGCCGTGCTCGATGCTCGGACGGCACATCCGGACGCGACGCTCGCCGACCTCTACGATCCCGACCTGATGCCGCCAAACCTGCGTCAGGCTCACCATGCACTCGACCGTGCCGTGGATCGCCTCTATCGGCGCAGTGGATTTTCATCCGAACGCGAGCGCGTCGAACACCTGTTCATGCTCTATGAAAAGATGCGCGCCCCGCTTGAGGCAAAGATAAAAGCAAAACCAAGACCAAGACGACGACGAAGGATAGTGGCTGCTCGCCGTACACCAGGTCGATAGGTTCTCGATTCTGCTGACATATCCACTGGTTTTCATATAATACAATGTATTCTTTATTGTCTTTGAGGTTCGCTTTATGCAGTGTCTTGAGTGTAACGAAGAAGTTGGCAAACAACTCAGCAATGAGCACCTGTTGGCCTGTAGCGGACTGACGCTCCAGGAATACGCCATACGCCATCACCTGCCGCTGGATTTATTGCTGAGTCCCGAGCAGCTTGAGCAGGTAGATAACGTTTCTGCTTACGGGAAACCAAACGGGGCAGCCAGTCAATATGTCCAGGACGTCCTGGCCGGCCTGCATACCGTCCAGGCGATGGAGCAGGAAGGCGAGTTTACGGTTATCTCCCTGGGAGTCCGCAGGCTGGAGCAACTGCTCTGGTATTTGCAATCCTTGCAGTCGGTCGGTTTCCAGTTTCGGCAGGAGTACTTCTACGAGAACGCAGGCCACCGTGTAATCGCCAAAAACAGGCTGAAAGTTCCCACGGCATACTTGGTACCGAAAATCGCCAGTTTTTCCCCGGAATCGTTTTTAAGGCAGCTTGCCGTATTGATTGCACATATCGGCGAGATTCATGCAGGTTACCTGTTTATTGATTTTCCCCGACGGGAGGATGCGGCAAGAATCGAGGATAGACTTGCGGGGAATTACCAGGTTCGTTTACAGCGTCTGTCTGCATCGGAGCACGAAAATGGGCAACTGGCAAGGTGTGAAACCCTTGAGGATACTGCACGCCTGTTAAGCCTGGTCGAGGATTGCCTCAAGGAGATCCCCAATGCCCGCGAGCGGTTTTTTGAACTGCATGAGCAGGCAACGGTGGTCAAGGAACTGGCGTTCGATTCCGCACACTTTATTACCGACCACCCTGACAAATGCGCCAACCTGCACGGCGGCCGTTACACGATGAACGTGAAGGTCAGGGATCATATCGACGCGCTTACCGGTTTTGTCGTTGACTATGGATACCTGAAGCGGATTGTCAGGCAGAAAATTGTCAACGATCTGGATCACCACAGCCTGAACTATGTGGCTGCGGAGTTGAGCTGGCGAGCCAGCACCGAGTTGTTGAGTATCTTTATCTGGAAGAGGTTGATTGAATACCTGCCGGGTCTCGTAGAGTTGCAAATTTTTGAAACACCACAATCGCATTGCTGTTACGCGGGGCCCAGCCTGGAAGAGTTGCAAAGACAGGGAAGTAGTGCGCTGCTACAATACTTCACCTCGGGAGAACTGGGTAAATCGCAATTACGTACCCTGTTAAACAGGGATATAGAAGATAGACTTAAAGTTATTTGTTAAGAGATAACAGCTCGCTTCCTGTAATAGCCTTATTATGCAGTGCGGTTGAGAGAAGCACGCCGGCAGCACCCATGGCCTTTAGCCTGTGCAGATCATTGCCGCTCTTTATGCCGCCGCCGTAGTAGGCGTTGTGAGTCTGAAAAAGGGAAAGGTCCAGTTGAGCAGGTACGTTTATCCCTTTGCCGGTGCCCACGTGGTCAAGGTTCAGGATCAACACGTCCCTCGGCCATTGCTCTTGTGCCTGTAAAAGCTCGCGTGGGCCAAGAAGCTTTTCCGACCTGTAATCGATGGAGAATATGAAGTCATGACGTGCATAATGGTTCATACAGGCAGTAAGGGTAGAGGTGGAGCCGATAGATTCAGTGGACAAGACGATTCGTAACGGGGTGGATTCAGGGTTTTCCAAATAATACTTGACCAGAGAAAGCCCGGTATCCAGCCATATTTCAAGCTGCGGGTACGCTTGACGTATCGCTGTAACAGTGTCGGAGTTATCCCCCTGTTGCTGTAAGGCATCCAGGTCAGCAATATAGATACGTTTGAAGGGGTAAAAATCCAACATACTTGCGATGACGTCAGGAGGGTTTGGGGACGTGCACAGGCGCGAGGCTATCGGCAAATAGTTTTTCCGATCTCCCTTTTTTGCATGGACAACCAGCCCCCTGGAGAGGTCAAGAACAGGAATAATTTGCATCAGAAAGTTGTATGAAGATATTGATTTTTGAGTATATCACTGGTGGCGGGATGGTAAATCACACCTTGCCCTCATCACTGGTTCGAGAAGGCGACATGATGCTAAATGCCGTGGCAAGTGATTTCAAGGCAATGCCAGACGTGGAAGTGAGGGTGCTGCGTGATTATCGCTTGAGAAAGGGCTTGCCTGGACCCGCGAGTGAGACAATTGTCTGGCCGGGGAGTAGCAGTATTGAAAAAATTGAGGAATCAAGCGGATGGTTCGAGGCCTTGCTGATTATTGCCCCGGAAACGGATGGCGTATTGAGTTCATTGTGCGCAAGGTTTTCGGGAAGGGGCTTCATGTTATTGAACAGCGAGGTGGAAAGTATTGCGCTGACGAGCAATAAATACGATACGTACAAATACCTGCAAGCCCACGGGATTCCACAAATATCGACTTGTACGGTGGACGAGTTGCAAGAGGTTCATTCCAGGCGGTGGGTGATTAAACCCGTTGACGGCGTCGGGTGCGAAGGTCTGCTCTTGCTCCCTGATCGCAGCAGCCTGGAGCGCGTCCTGGCAAAATACGGGGAAGGAAGGTTTATCATTCAGCCTTTTGTTGAAGGTACCCATGCAAGCCTGAGCCTGGTGTGTTGGGATGGTCAATGTCTGCAATTAAGCGTCAATGAGCAACACCTGCTTGAACGGAACGGCAACCTGGTATTAAAGGGATGCAGCGTAAACGTCTTTGATAGTGACAGGTTCAGGTCGTTCAGTGAAAAACTGGTTCGGGTCTTGCCCGGGCTGCGAGGCTATATAGGCGTTGATATCCTGGTAACGCGAAAGGAAACCCTGTTGGTGGAGGTTAACCCGAGGCTGACAACTTCGTATATCGGATTGAGGAGTGCACTGGGAATTAATCCTGCGAAATTGATGATGGAGTGCTTTACCCGGCAGCAGTTGCCACGCCTGGAGGCCGTGAAGGACGATGCAGTTACCATAACGCTGGAGGCAGACCGTGCAGCCTAGCGCGAGCGTGTTGGGCTGGGATATAGGGGGTGCCCACGTAAAGGTGGCCTTATCGGACACCTGTGAGTCCGTCGTGGACGTATGCCAGTTATCCTGTCCGCTGTGGCTTGGCCTGGAGCAATTGCAGGCAGCCATCTTCACGGCACGGCAGAGGTTTGATTTCTCACGTTCGCTGCACGCCGTTACGATGACGGGGGAGATGGTGGATCATTTCAGCAGTCGCAAGGAAGGCGTTGCCAAGCTTGTCGAAAAGATGAAGGACGGCTTGCAGGATGGACGGGTAAATTATTTTGCAGGGAATAAAGGGTTCGTAAGCTCCGAGGAAGCCGTTCATGCACACGAGGACATTGCATCGGCAAACTGGCTGGCAAGTGCAGGTTTTGTCGCCACGAGGATTCGTGACGCACTGTTTGTTGATACAGGCAGTACGACGACCGACGTCGTAAGAATAAACAATCACGAGGTGATTTTTGACGGCCGTTCCGATGCGGAAAGGCTTTATGCGCGAGAACTGGTCTATTGTGGCGTAACGAGGACTCCGATTTTCGCGCTTTGCAAGGCTGCACCGGTCAAGGGTAGATTCATACCCGTCATCAACGAGTACTTCTCGGACGTTGCCGACGTTTACCGCATTACCGGGGAACTGCCGAAGTACGCAGACGCGGGCAAGACGTCGGATGGTCGCAGCAAGGACGTTGCCGGCAGTGTTGCTCGACTGGCGCGCATGTTTGGCTGTGACGCCGCCCGGGGGGAATCGGCGACCTGGCAAGGTGTTGCGGAGTATATACGCGCACAGCACGTACAGATGATTACTGACGCCTGCCGCACGCAGCTTTCCAGGTTGACGCAACCATCAAGGGTTCCCGTTGTTGGTGCAGGGACGGGTCGTTTTCTCATAAAGGAAGTTGCGCGACACCTGGATCTTCAATACGTCGACTTTGAAAGTCTGCTCAACTGTAAGACGACGGATAACGATATCACTCCCGGAGACTGTGCGCCTGCTGCTTCCGTCGCCTGCCTGGCTTACCAGAGATTTTATGCATGAGCGACTTGCTGATTGCCGACCTCGCGTATCACGCCGATAGCACAGAGATGTATGCAAGAGTTGCAGGCGAACCCTGGTCGGTGTTTTTGGACAGTAGCCAGCCGGCAAGCTCGCAGGGGCGGTACGACATTATCGTTGCAAGGCCGAGAGTACGCATTACTACGCAAAATAATGAAACAAAAATTGAGACGTGGTCTGAATGTTACAGTGTTCCGGACGAGCCTTTTTCCATACTGAAGGAGCAGCTTTCGGTCAGCAGGAAAAATGAAAGCAAGCTGCCTTTCACCGGGGGAGCACTGGGCTTTTTCAGCTATGACCTGGGTCGCTATATAGAAAGCGTTCCTTCTTCCACCGTTGATGATTTGAGCCTGCCTGACATGGCGATAGGTATTTATTCGTGGGCGCTTATCGTTGATCACAAGGAGAGAAAGTCCATCCTGGTAGGGGACAAGTCTGACGTCAGGATACGCAGGAACTGGAATGATCTGAAAAAACTGTTCACGGCCAAACCTTCAGTTGCCAGGCATTCCACGTTCAACGTCAAGGGGCACGTGAACTCCAACATGACGGCAGAGGAGTACGGCACCGGTTTCAGGAAGATAAAAAAATATATTCGCGAGGGCGATTGCTACCAGGTAAATTTTGCGCAGCGTTTCAGCACAACGGTGGCAGGAAGTCCATGGCTGGCTTACCAGGCGCTGAGGAAAATCAATCCTTCACCTTTCAGCGCGTATATGAACTATCCTGGTTTCCAGGTCCTCAGTAACTCGCCAGAGCATTTCCTGTCGGTCAGGGACAAGGTCGTGCATACCAGGCCCATCAAGGGTACACGCCCGCGCTCAAGTAGTGAGTCTGAAGACCGGCTGCTATTGCTGGAGCTTGCCGACAGTAAAAAGGATCAGGCGGAAAACATAATGATTGTCGACCTGCTGCGCAATGACATCAGTAAAAACTGTGAACCGGGCTCCGTGCAGGTGCCAGGACTTTGTGATATAGAGAGCTTTCCCAACGTACATCACATGGTAAGCACGGTTACCGGGAGGTTGCGCAGAGGGCGTTCGGCCATCGACCTGTTACGCGGCTGCTTTCCGGGAGGGTCTATTACGGGTGCTCCCAAGTTGCGCGCAATGGAGATTATCGAAGAACTGGAACCGCATCGCCGCGGTATTTATTGCGGCTCAATAGGATACATTGGATTTGACGGCAATATGGATGCCAACATTGCAATTCGTACTATCGTGCATAAGGACCATTGCATGTACTTTTATGCCGGGGGAGGCATCGTGCATGACTCTGAAGAAGCCGCGGAATACCAGGAAACCTTTGACAAGGCGACTGCAATGATGGAATTGCTGGGCCACGGTAAGACCTATGCCATGGGTCATTAAAATTGGAGGCAGCCTTTACGATAGCAAGTATCTTGTCGAATGGCTGAATACACTGGGCAATTGCGATACAGAACGTATTGTCATTGTACCGGGAGGCGGGCCGTTTGCAGACCAGGTACGCTTGGCTGATCAGCAACATGAACTTGACCAGGAGCTTGCGCATAACATGGCGGTTCTCGGTATGCAGCAGTTTGGATACGTGCTGGCTTCACTGTGTCCCGAACTTTGCCTGGCGGATACCAGGGAAAAGATACATGCCTGCTGGGAGCAGGCAAAGGTGGTTATCTGGGAGCCGTATAATATGATTCAAGAATATTGCAAACTGGAACGCCGCTGGGAAGTGACTTCGGACAGTCTTGCCGCCTGGCTGGTAAAATACCTGGCGGCGAATCATCTACTATTCGTAAAATCTGCACAGATAACGTTGTTTGAAACGGCCGTGGACAAACTTGCAAGACAGGGTTGCGTTGATCCTGCCTTGCCCGGAATTTTGGCCGGGATGAACGTACCGGTGCATTTCCTGCACAAGTCGCAGGTAAAGGAATTCAATCGACTGTTGAACGTCAGCCGCTAATTCTCTCAATATGTATTGAAGTCATGTTTTCTGCATTTGTAAGTACGTTCGCACGCATCGTCACGCGCTATCCCTATCCCGCCATTTTGTCGACGTTTGCCCTGGTAGTAGCGTGCGGCTTGCACGTCAGGGAATTGACCATTGATGTATCTGCCGATTCGCTCATGCTGGAGAGTGACCCCGACCTCAGGTATTACCGCGAAGTGCACCAAAGCTACGGGGGTGGCGATGAATACATCATTGTCGGCTTTAAGCCAAGGGCCGGAATCCTGGACAAGGACACCATTGCGTCAATCGAAAACCTTGTACACCAGTTTGAAGCAATCGAAGGGATATCAGGAGTTACAGCCATCAGTAACGTTCCGCTGCTGATGCAGCCGCAGGAAAGCAGGGATGCGGACGAGACAAGTTTTGCCAACCTGCTGTCACCGCGGGTAGACATTGAAAAGGCGAGACGGGAGTTTACGACAAGTCCCATATACGCGGGTAACCTGGTCAGTAAGGATTTGAGTACGACGGCTATAAAAGTAGACATTGAAACGAACCGGAAACTGGCGAACCTGTTGGAGCAGAGGTACGTGCTGCTCAAAAAACAGTACGAGATGTCACTGGATGAAAATGAACTGCACGAGCTTGAAAAGGTACGCGGCAGTATTCTCGTAGAGAGACAGTTGACCAGCAAGCACTATAAAGACGTGCTTACCTCGATACGCGGCATTATCTCGAACATGGGCAACACGGGGGAATTCTACCTGGCGGGCGTGCCCTTGATCGGCAATGACACGAAGGATTTTGTTGTGCAGGACATCAAGGTCTTCGGTATTGCGATCCTGGTCATCATGGTGCTGGTGCTGTTTTTATTTTTCCGACAACCGGTATGGATTTTCCTGGCGCTGATATGCGCGGTATTAAACGTCCTGCTGGTAGCAGGAATTACGCAACTGCTCGGGTTCCAGCTTACTATTATTTCATCGAATTTCATTTCGCTGCTCATCATATTTTCCGTTGCATTATCCATGCATTTCATCATTCGGTACCAGGAGATACAGTCCGCGTATCCGGACAAGGACGTTAGTGAGCAGGTGAGAACCGCCTTTGCGCAGATTATAACGCCGTGTTTTTACATGGTTCTTACGTCGGCTATTGCATTTCTCTCTTTAATCGTCAGTGATATAAACCCGGTCATTGTATTCGGGTACATCATGACCCTGGGACTTGTTTGTGCGTTTTTACTTGCGTTTACCGTTTTACCCGCATTGATTACACTGGTTAAACCGAAGCTCAGGTACTTCCAGGAAGATAAAACCGCCACTTTTCTTGAGAATATTCTAACGGCAATCGTCAATAACAAGGCATTGACCGTAGCCATAATCGTTGGCCTTTCTGCCGTGAACCTGGTTGGCGTTACTCAACTGACGGTCGAAAATCGATTTATTGACTACTTCAAAAAGACGACGGACATCTACCAGGGGCTCGAACTGATTGACCGCAAGCTGGGTGGCACAGTGCCATTGGAAATAATGCTGGAAGCATCTCCCGAGGTGGAAGAGGAATTTGAAGAAGAGGACGAAGAATTTGGAGACTACCTGGCGGAGCTTGAAGAAACCCAGGATGATTTTACCGAGAAAAGTTACTGGTATAACCGCAGTGGCATTAAGAAAATCAGTAATATACATGAATATCTTGAAAGTCTTTCGCAAGTTGGAAAAGTGCTGTCACTCTCAAGTGTCGAGGAAGTATTTCGCGTGGTCAACAGGGGTGAACCACTGGAAGATTTCCATCTGTCCCTGGTTTACTCCAGGTTGCCGGAAGATATTAAACGGGCACTGATCTCACCCCACGTATCTGATGATGGTAGCCAGGCGCGGATCATAGCGCGCATCAAGGACTCGGATCATACGTTGATAAGAAACGACTTGCTGAACAAGATCAGGACGGAACTGAACAGGGATTTCATCAGGGATAATGAAACAGTCCGGCTGACGGGTATAAGCGTTTTGTACAACAACGTGCTCCAGAGCCTGTTCCGTTCTCAAATTCTTACGCTGGGGACTGTATTCGTATGTATCCTGGTTGCACTGATCGCCGTATTCCGTAGTCTGAAGCTGGCCATTATTGGCACCTTGCCCGGCATTTTCACCGCTCTTCTTGTCCTGGGGCTGACGGGCATACTGGGTATACCCTTGAACATCATGACGATAACCATCGCGGCGATAACCATTGGTATCGGGGTCGATTACGCCATTCACTATATACACCGGTATAAAAAGGAAATCGCGGTGAGCAATGACAACTACCAGGCTATTCGCAAGTCTCAAACAACGGTGGGAAAGGCACTTTATTTCACGTCGGTCACGATTACACTCGGCTTTATAATACTGGTGCTGTCCAATTTCGTACCGTCGATTTATTTTGGTCTCTTGACCAGTATCGCCATGCTGGTATCCCTGTTTGCAACCTTCAGTATTATTCCGTTGTTACTTTCAAGGTTTCCCGGCTCAAAATCTTATTTGTAATTTTATTGGTTTTCTCTTCCCAGGCATCCTATAATCTCCCCTGCAAACTCAAGCAAGCCCGTTAAGTCGGGTTATCTACTGAATACAATAACCCGTGTAAGGTAAGGATTAGCTATCTTTACCTGGGTGAATAGGTAAGAAACTCAATCGCTTGTTTGATGTTTGCAATGGCCCGACACCCATGCGTGTCGGAAATTGCAAAACATAATCGTAAGGGAAAACAATGAACAATCGGGACGTGAAAATCATAACGTTATGCGTGATCGCACTGTTCATGACAGCCTGTGCGGGCGTAAGTGCGTTAGAGAGTCTAGTTATGGGAAGCGGTCGGCCGGTCCTCATAAAATCTGATGACGCTGCTGTTATCGAGGAAAAAACAACGAGCGAGTACGACAAGCACCAACAAATAACAAACGTCAAAGGGCCTTTTATTTACCTGTTTCGTAAAGAGCTTAATAAAGCAAAAGTAGATCACTGGGTGCCGCCGGAGGTAGCTGAACCAGCTTACAAAAAACATGGAGTTACCTTGGAAGGAATGGTTTTCTTTGTTTCAAGCTCTTCTTACTGTTTGCTTCGAGCAACCATCGAAAAAAATGAACCGCTGGTGATACAGCTGTATGTAAGGGCCTTGGTCGTCGATGAATGGGCATTTTACGATCGTGCATACTCAGAGGGAAAACAGTTGGACGTCACGCAAATAGACAGAGAAGTTGGTGACTGCAAATATGGTGACTGCTTGATGAATGAGGATATAGCAATCAACCTGACCCTGGAGCAACTGGAAAAACTGGCGCACAAACCAGCGTTTAATTTCAAGCTATATGGCAAAGGCGGAGAAGCTGAATACACGATAAACGGCGCGTACTTCAAGGGCTTTCTCAAGGCTTTCAATACAGCGAGGGCAAAGGCTGATTAGCAAGCCACCAGGAAAGCCTGGCAGCCGGATTATCCGTTTCTGATTGTGCGCTATCTAAACGCTTTCAGGATGGGCTTGCTCGCACAGGGTGGTATCGACTCCGGCTTCCACCTGTATCGTGGGATGTATGATACCGAAGTGCTTGCGTAAATCCGTACACAGTTTATGCAGGAAACGGTCATCGAGGCTGGTCGTGTTCCGCACGATGTGCGCAGTCAAGGCCACCTGCGTAGTACTCATTCCCCATATGTGCAGGTCGTGAATTTCCTTTACCTCGTCTTGTTCAAGGATAAATTTCCTGACCGCATCGGGGTCTATTCCCTTGGGAACACCGTCCATTGCCAGGTTGAAAGAGTCGTGCAGCAACGTCCAGGTGCTCAGGATAATCGCTGCAACGATTAGCAGACTGAATGCCGGGTCCAGCCAGAATAGACCGGTGAGCATAATTGCGACGCCTACAACGACAACGCCGAATGACACGGCGGCGTCTGCGGACATGTGTATGAACGCGGCCTTGATGTTCAAGTCCCCGTCCTTGTTGGCTATGAACAAGAGGGCTGTAACCAGGTTGATTACAACGCCGATTGCAGCAACGGTAATGACGGTTCCCGAGTCGACTTCAGAGGGTATTGTAAATCGACCGATGGCTTCCCAGGCTACTACCGCCATTGTCATCAACAGCGTAAGTGCGCTGATCAGGGCAGCCAGGATAGTTCCGCGCCGCAGTCCGTAAGTCTTCATGCGGGTGGGTTTTCGTTGCGCCAGGTACGTTGCACCCCAGGCGAGTAACAGCGCGAGGACGTCACCAAGGTTATGGCCGGCGTCTGCGATTAACGCCAGGGAGTTTGACATCAGTCCGTATACTGCTTCGACGATGGCAAACGCGACGTTTAACGCCGTACCGACTGCGAACGCGAAGGTGTAATTCGACGGAGCTGAATGGCTGTGTGAATGTTTCATGACTGCCTGACGTTGCGGCATCTCAAGGTCACGTAAAGGAAAAATGTCCCGACTGCTGCCAGTATATGCTTGATGGTGTGTCCACTTGTCGTCTCTTGTACAAGTATAAAAATAACTGTATCAAAGTGTTCGGTTATTTTTGCAAGGGCGTAAAAGGCAAACGCAAGAACTAGGTACCTTGTGCGCAGGGTACGCGGCTTGTACATGGAGATGATTACCAGTAACAGGCCTGATGAAACAAACTGTACCCAGGCGTAGACCCTGAGGTCGTCAACCAGGTGCCAGTAGACTACTGACAATATACCCAAAAGAAGCATCGGGACAAGCAACCATTGCTCAAGCCTTGGATTTACGTAATCGCCCAGCACGATTACAAACAGGGCCATGAAGCCTGTAGCTATGGGTAGTCGGTCCCAGGCAAGGGTCGGGTTGGCGGGGTCCAGATGATAATAGGATGAACTTGCCGCTACCAGCAGTATCGACGTGAAAAGGGTCAGCCAACTCCAGACCGTCTTGTTCTCCCGGGTTGCAAATACGTATTTTATCCCTGCAATGCCTACGAGTAGAAAGGGAAGATTGGAAATTACATTAAGAAAGTTCGCTATACCCAGGATTTCTCGGGTATCTGCAAAGTGATGATATTCAAGATTTTGAGGGATAGGCTCGACAAGGTAAAGACCGATGAGCGAAAAAATAACAAGAGAGACCAGCAGGTAACCTCTCCACGCCTGACCGGTTTGCACGTATTGCCTGGCCCCCGGGTGTAAAGGTTTCTACCTTGCCGCGATTTGTTGCGGGTTACCCGGGGAGGGGATATTCCGTCTTACTTGCTGAATGGCGTCCAGGCTCAACTGGCTTGTCCTGTTCCTGTTGGTACACAGTGCCGTGCGAAAACCAATGTAATCAGGGTTTAATTTCAGCAACGTCGGGACGTCGTCAACTTTCAACGAGCCGGCCAAACCGGTGAGCAGACCATTTTTCCTGGCAAGGCTTACGAAATGCTCAAGCTGCGGGATGCTTTTATGCCTTAACAGGCCTCCCGAGTTTTTCCGGGCAGTATCCAGCATCACGCCTTTCAATCGCGCCTGTTTTGCGGCGTGAACCGCGTAATCCGTATCCAGCTCCATATCGGCAAAAAATACGGCAACGACTGCAATGCCCTTGTTTGCGCAATGTATCAGCCTGGGTAAACAGGTTTCCAGGTGGCGGTCACTGAATATTCCGACCTTGACGTAGTCAACGCCAGCCTCGGCAGTTTGCAGTACCTTGTTTGTAACCGTAAAGGGATTGGCGGGAAGGTCGCCCACGGTGGCACTGATGGTACATTTTTCCCACAGTTCATCTACGCTGCGACGAATCTCCTCCAGTGGCACTGCGCCGAGTGCGCCAAGATCCGGTTCTTTAAGATCAATGATGTCCGCGCCGCTCGCATATGCCAGCGTGGCTTCTTCAAGATTTCGAACACTTGCGAGCATTCCCGTCATGGCTGTTTCCCTTTTTTCGATTGCATAAAAGCGTCTACTTTTGTCATCAGCCAGTCCCATGCCTCCTGTTCACGCGAACCGGAAGTTTTTTCATAGCCGATGGCCAGGTATTCAATTTCTTTTTGTATCTTTTCCCGGGGCAAAATATGCAGGCGACTGACAAGAATGGCAAGCTCGATCACTGCAAATTGCGCGCGGTTGTATCCGTGAAATGGCGCGTGCGTGGCCTCGTGCACAATTTTGCAGAAATACTTCGGGCGCAGTTCATCCTCTACCTTGTCAGTGACCTTCAGTTCAGTGTGAGACAGGCAATTTTCAAGCCGTACACCCTTGATAGTATCGGTAGGGCAGGTTGGCCAGTTGAGCCGGTTCGTCAGACATCCTGCGTAAACGCGCACGTCATCAGTGTAATTCAGCGTGGCGGTGCCGGCATACTCGATGTTTTCCAGTGTTGCAGAGGGTTTGAAAGGCATGACGATGAGTTGTTTCCCGTGTTCATGAACGCCCATCGGGGCAACGTGCACGCCCTGGTTTTCCCCAAGTGTCGTGACGATGCATTCCCTTATGAATGGCATACTAGCTCTTGCCGGGTTTGTTTTTACGGCTTTTGCGCGTATGCAGGGTGGTGCCGGCTTTTTTGAACTGGCTCAGGTCTTCAGGTTCTTTTTTGGTCGCAACCCCCCAACTCAACTCTTCATCCTGTTCATAGCGTTTTCCCAGTTGCCAGGCAATTTGAGCACGCGCGTGTTCAACCCCCAGGTAAAAGGCGTGACCGCCGTCGTCTTCAACGTTTAATTCCGGGTAGATTTCATAGGGGTCTGTAGAGGTGTGCAATCCTTCCCGGTTATAGGTGTGGATGCCTTCTTCGTTCACC
This sequence comes from Gammaproteobacteria bacterium, assembly GCA_965215055.1. Classification (GTDB taxonomy): domain Bacteria; phylum Pseudomonadota; class Gammaproteobacteria; order UBA4575; family UBA4575. The sequence continues at coordinate 249,215 of OZ244046.1, forward strand.
TGTATGCGAAAGTTGAGGTCCTTGATTTTTTCAGCAATGTCCCTGATTTCTTCCGTGCTGTAAGGAAAGGGCTTGCGTTCGTGCAACGCCATTAACCCGTTGTCGTAACCTGTAGGGGGTATATTGTCCGATCTTGAGGCACGCATGATGCGCCGTGCAAGGTCGGCCTCACGCACTGCACAGCGGCAATGCTCGCTTACTTCCGTAGTCAACAGGTGCCGGATATCAAGCTCGGAGATAATACCGAGTAAAAGTGCATTCGTGCCCGCAGAATCCGCATGCGTTAATTCCGTAAGATTGCCAACACCCATCATCATATCGATTCCAGGATAGCGACGGCGCAGGTTTCGATAACGGACAATGGACTCGGTGAAGCCGAAGTGAATGGGGTCGAGAATCGAGTCTGCGATGAATTTTCGATCTCTCTTTATCAACTTGTCGATTGTACGGTAGAGCGACCGGGTGTCCGATGGAGTATTTCCAATGATTATGGGGACAGAGTCCGTTTCCTCCGTGATCCACAAGGTTTTCTCGTTCAGGCTCAGCAGGTAGTCTGCCCCGGCAACGCCACCTGCGATCAGCTCTTCGGGCACGTGCGAATCCACACTGACCCTGAAGCCTTCAGCCTTGAGTGCCTGTACGGCTTCTTCGAGGTGGGGGAAGGGGGTATTGGGCAGGCAGCCCAGGTCAATTACATCAGCCCCGTCCTTTTTATAGAAACGAGCGCGTTCCACGATATCTCGCACCGACACGTTGGGGGCATCAACAATTTCTGCAAAGATATGCACGTCATATTGATTCATATCTGTTTTTCCGGATGCCTTACCAAAATATGCGGGTAAATCCTTCAGTTCTTCCGGACCACGCTCAACCGGAACACCAAGTGATTCGGAGAGGGCGTCTATATCGCCCCGGCAGCGACCGGGAATTACGATTCTACTCGCCTTTCCCACGTCCGTGAGGCGTTTTTCAATAAGCTGTGTAGTCATCAGTGCTGCCACGCTCACTCCCAGTTGGCGCACCTCATACGTGAACTCTGTCGGCCGCATGGATTCCAGCACGCGGTACAGGCTTTGCTCGGCAAGCTTGCCGGTCAGGAAAAGGATATGCTCGGACATGGGCATACCCTCATTGATATGCTTTCCTGAAATATAAAGAGAGGCTTTACCACGATGACTGGCTCTCGGGAGTAGTGTTTTTTGGAATATTTGCGCAATTATATTTTATAATACACGTCCATGCTCACCACCATTAAGCGGCACCCTGGGAGTACGGCCGGTACGCTGCTCAGTGATTTTCCACCCGTCCTGCAGCGAGTATACGCGCAACGCGGGATATGTAATGCAGAGGAAGTTGATTACTCACTTTCCAAGGCTGTTTCTTCCGAGAAATTGCTTAATGCTGATACGGGAGCGAGCCTTATTTATCGCTGCATGCAGAGAGGGCAACGTATCCTGATCGTAGGGGACTACGACGTGGACGGCGCAACCAGCACGGCACTGTTCATAAGGGCACTGCACGGTTTTGGACATGCCAACGTTCAATACCTTGTACCGAATCGATTCAAGTTTGGTTATGGGTTGACCCCGGAAATCGTATCGGTCGCCGCAGAGATTGACCCCGCGCTGATTATCACGGTTGACAATGGCATCTCCAGCATTGAAGGCGTTGCCGCCGCGAAGGCCAGGGGCCTCGACGTTTTAATTACGGACCATCATCTACCCGGTGACGTCCTGCCGCAGGCGGACGCCATCATCAACCCCAATCAGCCGTCTGATAGTTTCCCGAGTAAAAACCTTGCGGGGGTAGGGGTTGTACTTTACGTACTTTCCGCCTTGCGAGCCTTGCTGTGCAAGGAAGGCTGGTTCAGGGAAAAAGGTATGCAAGAGCTTAATCTTGCACAGTTTCTGGACATCGTGGCAGTTGGCACCGTGGCAGACGTTGTCAAACTTGATCGCAACAATCGCATCCTGGTTGACCAGGGCTTGCGCCGCATTCGTGCGGGCAAGTGTTGTGCAGGTGTCCGTGCAATATTGACTACCGCGGGTAAAAGTCTTTGTCAAACAAGTTCCTCGGACCTGGGCTTTACAGTCGGTCCGCGCCTGAATGCTGCCGGCCGGTTGAAGGATATGTCCGTAGGCATCGAGTGCCTGCTCACCGATGACGAAGAACGAGCTGCTGCGCTTGCCAGGCAGTTGAGTGAGTTAAACGAGAAACGCAAGTTGATTGAAGGGGAGATGCAAACCCAGGCCCTGGATGCATTACAGTCGATAAAGCTGACCGGTACCCAGGCGTGCAAGTGCGGGATTGCCCTGTATGATTCAAAATGGCACCAGGGCGTGACGGGGATTGTTGCCGCGCGTATCAAAAAAAGATTTCATCGGCCCACGGTCGTATTTGCGAAAATGAATGGAAACGAGATCAAAGGGTCTGCACGCTCCATTGCCGGCTTGCATATACGCGACGCACTGGACTTGATTGCAACCCGTTATCCAGGTTTGATTACCACTTTTGGCGGGCACGCCATGGCAGCGGGGCTGACCATATCATTGGAGCGATTTGAAGCCTTTGCAGATATATTTGATCAAACGATTAAAGAATTGGTTTCCCCGGAACAACTGGAAGCCGTCCTGCTATCCGACGGCGAACTGAATGAGCATGAACTGTCGCTTGATACTGCTGAATTATTATTTCGTGCCGGGCCGTGGGGGCAAGGGTTTCCGGAACCGATATTCGACGGCGTTTTCAACGTCAACAAGTACCGCGTTGTTGGTGAGCGTCACTTGAAATTGAACCTGACCCCGGTAGATGGAAAGCAGGAAATTGACGCCATTGCATTTAATATTGACAGGCAAGAGTGGAACCAAAATTTTGACAGGGTGCGCATTGCCTACCGGCTTGAGGTAAATGAGTTCAGGGGAGTGCGGTCACCTCAACTCAATGTGCAGCACCTGGTATCTGCAAGGGCTTAAATTATTTGTGTTTTTACATTACTATATGCGCGCATTCACTTGATCGGTGTAGAGCATGGAAATCATTTCGTTACAAAACCTGGTTGAGGACTTGCGCACCCGCTGCGCCGGTCTAAGGGGGTATCTTTGACTACGATGGCAAGCGTAAACGCCTGGATGAAATCAACTGGGAACTGGAGAACCCTGACAACTGGAACCGGCCGGAGCTTGCGCAAAAACTTGGAAAGGAACGGGTTTCCCTCGAGGCAGCAGTAACGGCCATTGACAACGTCGAAAGCAGTATTGCCGATACCAGCGAGCTTTTGACCCTGGCGCTGGAAGAGGATGACAAGGATACTCTGCAAGCGATTGAGCAGGATTTGCAACAACTGGAGTCGCGTATTGGTGAGCTTGAGTTCCGCCGCATGTTCTCCGGTGAAATGGATTCCAGTCACGCGTTTCTGGACGTCCAGTCGGGTTCCGGGGGCACTGAAGCACAGGACTGGGCGGAAATGCTGCTACGCATGTATTTGCGCTGGGGAGAGCGCAAGGGTTTCAAGACGGACCTGATTGAAGCATCGCCGGGTGAAGTCGCCGGGATTAAAAGCGCGACGGTCAAATTTGAAGGCGATTACGCCTTTGGTTGGCTGCGTACCGAAACCGGGGTGCATCGCCTGGTGAGAAAATCACCCTTTGATTCGGGAAATCGAAGGCATACCTCTTTTGCAGCGGTGTTTGTATCACCTGAAGTTGACGATGATATCGATATCGAAATCAATCCTGCGGATTTGCGTATAGACGTATATCGCGCCAGTGGTGCGGGCGGACAGCACGTGAACAAGACCGAATCCGCAGTACGCGTTACGCATCTGCCTACAGGTGTCGTAACGCAATGCCAAAATGACCGCTCCCAGCATAAAAATAAGGACATGGCGATGAAACAACTCAGGGCAAAGCTCTATGAGATGGAAATTCAAAAACGCCACGACAAGCAGCAGGCGACCGAGGACAGCAAGGCCGACATCGGCTGGGGCAGCCAGATTCGTTCTTACGTCCTGGACCAGTCCCGCATCAAGGATTTACGCACCTCGGTAGAAACCGGTAATACCCAGGCCGTACTGGACGGCGATCTCGACCCGTTTATCGAGGCAAGTCTTAAAAGCGGGCTTTGAAAACATGGCAGATGAAGATCGCATACGGGATGAACACAAGCTGATTGCCCAGCGCCGCGCAAAGCTGGAAGCATTGCGCAGCCAGGGGAATGCATTTCCGAATCATTTTCGGAGAGACAGTTACGCGCAAGACCTGCAAGAAAAACTTGGTGCAACGTCCAGGGAAGAACTTGCCGAGCTGGACCAGGCGGTAAGAGTTGCAGGCCGCATTATGACCCGGCGCGGACCGTTTGTCGTACTGCAGGATATGACGGGGCGCATACAGGCCTATATCGATCGTAAAAGCTCGGACAAGAAACTCGTCGAAGCAGCAGACACCTGGGACATTGGCGATATTATCGGTGCGGAGGGTGCTGTACGCAAGTCAAGGAAAGGTGATCTTTACGTAGCAGTAGAAAACGCGGTAATGTTGACCAAGTCCATTCGGCCTTTGCCGGAAAAGTTTCATGGATTGGCGGATACTGAAAAGCGTTATCGCCAGCGTTACGTTGACCTGATGATGAATGAAAAGTCGCGCGGGGTGTTTGCAACGCGGGTCAGCGTGATTCAATACTTGCGGGACTTTCTGGCCAGGCGCAGGTACATGGAAGTGGAAACGCCCATGATGCAGGCCATACCCGGGGGGGCTGCGGCACGGCCTTTTATCACGCATCACAATGCGCTGGACATACCTTTGTACATGCGCGTTGCACCCGAGTTGTACCTGAAGCGACTCGTTGTAGGCGGGATAGAGCGTGTATTTGAAATCAATCGCAATTTTCGCAACGAGGGGCTATCGACCCGGCATAATCCCGAGTTCACCATGCTGGAGCTTTACCAGGCCTATGCGGATTATAATGACCTGATGGAACTGACCGAAGAGATGATGCGCGGGGTTTGCAGCGAGGTGCTGGGAACTACTGCCGTCGAGTATGACGGTGAAACTTATGACTTCGGCAAGCCGTTTACGCGCATGACCTTGAAGGAGTCCATATTACACGCCAATCCAAAATTAACCGAAGACGACTTGAATAACCTGGACAAGATCAAGGTCATTGCGGAACAGATGGGGATTCAAACCAGGGAAAGCTACGGCCTGGGCAAGATACAAACTCAAATCTTTGAGAAAACGGTTGAGAAGAACCTTAAAGACCCGACCTTTATCACTGCGTTTCCAACTGAAGTATCACCGCTGGCGCGCAAGAATGATGAAGACCCTTTCATCACGGATCGCTTTGAATTTTTTGTCGGCGGTCGCGAGATTGCAAATGGTTTTTCAGAGTTGAACGATCCTGAAGAGCAGGCGGAACGCTTCAAGGAGCAAGTGGCGAGGAAAAATGCCGGTGACGAAGAGGCCATGCACTATGACGAAGACTATATTTGTGCACTGGAATACGGGCTGCCTCCCACGGCGGGCGAGGGAATCGGCATCGATCGCCTGGTAATGCTCTTGACCGACTCGCATACTATTCGTGACGTGATCCTGTTTCCCCACATGCGGCCCAATTGAGACTCCCCGGATCATCCAGTGCCTTGCGATCACCTCAAAGCGTTAAACCTGGCCAGGGATGGAGACCTGGAAGAGTCGCATAAACTCGTCCAGCCTTACTCGGATGAATTGTCCTGCCTGATCCACGCATATATACATCGCGTACAGGGAGATTCAGGTAACGCGAGCTACTGGTACCGACGCGCGGGTGCAAAACAGCCTGGATGCCCGGTAGAGGAAGAATTGGACGGGTTGTTCCAAAAAATACCGACCGGTTAATTATCAGCCTGGGGCGAGCTTCTACTCCGGCTTTGTCTCCATTGAATAGGGCAGGGATTGCACTGAAATTTTCGGTCCCGTTACCGATCCCAGGTGCAGGTTTTCATCATCCTTTTTTTCAGTTCTCAACACTGCCAGTGCCGAAGTTCCACTTGATACTTTTTGAGCAGTGACGATCTTCCCAACAGGTTGGGTTTCATCTTCGGGTGAGAAGATATTTGTGCCCGGTTCGGGTGCATTGGCATCTGCTACGTGTACCCTGTACATGCGCCGGTTGGGCTTGCCAAGGTAATGTGTGCGGGCAACGACTTCCTGTCCCGGGTAACAACCCTTGCTGAAGTTTACGCCGTCAATCAACTCCAGGTTCACCATCTGCGGAATAAAGGTTTCGCTCGTGCCGGCAATAACTTTTGGAATGCCACTGTGAATATCATGCAAATCCCACAAGCCGGAAGTAGCAACGGGTAATCGTGCAGATAATTGCTCCCAAACGGGGATAGCTGCATCGGCACTCGATACAAGCAAGATCCTGGTGCTCTCGCTGGGCAGTCGAATCAGTGTAATTCCCTTGTCTTGTATGCAACAGTTTATTTCCTTCGGAACGGCTATACCCAGGTCGCCAAGTGCAGATTCAGTGTCACTGCCGGCAATGCCGAACAATACCCGTTCATCGGACTCATCGCTTATGTCGACCTTGGCCATGAGCCTGAACATGTTGAGCTTGTTGATCGTGGCTTCGATAACGTCTCGCGGCAGGACCAGGCAATAGCTGTCATCCTCCTGGTAGATATGGAAGATGGACAGTACTCTGCCTTTGGGGTTGCAATAGCTGCTGAGTTGCCCAACTGTCGGTGTAACCTGGCCCAGGTCGTTGGTAAATTGACCATGCAAGAAGCTCTGTGCCTCTTCTCCACTGGCACGAATCACGCCAAGGGGCGAGAGGTCGCATATGCAAGTACGGTCAACTGAATAGGCTGATGGTTCGGAGTTGCCCCACGCAACCACCTGGTCGTTGTCTATTGTTGCGCCTTGTTTTGCTGCAAATTCAAACCATTTTTGATTCATGGAAGATTTGATCAAGATTTAGCCGGGCTTGTACATATCATGATAATAACACTTGGTAATTGGTAGTTGAGGGCTTTCTGACCGGGTAAGGGTCGCTCGTTATATTACGGTTGCTATTTAGTGGAAATCAGCTATTATCGCTCCTGCAAACTTGGCGCAAAGACCCGAGGTCGGGTCACCTGCTGAATACAATAACCGTTACAGCAAGGTAGATAGACCTATCTTTCCTGCGGGGAATAAGCAGGAACCTCATACCTTTGCGTTGAAGTTTGCAATGACCCGGCACCCTTGCGTGCCGATGAATCGTGAATTGCAAACGCTACAGTTCTACAAAGGGAGATGCACCGATGAATAAGCCTGTTTCAGTGATAGGAATAACAGTATTTTTTGCAGCAGTCATTGCCGGCTGTGGAGGTGGCGGAGGCGGTGGTGGAGGAAGCAGCATGATGCCCACCAGCCCCTGTACGGGCATTGAAATCTCCGATGGTTGCATCACGCAGGAGGAATTTGAAAGAAGGCGCGCCGCCATTGCCAGCAGGCACCTTGCAAACACCGAGTTTCAGGCACAATGGGGCCTGGAAAGTACCAATGTGCACGAAGCCCATGCAGCCCTCGAAGTCAAACACGGCAGCGGGGCAAAACCGGGTGCCGGAGTTACTGTCGGTGTTGTGGATGGTGGTTTTTTTGGTCTTAATAATCCTGAATTCACAGGCGCAGATATCACGGAAATACCAACAGGAGATGTTGTTGTCCCTATCAATAATCCTCTTGCGGATTTTCATGGCACTTGGGTTACCAGTGTTATTGCTGCGCAGCCCAATGGAAATGGCTTTATCGGTGTTGCTCCGGGTGCTGCCATCAAAATTTTCCCACTTGACTTGGAAAATAACAATCCTTTCTCCCTTGACGTTAACAGTTTCACCTCCAACCGAGACGAAAATAATGCAAGATTCCTCAGGGACGTTGTTTTTGCCAATAACCTTGATATCCTAAGTATAAGTATTGGATTTCCTGATCTTCCGCAGAATTTCGTTGAAAATAGTACTGAGCAAAACCTTCGCAATCTCATGCCTCAAACAATTGCAGCACTGGCACAGGCCGGTGTCGAAGAAAAGACAATTCTCGTCCAAGCTGCCGGCAACGGCAACAGCTCTTACAACGCCAGTTCGCCTACTCTTTTTTCCGGGTTAGCCGCCAAAATCCCCGAACTGGCCGGACATTCCGTTGACGTTGTAGCCGTGGGGCAGGACGGCACGATCGCTGATTTCTCCAATCGCTGCGGGATTGCCAAAGATTTTTGTATTGCCGCCCCCGGTGAGGACGTTTCGCTTGCTGCGGGGAGCGGAATAATTGAAAATCAAGGCACGTCCTTTGCCGCCCCCATGGTATCCGGCGGGCTGGCCTTGATGAAACACTTCTTCCGCGATCAACTGTCGAATACGGAACTGGTCACGCGGCTCTTTGCAACCAGTAACAAGGCCGGCATATACAGCGACCAGGCCGTCTATGGTCAGGGCCTGATGGATCTCGGGGCCGCGGTCACACCCGTGGGCAATACCAGGGTTACGATGGGCAACCAGGTCGGTGGTGCCGGTCCCCTCATGCAGGCCACCCGCCTCAGGTTGGGTGGTGCGTTCGGCGATGGCCTGTCGCGTTCACTGGCCGGGCACGAAATCGCAGCGTTCGACACGCTGGGCAGCCCGTTCTGGTTCGATCTCTCCAGTCTTGCCGGAGGGTACGTCGCCAGCACTTCCTCTCCCATGCAGCGACTTAATGATCTCATGACCTACAACAGGGAAACGCGGCACCCGTGGGCGGGTCACAGTGCCCGGACGGCACTGGACTTGTATGGCAATCCCTTCCATCAACATTCATGGCAGTTGGGTTTTTACGAACGTCCGGTCGCAGCCGAAAGCAGTGTCTTCAACCTTGCCGAACATGCTGCGGCCTTTACCTACAAGGCACAAAACGGCCTTGAGACCACGCTGTTCACCACTGCTGGCCTGGCCGGCAACCATACACCGGAGACGGGCGCCATGCTGGCCTGGCGGCCATCGGAGGCCTTTGGCCTGCGCGCCGGCTGGCTTGGCGAACGCAAGGCCATGCTGGGCTCCAGGGCCGACGGGGCGTTCGGTGCGTTATCGGCCAACAGCTTTGTTACCGGCTTCGAGACGGGTACCGAGTTCAAGGGATGGCACCTGGCTGCCGATGCCGAGGTCGGTGTGGTCACGTCGGATACGCGCGGCGGCATCCTGACCGGCCTGTCGGAAGTGTACACCAGCGCGTTTTCACTGCGTGCTCACCGTTCCCTGACCGCCCAGGACGAGATTACGTTCTCGGTTTCACAGCCGCCGCGGATCGAGCACGGTTCGGCAGGATTTACCGTACCGGTCGGGCGTACCAAGGCTGGCACGGTGCTGCATGAATCCATCTCGGCCAGCCTGGTGCCGTCAGGCAGGCAGATTGACGTATCGGCGCGTTGGCAGCGGGAAGATACATTGGGCGGCGAGTTTCGCACCGAGGTGACCGCCTCACGTCATCCTGGACATATGGACGAAAACCCCGAGTTCAGCCTGTTGGCAGGCTGGAAAACGGCCTTCTGAAGCCGTAGTATCCTGCTTACAGTTTCGGACAGTTGCATAGGGCAGGCTGGTGATCAACAGTGAAAAAAACAAGGATTCACACGGGCACATGGGTACTGTCGGGAGTGCTGCTTTGTAGTTGTGCAGCGAGCACTCCCGAAAACCAGGTGGTCATCGACAAGCCGAAGACGAGTATATGCGCGGCGGTGCAATACCGGGAACTGGTCGGACAGCCGATCGACCAGGTACACACTGCCGACCTGCCCAAACCGCTGCGCGTCTATTCCGTGCACAGCCTGATCACCAAGGATTATCGGCCGGAACGGATGAACGTCGTCGTGGGAGTTGACGGACACGTAATCAGCGTAGAATGCGGATAGGCATATCTGCCGTCATCCCGCACAAGTCGAAGGAAAAGTCCCTTTAACCCGTTTTGGCTTCCTGCAAGGATTGACTGCTTCCTCGAGGGTTGCTGTTTGATATATCCGCCCAATCAGGTAGCATTTGAATAGGCTGATGGTTCAGAATTTGATAAAGGGAGTGCATCAATGAACAGGTCTATTGTGGCAGTAGGAATAATGGCTCTTTTTGCAACAGTCATTACCGGCTGTGGGGGCGGCGGTGGGGGTGGAGGAAGCAGCATGATGTCCACTGGCCCCTGTACGGATATCAAGATCTTCGATGGCTGCATCACGCAGGAGGAATTTGAAAGAAGGCGCGCCGCCATTGCCCGCAGGCACCTTGCAAACACCGAGTTTCAGGCGCAATGGGGCCTGGAAAGTACCAATGTGCACGAAGCCCGTGCAGCCCTCGAGGTCAAACACGGCAGCGGGGCAAAACCGGGTGCTGGAGTTACTGTCGGTGTCATGGATACCGGTGTTAATCGTAACCATTTTGAGCTTCGTGGCGCAAGTATCGAGACAATACCAACGGGACAAACATCAACGGACAAATCCCATGGTACTGCAGTTACCAGTGTGATTGTCGCGCAGTCCAATGGGAATGGCTTCGTCGGTGTTGCCCCGGGGGCCTCTATCAAGATGTTCGAGTTGAGACTGGGTAGTGGTACACCACTCTATGTGCCGACTTCACTTGCACAGCTTGCCAGCGTGGATGCAAGAGATGCAGGGCTTTATAACAATGCCTTGACCAATAACATCGATATACTGAATTTGAGCTTTGGATACAGGGGGATCATCGAAAATTATGGCGAGCAGGCCCTTCGCAATAACTTACCGCAAACGATTGCAGCACTGGCACAGGCCGGTGTCAAAGAAAAAACAATTCTCGTCTGGGCGGCTGGCAATGGTAATACTCTATCTTGCACATCCACCTCGCCCAACTGCAACGGCGGGGTTCTCGATGCCAGCTCGCCTAATCTCCTTCCCGGACTAGCTGCCAGGATTGGCGAGTTGGCCGGGCACTCCATTGCCGCTGTAGCCGTGGGGCAGGACGGTACGATCGCCGATTTCTCCAACCGCTGCGGGATTACCAAAGATTTTTGTATTGCCGCCCCTGGTGCTAGTGTTGCGGTTGCTGGCGGAGTAGCTGATGGCACATCCTTTGCCACCCCCATGGTATCCGGCGGGCTGGCCTTGATGAAGCACTTCTTCCGCGATCAACTGTCGAATACGGAACTGGTCACGCGGCTCTTTGCAACCAGTGACAAGACCGGCATATACAGCGACCAGGCCGTCTATGGTCAGGGCCTGATGGATCTCGGGGCCGCGGTCACACCCGTGGGCAATACCAGGGTTATGATGGGGAACCAGGTCGGTAGTGCCGGTCCTCTCATGCAAGCCACCCGCCTCAGATTGGGTGGTGCGTTCGGTGACGGCCTGTCGCGTTCACTGGCCGGGCACGAAATCGCAGCGTTCGATACACTGGGCAGCCCGTTCTGGTTCGATCTCTCCAGTCTTGCCGGGGGATACGTTGCCCGCACTTCCTCTCCCATGCAGCGACTCAACGATCTCATGACCTACAACAGGGAAACGCGGCACCCGTGGGCGGGTCACAGTGCCCGGACGGCACGGGACTTGTATGGCAATCCCTTCCATCAACATTCATGGCAGTTGGGTTTTTACGAACGTCCGGTCGCAGCCGAAAGCAGTGTCTTCAACCTTGCCGAACATGCCGCAGCCTTCACCTACAAGGCACAAAACGGCCTTGAGACCACGCTATTCACTACTGCTGGCCTGGCTGGCAACAATACCCCGGAGACGGGTGCCATGCTGGCTTGGCGGCCATCGGAGGCCTTTGGCCTGCGTGCCGGCTGGCTTGGTGAACGCAAGGCCATGCTGGGTTCCAGGGCCGATGGAGCCTTCGGTGCGTTGTCGGCCAACAGCTTTGTTACCGGCTTCGAGACGGGTACCGAGTTCAAGGGATGGCACCTGGCTGCCGATGCCGAGGTGGGCGTGGTCACGTCGGATACACGCGGCGGCATCATGACCGGCCTGTCGGAAGTGTACACCAGCGCGTTCTCACTGCGTGCCCACCGTTCCCTGACCGCCCAGGACGAGATTACGTTCTCGGTTTCACAGCCGCCGCGGATCGAGCACGGTTCGGCAGGATTTACCGTACCGGTCGGGCGTACCAAGGCCGGCACGGTGCTACATGAATCCATCTCGGCCAGCCTGGTGCCGTCAGGCAGGCAGATTGACGTATCGGCGCGTTGGCAGCGGGAAGATACATTGGGTGGCGAGTTTCGCACCGAGGTGACCGCCTCACGTCATCCGGGGCATATGGACGAAAACCCCGAGTTCAGCCTGTTGGCAGGCTGGAAAACGGCCTTCTGAAACCGTGAAAAAATAATGGTTCACAAGGGTACGTTGACCGCGCTATCGGGAGTGCTGCTTTGTAGTTGTGCAGCGAGCACTCCCGAAAATCGGGTGGTCGCCGAGAAGCCGAAGACAAGTATATGCGCGGCGGCGCAGTACCGGGAACTGGTCGGGCAGCCGATAGATGAAGTGCACACTGCCGACCTGCCCAAGCCGCTGCGCGTCTATTCCGTGCACAGCCTGATTACCATGGATTATCGGCTGGAACGGATGAACGTCGTCGTGGGAGTTGACGGGCGCGTAATCAGCGTAGAATGCGGATAGGCATATCCGCCATTCCGCACAAGCCGGAGGAAAAGTCTCTTTAACCTGTTTTGGCTTCCTGCAGGGATTGACCACTTCCCCGAGGGTTGCTGTTTGATATATCCGCCCAATCAGGTAGCATTCAGTCAAGAATAAAACTTTTACATGGCCTCTGTGCGTTACGGGCAGGAGGTTCTCATGTACGTGATAAAAGGAGTTGTATGGCTGACTTCGAGAGGCCATTATCACCACATTTACAGGTTTATCGGTGGCCTCTGGCGATGGCGATTTCTATTCTTCACCGTATCACGGGAGTCGTCCTTGCAGTCGGTGCAGTCCTGCTGGTAGCCGTGCTTGTTGCAGTTGCCGCAGGGCCACAGAGCTACGAGCTGATACGTGGCTATCTGGCCAGTGTTCTTGGCCAAGTATTCCTGTTTTTCTGGACAATCGCTCTTTTTTTACACCTGTTTAACGGTATACGTCACCTGGTCTGGGACGTCGGCTATGGCTTTGGAATAACCGCAACCAGGTACTCGGGGATTTTAGTGATTATCGCAACGGTTGTACTTGTTGCCGTGATTTGGTGGGTTGTCTGATTAACGTGTAACGGTTAAAAGTTGACAGTGCTATCGCAAACACCACGGGCTGAAAAGCAAGGGTCAGAAGCTGCCAGGGGCGGTGCGTACCACTGGTGGCTACAGAGACTTACGGCAGTTGCCCTGGTACCACTTACAACCTGGTTCGTATTCGCGATCGCCATGCTTGGAAATGCAAGTTATGCAACGGTATCCGAGTGGCTGCAATCACCGGCTGTAACCGTGTTCCTGGTTTTGTTTATCATTGTGACGTTTTACCATACTCAACTCGGCTTGCGAGTCATTGTCGAAGATTACGTTGGAGGCAGGCTGAAAGCCGTTTCGCTTGCCTTGATAAACCTCTTTTGCCTCTTGTTGGCCGTCACTGGAACTCTGGCTTTAGTGAAAATCTCTTTGTAGACGATTACCGTGACTAAGGCGTATAACCTGGTTGAACATACCTATGACGTAATCGTTGTAGGTGCCGGCGGAGCCGGCTTGCGGGCAACCCTGGGCATGGCGGTCAGCGGTCTTTCTACCGCCTGTATTACCAAGGTCTTTCCAACTCGCAGTCATACCGTCGCCGCACAGGGTGGCATGAGTGCGGCATTGGCAAACATGAGTGAAGATGATTGGCGCTGGCACATGTACGATACCGTTAAAGGCTCCGACTGGCTGGGTGACCAGGATGCCATCGAGTACATGTGCCGCAAGGCAATTCCCGCAGTGGTCGAGCTTGAACACTACGGCGTACCGTTCTCACGTACTGACGATGGGCGCATCTATCAGCGGCCTTTTGGCGGCATGACGACGCACTTCGGTGAGGGTATTGCGCAACGGACCTGTGCAGCCGCCGACCGTACCGGACACGCCATTCTGCACACGCTCTACCAGCAGTCTTTGAAGCACAATGCCGAATTCTTCATTGAATATTTCGCCATTGACCTGCTGATGGATGATGACGGCACCTGCAGGGGTGTATTGGCATGGGACCTTGCCACGGGTGAGTTACACGTCTTTTATGCTCATATAGTTCTGCTTGCAACGGGTGGATACGGTCGCACTTATCTTTCCTGTACCTCTGCACATACCTGTACGGGGGATGGTAATGCAATGGTGCTGCGCGCCGGCCTGCCGCTACAGGATATGGAGTTTGTACAGTTTCATCCGACGGGAATTTACGGAGCAGGCTGCCTGATTACTGAAGGCGTGCGCGGAGAAGGTGGGTACCTGACAAACTCTGAAGGTGAACGCTTTATGGAGCGTTACGCACCCAATGCAAAAGACCTTGCGTCACGCGACGTCGTGAGTCGCTCCATGACAATTGAAATCAACGAGGGGCGCGGAGTCGGTGAGGAGAAGGATCATATATACCTGCATCTCGAACACCTGGGCGCGGATGTTATCCGTGAGAAGCTTCCAGGTATTGCGGAATCCGCCGAAATTTTTGCTGGAGTGGACGTTACCAGGGAGCCGATACCCGTGTTACCGACCGTACACTACAACATGGGGGGTATTCCAACAAACCATCACGGTGAGGTGGTGATGCTGAAGAATGGCGATCCTGATCACGTCATACCAGGGTTGATGGCAGTTGGTGAAGCCGCATGCGTGTCCGTTCACGGTGCCAACCGCCTGGGCTCCAATTCGTTGCTGGACTTGATCGTATTTGGAAGGGCCGCGGCACTGCGTGCCGCTGAACTCGTCACTCCAAACCAGCCGCACAGCCAACTCAGAGGTAGTGCAGTAGACGAGGCCTTGAGTCGATTTGACAAGCTGCGATATGCAAGTGGCAGTATTCCCACTGCCGATTTACGCCATAAAATGCAAAAGGTAATGCAGTCCCACGTCTCCGTATTCAGGACAGGTGAGCTGATTGAAAAAGGACTGGTCAAGCTCAGAGAGCTATTCCATCAAATGGATGATCTCAGGGTGACCGACCGGTCCATGATCTGGAATACGGACCTGGTTGAAACCCTGGAGCTGACCAACTTGATTCCGCAGTCACTGGCTACGGCCCAGTCGGCACTGAACAGGACGGAGAGCAGGGGCGCACAGGCGCGCGATGATTACCCTGATCGTGATGATGAAAACTGGATGAAACACACCCTGGTCTCGGTAGATGACCAGGGCAAGATAGGCATTGATTATCGCCCCGTGCACGTATATACAATGAGCAATGACGTTGAGGTAATACCACCCAAGGCCAGGGTGTATTAAAAAGGATTATCCGTGGCTCAATTTACTCTTCCCGCTCACTCGGTTGTAAAACCCGGCAAGGTACACAAGGCTGCCGGTAACGGCAGCAATGTAAGGAAGATTATCGTGTATCGCTATGACCCTGATAGCGGTGAAAACCCTCGTACGGACACCTACGAGGTTGATCTCGATACGTGCGGGCCCATGGTACTGGATGCCCTGATTAAAATTAAAAATGAAATTGACTCGACCTTGACTTTTCGTCGCTCTTGCCGGGAGGGAATCTGTGGTTCGTGTTCAATGAACATAAACGGTGCAAACACGCTGGCCTGTACGAAAAGTATCAACGACTGTAAAGGAAGCCTCAAGATATATCCTTTACCGCACATGCCGGTCGTCAAGGACCTGGTGCCTGACCTTACAGGATTTTACGATCAATACGCTTCTGTCAAGCCGTGGATGCGCACACAATCCAAGACTCCGCCAGAGCGCGAGCGACTGCAATCGAAGGAAGATCGGGAAAAGCTTGAAGGTCTTGAAGAGTGTATTCTGTGCGCGTGCTGTTCCACGAGCTGCCCCAGCTACTGGTGGAACAGCGAGCGCTATCTCGGTCCTGCAGCATTGTTACAGGCGTATCGATGGATTGCAGACAGTCGGGACGAAGCTACCAGCGAGCGCCTGGATGAACTGGAAGATCCTTTCAAACTCTATCGTTGTCACACGATTATGAATTGCACCAATACGTGCCCCAAAGGTTTGAATCCTGCAAAATCAATTGCAGAAATCAAGAAATTGATTGCCAGAAGAAAAATTAACGTCTAGTGGAGAATGCGCGAAAATTGGCGTGGCGCTGTCGTCGTGGTACCAGGGAACTGGACGTTCTGATGCAAAAGTTCATGAATAAATACTATCAAACCGCACCTTCTGAACTACAGCAGGCTTTTGAAAAAATGCTCGACATGCAGGACCCGGAATTGTACGGTCTGCTTACAGGCCAACAAGAGTCACACGATCAAAATATCAATAAGGTAATTGAGTACATCCGCACCTAGTCTGAACGTCACTTTACGACCGTCATCGATGCTATCCGCAAGTTTTGGAATGCTGCATGCCTTGGCTGTTGTAGCACTGGTATTGATCACGATTCCGCTGTGGATCAAGGCAGTTGCAATTGTTGCAGTTTTAATTACCGGTATTAAGGTAATCGCACAATACTCATTGCTTAAAACCGGAAACTCGATCGTGAAAATTAATGCTCCAGGTACGGGGGATAAGTGTAAAATCAAGACGCGGGACGGGAGAACGCATCGCGCACGGTTGAAAAGCGCGGATTGGTTGTTTGGCTATTTTGTGCTACTTGTATTTGGTACGGATAAAAAGACGTTCAAAAGTATTATCGCGAAAGATGCAGTACACTCGGAGAAATTCTATGCATTGCGTTTATACCTTCGGGCCTTTAACACGCCCAAGTCGACCAAGGCTGGTTTCACGCACCTGTGAGATTGTGAGGAACCTTGAAATGTGCTACTACTTTGCGCGAAGCACCTGAAAACAACTGGTTCATGGAGACATCTTCTACACCGGCAATGTCTCAAGTATCCCGAATATTGACTGCGGAAAAGAAAAATACCTTTCAACCCAGGTATATGCCGGCATCCCCTTTGCCCAATTCTTTTGCCGGACTCATGGAAATGTACGAGGTGAATTACATTCGCATACGCAAGTTGTGCGGCGACAGGATTTCCATGCCATCGGCAGCCGTGTCACGAGTGTCCGAAGGAATGGATTTGCATCTGCAAGTTTTGGTCCGCACAAAATATACGTCAACGATTGCGTTGACCCATTATTTCACTGGCTCTGAGGCTGGCCTTGTCGCCTATCCGGATATCAAGCTGAAAATCTACTACGATTCGTTGCAGGCGGAAGTGTTGCCTCGGTGCTGTCATCTCAACTTGCGCACTTTCAGCCACGATGCAACCCACTTTTTTTTATTGAAACGCTGGCGCATGAACCGCTTTCTCTTCAAGTGGCTGTCTTACTGTGATCGGCAGGGACACTCTTTTCGGGTCGACAGCAAGTCCAGGCGAAATCATCTGTACGTTGAAGACGTGGAAGTGCCGTTGCAAAACGGTTCGTTTAATGCATACGATTCGCCACTTGAGATCAAACCACGGAATCGACCGACTGGCCAGCCAATCAATGTCCAGGGTTGAAGTCTCGGTCTAGACTGGCAGCCGCCGAAGCCGCCTGCGGGCAGCCAGCTCTGCCCATAAACCCATTTCTATCCACCGGTACTCACGACCGAGAGCCAAGTCCTGAACGGTACGGTCCATAGGCATATCCAGTTCAGCCGCCGCACATTGAGCGTACAGCGCTCCTCCTTCCAGTACCTGTCGCGCAAAGACGTCGTGTATTGTATCGCCGGGCTGAACTGCCACGGTTTTCGTTGCAAGAATACTGCCACCGTCGATATCCGGCGTACATTCGTGCACCGTCACCCCCAGGCGGTCGAGGCGGCCATCCACCAACGGCCAGAGGTGAGTGTCAAATCCGCGATAGTAAGGGCTCAACCCGGTGTGCAGGTTCAATATCGCACAATCGATAGCATTGAACACTGGCAGCCTCACCACCCCGGTGCCGTACACCAGCACCAGTGCCGGGTGCCACTGGCGCAGATACTCCACTGTATCTCCGTCATTGATAGTGTCAACTATGATTGCCTGTTCAAAGATTGACTGGGCGAGACCTGGTTCACCGAGCAAGCGAATGAGGGAGCGGCGGCGGGCATCAGCAGCGCCGATCAGTTTACGATAAAGTGCTCTTGTAATTTTTGCAGCGAACATTCCGGCTCCCGCACGCCACGCTCGCCGGAATGCAGCGCGCCTTCCACCTCTCAGCCCGGTTTCTACTACCAGGTACATCCCTGGAAACTGCTTGCGCAGGATTCGCGCTACGTGCCGTTGCTCAATCCCATCCCTGGTAAGCAGGACGACCGGCTGCTGGCTCAATGTTCAGTCCTCCGCCGGAGCCTGGCGTATATTGTTCCCAGTATCGGCATGCTCTCGATTTCGCTGGTCAGTAGACTGGCATCCAGATTTTGCATATCGCTCCGGAAGAAATGCTGCCTGTTCGAATGGTAGTTGATCCGCCTCCCTACAAAGAACCACCGTTCGACGTTATGCAGCCGCAAGGTTTCCAGCACTTCAGGAGTGACGTCCTGGACACTGCCGCCGAAAGGAAAACTGAATACACGGACTGGCTTGCCGGTCGCCTCTGCAATCTGCTTCAAGGGTTCCGCGATCTCTGTTTCCAGTTCTTTGCCGCGGATACCGCGCATGTGCGCATGGGTCCTGCTGTGGGACCCAAAACTGAACCCGGCATCGTCAAGGGCAGGGAGGTCCGATGGATTCAGGTATAGTCCCATCTGCTGCCCCAACTCACGAGAGGTGCTTCCAAGTCTTACCGCCAGGCGGTCGCGTAGCTTCACTCGTGCTCCAGCACTCATTCCTGGAAGAAAATGCCTCACGATGGTTGACGTCCTGGTTCCCGGTGGTACGCCAAGTATTTCTGCGAAGGCGTCCGGTGCCTCTACTTCCGCGTAGCTCAAAAGATTTTCTAACAGGATCTCGCCTTCAAACACCGGGGACGTGGTGATGAAGAAAACGGGCTGGATGCCGTAGGTTTTGAGGATCGGCGCGCCTACGTCAAGTACTGACCGGTAGGCATCGTCGAAAGTGATGAGCAAGGGCCGCTTGGGAAGTTTTTCCTCCAGGACATCGTCGAGGCTTACAATGTCGTAGTCGCGGGAGAGTCGCTTGACGTGAGACTCGAACACTTCGGGTGGAGTCGAAACTCCTATCTGCCGTGTAAAGGCACATGGTTCCGCGATATGATGATAGATGACTGAACGGAGTCTATTCCCCCCCCATCCTGAATGTAAGGTAACTGCGGCAAGCGCCCGTGCGCACCCTTTCAAGATGAAAGGGTAAGTTGATAACGAGGAGCTGAACATCTAAAGAATTTCCCACAATTTCACATGACGTACAATGAAGAGTGGTGGAGGCGGCGGGAATCGAACCCGCGTCCGCAAACTCTCTGCCTTTGGTACTACATGTTTAGTATCGCCTATGCTTTAACGCTTGCAGCCCGACGTACGGGAGCGGCCAGCGCGAGCCTGAAAAAGTTTTAGTGGCTACACCCCAGGCGGATTTCACCACGAGCTTGCAAAGTCGACGCCCGGGTTAAGCCCGCAAGCTGGCCTAATCGGACGGCAATAGTCTGGTTTTTAAGCAGCTAAAGCGTAGTTGTCATCGTTTGCAACTATATGTTTGCAGCATGGTTTAACGAGGCAAGCTACATCCTCGACATGCACCTCAGGTTTCGCAGCCTACGTCGAAGCCTTGTCGCCCCCAAGTAGCGAGTTATGAGTATATAATCAGGCTGCATTTTTGTACAGGACATTTGCATGTTCAGGTTTCATGTTTTCGCTATGCTTCCCGCTTTAATCAAGCTCGTACCAGGGGCGTAACATCCAAATGCTTATTTTTGAAGGAGGTAATGCATTATCGGAGTTCAGGCTCCACAATCTTCAGCGCCGGTTGCAAGCTGTTTCCTCCAAGGTAGAGAACTTTACTGCCAGGTTTGATTATTTTGTCCATGCCACGCAAGAGTTGAGCGAGGCTGAAATCAAACGTCTCGAGGCTTTGCTCGACTATGCCCCCGAGGCTTGCAGTATACGGGAAGATTTTTTGCTGCTGGTCGTACCACGAATTGGCACGATTTCACCGTGGTCATCCAAGGCTACGGATATCGCCCATAATTGCGGACTGTCCAAAATCGTACGCATTGAACGCGGAATCCTGTACCAGTTCTCGCTGTTCGAGGAGCTTGATGAACAGGAGAAAAACGGCATCGGTAATTTGCTGCACGATCGAATGATGGAATCGACGTGTCTTGCATTGAACGATGCCGAGTCGCTGTTTGCAGAAGAAACGAGACGAAAGCTTGTGTTCATGGATTTTGGCAAAAGCCCCGTAAAAGCCTTGCGCCAGGCAAACCGGGAAATGGGGTTGGCGTTGACAGAAGATGAAGTGGATTATCTGGTCGAGAATTACCGCAAGCTGGGCAGGGCGCCAACGGACGTCGAGTTGATGATGTTTGCCCAGGCGAACTCGGAACATTGCAGGCATAAAATCTTTAATGCCTCATGGGTGATCGATCATCAACAGCAGGCGCATAGTCTGTTTGAAATGATTAAAAATACTTCTGAACGTTCGTCAGAAGGCATTCTCTCCGCCTACACCGACAATGCGGCAGTTATTCAAGGCCATGCGGCAGCCCGCTTTCATGCAAATCCTGAAACCAGGTGCTACGAGTACACTGCGGAAGATGCGCATATCCTGATGAAAGTTGAAACTCATAACCATCCGACGGCAATTTCCCCGTATCCGGGTGCTGCGACCGGGTCTGGTGGTGAAATCAGAGACGAGGGAGCCGCAGGTCGGGGAGGACGGCCCAAAGCAGGGTTGTGCGGTTTTTCCGTATCAAACCTTCGTCTGCCAAACAGCCCGCAACCCTGGGAAAGGAAATACGGAAAACCTGACCGCATTGCTTCCCCATTGGAAATCATGCTTGAGGGGCCGATAGGTGCCGCGTCTTTTAATAATGAATTCGGACGCCCGAATATTCTCGGCTATTTTCGAACTTTGGAAATCGACCTGTCCACGGCAGGTGACGGCTCGGACGTGCGAGGCTACCACAAGCCAATCATGCTCGCAGGTGGACTGGGAAATATTCGAGGCCCGCACGTCCGTAAATTCAGGTTTCCGGAAGGCACACCCATAGTGGTGCTGGGTGGGCCTGCGATGTTGATTGGGTTGGGCGGCGGTGCCGCTTCATCAATGGCAAGCGGCAAGAGTGCGGAAGCTCTCGATTATGCTTCGGTACAGCGCGGTAACGCCGAAATGCAGCGTCGTTGCCAGGAGGTTATCGAACAATGCACTGCGCGAGGTGAATATAACCCGATTCTGTCAATTCATGACGTTGGGGCGGGTGGATTGTCCAATGCAATTCCAGAGTTGATTTACGGCGCTGGTCAGGGTGGCCAGTTTGAGTTGCGCAACATTCCGAACGATGAACCGGGGATGTCTCCCAGGGAAATCTGGTGCAATGAAGCGCAAGAGCGTTACATGCTGGCAATTGATAAACGGATGCTGGAAACGTTTACGAGAATTTGTGAGCGCGAGCGTTGTCCCTGTGCAGTGCTGGGACGTAGCACTTCACGACAAAGGTTGAAGCTGGCTGATCAATATTTCCAGGATACGCCGGTTGATCTACCCATGAGCATACTTTTCGGTGAGACGCCTGAAATGAAGCGCAGCGTCTCCAGTGCTACCAGTTGCAAGACGGGCTTTTCGACGGCTGGGCTGTCCGTGGAAGAAGCCGCGAAACGGGTATTGCAGCTTCCGGCAGTTGCCGCAAAAAATTTTTTAATCACCATAGGGGATAGAACTGTTACCGGATTGGTTACAAGAGACCCCCTGGTTGGCCCCTGGCAGGTTGCAGTTGCAGACGTTGCCGTTACCTGTAGCGACTATCGCGGCTATACGGGTGAGGCTATGGCAATAGGCGAGCGTACCCCTGTTGCGTTAATTTCCGGTCCTGCATCGGGCCGCATGGCCGTTGGTGAATCCATAACGAATATGCTGGCAGCAGACGTAGGCCAGTTGTCGGATATCAAGCTGTCGGCAAACTGGATGGCAGCCACGGGCCATAAGGGAGAGGATGCCGAGTTGTATGCAACTGTACAGGCCGTGGCCAAGGAGTTGTGCCCGAAACTGAATGTCGCCATTCCGGTTGGCAAGGATTCGTTATCCATGAAAAGCGTCTGGCAGGAAGGTGAAGATGAAAAGTCGGTAGCTGCGCCACTGTCGTTGATTGTATCTGCATTCGCACCGGTTAATGACGTGCGGGTAACGCTGACCCCGATGCTCGATAAAAGCCTCAAAGACAGCCAGCTACTCCTGGTTGACCTCGGCCACGGGAAAAACCGCCTGGGTGGGTCGGGGCTATGCCAGGTATATTCAAAGTCGGGCAGCGAGCCTGCTGACCTGGATAACGCGGATGATTTAATCGGTTTTTTCCATGCCATCACGGCATTAAAACAGGCAAAACTGATCCATGCCTACCATGACCGCTCGGATGGAGGTCTTTTTGCAGCGGTTTGTGAGATGAGCTTTGCCAGCCATACGGGACTGAATATTGAGATAGGCGACCTGGGTGTTGACCCGATAGCCAGTTTGTTTTCTGAAGAGCTTGGGGCCGTGATTCAGGTTTCTAAAAATGACACTCGGCAAATCCTGGCGGTTTTTGCTGAGCATGGTTTGTCTGATTGTGTGCACGTTCTGGGTGAGCCAAATGACTCACATGAAATGATGATCACAAACAATGCGCAAGTTTTTTACCGGCAATCCTGTAGAGCGTTACAAGAACTGTGGATGCAGCCCAGCTACCATATCCAGATGTTGCGTGATAATCCCGAGTGTGCACGCCAGGAACTGGAGTCGATTCTGGATAAGAATAATAAAGGGCTTTCTGTGAACCTTACCTTTGATGTTGAAGAGGATATCAGTCTGCCATTTGTCAATTTGGGCGTCCGCCCCAAGGTAGCCGTACTGCGCGAGCAGGGCGTCAATGGCCACGCGGAAATGGCTGCTGCATTCAATCGGGCCGGCTTCGATGCGGTCGACGTCCACATGACTGATCTTCTTTTTGCAAGACAGGCACTGGATTCTTTTCAGGGGCTGGTGGCTTGTGGAGGTTTTTCCTATGGAGACGTTCTCGGTGCAGGGGGCGGCTGGGCAAAATCAATATTGTTTAATACAAAACTCAAAGACGAGTTTGCTGCATTTTTCTCACGTGAGGATATATTTGTACTGGGTGTATGTAACGGCTGCCAAATGCTGGCTCAATTAAAGGAGTTGATACCGGGAGCTGAACATTGGCCAAAGTTTATCCGTAACTCTTCGGAGCAATTTGAGGCAAGGCTGGTGATGGTAAAGATTCTGGAATCGCCTTCGATTCTGTTCGAAGGAATGCAAGGCTCGACGTTGCCCGTTGTCGTTGCGCATAGTGAGGGTAAAGCTGACTTGTCCGATGAGTCGTTGAAGCTTCTTCTGCAACATCGACTGGTTCCTATGCAGTTTATCAATAATAATCTTCAAGTAACTGATAAATATCCATATAATCCAAATGGATCGCCACAGGGTGTAACTGCGTTCTGCAATAAAGATGGTCGTATAACTATCATGATGCCGCATCCCGAGCGACTCTTCCGGGCCGTTCAATATTCATGGCGGCCTGAAGTCTGGCAGGAAGACGGTCCCTGGATGAGGATGTTCAGAAATGCACACGTAGCATTAAACTAGTTGAATGGCAAATACCTGCGTCTTTATTGGGGATGAACTTGCGAAATACGGTTTTCCGGAAGATCATCCGTTCAGCGGGGACAGGCACGCTGCCTATTACGACTCGCTGAAAGCCAGTGGCCTGGTTGAAAAATGCTGCATGCGTTTGCCGCAAATGGCTGAAGTTGACCAGTTGAAGCTGTTTCACACCCCGGAATACATCGCCCGGGTTCAACGTTTGTCGGCATCCGGCAGAGGCTACCTGGATGCCGGTGATACACCGGCGTTCCCCGGCGTGTATGAGGCAGCTGCTACTGTCGTAGGTACCACTATTGCCGCAGTAGATTCAGTTATGAAGAAAGATTGCAGGCATGCGTTCAATCCAATTGGAGGTTTGCATCACGCACGGCGGCAGACGGCGAGTGGGTTTTGTGTATTCAACGATTGTGCCGTTGCTATAGAGTACCTGAAGTCCGAGTACGGCTTGACTCAAATTCTCTACGTGGATATCGACGCGCATCACGGCGATGGAGTGTTTTATTCCTATGAAAACGACGTGCAAATCATTTTTCTGGATTTTCACCAACACAGCAGCACTCTGTATCCGGGCACGGGCAGGTTCACCGAGATCGGCAGAGGCAAGGCCGCGGGAACGAAATTGAATATTGAAATGCCGCCGCAGAGTTCCGACGAGGAGTTTCAGGCTCAATGGGGCAGAGCCAAGGCGTTTATTGATCAATACACGCCGCAGTTCGTTTTATTGCAATGCGGTGTGGACAGCATGAGCGGAGATCCAATTACGGATATGCGGTACAGCCAGGCAACGCATGAGTTCGCCACGCGAGAATTGATTTGCTACGCGAATACCCATTGCCAAGGCAGGCTGGTTGCCTTGGGTGGAGGTGGCTACAACCTTGCCAATATCCGCAAAGGTTGGCTCACTGTCACGAAAACGATGCTGGATGCTTAAGGCGTACTGCATTTTCCAGTCTTTGGGCCTCGAATATACGCTATAATAACCAATCCTGTTTACGAAACGCCCTTCAATGAAATCATTCGGGTAGGAGAAGTAGTAATGTTTACCGCAGACATGTCCATTGTTAATTTTGACAAGGAGCTCACCGATGCTATTCAGTCGGAAATTCGTCGCCAGGAAGAGCACGTGGAGTTGATCGCATCTGAAAACTATGCCAGCCCCAGGGTGATGGAAGCGCAGGGGTCCGTGCTCACCAATAAATACGCCGAGGGTTATCCAGCGAAACGTTACTACGGTGGATGTGAGTTTGTTGATATTGCCGAACAACTGGCTATTGATCGGGTAAAAAAACTGTTTGACGCAGATTATGCCAACGTCCAGGCTCATTCAGGCTCTCAAGCCAATGCTGCCGTGTACCTGGCTCTGCTCGAGCCCCATGACACTATCATGGGATTGTCCTTGACGCATGGAGGGCACCTGACGCATGGCTGCCCGGTCAATTTCTCAGGAAAGATTTTCAATGCTATCCAATATGGCCTGAATCCGGATACGGGTGAAGTGGATTATGATGAAGTCGAGCGGCTGGCGAAAGAGCATAACCCGAAAATGATTATTGCAGGTTTTTCCGCCTACTCCAGGGTTTGGGATTGGCAGCGCTTTAGAGATATATGCGATGAAGTAGATGCCTTGATGGTGGTGGATATGGCGCACGTAGCGGGTTTGATTGCTGCCGGTTTGTATCCGAACCCGGTTCCGATTGCCGACGTGGTGACTTCCACAACACATAAAACCCTGCGGGGACCGCGTGGCGGAATTATTCTGGCGCGCGAGAATGAGGACATTACCAAAAAATTAAATGCCATGATATTTCCGGGAACACAAGGCGGCCCGCTGATGCATGTAATTGCAGCCAAGGCTGTGGCCTTCCTGGAAGCACTGCAACCAGAGTTCAAGACTTATCAATTGCAAGTGCTCAACAATGCAAGAGCCATGGCAAAACAATTTATGAACCGCGGTTACAAGATTGTATCGGGCGGCACCGATGATCACTTGTTTTTAGTAGACCTGATCGATAAGGGAATCACGGGTAAGGCTGCCGATGCGGCACTGGGCAAGGCAAACATTACTGTAAATAAAAATACGGTCCCCAATGACCCACAATCGCCTTTTGTAACGAGCGGCTTGCGCATTGGCAGCCCTGCAGCGACCACGCGTGGCTTCAAGGAGCAGGAGTGCAAGGAACTGGTTAATTGGATGTGCGATATTCTTGACGACCTCGAAAATACCCAGACGATAGAGCGTGTAAAAAGCCAGGTTCTTGATCTGTGCAGACGATTCCCCGTATACCGTGCGAGCACTGCACAACAGGCCGTAGCGTAAATCCCTGCACGTGGCTTTCTAGCCTGCACCAGATAGATGCACTGTCCCTTCTGTCGTTCTGCAAATACAAAAGTTGTGGATTCGCGTCTTGCGGCAAAAGGAGACCAAGTGCGCCGGCGGCGGGAATGCCTGGAATGCGGAGAACGCTTTACTACCTACGAAAGTGTAGAGCGAAGTTTTCCCCGGGTTGTAAAACGCAACGGCCGCCGTGAGGCTTTCGATGAAGAAAAACTTCGCAAGGGCATTACTCTTGCCTGTGAAAAACGGCCTGTTGCGACAGAAGTAATCGATACGGTAATAAACCAGATATCTCATAAGGCACTGGGGACTGGGGAACGGGAAATACAGGCGGAAATGATTGGCGAATGGGCAATGCAAGGGCTGCGTGTCGTTGACCAGGTAGCTTACGTGCGCTTTGCTTCGGTATGTAGGAGTTTTGAAGACGTACAGGAGTTCAAGGATATCATTGAAAGGGTAGAGAATGATCTGACTCCCGAGATGCTTGAAAGTCAACTTTCATTAATTTCTGACGATTTCGACAAAAGCACGCACTAGTCCATTTGCTGGTTGGTCGACATGCAGCAAATAACAAATGACCATGCCTACATGGCCGAAGCCCTGCGCTTGGCGCAGAAAGGCTTGTTTACAGTGCGGGTCAATCCGCGCGTGGGTTGCGTGCTTGTAAAGCAGGGTAAAATTATTGGTAGTGGATACCATGCACGTCATGGTCAAAGTCATGCCGAGGTAAATGCCCTGAACAGTGCAACGGAGAACGTTGAAAACGCTACTGCCTACGTCACGCTGGAGCCATGTACACATCAAGGCAATACGCCCCCCTGCGTGGAACCAATAGTTGCCGCAAGGGTCGCGAGAGTAGTAGTGGCAACCAGGGACCCCAACCCCCTGGTCAATGGCAAAGGGCTTGAGTATTTGAAGCAACACGGCATAGAAACACGCTGTCACGTTCTGGAAAAAGACGCACAGGAACTTAACAGGGGGTTTATAAAAAGAATCATTGCAAACCAGCCGTATGTAACAGTGAAGACCGCGATCAGTATGGATGGCAGAACCGCGTTGACTTCAGGCGAGAGCAAGTGGATTACCGGTGAACATGCACGCCTGGACGTGCAAAAATTACGCGCGTCCAGCTGTGCCATTTTAACCGGTATCGAAACCATACTGTACGATGATCCCTCTCTTACGGTTCGCCTTTCCAGGCAGGATTTGGGCATTGAAGAGGAATTTGAACAACCGGCAAGAGTAATACTGGATACCAGCCTCCGTTTCCCCGAGACAGCCAAAGTATTAAAGTCCCCCGGCAAGGTCATTGTTTATACCTGCTCTGACAATGATGAAAAATCCACCGCATTACGACGGCGGAACGTGGAAGT
Organism: Gammaproteobacteria bacterium; assembly: GCA_965215055.1. Classification (GTDB taxonomy): domain Bacteria; phylum Pseudomonadota; class Gammaproteobacteria; order UBA4575; family UBA4575. The sequence continues at coordinate 276,738 of OZ244046.1, forward strand.
GACACGAGTCAACATGTCTGCGAACCGCGTTGAACTGGAGAGCGTTATGCATGACTTGGCGAGTCGCGGCATTAACGAAGTGTGGACGGAGGCAGGTGCTACACTTACGGGAAGCCTGCTGGAACAAAATCTTGTCGACAAGATGATCATCTACATGGCACCGTGCCTGATTGGCGATTCAGACCGCGGACTTGCGAGGCTGTCTTCCATTACTACGATGCGAGACCAGATGGCATTGAAAATTGAGGAAACCAGGTTCGTCGGAAACGATATCAGGATAACGGCCAAACCGCTGCAAACCTGAATAGCATCATGTCGGCAACTGACCTGTTTTTTACTACTTTTATCAAGCTGGGCAGATAACAAATGTTTACAGGTATCGTGGAAGAAGTTGGGATGATTGACCAAGTCGCCGAAAAAAAAGACGTGTATCAATACCATATCCATAGCACCCCTTCATTCACGGCCGAAGTAAAGACAGGCGACAGCATTTCAGTGGACGGTGTCTGCTTGACGGCCTGTAACGTACAAAAGGGGTGTTTTGCAGTCGATGTTTCCCGGGAAACCAGGCGATGTACTACGTTTGGCGGCAAGAGGCGGAACAGCCAGGTGAACCTGGAGCGCGCCGTAACGCCTTCAACGCGCTTGGGAGGGCACATCGTAAGCGGTCATATAGACGGCCTCGGTACATTGGTGGAACGCAGTGATGATGAAAACGAATCCGTTTTATGGATTGCTGCTCCCTCGGACTTGGTTAGATACATTGCCGTCAAGGGCTCGATTTGCATTGACGGGGTGAGCTTGACTGTAAACCGGGTCGAACATGACCGACACAGTGTGACTATAATCCCACATACCTTGAAAAATACCACGTTGCATTCACTGCAACCCGGTGACAAGGTGAATATAGAAGTAGACCTGGTAGCGCGGTACCTGGAACGATTAACAAGATCGGAGCACTAGCGGTAATGGAACAAAGTTATACGCCAGATGCGGATTATTCAGGTAAATATGCTCGTATCGGTATCGTATCTGCGCGCTTTAACGGTGATATCGTCGAGGCAATGAGGGCGGCTGCATACGATACGCTGATCGAAAATGGAGTAAGCGAAGAAGATATTACAAGCGTACACGTCCCCGGTGCCCTTGAACTTCCTCTTGCCTGCAAAACGATGGCAGCTACGAAAAGACAAGACGGTATCATAGCGTTGGGCTGTGTAATACGTGGCGGCACACCACATTTTGAATATGTATGCCAGGGCTGTACATCGGGTATTCAGCAAATATCCCTGGAGACAAACGTTCCGATCGCGTTTGGCGTATTGACAACCGATACAGTTGCACAGGCACAGGCGCGTGCTTCGACCGACGGCACGAAGGAAAATAAAGGCCGATATGCCGCGCTGTGCGTATTGGAGATGATCAATGTTATACGGACCATTGATCGTTAGGTGAGCGAAGTACAGCCAGGAAAGCGTCACTGGTCCAGGCGGTTTGCGTTACAGGCGCTCTATCAATGGCAGTTCACAGGACATGGTATCGATGAACTCCTGGTGCAGTATGCCGAGGATGAGAACTGGGTTAAAGTCGATGAGGACTACTTCACTGAACTGCTGCGTGAATCGATAAATAATGCAGATGAACTTACCAAGGTATTCTCAAAATACATGGAATTACCCGTTAGGCAGGTTGACCCCGTTGAGAAGGCGATCCTGCTATATTCAACGTATGAAATACTGCATAAACGTGACGTACCCACCAATGTAATTATTTCCGAAGCAGTAAAGTTATGCAGGAAATTCGGGTCGGTGGAAGGTTATAAATTTGTAAACGGTATTTTGGATAAAATTGCCAAAACCCGAGTAACTGGCTGAATTTCTCTGGTAGTCGATCTTGTCGGAACAAGACATCATTGCACGGTATTTCTCCAGGCACCGGGCCTGCACGGACGTAGAGATTGGCGTCGGGGACGATGCTGCCGTAGTTACGCCTCCGGAAAATTCAAAGATGGTGATTACTACGGATACACTGAATGAAGGAATTCATTTTCGTGCTGATTGCCGGCCGGAATTTTTAGGCCATAAAGCACTGGCGATAAGCCTCAGCGACCTTGCTGCGATGGGGGCTACGCCGCTTTGGGCCACCATAAATTTATCCATACCAAACGTTGAACACCAGTGGCTGAAGGATTTTGCACATGGACTTTTTTCATTGGCAGATCGCTATGACGTGAAGATAATCGGTGGGGATACAGCGAAAGGGTATTTATCAATCTCTGTACAGGCAATTGGTTGCCTGGGCCCCGGTGAAGTGCTTACAAGGTCAGGTGCCGAAGTAGATGATTTGATTTATGTATCCGGGACAATTGGAGATGCCGCGCTGGGGCTGAAACTGTATGAATGCATGCAAGGCACGGTGTCGCCAGTAGACCAGGATTACCTCACCTTGCGTTTTGACAAGCCTGAACCAAGAATAGAGCTTGGGCTGGAAATAGTGAAGTTTGCAAAGGCCGCTACTGACGTTTCGGACGGCCTGCTGATTGACTTGCAGCATGTACTGTCAATGAGCAATGTAGGCGCGGTTATCGATACCGGGGAAATTCCGTTTTCGGAGGCCATACAAAGGCAACTCAAAGATTCACGGGACTGGTCAACTCTACTCACGGGTGGCGAGGACTATGAGCTTATCTTCACTGCCGATAAAAGATATGCGGACAGGGTCAGACACATCAGTGATAAAATCAACTGTCCCATTACCGAGATCGGGCAGATTGTAGAAGGTAACAATATAAAGCTGATGCAAGAGGGCAGCCCTGTTGCATTACCCGAAAAGCTCGGATTCGATCATTTTGCGTGATTGCCTGGGATGCCAAGTGATATAAAGCAGATCGTACTGCGCAACCCCGTTCATGTTCTTTCATTCGGCTTTGGAGCAGGTCTTTCACCAGTAGTACCTGGCACCATCGGTACGTTGGTAGCGATTCCGATATACTTGGTACTGGCCTCGTTTTCAACGGTCGTCTATCTGTCGTCTGTAATTGTCATGTTCATGCTGGGTTGCTGGACCTCTCGGCGGACTTCGGATGCACTTGGGATTCATGATCATCCTGGAATTGTGATCGACGAGATAGTCGGGTACTTGGTGGCAATGCTGTTTGTGCCGCTTGGCTGGTACTGGATAATTGCAGGGTTCCTGCTTTTCAGGATATTTGACATCTTCAAGCCATGGCCAATCTCTATGGTAGAACGGCACGTCAAGGGAGGAATAGGGATCATGCTGGACGATCTGCTTGCCGCCGTTTACAGTTTGTTATTCCTGCATATTGCAATTTGGTTGACCTGATGATTCACGCTCCCTCGCCGTAAGCGGGGAAAGATATGAAGATACGCACTCGTTTTGCCCCAAGCCCTACAGGTTACCTGCATATCGGTGGTGTTCGAACCGCATTATTTAATTGGTTGTACGCCAGAAAGCATCAAGGCGAATTTTTATTGCGCATTGAAGACACTGACCAAGAACGCTCCGCAAAAGAATATACACGGGAAATATTTGCGAGCCTGTCATGGCTGGGAATAAATCCAGATATTGAACTGGTGTTTCAATCCACCCGCACTGCCAGGTATCAGCAGGTCATTCAGCAACTGGTAGATGACGGCAAGGCGTACTATTGCTATTGCTCGAAAGAGCGGCTGGATGCACTTCGTGAGGAGCAAATAAGCCATGGAAAAAAACCTCGTTATGATGGTTTCTGTCGAGATTTGACAAAAGCACCACCCGTAAACGTGAAACCGGTCGTGCGTTTCAAAAATCCCGTAGACGGCAGCGTAAACATTGAAGACCAGGTTCAAGGTCTTGTAAGCGTACAAAATAGCGAACTGGATGACTTGATTCTGGCGCGTTCGGATACTACGCCGACGTATAATCTGTGCGTTGTCGTGGACGATGTTGATTTTGCAATTACGCACGTTATCAGGGGGGATGACCACCTGAATAATACGTCCAGGCAAATCAACATATTCAGGGCATTACGTAAAGAAGTGCCGGTCTTTGCCCATATACCGCTGATACACGGCAGGGATGGCAAGCGGCTATCCAAGCGTCATGCTGCAACCTCGGTAAGCCAGTACCGAAGAGACGGGTTTCTGCCCCAGGCACTGTTGAATTACCTGGTACGGCTTGGCTGGTCTCACGGCGACCAGGAGATTTTTTCAATCGAAGAAATGATCGAACTGTTTGATCTGAATTCGGTTCACCGGTCTGCGGCAACGTTCGATGTCGAAAAGCTCGCTTGGGTGAACCATCAGCACATGAAAAAGACCACAGGTGCGGCTGTCAAGCCTGTACTCGAAGAATACTTTGGTTCAAAAGGAGTTTATCCTGATGATGCACCGAATGTTGCAGCGTTATTTGACGTACAAAAGGAACGTTGTAAAACCCTGCAAGAATTATGCGACGCAAGTAAATTCTTTTATATGGAAATTGACAGCTATGATGAAAAGGCAGCCACGAAACACTTTACCGAAGAAGGCGCAGCCATCTTGAAGTCTTTGCAAGATGAACTGAAGGCAGTTGATAATTGGCTTGCACCCAATATCCATGCTGCGGTTAAATCTACGGCAGATAACATGAATCTAAAACTGGGGCAGGTGGCACCGCCGTTGAGACTGGCAGTAACGGGACAAGCGGTTTCACCGCCCATTGCCGTCACCCTGGAGCTTCTGGGACCCGAGAAATCCCTGCGCCGCCTGGAACAGGCAATTGAATACATCACGTCTTCAATATAAATTACTCAATTAATGGGGCTATAGCTCAGCTGGGAGAGCGCTACAATGGCATTGTAGAGGTCGGCGGTTCGATCCCGCCTAGCTCCACCAAGATATTTTAGAGGCAATGCTGCCTATCAAGCTGTCCCTGGCTGACAGGAGCAGTTTGTCAAGGTTTTTCAGCCGTGGTGTTGTTCGCGACCTCGTCTGTGCTGGCACGAACCTGCACGTCGACATCAAGTTGAATTTCCCCGCCACCTTGGAGAACTCCCCGGGTTGGAGATATATCCCGATAGTCGCGCCCTACGGCAACTCGTACGTGCCTTTGGTCAACCAGGCTTCGGTTGGTAGGGTCGAAACCTGTCCAGCCAAGTTTTGGTAACTGGCACTCCACCCAGGCATGCGTGGCATTATCCGGTACCTGTTCGCCCGGCTGACCGGTCACATGCAGATAGCCTGAAACATAGCGAGCAGGAATGCCCCAGGAGCGTACAATAGCAATCATGAGGTGGGCGTAGTCTTGGCATACTCCACCTCCATTTTCGAGAATGTGTTCAATAGAAGATTCTGCCGTAGTGCTTCCCGGAGCATAGTGTAAATTGCGATACAGCGTGTCTGAAAGCTGCAACAAGTCCTCAAGAGAGTCGTGCTCAGGCCTGATACGGTGTCGGTCAACAAATGCAGCGAGGGCAGGGGAAGGTCGCGCCAGTGTACTGGGATGTGTGTAATCCCAGTTAGTGAAAGATATATCAGGAGAGTGGATTTTCTTCCAGCTGCCGACGCTTACCTTCGAAGGCAAGGGTACGGGAGCTACTTCAACTGTAGAAAAGGTAGTGATGTTCAAGGCGTCATGTGCTTGATGAACGTCAAGGACATGCCGTGTGTTACCAAAGTAATCTGTCTCGCAGCTCAAATAGGCTGACGGCTGTGTTTTAATGTCGAAGTGAAGAAGCTTTTGTCTTTGATTTGCATGAGGCTTCAGACAAAGCATCATCACGCACTGCTGCGCATGCGTGGCATATCGATAGTGAGAGGTGTGTGTGATCTCATAACGGATGTTTTCAGTCACGGGAGCAGTGGCACGCAAAACTTTTTCCTGAAAGATGCAAAAAACGTGTATAGCGGATCACACCCAATTGTGAGGTCAACGTGTCGGGGCACCTTCAATGGCATAATCAACATATGCTTCGATTATGAGGGTATGAAGATTATGACAGTGCTCCTGGACCTGCTTGAGAAGAGCTTCATCATTGTTCCGATCAGGCCACTCGTAGCGAACCAGGGCGTTCAATCGACCGGCAAGCCGTTCAGCCGCACTGCTTGCGCGCGAACCGGAGCCCGCACCAATGGCAGCCTTTTCCGTTGCTACCGCGTTGAGCAAATTATACAGAGAACCGGGCAGTAGGGGGTCAGCGACAAGCAGGTCCAAAGCCTGGGCCGGTTGGACCTCAACACTGTAGTTGCTTTTATAGGCTTCAAACGCCTGGCAGGCACGCAGCAAGCTTGTCCAATCCGCACCGAAAGCCTCATCCTTTGATTGACTGACGGTAAATTGCGCCAGGAGCAGCGCGACCAGGAGTTGGGCACGCTCAATGGAGCGTCCAAGCCGCATGAAACGCCAGCCTTCTTCACGGTACATGGTCGCTTCGGCTATCCCTGTAAAAGTGTAGATATCCCGTGCCGTCTCCATGTAGAAATTTTCTGGAGAGGTCTTCCAGATGTCTTTAATGTCGAGGTCGCGAATATGTAACCAAGTCAGGTTCAAACAGACCCACATCTCGGTACTGATGCAATGGCGCATTTGGCGGGCATTTTCACGGACGAGGGCAAAGCAGCTTCGAATCGAGTCGAGATTGGAATGTTCGAACGTGAGGTCGCCAGCAAGGGTACAGGAGTCAGCCAGGGTGTAGGCATCGCTCTCGCCAAGTTCAAGGCTGCCTCCAGGTGGCTGTCGGTTGAGGCTGGTATATATCCGACTCCAGCCGAAATATATTTCACGGATTGATCGGTCTACCAGTGCTTCTATCTGAAATTGCAGCAGGCGGCAGAGATGTTCCGTCCTTTCCAAGTAACGACCCATCCAATACAGCCCTTGTGCGCTGCGAGAAAGCATTTAGTCTCCTAACACCCAGACGTCCTTGCCACCGCCACCTTGGCTGGAGTTTACTACAAGACTGCCTTGGCGTAGTGCCACGCGACAGAAAGCGCCGGGCACAACACGGGTTTCGCGGCCATGTAAGATAAAGGGGCGCAAGTCTACGTGGCGTGGTGCAAGGTGGCCATCAACGAGACAAGGCGCACGTGAGAGCGCAAGCACTGGTTGCGAAATGAAATCAGCAGGATTGGCGCGAACCTGTTCAGCATAGGCTGCACGTTCATCAGGTGTCGCATGAGGACCTATCAACATCCCGTATCCTCCCGATTCACCCACACGCTTCACCACCAAGTCTTCTAAATTGTCGAGAGTGTACTCAAGGTCTTTCGGTCGCCGACACAGGTAAGTTTCCACGTTGCCCAGGATTGGTTCTTCACCCAGGTAGTAGCGAATCATGTCAGGCACATAGGCATAAACACTCTTGTCATCAGCGACCCCTGTTCCAGGCGCATTTGCCAATGCCACGTGTCCAAGCTTATAGGCGTGCAGCAGTCCGGGTACGCCAAGTAGTGAATCCGGACGAAAAGCAAGTGGGTCGAGAAAGTCATCATCTACTCGTCGATAGATTACGTCCACTCGCCGCAATCCGCTGGTGGTGCGCATGTAGACAAAGCCGTTACTGACAAGCAGGTCACGGCCTTCCACCAGTGCCGCATCGATTTCCCGCGCCAGGAACATGTGCTCGTAGAAAGCCGAGTTGTACACTCCTGGCGTGAGCAATGCAATACAAGGATCAGATCGCTCACTTGGAGCAAGCTCGCGTAGAGTCTCAAGTAAAACCTGCCCGTAATGCTCTACCTCCTGTACCTGGTAGCTTCGATAGAGGCGCCGCAAGCTTTTCTTCACCGCCTTGCGATTTGCAATCATGTAGGACACGCCGGAGGGTACTCGCAGGTTATCCTCAAGTACACGAAAACCATCACACGTGCGCACAATATCGGTACCGCAGATAGCTACCCACGTGCCATAAGGCACAGAAACACCGTGCATCTCGATGCGGTATTGCGGGCATCCGCGCACCATATCGGGAGGAATCACGCCGTCCGTAATGATGCGGGCATCACTGTAGACGTCGTTCAGAAAGTGGTTTAGGGCACTGAGGCGTTGAGTCAGGCCTGTCTGAAGTTGCTGCCACTCGGTGCCTGAGAGAATTCGAGGCACACAGTCAATGGGGATAATGCGCTCATCTGCCTCATCATCCTCATAGACGTTAAACGTGATACCTTCGTTCAGGAACGAGCGTGTGACCTGCTCTTGTATGATACTGAACTCGTCTGCGGAGAGTTTGTACAGGGCATCATGCAATTTGTGGCAATGTTTATGAGGAATGCCTTCAGAAGAAAACATTTCGTCATAGATTGAGACATCAAAATTGTAAGCGTCAAAATCCATGAGGCTTCGTGAGGAAAGAGACTATTCCTGAGTAAATTTATACTGTTGTTGTTAATGTAGCATAAGAATTATAATGCTTGTCTCCTACTTTTGGCTTTTGGCAAACTGGTCTTTGCCAGCGCTGCGCTCATGTGTTAGTTTATTGGCTTATCAGCCCATCAAGTCGATCTGAAAAGGTATTGGAATGCACTCTTTACCGGATAAGTTACGCACCATTGGCACCGTACTGTGGCTTTGTGCCGTGTTTGGTATGGCGGGTAAGGGTATGGCTGAAGAACCGCAACGGTCCGCATGGTATATGAGCGCGGGCATCGGGGTGAACTGGGCTTCCGACATGAAGCAAGCAGGCCGGAATCGGGACGCTATCTGTTATCCGGAATATGATTGCTCTGAACTCCCTGGCGGAGTGCCTGAAGGCTATCGTTGGAAATACGACCTCGATTCGGACAGTGGTACCGCGTTCGAGATTTCAATTGGCCGCCGCATATTTGATCGTATGCGCCTGGAACTGTCAGTCGCCCAGCGCAAAAATGACATTGACCAGGAGTTCACCAGCATCAGCTACCTGGACGGATCTGCCCCTACACTTACCGGTGAGGAGTTCAGTACCACGACAGCAGTTGATGATCTTACAACCCGCACACTGTCGCTTAACGTCTATTATGATTTCCCGCTTGCAGAGAGCCCCATTACGCCTTACTTGGGCGCCGGACTAGGCCTTTCTTTTGTCAAGGTATCTGGACTATATTATAACGCTGAATATCCGGAAAACCTTAAGTGCAACGGCAAAAGCTGTAATGTTCGGCAAGATGTCAGTCTGCATGATACTGCTTTTTCCAAACACCTCTACGCCGGTGCCGATTACAGTTTGAATGACAGGTTTCTGCTTGGCCTGAAACTGTCCTATACCATGGTGGACGATGTTAGTGACACAGGTAGCTATTCAACGCAACCAATTCCCGGCGTGACCAGCCGCACTGAAATCAGCGATATGGACCACTGGTCACTGACGCTTGGCTTAAAGTATCTATTCGGCAACTGACACCACCAAGTACCCCGTAATGTTTCAGTTGCTGGGTGATTGGTTATACTAGTGCTGCCTTAAAGTATTTGGGAATTATGTAGCAAAATCCGTAAATAAAGAATCAATCATAGAAAATTAGTAATGAGTAAAAGAAAAGCGGAAACCATCAGCGTCACGAAACTTCTAAAGATGTTTTCAACCGAGCGCAAAGCTGTTAAATAGCTGGCAAGCGCATTCCTTACAAGGTACTTGTGTCGTGACCCCCCCCCCCCCCCCCGCTCCAACCTAAAGAGCAGGACGATCTTCACGCGTGACTGCCTGGAAGTCATGCGGGGGATGAATGACGAGTGCATTGATCTCATCTACTTAGACCCGCCTTTCAATTCAAACGCAAACTATGCCGCACCGGTAGGAAGTGAAGCGGCGGGTGCAGAGTTCAAGGATACATGGGGACTGTCGGATATTGATATTGCATGGTACGGAGAGATTGCAGACCAATACCCAGGGCTATATGAACTACTGACTGCTACACGCACGATTCACGGCGACAGCATGATGTCGTACCTGATTTACATGGCGATCCGTATCATGGAAATGAAGCGGATTTTGAAGGACACGGGAAACCTCTACCTGCACTGTGATCCGACTGCCAGCCATTATCTGAAACTGATGATGGATTCAATCTTTGATAAGGGGAGAATCAGGAATGAAATCATTTGGAGTTACAGGCGATGGACAGCTACAAGTAAACGGTTGCCCTCCCTGCATGACGTGATTTTCTGTTATGGGTATGCAGATTCTACTTTTAACCAAGTTATGATGCCTAACGACAATCCTAACCGTTCACAATACGTCAGCGCAAAAGATGCGTCCGGTAAGACTATCGTAAAGAAGGACAAACATGGAGACCCAATCAAACGCAAGATTCGTAAAGAAATTGCGGTTGGGGATGTTTGGGATATACCGATAATAAGCCCCAATGCACGCGAGCGTGTTGGTTATCCGACCCAGAAACCTCTTGCGTTACTCCAACGCATCATCCGCGCATCCAGCAATGTTGGCGATATGGTCATGGATCCATTTTGTGGGTGCGCGACCGCTTGCGTGGCCGCAGAGATCGAACACCGCCAGTGGCTTGGCATTGATGTTAGCCCAAAAGCATATGACTTGGTAAAAGCAAGATTAGCAAGGGAGGCAAAGGTTGGCGAAGGAGAAATGTTCGGTGATGTTATCCACCGCACGGACATTCCATCCGACCGCAAGGGAAAGAAGTCAAAGAATATCCGGCATATCCGCTACGGCGAGCAAGAAGGCCGTTGCAGTGGTTGTTTAGAACACTTCCCGTTTAAGAACATGACTGAAGATCATATCGTGCCAAAGGCAAGAGGCGGGGCAGATGCCGATGACAATATTCAGTTGCTGTGTAACTGGTGCAACAGCAAGAAAGGTCATAGAATGACGCATGATGAATTAGTTGCAGTCCTGATAGAAGAAGGGGTTAGAAATTGAGTACAGTGGATGGAAATGTAGTAATCACCATCGGGCTTGTGATGGACATTTTTGGTGTAATCATACTATCAAAAGGGCTGATAGTTTCCGAAAATGAAGCAGATGAATTGTCTACTACATACATTGGCCACAGTCCAACATCGAAGAAACTGTTTCTAGTGCAGTCTCGAAATGCCAAAATTGGGCTGATACTGCTGATTGCTGGTCTTATTGTTCAAATCATCGGGGTATGGGTGCGTTAGCAATGTTGGAAAAAAATTGCCAAAAAAATTAATGAAACTGACCGTTCGCCAGTCTCTCTTCAGGATTTCGAGGATGCCCTAAAAAGCATCTTGCTGAAGCCGATACAGAAAAAATCCTGTTGGGAGAATCGGAAACCGACAATGAAAGAACTAACTGCAGGACTCAAATTGAAGTGGAAGAAATAACCTTTGCGGATTTTGCTACATAATTCCTAAGTATTTACTCTTGGAAAAAGTGCCTTTATGTGGTTTTTATTTTCAATGGAAACCGGTCAGGGTTTTTAATAATTTCTTTAGTTAAATCCACGTCAATCGCTGGCCAGTAATAATGATCCGAAGATAATTCTTCTACATTTAGTATTGCCTTGACAGGCTGGCCTTTAAACCAAGGGAAGTCTTCATACGACATAAAGAATTCTTCACTATGTACGAGCAGCCATATTCCGTGTGAAGATATATTCGTAACCTCAATTACTGAAGTGTCATTCCCAAGCGTTGTTAAGCTCATGGTAATGTTCCTCTATGAGTTTTTCGATGCTTTTAAGTTGCTTTCTCGAATAGCGATAATTTTTTGGAGTAAGCTAAACTTGCGCCGGTTCAAGCGGCAACCGTATATATTTCTCATTTTTGTATTTTCCATGAAAATATATGAGCTTTGTACTGAGCGCGAACTTGTAATGTCATAGGCAGCTACTTGACAGCGTAGCCCCGATTGCGTAACTTGCCTCGCCTTTGATGATAAATACATACTCCGATAGAGTAGACTCTCTGCTACGTCCCCATCGTCTAGAGGCCTAGGACATCGCCCTTTCACGGCGGCAACGGGGGTTCGAATCCCCCTGGGGACGCCAAATCAGTTCTTTCCGTATTCTTTGTGCATTGTGAAACTAATTTATATTGATTTTTGATACAGTTAGAGAGTCGCAGTGCAGATTATATGCAGGCGGCTGCTTGATCAAAGAATATACTAGTTTCTTTATGTAGGGGGTTGAAATGCAAAACACGCCGAAGAACCAGAACCTGGAGCATCTGGATATGGATGCGTTGAATCATTGGTTTGACGAAAGGCTGGAGCAAAAGTTGCGTGAACGCGAGGAATCCAAGACCCCGCAATTATCGCTGATCGCTACAAAGGGCACTATGGATATGGCGTACCCACCGTTCATTCTCGCTTCTACTGCTGCCGCGCTCGGATGGGAAGTCTCTGTCTTTTTTACTTTTTATGGCCTGAATTTGCTGAAAAAAGACCTTGACCTGGAGATTTCACCCTTGGGTAACCCTGCAATGCCAATGAAAATGCCGTTCGGACCGGATTGGTTTCAAAGCGTAGAGTGGAACATACCCAATGCGCTGAGCAGTAATATCCCCGGATTTGAAAAATTCGCTACTGTGATGATGAAGCAAACACTTAAAAATAAAGGCGTGGCAAGCGTCCAGGAACTGCGCGACCTGTCGATTGAAGCCGACGTGAAGCTCATTGCCTGTCAGATGACTGTGGATCTTTTCGGGTATGCAAAAGACGAATTTATTGATGGTATATCGGACTGGGTAGGTGCTGCATCGTTTCTGCCGGCAGCACAAAAATCGGATATCTGTTTGTTTATCTAGGGCAGGGGATGCAAGTGCTGTTTTTAGAATCAACTGTTTGGGGCACCTGAAGTTGTTGTCAGGCTACTTGCCAAATAAATAAAAAGGGGCTTGATAAAAGCCCCTTTTCTTTGCAGTACACAACAGGGTGGGGCCGTTATCCAAACATTTCCGCAGTCATGTTGTTAAACCAGCTGTAGGCGTATTGTACTTCTCGCCTGCGGGCTTCCGCAGACGCGTCCATAGGGGTCAGCCCGCCAGCAATTTTTTCAACTTTGGAGCGATCGCCTGCGAGTTTATATACTGCCACGACAGAGATCCCGTAGTCGGGGGCAATAAGGCTGTAACAGGCATTGGCATACGAGGCAGTTCCGGGTTCTTTGCCGTTCAGCAAACTGACAACGGCTGCAGCACACACTTTTGCTTCCGTACTGGCTGCGTAGCCTGACTTCGGCAAACCTGTCGCAACGCTTGCATCTCCGATTACATGAATGCCTTTGTGCTTCTTGGATTCAAAGGTACCAAGATCAACGGGGCACCAGCCTGAATCATCGGTTAAACCGGCATCATGGGTAATTTGTGCCGCTTTTTGTGGAGGGATGATATTAGCGACGGCAACTTTATGATCATCGAAATCCGTGCTTACGGTCATATCTTTGGTGTTTACCTTTTTAATTCCCCCACCGGTGTCTGCTCCGGCAACCCATTCGATCATGTCGCCATACACGTCCTTGTAACCTTGCATAAACAGGCCTTGCTTGGAGAACTTGTCCTTGGCATCAAAGATCAGTACTTTTGACTTCGGTTTATGATGTTTCAGATAGTGGGCAATCTGGGCAGCACGCTCGTAGGGCCCCGGCGGACAGCGAAACGGGTTTCCGGGTGGTGCCAGCACTACCACGCCACCATCATCCATTTCTTCCAGTTGCTTTCGCAGCAGGGCCGTTTGTTTTCCTGCAATCCACGCATGCGGCATGACGTGCGAGGCTTCCTCATCATAGCCTTCAATTGCACTCCACTTTAATTCAATACCTGGAGATATGACCATTCGGTCGTATTCAAGGGTAGTGCCGCCTGCGGTTGTAACTTTATGCGCCTGCGCATCAATTGCCGTGGCTTTATCCCGAACGACCTTGATACCGTGACCGGTAAGCTTGTCATAGCTAAACTTGATGGTAGAAATATCACGGTCACCACCGATAACCTCATTACTCATGAAGCAGGTGTGGTGGTGTGTGTTGGGTTCCACAAGGGTAACCTCCGTTGTAGGGTCACCTTTGGCTATATACTTGGCAGCAATCGTACCGCCTACGCCGCCACCAACGACAACGACACGTTTTTTTGCAGCGCCAGCAATATGTGGGAAACCAATTCCGATAGGGCCCGCTGCGGCAAGAGTACCGCACGTAACTTTTAGAAATTCTCTTCTGCTGTACTTCGACATTGTTATTACTCCTGACAAATTAAAGTGGCGTTACTTCTGGCTGGCGTAAAACTGGATCAGTTCGCCAACTGCCTTGTCGCCATGTGCCTCATGAGCTTCTCGCATTTGCTTCTTCATTTTCTTCGGCATGTCTCTGTCGCCACTGGCAAAATCTGCCATCGTGTATTCAAGATAGGGAATCCACTGTCCTGCCAATACCCCGGCGTCATCTTCGGCTGAACTGCCACCGTCCTCATGGCATTTTTCACAATGCTTTTCATGCAATTTTGCACCAGCTTTGGCCTGGGCGGCATCTACGCTTTGTTCCTGTGCTTTGAATGGCAATTCTGCAAAGTGCTTGGCAATTACCTTGATTTCTGCTTCTGAGTAACCCTTGGCAATGCGGTTCATTACAGTGGAAGTCCTGGCAAAAAACTCCACGTCTTCAAAGTCCATATCGGACTCAATGATTTCTTCAACCTTGTCTTCGTCGTTATCATATTTGTAAGCCAGCATGGCACCGATAATATAAATCTCCGACATGCCGGAAATGGTCGGGGTGGCAGGGCCTTCACTGATTCCGCCCGACCCGTGACAACCCAGGCATGTATCCGACAGCATGGAGGGGCTTGCCATATCTTCAGCCCATGCGGTATTCAAACAAAATAGCCCGAATACGCCGCATATAAACACCCACCGTATGAGTCCGTATAACATGACTTTCCTCCGCAAAGATGAATTGATTATATTTTTATATATAGCCGCTTGCTTGTACCTGCCATGCAGCTTGATAGTTATCTTTTATTTATTAATATTAACATAAGTTACGTCCACGTGCCGCAGCCTCCAGGTTGGCTTCACTCCGAGAGTAGGGCAATTTCTTCTTCTGAATCAGGTTCCTCTGGAAGCTCATGGGCGACGCCTTTGTGACAGTCAATGCAAGTTTTGCCACGAGTTTTTGCTTTTTTATGTTTTTTACGCGCAGACCGATCTTGTTGCTTCAAGTCCATTGCAGCAATCAGATGACATGACTGACACTCGCGTGAATCCGTTTCTTTCATTCGCTTCCAAACGGCATTTGCCATTTGCCAGCGGTGGTGCTCGAACTTCTCCTCGTTATCAATAGTTCCCAGAATTTCATGCCAAACGTCTTTTGCTGCACGTAGCTTGGCGTAGAGTTTTGGACCAAGGTCATGGGGTACATGACAATCTGCGCAGCTTGCACGTACCCCCGACACGTTGGAAAAGTGAACACTTTCCATCCACTCTTCCTGAACCCATTGCATGGAGTGACAGGAAGTGCAGAACTCTGTTGTATTTGTAGCTTCGAGCGTAAAGGAAGACCCGCTGGTAATAGCTATACCTAGCAACAGAAACAATATTACCAAGCCCAATTTCATAAGATAAAACCCTTGAACCAACTAGTATATCAGTCCATTTTCAGATGAAACGCAAGTGTTCCTTAATAATTGGCATGAATTCCTTAAAAGCGGTAAGCTTTGGATGGTTCACACAATACTCGTTTATTTGTAACACCCGTTAATTGTAATGAAATTAGTAGCAGTTTTTTTATTTATTCTCGGTCTTGGGGCCTGGTTGGTACTCACGGACTACCAGACAGTGTTTTCCGCGCTTACTTCCTCTGAAGAGCCTGTTTCGATGCCTGCCGAAGCAACTGCTGAAACTGCGAACTTATTGGATAAGAATAATACCGAGGAAACTGCCATATTGGTTGCAGAGGATACTGCATCGGAAACCGAATCAGAAATCGCTCAGGATGCAACTTCTGCAGGCTTGCCTGCCGCGAACGGTAAAAAAGCTCACCCTGAAACGGCTGTCAGTGAGACAACCATTCAGGAATACGCGGTGGAAACGGATTTATCACCTGCGACTCAACTGGCAAAGACGCAAAGCGTTAATCCGTCTACGTGGAATTACATGGCATATCCTTGGATGACTACGATGTTCAATCCATTCTACTGGATGCAGATGATGAATCCGATGGTTGACATGATGACACAATCGCAGTCTATGGACGCCATGATGCGTTCCATGAATCCGCACTTGATGTTTGGCATGGCTAATCCCAATTACGGTAAAACCGGAGTTCCCGATCAACTGCCTGTCGCTAAAATTCCTGGATTCCCTACTCAAACCTATCAAAACTGGCCTAAAAATACAGTTTCAGAGAGTATATCCAGGGAAGCCAAGATGAACGCTTTTCAAACGGCCATGGCAATGAGTCCGTTGTCAATGCGCAATATGATTAGCATGATGACGGACAAGATTCCCGTTGCTGATGATGTTTCCTGGGATGATGCAGTAGAGTCCATGAAACTGCGTGCTAACGAGGTAAATTTCAAGTTTGTAGGCTCAAGTGCTTTATGGAAAGAGATTGAAGCGGTAACGGAACAACCTTCGGCAAAAGTAGAGATATTCCGCTTTTGTGATGCAGCCGTAGCACGTAAAATTTTAGATGAAGTTCCCGAGTTTATAGTGTTTCTTCCGTGCAAAATCGCCTTGATTGAAGATGCCAATGGTAAACTTTGGGTAATGACATTAGATTGGGACGTGAGCTGGATGGATTTTGCACAAAATCCAAACAATCATCTAGCTAAGGATTTGCGTGCCGATGCGAAGCAGATAAGGGACAATATTCGATATATTATGGAAGGAGCTGCAACTGGAGAGTTTTAAACTTTCAGCCTGAGTTACAGGGTGTATAAAAAGTTATATTTAAATTTTAAAAGATGGGGTAAGGCAATGTTTTCTTTAAACAAGATCATCTATTCGATAGCAATTTCAATTTTTCTGCTCATTCCCGGTATTCAAGCTGAAGAAACGGCAGACCAAACAGCGCACCCCAACTGGGGAGGAATGACGCAGGCCATGCAAAAATCAATGGACCCTAACGTATGGTCACAAATGATGGCCATGATGATGGACCCGCAAAAATCATCGCCCATTGCTACTTGTGCGTTGTGTCATCAAGACAAAGACGTAGCTCGTTATCAAAAAGACTTTGGTGGGATGATGGATGCAATGTGGCAACCATACCAATCCATGATGAACCCGCACATGATGTCATCGATGATGAACCCAAATGCGTATATGAGCATGATGAATCCTGCCACGTACATGAACATGATGTATCCGATGATGGGCATGATGGGACCTATGATGGGGATGGGTGGACCTATGATGAATCCTGCCATGTACATGAACATGATGTATCCGATGATGGGCATGATGGGGCCTATGATGGGGATGGGGGCGCCCATGATGGGGATGGGGGCGCCCATGATGAATCCAGGTGGACATATGATGAACAATCCCATGGACCCCAAACAATATGAGCAGTGGTTCGGTCAATGGACTGACATGATGAAAAACTTTGTTCCTCAAACTCCCCAGGCACAGCAGTAAAAGGGAGTAGGGATAATCAGGCAGCCTTGCTGCTTCGTCGCTGGAAACAAAGGGGCGTTTCGATCAGCGATAGTTATTATCAAGGCGACCAAAACGTGGGCTAACCCTCGGCATTTGGTCGCACCCAAGGCGGTATCAACAAGCTGACAAGCGTTCTTTGTTTATGCCGGAAAACAGGTGTCTGAATTTTTTGTGTGCAGAGAAGTATTGATAGTCTGATAACGTGTCGATGTCACGGATGAGAGGCATACAGGTAAAGGTCCATCCCAGGTTTTTAATTTTTTCCCTGGTTTGCTGCAATACGCTGCCTGTACTCCACGTTATACCAGTGAGTATGGACTCATCTATTTGGTTTGCTCCAATCAAGGCATAACCACCATCCAGAGTTGGGCCGAGAACGATTTCATGCCCCTTGTCAAAGGCCAGGAAGGCATCATTGATATAATTCGCATTGATCTCAAGGCAATCCGAGCCAATCAGGATAACGGGTTGCTTTGGGCCCAAGTGTATATTGATTGCATTAAGCATACGTGACCCCAGGTCACTACCATCCTGATTGTATAAAGATACGTTGTACTTATCTCGGCAGTAACTTAGAAAAGGATGCCTAGTGTCAGGATAACAATATAAAGCTACTTTGAATTCGTGCCCACAGATATTTTGTAAAACGTATTCAAGTATTATTTGATAGATTTTAGCGGCAGATACCGGGTCCAGTTCTGCAGATAAACGAGATTTCACCATATTTGCTTCAGGGTGCTTACAGAAGCAGATAACGGTTTTAATTGGCGTCATCTTGCGTAATACAGCTTTGCGAGTCTGTTTGCCGGCACTCCCAGAAAAAACAACAGGCGCAAACCCCACATGGTGATAATCGTCTTGAGCACTCCCTGGGTCTCCCATCTGCGGCTGGAGCTGATTACCTTGTCAGGCAGGCAGACGGGTGGGGCAATTTTTCTGAGGCGTTTACTGATCGCAATGTCCTCCATGATTGGATAGTTCGGAAAACCACCGCAGCCAAAGTAGCACTCTCGTTTTGAAAACATCGCCTGGTCGCCTGTTATGACTCCTGTTAGGCAGCTGCGCCGGTTCATAAACCATGCAATTACCTGGAATATTATCTTTGGGTTGGAAAAGGATATATCGAACCGCCCCCAATGGTGGTTGGCAGGTGTAAGTGCATCGCTGATTAATGTAAAGGCATTCGGTGGCAGTATGGTATCCGCGTGCAGAAACAGAATTACTTCTTTCGTACTTTGCTCAGCACCAAAATGTAGCTGGTATCCTCGGGAAGGGTACAAGACAAAGGTTTTGCAGCCAATTGAATTGGCAATTTGCAGAGACTTGTCTGTACTGCCACCGTCTACGACGATGACTTCATGTCCTTGAGAAACAAAAGATATCAATGCCTTGCGCTGTATAGCTAAAAGCTTTTCTTCATTAAGCGTAGGAATAATGATTGATAGCTTTGACGTACGCATAGTCAACCGAACAGGGCAAAAAGGGAGAAGTCTGAAAATATATTAAATTTTACATAATATATATTATGCGAAATTAAAATGATACCGCATAAGACCGATTCCAGCGAGCTGGGATGGCAACAGTAGTAACAAAACGCCCTGAATTTTTCTGAACTTGCATGGTAAAATACTGCCTATCTATTTACTAGCATGTTGGTATTTGTTCAAGCCGGTAGCTGTTATTTAATTATGAGGAAAATATGAAAATCTCAAGAAGAGGCTTTATCAAGCATGGTTTGTATACAGGTCTTCTGGCCCTGCTGGGGAGAAATGTATTCTCGAATACTGCAATTGCCGAGTGGCCATCTGCCGCGTTTGATCAGACACAATACAAAGAAGCTCTGAAAGGATTGATTGGCGACCAGGAAATGACCAGTGGGCACGTAGTACTGAATGCACCAGAAATCGCAGAAAACGGGGCTACGGTGCCGGTTAAAATATCAACCGACCTGGCCAGTGTTGAGTGGATAAGCATTTTCGGTGATAAAAACCCTCGACCTTGGATTTCGAGATTTTATTTCCATGGCAAATCCAAGCCATTTGTGTCAACCCGAATAAAATTGCGCGAAACATCGCACATAGTTGCCATCGTCAAGGCAGACGGCAAGCTGTACACCACCAAAAACCTGGTAAAAGTTACTGCCGGTGGCTGTGTATAAGGATTAAGGAAGAATACAATGCCTAAAAAGATGAAAGTCAGAGCGAAAATCAAAAATGGAGTTACGACTGTAAAAGCACTCATTTACCATGACATGGAGTCCGGTAGCAGAAAAGACGAAGAAACCGGCGAACTGGTTCCGGCTCATTTTATTAAAGAGATCAAGGCTGAACTTAACGGTGAAGTTATCATATCTGCTGATTGGGGCACCGGCATTTCCAAAAATCCCTACTGGTCATTTGAGTTTGAAGGTGGAAAACCGGGAGACAAAGTAACAATAAGCTGGACCGATAATAAAGGTGGCTCCGGTTCCGGGGAAGCGGTGATTAAAGAATAAAAGCTTTTTAATACAAGGGGTTACTGTTTAACCACGTCAACCCTTGGCATAGATACAACTTCAGGCAGACTGCTGTTTCCGCAGCAGTAACAGGTCTCCAAGTGCTGCCACCAGCGCAGCCACGAATCGTTTTTCATCCAGCATGTAATACTGGACTTTCATCGTCAAGGCGCTACCAAAGATTATAGAAATTAAAGTCAAAATGGAGCCTATCGCCAGAGTGGACATGCCTGTAATGCCCTGCCCCACTGTACAGCCAAAGGAAAGCACTCCTCCAAAACCCATCAATATCGCGCCAATCAAGTGGCTTATCATTTCAGACTTGTTGCTGAACGTCTCGATTCGGAAATTACCGGATATAACCGCGTATATAAAAGAACCTGCAATCATCCCCAGTGCCACTGCGATACCAAAATTGATCTCAGCTCCCGTAAACGTCATTAAATAGCTTATCGTGTTTCCGGTCGGGCCGATAAATGCCATGCCTTGCGGCGTTACAGGGTCGAAATCATCTTGACCAATGAACCCTGTTACGTACCATGCGCCAACAACGCATACACCGATGACCAGTCCAGCAAGCACGTTGTTAAAGCTTGTTCTGAACTCCTTGTGCTTGAGCGCATAGAAGATAAACCCGGAAGCAATTAAAAAGCCGCCGATTTTTCTCAGCCAATTTGTATCTTCAAGATTAAGTAGTGCGCCTATATAACTGAATATACTCTGATCATTGATGCCTTGCTCAGTCAAGTCCGCACCTACCTCGTAGACCCAGTTCAGGCGGATATAAGCTAGCAACCCTCGCATTGTCATATAGGCCGTAATACCCAGTACAAGGAGCACAACCAACGCCTTCAAGTTGCCTCCTCCCAGCCTGACCAGGTTACGTTGTCCGCAGCCTGCTGCAAGCGTCATTCCGACGCCAAATAAAACACCACCCAGGATATAGCTCAATACGTACAAATCAGACGACAGGTACACGGACGCATTCAGGTCAACCAAGCCGCGTATAAACAGAAATTGTGCACCAAGTATGGCCACACCTATGGCAAAAAACCACGAACCCAGCCGCCCTTTTGACCCCATATTGAGGGCATCACTGATAGCGCCCATAGAACAGTAATGAGTTTTATTGCCAACAAAACCAAATACCATGGCAATGGCAAAGCCCAATAGTACAACTAAGTGAAGGTTAGACAGTTCTTCCATTACCAGAGTCTAAACTCGTGAAGGATGCAGATTATACGGATATATAAAATTAAATACACAAGTAAAGAAAATCACAAAAAGGACTTGCAAAACATAAGGCACCGTCACCTCTTTTGGCCAAGCCCTCTCTGTTGCTTATTATACCACTCCTCGTACTGGTCGGGATTCATAACGTTTGGAAGCATGCCTGAAGGACCAGCTCTGCTATTCATCATGGGTGCCATCATTTGCATGGGCATTGCCACTATCTGGTGCATCATCTGTGTCATCGCCGCTGGATTCATCATACTACCCATCACGTGAGGGTCCATCATGGCCTTGTACTGATTCCAGGTTGGTTCCATTATCGGACCAAACTGTCTCTGGTAGCGTGTTACTTCTTTTTCCCGGTGACACAAGGCGCACATTGCTTCCGGAGAAGTTCCGTGCGGGTTTATCATACTTGTCAGCATCTTCATCCAGGTACTTGGGTCCATGGATTTTTGCATGGAGTAAGTTACTCTGAATACATCATCACTTGCGAAGGGTTCCGGCATTGAATAGTCCTGTTTTTTACCCGGTATATCGGGGGGCTTCATGATCGAAGACGTTTTAACGTCGTGGTCATTACCTACGGCATGAAGATCTGCTTCATGTTCAGTGCTGGTATCCTTAAAGTGGAGCACAACCGGAGTTATAGTGATAGCTGCAATCGGCACCAGGAATAAAACTTGTTTCAGGAGCTTGCCCATAGTTTTCACTCAAGTGATAGCCAACATTCTAACACTACACCGAAATTCCAGATGATCTCGTGCTCTTTTGGGTTTGTGTCGTAAGCACTAATGGTAGCAAGGTGCGTGTGGCTATTAACCTATAGCCTCGCGTTGTCAAAATAGCTTTCAAACCGGGTATATTGTAAGTCATGACTGAATATGCGTTATCAATACAGGGACTCAGCAAGACCTACGGCAATAAAACCGTTGCCCTGGATAATATAAGCCTGCAGGTAAAAATGGGTGATTTCTTTGCCCTGCTAGGTCCAAATGGTGCAGGTAAATCCACGTTGATAGGCATCATAACTTCCCTGGTGAACAAGTCCGCTGGCAACGTCCAGGTGATGGGCTATGACATAGATACTCATTTTTCTCAAGCCAAGAGCAAGATAGGGGTGGTACCACAAGAATTTAACTTTAATAGTTTCGAACCACTTATAGAAATCGTCAAAAGTCAGGCAGGTTACTTCGGGCTGAACAATCGCACGGCACTTGATGCGGCTGAAAACTGCCTGAATAAACTGGGGCTGTGGGAAAAACGCAAAGATACTCCAAGAGAACTCTCAGGCGGCATGAAACGCAGGCTTATGATTGCACGCGCGCTGGTTCACGACCCTGAACTACTTATCCTGGATGAGCCCACTGCAGGCGTAGACATCAAAACTCGCAGAAACATGTGGGAATTGATGCGGAAAATCAACGGGGATGGAAAGGTAATCATTCTGACAACCCATTACCTTGAAGAAGCCGAAAGCCTGTGCAGAAATATCGCAATCATCGACCATGGCAAAATCATCGTGGATACTCCCATGCGTAACCTTCTTGAAAAGCTGAAAGAAGAAAGCTTTATTCTTTATCTCCAACACCCGATATCAAAATCTCTGCATCTTGACGGCTATGGCTATGAAGTTATCGATAAAAAAACGCTCGAAGTTACCTTATCTAAAAATAAGAGCCTGTATGAATTATTTAATATATTAAACCAACAGGGCATCATGATATTAAGCATCAAAAACAAGTCCAATCGCCTGGAAGAATTATTTCTTACCCTTACTAAAGACTCCAGCAAATGAACCTGCTATGACGTTTATAAGGCAACTGCTGGCACTACGCACTATTGTAGTAAAAGAAGTACGCCGTTTCGCCAGGATATGGATTCAAACCATCCTGCCTTCTGCGATTACCGTAGCACTATATTTCATCATCATGGGGAAGTTTATCGGCTCGCAAATTGGTGACGTAGATGGATACACCTATATTGAATTTATTGCTCCGGGTCTAATCATGATGGGAATTATCACGAACTCCTACGCCAACTCGGTTTCCTCCTTTTACAGCTCCAAGTTTCAAAGGCATATAGAGGAAATGCTTGTATCCCCCATGCCCAATTACATCATCATATTGGGGTTCATGCTCGGAGGAATCGCGCGCGGCCTGGCGGTAGGTATAGCAGTAACACTCGTTGCCTTATTTTTTACGCAACTACACATCCACAGCGTCAGCATAGTATTTATTACGTCCATATTGACTGCTGCCCTCTTCTCAGTTGCAGGCTTGATCAACGGCATTTTCGCCAAGAGTTTTGATGATATTTCAATAATTCCAACCTTCGTGCTTACGCCGCTGACGTATTTAGGTGGAATTTTCTTCAGCATCGAAATGCTGCCAAGTTTTTGGCAAAAAGTCTCACTGTCCAACCCTATTCTTTACATGGTCAACAGCTTCAGGATGGGTATACTCGGTACCTCAGATGTAAGCCTTACTACTGCAATATGCGTAACAGTCGGGTTTTTAGTGGCACTATTTTTGATCTGCCTTTACCTGTTAAATAAAGGCGTAGGTATTCGCACCTGATAGTAAAGGAAGGCAATCTATTTGACTTATCTCTGCTGACAATTATCACTATTGCATATACCGTAGATAATCAGGGAATGGTCTGAGATTTGAAAGCCATTTTTATTAGCGATTTCTTTTTGCTTGGTCTCTATAGATTCATCCACGAATTCGACTATTTTGCCGCACTTGACGCATATCAAGTGATCATGATGCTTGCCGCGCTCCAACTCAAATACTGCTTGGCCCTTCTCAAAATGATGGCGGATTACCAGCCCCGCGTCCTGAAATTGAGTGAGCACCCTGTATACGGTCGCGAGACCAATCTCTTCACCTGCTCCCAGCAATTCCTTGTAGATATCTTCAGCACTCAGATGTCTTTTATCAGAACTCTCAAGAATCTCCAGAATTTTCATTCTAGGCAGGGTTACCTTTAGCCCGGCACGTTTCAGGTCTCGGTTTTCCACTGTAACGCTCTTACTTGGTTATCCAGAAGTACGCCTGAATATATCACAATGCCTCATGGCAATAGCAGGTTATTAAAGGAAGGTGATTTGAAAACAACATGCTCATAAAAAACAAAACCCGCCACGATGGGCGGGTCATTTTCCTTTGTGCATAACGACTTTAGCTTTTATACGTTGTAATTGATGACCCAACTAGAGGAGAAAGGGTTGCTAAATATTGTTTATGCCAGGGTCGATGGTTACAAAAGTTATATTATTATTTATTGCTCCTTCTGTATTTTCCGTATATTGCCTTTCGTATTTCACGAGGTTCACGGAACCCATCGCAACGCTAAAGTACCACAGCTTAATCCAAAGGGACATAACAAAAATAAATTCAGGCCAACTGGTGCCTGTGTACTTTCAATTTTCTTGTAACATAAATAACTAAGGATTCAAGGGCTTATAAGAAAATCATACCTTATAAAATAAATATATTATTTAAATTACTGATATTGTTTGTATTAAGGCTGAAGCGGCTATTTATATACAATTTTGGGACAGACTACTTTCAATCTGAGGCAAAGCATCTATTTTTGCGTGGTGCCCGAGGCCGGACTCGAACCGGCACGGAGGTTAAGCTCCGAGGGATTTTAAGTCCCTTGCGTCTACCAATTTCGCCACCCGGGCTATGGAGGCTAGGACCGGAATCGAACCGGTGTCCACGGCTTTGCAGGCCGCTGCATAACCACTCTGCCACCTAGCCATGTCAACTTTTCACCTAGAGTGCACTCGGGGCCTACAAGCGGAATTACGGCTTAATCACCGAGGTCTTGAATTGGAGCGGGAAACGAGGCTCGAACTCGCGACCTCAACCTTGGCAAGGTTGCGCTCTACCAACTGAGCTATTCCCGCAAATATAAACCATATTCTATTGATCAAAACGAATGAGTCAACGAGTTCCATTATAACGCTATTTTATTTGCGTTTACCGCGCGCATAATATAGACCATCATCGACCATAACGTGAGTGCAACTGCAATATATAATAGCCACACACCAACCTCGAATACAGGTATTCCTATTATCGGGTAGTGATACAGTAGCAGGAATAATGCCGCCATCTGCACGGCAGTCTTTATCTTGCCCACCGTTGAAACCGAAACGGCGCCCCCTCGCCCCAGCCCTGACATCCACTCACGCAAACCTGATACAACAATTTCTCTACCAATGATAACCAGCGCGGGGATTAAAATAGACAACTTGCCGTATTCATCAATAATTACCACGAGCACGGTAACCACGATCAACTTGTCGGCAATTGGGTCCAAGAGTGCGCCCAGTTTCGAGCTTTGATTTAATTTTCGCGCCAGGTATCCGTCAAGCCAATCGGTTAATGAAGCAAAGCCAAATAGTAATGCTGCGGCCGGCATACCCCAGCGGTCAGGCGTGAAATAATACACTAAAACCAGCAATGGAATTATTACTATCCTTATAGTTGTCAATACGTTAGGTATTTTATATGCCATGCTGAGCTAATTCCCGACGAGGTGTACTTCCTCGTAGATGACTTTCGCCAGGTTCTTACTGATCCCGGGCACTTTGGCAAGCTCTTTCTCTCCCGCTCGGGTAACCCCTCGTATACCACCGAAATACTTCAGCAAATTTTGCCTGCGTTTGGGGCCCAGGCCGGTGATATCTTCCAGTGGAGAGGTGGTTCGTTTTTTGGCACGGCGCCTTCGATGGCTGGTAATTGCAAAGCGATGCGCTTCGTCGCGAACCTGTTGAATCAAGTGCAGTGCCAACGAATGTCCGGCTAGACTAAAGGGTTTTTTGCATCCAGAGAAGATGAGCGTTTCATGTCCAGGACGTCTCTCTGCTCCTTTCGCGACCCCGATAACCTGCACGCCCTCCACTTGCAATTCGTTCATAACCTCTTCTGCTTTGCCGACTTGCCCTTTGCCGCCGTCAATCAGCAATATATCTGGCAACTTGCCCTCGCCTTTTTTTAACCGCGTATAGCGTCGAGTCAAGGCCTGGTGGATAGCTGCATAATCGTCCCCTGCTTTTATGGACTTGATATTGAAACGGCGATAATCGTCTTTAATTGGTCCCGTCTGTCCAAACACCACGCATGAGGCCACTGTTGACTCTCCCTTGGTATGACTTACGTCAAAGCATTCAATGCGCGTTGGCAGAAACTCAAGGCCCAGCTCTTCTTGTAGCGCCTCAAATCTTTGCATCAATCCTGCTTTTGAAGCCAGTTTACCCTGTAAAGCCGTGGCTGCATTCTTTTTTGCCATGCCAAGCCACTGTGCTTTTTTACTTCGTGGTGAACATATTACTGAGACACTTTTACCAGCCTTGGCGCTGAGCATTTCCTGTAACGGCTCGGCATCATAAGGCCGGTGGCTGGAAATAATCTCTTCCGGTATAGCGTGAGTCAGATAATATTGACCCATAAATGCAGTAAGCGTTTTTTCAGGCTGGATCGGCCCCGGAAGGCGTGGAAAGTAACTTTTATTTCCCAGGTTCACGCCAGCACGGATATTAAACACCTGGACACAGGCTACGTCTCCTTTCGACTGAATGGCAATAACGTCCACGTTGCCGCTTTCCGAACTAACGTATTGCTGTTCCGAAATTTTACGTAGCAGTTCTATTTTATCCCTGAAGCCCGCCGCTTTTTCATAATCCAGTCCGGCCGCTGCCTTACTCATATTTTGCACGTAGCGGTCTATCAGCTTATGGCTTTTACCTTCAAGAAATTCGATTGCGGCACGGATCTCATTTCTATACTTGTCCTCACCTATAAATCCTACGCAAGGGGCACTGCAACGATCAATCTGGTGCTGCAAACAAGGTCGGCTGCGATGGTTAAAAAAACTGTCATCGCATTGCCTGACCTTAAAGATTTTTTGTAACAAACTGAGGGCGTTTCTGGCTGCACCCGCGCTCGCATAAGGTCCGAAGTATCTACCTGCCTTATTACGTTTACCCCGATGAAAAGTAATTTGTGGGTACTTGTGATTGGAGGATATAAAGATGTAGGGATAACTCTTGTCATCTCTCAACAATATGTTGTAACGCGGGTGATGTTGCTTGATTAAATTATTTTCGAGTAACAATGCCTCTGCTTCGGTATTGGTGATCGTGATTTCAACGTTGGCAGTTTGGGCCGTCATCTTCGCAATACGCGGGCCTCTTTGACTTCTGGAGAAATAAGTCGCTACCCTTTTTTTCAAATCCTTGGCTTTTCCTACGTAGAGTAATCCTCCCTCGGCATCGAGCAGACGATACACGCCGGGGTCATGGGTAAGCGTTTGTATAAATTGCTTATGATCGAACCTGGTATTCCTGCTCAATAGGCCCTGGGCTGCCTTCATTGTCTAAAACTTCAATAAAGAAGACCCCCACGTGAATCCGCCACCAAATGCCTCCAGCATGAGCACTTCATTTCTCTTAATGCGGCCGTCACGAACTGCTACGTCCAGCGCCAATGGTATGGACGCGGCAGAGGTGTTGCCGTGTTCCGACACGGTTACAACGACTTGCTCCATGGGCATCTTCAATTTACGCGCAGTAGCTTCGATAATGCGGTTATTCGCCTGGTGCGGAACCAGCCAATCGATATCACTTTTATCGACTTTATTTGCCGCCAGAGTTTCATCGACTATCCTGCCCAACGTATTTACCGCCATTTTGAAAACTGCGTTACCCTCCATGTAGACGTAGGCCTCACCGGCTTTCAGTTGCTGATAGCCCATGGAAATGCCGTACGGCACGTGCAGCAAGTGTTCATAGCTGCCATCTGCGTGCAAATGCGAAGATAAGATTCCGGGTTTCTCGGACGTCCCGAGCACTACGGCACCTGCCCCGTCACCAAACAAGACACAAGTGCTGCGATCATTCCAATCCAAAATCCGCGATAGTGTTTCAGCGCCTACAACCAGCACACAACTTGCAGACTTGGTACGGATAAAATTATCTGCAATAGCCAGCGCATAGACAAAGCCCGTGCATACGGCCTGTACGTCAAATGCCGCGCACCCGTGAATATCCAGGCGTTTTTGCAACAGGCACGCAGTACTCGGGAAGATTTTATCCGCGGTGGTTGTAGCAACGATAATAAGGTCAATATCGGCATTCGTCTTATCTGCCATTTCCAGTGCCTGGCGGGATGCATTAACTGCCAGGTCACAAGTGGTTTCTCCATCTGCGGCGATATGGCGTTTTTTTATGCCTGTCCTCTCCCGGATCCATTGATCGGAAGTGTCCACCATTTTTTCCAGGTCTTCATTTGTCAAAACCTTGTCCGGCAAATAGCTGCCCGTGCCTAAAATCCTGGAATAAATCATGCTGCGTTACCAAGCGTTAAATATTCTTCGATTTGCATGCCGATTTGTTCAGGCACCCGTTTGGCTGCTTCTGTACGGGCAATGTGTATGGCGTGTTGGAACGAATACGCATCGGCACTGCCGTGGCTCTTGATAACTACGCCGCGCAGTCCCAGCAAGCTCGCGCCATTGTAGCGGCGCGGATCAATGCGCTGATTGAATGCCTTTAATACAGGCAATGCCAGCAACCCGCAAAACCTGGTAAAAAGATTTCTGCCAAACTCCTGCTTGGCGTAGTGAGAAACAATTTTTGCCACGCCCTCACTGGACTTCAAGGCAACGTTGCCAACAAATCCGTCACATACCACCACGTCTACGTCACCACAATAAATGTCATCACCCTCTACGTAACCAACGTAGTTCAAGTGACTTTTTTGCAGCATTTCATTTGCCTTTTTGACTTGCTTATTACCCTTGATTTCTTCTTCCCCTATATTAAGCAGACCAATTTTTGGAGCTTCAAGTTCATCAACGGCAGTTGCCAGGACGGCGCCCATCAACGCGAACTGTAGCAAATGTTTACTGGTGCATCCGACGTTGGCACCCAGGTCAAGCATATAAGTCTGACCATTTATGGATGGAATCGTACTGGTAATTGCAGGGCGGTCGATGTTTGGCAAAGTTTTAAGCACGTAGCGCGCGGTCGCCATTAAGGCACCTGTATTACCGGCGCTTACACAAGCCTCGGCGACACCCTCTTTTACAAGATTGATTGCCTTGCGCATGGAAGAATCTTTTTTATTGCGTAGTGCCTGGGATGGAGATTCATCCATTTCGATGCGCTGGCTTGCATGATGAACGTTCAACCGTTCGTAAGGCTTGACGCCGAGTTTACCGAGTTGAGCAGTGATTTCCTCCTGGTCTCCTACCAGCACCAGGGAGATATCATGATTATTTTCCAGGTATTCAACGGCTGCCTTGACTACTACAGCCGCTCCAAAATCGCCGCCCATGGCATCCAGCGAAACTGTAAAATTTTTCACCTGGTTATCTATGCCTGGGGTATAAATGCTATAACCGCACTGGCTGCCGGCTTGTCTCGCCGACAAAACAGGTGATAACTTACTGGAAGCACCTGCAAAAACTATTCTTCATCGTCCTCGTCTTCTTCAGGTTTTATAATCACTTGACGACCTCGGTAGTAACCATCCAGTGTAACGTGGTGGCGCAGGTGAGTTTCGCCTGTTACGTTATCAACAGATAGAGTAGCAGCACTTAACGCATCATGCGCTCTGCGCATATCTCTCTTTGAACGTGTTTTCCTATTCTTTTGTACTGCCACTTGAGTCCTCCAGGCTGACTAGCGTTTCAATATGGAAAAAGGGTTATCCTTGTTTCCTGTTGGAATTTTATCAGCGAGCCAAGTTACCATATTTTGGTCGCACAATGAAATATCCTTGTGCTTGGGCGCCAACGGTAGTGCCAGCAGCAGCTCATCTTCGATTAAATCGGCCAACGTGAAACTCCTTCCACTATACTCGTAAAACTCGGGGGCACCTGCGGTTTCAGGAAGTGGTTCCGATTTTGGCTTGACACAAACCTCCAAAGGCAACTCCATCGATATCTCCATCTCCCCCAGGCAGCGCTCACAGCGCAGCCACAGCGCATGTTTAATCCAGCCGGTAATCTTTGGGAATCCATGTAATCCGGGGGCAAAGTGCAAATCGACCATCACCACAGGGCTCATCGAAACTACGGCATTTTTCAAGCGCGCCATACCTTTTACCGGCACACAACCGATGAGCTCACCTTTTTGGGCAAGCATGGCTTGAGGATCAAGTCTCTCAGGCAATATATTCTTGTCAGCGCGTGTCATTTTCATACAACCAGTGTATATCATACGCAATGAATATCATCTTGGCTTCAAGCTCGACGTATCGAGAAAAATTGTTACGTCCTTTAATCCCCTCGCTTGTATGTATTGCCCCGCGTATAGACGAATCAATTGGTGCAGAAGAATCCGCCGAGGAATACGTCAGTCGCCTGTCTCTCGAGAAAGCAAAGACCGTTTCTCAACGTGATCAGCAGGCATTAGTTATCGGTTCTGACCAGTGTGCAGAATTGGAAGGGAAAATTATCACCAAGCCTGGCAGCCTGGACAAAGCCTGCGATCAACTTTGTTCAGCGAGTGGTAAATGGGTAAATTTTCATACCGGGCTGTGTTTATTCAACTCTGCTACGAACAAGTATCAACTTGCCTGTGAAACGTACCGGGTAAAATTTCGCACACTTGCAGAAGAGCAGATACGCGCCTATCTACAGAAAGATAAACCCTATGACTGTGCAGGGAGTTTCAAGTCAGAAGGGCTTGGCGTTACCTTACTTGAAAGCATGCAAGGCAACGATCCAAACGCACTGATCGGCCTACCCTTGATCAAACTTGTTTCAATGCTGAAAAACGAAGGTGTTGACGTGCTTATACAGTTTTAGGAAGCAGAAAATCCTATTGCAGCGTGGGACGAAGCATGGCCTCGCGGACAGGCTGAATCAAGGCACTGCCAAGTCTTTTGGCGAAACGCTGCAACACGTCTTCACGATAGGTATAGTCACGTATTTCTTCCACGCCAACCACTTCTCGTGCAACGTAGCTGGCATTGCCAAATCCGTCAACCAGCCCCAGTTGCTGTGCCTGTTCACCGGTCCAGAAAAGTCCGCTAAACAAATCAGCGTCACTCGCAAGTCTATCTCCCCTGCCCTCTTTTACTGCGTCGATAAACTGCCGATGAACCTCATCAAGTAATGCCTGAATGTGCTTTTTTTCAAAATCGTCTTCTGGCGAAAACGGGTCCAGGATGCCCTTGTGCTCACCTGCCGTCATCAGTCTGCGTTCAATACCCAGCTTTTCCATGGTATCTACAAATCCGAAACTATCCATGCGCACCCCTATTGAACCGACGATACTTGCCTTGTCTGCATAGATTTTGTCAGCGGCAACCGCGACGAATATTCCACCGGACGCACAGATATCAGTGACAACCGCGTACAGTGGTTTCTTTGGATAGAGTTTGCGCAAGCGAGTGATTTCATGATTGATATAACTCGCCTGTACCGGGCTTCCCCCCGGACTGTTAATTTTCAGTATGACTGCCGCCGATTCCTGGTCCTCAAAAGCTGCGCGTAATCCGGAGATAACGTTATTCGCGCTCGCGCTCTCATCATCAGAGATTATCCCGACCAATTCCACCAGCGCAGTATGCCGGCCACCAGTGGGTAGACTGGCAGAATCCCAGTTAACCAGGCTGACAACAAAAAAAGTAACGTAAGCAAACCCCAGCAGCTTGAAGAAAATTCCCCAGCGACGCGCGCGCTTTTGCTCTTGCAAACCGGCGGTGGCGATCTTGATAATCGCCTCGCGCTCCCAGGTCGAGACGGAGCGCCGCTCGCTTGAAGGTTCATCCAGGTCGATCTTGGGTTCCATATTCTTATGTAGTCAATTATGCGGGCCAGTATCTATACCGCACCTGCGTATGGCTCGGTACATTTTAACCATCCGATTCTAAAAGCTCTAGAAAACCTTTCAAGTCATCCTCCAACGGAGCCATGATATCGTACCTTTTACCACCCTCAAGGCATTGAAACGAGATATTTGAAGCATGCAGGAACATGCGCTTTAATCCCATTCTTTTACATTCCCGGTTCAACGTAAAGTCCCCGTACTTCTGATCACCAGCTATCGGATAGCCGATTTGAGAGGCGTGTATGCGAATTTGATGCATGCGCCCGGTGCCTGGCTGAATGCGCATCAGCGAGAATCTTCGATATACCCTGTCAGGCGTAAATTTTGTAGTGGCTGCCTTCAAGCCGTCATGGTTCTCGCTTTTGATCGGGGGCCTGGAAGATTTGACCTTACCCTTTAACGGGGTATTTACGGTTTTCTCTCCAAGCTCCCACTTGCCTTTTACCAACGCCAGGTATGTTTTTTGTATCTTGCGAGTTCGCAGCAACTCGTGCAGTTGATCCAGCATGCCTTTATTTTTTGCAATCAGCAGACAGCCGCTGGTCTCACGGTCCAACCTGTGCACCAACTCCAGGTAGGGTGCAGTCGGCCGCAACACCCTTAAAGCCTCGATTACACCATAGACCACCCGGGTACCGGAATGAACTGCAATTCCAGCAGGTTTATCAAGCACCAGGACTGATTCATCTTCATACAGGATTGAAGATTCGATTCGAGCCTGGATGTAGCTTGAAAGATCCGGCTTTTTATCTGGCTTCCAGGGCAGGCGTATATTTGGAATCAGCACCTTGTCTTCAGCCTGTAGCCGATAAGTCTGCTTTACACGCTTTCCATTGACCCTGATTTTTCCCGTACGCAACAACCGATAAACCAGGCTCTTGGGGACACCTTTCAGACCGGTAAACAGGAAATTGTCAATTCGCTGACCACTTTTCTCAGTGGCGACAAGCTGTATAGAACTGCTCATGTCGAATATTTGACCATCTTGCGTTTAATCATACGATTTTCCAAAACTGCGGAGCTATTACGGCCTGCCTTGTAAATTCTGCAATAATTGCGTATATTTCAGCGCATGGTGCCAAGTAGCAGTTTTTCATTCAACTTTGGCACAACTTGATTTCCCGTACTTCACGACGCAGGACATACATTGCAAGCGTCGTGAAATTGGCTTGGAAACACTTGTTTATCTGCTCGGCGGCTTAAGCAAGTGCAAGCCTGACAATATGAAACGATGAGTTTTTTAAGCATCACAATTCATTTTTCCTTCTTTTTTTCCTGTACGCCGTTGAAACATAGGCGTCTTATTTAAGTAAAGATCATGACGAGCAATCATTTGTAAAACAGGTTGAGAAGGACATCGATTATGGAACAAACTAAACATGAAACGAATTTTAATCAATGCCACACAGCAGGAAGAATTGCGTGTGGGTATGGTCGATGGACAGCGATTGTACGACCTGGACATCGAACTGCCATCCCGAAGTCAAAAGAAAGGTAACGTATACAAAGGTATCGTCACCCGCATAGAACCAAGCCTGGAAGCCGCCTTTATCAATTACGGCTCCAAGCGCCACGGATTTCTGCCGTTCAAGGAAATCGCGCGTAGCCACTCAGGCAAGACGGCAAGTAGCAACGATGGCGAACGTGCGTCCATCAAAGACTTCCTGTCTGAAAAGCAACAAATCGTCGTGCAAGTCGAGCGTGAAGAGCGTGGTACCAAGGGTGCCGCATTAACCACGTACATCAGCCTGGCAGGCCGCTACCTGGTTTTAATGCCCAATAGTCCACGTACCGGCGGAGTATCCCGCCGTATTGAAGGCGAAGAACGTGATGAAATCAGGCGTACCCTGTCGCAACTTGAAATTCCGAAAGAAATGGGAGTCATTGTGCGTACCGCGGGCGTGGGTCGTTCCGCCGAAGAACTGCAATGGGACCTGGACTACCTGCAACAACTGAGCGCAGCAATCACGAAGGCTGCCGAATCTCAGGATGGTCCGTCTCTTCTCTATCAAGAAAGCAACGTTATTATCCGTACCTTGCGTGATCACTTGAGGGACGATATTGGCGAAATCATCATTGATGATGAAAGCGTGTACAACGACGCAAGAAAATTCGTCGAGCGGGTCATGCCTCACAACCTTAAAAAGCTCAAGCTGTATAAAGACAACGTACCGTTATTCAACCGCTACCAGATCGAGGCTCAAATCGAATCCGCCTTTGATCGTGAAATCTCTTTACCTTCGGGTGGGTCAATTACAGTTGATCACACCGAGGCGATGATCTCCATTGACGTCAATTCCGCCAAGGCAACCAAGGGAGCGAGTATTGAAGAAACGGCCTTGAACATCAACCTGGAAGCAGCGGATGAAATTGCGAGGCAACTGCGCCTGCGTGACCTGGGCGGACTGATAGTTATCGACTTCATCGACATGATGGCAAATAAAAACCAGCGTGAAGTTGAGAGTCACCTGCATAAAGCACTACAGATTGACCGTGCACGTGTTCAACTCGGGCGAATATCCCGGTTTGGCCTGCTTGAAATGTCGCGCCAGAGACTACGGCCTTCGTTACAGGAATCAAGCCAGATAGTATGTCCCCGCTGCACCGGCCATGGAACAATTCGCAGCATAGAATCGCTGGCGCTCGCCGTACTTCGTCTTATTGAAGAAAAAGCGATGAAAGAAAGAACCGGCAAAGTGGTTGCCAAGTTGCCCGTAGATGCAACCAGCTTTTTACTGAACGAAAAACGCAGCAGCATCGCTGAAATTGAAGCAAGGCATGACGTTCAGCTCATTATCGTGCCCGACCCCAACCTGGAGACCCCTCACTTTGTCGTGGAACGTATTCGCGATGACGACAGGGAAATCAGCAGCAAATCCAGCTATGAACTGATCCCTCAGCAGGAAACTTTGACAAACCTGTCCAGGCCGCCTGTTGCTACGGCAGAACAGCCGGCAGTAAAGTCCATTCATCAAACTGCAACTTCAGCACCGGCTCCAAAAAAGCCGCCAATACTCAGCCGCTTGATTGCATGGTTAAAGGGGAGCGACAACCAGGCGAAACCAAGGCAGCGTCCCAGGCAAAGTCAGCCAAGGCGGCGTTCACGAGGCTATCGTGGCAAAAGCGACTATCGAGGCCGCACCAATGGCCAAAGACGCCAATCCCGCGATGATCACCGTGGTGGCAATTACCGGAGAAGAGACGACAACTCGCGCAGAACTGCTGGTGCGCGCAGGGGTGGCGACAAGAGAAACGGCAGGAACTATCAACGGAAACCGAACTTTGGCTATTCATCTTCGCAAAAAAATAATCCCGGCAGGCAGTCCGGCCAGTCTGCGAACTCTGAAACAGGTAGCTAGGCGCGTCTTGTCCATACAACCCGGGAAATTGTGCAGGAACCCTTGTAGCTTTTAGCAAAGAAAAACAAGGAGGGATAAAAGGGACATTGGATAAAAACTGGGTCAATCATTAACAACTCTCACGTCCATGACCTCTGCCGATCATCCAGACGCCTTACCTGGAGGTTACCAGGTGCAGGAGTACAAGTTTTTATCGGTGCTGGGGGTCGGAGGGTTCGGTATCACCTATCTGGTCCAGGATACTCTGCTGGATCGCAAGATTGCCATCAAAGAGTATTTGCCCAGGGACTTCGCTGTCCGTACGGAAGATCGCAGCATCCATCCCCGGTCTCCCTCTGAATCCGAAAATTATACTTGGGGGCTGAAACGCTTTCTGGACGAAGCCAGGGCATTAGCCAGTCTGAATCATCCCAGCATCATCCGCATTCACAGATACCTCGAGGCACACGGCAGTGGCTATATCGTCATGGAATACATTGAAGGCGAAACACTCAGTGAACGATTAAAGCGCGAGAACACTCTGGATGAATCCCAGCTCATGGCCATTCTGAATCCTTTAATCAAGGGTCTGGAACAAGTACATGCAACAGGCTATCTGCATCGAGACATCACACCGAAGAACATCCTGTTAAGAAAAGATGGTTCTCCGGTACTCATTGATTTCGGCGCGGCGCGCCAGGCGATAGGAGCACGCAGCCGCAGTGTAACCGCCGTAGCGACAGCAGGGTATGCGCCCCTGGAGCAATACTCCACTCGTGGCAAGCAACAGGGCCCGTGGACAGACGTCTACGGTTTGAGTGCAGTGGCGTATCGTTGCATCACCGGAACTGTACCACAGGATGCCACGGAGCGAGCACAGGGTGAAGCCTTGACCTCGGCATCGGAACTGGCAGAGGACCAGTACACCGAAGGCCTGCTAACGGCAGTAGACCGGGGGCTGGCTGTAAAGGCTGAAGACCGCCCCCAGGACCTGGAAGCATGGTGTTCACTATGGGCACAGAAGGAAGAACAGCAGGCTACGGTCGCTGAGGCAGAAAAACAAGAGGCTGGACAAGATGATGCCTGGGCTCAGTTCAACCTTGGCTGGATGTACGAGGAAGGGCGCGGTGTGGCGCAGAGCGATGTGGAAGCAACCAAATGGTACCGGCGAGCAGCCAGACGAGGTAATGCCAGGGCTCAGCACAGCCTTGGCTGGATGTACAGGAATGGTCGGGGCGTACCGCAGAATGATGCGGAAGCAGTCAAATGGCACCGATGGGCAGCTGAACAAGGTTATGTACCAGCTCAGTACAGCCTTGGCTGGTGTGCCAAGGAAGGGATTGGCATGGCACAAGATCATGTAGAGGCATATAAATGGTATAGCTTGGCAATTTCAGGATTTTCCTCGAATGATGACCGGCTGGATAAATCGAAGAAGCTGCGTGACAAAATTGTGGAAGAAATGACCCGGAAAGAAGTGGCAACTGCCCGGCGTCTGGCTAGAGAATGGCAGCCGAAAACGTGGGATCAACTCAAAGCAAGGTGAGCCCACCCATGGTAAAATCGCTGAAGACCACCTTCAAGATCTGAATGAAGAATGTAGTAAAGAACAATAAGGAGGGGCAATGAACAGCAGCGGCATGACCAGTCTTTTTGGCAAAGACAATGGGGTGCTTGACAAGACCAGGGAAAATCTCGCCTTTGTCGGCTCCGCGTTACTGAGACTGTACCTGGTTCCCGTATTCTGGGTGGCCGGCAGCAATAAATGGAATCCTTTCGATAAAGACAGTTCGCTGGACTCCGTCATCGAATGGTTCGGCAATACCGAGTGGGGTTTGGGCTTGCCGTTTCCTGCGCTGAATGCTTACTTGGCCTGGGGTGCAGAGTATATCGGTGCAATTCTGTTGGCCCTGGGACTGGCAACCCGCTGGATATGTATTCCCTTGATGATAACAATGATCGTCGCGGGCACAACGGTGCATCTCAATAACGGCTGGCAGCACATACACGATCCGATGAGCCCTTATGCTTCCTCTAACGTTGGTGAGGCGGCGGAGCGGCTGACCCGGGCAAAAAGTATTTTACGAGAACACGGTAATTACGACTGGCTGACGGAGCATGGCAGCTTCGTCGTATCCAACAACGGCATAGAGTGGGCAGCCACCTACTTTGTCATGTTGGCAGCCCTGTTTTTCCTGGGCGGAGGCAGGTATATCAGCCTGGACTACTGGATCAAGCGCGGATTCAATCCTTAATCTCCGGTTGCAAACCTTTTGCCTGGTTACCCTGGTACTATGGCGTGCCTTGCCTTGATATGTTCAAGCAGACCACGACAGGCCTCTTCAACCATATCCAGCACCATTTCAAAGCCTTTTGAGCCACCATAGTAAGGGTCGGGGACTTCGGTAGTCTTCAGGTTTTCGGCAAAATCCAGGAAGAGCTTAACCCTGCCCTTCTCTTTTTCTTTGCAGAGTTCCAGCAAGTCTCGTTTATTCTCCTTATCCATCGCCAGCAAATAGTCGAATCTCAAAAAGTCGGAAGCATCCACCTTGCGCGCCCGTATTTTACTTAAATCATAGCCACGACGGGCTGCGGCAGTTTTCGCCCTGGGGTCCGGAGGCTTGCCTGCTTGCCCGGCGTAAGTGCCTGCCGAATCGACACCGATTACGTGGTGCAGCGACTGTTCCTCAACAAGTTTTTGAAAGACGCCGTGTGCCGTCGGGGAACGGCAGATATTCCCCATGCATACAAACAGAACGTTTATATCCCTGGAGCTTGCTTCGGGTTGAGTCAGCTTCAAGTTTCTACAGGGAGAGAGGGTATGGCGATCGGTGTTGAAATACCACGTGCTATCTCATGATTGCCCTAAGAATTAGTCTTCCACAGCTTAAGCCCAGGAACCAGGTGAAAACGACTCCCCATGCCTTGTAGCTGTTGAACGTTATTGCATCGCGGTAGTAACTTTCGGCCCATTCGGCTGCGACCTTATCAAAGTATATCTTTTCCATGGGTATCAGGACGAAAGCTATCAGCAAGGCAACGACTAAAAAAACAAGATGAATGATGATTAAACGCTTCATGCTTTTCGATCAAACGTCAGTCTTTCACCGTAAAACGGGTGTTCCGGGAACTCGCCCTTCTCATAAACGACCCGGCCGTTGAGAATAGTCGTATCTATCGTGGAGCGAAACGTATAGCCCTCAAACGGCGACCAGCCGCACTTGTACAAAACGTTATCCGCCGTGACAGTGGACTTCCTGTTGACGTCTACCAGCACCAGGTCTGCAAAATATCCTTCCCGAACGAATCCCCGTTCCATCACGGCAAACCGTTTTGCCACGTTATGGCTTGTCTTCTCAACTATCTTTTCAATACTAAGAGCCTTGTCGTGGTAATGCTCCAGGATGCTTGGCAGTGCATGTTGTACCAGCGGCAGCCCCGCCGGTGAATCAAAATAATTGCCGTGCTTTTCCTCCAGCAAATGCGGGGCATGGTCGGTCGCAATAATATCAATTCGATCTTCGTTCACGCCTTGCAAAAGTCCTTTCTGATCGCGCGAAGTCTTGATGGCCGGGTTGCACTTGATCAGCGCGCCTTTCTCGGCATAATCCGCCTCGTTAAAAAACAGGTGATGCACGCATACCTCGGCAGTAATGGATTTACCCTCTATCTCTCCTGCCGTAAACAGGTCCAGTTCCTTGGCTGTAGAGAGATGCAGAACGTGCAACTGTGAGCCATGCTCCCTCGCCAGGGTAATGGCCTTCAGCGTAGATTTATAGCAGGCCTCTTCCGAGCGAATCACGGGATGGTATTCAACGGGAATATCGTCACCGTACTTACGCCGGAATTTTTCAAGATTCTGTTCAATCAACACGGGGTCTTCACAATGCGTGATAATCGGAACCCTGGCGCTTGCGAATATCCCCTCCAGCGCGTCGTCATCATCTACAAGCAAATTGCCGGTTGAAGCACCCATGAACACCTTGACGCCACAGGCGAGGTCTACAGGTACACTTTTTATCGCTTCCAGGTTATTGTTGCTCGAGCCCATGTAAAAAGCATAATTTGCATGAGCCCTTTGGTGTGCAACCTGGTACTTCTGCTGCAACAGATCGACGCTTAACGTTGGTGGGTTTACATTCGGCATATCCATGAAACTGGTAATCCCGCCTGCAATGGCTGCGCGCGATTCAGTATCCATGTCAGCCTTGTGCGTGAGTCCGGGTTCACGGAAATGCACCTGGTCATCTATCATCCCCGGCATCAGGAACATTCCATCCGCATCAAGCACACGTTTTGCCTCTGTATGCTGAAGGTCCTTGCCGACTTGCGTAATTCTCTTGTTTGCGACCAGGACGTCCTGCTCGGAAACAACGTGCTCATTCACGAGCCTTGCGTTTATAATCAACAGATCATTCATGACAGACTCTCCCGCATCAGCCTAGCTTCATAACAAGGCGATAGGCTAATATAAGCACACCAAAACCCACGTATATCCCCAACAAGGAGATCAGCATCAACAACCCTAATTGCGGACTTACCAGGCCGGACCTGACCAGGGCAAACACGCCTGCTACCAGGCCGACAAATAACGAAACTATTCCTGCAACGAATAACAGCTTTTTATTCTTCATGAACGGTTAATATACTTCCCGGCAGCAAGACACAGTTTATCTTATGCAATTTTCGATGTAATAGCGATGTCCAGGAAACGAAAAGCCAAAACCCAGCCTGACAACAACGGCGCCACGACCGGCCATGAAGCCGAGCTTTGGAAAATGGCCGACGCGCTGCGGGGCTCGATGGACGCCGCCGAGTACAAGCACGTCGTGCTCGGCCTGATCTTCCTGAAATACATTTCAGACGCCTTCGAGGAAAAGCACGCCTGTCTCGAATCCGAGCGAGCCGAAGGTGCTGACCCTGAAGACCCGGACGAATACCGGGCCGAGAACATCTTCTGGGTACCATCCGAAGCACGCTGGACGCATATCAAGGCCGAAGCAAGGCAGCCCACTATCGGTCAACGGGTCGACGATGCAATGACTGCCATCGAACGCGACAACCCATCACTCAAAGACGTACTTCCCAAGAACTACGCTCGCCAGGCACTTGACAAGCAGAGGCTTGGCCAGATTATCGACATGATAAGCAACATCAAGGTAGGTGACGAAAACGCTCGTTCCAAGGACGTGCTCGGCCGCATCTACGAGTACTTCCTGTCGCAATTCGCAAGTGCCGAAGGCAAAAAAGGCGGCGAGTTCTACACCCCGCGCTGCGTGGTCAAGCTGCTGGTCGAAATGCTGGAACCCTATCGAGGCAGAGTCTACGACCCCTGTTGCGGTTCATCCGGCATGTTTATCCAGTCGGTAGAATTCATCCGGGCGCACGCCAGCGGGAATGGTAACGGAGGCAAGGCCAGGGGTGACATTTCCATCTACGGCCAGGAGTCGAACCATACAACCTGGCGGCTTGCCAAGATGAACCTTGCCATCCGCGGCATCGAGGGCCAGATTGCCCACGGCGACAGCTTCCACGACAACCGTCACCCCGATCTCAAGGCCGACTTCATTCTCGCCAATCCGCCTTTCAACGTCTCCGACTGGGGCGGTGAACAACTTGCCGATGACAGGCGCTGGCAACACGGTATCCCGTCCAAGAGTAACGCCAACTTCGCCTGGGTACAGCATATCATCCATCACCTCGCGCCCAACGGCATTGCCGGTTTCGTGCTTGCCAACGGCTCAATGTCGTCAAACAGCTCTGGTGAGGGACAAATCAGAAAAAACCTGATCGAATCAAACCTGGTGGACTGCATGATCGCCCTGCCCGGCCAGCTTTTCTACTCGACTCAAATCCCCGCCTGCCTGTGGTTCCTGGCACGAAATCGTCGAGGAGGCGAGTACCGCGACCGGCACGGCGAAATCCTTTTCATAGATGCCCGCAAGCTGGGACGCATGGTTGACCGCACTCACCGTGAGCTGACGGACGAAGAAATCGCCCGCATCGCCGACGCCTACCATGCTTGGCGCGGTGAGAAGGACATGGACGACTATGCCGACGTCCCCGGCTTCTGCAAAAGCGCAACATTGGAAGAAGTACGCAAGCACAGCCACGTACTCACTCCCGGCCGCTACGTCGGTGCAGAACCACAGGAAGAAGACAGCGAACCATTTGAAGACAAGATGAAACGACTCGTTGCACAGCTTCATGAACAACAAGCCGAAGCTGCAAAACTGGATGCTGCCATTGCTGACAACCTGAAAGCACTGGGATTCGGAGCGGACTGATGCCTGCAGTTCTTTACCACGCAGGACGGTTCCCGCCTGAAAAACAGCTCGACTGGCCGAAGCTGATCCCGTTCATCGGTCCGGCTGCTGCGGCATTGGCGCGCTACGACGGAGTGCTTGCGGCGATCCCCAATCCGGAGC
This sequence comes from Gammaproteobacteria bacterium, assembly GCA_965215055.1. Classification (GTDB taxonomy): domain Bacteria; phylum Pseudomonadota; class Gammaproteobacteria; order UBA4575; family UBA4575. The sequence continues at coordinate 318,631 of OZ244046.1, forward strand.
TTCTGAAGTCGCCATTAATTACGCAGGAGGCAGTGCTCTCCTCGCGGATCGAAGGCACACAGGCCACGATGGGAGAGGTGCTGGAGTTCGAGGCTGGTGGGAAACCAGCCTCTCCGGAGCGTCGAGACGACATCCAGGAAATTCTCAACTATCGTGCTGCCATGCGCCAAGCGGAGAAACAACTGGAGATGCTGCCGCTTTGTCAAAGGGTGATCAAAGAAGCACACTCGGTATTGCTGCACGGAGTACGTGGCGAGGGCAAGTCGCCCGGCCAGTACCGGCGCACTCCCAACTGGATCGGGCCGCCCGGCTGCACCCTCGAAGAGGCCCGTTTCGTGCCTATTGAGGCGAACATGCTCCCCCAAGCCATGGGGGCATGGGAACGCTACATTCATGCAGAAGTGCCCGACCGGCTGGTCCAACTGGCCGTCCTGCACGCAGAATTCGAGGCTCTGCATCCGTTCCTGGACGGCAATGGCCGCCTGGGGCGTATGCTCGTGCCGCTGTTCCTGTGGCAAGTCCGCCTTATACGCGAGCCAATGTTCTACATCAGCGCCTATTTCGAAGCCCACCGTGACGCCTATTATGATGGTTTGTTCGCTATCTCCCGCGATGATAACTGGACCAGTTGGTGCCGATTCTTCCTTGAGGCCGTTCGTCTGCAAGCCGAAGATAACCTGAAGAAGGCAGAAGGTATTATCGATCTTTACAACGACATGAAGACTCGAGTCGCGAAGTTGACTCGCTCCCAGTACGCCATCCATGCGCTGGATTGGCTTTTCGAGTGTCCGATCTTTCGGGGTGCTCACTTTGTGGCCGAAGCAGATATCCCATCCCCGACGGCGTGGCGGATCCTTCGAGTACTGCGTGAGAGCGGCATCCTGAAGGTTTCCGCCTCCAGCAGTGGTCGTCGTGGTGCTTTGCTCTTGTTTCCCGAACTTCTGAATATCTCGGAGGGAACCGAAGTATTTTGATCTCACTTTTGATACACAACGAGTTTTTAGTATCACTTTTTATATAAAGTGATACGCTAGCCCTCTTTTAGTTCATACATGAGAGACAAACGAGATAATGGAGACCGCCAGCATTAAAAATCTAAAGAAACCGGGATTTGAAAACAAGCAACAGGCATGAGTATTGATACGAACTACTTCCAGCGGTGTATTCAAACACTGGAAGCCGCACTGAAGTACCCGGATCAAAACGACCTCGATGATATTACTTACGATATCTACCGTGCAGCCTGCATCAAGGAATTCGAGATCATCCTGGAACAAAGCGGCAAACTGCTGAAAAAACGTTTACGTGCCTGGTTCGCAACTAACCGGGAAGCCGATCGCCTTACCTTCAGAGACATATTCCGCCATGCTGCCAAACACGATTTAATCGACGTGCAGGCGTGCGAGCGCTGGCTGCAATACCGCGACAATCGCAACAATACGGCGCACAACTACGGCGAAGGCTTTACAGGGTCTACCTTGAAGCTGTTGCCAGGCTTCCTCGCTGATGCCAAAGCCTTGGCTGACGTAATCGAGGAAGCGAAAGATGACTGAGCAACTGCACCTCGAGCCGAGGCACCGCGAACAACTTGAGGCACTGTTGCGCGAGCACCTGCCCGACGTGGAAGTCTGGGCCTATGGAAGCCGCGTGAGCGGCCAAAGCCATGACGGTAGTGATCTCGACTTGGTGCTGCGCGGACCAGACCTGCAAGAAATAGAAATTGGACAGCTTGCCGACTTCACCGAAGCTATCCAGAGGTCCACTATCCCCTTCCTGGTAGAAGCCCGCGACTGGGCACGCCTGCCGGAGAGCTTTCACCGCGAGATTGAGAAGAAATATGTGCCCATCTCTGCTTCGTTGACCAGCGGCCCTGCAAGCATGACAGCAACTCTTACAGTTGAATCGAGTGAGTGGCAAGAATTTGAATTTGCTACCTTATGTGACATTAAGAGAGGAGCTTCACCACGTCCTATTCATGAATGGATTTCAGAGGAAGGTATTCCTTGGGTGAAGATAGCTGATGCCTCGGCAACTAATTCACGTTTCATCGAATATACGAAAGAACGAATTCGACCAAATGGGGTTGCCAAAAGTGTCTCTGTTTTTCCTGGTGATTTGATTCTTAGCAACAGCGCAACACCTGGTATTCCAAGGTTTGTCGGTATCGAAGCATGTATTCATGACGGCTGGCTATTGCTTCGTGATTTTCGAGGTATCGACAAGCTATTTTGTTACTACCTGCTCCTATTTGAGAAACCACGTTTAATTCGACAGGGAAGCGGTACAGTTTTTACTAATCTAAAGACGGAGATACTTAAAAGGCATCGTGTGAAGATTCCATCTCTCCCTGAACAACGTGCCATCGCCCACGTCCTCGGCACGCTGGATGACAAGATCGAACTGAACCGCCGTATGAACGAGACACTGGAAGAAATGGCGCAAGCATTATTCAAGTCATGGTTTGTGGACTTCGACCCCGTCCACGCAAAGGCTGCCCTCAGAGATCATCCCTCCTCAAAGGGAAGCGACTGGACAGTCGAACGCGCCCGCGCTTACCTCGACAGAATGGACCCAGACATCGCCGCCCTCTTCCCCGACCGCTTCGTGAACTCAGAGTTAGGCCAGATACCGGAAGGATGGGAAGTTGGAACGATTGACCAGCTTGCTACAGTTGTGGGAGGAACCACACCTAGCACCAAGAACCGCAGCTACTGGGAAGGCGGCACTCACTACTGGGCAACGCCAAAGGATCTTTCTACTCTCTCCACACCGGTTCTCTTGAGAACTGAACGTAAGATTACGGATGCTGGTCTAGCTAAGATTAGTTCAGGGCTTCTACCACGTGGCACAGTGCTTTTGTCGTCGAGGGCACCTATCGGTTACCTTGCCATTGCAGAGATTCCGGTAGCCATCAACCAAGGGTTTATTGCTATACCGCCCTCACGAGGAGTATCGAACCTGTTTATACTTTACTGGAGCAAGGCGTCCCAGGAAGAGATAGTCAACTACGCGAATGGTTCGACTTTTCTTGAAATAAGCAAAAGTAACTTTCGCCAACTTGTCTTAGTTTTGCCAAGAAAGGCAGTTATGACCGCGTTCGAGAAGCATATCCGCCCGCTCCATGACCGAGTCGTCTCAAACGAGCGCGAATCCGGTAACCTTACTGTCCTGCGAGATGCATTGTTGCCAAAGCTGGTATCAGGAGAAATACGGGTGGGCGCACAATCAGTGTTCGATTTAAGAGGGTAGTGTAAATGAAAAAAACTAAACGATACCCTCATACATACTTTTCTGCCGATGTTCTAAGAGAAGGATATCAAACATTTCTGCATCAAATTAATCCTAGAAAAAAGCACCAACCTATCTACTCTCTTAATGTTGATGTTGACGGTGCCGAAATTGGGCATGACTCGGTGGAAGAATTTTTTTCTGATTATCGCCAAGCCAAAGGATCTGCATGTTTCAGAATTACTCTTGGTTTTGGCACCTCTCATCTAATAAGCGAATTTTCAGTGTCAGTATTTAGTACAGGTGACAACAGAAATACTACTATTGAGATAAAGGCTCCAGATCGCTCCAAAATCGAAGCCGTATTCAATGTTTTCGAAAAACATGCTGCGGATTCTAAATTACCAGTTGTACCTTCCTTCACGAAGCCTACGATTTTCATTGGACATGGCCAAGATATTCAGTGGAGAGATATTAAGGATCATCTTCAAGATAAGCACGGATATGAAATTGTGACCTATGAAGTTGGTGCACGGGCTGGGCATGAAATACGAGATATCCTTGAGGAAATGCTCAAGGAAAGTGCATTCGCAATTTTAGTGATGACAGGAGAAGACGAAACAAAGGACGGTAAATTTCAGCCGCGACTGAATGTAGTTCATGAGTTAGGTCTCTTCCAGGGACGCTTAGGATTCAGCCGTGCCATAATCCTATTGGAAGAAGGTGTAGAGGAATTTTCGAACATTTTCGGAGTCCATCAGATACGGTTCTCTAAAGGTAACATTAAGGCGACCTTCGGTGATGTTTTGGCAACGCTCCGAAGAGAGTTTCCCGAAAGCTCCGGCTAGCCGCCGAAAGGTATACCCTACTCCAGCAAACCAAACTCTAAACTTTCTATGTAGCATGACCGCCTTCACCGAGGCCGATAGTCAATTCATCTCTTTAACCTAGCTAAACGGCTTCGAGTACTCTTATAACATGGGAATACGCATACAACCTCGTGATATCGAAGTACCTCCGGACGATCCTTTCAAAAACGACCTGCTCGGTCGAAAGAAACCCATTGAGGTACTCACTCATCTAGTTGGTTCTTTTGAAGGCCCGTGTGTTTTGGCAGTCGATGCCGAATGGGGCAACGGAAAAACGACGTTTCTCAAGATTTGGGCGCAGTACTTGCGCAACCAGCAGTTTCCAATTGTCGAGTTCAATGCATGGGAGAATGATTTCTCCGAAGATCCTTTTGTCACTTTATCGACGGAACTAACGGAGGGGCTTCAGGCAATTGGTAATGGACCGATGGAGGAGAATATCACCGAAGTAAAGAAGTATGCCAAGGAAGTTATTCGACGAGTCATCCCAGGGGTTATTCGTTTTACAACAGCAAGCGTTTTGGATATCAGCCCGCTATTTGAAAAGGAAGTTGGCAGTGCTCTCGCGTCTTATGCCGAAGAAAAGTTGTCTGCATACGGGAAGGCAAAAGAATCAATCAAGAAGTTCAGGCGTGCGTTGCAGGATATAGCTGATGAGCTTTCAGAAAAAAACGATGGTAAGCCCCTGGTCGTGATCATTGACGAGTTGGACAGGTGTCGTCCTTCCTACGCTGTTGAGCTTCTTGAGGTCGCCAAGCATCTGTTCACAGTAGATCATGTTGTTTTCGTGTTGGCTGTTAATCGCTCTGAGCTTGCCAATTCCGTCACAGCACTCTACGGTAGTGATTTTGATGCTCAAGAGTATCTGCGCCGTTTCTTTGATGTAGACTTCCGACTGCCTGATCCCGGACAAGACACATTTATCAATGGGATGCTTTTGGCAATAGGGATAGACGATTACTTCAAGCGAACGAAAGACAATGAGGTACACCAAGAAATTGATACCATCCGAGGATTGTTATATTACTTTTTTAGTGTACACAATCTCAGTCTTCGAACAATTGCACAGTCCATCCATTGTCTGGGGCTGGTATTCGCTTCATTAGGCAACAACCGGCGGTCTTTTATGCTGGCAACTGTTGTAGCCTTGATCTTGCGGACGATTGATACCAATCTCTATTACAGATTTGTTCGGCGCGAAATTTCAGATCTCGAGGTCGTTAACAAGATCTTTGACCGGTCTGAAGCAAGCAGTCTTCAAGTAAAGCAGGAGCCCCTTCCTTATGAAGCGATATTTGAAGCTATAGTCATAATAGCTGCTCAAGAACTTTCTTACTCGATAAGTTCGCCACTCTATGAGAGATATCAGGACATGGTTGGAGACGAAGCAGCACACAAGGTAGACCGAAAGCATGCAAAAGATGTCATTAATTTAATTGGAGAACAGCTTGGGTCTAGAATCGCCCCTTTGAGAAAGATTGGGTTCATAGAGTCGGTTGAGCGACTCGAACTGTTATCCTCTGACCTTCTCCCAAGAGAGTAGCTGAAGTATGCTGGTTACAGATTACTCAGAGTACTGAGTAAAATTACTCACTACATTGAGTAAATTGTTAGCATACCCCCATCCAAAAATAAAAGAGTTCGTCTGATACGCTGCCAAGTATTGGATATGTCCATGAGCCAAATTAATGAATCCAATGTTGAGGATGCTGCCCTCGGTTGGCTTGAGGGTCTTGGCTGGAAGATTGCTCACGGCCCCGATATCGCGCCGGATACGCTGGGTGCGGAGCGCACCAATTATGACGAGGTCGTGTTGGAGCGGCGGCTTCGAGATGCCCTGGCGCAGTTGAACCCTAACCTTCCTGCTACGGCACTCGATGACGCTTTTCGTAAACTGGTCCGGCCGGAAGGATCAACTCTGGAAATCCGCAATCGCGCCTTTCACCGGATGATGGTAGAAGGTGTAACAGTTGAGTATCGTACTGATGACGGTGCTATCAAAGGTGCACAGGCTCAGGTGATTGACTTCGATAATCCTGCCAATAATGACTGGCTTGCGGTGAACCAGTTCGCAGTTTTCGAGAACAAGCATAAACGCCGACCTGACCTGGTGCTGTTTATCAATGGCCTGCCACTTGGCGTTATCGAACTCAAAAACCCGGCAGCCGAGGACGCGACGATCTGGACTGCCTGGCAGCAACTCCAGACTTACAAGGCTGAACTGCCATCGCTGTTCGCCATGAATGCAGTGTTGATAGTCTCGGATGGGACGGAGGCACGTATCGGTACACTGACTGCCGGACGGGAGTGGTTCAAACCCTGGCGTACGATTTCGGGTGAGAAACTGGCCAGCCCTCGTCTGCTCCAACTACAGGTCATGCTTGAGGGCGTCTGTGAGCAACGCCGGTTCCTGGCTTTGCTCCGTGATTTCATCGTGTTTGAGGACGGGCAGACAAGCGGTAGTAGTGGTGCACTGGTCAAGAAGATGGCAGGCTACCATCAGTTTCATGCGGTCGAGACGGCAGTTGCGGAAACTTTGCGTGCCGCCAAAGCCATGAGCATTACCGAGGAATCCGGTCGCTATGAGTCGGGGCACAAGCTGGGAGGCAAGCCTGGTGATCGCCGTATCGGTGTCGTCTGGCACACCCAGGGTTCGGGTAAGAGCCTGACGATGGCTTTTTATACCGGGCGCATCATCCGCGAGCTGGATATGGCCAACCCAACCGCGGTGATATTGACTGATCGCAACGATCTCGACGATCAGCTTTTCGGCACTTTTGCTCGCTGCCAGGACCTGCTATGCCAGCCGCCGGTACAGGCGAAAAGCCGGAGCGACCTGCGGCGCAGGCTTTCAGTGGAATCAGGTGGCGTGGTGTTTACGACTATCCAAAAGTTTTTTCCTGAAGAAAAAGGGGATACTCACCCTACTCTCTCCGAGCGACGCAATATTGTTGTCATTGCTGATGAAGCGCACCGCAGTCAGTACGACTTCATCGATGGCTACGCACGCCACATGCGCGATGCCCTTCCCAACGCTTCTTTTATCGGCTTTACCGGGACGCCAATCGAGTCGCAGGACAAAAATACTCTCGCGGTGTTCGGCGACTGTATCAGTGTTTACGACATTCAGCGTGCAGTCGATGATAAGGCAACGGTGCCGATCTATTACGAGAGCCGCCTGGCGAAGCTGGCCCTGGATGAGGACGAGAAACCGACAATCGACCCGAAGTTTGAAGAAGCGACTGAAGGCGAAGAGATCGACCGCAAAGAGAAACTCAAGACCAGGTGGGCGCAACTCGAAGCCATTATTGGCACCAGGAAGCGGCTGAAGCTGATCGCCGAGGATATTGTCAGCCACTTCGAGCAGCGTATGGAGGCACTTGACGGTAAAGCCATGATCGTCTGCATGAGTCGGCGTATCTGTATCGACCTCTACCGGGAACTGGTGCGTCTGCGCCCTGAATGGCATCACGATGATGACGATAAGGGCAGCATCAAGGTCGTGATGACCGGTTCCGCGTCCGACCCACCCGAATGGCAGCAGCATATCCGCAACAAGCCTCGGCGCGAGGCGCTGGCGTTACGCTTTCGCGACGCCGGTGACCCGCTCCGCATCGTGCTGGTGCGTGACATGTGGCTCACCGGTTTCGACGCGCCGAGCCTGCATACCATGTACGTGGATAAGCCGATGCGCGGCCACGGGCTGATGCAGGCAATTGCGCGGGTCAACCGGGTGTTCAGGGATAAACCGGGTGGACTCGTGGTTGATTACCTGGGACTCGCCCACGAACTCAAGCGTGCCCTGGCGACTTATACCGAGAGTGGTGGCACCGGGAAGACGGCACTCAAACAGGAAGATGCAGTGGCAGTAATGCTTGAGAAGCACGAGATCTGCTGTGGCCTGTTCCACGGCTTTGACTGGTCCAAGTGGGTGTCCGGTACGTCGAGGGAAAAGCTGGGTCTGTTGCCAAGTGCACAGGAGCATATCCTGGCCCAGGAGAACGGCAAGGAACGTTGCGTAAATGCCGTGCGTGAGCTCTCCCAGGCCTTTGCACTGGCCGTACCGCACGAGGAGGCAATGCGTATCCGTGATGACGTGGCGTTCTTCCAGGCCGTGCAGTCAGTGCTGGCCAAGCGCACGCCGACGGATTCTCGACCTGAAGAGGAACTGGACCACGCCGTGCGCCAGATCATCTCACGTGCGGTGGCGTCCGAGGGAGTGATTGACATTTTCGCCGCTGCGGGCTTGCAAAAACCCGACATTTCCATCCTGTCGGATGAATTCCTGGCGGAGGTGCGGGATATGCCGCAGCGCAATCTTGCCGTTGAGCTGTTGCAAAAGTTACTGAAAGGTGAACTTGCTGCTCGCCGGCGGAAAAACGTCGTCCAGGCGCGCTCTTTTACCGAGATGCTGGAGCAAACTATCAGACGCTATCAAAACCGTGCCATCGAGGCGGCGCAGGTAGTCGAGGAGTTGATCCAGCTTGCCCGCGAGATGCGCGAGGCCGGCGCCCGCGGTGAAAAGCTCGGGTTATCAGAGGATGAACTCGCCTTTTACGACGCGCTTGAGACCAATGACAGTGCGGTCAAGGTGCTTGGCGATGAAACCCTGCGGGATATCGCCCGTGAACTGGTCGAGACGGTGCGCGGCAACGTTACTATTGACTGGACATTGCGTGAGGATGTCCGTGCCCATCTTCGCCTGCTGGTCAAGCGTATCTTGCGCAAGCGCGGCTACCCGCCTGACAAGCAGGAAAAAGCAACGCTCACTGTTTTGGAGCAGGCGGAAGTTTTATCGGAAGGATGGGCAGTCAGTGAGAGGAATAGTTGAACTGTTCTTTGTTAAAAAGTAGCTGCCGACGGTTCAAAAGCCAATGCCTATTTATTGAAATTGGGGAAGGCTTAGTACATCGGCTGGTCAACTGAAAGCAGCTACGTCTCCACGAAGGTTTTCGTCTATCTCTCCTTTACTTTTCTCTTGCGAACGTTGTGCAAGGATTTATTACCTGGTCGCCTTGGCAATTTCCTCAAAGTCGACGTCTTTATATTTGAACGTATAGCTCTTCATCAGGCTTTCCCCGTAGTTTTCCACCCAGTCTTTGTGCAGTGCCAAATCCGTATGAGGCGGAGGAGTAATTGTAAACGTCACGGAGTATGGGTCCGAGATCTTTCCCGGAAGAGAGATGTTCCTGGCGTAATGAAAGTTGTCTATCAGGTTGATATGTGGAGGTAAGTCAATAAACGTGCTTATGCCCGTAGTTTGATTTACGACCCTTGCAGTAACGCGAAGATAAGGTACAAACCCTCCCGGAGGCGTTCCTTCCGGAATTTTATCTTCCGCCCAATTCACGCGCGCCTCGATATGGACGTGTGTCTCGCTTTCGTCAATGTGAAGGGTGCTGGGCATGATTTGGTCTTTTACGGCACCTTCGAAAATAAACACGATACCGGGTGGTACGTTTTCTTCACCGATGACCAGTTCAACGGCATGTGCCGCTGTAAAGCCTGTTAAAAGCAAAATTGCCAGCAAAGTATTTCTAATCATTGGATTCTCCTTGGTTAATCCCTGGTTAGTGAATGGAACGAACAGGTTTGATAAGTTGAGTGCCCTGGTACTCTATGTAGACGCAAAAACTGCCTTCATAATCATTGACTGTTCCAATTCGTGCCTCACCATTTCTGATTGCACACAGCATGGACCACTTCGATTCGCAAAAGGCGCGGGCTACCACGTCAATACTTCGTAGTACTGATTCTTTAATTCTTTCGTATTCAGCCGGCTGAAAGTTCACCAGTGCCCGATTGATTAACGGCCTGGAGGCTGATGAAGGCTGGTTCTCTGTCACTTTGATACTCCCGGTTAATTCTATGTTTGTAAATAGTAATAAGAATGATTAGCATTGTCAAATAATAATTTATCCAGGAGTAGCTATGGCTTTCTTTACAATCCAAAAATTAAGCTTCGGGAGGCATCAACAAACCGGATTGTTTTTCAAGTTGAGGGAGATTTGGACAGCAGGCTATTGATTTATGGCGGAGAGGGAGGGATTCGAACCCCCGGACCCTTTCGAGTCAACGGTTTTCAAGACCGCCGCATTAAACCGCTCTGCCACCTCTCCCCTGTTATCAAAGGATTTACCCTGTCTGCCGCCGGTTTTGGCAAAAGACGTGGTCCTGCCGCCTTGACACTGCTTGCGATTCGCCAAGCGATACCTGACGATACTTTGAACTGCCACGCCTTGAGTTGTCTAAATAAATAACATAAATAGACTTGAATTAGAATGAAATATCATTATGTTAGTAACATAGATTATTACTTTATCTGGAGTATGACTTATTATGGATAATCCTCGATTCCCTACCAGCAGCATTGCGCGCACGCGCGAGAGTGCCTTAGCAACCAATAAGGTACTTCGCAATACTTACGCGCTACTGTCGGCTACCCTGATCTTCAGCGCGTTCATGGCCATGATTTCAACCATGTTGAACGTCGGTCACGGCACCAGCCTGGCGTGTTCTTTCGGTGCCCTGGCATTGATCTGGTTTGTGCTGCCGCGCACTGCGGAATCTGCAACCGGCGTTGCCGTAGTATTTGCCTTTACAGGCTTACTCGGGTTCGGGTTGGGTCCAGTGCTAAATCACTATCTCAGCATGGCTAACGGGCCTGAATTGATTGCCACTTCAATGGGAGGCACTGCGATTATCTTCCTGGGTTTGTCCGGATATGCACTGAAAAGTCAGCGTGACTTCAGCTTTCTGGGCGGCTTTTTGTTTGCCGGTCTGATTGTTGTACTGCTGGCTGCACTGGCAAGCCTGTTCCTGCAAATGCCGGGGTTGTGGCTGGCAATCAATGCCGTAGTTATTATGATTTTCAGCGGCTTTATACTGTTTGATACCAGTCGCATTATAAATGGCGGGGTAACGAACTACGTATTGGCTACTACCTCAATATACTTGAGCATTTACAATATTTTTATTTCCCTGCTGCACTTGTTGGGTTTTGCCAGTAACGACTGAGCTGGTTTCGGTTGCCGGGAATTGATCACGTTATTGTTGCGCTGAAGTTCTGCGCGTAGCAGGTATCCAATGGACTGGGTGAAGATCGGCTATGCTGTCCTTGCCATAGCACTGATCATCTTCATTTATCCGGCAGCCAGGTATTGGCTAAAAAACAGCCCGACTGCCAAAGAGGGTGACTGGCAGGCATTTTTGTTGCCTATTGGTCTGGTCATCCTTTTTGTAGCGGGGTTGATGTGGATCGTGAGTCGATAGATCAATCACGAAAGTTATCGAATTGCAGCGGTAGCCCCAAGTCCGCATCTTCGAGAATAGCAATTACTTTTTGAAGGTCGTCGCGCTTTTTACCGGTTACACGCAGCTTTTCTCCCTGGATAGCCGTCTGAACCTTGATCTTGGACCCCTTGATCAACTTGACCATCCTGGTTGCCGTTTCTCTGTCAATGCCTTGACGAATAACAATTGGCTGCCTGGCACGCATATTTGCTTCTTCCACTTTGCCTCGCTGCATGCAACTCACGTCAATGCCTCGCCGCGCCATTTTCTTTACCAAGATGTCGTAGATTTGATCCAGTTGAAACTCTGACTGCCCGTCAAGGCGTAAATGAGCATCTTCTTGCACTACTTTTGCGTCAGAGCCTTTGAAGTCATAGCGGTTCGCGATTTCACGGTTGGCCTGATCGACGGCGTTACTCAATTCATGTGCGTCTACTTCTGACACTGTATCAAATGAAGGCATACGTTAAGGTTCCTCCCTACAAGATCATATCACTCATATACGGCTGCAAAACTTCGGGGACGCGGACCCTGCCCTCTTTATCCTGGTAATTCTCCAGGATGGCAACCAGTGTTCTGCCCACGGCCAGACCGGAACCGTTCAGGGTGTGTAAAAACTCGTTTTTTCCGGTTGCAGAGTTTTTCCAGCGAGCTTTCATCCTCCTTGCCTGGAAGTCCAGGAAGTTGCTGCATGAGGAAATCTCACGATACCTTTTCTGGCCGGGTAACCAAGCTTCGATATCATAGGTTTTCGCAGAGGAAAATCCCAGATCACCCGTGCAAAGACTGACGACTCGATAAGGCAATTCCAGCTTTTGTAATATCGTCTCTGCGTGTCCCGTCAATTCTTCCAGTGTGCGCCATGATGCTGTCGGCTTTACCAACTGTACCAATTCGACCTTTTCAAACTGGTGTTGACGAATCATGCCGCGAGTGTCTTCACCATAGGAACCTGCTTCGGAACGAAAACAAGGCGTGTGACAAACGTATTTAATCGGTAATTCTTCTTCTCGGGCAATGCTGTCGCGCCACAGGTTTGTCACGGGAACTTCGGCGGTAGGTATTAAATAATACGCATCCTTGTCAGAGGAAGGGTTGGTGCCGCCCTTTTCCACCTTGAAAAGGTCTGCCTCGAATTTCGGCAATTGCCCGGTGCCGGTCAGGCTTTGAGTATTCACCATATAGGGAACGTATACTTCCTCGTAACCGTGTTCGGAGACGTGTGTATCCAGCATGAACTGGATAAGCGCACGATGCAGTGCAGCCATTTTGCCGTACATCGTTACAAATCGGCTGCCCGTGATTTTTGCCGCGTTGCTAAAGCTCAACCCGCCCAGTCGCTCGCCCAGTTCGACGTGGTCCAGAGGTGTAAAATCAAAATCGGGAACGTCGCCCCATTTTCTGACTTCTGCATTATCCTGTTCCGTGCTGCCGTCCGGCACGGATTCATGGGGAATATTCGGTATTTCCAGCATCCAGTCTTGAATGTCAGACTGCAAACCGTCCAGCTTCACCCGGTTGGTTTTAAGGGCCTGGTTGATGTCCTCCATTTTCGCCAGGGCTTCGGAGATATCCTGTTTTTGAGACTTTGCCTGGCCAATCAATTTTGAATTTTTATTACGCTGACCCTGCAAGTCCTCTGTAAGCATTTGCAGTTCCTTGCGCTGCTTTTCCAGTGCAATAAAGTGATCCTTGTCGACCTGAAAATTGCGGCGTTTTAGTTGCTGCGAAACTTCATCGAATTTTGTGCGCAGCAGTTTTGAATCGAGCATAAGTGTATTTCGCGCGAATTGTGGCGTCCAATGGTATATTGAGAAGCCATGAATTGATAGCAGTTAAAACGTGTACGACTACTGTGAATATCGTGATAGAAATCAATAAGCCCGGTGGGACGAAAAAATAGGACTTGGTCTGTAAAATGAACGGGGCTACAAGTACATCCAGCCTTGCACAACAATTCCATAAAGTTCTACCTGCGGAAGCAGTGCTGGAAAAGAAAGAACAACTGGTTCCATACGAGTGTGACGCGCTTACCGCTTACAGGCAACTGCCTCGCCTGGCATTGCTGCCCGGCAATGTCGAACAAGTCAAGGCCACTGTCGATATCTGTAGAAACTTGAGGATACCTGTTGTTACGCGCGGTGCAGGCACAAGTCTGTCAGGAGGTGCCTTGCCACACGCCGAGGGCGTGTTGTTGAACCTGGCAAGACTGAACAGGATTATAGAGGTTGACCCAGGTAATCGAACGGCAAGAGTAGAACCGGGGGTTACAAACCTGGCAATTTCGGAAGCAGCCAAGCCGTATGGGCTTTACTATGCACCGGACCCTTCTTCACAGATAGCGTGCACCATAGGAGGAAATATTGCTGAAAACTCCGGTGGGGTGCACTGCCTGAAATATGGCCTCACTGTACATAACCTGCTGGCGTTGAAGGTGTTGACGATCGAAGGAGAGGTCCTGGAGTTTGGAGGGAAAGTACTCGATACAAGTGGTTTTGATCTCCTCTCTTTAATGACCGGTTCTGAAGGAATGCTTGGGATTATACTGGAGGCTACCGTAAAGCTGCTTCCGCAGCCGCACAACAGGAAAGTATTGCTGGCAGCCTTCGACGAGGTAACAAAAGCCGGCAATGCCGTTGCAGGTATTATCTCGTGCGGCGTGGTACCCGCAGGACTTGAGATGATGGATCACCTGACCATCCAGGCGTCTGAAAAGTATTGCAGCCCGGGTTATCCGCCCGATGCGGCGGCAATATTGATTTGCGAGCTTGACGGGTATGAAGAAGAACTGAATTCTCAAGTCAAGACGGTCAACAAGATTTTTAATGACCACCAGGCCATCGAGGTTCGCGTGGCGACCAATGAATCGGAAGCGGAGAAATTGTGGATGGGAAGGAAGGCCGCTTTCCCCGCTTTGGGCAACTTGTCACCGGATTACTATTGCATGGACGGGACTATCCCGCGCAAGCATCTTGCACAGGTTCTGAAAGGCATAGATGGCCTCTCCAGAAAATACGGGCTCAGGGTCGCAAACGTCTTTCACGCCGGAGACGGTAATTTGCATCCCTTGATACTCTACGATGCAAACAAGCCTGACGAACTGGAAACTGCGGAAAAATTTGGTGGAGAAATTCTCGAACTGTGTGTTGACGCAGGTGGAACCATTACAGGTGAACATGGCGTTGGAGTGGAAAAGCTTGACCAGATGTGCGTGCAATTCAATGCGGCGGAACTCGCTACTTTCCACGCAATCAAGACGGCGTTTGACGAAAATGAATTGCTTAATCCCGGCAAGGCCGTCCCCACTTTACATCGCTGCGCGGAATTCGGAGCGATGCACGTGCACCACGGCAATCTCCCTCATGCCGACCTGCCACGCTTTTAGGCGTTACGTTAGTTGACATGGGTGATACAAGGGATGCCGTTGCATCCAAAATAGAAGAGGCTTGCCAAAAAAAGTCGCCCCTGGAAATCAAGACGGGAGGCACCAAGCATTTCTACGGCAGAAAGATAGAAGGCGAGCTCCTTTCTCTGTCTGAACATACTGGTATTATCGAGTACGAGCCTTCTGAGCTTTATATCACTGCCCGCAGCGGCACTCTCTTGCGTGAAATAGAGCAGGCAACTGCAAGGGAAAAGCAGATATTACCCTGCGAACCCCCCTATTTCGGAGCAGCCGCAACCGTGGGCGGGACGGTCGCAACGGGTCTTTGCGGACCCAGGCGGGCGTATGCCGGCGCCCTGCGTGACTGCATTTTGGGCGCCGAGATCATAAACGGCAAAGGCGAATACTTGAGGTTTGGCGGCAGAGTAATGAAAAACGTCGCGGGCTACGACGTGTCACGCTTGATGTGCGGTGCACTGGGGACGCTGGGCGTGCTCATGTCCATTACTCTGCGCCTGGTCCCCAAGCCGACGTGCGAGCGCACTATTGCCTCGACGCTGAAAGGCAAGGACGCCATACAGAAGATGAATGAATGGGCAAGTACTTCACTACCCGTCACTGCAACGTTCCATGATGGGAAAGATTTGTATATACGCCTGTCAGGTTCGCTATCCACTGTTGAGGCATGCGCAAAACACATTGGTGGCGACTTCGTTGACTGGAGCGACATGTTCTGGGTAAACGTCAAGGAACATGCACATGAGTTTTTCCTGACGGAATTGCCCTTATGGAGGATTTCCGTACCCCCGAACACGAAGCCACTTGATATTCCAGGTACATGCGTGATGGAGTGGAACGGCGCGTTGCGATGGTATGCAACGGATGCAAAACCGGAGCACGTTCGTACAGAGGCTGAACGTGCAGGAGGACATGCGTGCCTGTTTCGCAATGACGGTATACAGCAGGTTTTTCATCCGCTCAGCCAAACTTCACTGGCTGCTCATAAAAAGCTCAAACAGGTTTTTGATCCTGCCGGGATTCTCAATCCAGGCAGGATGTACGCTGCATTTTAACCATCATGCAAACTTCATTTACGCAAGATTTTCTGCAAACACCGGAAGGTCAGCGAGTCGATGATATTTTACGCGCCTGCGTACATTGCGGGTTTTGTAACGCAACTTGCCCGACCTACCAGCTTACAGGCAACGAGTTGGATGGGCCGCGCGGACGTATCTACTTGATTAAAAATTTCTTTGAAGGGAAAAGTTCCAGCGCGATAAGTGTGAAACACCTGGACCGATGCCTGACCTGCCTGTCTTGTGAAACCACTTGCCCTTCAGGCGTTGAGTACGGTGACCTGGTCGACATCGGAAGAGAATACATGGGAAAAACAATCAAGCGCACTCTCGCCGACGAGATCAAACGACGCTTGATAATTGATATTTTCTCCAAGCCCGCGCGTGCGGCGATATTCTTTTCCACTGCCCGGCTCTTCAAGCCTTTTCTTCCGTCCAGGTTGGCAAGAAAAATACCGGCAAAGCCGGCAGTTTTCACACGGGCCCTACCTGCTGGAAAGCAAAAAATACTGACGATCAAGGGGTGCGTACAATCCGTCGTTGCGCCACAAATCAATGCAGCAGCCTCCGAGGTGCTGTCGCGTTCGGATATTCAACTCGATGAAACGAGTTCGGATTGCTGTGGAGCACTGGCATTCCACATGACGGATATCGAAAAAGCCAAGAAGATGATACGCGACAACATTGATAGCTGGTACCAGGCACTGTCCGAAAGCCATGAGTATTTAGCAGTATCTTCAAGTGGTTGCAGTTACTTTATAAAGCGATATGGAGAAATTATGCAGGGAGATGGCCGGTATGCGAAAAAGGCTGAGTTTGTTTCAGCCCGTACCCTGGACCTGGCGGAAGTTACTAAGACATTTACGCAAAAGACGTCTATCCTCAAAAACGGGACCGTTGCCTTTCACAGCCCCTGTACCTTGCAGCACGGGCAAAAGATCACCGGCAGTATTGAAGCCATGCTTCAGAAAGCTGGTTACAGGCTGGTGGAGGTTCGAGATCCGCACCTTTGCTGTGGTTCAGCAGGAAGTTATTCGTTGCTTGAAACCGAACTTTCAAACAGTCTGCTGCAAAATAAAATTACCAACCTGGAAGAAAAACAGCCTGACGTTATCGTAACTGCAAATATCGGCTGCATGATGCATTTGCAATCGGCCGCGAGGGTGCCTGTCAAGCACTGGGTCGAACTGCTTTAGCCGTCCCCTGGTTTCCAGATTCCAAACGCCTCACCCCTGGGCCGGGCTGCGGCCTCTCTTTGACGAGTGATGTCATCGTATACGTATTTTGCAAACGCATTGAGCTCTCTCATGATTTCGTTTTTTTCGCCCGTGGGAAGATCATGGTTGCCTACCATAAACCCGATCACCGCCGCCAGGTATTGTCCGGCAAGCAGGGGGTTGCTGGCACGTTCGTCTTCGTCAACGAGTACTTGTTGTAATTTATCGACGAGTTGCTTTGACAGTTTAAGTTGATCCATTTATACGTACCCGCAAGATTTCATATACTAATCCTTATTTTGAATTTTGTTACGCAGTTTGTCCATGTGTTGCCTGATTTTAAGCTCCAGACCCCTGTCTACCGGGTAATAATAGCGCGATCCCTGTAGTTCCTCCGGGAGGTATATTTCACCCGCTGCATAAGCGTCCTCCTCGTTATGGGCGTGGCGATAATCTTTTCCATAACCGATTTCCTTCATCAGCCTGGTCGGCGCGTTGCGCAGGTGCATGGGCACCTCCAGTGTGCCACGCTCTCTTGCATCACGCATCGCCTTTCCATAAGCCGTGTACACGGCGTCACTTTTCGGCACGCAGGCCAAGTAAACAATTGCCTGGGCAAGGGACAGTTCCCCTTCCGGTGAACCCAGGCGTTCATAGGACTCCCATGCATTCAATGTAACCTGCAAGCCTCTCGGATCAGCATTGCCGACGTCTTCACTTGCCATGCGTACTATGCGACGCGCAATATAGTGAGGGTCGCAACCTCCGTCAATCATCCTGCAAAACCAGTACAAGGCGGCATCAGGGTCGGAGCCGCGCACGGATTTATGCAGTGCCGAGATTTGATCGTAAAAATAATCACCCTGCTTGTCGAAACGCCGGGCTGATTGCGCGGTAATTTCCCGGACGATACTTTCCGTGATGCATTTGTCACCGGTGCTTTCGTCCAGGAAGTCAGAGGCGATTTCCAGGAAGTTGAGTGCTCGACGAGCATCTCCGTCCGCAGCCAGGGCGAGCATCTTTCCGGCTCCATCGTCAATAGTGATACCTTGTCCGCCCAAGCCGCGCTCTTCGTCTTGCAGGGCTTGTTTAATGCATCGCACCACGTCTTCTTCGCTGAGTCTTTTAAGCACGTAAATACGGGCTCTCGACAGCAGTGCATTATTTAATTCAAACGACGGGTTTTCCGTAGTGGCGCCGATAAAATAGATTGTGCCGTCTTCAATGTAAGGCAGAAACGCATCCTGCTGGGCCTTGTTAAAACGGTGTACTTCATCTACAAACAAAACTGTTCCTGCCCCCTGCCCTTGACGGTGGAGCTTGGCCTGGTCTATCGATTGCCGAATCTCTTTCACGCCCGATAATACTGCTGAAATGGGAATAAACTGCGCGTCCGAGGTGTTTGAAATGATGCGTGCAAGCGTGGTTTTGCCCGTCCCTGGCGGTCCCCAAAAGATCATGGAGTGCAGTTTGCCTTGTTCAATGGCCTGCTTCAGCGGTTTATCCTCTGCGAGCAGATGTGACTGGCCTGCAAACTTGTCCAATGTACGCGGACGCATACGATCCGCCAGTGGGTGGTATGCATCCACTTGACCAAACATGTCGGCAGACGGGTTGAAGGACAGGTTAGATATGGGCACGCCTGTTTTTCGTCAGTGTATGGTTTTCTTCAAAATCAATAGACAGGATAACCTGCAACGTCTACACCTTCCGGAGCTTCAAAGTTGAAGTACCCAGGAGGAAATGAAACGTTGGTTTCAATATCCATGAACTCGATCACGGTTTTTTGTGCAAAATAATCATATAGCTCCATTTTTCGTATGCCTTTTTCATCTACGCCAACGTGGATGCGATGAAACTCGGTATCCTCGGCAAAGGGTATCAATTCGACCCAGTCAAGGCCATCCCTGGCTGCCATACTTTTAACTTCAAAGTCCTGGTGCAACGGCCTGCCGTCAGTAAGCAGCATGATCGGGACGTTGCCCAGTACGTCTTCAACGGGCCTGGCCGTAGCCTGTAACAGTTCCTCGTCGTAGATCCACAAGTATTCACTATCGGCAAGGATGAGTTGTCGATACGGCTGCGTGTATTGCCAGCGAAAACGTCCTGGCTTGTCCAATGCGACACTGCCTTTGGCAGCCTGAACCACTGCGCCGTTTTCATCATAAACGGTTTGCTGAAATTGGCCTTTGAGTGAATCCACTTCGGTGAAAAACTTGTCAAGTTGCTGATCGGCTTCACTGGAAAATGCCGACAGTGAAAATACATACAGCCAGACGACTGACAGTATCTTCCAAGTACGCAACGTGGGTTGTTGCAAGTTCACAGCCATTGGTCTGTTGGCTATGACGCAGCAAGTTGCGATGATAAGAAAATCACGTAGTGAAACTGGGTCTATGCAGATGGGGGTGCCAGGACTTCACGGGTTCCACTGGATTGTATTGCGCTGACAACTCCGCTTTTTTCCATTTCCTCGATCATGCGCGCGGCACGGTTATAGCCAACTTTCAACCGCCGCTGTAAATACGAGATCGAGGCTTTCCGGGTTTCGGCAACAATCGCCACGGCTTCATCGTACAGCGGGTCCAAACCGTCTTCATCATGAGTGTCCAGTGGTTCCAGGCCAGGTACTATATTCCTGCTGAGAGCAGGGTCCCGGGTAACTTCTTCCAGGTACGTCGGTTCGCCCTTTTGTTTCAGGAAAGCAACTACCTTGTGCACTTCTTCATCTGATACAAATGCGCCGTGTATGCGCTCCGGTAATGACGTTCCCGGTGGCAGATACAGCATGTCACCATGCCCCAGCAATTGCTCTGCACCCATTTGGTCCAGGATAGTACGTGAGTCAACCTTGGACGATACCTGGAAGGCAATCCTCGAAGGGATATTGGCCTTGATAAGACCGGTAATCACGTCAACGGAAGGTCGTTGCGTCGCCAGGATCAGGTGGATTCCAGCAGCCCTCGCCTTTTGTGCAAGCCTTGCAATGAGTTCTTCCACGTTTTTGCCTACTACCATCATCATGTCCGCAAATTCATCTACGATGATGACGATGTTCGGTAATGGTGCAAGAGGCTCCGGTTCCAGAGGTTCCGAGTCTCCAGCCGAATCGACATCCACTACTGGGCTCATCAAGGGGTCTTTGTTGTCAATGGCTCGATTGACTTTGCCGTTATAGCCTTGAATGCTGCGCACGCCCAACACGGACATCAAGCGGTAACGTCGCTCCATTTCCGCTACACACCAGCGCAAGGCATTAGCAGCTTCTTTCATATTGGTTACGACCGGTGCAAGCAAGTGTGGAATACCTTCGTAAACGGCAAGTTCCAGCATCTTGGGGTCAATCAGGATCATGCGTACCTGCTCCGGAGTAGCCTTGTACAAAACGCTTAACAGCATTGCGTTGAGGGCAACTGATTTGCCCGAACCCGTAGTGCCGGCAACCAGTAAATGCGGCATTTTAGTCAAGTCGGTCACGACTGGTTTTCCGCTGATGTCTTTGCCCAAGCCCAGTGTTAAAGGAGAATGCGCTTCATCGTAGGTGTCGGATTGCAGAACGTCGCTGAGCACGACCAACTCCCTGTGCTCATTGGGTATTTCAATTCCGATATGTGATTTACCGGGGATTACTTCTACAACGCGCACACTGATAACGGAGAGTGCGCGTGCAAGGTCTTTTGCCAGGTTGGTAACTTTGCTGACCTTGACTCCAGGGGCAAGTTGTACTTCAAAGCGCGTGATCACCGGGCCGGGATGCACTTCGACTACTTCTGCATCTATACCGAAATCAAGCAGTTTTAATTCTACCTGGCGTGATATCGCTTCCAATGCTTCATCTGAATACCCTTTCAAGTTATCGATTGTCTTGTCCAGCATCGACACGGGAGGAAGGTCTGCTTCCCCGGGGATGTCAATCAACGGGATTTGGCGTTCCTGCTCCACACGCTTGCTAGGCTCAATTTCTTTTATGATGGGTTCTATTCTTGGTGGCTGCGTACGTTTTTGAATCTTTTTCTTTGTCGCCTTGACGTCTTTCTCACGCTCCAGCTTTGCCCGCTTGCCCAGGTATCTTTCTCTCAGCATGCAAGCTTTTGCCCACGCCCATGAGCTGAACTCGAGAATGTACTTGCCAGTTATATCCGCCAACCACAGCCAGGAAAAACTGGAAAAAACCGTGATACTGGCCAAAAACAATGCCAGCAATAGCAGTGTCGCACCAACGGGGCTGAATGCAGCAACAAAACTGCTACTGGCTAAATTTCCAAGGATGCCGCCGGGAAGTTCTAAAAATCCAGGTTGAAAATGCAAGGCTGCGAGCCCGCAACCTGAAGCCAAGGTCAATAAAAAACCAGACCAGCGTATGCCCAGGGTTTGATAGTCAATGCCATCATTTCCAAGCTTGCCCCGGTAAAGCAGCCAGCCGCTGTAAGCAACCATCAACGGTGCCAGGTAGGCAAGATAACCAAACAAAAAGAAAAACAGGGCCGCGAAGTAAGCACCCGCTTTACCGCCCAGGTTACTGACCACGTGATTGCTCCCTGTATGCAACCAGCTTGGGTCCCCCTGGTCATACGTCAACAGGGCTACCATGAAGTACACGCCAAGTGCCACAAAAAGGAGCAAGATGCCCTCACGCACACCTTTGATCTTCAGAAGGTTATATTGAGCCCCTGTCGGTTTTTTTAATGCGGCTTGTCTCAATGCCATATCAGCCTTTACTTCAGGTGTATTGCTTAACCTATTGAATATAAAAAACCCTCTGCATGACTTTCAGTTCATGCACGTTTCTTTGGGGCCGAACTTTGGTGGAGATTGTTATTTTGGAGTGCTTGAAGCGGCCGCCAAGCACCTTATGGCACACATTGTTACCCTAATGCCCTGCGAATGTCCAATCAATTTTATACCGGAATTCTTAAGCTAAAGGGATATATTCATTTAGAATCGGGCAAGGAAAACTAACAGGAATCATAAAATGGCAGAACCCCGACATTTTCGACTTCTCATTTTGGGCTCCGGACCCGCCGGTTATACTGCGGCCATATATGCCGCACGCGCGAATTTAAGCCCGGTAATTATCACAGGCCTGGAACAAGGTGGCCAATTGACAACTACTACCGACGTAGATAATTGGCCCGGGGACGTTGAAGGACTGCAAGGGCCAGAGCTCATGGAGCGCATGCTGAAGCACGTAGAAAGGTACAACACCGAAGTCATCTTTGACCATATCCATACCGCAGACTTGTCTGTACGGCCTTTTGTTCTTACCGGGGACTCGGGTACGTATACCAGTGATGCAGTTATCGTAGCAACCGGGGCATCTGCTCGATACTTGGGCTTGCCGTCCGAAGAGGCCTTCAAAGGTAAAGGCGTCTCCGCCTGTGCGACGTGTGACGGTTTTTTCTATAAAGAAAAAAAGGTAGCCGTAATTGGCGGTGGCAATACTGCCATTGAAGAGGCTTTATATCTATCCAACATCGCCAGTGAGGTTATCCTGGTTCATCGACGCGATGCCCTGCGTGGTGAAAAAATATTGCAGGACCAATTATTTGAAAGAGAAAAAAACGGCAACGTCTCGATAAAGTGGAATCACGTGCTGGATGAAGTGCTGGGCGATGACGCGGGAGTTACAGGAATCAGAATTAAAAGCACCTTGGATGAAACCACGCAGGAAGTTGAACTCAGCGGAGTGTTTATTGCGATTGGACACACTCCAAATACCAGGATATTTGAAGACCAGCTTGAAATGAACGGCGGCTACATAAAAGTAAAAAGCGGCCTGCATGGTGATGCCACGGTCACGAGCGTTCCAGGAGTCTTTGCCGCAGGTGACGTGATGGACCACGTGTATCGGCAAGCGGTCACTTCGGCAGGCTCGGGGTGCATGGCGGCATTGGACGCCGAGAAGTATCTGGACAATCTGAATCAAAACTAAAGCACGTATTCCGGCAGACCATTGACGGCACAAGGCTCTCCCCAAAATGTAGCTGATTCTGACCGTACCTTCAGTTTTATCAGTTCACTCAAGGACGTCGGACGTGCCGAATGGAACGCCTTGCTGGAAGATGATAATCCCTTCTTGCGTCATGAGTTTTTAGATGCCCTGGAACGCAATGACTGCCTGGGTAAGAAATATGGCTGGTATCCACATCACTTGACTGTCCGTGATACTGACAACGTCCTGGTAGCAGCCATGCCGCTTTATATCAAGACAAACTCTTACGGAGAATTTGTGTTTGACTGGGCGTGGGCATCGGCTTATCGGCAATCAGGGCTTGCCTATTATCCCAAGCTCGTCTCGTCGATTCCCTACACGCCAGTTACCGGGGCAAGATTGCTTGTCGCGCCCCATCTAAGTTCCACTCTCAAATCAAGTATTACGGATGACATGATTAATGCCGCCACTCAAGAGGCCGGTATACGTAACGCGTCGGGTATGCACTGGCTATTTAATAAACCGGATGAATGCAAGTTCTTCAAACGACAAAACTTGATGCTTCGCCTGGGCTGCCAATATCACTGGCGTAATCGTGACTACGAGTCGTTCGATCATTTCTTGGAAAGCTTCGTATCGCGAAAGAGGAAAAAGGTTAAACGTGAACGCCGCCACGTGCAGGAGCAGGATGTCCAAATCAGGCGTCTGCATGGGTATGAGTTGGACGATGCACTGTGGGAAAGAGTGCACGCTCTTTATGCCAGCACTTTCTACCGCAAGAGCGGGTTTCCCACGCTCAGCCTGGAGTTTTTCAAGGAGCTGGGGTCTACCATGGGGTCACAAATCCTTTTAGTGCTCGCCTACAGCGATAAAAAACTTATCGCGTGCGCGGTAAATTTTCGCAGTTCGCATACACTGTACGGAAGGTTTTGGGGATGTATAAAAAGGTTGAACAGCCTGCACTTCGAAGCCTGCTTTTACCAGGGCATCGAGTATGCCATTGAAAATAAACTGGCGAGTTTTGAGCCCGGTGCCCAGGGAGAGCATAAAATCGGCCGTGGATTTTTACCCGTCAAAACATGGTCTGCCCACTGGATTGCAGACTCACGTTTTGAACCTGCCATTCGGGATTTCTGTCAACGAGAAGAAAAGCTCATGCACCAGGAATGCGAAAAGCTGATGACACTGTCGCCGTACCGACTCGAATAGGACCGACCAGCATATTGAAAGTGCCATGGATATTACCTGGTTAAACCCATTCGACAATGACGCCTCGTTTCCGGATGCAGGGAATGCGCTGCAAAGTCCTGAAGGCTTACTTGCCGCAGGTGGTGATTTAAGTGTCCCCCGACTATTAAATGCTTACTGCAATGGAATCTTTCCCTGGTATAAGGAGGGACAACCTATTTTATGGTGGTCACCTGACCCCAGGGGGGTTTTGTATACGAACAAGCTCAGAATATCAAAAAGCCTTCGGAGAACCCTGCGCAAACGTCAATGGACCGTAACCTTCGATGGTGATTTCAAAAAGACTATTACAGCTTGCGCTGCGCCTCGCAGCTATGCACGTGGTACATGGATTACCCACGAAATGATCGAAGCCTACACTACCCTGCATCAACAAGGACACGCTCACTCTGTTGAACTGTGGGATTCACAACAACGCCTGGTCGGCGGAATCTATGGCGTCCTCATAGGAAAAATGTTCTTCGGCGAGTCCATGTTCAGTTTTCAAAGCAACGCATCGAAAGTTGCACTTGCCTACATGGTGGTCCATCTGCATCACTGGGGATTTCCGCTATTGGACTGCCAGCTACCTTCGGTACACTTGTCAAGCCTGGGTGCGGAAACCATTTCAAGGGAGGCATATATCGAAAATATGAAGCCTCTCTGCAATAGTGAAAAACCAAGAGATTTTATATGGAAGCTGGATGAGACGCTGGACGTGGCGAACTGGAGGCCGTGACTTTACAGCTGCGGCTACAAGTTATCCAGGATTGCCCGCTTTACGGAATCCAGTTTGGCATCAATGGTAGCCGGTTTCGCCCCGCTTTGTTTGATAGCGATATCCGGGTCTTTCAGGCCGTGTCCCGTCAACGTGCAAACGATGGTGCTGCCATCGGGAATATTGCCTTTTTCGACATCGTACAACGCACCGGTTACAGAGGTTGCAGAGGCAGGCTCACAAAAAATACCCTCGCTGGAAGCCAGCAGTCTTTGCGTAGCGAGAATCCTTTCATCAGGGAAGGAGCCAAACCAGCCCCGTGATTCCTGGGCTGCCGCTTGTGCGTAATTCCAGCTTTGTGGATGGCCAATTCGTATTGCAGTCGCCACGGTTTCAGGATGATCGATCATTGCTCCCTTGATAAACGGCGCGGCGCCCTCCGCTTGGTAGCCCAACATTCGAGGTTTTGTAGTAACCTTCTGCTCCTTGACGAACTGGCATTCGCCATTGCAAAAACCGCAGGCACGAGTCAGGCCACGTCCATCAGTTGCCGCGAGTTCCGAATATCCTGTCCAGTATGCCGAGATGTTGCCGGCATTGCCTACCGGCAGACAGTGAAAGTCCGGCGCGTAGCCCAGTGCCTCTACGATTTCATAAGCCGCAGTCTTTTGCCCTTGCAAGCGGTAGGGATTAGTTGAGTTTACGATGCTTACCGGTGCTTCTTCTGCTATTTCCTTTACCAAGCGCATACCGTCATCGAAGTTGCCGCGAATTTGCAAGATGATTGCACCGTGCATCATCGCTTGCGCCAATTTACCCATTGCGATTTTGCCGTCCGGTATCAGCACAAACGCCTTGATCTCTGCTCTGGCTGCATAGGCCGCGGCCGATGCGGAGGTATTGCCTGTTGAGGCACATATAATCGCACTGCTTCCTTCCGATACGGCTTGAGTGACGGCAACCGTCATGCCGCGATCCTTGAATGAACCGGTCGGATTGAGTCCTTCAAACTTGAGGTAGAGCTTGATATCCCTTTGATTAACCTGCTCAAGGTTATGACACTGGATCAATGGTGTGTCGCCTTCACAAAGGCTGATAACCCGGCAATCTCCGGCAAGAGGTAAAATATCGCGGTAACGGTCTATGAGACCGGTATAGTGTTTGCCGTCCACGCTTTTATGTACAAGTCAGGAAAGTGTCTCTAAACGTATTCGCATAACTTTTCCGGTAACGGCCTCAAGCCTTTCTATTTCGACAATAGCCTGGTTCATGTTTTGTTCATTTACTTCGTGCGTAAGAATGACGATAGGTACACTGGCAGCATCTGCCTGTGGCTCCTTTTGAATGATTGCCTCAATGCTAATAGTGTGGTGTGCAAATATTTGTGTTACTTGCGCCAATACACCGGGGCGATCCTGGACGTGAATTCGCAGATAATAAGCGGTAGAGACCTCGTCCATGGATAATACGGGAATATCCGACAGGGTGCCAGGCTGAAACGCCAAGTGTGGCACGCGGTTTTCCGGGTCCGAGGTCAGCGCCCGCACGACGTCGACAAGATCCGCCACCACGGCAGAGCCCGTTGGCTCTGCGCCGGCACCTGCACCGTAGTACAAGCTGGGACCCAACGCATCAGCCTTTATCACTATTGCATTCATCACTCCGTCAACGTTTGCAATAAGTCGCCGACCGGGAACCAGTGTTGGATGTACTCTGAGTTCCAACCCATTCACGGCTCGCTTTGCAATACCCAAGTGTTTGATACGGTAACCCAGGTTTGATGCATATTCGACGTCCGTACTGGTAATTTCGGTTATTCCTTCGGTATACACCTTTTCAAACTGCAATGGCACGCCAAATGCAATAGAGGCCAGGATTGTCAGCTTGTGAGCGGCGTCAATACCTTCGATGTCAAAAGTCGGATCGGCTTCGGCATAACCGAGTTGCTGCGCATCTTTTAATACGTCATTGAAACCCCTGTTTCTATCACGCATCTCCGTCAATATGAAATTGCTGGTGCCATTGATGATGCCAGCCAGCCATTGAATGGAGTTACCTGCCAAGCCCTCGCGTATTGCCTTGATAATCGGAATGCCGCCGGCTACTGCAGCTTCAAAGGCAACTGTTACGCCTTTCTCTTGTGCGCGGCGAAAAATCTCATTGCCGTGCAAAGCAATAAGGGCCTTGTTCGCCGTGACAACGTGTTTACCGCTGTCTATTGCCTTAAGCACGAGGTCACGTGCCAGGTCGGTGCCGCCAATAAGTTCCAGGACGATTTTAACTTCCGCATCGTTGACGACTTTTTCAGGGTCTTCAGTAAGCGTAATACCTGAAACATCACACGCACGTGATTTTTTGCTGTCTTGTACACTGGCGACGGTGACTTGAATTCCACGGCCTGCGCGCCGCGCAATTTCGTCGGCATTGCGCGACAGGATATTTGCAGTGCCGCCACCAACGGTGCCCAGGCCCAGCATTCCAACTTTAACGGGTTCCAACACGGCTTTCTCACATATTATTTACGTTTCATGCTTCTCTCAGCATTTTCTTGACGTTTCTGACGGCCTGCCTCGTCCTGTGTTCATTTTCAATTAAACTGAAACGGACGTGCGTATCGCCATATTTACCAAACCCTATTCCGGGCGATACGGCCACCTTTGCTTCTTCCAGCAGTTTTTTTGAAAACTCCAGAGAGCCCAATTCACGATAAGGTTCAGGAATTTCAGCCCATACAAACATGGTGGCTTTAGGCTTGTCCACGCGCCATCCTGCATTGTTCAGACCTTCACATAATACATCACGGCGGCTTTTATACATTGCGCGCACGTCTTCTATAATCTCCCGTGGGCTATCGAGTGCTGTAATTGCAGCTACCTGGATAGCAGTAAATATGCCGTAATCCAGGTAGGATTTTATACGCGACAGGGCTGCTACCAACGCGGAGTTTCCACACATGAACCCGACGCGCCAACCAGGCATGTTATACGTCTTTGACAGAGAATAAAATTCAACGGCGACGTCCTTGCTCCCCGGTACCTGTAGTATGGAAGGTGCTTCATAGCCGTCAAACGTAATCTCGCCATAGGCGATGTCATGCACCAACCACATTTCATGCTCTTTGGCGACGTCGACCAGTTTTTCCAAGAAGGCTAATTCGACACATTGCGTGGTAGGATTGCAGGGGAAATTCACAATCAGCATCTTTGGCTTGGGCCAGGAGTCCTGGATTGCCTTTTCCAGTTCGGAGAAAAAGTTTGCCTCCTCCGTCAATGGCACATAGATAATGTCTGCTCCTGCAATCACACAGCCATAGGCATGAATGGGATAAGCGGGATTAGGTACCAGTACCGCATCGCCCGGCCCCAACGTTGCCAACGTCAAGTGCGCGAGCCCTTCCTTGGAACCAATGGTTACGATGGCTTCAGTTTCCGGGTCGATGTCCACTTCAAATTTACGCAGGTACCAATCAGATATTGCTCGACGCAACCGGGGGATACCGCGTGAAAGAGAATATCTATGCACGTCTTCACGTAGCACTACTTCCGCCAATTTTTCAGTAATATATCTTGGCGGCGGACGATCAGGATTACCCATGCCAAAATCGACAATGTCCTCACCTCTTGCCCTGGCATTGGCCTTGAGCTCGTTTACGATGTTAAATACGTAAGGTGGGAGTCGTGAAATCCTGGAAAAATTTTTCATTAGACAAGTCTTGTTTTATACGTATAAATATAATACGTGATTCAGTATAAACTGCCTCAACTAACTGGTATCCCTGTAGCCTAGGTGGTCTTAATGAGCCTGACTCAAGACTTTGCCGACGCCAATTTCATTATCACGGGTTATCGGCCGGATTGCGTACTGATCAATCATAAACGTTACTCCCGGAGCCTGGTCGTGTGTCCTGACAAGCTGGTTACACCCTGGAGTGTAACTGGCATAGATCAACTGGACGAGGAAAGTCTTGCAGTAATATTCAGCCTGGAGCCGGAAGTGGTGCTGCTTGGAACGGGAGAACAATTGACGTTTCCCGAACCAAAAATCCTGGCACTGTTTGCGCAACATAAAATCGGCCTTGAAACGATGAATACCAATGCAGCATGCAGAACCTACGGGATACTCCTGGCAGAAAGGCGCAGGGCCGCAGCAGCAATAATTTTTGCAGATTGATCGCCCTATCTCTTGGGCAAGTATCTCAAGGGGTCTACTGGTTTCCCCTTGTGCCGAATCTCAAAGTAAAGCTTGGGTCTTTGGGTTTCGCTTTTGCCCAGTTCAGCGATTTTTTGTCCGCGTTTAACGTAGCCGCCTTCTGCTACGAGCAGTTGCCTGTTGTGCGCATAGGCGCTCAAAAACTGGCCGCCATGCTCGACAATGATCAAGTTGCCGTAGCCCAATAAGCCGTTTCCGCTATACACGACTTTCCCTGAAGACGCCGCAAGTATGGCCTGCCCTTCTTTGCCCCTGATGCTGATTCCTTTACTGTTTGTACCCTTCGCAGAATAGGTACGAATTACCTTGCCCTTTGTCGGCCAACTCCATCTATTCCGGGTGGGCTTACTGGCAACTTTTTTTGGCGCAGCCGTGGAAACCTTACCTTTTGAACCTGCCTTAGGCTTATCTGCAACAACGTTCTTGGCAGCCTTGGATTTGTTTTTGCTTGTACGCGGCTTTGAAGTTGCGGGTGGAGGTGTCAATCGCAGCTTTTGCCCTGCGTGGATAGTATAAGGAGGTTGGATATCGTTCCACTCGGCAAGCTGCTCATAGTCAAGCTCAAGGGGGAAGGAAATCGAATACAAGGTGTCACCGGCCGACACGATGTGATAGCTCCGTTCATGGGTGCGGTCATAATGATGATAGGTCGTACTAATCGTATTCCTGGTGTTCGCACATGCAGCAAGCAAAACACAGGAAAGGAAGATGATTGTCAGGCGGATGCAGGCAGACATCAGCGCAACAGTTTGAACCAGGAGATTACGGCAACCAGTAACAAGACTGTAATCCAGCCGATCCACTCTACATATTTCAATATCAGGGGTTCGAGCCTGGGACCGGTAAACTTGAGCAGGCCGGCAACAAGGTAAAAGCGAGCACCTCTGCCGATAAATGAGGCGATAATAAATGGAATCAGTGCTAAAGAAAGCAGTCCTGCCGTAACGGTAAAAAGCTTGTATGGAATCGGTGAAAACCCGGCAACTACCACCACCCAGACTCCCCATTCCTCAAACCAGGTTTGGGCGGTCTCGAACTTCGGCCAATATGAAGAGGTTTGCAACCAGGGTTCGATGTACTCAAAGGCAAGTGCACCAATCAGGTAACCGAAAATACCTCCCAGCACCGAAGTCAACGTAGTCAGGAACGCAAGCTGCCAGGCTCGGTCCGGACGGGCAACGGACATGGGTGCCAGCATCACGTCCGGAGGAATGGGAAAAAAAGAGGATTCTGCAAAACTTAAACTTCCCAGGTAATACGTCGCATGCGGGTGTTTCGACCACTCGATTACCCTGTCGTAAAGCCGGGTAAACAGTTTCATCGGGCACACCTGTTCAAGCAAATGGAAGAACTCATATTTTCCCCTGGATAAAGGGTACGAAACTCACGGCGTCAAGATATTCTTCTTCGATCCCTTTTTTCGTCTTGCGAATCAGCATCAAGTTCTGTACGGAAGAAGTCTGTCCTACCGGGATAACCAGGCGACCGTTTTCTGCCAACTGTTCAATCAATGAAGTGGGAACTTCTTTAGGTGCTGCTGCTGCAATAATTGCGTCGTAAGGTGCATAATTTTCCCAGCCCCAAAAACCATCGGACAGCTTAAACCTGATATTACGCAAACCAAGGCCCATCGTGCGACGACGTGCTTGCTGATACAGTGCCTCAATTCGTTCAACGGTGTAAACGTTTTTAACCAGTGCTGCAAGAATTGCAGCCTGGTATCCCGAACCGGTACCTATCTCCAGGACTTTGTCCGGTACGCCGTCCTGCATAATGGCCTCTGTCATGCGGGCAACAACGTAAGGCTGCGAAATAGTCTGCTTGTGACCAATAGGCAGCGCGATATCTTCATACGCGCGTGAAGATAACGCTTCATCGACAAACAGGTGCCTGGGCGTCATACGCATTGCCTCCAGCACGCCTACATTGCATATACCTTTTTCTTCCAGGCGCGAGATCAAGCGGTCCCTGGTACGTTGCGAAGTCATGCCGATGCCTTCATGTACACTGTTCATTACAAACCTCGAATCACACTATTTTGCAACCAGAAATCCACTCTTCTACGGCTGGCATCGCATTGTAGTGAGTGAGGTCAAGGTGCATAGGCGAAACAGATACGTACCCGTTATTGACGGCGTAAAAATCCGTACCGGGACCGGCGTCCTGTTCAGGACCAGCTGCACCTACCCAGTAAATCGGCTTGCCGCGCGGGTCCTCGGATTTGATTACGGCTTCAGCCTTGTGGCGATTGCCCAGGCGTGTAGCTTGTATGCCCTTCAGCCCCTCTTTTGGCACATTGGGAATGTTGACGTTGATAATTACATCGTTGGGAAGTTTGGTCACGGCAAGCTTGGAGATTATCTCAAGGCTTACCTGCGCTGCAGTCTCCAGGTACAGTGGTTGATAGGAAGTGACCGAAACGGCGACTGCCGGCAGGCCTAAAAACCTGCCTTCCATAGCCGCGGCAACCGTGCCGGAGTAGATAACATCATCGCCTAAATTGGCACCGGCGTTGATACCGGATACCACGATATTCGGTTCATCCTTCAACAGACCGGTGATGGCCAGGTGCACGCAATCCGTAGGTGTGCCGTCCAAGGCGTACCAGTTTTCAGCCATGGGCTGAACGCGAATCGGACGATCCAAGGTTAGCGAATTGCTTGAAGCACTGCGGTTACGGTTTGGTGCCACGACCGTTACCTTACCCAGCGAAGCCAATGCATCGGCCAGTAGTCTTAACCCGGTAGCATGAATGCCATCATCGTTGCTTAATAGCAGGTGCATCACGATTGCTGAAATTTGCAAATATGGAGAGTAGAATAGAATTAAGGACTCAGATTGAAATAGTAGCAAATTAAAACACCAGAATGGAAACACAAGGATGTCACGACAAGGAAATCCAAAACTCGGCGATAACCCCCGCTTTGCAGATATTCTCAATGATGTAAAACCTCTGCATTCGAATCATTCCAATAAGGCTGAAAGCTACACACCAAAACCTGAGCCGATCCCCAAGCAAACGCTCAAAAACCAGCAGCGTGCCTTAAAGGAATCCTCGGAAGTCAGCTTCAAGTTTGAAAACTTGCAGCCGGGCGACAGCTTGTCTTTTTGCAGGCCTGGTATCCAGAAAAGCACTTTTCGCAGGCTCAAGAAAGGGCAATACAGCGTAGGTGCAGAACTGGATTTGCACGGAATGACCGTTGCCGAAGCTCAGCTTTCATTATCCCGGTTCATACAAGATTCTCGCCAGGAAAACATACGATGCGTGCGTATTATTCACGGTAAGGGCTATGGTTCCAGTGGTAAAGGCTCAGTACTGAAGTCCATGGCTAATCAATGGCTGCGACAAGAGGAAAGTGGAGTATCGGCCTTCTGTTCCGCAAGACCCAGTGATGGCGGCACCGGCGCGGTGTACGTACTATTAAAATCCTCATCGTAGCTCAAGCAGTCTCTTCTTCATCTGCTTCTCGGTTTGACGTTACAGTTGCTTTTTTGGCAGGTGGAAAATCGTCCACCATGATTGCCGCGCGTGTTGCGATATGTGCCTCTTCAACCAGCTTTGCTTCATGTTCGGCAATCACTCCCTGGGCAACCGCGTTTTCCAACCAACTATCCTGCCGCCCCAGTTCAGGGGGAAATATACGCGCCTTTGCCAGCTTGCGCTCGGCTTCCTTGGCGGCAACTACGGCATTGAATGCGTGCTGAACGCACCCAACCGGATCTTGCGGATCAGTGCTCTTGAACACTCCATCTGTAAGGCGGTCCCTTGCCTTTGATGGTTCAATCAGCATCTTCGCGACGCGATGTCCGACCCGGTCATTCGGATAACGCAGACTTTTGCCTGTTGGAAAAACAATGGCACGAAGTACCTGTCCAAAGAAAACCGATGGAAAATTACGCATAATTTCGTCCAGTGCGTCTTGTACGTTGTAGAGGCAATACTTTGCGCTCCATTCCACCAACGGCAAGTCATCGGCAGGCTGTCCTGTATCCTCAAATCTCTTCAATATCGCCGAACACAGATACATGTAGCTCAATGCATCGGCAAAACGACCAGACAATTTTTCCTTGCGCTTTAACCTCCCGCCCAGGAACAGCATGGCGAAGTCAGAGACGAATGAGTAACTCGCGCTCATTCTTGCCAAACGCCTGAAATAACCACTAGTCATCCCCAGTACTGGAGTTGGAGCCAATCGGCTGCGTGTCAGGCCGTATAAAAATGACCTCGCTCCATTGCGAACCGTGTAACCGAGGTGCCGGAAAAGAGCCCGATCAAACTGCTCAAGCCCCTTTTTATGGATAGGGTTGGAAACCGCCTCAATTTCTTCGATTAGATGCGGGTGACAGCGCATTGCGCCCTGGCCAAAGATAATCAAACTGCGCGTCAGTATATTCGCACCTTCAACCGTGATACTGATGGGAATCGCCTGGTAGTGACGTGCAAGATAATTGCTTGGGCCGATGCAAATGCCTCTTCCACCGTGTACGTCCATGGCATCGTTGATAACTTGGCGCATGCCTTCGGTATTGTGATACTTGAGAATTGCAGTGACCACGGACGGCTTTTCACCGTGATCAATTGCAGAAGCTGTCAATCTTCGCCCGGCTTCCATCATATAAGTCAGCCCCCCTATCCTGGCCAACGCCTCTTCCACACCTTCAAACTTGCCAATCGGGAGATTAAACTGCTTACGTACCGCCGCATAAGCCCCCGTCATATAGCTGACAAACTTGCTGGCTCCGGTGCCTAGTGCGGGTAGCGAGATTCCACGACCAACGGAGAGACACTCCACCAGCATGCGCCAGCCATTACCAACCTGTTCCGGACCGCCAATAATCCAGTCCATGGGGATAAACACGTCCTGACCTGAATTCGGCCCATTTTGAAATGAAGAATTCAGCGGATTATGGCGGTTACCGATCGTTACACCAGGGGTATCGGTAGGAATCAAGGCGCAAGTGATACCGAGATCTTCTTTATCGCCCAGCAGCTTGTCGGGATCGTAGACCTTGAACGCCAGACCCAGAACGGTGGCGACCGGACCAAGTGTGATGTAGCGTTTCTCCCAATTCAGGCGAAGGCCCAATACCTCACTGCCCTGGTGCGTTTCCTTGCAAACGATACCCGTATCAGGAATTGCGCTGGCATCCGAACCGGCAGCAGGTCCCGTTAAGGCAAAACACGGAATTTCTTCACCCGATGCCAAGCGCGGCAAGTAATGCTCCTTTTGTTCTTCAGTGCCGTAATGTAACAAAAGCTCCGCCGGGCCGAGTGAGTTCGGTACCATTACAGTTATCGCGGCGGTTACGCTGCGCGTCGAGATTTTCAGCACTACGGAAGAATGCGCGGTAGCTGAAAACTCCAGTCCGCCGTATTTCTTCGGTATGATCATGCCGAAAAACTTGTTTTTCTTGAGAAACTCCCAGGACTCAGACGAAAGGTCGTTAAGGTTATTTGTGATCTCCCAGTCATCGAGCATGCGACAAAACTCCTCAACCGGGCCATCCAGAAAAGCCTGCTCATCGACGGACAGCTCGGAAACCTTATGCCGCAGTAATTGATTCCAGTCAGGATCACCCTGGAAAAGTTCAGCCTCCCACCATGCGGTGCCTGCTTCGATAGCTACACGTTCCGTATCCGACATTGGAGGTAATACTTTCTTGATATATGCAAACATCGGTTTGCTCAAGAATTTGATGCGCAAGTCGGACACGTTCATCAGTGCCAGCAATAAAAACAATACCCAGAGAATCCAGGCTGCGAAGCCGCCCAAAAAATCTAATAAAGTAAATAGTAAAAGTCCGACACCAAGTATCGGTGTCCAGGTCGAAAGCGGCCATTTCATTCTGGCCAATCCGAAAAGCAACCCGCCAATCGCCAGCAACCAAACAAGCAGTGTCATCAACCGTTCTTCCTATAGTGAAGGGAAAGTCATCTTAAGTATTATTGCACCTTTGGATTTCTTTGACTTCATATCATGTGCTGCTATAATTATGTACATAATTACGTACATGTACAGGTCGATTGAGAGATGGATAGCATAAGTTATACCTTTGCTCGCAGCAATCTTGCGAAAACAATGAAAGGGGTTTGTAACGACCACGCTCCGGTAGCTATTACCCGCAAGGGTCAAGGCACTGTAATTATGATTTCCATGGACGACTATCGAGCCCTTGAGGAGACGGCTTATCTTTTACGCAGCCCCAAAAATGCAAGAAGGCTTATTGAGGCTGTTGCGGAACTGGAGAGTGGCAAGGGTAAAGAAGAAGAATTGATAGAGTGAAGTTGATTTTCGCTGAACAGGCATGGGAAGACTACCTGTACTGGCAGAAAACCGATAAGAGATTACTTAATCGAATCAATTCGCTAATTAAAGATATAAAGCGCGACCCTTTTGAAGGTGTAGGAAAACCTGAACCTCTCAAGCATGCCTTATCCGACTATTGGTCTCGAAGGATAAATGATGAACATAGAATTATTTATAAAATACATGAAGATTCTATTCTAATTGCCCAACTTCGTTATCATTATTAATGTATTACTGATGCTTTTTTAGCCTGCGTTCACTCTCATCTGCACCAGGCATTATACGTATAATGTATATAGCTGCACTGTAATGAGAATATTATGAAAACATCAAATCCGGAACATGACCCAAGCTGCATGGATGATTTTGATCCGGGCTCCTTGGATGCCGAGCAGGCACTGCAACAAATCCTGGACAAGGTGCAAGCTCTCTCGGAAACGGAAACCATCCCCGTCCGCGAGGCACTGGGACGCACCATCGCCAGTGAAGTCCGTTCACGAATCAACGTCCCCGGGCATACCAATTCCGCAATGGATGGTTATGCTATACGAGGGACAGACCTCCCTCCTGCCGGTCAACAAACCTTTTCCGTAGTCGGCACGTCACGAGCCGGCCTGCCCTATTCGGGGCCTGTAAATACCGGCGAGTGCGTTCGTATCATGACCGGTGCTGCAATGCCTGAAAATACCGACACCGTTGTTATACAGGAGAAAGTGCAAAAAGACGGTTCCGATATCCTGATCGACTCCACAAACAGGCCGGGACAAAACGTTCGTCAAGCAGGTGAAGACATTGCCATTGGCGAAACCGTCGTTGCAAAAGGCAAACTTGTTACACCGGCCGAACTGGGGCTGATCGCTTCCGTGGGCATTGCCAACGTAACCGTTACAAAAAAATTGCGCGTGGCATTTTTTTCAACCGGCGATGAACTAAGACCCGTAGGCAGTGCACTGGAAAAAGGTCAGATATACGACAGCAACCGCTACACGCTGCACGGCATGTTGGCGCGGCTGGGCGTAGAAATCATAGACATGGGCGTAATCAAAGATAATCGGGATGCAGTCGAACAAGCCTTTTCAAATGCCGCAAACTGTGCTGACGTAATCATCACTTCCGGGGGCGTGTCCGTAGGTGACGCCGATTTCGTAAAAGAAACACTGGAAAATATCGGCGAGGTAAATTTCTGGAAAGTTGCCATAAAGCCCGGACGACCGCTGGCCTTTGGCAAAATTGGCAAAGCCTGGTTTTTCGGCTTGCCGGGAAACCCCGTGTCGGTAATGGTAACTTTTTACATGTTTGTACAGCCTGCGCTCAAAAAGATGATGGGAGTCACCCATCATGAGCCTTTGATGATCAATGCCACGTGCAGCACGAAGTTACGCAAGCGACCCGGGCGCATTGAATATCAACGCGGTATTTTGACAAAAACCAATCACACCGACTCTACACGTTGCAACTACGAAGTCAGAAAAACAGGTGCGCAAGGCTCCGGAATCTTGCGCTCCATGTCAGATGCAAATTGCTTTGTGATTTTACCTATGGAATCCACCGGGGTTGAGGTTGGTGATACCGTGCAGGTGCTTCCGTTTGAAGCCATCATATAGAACCAGTTTTATTCCAGCTCGAAACGTCGAATCAGCCCGGAGTATTTTTCTCAACCCAACGCTCTTTCTTCTCTGATTTCTCTTTTTTCCAGAACGGTGCTTTGGATTTCAAATCTTCCATTATGAAGCGATTGGCTTCATACGCCGCGCCGCGATGCACAGACCAGGCAGCTACACATACGATCGGGTCGCCGGGAAATACTTGGCCGACACGATGTAGAACCATGACGTCAAGGATTTCAAATTCATCCAGCGCACGCTGTGCGATCCGTTGCAAATGTTTTTGCGTCATCCCGGGGTAATAATCCAGTTGCATGGAAGTCACTTCATCGCCTTCATTCACACCTCGCATCGTGCCTACAAAAATGGCAGTCGCGCCGAATTTTCCACGCTGTTGCAACTCTTCCTCCTGGTAGGTCATTACCTCCTGCCAGGGATCAAACTCCGATTCTCGAACTTCTACTTTCATCAGCTATGACATTAACAATGCGATACGGTACATTATGAACCAGATACAGTTACGGGACAGTACAAATTATGGGTAGCAGCGAACGTTCTTTCATTCCTCTGGACATTGCCGTGTTGACCGTCTCGGATACACGTGTCGAAGCGGATGACAAGTCCGGAAAATTGCTGTGCGAGCGCTTGCACTCCGCCGGTCACAACGTACATGAAAAAGTTATCGCGCCGGACGACGTTTATCAGATCAGGGCAGTTGCTTCTACCTGGATTGCCGAGGCAAAACCCGACGTCATACTTACCACCGGCGGCACAGGTGTAACGGGCCGCGACGGCACACCTGAGGCCATAAGGCCACTGCTGGATAAAGAAATCAGCGGATTTGGCGAAATGTTTCGCTCTTTATCCTATGAGACGATCAAGACCTCCACCTTGCAATCACGCGCCCTGGCAGGTGTAGCAAATGGTACCTACATATTTTGCCTGCCCGGTTCGGCAGGAGCCTGCGCCGAGGCATGGGACAAGCTCATTTCATACCAGCTTGATTACCGCAGCCGTCCATGCAACCTGGTCGAACTCATGCCACGGCTGAAAGAAACCTGACTTTCAGCATCAACTTTCTTGCAGCATCCTCATCTAGCCGCCGATATAAGACATCTCGACCTTGGGCAGTAAAACCGTTTCCGAGGTACGAATCTCCGAATAGCGATCGGCGCGGCTCTTCCAGATGGCACGAATAGCCTCTGCGATATACTCATCATTCGCGCCTTCACGTAACAAGTGCCTGAGGTCCCGGCCCTGCGTCGCAAACAGACAGGTGTACAGCTTTCCTTCCGCAGATAGTCTTGCGCGCGTACACCCTTGGCAAAATGGCTGTGTAACCGAAGAAACAATACCGATCTCACCACTGCCATCCTCATGTCGCCAGCGTTTGGCGACCTCCCCTTCATAATTTGCATCAACAGGCTCAATCCTGAATTCCTGGCTGATAACGTTGACTATCTCCTCTACCGAAAAGACGTCCTGCATTTGCCAGTGATTGGTACTGCCAACGTCCATGAATTCAATAAACCGGACAATCTTGTTGGTTCCGCGAAAATGCCTCACCATGGGCAGGATGCCATGCTCATTAGCCCCTCTCTTGACTACCATGTTGATTTTTATCGGTGTAAGACCGACTGACTCAGCGTTATCAATCGCCTGCAATACCTGGTCCACGCTGACAGAGACATCGCTGATTACCTGGAGTACATCATCATCAAGCGTATCCAGGCTGATGGTTACACGCTTCAGCCCAGCATCCTTAAGCTCCTTTGCCAGATCTTTCGTCAACAACACACCATTTGTAGTCAGACTCATGTCCTCTATGGGCTCGATTTGAGCAAGCTGTTCAACCAGCGTGGAGATATTCCTGCGTAACAGCGGCTCACCACCTGTAAGGCGTATCTTTTTGACTCCCAGTGAAGCAAATACTCTTGCGATCCGCGTAATTTCTTCAAACGTCAGCAAATCAACTCTACGCAAAAACTCGTAGTCCGAATTAAACACTTCTTTGGGCATGCAATACGTGCAACGGAAGTTACAGCGATCCGTAACGGAAATCCTGAGATCTCTAACGGGACGCGACAAAGTATCAAGAACTGGCAAAGTATTTTTCATAAATTGGAATCAAACCAACAAACTGATATTTTAGCGAAATAAAGTTTACCAAGTAATTCAAAGTATTAGGTATTAAGAGATATGACCTTTATTGACCGTCCGGACGCTTTACCGGAGGGTTATCGGGTGCAGGAATACGAGTTCTTGTCAGTGCTGGGGGTCGGGGCATTTGGCATTACCTACTTGGCTCGGGATATCTTGCTGGACCGCAAGGTTGCTATCAAAGAATACCGGCCCAGGGACTCTGCCGTTCGTACGGAAGATCACAGTGTCCGTCCCCGGTTTTTTGGGGACTGGGACGTTATCCAAATCCCAAAGCTAGACCTTGTGGACGAAGCCAAGACATTAACCAATCTGAACCATCCCAGCATCATCCGCATCTACAAGTACTTCGAGGCACACGGCAGTAGCTATATTGTGATGGAATACATTGAAGGTGAAGCGTTAAGCGAGCGACTAGAACGCGAAAACACCCTGGACGAATCGCAACTCATGGCCATCCTGAATCCTTTAGTCAAAGGTCTGGATCAAGTGCATGCTGCAGGCTACCTGCATCGGGACATCACACCGAAGAACATCCTGTTAAGAAAAGACGGTTCCCCTGTACTCATTGACTTTGGTTCAGCCCGCCAAATAGCTGGTGTGCACAGTCATAGTGTAACCGCCTTGATTACACCGGGGTATGCGTCTCTGGAGCAATACTCCATGCGCGGTAAACAACAGGGCCCCTGGGCCGACGTCTACAGCCTGAGTGCGGTGGCGTATCGATGCATAACCGGAACCGTACCAAAGGATGCTACCAAACGTGCACAAGGAGAGATCTTGACCCCGGCATTGGAACTGGGGAAAGGCAGCTATGCAGAGGGCCTACTGACGGCAGTAGACCGGGGGTTGAGTATCAAGGCTGAAGATCGCCCCCAAGACCTGAAAGCATGGTGTTCACTATGGGCACAGAACTCAGTAGCGAACAAATAGCCTTGTCCAGTATAGTAACGCTGCAAGTTAGCCCTATCTACACCATCAGCCTTTACATCTCATGACCCTTATTGACCATCCGGACGCTTTACCTGGAGGTCATCGGGTACAGGAGTACGAATTCCTGTCAGTGTTGGGAGTTGGAGGGTTCGGTATTACCTATCTGGCAAAGGATACCTTGCTTAATCGCAAAGTTGCCATCAAGGAATACCTGCCCAGGGACTTTGCCGTCCGCACAGCAGATCACAGTGTCCGTCCCCGGTCTTCACCTGAATCCGAAAACTACACCTGGGGACTTGAACGTTTTCTGGACGAAGCCAGGACATTAGCCCAACTTAACCATCCCGGCATCATCCGCGTTTACAAATACTTCGAGGCGCACGGCAGCGGGTATATCGTGATGGAGTACGTTGAAGGCGAAACACTCAGTGAGCGATTAAGGCGCGAAAACACACTAGATGAGTCGCAACTCATGGCCATCCTGAATCCTTTAATCGAAGGTCTGGAACAAGTACATGCAACAGGTTATCTGCATCGGGACATCACACCGAAGAACATCCTGTTAAGAAAAGACGGCTCTCCCGTACTCATCGACTTCGGCTCAGCGCGCCAAGTACTTAGTGTGCGCAGCCGCAGTGTAACGGCCGTAGCCACAGCGGGATATGCACCCCTGGAGCAATACTCCACTCGCGGCAGGCAACAAGGGCCATGGACAGACATCTACGGCCTGAGTGCAGTAGCGTATCGATGCATCACTGGAATCGCACCGAAGGATGCCACGGAGCGAGCACAAGGTGAAGCCTTGACCCCGGCATCGAAACTGGCAAAAGGTCAATACGCTAAAGACTTGCTAACGGCAATAGACCGGGGGCTTAGCATCAAAGTTGAGGACCGCCCTAAAAACCTGAAGACATGGTGTTCACTATGGATGCAGAAGGAAGAACAGCAAACTACGACTACTGAAGCAAAGAAGCAAGAAATCAGGCAAGATGAGGTGGAGGATGCAGAAAACCAACAGACACGTGCAGGGCCAAACTTTCAATTTTCCAGCGACACACAAGTGAAAGACGAAGAAGATCAGCAGACACGTACAGACTCAGCTGGAAGACATTACGATGATCCGAACTTCAGGGCGAAAGTAGATGCGGTTGCACAATTTATTGAGAAGACAGGCGCAGGTTACGCCGGTTTTTGGAGAAGGTTAGTGGCATATTTTTTTGATCTCATCCTTCTGGGTCTCATAGCTCTTATAATCTACGAATTTACTTTAGATTCTGCAACATTCGACATTCTTATCATAGCGACAGTGTGGATTTATAGTGCTGCGTTCGAGTCATCCAAGAGGCAAGCTACGCCAGGGAAAATGTTATTGGGCATCAAAGTCACAGACCTGGAAGGTAACCGGATCACATTTCTCAGGGCAACAGGGCGGCATTTTGGAAAAATCATTTCTTCCCTACTTCTCTTTGTAGGATACCTGATCATTGCGTTCTCAAAGAAAAAGCAGGGACTTCATGACAAGATGGCGGGATGCCTGGTGATCAAAGAGTAACTCCTTATACCAGCGCCGCCAGTATCAGTCTTTACGCCCTATGACCTCTATCGCCCATCCGGACGCCTTACCCAAGGGTCATCGGGTACAGGAGTTCGAACTCCTGTCGGTGCTGGGGGTCGGAGGGTTCGGCATCACCTATCTGGCAAAAGATACTTTGCTCGATCGTACAGTCGCTATTAAAGAATACTTCCCCAGGGACTTTGCCGTTCGTACAGAAGATCATAGCGTCCATCCTCGATCTCAACCTGAATCCGAAGACTATACTTGGGGACTTAAACGTTTTCGAGACGAAGCCAAGACATTAGCCCGCCTGAACCATCCCTGCATCATCCGTATTTACAAATACTTCGAAGCATATGGCAGCGGGTATATCGTGATGGAATACGTTGAAGGCGAAACACTCGGTGAACGATTAAAGCACGAGAACATCATGAGTGAGCTTCGACTCATGAATATTCTAAATCCCCTAGTCGAAGGTCTGGAACAAGTACATGCCGCAGGCTACCTGCACCGGGATATCACACCGAAAAATATATTACTAAGAAAAGACGACACGCCGGTACTCATTGACTTCGGCGCAGCACGCCAGGCGATAGGGGCGCGCAGTCGCAGTGTAACCGCCATAGTGACACCGGGGTACGCGCCTTTGGAACAATACTCTACTCGTGGCAGGCAACAAGGTCCATGGACCGACATCTACGGTCTGAGTGCAGTGGCGTATCGATGCATCACCGGAGCCACACCAAAGGACGCTACCGAACGTGCACAAGGTGAAGCCTTGATCTCGGCATCGGAACTCGCAGAGGGTCAGTACGCCAAAGGCCTGCTAACGGCAATAGACCGGGGGCTGAATATCAAAGCTGAAGACCGCCCACAAGACCTGAAGGCATGGTGTTCACTGTGGGAGCAAAAGGAAAAACAGCAAACTATAGCCACTGAAGCAAAGAAGCAAGAAGTCAAACAAGGTGAGAAAAAAGAAATCTCGCATGCTGATTCTGGTGCCAATAAAACTTTATGGAGGAATAAGAAGGTTTTGATCTCTGTTGTTGTTGGAGTAGTAGCGCTATCGATGATTGGGCTGTACACCTTTCAAACAGAGCAGATTGAGAGAGCTGAGCGCAAGGCGGCCGAAGAAAAGGCCGCAGCGGCCAGAAAGGCGGCGGAAATGAAAGCCCGGGCAGAAAGGGAAAAAGCTGAGCGTAAGGCAGCCGAAGAAAGGGCCGCAGCAGCCAAAAAAGCAGCGGAGATGAAAGCCCGGGCAGAAAGAGAAAAAGCTGCGCGCAAGGCAGCTGAAGAAAGGGCTGCAGCAGCCAGAAAGGCGGCAGAGATGAAAGCCCGGGCAGAAAGAGAAAAAGCTGAACGCAAGGCAGCCGAAGAAAGGGCTGCAGCAGCCAGAAAGGCGGCAGAGATGAAAGCCCGAGCAGAAAGGGAGAAAGCCGAGCGCAAAGCAGCCGAAGAAAAGATGGCGGCAGCTAGAAAGGCTCTAGCGGCCAGGATGAAAGCCCTTGAACTTGGCCGTAGATATGTCAAAGGTGATGGCGTCCCACAGGACTATGCGGAAGCACTCAAGTGGTTTCGGCTGGACGCTGAACAGGGGGATGCCGAGGCTCAGTATAACCTTGGCTTCATGTATGAAAATGGTGAAGGTGTCCCACAGGACTATGCAGAAGCAGTTAGATGGTACCGAATGGCGGCTGAGCAAGGTCATGCTAATGCTCAGTCCAGCCTTGGTTCTATGTATTACTACGGTAAAGGCATCCCAAAGGACAGTGCGGAAGCACTCAAGTGGTTTCGGCTGGCAGCTAAGCAAGAGGATACCAGGGGTCAATACAACCTTGGCTGGATGTATGAAAATGGTCAAGGCGTTCCACAGGACTACGCGAAAGCGGTTAAATGGTACCGGATGGCGGCTGAGCAGGAGAGTGCCAGAGCTCAGTACAACCTTGGCATGATGTACACCAACGGCCAAGGCATCCCACAGGACAACGCGGAAGCATTCAAGTGGTTTCGGATGGCCGCTGAGCAGGGGGTTGCCCGCGCTCAGTACAACCTTGGCATGATGTACCATAATGGCCAAGGCGTCCCACAGAACTATGCAGAAGCAGTTAAATGGTACCGGATAGCCGCTGAGCAGGGCGAGGCTTTGGCCCAGCGCAATCTTGGTGTTATGTACGCCAGTGGCCAAGGAATCCTACAGGACTATGTGGAAGCACATAAATGGCTTAATTTGGCAGTTTCAGGATTGCCCTCAGATAGTTCTGACCTATTGAATTTAGTTAGGGTATACCGTGATAAAATTGAGGAAAAGATGACTCGGGGAGAAATAGCAACTGCCCAGCGTCTGGCTAGAAAATGGAAGCCGAAAACATGGGGTCAACTCAAAATGGAGTGAGCCCACTCATGGTAAAAACAGGGAGCTCTCATGTTTGCAAGTAGGTCTATTGTACCGGGTTCGAGCCGGGTAGCACTTTCTATAGTTGTAATACTGTTTTTATCTTCGGGTTGTTCTTCCATACCTGAGGTTCCAGTCAGTGCCTTGGATGATAGAGAAATACAGGACCTCATATATCAAGCCAAGAAGGGGGATGCCGAGGCTCAGTATAACCTTGGCGGTATATATAGCATGGGCGGAAGCGTCCCACAGGACTATGTGGAAGCATTCAAATGGTATCGGATGGCGGCTGAGCAAGGGTACATCAAGGCTCAGAGCATACTTGGCTCAATATATGAATATGGCAGAGGCGTCCCACAGGACTATGCGAAAGCGGTTAAATGGTACTGGATAGCTGCTGAGCAAGGGGAGACTTTAGCTCAATTCAGCCTTGGCGTTATGTATTTTGGCGGTAAAGGAGTCCCACAGGACGATGCGAAAGCATTCAAGTGGTTTCGGATGGTTGCTGAGCAGGGAGATGCCGGGGGGCAGCACT
The DNA here is from genome assembly GCA_965215055.1 of Gammaproteobacteria bacterium. Classification (GTDB taxonomy): domain Bacteria; phylum Pseudomonadota; class Gammaproteobacteria; order UBA4575; family UBA4575. Next base: position 363,272 of record OZ244046.1, read on the forward strand.
CGCTTGGTGACATGTACGCCAATGGCTTAGGCGTGCCCCAAGACTATATAGAGGCGCACAAGTGGTACAGCTTGGCAGTTTCAAGATATTCCTCAGACAATACAGATATGTCAGATAGGGCCAAGAGAAATCGTGACAAAATTGAGAAAAGAATGACTCGGGAAACAATAACGACTGCCCAGCGTCTGGCTAGAGAGTGGCGGCCGAAAACGTGGGATGAACTCAAGGCAAAATAGAGTCTCTTTGCACTAAAATCGCACGTCTCGTGGTTCACTGCTCTTAATTCTTGTAAAATGTGGTTCCCAACATGGCCACAAAAAATTTCTTGAGCAAGTCGTTCAGCGAGACTGATCAAAACCCTCGGGTCATTGCCCTTTTCGGTTCCCTGGCCGCAGGTGTCCTGTGGATTGCTTTTCTTTCGGTCCTGATTCCTGCAGGGTCGGACAGCTTGGCGGGCGACCTGCTCCTGGACCGGAACAGTCGTGCCTTCCCCTATCCTTTTACTATCCAGAACCTGATGTGGCTGGTATTTTTCATCGGCGTGGGGGAACTGGTAGTTCGGCGGCAATCTGGCAGTGATGAAAATAGGCAGGTGACCTTGGGTTTGCTGCCGGAAGATGACCAGACGATTTTACGCAAGCAGGATATCGGGCCGATTTACCGCAAAATCCAGCGGAGCGATTCAGAGGGACGGTACTGGCTGCAACGATTGTTGACCGGCACCATGCTGCAATTCCAAAGCAGCGGTTCCATCGACCAGGTAAATGCCATTTTCAATTCCTCGCTGGATATGTACCACCACGAGACTGACCTGCGTTACAACCTGCTGCGTTACCTGGTGTGGCTTATTCCGACCCTGGGGTTTATTGGCACGGTGATCGGGATTGCCCTGGCACTGCAAGGCGCGGGCGCGGCATTTTCAGGCAGTAGCGCAGTTGACCTTACAGAGCTTGGACCCAAGTTGATGCACGGACTGACCAAGGACCTCGGCGTGGCGTTTTATACTACGCTGCTTGCGCTTTTACAGTCCGCGGTGCTAATGTTTGCCCTACATTTGGTTCAAGGGCAGGAAGAAAAGGCACTCAACAAGGCCAGCCAGTACTGCCTTAAAAACTTCATCAACCGCCTTTACGAGCAACGCTAGGAGGCAACATGCCGGTCAAACGTGATGCAGACGGTAACGTGATTGAACAACCCACCGTCAAGTCGGAAAAAACAAGCGCCAGTGAAGGCCATCCTACCGACTTGGCCGAACCCAAGCCCGTGAAAGATACATCACAGACCACGGGCAGCGGCGATTATGAAGCCACAACCCGCCTGGTAGGGAGCTTCAAGCCCAAGACAACACGACAACCACAGGCGGAAAATGAACGAACCCAGGTCTACCGTCCCGGCAAAACAAAAGATGCCGACTTGCAGGACATACCAGCCGCAGACTCCTCCAAGGCCATGCAAGACCCGCCCGTAGGCTGGCTGGTCATCGTGGATGGATCAGGTAAAGGGAATTTCGGAGTTTTGCGCAACGGCCTGAACTCAATCGGGCGAAACAAGACAGAGCGTATCTCGCTGGACTACGGCGACCAGGAGATTTCACGGGCAAACCATGCCACGGTCACCTACGACCCCAAGAACAAAAACTTTTATATCCAGCAAGGAGGCGGAACCAACCTTGTTTACGTCAATGATCAGCCGGTCTTGACTCCCCAGGAATTGGAGCCGTTCACGCACGTCCAGATCGGCAGTACGACACTGCGGTTTGTTCCGCTATGCGGAAAGTCTTTCGACTGGGATACCAACTGAAGAAAGCTTAAAAGTACTGATTCATGAAAACTCCGCATGGTTTCTCCGATCTCATCGCGGGCAGCCAAATCGATGGTGACCGGGAGTACCAGGAAGACAGCTATGATTCCTGGTGTGACGGGAGCACGGAAGAAGGCAGCCAGTTACTGCTGGTGCTGGCCGATGGCATGGGAGGCCACCTGGGCGGCGCAGAAGCCAGCAAGCTGGCAATAGAGCACTTTATTATCCATTTCGAGAAAGCCCACGGCGACCCTTTGAACCGCATGCAAGAATCTCTTTACGTAGCCAACCAGGCAGTGGGAGATGCGGCAGCGGAATCTGGCCGTTTTGCCAACATGGGATGCACCCTGCTCGCCTGCCTGATCGCCGGAGATGAAATTTGCTGGGTCAGTGTAGGCGATTCCCCATTATGGGAACTGCATGATGGAGAGCTCAAGCGTCTGAATAAAGATCATTCGATGCGCCCGGTTCTTGAAAAGCTGGTTGAATCCGGTGACATGACGCAGGAAGACTTGGCCCGGGACGGCAGAGTTCACCAACTCCGCTCAGCCATCATGGGAGAAGAAGAAATTGCGATGGTAGACGTGGGCGAACCGCTCAAACTGAAACCGAATAGCCTGATCATCCTGGCCAGTGACGGCCTGGAGGTCCTTACCGATGATGAAATTATCGGTATTTGCGAGAGCCATGAAGTTGCTAATAAAGCTGTTTCAGAGCTATTGCACGCAGTCGAAAAAAAGGCTGTCCCTCGTCAGGACAACGCCACAGTCATGCTGTACCGGCACGTGGAGCACACATGTATCAAACACCGGTTTGAAGACTTGAAAGCAACGACAAAACCGCAAAACCCCGGCTCGCCTTCTTCAAGCAATCATGCAGAATCGGAAAAGCAACCATCTACCCTACCCTGATGAGGAGTACCGAATGAAATACAGGGCAAAGTTTCTTGCAGCTTGCATGCTACTCCTGGCAGTACCTGTGCTTGCTACCCCGCCACCAACTGATGGCATTGTCCAGGTGGGAGACGAAAAAGCCTTCGCGCGAGGCACCTCTACCCTGGGCTTTGTAGCGGATGCAGCCGGACACGTCATTGCGCCTGTTGAACGACAATCCAGCTCCCTGTTTATCCACCTTGCGGATGGAACCGAACATGCTGCTCGCCGCTTGGCTCACGATTCGGTCTCCGGTCTGGCATTGTTGAAACTTTCCGGTTCGGGGTCACATCCGGCACCTTATCGTTTTGCGAAAGACCCCGCACAACAAGGACGCAAGGTTTATGGTGCCGCGATAGATTCCGGCACTGTGCAGTTTGTTTCCGGAAGTGTAACCTCGGTGGTCGCGTCCGCTTCGGACTCCAAGCCGGGCAAAATCCTGCACAACGCGCTGGTAGGTAAACAAAACCACGGTTCGCTGCTTACCAACAACTGTGGCGAAGTCATTGGCGTGATCATCGATAAACCCAAAAGTTCCTTTTTTGCCGGACTATTCGGAAGCGAGGAAAGACCGGAAGGCCACGCATTTGCCATTCCTTCCTCCTGGTTGCTGCAAGCCTTCAAAGAGCACGGCCTGAAACCGGTCATGGCAGATACCACTTGTATTTCTGAAGCTGCACAGCGCGAAGCAGCCGAAAAGGAAGCCGCAGAAGCGAAAGCCCAGGCGGAAAAGGAAAAAGCAGAACGTGCAGCTGCGGAAAAACGAGCAAAGGAAGCACAGACCCAGGCAGAACAAGCGGCAAAAGAAAAAAAGGCGGCTGAAGAAAAAGCGGCTGCAACAGCCAGGAAAGCTGAAGAAATGAAAGCCCAGGCTGAAAAACAGGAAGCTGAGCGCAAGAAAGCCGAGGAAAAGGCAGCTACGGCAGCTAAAGAAGCTGAAAAGAAGGAAGCCGAGCGTAAAGCAGCTGAGGAAAAAGCAGCCGCAGCAGCCAAAGAGGCTGAAGAAACAAAGACCAGGATGGAACAGGAAGCCAAGGAAAAAGAAAAACAGATTTTGTTATGGAGCCTGATCGCGGGCATAGTGCTGCTACTGGTGTTACTGCTGATCTGGCGCGTCAACCGACGCTCAGTTGCCCTTGCAGGAAAACAAGTAGAAGAAGCCCAGGAAGAGCTGGAAGAACAGAAGGAACGAGAAGAGCGGATCAGGAAGATTCCTGATGTATTTCTGGAAGGCAGTGACGCAGAAGGCCAAAGAGTGGCTGTACGCATTCCAGGGTCCTCCCTGGCAAAAGCAGAAGGAGCCGTGGTGGGCCGTAATCCTTCCGAAAGTGAGTTCGTGATCAATCATGCAGAGGTCTCACGGCAACACTTCCGACTGTTTGCCCGGGAAGGGTCCATCATGGTTGAGGACCTGAACTCCATGAATGGGACAGAAGTCAACGGGAAAGCCTTGGGGTCGGATGAGACCGCAGCCTTGAAAGCTGACGATTCACTGAAAGTGGGTGGACTGGCATTGACAGTCAATCTGGAACGGAATGAGGGATAAAACCCTATATGAGCCCAATTGCGTTGTGGCGGGCATGCAGCCTATCGGCACTGATACTCGCAGGCACGGCAGGCGCAGCGGACATCGAGGAGATTGAGAAAGGCGTTGTCAGAATCTTAACCCTGACGTCTCACAATGTTGAAGAGGATGTACTAAGCGGGTCTGGAGCCGTCATTGCACCCGAGCAAGTGCTGACGAACTGGCACGTTGTAGAGGGAGGCATAGAAATCCACGTTGCTTCCAAGTATATGGCGCAGAGCTTGCTGGCAGAGCTGGTCTGGTCATCTCCTGCGCTGGACTTGGCAGTATTGTCAGTACCCAGTCTCGTGCTGGACCCCGTTACACTAACGGAAAGAAATCTCCAAAAGGGAGAAACCATTTGGGCACTCGGCTACCCGGGAGCGGCAGACATTGGCTCCCCGGTCCTTGAGGCTACGGCAAACCGCGGCGTCATCAGTAATTTTCACGAAAAGCCTTGGAATGAAGTTTTCAGTAGCCGCCCTCTAGGCCGGGCATTGGAAATCATTCAGCACGATGCGGCGATCAATCCTGGCAACAGCGGCGGCCCCCTGTTTGATGATTGCAATTTCGTAATCGGAGTTAACACGGGTGGGGTCAAAGCCTCAAAAGCACATGGAATTTTTCTCGCCTCGCGCATCACCGAAGTGACGATTGAACTCGATATCCTGGGAATCGACTTCCAGAGCACAGACGAAGAATGCGAAGCGGAGGAGAAAGTGGTAGCGAGTTCGGCAAATAAGGATACCGAAGAAACTGCCGCAGCATGGCGGTGGTTCATAGCCTCACTACTGTTATTAGTACCATTTATTCTTGTGGCATTGATTCTTGCACTGCGAAGGCCACCCCGCGAGATCGTCCGAATTATCGAGCGTACATCCTCTCGCCTGCACCGGAAACATCCTGTAACTGCCGAAAACAGACAACTTAAAGACGTACTGGTGTTGAAACAGGTCGACCTGAAAAGCGCGTCAGAAAGCCAATCAAGCATACATATCCCGAACACCGGCCTTTCCACGCGGGAAGGCGGTTTTGTACTCGGTCGGCATGCTGCCCTGGTAGATGGCATAGTGAAACATTCGAGTGTATCCCGCCGACATGCCAGAATCACGAAAGAAGGCCGACACTTCTTTGTTGAAGACCTTAACTCCACAAACGGCACGCTGGTGAACGGAACCCGACTCCATCCCTTCAAACCGCGCATGATTGCACCAGACGACAGGCTTGCGCTCGGTGATATAACGTTCGTAATCCTGGACGGGAACCGGAAGTAGAAGAATGCGCAGAGGCAAAAACAGAGAACTCACCATCTTCAGCATGTCTGCCCTGGACCTGTTTGCCTGTGCCCTGGGTGTATTTGTCCTGATTTCCATTGCGCTTTTCCCATATTTTCCCAATACGGGAATGAGCCAGGAAAAGGAAGTTGACGAGCTTCAAGAGGAAATCGAGGAACTTCAGCGTAAGCTTGGTGAAGCGCGAAAGGGTTCAAAAGACGGTACGGAACTTACCCAGGAGCTTCAAAAGGAAATTGCAGATCTTCAAGACAAGCTCAAAAAAGCTCGGAGGGAAAAAAGGAGTGATGCGCAAACCATTGAAGACCTTTTGAAAAAGATAGCAAGACTTCAGGACAGACTTGAAAAATCCAGGAAGGCAGAGGCTCAGACCTTCCAGTTCCCTCACCTGGACCTTGTCATCGCACTGGATATAACGGGCAGCATGAGCGATCAGGTCGCTGGGCTCAGCCAGGAGCTGGACCAGCTAACGGACGTCCTGAGCAAGCTCGCGCCCAGTGTTGCAATTGGCGTGGTCGCATTCGGAGACCGACTTTACGACCGTACGCTGACTCTATTCGACCTGAAAGAGATCAAACACTCGAGGTCAAACCATGCTTCCCTGAAAAGGTTTATCCAAAGGCTCAGGCCAAATATCGGCCTTGGACTCGGCAGTAATCCAGACCAACCGGAGGCGCTTCTGACTGCCCTGCAAGCGGCCAAGCAATCAAAATGGCGTTCACGGGCGGAAAAAAAAGTTATCGTGCTGATTACAGACAACCCGTCATACCCTGAAAAGGAAAGACAAACGATTGCAGAAGCGAAGTCTTTTGCTTCCCGGGGAGGCGGGCGCGCCGTTTCCACGGTTTATGTGGCCAGCCACGGGTATGAATTGCACGTGGAGTTGTTTCTGAAAACCGTGGCACAATCTGGCAAAGGCCAGCTTGTCAAGGCCGGAGGGTCCATGACCGCCAACCTGCTGCTATCGCTTCTTTAGAAAAACAACCATGTCCCGAATCAACACCTTTTTGATTGGACGCCATCGGCAATGCGACCTCAGGCTGGATCACTCCAGCGTATCACGCAAACATGCCGAGGTCGTGCCTCTGGCTGACGGGCGTTTTTACATCACGGACCGAAGCAGTAGCGGAACCTTTGTATGGACAGACCAGAAATGGAAAAAGATTCGCCAGACGTTTATCAAACCTGGAGACCGTCTTCGATTGGGCCGTCTGGAAATCACCGCAGACCATCTGGACGTTCTTCGCGCAAAGAAAGACAGCAGAGCTTCAGACGCAGCAAATTCCTCGCGTGCAGCAGGCAAAGACAGGCTTGATCCCAGGCAAAAACTCATGCGCAACCCGGAAACCGGAGAAATTATTGAAAAACCGCCGTAGTTTCTTGAAGTGCTAAATCAGTCTGACTCGAGAAGATGCATAAAGAAAGAGATAATGAGCAACAGCACCATAAGTAAGAGCATACCCCTTACATAGAGTGTATACATATCGACATCATGCGAAGTTTTTTTCTTTCCCGCGCTCTTTATTTCACTTTGTTTGACCTCTTGCTTCTTTGCTTTAGTAGCCGTAGATGAGCGGGCTCGCTCTGCCTTGAGTTGATCCCATGTTTTCGGCTGCCATTCTCTAGCCAGACGCCGGGCAGTTGTTATTTCTTCCTGAGTCATTTTTTTCTCAAGCCTGTCAAGCCATTCCTTGATACTCTTAACTGAAAACAGTTTAGAGCTATCCTCGGATAATTTTGAAGGATCTGAGGATATCTCTAAAATCGCCAAGTTAAACCATTTATGTGCTTTTACACAGTCTTGTCCTACGCAGCCCAGCGCGGACATCCAACCAAGGGTCTTCTGAGCTTCAACGTCCCCTTGCTCAGCCGCCATCCGAAGCCATTTACGCCCTTCCGCAAAATCCTGTATGTTTCTAACCTTAGAGTACATAAAGCCAAGGTCGCTCTGAGCCCTGGCATCCCCCTGCTCAGCTGCCATCCGAAGCCATTTAACCGCTTCCGCATCACTTTGCGGTACACCCCGACCACTCCTGTACATCCGGCCAAGGCTGTACTGAGCCCTAGCATTACCTCGTTTGGCTGCTCGCCGGTACCATTTAACCGCTTCCGCATAGTCCTTTGGGACACCTTCGCCATCACAGTACATCACGCCAAGTCTAAACTGAGCATCGGCATCGCCCTGTTCAGCAGCCAGCCTATATCGTTGTTGCTTTTCCTTCTGCATCCATAGTGAGCGCCATGCTTTCAGGTCTTTGGGGCGTTCCTCAATCTTTACAGCTAACCCTCGGTCTACTGCTGTTAGCAAGCCTGTAGCGTACTGACCCTCTGCCAGCTCTGATGCCGAGGTCAAGGTTTCTCCTTGTGCCCGCTCCGTGGCATCCTTTGGTACGATTCCGGTGATGCACCGATACGCCACTGCACTCAAGCCGTAGATGTCTGTCCACGGCCCCTGTTGCTTGCCACGAGTGGAGTATTGCTCCAGAGGTGCATATCCCGGTGTCGCTACGGCCGTTACACTGTGGCTGCGCATACCAAGTACTTGGCGGCGGGCTGAACCGAAGTCGATAAGTACGGGAGAGCCGTCTTTTCTTAACAGGATGTTCTTCGGTGTAATGTCTCGATGCAGGTAACCTGTTGCATGTACTTGTTCCAAGCCTTCGACCAAAGGGTTCAGAATGGCCATGAGCTGGGGTTCGTCCAAGGTGCTCTCGCGCCTTAGTCGTTCGCTGAGTGTTTCGCCTCTTATGTACTCCATGACGATATAGCCACTGCCGTGCGCCTCGAAGTATTTGTAAACACGGATGATACCGGGATGGCTCAGTTGGGCTAGAATGCGAGCTTCGTCCTGAAAACGTTCAAGCCCCCAGGTGTAGTTTTCGGATTCAGGTGAAGATCGGGGATGAACGCTGTGATCTTCTTTACGAACGGCAAAGTCCTTGGGGAAGTACTCTTTGATAGCAATTATGTGATTATGAAAAGTATCTTTCGCCAGATAGGTAATGCCGAACCCTCCGACTCCCAGTACTGACAAGAGTTCGAACTCCTGTACCCGATAACCTCCAGGTAAAGCGTCCGGATGATCAACAGAGGTCATGAGGCATAGGGGTTATTAATGGTTGATCCGTTTTTATCCAGAGAGTGGCAGACCGGCATTCCTGGCACTACATATTCCAAATTATGTGCGCGGTCATAAGACACCGCTGTATATTGGGTCTACTCTGCCTTGAGCTGACCCCACATTTTCGGCTGCCATTCTTTGGCCAGACGCTGGGCAGTTGTTACTTCCTTCCGAGTCATTTCTTTCTCAAGTCTGTCGCGGTCTCTCCTAGCTCTACTTGGCATATCTGTATCGCCTGAGGAAAACCTTGAAGCTGATAAGTTATACCACTTGTGCGCCTCTATATAGTCTTGGGCCAAGCCAAGGCCATTAGCATACATGTCACCAAGCCTGTGCTGAGCAAAGGCATCCCCTTGCTCAGCAGCCAGCCGAAACCATTTAACTACTTCCACGTAGTCCTGTGGGGTACCTTTGCCAATAAAATACATATCACCAAGCAAGTACTGGGCCCAGACGTGGCCTTGTTCGGCAGCCAGCCGGTGCCATTTAAATACTTCTACGTAGTCCTGTGGGATGCCTTCATCATTAAAATAGCCAAAGTCAAAGTCGAACGGAGCCCAGGCATACTCCTGCTCAGCGGCCATCCGGTACCACTTAAGTGCTTCCATATAGTCCTGTGAGACACCTTCACCCCTAAGGTACATCCAACCAAGGCTGGACTGAGCCCTGGTATCCTCCTGCTCAGCGGCCATCCGAAACCACTTGAGTGCTTCCACATGGTCCTGTGGGACGCCTTCACCTCTAAAATACCTAACACCAAGGCTAACCTGAGCTTCGACATAGCCTTGTTCAGCCGCCAGCCGGTACCATTTAACCGCTTCCGTATTGTCCTGCAGGACGCCTTCACCGTATTCATACATCTCACCAAGGTTGAACTGAGCCCAGGCATTCCCCTGCTCAGCTGCCAACTTGAGTTTTTCTACCTCCCGTTCTGCTTGAAAGGTGTACCTGTACCCAATCATCAGCAGCACTACTATTCCAACGATAATGAAAATCAGATTCTTCTTGTTTTCCTGTACAACTCTGATCGTGTTCTTCATTTCATCTTGTCCAGTTTCTTGCCTCTTTGCTTCAGCAGCCGCAGTTTGCTGCTTTTCCTTCCGCGATCATTGGTAAATTTTAGTTCGCTAAAATATCAGAGGAGTGGCAGACTAGCGCTCCCGACTCTACATATTACAAATATGTGCGCGGTCATAAGACACCGCTGTATGCTGGGTCTACTTTGCCTTGAGTCGGTCCCACGTTTTCGGCCGCCATTCTCGAGCCAGACGTTGGGCAGTTGTTATTGCTTCCCGAGTCATTTTTCCTTCAATTTCATCACGATATTTCCTGGCTAAATCTGAATGACCTGTATCATCTGAAGAGAATCTTAAAGCTGCCAAATTGTACCACTTGTGCGCCTCTATGTAGTCCTGAGCCACGCCTCGGCCATTGGCGTACATCTGACCAAGTTTGTACTGGGCCCAAGCATCCCCTTGCTCAGCAGCCATCCGATACCACCTAACTGCTTCTGCATCGTCCTGTGGGACGCCTTCACCGTTATAGTACATCTGACCAAGCCTGACCTGAGCCCTGGCATTCCCCTGTTCAGCGGCCGTCCGGTACCATTTAACTGCTTCCGCATCGTCTTGTGGAACACCTAGCCCATTATCGTACATCCAGCCAAGATCGTACTGAGCCTCAGCATGCCCATGCTCAGCAGCCATCCGGTACCATTTGACCGCCTCTGCAGAGTCTCCGGGGACACCTATACCGTCATAGTATATATCGCCAAGTTTGTTCTGAGTTTCGGCATCGCCTTGTTCAGCCGCCAGTCGATACCATTTAACTGCTTCCACATAGTCCTGCGGGACACCTTCGCCCCTAAAATACATCCGACCAAGTTTGTTTTGGGCCCAGACATCACCTTGCTCAGCTGCTAGTCGATACCATTTAACCGCTTCCACGTAGCCCTGTGGGACACCATCTCCATGTATCAAGTCAAGCTTGTGCCGACTGGCAGGATATTTTTTCCAAGCTCGAGTATGCATTCTCTCGGCCGCTATCTGGTAGCATTTAACCGCTCTTGCATAATCTCGCGGGACACCTTCCTTACCGTTATCGTATATCAAGTCAAGGTTGAGCTGAGTGCTGGTATCCCCTTGCTCAGCGGCCAACCGGTACCATCTAAACGCTTCCGCATAGTCCTGCGGGACACCTTCGCCCTTAAAATACATCCAGCCAAGTTTATACTGGGCCCAGGCATCCCCTTGTTCAGCGGCCACTTGGTACCGTTGCTGCTTTTCCTTCTGTATCCATAGTGAACGCCATGCCTTCAAGTCTTGGGGGCGATCTTCAGTTTTGATGCTTAACCCTTGATCTATTGCTGTCAGCAAGCCTTTAGCGTACTGGCTCTCTACCAGTTCCGATGCCGGGGTCAAGGCTTCGCCTTGTGCCCGCTCCGTAGCATCTTTTGGTGTGGTTCCGGTGATGCATCGGTACGCCACTGCACTCAAGCCGTAGATGTCAGTCCATGGACCTTGTTGCCTGCCACGAGTGGAGTATTGCTCCAAAGGTGCATACCCCGGTGTCACTAAGGCCGTTACACTGCGACTACGAGCGCCAAGCTCTTGACGGGCTGAACCAAAGTCAATGAGTACAGAAGAACCATCTTTTCTCAATAGTATATTCATGGGTTTGATGTCCCGGTGCAGGTAGCCCGCAGCATGTACTTGTTCCAGACCTTCGATTAAAGGATTCAGAATGGCCATGAGCCGGGATTCATCCAAGGTGTTCTCATGCTTTAATCGTTCACTGAGTGTTTCGCCTTCAATGTATTCCATGACGATATAGCTACTGCCGTGCGCCTCGAAGTACTTGTAAATAAGGATGATGCCAAGATGGTTCAGTTGGGCCAGAGTGCGAGCTTCGTCCAGAAAACGTTCAAGCCCCCAGGTGTAGTTTTCGGACTCAGATGAAGATCGAGGACGAATGCTATGATCTTCTGTACGAACGGCAGAGTCCCTAGGGAAATATTCTTTGATAGCAACTGTGCGACCGAGCAAAGTATCTTTCGCCAGATAGGTAATGCCGAACCCTCCGACCCCCAGCACCGACAGGAATTCGAATTCCTGTACCCGATGACCTTGAGGTAGAGCGTCCGGATGATCGACAGAAGTCATGGGGTGTAAGAGTTGCTAATGGTCGGTCCAGTTTCTATCCAGAGATTGCAGACCAGTACTCATGACTCTACATACTCCGAGTATGTGCGCAATCATAAGGCACCGCTGTATCCCGGGTTTACTCCATCTTGAGTTGATCCCATGTTTTTGGCTGCCATTCTCTAGCCAGACGCTGGGCAGTTGCTACTGCTTCCCCAGACAACACTCTTTCAATTCCCGCACGACTTCTACCTGCATCTGAATATTTTGGAGTTGCCAGATTGAACCACTTGTGTGCCTCTATGGCTTGGGTCACGCCTAAGCCACCCGCGCGGCACATTTCACCAAGCTTGGACGGGGAGCCCTTGCCAAGCATACCTAAGTCATTGGCATACATTTTACCAAGCTTGTACTGAGCACCGGCGTCTCCCTGTTCAGCGGCCATCCGGTACCATCTAAATGCTTCCGCATAGTCCTTGGCCCAATAACAACGAGTAGCAAGCGCGTATTGAGCCTCGGCAAGCCCTTGCTCAGCCGCCATCCGAAACCATTTAAACGCTTCCGCATGGTCCTTCCATGCATACTGGATATCGTACACCCAACCAAGGTGGTATTGAGCCTCAGCAAGCCCTTGCTCAGCTGCCAGCCGGTACCATCTAAACGCTCCCGCATCGTCATTCCATTTGCTATCGTACATCCAACCAAGGTTACACTGAGCACTGGCATTCCCCTGCTCAGCCGCCATCCGAAACCATTTAAGCGCTGCCACGTCATCCTGTGGGACGATTTCGCCCCTGCGATACATAACGCCAAGGTTATTTTGAGCACTGGTATTCCCCTGTTCAGCGGCCAACCGAAACCACTTGAGTGCTTCTACATAGTCCCATGGGACGCCTTTACCATTATAGTACATAGTGCCAAGCCTGATCTGAGCCCAGGCATTCCCCTGTTCAGCAGCTAATCGGTACCGTTGTTCAGCGGCCATCCGGTACCATCTAAATGCTTCCGCATCGTCTTGTGGAACGCCTAGCCCATTATCGTACATCCAGGCAAGGAGAAACTGAGCTGAAGCGTCCCCCTTAACTGCTTTTTCATTGCCTCGCTCGGCCCACCGCTTGTACCACTTGAGTGCCTTTTTATAACCTTGCTTAGCAGACTTCTGTAACCACTTTGCCGCTTCCGCATCATCCTGTGTAACACCGTAGCCATTGGCATACACCAAACCAAGGTTGTACTGAGATCTAGCATCTCCTTGCTCAGCAATCAGCTGATACCATCTGGCTGCTTCTGCATAGCTTCTTGGTACACCGTAGCCCATGTAGTGCATATCGCCGAAGTTGCTCTGAATCTCAGCATCACCCCAGATATCCTCATGCATCGATAATAATTTCCATGTTTTCAGGTCTTGCGGACGGTCTTCGACCTTCATGGCCAACCCCTGATCTACAGCCGTTAGCAGACCTTTGGTATATCGGCTTTTTACTGCCTGGGATGCCGAGGTCAAGGTCTCACCTTGCGCCCGCTCCGTAGCGTCTTTTGGTACGGTTCCGGTGATGCACCGATACGCTACTGCACTCAGGCCGTAGACGTCTGTCCACGGTCCCTGTTGCTTGCTGCGGGCAGAGTATTGTTCCAAAGGTGCATACCCTGATGTCACTACGGCAGTTACACTGCGACTGTGCGCTCCAAGCTCTTGACGGGCTGAACCAAAGTCAATGAGTACAGGAGAACCATCTTTTCTTAATAGGATGTTCTTCGGTGTGATGTCCCGGTGCAGGTAGCCTGTTGCATGTACTTGTTCCAGACCCTTGATTAAAGGATTCAGAATGGCCATGAGTCGGGATTCATCCAGAGTGTTCTCATGCTTTAATCGTTCACCGAGTGTCTCGCCTTCAACGTATTCCATGACGATATAGCCGCTGCCGTGCGTCTCGAAGTACTTGTAAATGCGAGGGATGCCAGGATGGTTCAGTTGGGCTAATGTCCTGGCTTCACCCAGGAAGCGTTCCAGTCCCCAAGTGTAATTTTCGGATTCAGAAGGAGACCGGGGACGGATACTGTGGTCTGCTGTGCGGATGGCAAAATCCCTGGGGAAGTATTCTTTGATGGCAACCTTGCGGTCCAGCAAAGTATCCTGGACCAGATAGGTGATACCGAATCCTCCGACCCCCAGCACTTCTAAAAACTTATGCTCTTGTATTCGATAACCTCCAGGTAAAGCATCTGGATGATCAGCAGAGGTCATGAGGCGTAGAGAGGTTGTTAATGGTTGGTCTAGTTTTTATCCAGGGAATGCAGATCAGCGCACCTAGTTCTACATACTCCAAATACGTGCGCGGCTATAAGGCGGCACTGTATACTTTGCGAATCATATAATAATGCCTGAATCAGCACCGTCAAATTTCCTACCCTCTAACCTTGATAAATGAAAACAGATAATGGCAAGGCTGCCGGGTTATTTAACGGCAAGGTTATCTGGCTTATTGTCGGCCCTGCAGGGGCCTTGATTACTTATATGCTGCTGCCTGACCAGTACAGCGCAACACACGGTGAAATCAGTGTATTCAATCAATCTGCAAAAGCCACTCTTGCCATGCTGGTATGGATGGCGATCTGGTGGCTGACTGAAGCCACCGACATTCGTGTAACCGCGTTATTACCCATTGCCTTGTTTCCCTTATTTGGAATCACAAGTATCAAACAGGCCGCCGCCCCTTACGCCTCGGATATTATTTTTCTGTTTCTTGGCGGTTTCATTATTGCCGCGGCAATTCAGCGCTGGGGATTGGACAGGCGCTTTGCACTTGCGATATTGAGAAGCGTTGGAGACTCCCCTTCCCGCATAATAGGCGGCTTTATGCTGGCAGCAGCATTTTTAAGTGCTTTCATTTCCAATACCGCAACTACGGCGATGATGCTGCCCATCGGTTTGAGTGTGATTGTGCTGCTACTGCCAAGCATAGGCAAAGCCGACAATATAAAAACCTTTCAAAACCACCCTTTTGCCGCGTGCATCATGCTGTGCATTGCTCACGCTGCATCCATTGGAGGTATTTCTACCATTATCGGCACCGTGCCAAACTCGTTCCTGGTTTCTTTTGCCAAGAACTCGATCGATTCACCCTATCAGCAGGATATCAGCTTCCTGGAATGGTCTCGAATCGGCGCCCCCGTCGCGATCATTTTACTGGTCGCCTGCTGGTGGCTGTTCACAAAGATGATTTACAAGGTTGACCGGGTAGAGCTCGATCGTTCCTCAAGGTCTCTAAAGGATGAGAGCTTGCACCTGGGGCCCATGAGCCACGAGGAAAAAATTGTGTCATGTGTTTTCGGTCTTACAATCTTGTTATGGCTCAGTCGCACTTACTTGCAGGGCATTTCATTTTCGATAAACGGGAACATGGTTTCACCCTTGTCCGGAATAACGGATGCCGGCATCGCCATGTTTTCCTCTATCCTGTTATTTGTTCTTCCTACCAGGAAGAAGCCGTCAAAAAACAATACCAGTAAATTCATCCTGGAATGGAGGGATACGCGAGACTTGCCCTGGGGTATCCTGCTTCTGCTGGGTGGAGGACTGAGCCTTGCCGCTGCCGTGAATATCAATGACGTCACGGCGTTTATTGGCGCACAGGTTACCGGGCTTACCTTTCTGCCGCCGCTTTTGATCATACTGGTTATTATCAGCGGAATAATATTTTTAACTGAACTGACTTCCAATACCGCCACCACGGCTACTTTGATACCACTTCTCGCCGCAATCGCACCATCGCTCGGCATTACTCCCTATGCCCTGATTATTCCGGCTACCATTGCAGCAAGTTGTGCTTTCATGCTTCCTACTGCAACGCCGCCCAATGCCATCGTGTTTGGCTCCGGGCACGTTTCCATACGACAAATGCGCAAGTCGGGTTTCTGGTTAAACCTGTTTTGTATAGCTATTATCACCTCGCTCGCCTATACGCTCAGTGACTATGCAGTTGGATTGATCTCAGAGTGATTAAAGATCAGTTCCTGTCCAGGGCGTAGCGGGCCAGTACTTCCAGTTCTACGTGTTCCAGTACGGAGCTGTGGGTCGATTGCAAATATATCTTGGGGGCCAAGCCAGCTTCCAGTGCTTCAATCCACCGATGTACACATAAACACCATCGATCGTCCGGCTTTAGTCCCGGGAAGTCCGCAGGTGGATACGGCTCTGTAAGATCGTTGCCCCGGGTCTTTGAATAATCCAGGAATTCCCGCGTAACCTTTGCGCAAACCGTGTGCATTCCGATATCGCTTTCATCCGTATCGCACCTCCCGTTGCGAAAAAACCCGGTGGAAAGCTCGTTACAACAAGCCTGGAGGTCGCCGCCAAGAACGTTTTTTTGCATGATTTGTATCAGGGTCAGTCAAAATCTTGCAAAGAATAGCCTTTGACGTTGAGCAATCGCAATACCCAGCAGTATGATTGCCAGGGCAAGGATTGCATTTGTACCGACGGATTCATTGAGAAACACGACTCCCATAAGCACTGCCCACACCGGGATCAGGTAATTGATCTGCGACATGAATGACGGGCCTGTTCGTGCAATAACGGCAAAGTAAAGAATGGTTGCCAGGGCCGTTGGGAATACGCCCAGCACCAGGAGTGACAAGAATCCTATACTGCTGAACCTTATCCCCCATTCCCCGTTTGTTGACAGCAGTGCGGGCAACATGATCAAGCTTGCAATGACCAGCACGGCGGTAGATATTGCAAGGTAGCTTTCCCTGGGCAGACGTTTTGCAAGGATTGTATTGATGGCATAGCACACGGCACCTGCCAATATCGATAACATGGGAATGACCATGTTTATGCCACTTTCAACGTGAGCCAATGCCGCCGGACCCAGCAATATGAGAATGCCTGCAAACCCCAGCAGGAACCCGATTACCCTTAGTATCGTTAATCTTTCTCCGGGGATAAAAAAGTGAGCCAGCACAATGGTGGTCAACGGCATGACTGCCATCAATATACCCGCAATACTGCTGTCAACGGATTGCTGACCCCAACTGATCAGGTAGAATGGCAGACAATCACCGAAGATTGCCAATGCGACCAGCAGTGGCCACGTTTCGCGCAAGAAACCAAAGGATTCCCTGCGAATCAATACGACTACGACCAGCATTACGGCGGCAACCTGTATCCTGCCCGCGGCTACCATGGATGGCGAAAAATCCTGCACCGCCAGCTTGATAAACATGAATGCACTGCCGAACATGATGACCAGGGCTACAAGACCCAGCCAGTCTGCAAGTTTTGCGTTTTGCACTATTATACATGCCCTGTTTTTTACGGGATTGTACGTGTAAACGACCGGGATGCGAATTTAAGTTAAACTGAAAGCTGAACTCTGATTGATTTTTCATTGGTTACGCGATGGGAAAAACCAAAGGCATATCAACTCGTACCACTTCCGTGAAGGCCTTCTTGGACCAAGTCTCCAAGGTGCCGGTTCCCGCGGATTCGCAAACGACGGGCAGGCTTGTTTTTGGCATGGATGCAACGGCCAGCCGTGAGCCATGCTGGGACATGGCGTGCAAAATCCAGACTGAAATGTTTACGGAAACCGCAGCGCTCGGACAACTGCAAATTCAACTCTGCTATTACCAGGGCTACAATGAATTTCATGCGACCAACTGGAGCCAAACTGCGTTACAGTTGCAGGAGGAGATGGTATCCGTTCGCTGCAAGGCTGGCCCAACACAAATTCAACGCATACTCGAACATACCGCTTTGCAGGCAAAAAACGGGAAAGTCAGTGCCCTGGTATTTATTGGCGACTGCATGGAAGAATTGGCCGACAAGGTATTGGCAACGGCCGGAAAACTGGCGTTGCGCGGCGTACCCGCATTCGTATTCCAGGAAGGCTATGACCCGATTGCAGAGCGCACTTTTCGGCAGATTGCCCGAATTACCAAGGGCGTTTACTGCCGGTTTGATCAATCCAGTGCGCAGCAGTTACGTGAATTGTTAAGTGCAGTAGCGGTGTACGCAGTGGGTGGTGTACAGGCCTTGAAATCAAATCAACAGGGAAGTTCAGGCCTGAATAATGAAATTATCAAACAACTGACGAACCGATCTGCATGACTCATATAGTCATAGTCGTTGCTGCAATTATTGGAGTGTGGCTATTTATTTATTGGATACGCAAGCAGCCCAAGCAAAAAAAGATTCTATACATTTCAATCCTTGCAGCGATTATCTTGATCGGGCTGGCGGCAACGGGAAGACTGCATCCGATATTTGCGGTGTTTGCCGCTATTATCCCCTTGTTTCAAAAGGCGCTATCTTTGTTGGTTTACACACCTCTGCTGGGAAGGCTTTTTACTCACTTCAGGAATACGCATCCTGGCCCTGATGCAAACCGAAATTCAAACGTGGAAACGGAGTACCTGAGCATGCGGCTGGATCATGCTACCGGCGTAATAAACGGTACTGTAAGAAAAGGCGATCACGCAGGTAAAAATCTGAATGATTTATCGGTTACGGAACTCGCGGCAATGTACGAAAAACTCCTGCGCGCCGATGCAGACTCCGCACAATTACTGGAGGCCTACCTGGATCGTACTTACAAAGATACCTGGAGGGAACAGGTAGACGAACAGGCCTATACCGGTCAGCGCGCTGCAAGACACTCTCCCATGACTGCTGATGAGGCCTGCAACATTCTCGGCGTGAATAGCCGCGCGACGCGCGAGGAGATTATTGAAGCGCATCGCAGACTGATGCAAAAGCTGCATCCTGACCGGGGTGGCAACGACTACCTGGCTTCCAAGATAAACCAAGCCAAAGATTGTCTGCTTGAAAAAGCAGCCTGATCATACATTTACCGTACGGTCTTCAACATGTTCTG
This sequence comes from Gammaproteobacteria bacterium, assembly GCA_965215055.1. GTDB lineage: Bacteria > Pseudomonadota > Gammaproteobacteria > UBA4575 > UBA4575. The sequence continues at coordinate 381,999 of OZ244046.1, forward strand.
GAAAAAACGCCGACAATCAAACGGCAAGGATAAAACCAGGGTTCCCGGCTACCGTAAAGCAAAAGAAGACGGCAAGTCCTCGGGAAAAAGGGACAGTGCAACTACCAGTGCATCCTACGGAGGGATGGGCGTGCGTGAACTCCAGTTGCGCATGGAGTTGCTCGTTGACCAGGTCATTTCTTCACAGCGCAGTGTGTTCGAGCCAGCCAAGCAACTGGCCGAGTTTGCCAAGATTGAGCAAGACCGTTTCTTGAGGTCCGTTGACAAGATTTGCAGCACGAGCGTCGAGCTCGCCTACAACTTTTGCCACTTTGCACCGGAAAGCTTGCACCTGGTTGATGAAGAACAGTGGGATGATTGGGTCGTCAGGCTGCTGGAAATCTATGACGATGCAGGAGTAAACGGCGCCATCGCCGCCATGAAAAATGTTGACGAGTATATCCAGTCCATCACCCTTGCCCCGGCAAGTGTTACCCTGGAGGACGTTGCTCGAATACTGGAGAGTTTCGTAATCGGTTTGCATGGAAGAAAGCTGGGGATTGAAGCCAGTGATTCTTTCTATACCGATACCGAGACGATACACCTTCCAGAGATATCCTCCGGGTTCGGCAGGTACGAAGACAATTTCGCCCTGTACAAGGCCATGGCCGTACATCAATGGGCGCAAACCCAGTTTGGGACGTGGCGAATGAACGTCGGTGCATTGGTCAAAACCTATAAAGACCCAGACCGGGCACTGTCCCTGTTTCATAAACTGGAAACGATACGCCTGGATGCGTGTATAGAGCGTGAATTGCCAGGTATCGCCCGCGTTATGAAAGCCCTGGATACTGCCGACGGAAGGCAAAAACTTTCAAAAAAATGGGACCGTGCAATTGAAAAACTGAAGGAAAGGGATATGACTGTCCGGGATACGGTGTTTTTTCTGGAGACCGTGTACAGGGAACCGGAAGCACCAGGGGACAAAATTTACCAGGGATGCCTACGCCCGCAGGAAGCAAGGAAAGTCATGCAGGAACGAAAAGAACGGGAACAAAAGGCCTTGCAAGACAGGCTGACGGAATTGCAGCGTGAACTGGAGAACAACCAAACCCGACGTGGAATTGACGCACAAGACAACGAAAAAGGCTTTTCTGTTGAAGAAGTTGAAGATGACGCCATGCCCGACGGCCATAAAGTCGAACTCAGGTTTGACGGCAACCCGGTTGACCCACCCGAGGACGTGGAACAGTTATTGGCATCCATATTGCAGGATTTTGGAGAGATTCCCGACCAGTACCTGGAAGCTGCGGGACAGGGCATCTACCAGGATGACACTGAAACCGACCAGCAGGAAACCCCTGCCCCCATGGAAAAAAATGCAGGTATTTATCTTTATGACGAATGGGATCATTCACGCCAGAAGTACCGCAAGGAATGGTGTCGACTCAGGGAGTTGACAGTACCGCTGGTGTATGACGATTTTGTCAGCAGGACGCTGAAAAAACACTATTTTTTATTAAGTCACTTGCGGAGGACGTTCGAAGCATTATACGGAGATGACAAGCGCACCAGGCGACAGCCCTATGGTGACGATATTGATATTGATGCAATTGTCGAGGCATTCTCCGAGACCCGGGTAGGCATGGAAGCCTCACAGAATCTTTTCACCAAGTCACAAAAAATAGACCGGAATATCGCGGTCATGTTCATGATCGACATGAGCGGCTCGACGGCAGGCTGGGTCAACGACATGGAACGTGAAGCCCTGGTGCTTCTCTGCGAATCCCTGGAAATACTCGGCGACCGATACGCCATTTACGGATTTTCCGGGCTTACCCACGAGTGCTGCAACCTTTACAAGGTGAAGGGATTTGACGAACTATACAGTGATGAAGTCAGGGCACGTATCAGTGGCATACAACCGCAAGATTACACGCGCATGGGAGTGGCAATTCGCCACTTGACCAAGCTGCTGCACCAGGTAGACGCGCGTACCAAACTTTTAATAACCCTATCGGACGGCAGACCGGATGATCAAGACGGCTACCGAGGGCCGTATGGAATCGAGGATACCCGGCGATCACTCATTGAAGCAAAGTTCCTGGGCATTCATCCCTTTTGCATAACGATAGACCGGGAAGCGATGGACTATTTGCAACACATGTACGGTGCCGTTAATTTTGCAGTCGTTGATCAAGTAGATAAACTTCCTTATAAAGTCTCCGACATATACAGGCGCATTACGGTATAAGCCTCACTTTTAATTCCTCCGGAACTATTCATAAATGGAAAGCAGCCAACGGCTGGGTGCCGTACAAAGCCCTATTATTCCCCTAATAGACAAGCTAACGCGCAAACACGCGGGCACAATCTCCTTTGGACAAGGCGTTGCTTCCTACGGCCCGCCACCGCAGGCGTTTCGCAGGGTGCAGCAATGCCTGGCGGACCCATCCATAAACCGCTACGGCCCGGTGGAAGGGATTCCTGAGTTGCAGCATGCGCTGGCGCACAAACTCGTAACCGAAAACGGTATAAAAATCGATTCCGGCAATACCATTGTCGTTACGGCAGGCTCGAACATGGCATTCAATACGGCCGTACTTGCCATTACCGACCCGGGCGATGAGGTTATCGTAACCCTGCCCTACTACTTCAACCATGAAATGTCCCTGGTGATGGAGCAGTGCAGGCCGGTGCTGGTTCCCACTGATGACAATTTCCACCCGATAATGGATGAACTGGAAGCCGCGGTTACCGGGAAAACCAGGGCCATCGCAACGATCAGCCCCAACAATCCCAGTGGAGCCGTATATACGCAAGAAGAACTGGCGGCTATCAATGATCTTTGCAAGCGACGTGGCATATACCACATCAGCGACGAAGCCTACGAAAACTTTTGCTATGACGAACACAGGCATTTTTCGGTTGCGTCAAATCCTGACACGAGCAGTCATACCATCTCCCTGTTTTCATTCTCAAAAGGATACGGTTTTGCAGGCTGGCGTATAGGTTACATGGTAATTCCCGAACACTTGCTGAACGCCGTCAAGAAAATACAGGACACGATCCTGATATCTCCCCCGGTAATCTCTCAACACGCAGCGATCGGGGCACTTGAAGCCGATGAGGCATTTATTCACGCAAACCATAGAACCATGTCTAAAAAACGTGAGGCTGTTCTGGACGCATTGTCCGGTTTTACCTGTCTGAAAAATACACCCGGTTCGGAAGGTGCGTTCTACGTGCTGCTCAACATTGATACCCGGATGGATGACATGGAACTGGCAAAGGCCCTGATTGAAAAGTTTCGAGTCGCGACCATCCCGGGGTCGGCCTTTGGTATCGACCGGGGCTGTTACCTGAGATTATCTTACGGCGCCTTATCAGGTGCCGACACTGCCAATGGGTTGGAGCGACTCAAGAAAGGCCTGGATTCCCTGCTGGTGTGACTCAATTCGGGATCAGCGAGGAATGGTGTTCGACTATCTTGTAGTTCCCGCCTTCAACTTTATGAATGACGAGGGTAAACCGGGCTGGAAGTACAATCGGCTCTTCACGTCCATGGGAAAATTCGTACGTTCCGGAAAACAGGTGAACGTCTTTATACACCCTGTGCCTGACGGTGCCGAAGTTGACTCTTAAGTTCTCTTTTTGCAACAACTCCTGAAAATACTCATGAATTAAATCGGAATTATCGCGGATAGCCTTTGAAAAGGTGCCCCACAACACTGCATCACTTGCATAGAGCGTAAGAATATTCTCCAAGTCACCTTTGTTCAGGTACCCTTCCCATTGCTGCAAAACCTGGCTTGCGCCCTTACGTGGTGTTTTACTTGTCATTATTCTTGCGTATCAAAATCTGTAATAATTGTTGCTACGAGTATTTTACCTGTCTCAAGTTATGCTGATGAAATTGTTTCACTACCCAAGGTTGATGGTCGTAGTTATCGCTGCGACGTTCATCCCTGTCAATTCTCATGGCAGTACAACTTCGTTATTGGAGCCTCAAAAAGAGCACTACCGGGCAACAAGGCTCATAACGCATATCCTGGACAAGTATCATTATAAAGACTTCAGCATCGATGATGCCCTGTCTGAAAAAATCCTGGACGAGTACATCCAGACGCTGGACCCTGGCCGGAGTTATTTTTACCAAAAAGATATTAACAGCTTCCAGGCATTTGAATTCGAGCTTGACGATGCCTTGAATCATTCCGAGTTGAGCATGCCTTTCCAGATGTTTCATCTCTATCAAAAACGTGTCAACGAACGCATCGTCTACGCGCTCGACCTGCTCGATAAGGAGTTTGACTTCACGATAAATGAAGAACTGGCTACGGACCGTTCGCGTGTTGACTGGGCGATTGACGAAGAAGAATTAAATGAAATCTGGAGAAAGCGTATCAAAAATGACGTGCTGACGTTGAAGCTTGCAGATAAAGACCCTGGTGAAACCAGGGAAACACTGGAAAAACGTTACAGGAATATTGCCAAGCGTGTCCGGCAGATAGACGCTGAAGACACGTACCAGCTTTTCATAAACGCATTTACCAACACGCTTGATCCGCATACCACCTACTTGTCTCCAAGAAGTTCCGACAACTTCGCAATCAAGATGAGCCTGTCCCTTGAAGGCATCGGTGCATTGCTCAGCATGGATGATGATTATACGGTTGTGAAAAAAATTATCCCGGGTGGACCGGCTGATTTAAGCAATTTACTGCATGCATCTGATCGCATCGTAGGCATTGCGCAGCAAAACGAAGAAGAATTTGTAGACGTGGTGGGTTGGCGCCTGGATAACGTTGTCGAACTGATACGCGGCGCCAAGGACACCGTTGTAAAGCTGCAAATTCTGCCTGGTGTGGAAGGCCGTACCGCGAAGATCAGGGAAATTCAAATCACCCGCGACAAAATAAGGCTGGAGGAACAAGCTGCCAAAGGCAAGGCAATTGAAGTTCATGACGGTAACCAGGCGTACAAGATTGGCGTAATTGACGTACCCACGTTTTACACTGATCTCGTTGCTTATCAACGTGGTGGAAGTAACTACAGAAGTACGACTCGCGACGTAGACAACATCATCACGGAGTTGAAATCTGAAAATATTGATGCGTTGATTCTGGACTTGCGTGGCAATGGCGGTGGCTCGCTAACGGAAGCCGTCCAGTTGACCGGGCTTTTCATTGACGAAGGCCCTGTTGTACAGGTGCAAAATTCAAACAGCCGCATTGAAGTTCACCGGGACCGGGATTCGGACGTTTCCTACCAGGGACCCCTGGTTGTCCTGATTGACCGCTTCAGTGCATCCGCGTCTGAAATAGTCGCCGGTGCAATCCAGGACTATCAACGAGGAATAATCGTTGGCGAACCAACGTTTGGAAAAGGTACGGTACAGCAGCTTTTTGACCTGAACAGGTTCAGGTCAAGTCGCGGTGCAAAACTGGGGCAACTGAAGACCACTATTGCGCAATATTTCAGGGTCAACGGCGATAGTACCCAACACCGGGGAGTTACTCCGGATATTGACTTCAATACATATTTTGCCGACAAAGAATATGGAGAACGTGCACTAAAAAATGCCCTGCCCTGGGGTTCACTTTCCCCTGTAACCCACTATTACGGTACCGTTGACGCTCAAGTCATTGACAACGTATCCAACCTGCACAAGTTGCGAGTTGAAGCAGATGAAGAATTCAACTCCTTGATCAAGATTTTACATTTTGATCACGAGTTGAGAAGTCAAAAAACCATTTCATTGCTTGAATCTGCAAGAAGAAAAGAATACGAACGAGTCGAATCAACCCGCTCTACGTACCAGGACCTGTTTCAAAGTGCAGAAGACGATCTCGGTGACATTGACAGTAACGAAGAACACGTCAATACCCTGCTCGATGAAGCTGCTCACATTGCAGCCGATCTGTCCAGGCTTTTGCAGTCAAAAAGTTCCGGTTCGTTCGTCAGCCGTGATCATTGAGCGTTACGTCAATTGATCAAAGATTCTGAAGCCTGCCACGTAGGTACCAATGGCAGAACCCAGGGAGCTGAGTAAAAATATCAGGAGTATTCTCGCCACCCTGTTTTTGAACCACCCTGAAGCAGTTGTCGTATCTTTCCGCAATTCTCCAAAATCCTTTACCGTTGGCTTACGAATAAATAATTCCACTGCTGCCGTCACCATTCCGGCTCCAATGGTCGGGTTCAGAGAGGTTATGGGCGCGGCTACAAACGCCGTCAATACAGTCAACACGTGTGCCCTCGCAATCGCAGCCCCCAGTGCAGACAAGCTGCCATTTATCACTACCCACTGGAGAACCAGGTTCCAGCCCAACTCGGGGCTTCTTTGAAACCCGAGATAAAAACCCGTACAAACCAGCGCAACGATTATCCACGGGATAACCTTGAGCCATGATTTCTTGCGTGGAAGCGCGTCCAGTGCAGTGATAGCTACGTGAGGGTCCAGGCTTTTATCCTGCAAATAATGCTTCACGCCTTTTACGTGGCCTGCGCCAATCACCACGAGTATATTTTTGCCTTTATGATCTCCAGCGGCTTGAAGTACCTTTGCAGCCATGTAACGGTCCCGCTCATCAACCAGCGGCGCAAACAGGTCTTCGGCACCTTGTGAAAATTGCATAAACGCAGTTTCCAGCATATCGCTACTCTTCAGTTGCTCTATCTCTTCTTCGGAAACTTTTTCACGCGACAAGACGCCGGCAAATAAACCGGTGATCAAATAGATGCGCTTCCAGAACGGTACATTGCGATAGACACGCTTAAGCGTTATGCCTACTTCACGGTCTATCAGCGCGACTGGCAACTGCAAGGCTTCGGCTTCAGCAATCGCGGTCTTCATTTCCATGCCGGGCTCTATACCCAGTTGGTCAGCCATTCTCTGCTGATAGGCACCCAGGGCCAGGCTCGCTGCCACCGTGCTTGCCTTGCCCTGGCGAATCACGTCGAACAGGTCCATCCTGGCCAACAGGTTCGGATTCATTATTGCGTTATAGCGGCTTTGACAAAGCTCGATACAGACTGCGTCAAATTCTTCAGAACGAATCATCTGTGCAACCGCTTGCGCACTCTTGCGCGATACGTGCGCGGTGCCAAGAATGGTAATCCTGCTTTCGTCAACGGAAAGCGAATGGATTGGTTCGGCCACTATTGTTTTAATGGAAATTGCTGAAAGTGGTAACGCAGTTTGGAAGGTGGTACAGAAACCCAAGGGTCAAGAATAACCCCTGCCTACTCGTATTCGCTATATTTTTTTGAACTGCCTTTTACCTTGTCTACCGGGTAGCGCTCTTCATTGAGTTCTATTTTACGCTTCACAGCTTCTACCAGGTCAACGTCCAGTTGATCGGATAACCGTATTAAAAAAATAAAAATATCAGCTATTTCAAGCGCAACCTCTGCATGGCGTTGAGGTGAAAGTTCGGCACTCTGCTTTTCCGTCATCCATTGAAAGTGCTCGACCAGTTCGGCAACCTCAACGGACAGTGCCATGGACAGGTTCTTCGGACTGTGGAACTGCTCCCAGTGACGCACCTGCGCAAACTCTCTCAGCCTTAACTTGAGTTCATCCAACGTCGGCTCATTCATATTGCCCGTCCTTCCTGTATTAATTATCAGCTTAGGCCGCACATACCGCGCACTTGCGGTCCCTGTTTATTTTTACCGTGTGCCACTCCATGTTCAGGGCGTCTATGAGTAATAGTTGATTGGCAAGCGTATTCCCTGAACTTGTCAATATCTTGATTACCTCGGTGGCCTGGATGCAGCCGACAAGCCCGGCTACGGAACCAAGAACGCCCGTGTGTGCACAGCTTTCCTGCAACTCTCCCTGGTCGGGATAAAGACATTGATAGCAGGCACTGGTACCTTCTTGCATGGTAAATACTGCTACCTGCCCTTCAAAACGAATGGCCGCACCGACTACCAGGGGTATTCTCTCTTTTACACAAGCCCTGTTGATAGCGAAGCGAGCAGCGAAGTTGTCCGTTGCATCAACTACTACGTCGGCACCCCTGATTTCCTTTTGAAGCTGAAGGCCGGTCAACGTGGAGTTGATTGTACGCACGTCCGTTTCAGGATTTAATTCTGCCAGCGTTTGCCTGGCTGAATCGCCCTTGAGCTTGCCTATGTCGCCGCTGCGATGAATAACCTGGCGTTGCAGGTTTGACAGGTCAACCTTGTCAGGATCAACTATCGTCAATCGCCCCACGCCGCTCGCTGCAAGATACATCGCAACCGGAGAGCCCAGCCCCCCGGCGCCAAGCAGGAATACATGCGAAGCGCAAAGTTTCTGCTGGCCAGCAACCTCAATCTGCGGCAACATGATTTGACGACTGTAACGCAGCAGTTCGTCATCGTTCAGATCGCTTTTTCTTGCCAGTTCACTCACTTGAAGTTACCAGGTTTCCTTGATTCATTGCCCCTTGCGCATTTTTTCACCCTCGGCAAATGCCCTTTTCTGCTCAGGAGTAGCTTCCTTCTGGTACTTGGCCTTCCATTCAGTATATGGCATACCGTATACAATCTCTCTTACCTGGTCATACTCAAGCGTGATGCCCTTTTCCTCGGCCGCCGCAACGTACCATTTTGACAGGCAGTTGCGACAAAAATCTGCAAGGTTCATCAAGTCAATGTTTTGCACCTCGGTCTTTGCCTGCAAGTGGGCAACCAGCCTCCTGTATACAGCCGCTTCTATCTCCACCCGGGCCCGGTCGTTTATCTTCTCACTCATTTCATCATCCTCAAGCTGAACGTTTACAATATTATATTTATATTTTCTGATATGTTTCACTGGACTACTTACACAGTATCAGGTGGTCAATATTAAAAGCAAAGACGTTACAGGCGTCATACTTGCGGGAGGACAGGCAAGGCGCATGGGTGGCCTGGACAAGGGACTGGCCGAGATCAATGGTCAGGCCATGATCTCTTATGTTATCAAGGCCCTGGCACCGCAGGTAAGCGACATCCTGATTAACGCCAATCGTAACGAAAAGGCGTACCGGCAGTTTGGCTATACTGTATTTGCAGACGAACTGGCAGGTTTCCAGGGGCCACTGGCCGGTATCGCCGCCGCGATGGAAAAAGCCGCGACGGGCTATATCTGCACCTGCCCGTGTGACGGCCCGTTGCTGCCGGACGACCTGGTAGCACGTCTATATACACAGTTGACCGGTCAAGGCAGCGAAATAGCCGTTGTACACGATGGCGACCGCATGCAGCCGGTATACGCACTGATTGACTGCAAAGCGCGCACAAGCCTGCAAGATTTCCTGGCGTCCGGTGGGCGTAAAATTGATCACTGGTATGATCAGCACAAGCTGACAGAGGTAGACTTCAGTGACAAAAAGGACTGTTTTATAAATATAAATACACCTGAAGACCAAATCACTTTTGAAAATTATTACTAGACTGCCGGATCACCATGGAAAAAATTGAATTTACCAGGCCCGTCATAGGCTTAAGTGCGTACAGTGGTGCAGGGAAAACCACCTTGCTTGAAAAAATCATTCCCATATTTAATTCACGCGGTCTGAACGTAGCAGTTATCAAACACGCCCACCACTCATTTGACATAGATCATCCTGCAAAAGACAGCTATAAAATCCGCAAGTCGGGTGCCCAACAAATCTTGATTTCTTCACAAAAGCGCTGGGCACTTATCCATGAGAACTTGCCTGATGGCCCTGAACTCTCGCTGCAGGAGGCGTTGCTTCACATTACGGTTGAAAGTATCGATTTCGTCATCGTGGAAGGCTTCAAGGCGGCACCAATTCCCAAGGTCGAGGTTCACCGACCTGCCCTGGGCAAGCCTCTCATAGCCGTCAATGACGAGAACGTGATTGCAATCGCCACGGACGAACCCGAAAAAGTCAATACGTCACTACCGCTACTGGAACTCAATGCTCCGCAAAAAATTGCGCAATTTATAGAGCAATTTGTAACCAGGCAGCGCGCCTGACTCAAATATCCGGATTCATTCTCCACTCGAGGGTACAAAAATGCTATAATCGCAAGTCAAGACAATATATTGCTGCCGACTGCTACAGTTTTTTGCAAATCATTATTCAAAAATAACAATAAGTTACTGAATCAATATCATCTAGTTTATCTCAAAATTAAGACGGGTATATTTCTCCCCGGGACCGCAGGGGAAAGCAGCCCATCGGCTACCAACCAACGAATTAACATCCCAAGTACATATCCGGAAAAACGTTAAATGAGTAATCGAACCGTCACGGTAATTGACAATTCGACAGGGAAAAAGGTTGACTTGCCGGTACTTGACGGTACCAGCGGACCCGGCACTGTCGATATAGGAAAGCTTTACAAGGAGCTTGGTTACTTCACTTTCGACCCCGGCTTCGTATCTACCGGGAGCTGTAAAAGTGAAATTACCTTCATTGACGGCGACCTTGGCCTCCTGCGCTATCGCGGCTACCCGATAGAGCAGCTTGCGGAAAAAAGTACCTTTTTGGAAGTTTGCTACCTGCTTTTGTACGGCGAGCTGCCTTGCAAGCAGGAGTTCGACGAATTCGAAGCACGACTGAGAGAACATACCCTGCTGGACGAAAAGATGCGCCGTTTTTACCTGGGGTTTCATAACAACTCGCACCCCATGGCCATGATGGTCGCCACGGTAGGCGCACTGTCCGCTTTTTATCATGACCAGATCAATATACATGACGCGGAATCCCGGGACGTTGCAGCTCAACGCCTTATTGCAAAAGTCCCGACAATGGCGGCCTGGGTATACAAGTACACCGTTGGCCAACCTTTCATGTATCCAAAAAACAGCCTGGATTACGTATCGAATTTCCTATACATGATGTTTGGTTTTCCAACCACGGAATACGTGCCCAGCCCGACGTTTGTACGTGCCATGGATGTAATTTTAATTCTGCACGCCGACCATGAACAAAACGCGTCGACTTCTACGGTAAGACTGGCGGGCAGTTCCGGTGCAAACCCGTACGCTGCATTCTCTGCGGGGATCAGTTCTCTTTGGGGACCTGCACACGGCGGCGCAAATGAAGCCGTAATCAATATGCTGGAAGATATCGTCCAGTCTGATAAAGACGTGAATTACTATATCAGGCGTGCCAAGGACAGGAGATCTGAATTCCGCCTGATGGGATTCGGACATCGTGTCTACAAAAACTATGACCCCCGTGCAAAAATCATTCGGGAGGTCTGTCACAAGTTACTGGATGAGCTGGGCGATGACAATCCCAACCGGCCTTTATTCGATACCGCCATGGAGTTGGAGCGAGTGGCACTGGAGGACGACTACTTCATACGACGAAAGTTGTACCCGAACGTAGATTTTTATTCAGGGATTATTTTGCGGGCCATGGGTTTTCCGCTCAACATGTTCACCGTGATTTTCGCACTGGCGAGGACAGTCGGCTGGATTTCTCACTGGAAGGAACACATGGGAGATCCGGACGCAAAAATTGGCCGTCCCCGTCAGCTCTACATTGGCGCAGACAAGCGCGATTACGTAAAAATCAACAAGCGCGGCTAGTCAGCCTCGGCAAAGAATTCTCTCATCACAGGAGCAAAGTGCTCCTCGTCTATCAAGAACGAATCATGCCCGTTTATTGACGGCAGGCGCGTAAACGCCACGTTGCGCCCCGCCTTTTGCAACCCGTGATAGATCTGCTCCTGCTGCTTGATCGGAAACAGGATATCAGTCTCCACGCCGACCACCAGCGTCTTTTTTGCATGGATTTTTGCCAGCCCCGCGTTCACGGAGCCTCCATGTTCCGCAACGTCAAACAGATCCATTGCCCTGGATAAACAGAGATAGCTGTTGGCGTCAAAGGTATCGACAAATTTATGCGCGTTATAATCAAGGTAGGACTCTACTTCAAATTCAATACCAAACCTGTCATCACTACGCCGCTGCGGATCAACGCGCGCACGGTTAAAGCGTTGATTCCATTCAGCCGCGGCTCGATACGACATCAAGCCCAGTTTACGCGCCAGCACCATCCCGCGTTTAGGCTCTTCGTCCGGCTCATAATATCCACTCTTCCACTCCGGGTCACAGCGCACGATCTCGCGTTGCAGGGAACGCATGGCAATGGCCAACGGCAATGCCCGGCACGCGGATGATATCGTAACCAGGTAATCCATTTCGTCCGGGTACTGCAATGCATACGCCAATGAAGACATCCCTCCCATTGAAGCACCTACCACGGCGTAGAGGTGGTCCACGCCCAGCTCCTGCATCGCGTGGTGACCAGCCTTGGCAATATCCTCGATTGAGAGTTCCGGGTAATCTATACCGTATTGTTTACCCGTATCAGGGTTGATAGAGGCTGGACCCGTTGAGCCAAAACAACTTCCCAGTGAATTGACACAGACCACGTAAAACCGGTCAGTATCAATCGGCTTGCCCGGACCAATCATGTACTCCCACCAGCCCGGGGTTGAATCCTCACCCGATGAACAGGCGTGCGCCGAAGGTGAAAGCCCGGTAAATACAAGAATCGCGTTGTCACGGAGTTCCGAGAGCGTTCCCCAGGATTCGTAGGCAATGACAACTTTCGGCAATAAACCTCCTCGACGCATGATAAAATCCGTCGTACCGTAGTCGCCTCGCAGTTCAACAAAGCGAGTTGCAGGAGGTACCCGGTTCGGTATCGGGTGTATCTCCCGGTTGACCATGTTCACGTTATTACTCCCCATTTCATAGGTGTCCACCCTGTAACGTGGTGCCTTCCATACCATACCACGATAAAACAACTGCAAGGGATTCTACCGGACAAATACCTCCGGACTAGACAGGTTGCCGAGGGCGTACAGTCTGGATTATAGATAAAATCAACAGCGTAAAAAACAAGATAAGAGTTTGCTCGGGAATCGACAGGCCCATGAACGTCCAGTCCACCTCCACGCAGGAACCGGACCCGCTGATGGATTTTTTAATTACCTCGAAAAAAGGCATTGTATCAAGCATGAAGTAAATATCCGGTGTGCACTCCGGTGCCTGGTCTGTCGGCAGGCCCTGTAACCATATATGCCTGGATGCAAGGCCGACACCAACCAGGCAAAAAAAGACGGATACCAGTCCATAAATCTTTGCAAAAGTGGACCGCGGGTTGTGCACGAGTGCAAGTAAAAAAAACATCCCCAGCGCGGCAATAACTACCCTGTCCAACACACAGAGTGGACACGGTTCCAAAAACAGGGTCCTCTCAAGATAAAGGACGGCAAAGGATAATGAACCGATACATATTATCAGTCCATAGAAATTCAATGCCCGGTAACTAAACATGTATACCTTTAACGCCGTAGTTCAACATTCAAGCTGCTCAATTTTTTATACCAGCCTGTAATATCTTGCAAAGAATAGGCAGCATTCGCCGGGCTTGGATTCGGAGTCACGAAGACAGTGGAATTATATATCTTGAAACGTTGCTTTCCCCACTCGATATCCATTTTTTCACTACCAGAATATTTCAAGTAACCTTTAATCGCGATTTTTCCATGAAACCAGCATACTCCAGGTTGATATTTTGCAATCCTTGCTGCCAGTTCAGGCACCCATCTCTTGTAATCTTCAGCCCTTAAATCCTTGCCCATTGCAGAGTGTCTTTTAACAACGTCAGTAAAACCAATCCCGTACTTTCGAAGTAACGTTACCTGTGCTACCCCGGACGGGATTATTTCTTCCGGGACCAGGCCACTGGCGTTCAAAGCCCTCCAGAACCGGTTGCGGGGATTGGCAAAATAAAATCCCTTTTCAACGGAAATCGTAGAAGGATTAAGCCCAATGGACAATATGTTCAGACCATGGTCAATATAGTCTGCAAGAGTCTCCTCAATTTCAACGGCCATCAGTACTTCTCTCCCACGGCATTATCTATTATCCTAAACTGCATACTGGAAACCACAACTGCTACCTCTGTTCTGCATCATATAATGTCAAACGTGCCGGATAACTCGAACAAGTACTTCATTGAGAGCATGGAACTTGGCCCAATGGAGAACTTTATCTATCTGCTGGTCGACGAATCAACCAAGACTGCGGCAGTGGTAGACCCTGCCTGGGATGTACCGGCAATTATAGAGCGAGCAAAGCAGTTGGGCGTTGCAATTACGGATATCCTGTTGACGCACAGTCATCATGACCACATCAACGGGATAGACAAGTTGTTGAATCACCATGACGCACAGATACACCTGCTGAAAACCGAGGCTGCTTTCTGGGGAGCTGAACTGGCCAGGCCCAGTCTTCATCATGGTGGAGATCGTATAAAACTCGGTAGTACCGAAATTGAAATCCTGCATACCCCCGGACACACCCCCGGTTCGGCGTGTTATCGCGTTGGCGATGACCTGGTTACCGGGGATACCCTGTTTGTTTTCGGATGTGGCCGCTGTGACTTGCGTGGTGGTGACCCGGAACAAATGCACACCACCTTGAAACGGTTTCGGGATGAACTGCCTGCATCCATTGTAATCCACCCGGGGCATCACTATGCAGTGCAAAAGACCTCGACCCTGGGCGAAGAGTTGCAGGGAAATCCATTCATGCACTTCACGGAGGTTGATCAATTCGTTCGCTACCGAATGAAAGTACATGACCAGACCAGGAATTCCCCCTATGCCGCAATCAGAAAAGAAGAACTCGAACTGCTGGAAGATACCTAGAACATCTCCAACTGTGGCGACGCCTGCTCCTCACGCCGCACAAACCTGGAGTGGTCCAGCTCGTAAAAATCTCGGTTAAATCCCAGGTTCTTGCGAGCCAGGCGAAAACGACTCTCTATCATCTTGGCGTAAGCCCCGTCTCCACGCATGCGTTTTCCAAATTTTGACTGGTAAAGACTGCTGCCGTGCATTTCTTCAAGCTTGCCGAGGACACGCTTGGCTTTCAAGGGATAGTAGCTTTCAAGCCAGCTTGTAAACAATTCTTTTACTTCATATGGTAACCGCAGCATCACGAAATTTGCACCGATTGCACCATGTGCTTTACCTTGTCCGAGAATACTTTCCAGTTCATGGTCAGTCAGCACGGGAATGACTGGAGCAACCAGTACACTCACGGGAACCCCGGCTTCGGACAGCAGGCGAATTGATTTGAGTCTCCGCCTCGGTGTCGTAGCACGCGGTTCCAGGTTTTGTGCGAGCTTTTTATCCAGTGTTGTAATAGTGATGGCAATATGCACCAGCCTCTGCTGGGCGAGTTGCTGGTACAAATCCAGGTCACGTTCAATCAGTGACGACTTGGTTACCAGGCTTACAGGATGCCTGTATTCCAGCATTAATTTCAGTAACTTGCGCGTAATACCTAAGTTTTTTTCTACCGGCTGATAAACGTCTGTAATATTCCCCAACGAGATGGTTTTTACTTCATAGCGGCTACTTGAGAATTCTTTTTTTAGCAGTTCTACGGCATTGGCCTTGAAAAATATTTTCGTTTCAAAATCAAGCCCGGGTGATAAATCCAGGTACGAATGGGTTGGCCTCGCAAAGCAGTAGACACAGCCGTGTTCACATCCCCGGTACGGGTTCAGGCTTCGTTCGAACGGGACATCGGGAGATTGGTTGGCAGAAAGAATCGACGCAGCTCGTGACGTCGAAAGTTCAGTTAAAACGATATCGGACTCATGCGGGTTTACGCCTTCGTCCAGGTCCTTGGTAGTTTTCTCAAAGCGGTTCGGCAGATTTTCGCTATGACCGCGTCCGCGCATCTTTCTCACTTAAAGCTACTAAAGTGGCCACTGTTCCCGTTTTCCACCTCAATGTCCTGCCAAGGGGCACCAATAGAGCCTTCTCTCATACCACTTTCATATTGTTCATCTGTAAAATGTGCTGCAAAATTTTTATCAATTGGGTAGCGGGCAAAGTGATTATGAAAAAGTCTCACAAAAAATCTGGCTCAACCCCTCGCTCACGACAACACTTATCGAAAAGAATGCAGGCTTCGTGGTCAAACTCGCTATTTTCAACGTGGTATTTCATGCTTAAATAAACCTTTCCCACTAACCACACCTAAGTAGCATACTCAGACGCTGCTAAAGCATGACGTGATGTATAACCAACGACTCTGGGCCTGTTGGAAAATTGAGCCATCTTAATAGGCTGTTATTGTGGAATATAGACAAATCTCACAGACAATATATATACCAATCAGCATTTTACCTTCAAGCTTAAAATTCTACTCCATCACTCATTTGCGTTTGCGTTGCATCGCACTCTTCCTGAATTCACGCCAACTGGGCCCAAGTGCCAACAGCTTGTCCGGCTCATCCTTGTACTTTCTAAGCATATATTGATACGTGATATACGGAATTTGAAAAGTAAAAACGGCCATGGCGATAAACGATCCCCCTACAAGAGTTGCCATGTGACCTTTGACTTCCACTCCCAGCCACCAGAATATCAAGGCGAGCACACATACGACCGCGGCCGTTATATAAGTAATTTTGCGCGTGAGCAGGTTAAACTCACGCTGCATGGAGTGCGATAAACTGCCTTGAGTCATTTCAGCAAATTTGTCTCCGTGGTTACTTGCCGGTAATACAGCGTCAGCATATCAATAGCGAAGACCCAGAAGCTAGGCTAACACAAATACTGCTACAATATGGATGCTATACGTTGAACCGCAGTGCGTTCAAATAAAAATACGACCACGAAAAACAAGTTGTAGTTTGGCAGGATTTATTGCAACTGGCACAAAGTGGCGCAAGTCCAATGATTAAGGAAACAACCTCCACGCGCTACCCCCCCCCCCCCCCCCCCCCGTAAAAGGCCTTGACAGCAAGGTCGCCGTCCTTGGCTACCTCTGCATCTGTTCGAGCGCGCTCCTCTTCGACTACCTGCTCCTTATTACCGGCACGCAAAACTACCAGGCACTGACACGAGAAGACTACTGGGTTGAAAACCTCACCTCAGTTGCCTTTCTCCTGGCAAGCTGCCTGCTGTTTGCCACGACCCTGCTGGAGCGGAGTGCCTTCCAACGCTGTATCTATGCCCTTGGTGCCATTGCAATGGTGTTTATTGCCGGAGAGGAAATCAGTTGGGGACAGCGTGCGCTCGGCTTCGCAACGCCTGACTTCTTGCTGAACTTGAATGCCCAGAGCGAATTCAACCTTCACAATATCAAAATAGGAGTAACTCGCAAGCTCTACCTGTATGGGTCGATAATACTGTTCACGGTAACCGGTGCCGCTTTCTTCTGCCAGAGATATACCCTTTTCAGGATTCCCTTGCCATCCATGTTGCTGATATTCGGCTTCCTGGTAGCACTGGCCTATACGGGTTCAATACACAGGATAGGAACGCTCTTTACTTTTATTACTTTCAATGGGTGGACTTTGCTGCTCCTCTTTGTCGTTTACGCACTGCTTTCCCGGCAAGTTCAATGGCTCGTTGCTGCCGTGGCATCCGTAACTCTCATTTTGGTGCTTTTATATGTACACAAGTTCAATTTAACACCATTCGTTGTCAATAAGCGGTATGAGGTGCAGGAGTATCTGTTCGGCATCGCCTGCCTATTTTATGCCCTGGAGGTCTGGCTGGCGCAGAGACGATCGAGAGGTGCTCAGACGGCGCCTGCCGATGTACCAAGCGTTGGTCCGGCGGGGATGTTTCGAGTGCCACCCTGGTTGGCAGTGTGCTCTTTTGTCATGGTTTGCAGTGTCGGACTGGTGGCTTTGCAGTTTTTCAAGGCCAAGGCGGTAGCAGCCGACGTCGAGGAGATTTACCAGCCCATCGTGTCCGGCAAATACGGTGAGCCGACCGTTCGCTCCACTTTTGACGTCTATCTCGTTGAAGGGCAGTTGATCTATTTCAAGGAACCGTGCAGCCGGGAAGATATTAAGAAGAGATTCTTTCTGCACCTGGTACCTGTCAATAAAGATAATCTGCCTGGTGACCGCAAGCAGTATGGCTTTGACAACCTGGACTTTATCTTTGGCTTCTATAATCCCAGCGTACGCTTCGATGGGAAGTGTATAACAAGAGTCCTGCTCCCGGATTACACCATCGACCGTATCTATACCGGCCAGTTTATCCCGCGCAAAGGACAACTCTGGACAGCAGAGTTCTCCGTGGACTGAGTAGCTGATTCCTCATGCTTACATTGTATTGTGCTACATTATCGTGACATGTGCTGCAAGCAGATGATCTCGTGAAATCAGGTACCCCCCCCCCTCATAAAGGTCTTGACAGCAAGGTTGCCGTCATTGGCTACCTCTGCATCTGTTCGAGTGCACTCCTCTTCGACTACCTGTTCCTTATTACCGGTACGCGAAACTACCGGGCGCTGGCACGAGAGGATTACTGGATCGAAAACCTCACCACGGGCTTTTTCCTCCTGGCAAGCCTCTTGCTGTTTGCCACGACCCTGCTGGAGCGGAGCTTCCTCCGACGCTGTATCTATGCCCTTGGTGCCATTGCAATGGTATTTATTGCCGGAGAAGAAATCAGTTGGGGACAGCGCATCCTCGGGTTCACAACGCCTGATTTCTTGCTGAACTTGAATATCCAGCATGAACTCAACCTTCACAATATCGAGGGAAAAATACACGAAAGACAGTTCCTCCGGTATGGGTCGATAATGCTGTTCACGGTAACCAGCGCGGCTTTCTTCTGCCAGAGATATACCCTTTTCAGGATTCCCTTGCCGTCCATGCTGCTGATGTTCGGCTTTCTGGTAGGACTGGCCTATACGGGTTCGATATACTCACTCTATATGGGTACGATATACGTGGTGAGTAGTTTGCTGCTCCTCTTTGTCGTCTACACGCTGCTTTCCCGGCAAGTTCAATGGCTCGTTGCTGCCGTGGCATCCCTGATCCTCATCTTGACTCTTTTATACGTGGACAGGCTTAACCCAATGCCCTTTGGCAATGCACGGCGTGAGATACAGGAGTACCTGGTCGGTGTCGCCTGCCTGTTCTATGCCCTGGAGATCTGGCTGGCCCAGAGACGATCAAGGAGTATTCGGACGGTGCCTGCCGATATACCAAACGTTGATCCGGTGGGAGTATCCCGAGTGCCGCCCTGGTTGGCAGTGTGTTCTTTTGTCATGGTTTGCAGTGTCGGGTTGATAGCCTTGCAGTTTTTCAAGGCCAAGGCGGTAGCAGCCGACGTCGAGGAGATTTACCAGTCCATCGTGTCCGGCAAATACGGTGAGCCGACCGTTCGCTCCACTTTTGACGTCTATCTCGTTGAAGGGCAGTTGATCTATTTCAAGGAACCGTGCGGCCGGGGGGATATTAAGAAGAGATTCTTTCTGCACCTGGTACCTGCCGATGAAAACAATCTGCCTGATGACCGCAAGCAGTATGGCTTTGACAGCCTGGACTTTATCTTTGGCTTCTATAATCCCAGCTTACGCTTCGATGGGAAGTGTATAACAAGAGTCCCACTCCCGGATTACACCATCGATCGTATCTATACCGGCCAATCTATCCGGGGCAAAAGACTCTGGACAGCGGAGTTCTCCCTCCCCTGATTGCTACCCACTTTTACCAACGATACTGGTGCTGATACCTTCCTACGGTTCAGGAAGCGGGGAAGGAGAGCGGCTGCTGTGTCCAACCAAAGTGCCCGCAGCTGCCCACCAGATTGCAGAGATCTGAAACGGGCCGATGAAGATATTTGCCTCGAGCATCGATACCAGCAGCCCGGACAACAGGATGAGACCCAGTGCAGCAGACGTCTTTCGTTCCGCTGGAGTCCTGGACTTGTCTCGAAAGCACCGCCATCCGGCACGCAGGATGAACACCACCATGATCAGTAATAACAATGGGGCAAAAATACCCGTGTAGACTGCCCATTTTATCCAGAGATTATGAATCTCCAGCTTCCTTCCCTCATATGGTGTATCGAGCATGACCTGCCGCAGCCCGTGACCGAGGAAAGGCCGTTCCATAACTTTTTCCAGCCCCAGCTGATGACCTTCAATACGGCGTGAGAATACGTGGTCCAATGGAGTCTTTGCCAAGGCAGAGAGATTCGCGACGTTATGACCTTCTTGCAGCAGGTGCTGCAACGGTTCAAACTCAACAAATCGGTTCAGCTTCAAGTGCCGGGCGCATGATTCATCCAGGTATACGGTGCTGGCTAAAAGTCCGGCCAGGACGACGGCCACCACCAGCCAACGTGACAAACGCAATAGCACAAATGCCACGAGCAGTAAAAAGGACACCAGCATCCCGAGACGACCTCCACTCACAAACTGGCTGAAAAGGAGAACGATAGCCCCGACGATACCGACAAATCCCCATACCCAGTGTCGCCGGGTTTGCGAAGGCAGGAAAAAAAGCACTGCCGCAGGGACGAACATGGTCAATCCAATTGACCACGCCGTGCTTCGTATGCTGAAGCCATTGATGTAAGGTGAGTCCCAGTTGCAAGGCGCGTCCCAGTCCACCGTCCCGGCCAATGCCCTCACCAGGGCTATACCCGCCAGGACCCCGATAAGGATGAATGCTCGCTGGAAGATAACTGTTACGTTGCTACCTTCCTTCGCAAGGCAGAAGAAACACCAGAAAAACACGCCGCACAGACCTACCTGGATAATATACCTAGTCGCAAAAAACGATTCGCTGGCTTGTACCAGCCCTGGCACCCAAAGAAACAAGATGCCGGCAAAACCCAGTGGCCCCAGCAATCCACCTGGAAAAGGAAGTCGGCCTTGCAACAACTCATTGCCTAACACCAGGGCCAACGCTACCAAAAAAATACTCCACTCTATCGGGCGCAATACTTCCATGCTGACGCCGGGCAGCCAGTACACCGGCCCCAGGGCGAGGAATATACTGAGCAGCCAGGGTGCAACCGTCCCTCTACTGGGCACAATGCTATCTCGGCTTTTTACGGGGGGGGAGGGGGGGAGAGTAACTGATTTCACGAGATCATCTGCTTGCCGCACACGTCACGATAATGTAGCACATAATGTAGGTGTGAGAAATCAGCTACTCAGTACACCAGCCAGGTCATCATCTTCACTGGTAAACGAGTAGATATGCCGTGGCAGTGCAACCATGTTGGCGCGCCAGCGCAGCCAATCGTCGATAGTAACAGCACTGAACTCTCTTGCGGCATCTGCCGGACTGTTCTCTCGGACAATCAAGCCGATTTGGTGCTGCCTTACGTTATCAGCGTCTCCGGTACCAGCACGAACAATCAGAGGTCTCTGAAAGAAGCAGGCCTCGTAGTAGCGGGAGGACTGGGACCAGCAGTACGGGATGACTGGAGGATAGCAGGCCAGTATCATGTCCACGCTTCCGTATAATTCCGGCAGGTCCCCAGGATACTGAAATGCGCCTCTGTATATAATGCCGGGATTTTCCTCAAGAAACCGGTTGAAACCGTGGAGCCGCGATGGTACTACCCCTGCAAGAAAAATTTCAAACCTCTCTCTCGATGACCTGGTCAAGCATGCAAGGAACTCTAAAGACCATGGGTCTCGTATCCCTGAAAAATAGCCAATCCTGAGGGGTCGGTCAACAAACGGACTCCCCGGCAACACTGGTGATTCTTTTCCTCTATTCGCCCTGGTGCGAGAAGACTCGATCTTTTCTTTGATGACTATGTCGGGTGTATTCACGTTTAACCAGTCACGGTAGTAGCGACGGTACCTGGATGTTGACAATACGAGGAGACGACATCGCTCTACAATGAACTTGTCAACTGCCCGGGTTAGTCGACCTTTCCAACCGGGCGCAACCTGACCTGGTACGATGTCCAGCACCCCAAGTATGACTGGCCTTCTCAGGCCTAATCCCGCTATAAGTGCCGTGAGCGCCAAGTCCGCATGGAACACGTAAACCAGTTGGTTACGGCGTATGCCAGATCGAATTTTTGGGATCGACTTTATCAGTGTTGGAGCTCTCTCCAGGTAGCGCGCATGCCGTATGTGACCCAGGCTTGTAACTGGTCGATTGGGTGACCTCTCATGATCAAAGTCTCTTTGAAAGGCCATGATCTCGACCTGGTAACCCAACCGCTCCAGCATGTCGATTCGTCTGGTAAACGAGGGATGGGTCAATCGAGGCAGTAAAAAAAGGACTCTGAAGGTAGGCACCTTAACGTCATACCTGTGCCTGACAGTCATCCCCTATCCTCTTTTGAATACTGGTAAACTACTTCCCAGTCCAACCAAGGTGCCCGCGGCCGCCCACCAGATTGCAGAAATCTGAAACAGGCCAATGAGGGTATTTACCTCGAACATCGATATCAGTAGCCCGGACAACAAGATGAGACCCAGCGCAGCAAGCGTCTTTCGTTCATGCTGACGCCGGGCAGCCAGTACACCGGACCCAGGGTAAGAAATATACTGAGCAGCCAGGGTGCGAGCGTGCCTCTGCTGAGCACAATGCTATCTCGGCCTTTTACGGGGGGGGGGGGGGGGGGGGGGGGGGGTAACTGATTTCACGAGATCATCTGCTTGCCGCACACGTCACGATAATGTAGCACATAATGTAGGTATGAGAAACCAGCTACTCAGTCCACGGACTCACGACGAACGTCACGTAGAAGATCATTCAGTACACCAGCCAGGTCATCAGCTTCACTGGTAAACGAGTAGATATGCCGTGGCAGTGCAACCATGTTGGCGCGCCAGCGCAGCCAATCGTCGATAGTAACAGCACCGAGTTCTCTTGCGGCATCTGCCGGACTGTTCTCTCGGACAATCAAGCCGATTTGGTGCTGCCTTACGTTATCAGCGTCTCCGGTACCAGCACGAACAATCAGAGGTCTCTGAAAGAAGCAGGCCTCGTAGTAGCGGGAGGACTGGGACCAGCAGTACGGGATGACTGGAGGATAGCAGGCCAGTATCATGTCCACGCTTCCGTATAATTCCGGCAGGTCCCCAGGATACTGAAATGCGCCTCTGTATATAATGCCGGGATTTTCCTCAAGAAACCGGTTGAAACCGTGGAGCCGCGATGGTACTACCCCTGCAAGAAAAATTTCAAACCTCTCTCTCGATGACCTGGTCAAGCATGCAAGGAACTCTAAAGACCATGGGTCTCGTATCGCTGAAAAATAGCCGATCCTGAGGGGTCGGTCAACAAACGGACTCCCCGGCAACATTGGTGATTCTTTTCCTCTATTCGCCCTGGTGCGAGAAGACTCGATCTTTTCTTTGATGACTATGTCGGGTGTATTCACGTTCAACCAGTCACGGTAGTAGCGACGGTATCCGGAGGTTATAGATACGAGGAGACGACATCGCTCTACAATGAACTTGTCAACTGCCCGGGTTAGTCGACCTTTCCAACCGGGCGCAACCTGACCTGGTACGATGTCCAGCATGTCAAGTATGACTGGCCTTCTCAGGCCTAATCCCGCTATAAGTGCCGTGAGCGCCAAGTCCGCATGGAACGCGTAAACCAGTTGGTTACGGCGTATGCCAGATCGAATTTTTGGGATCGACTTTATCAGTGTTGGAGCTCTCTCCAGGTAGCGCGCATGCCGTATGTGGCCCAGGCTTGTAACTGGTCGATTGAGCGACCCTCCATGATCAAAGTCTCTTTGAAAGGCCATGACCTCGACCTGGTAACCCAACCGCTCCAGCATGTCGATTCGTCTGGCAACCGTGGGATGGGTCAATCGAGGCAGTAAACAGAGGGTTCTAAAGGTAGGCACCTTAACGTCATACCCATGCCTGACAGTCATCCCCTATCCTCTTTTGAATACTGGTAAACTACTTCCCAGTCCAACCAAGGTGCCCGCGGCCGCCCACCAGATTGCAGAAATCTGAAACAGGCCGATGGGGGTATTTACCTCGAACATCGACATCAGTAGCCCGGACAACAGGATGAGACCCAGCGCAGCAAGCATCTTTCGTTCCGCTGGAGTCCTGGACTTGTCTTGAAAGTGCTGCCATCCGGCACGCAGGATGAACACTACCATGATCAGCAATAACAATGGGGCAAAAATACCCGTGTAGACTGCCCACCTTAGCCAGAGATTATGAATCTCCATCTTCCATCCCCCATATGGCGTATCGAGCACGACCTGTCGCAGCCCGTGACCGAGAAAGGGCCGTTCCATAACTTTTTCCAGCCCCAGCCGATAACCTTGAATACGGCGTGAGAGTATGTGGTCCAACGGAGTCTTTGCCAAGGCAGAGGGGTCCATGACGTTATGACCTTCTTGCAGCAGGTGCTGCAATGGCTCAAACTCAACAAATCGGTTCAACTTCAAGTGCCGGGTGCATGATTCATCCAGATATACGGTGCTGGCTAAAAGTCCAGCCAGGACGACGGCCACTACCAGCCAACGTGACGCACGCAACAACGCAAATGCCACGAGCAGTAAAAAGGACACCAGCATCCCGAGACGACCGCCACTCACAAACTGGCTGAAAAGGAGAACGATAACCCCGACAATACCGACAAATCCCCATCGCCGGGTTTGCGAAGGCAGGAAAAAAAGCACCGCCGCCGGGACGAACACGGCCAACCCAACTGACCACCTGGTGCTTTGTATACTGAAGCCATTGGTGTAAGGTGAATCCCAGTTGCAAGGCGAGTCCCAGTCCACCGTCCCGGCCAGTGTTTTCACCAGGGCTATACCCGCCAGGACCCCGATAAGGATGAATGCTCGCTGGAAGATAGCTGTTACGTTGCCACCTTCCCTCGCAAGGCAGAAGAAACACCAGAAAAACATGCCGCAAAGACCTACCTGGATAATATGTTTAATCACAAAAAACGATTCGCTGGCTTGTACCAGCCCCGGCACCCAAAGAAACAAGATGCCGGCAAAACCCAGCGGCCCCAGTAAGCCGCCCGGAAAAGGAAGCCGGCCTTGCAACAATTCGGTGCCTAACACCAGGGCCAACGCTACCAGAAAAATACTCCACTCTATCGGGCGCAATACTTCCATGCTGACACCGGGCAGCCAGTACACCGGACCCAGGGCAAGAAATATACTGAGCAGCCAAGGTGCGACCGTGCCCCTGCCGAGCACAACTAGATGATGGTACTGGTGTCTGGCAGTCATTCTCTATCTTCTTTTGAGTACTGGTAAACTACTTCCCAGTCCAACCAAGGTGCCTGCGGCCGCCCACCAGATTGCAGAGGTCTGAAATGTGCCGATGAAGATATTTACCTCGAACATCGATATCAGCAGCCCGGACAACAAGATGAGACCCAGCACAGCAGACGTCTCTCGTTCCACTGGAGGAGCCCTGGACTTGTCTCGAAAGTGCTGCCATCCGGCATGCAGGATGAACACCACCATGATCAGCAATAACAATGGGGCGAAAATACCCGTGTAGACTGCCCATTTTATCCAAAGATTATGAATCTCCATTCTCTCCAGATGTTTCCACGGCTGGTCCAGCATGACCTGTCGCAGCCCGTGACCGAGGAAGGGCCGTTCCATAACTTTTTCCAGCCCCAGCCGATAACCTTGAATACGGCGTGAGGATATGTAGTCCAACGGAGTTATCGCCAAGGCAGATAAGTTCGTGGCAGCCTTGGCTCCAACAGGCAATTCATCAGTAAATCGATACAAAACCAAATGCCGGGAACATGACTCATCCACGTATACGGTGCTGGCTAAAAGTCCGGCCAGGACGACGGCCGCCACCAGCCAACGCGATGCACGCAATAGCACAAATGCCACGAGCAGTAAAAAGGACACCAGCATCCCGAGACGACCTCCACTCACAAACTGGCTGAAAAGGAGAACGATAGTTCCAACGATACCGATAAATCCCCATACCCAGTGTCGCCGGGTTTGCGAAGGCAGGAAAAAAAGCACTGCCGCAGGGACGAACATGGTCAATCCAATTGACCACGCCGTGCTTCGTATGCTGAAGCCATTGATGTAAGGTGAGTCCCAGTTGCAAGGCGAGTCCCAGTCCGCCGTCCCGGCCAGTACCCTCACCAGGGCTATACCCGCCAGGACCCCGATAAGGATAAAGGCTCGCTGGAAGATAACTGTTACGTTGCCGCCTTCCCTCGCCAGGCAGAAGAAACACCAGAAAAACGCGCCGCACAGGCCTACCTGGATAATATATTCAATCACAAAAAACGATTCGCTGGCCTGTACCAGTCCTGGTATCCAAAGAAACAAGATGCCGGCAAAACCCAGTGGCCCCAGCAATCCACCTGGAAAAGGAAGTCGGCCTTGCAACAACTCATTGCCTAACACCAGGGCCAACGCTACCAAAAAAATACTCCACTCTATCGGGCGCAATACTTCCATGCTGACGCCGGGCAGCCAGTACACCGGACCCAGGGCAAGAAATATACTGAGCAGCCAGGGTGCAACCGTGCCTCTGCCGAGTACAATTAGATGATGGTACCTGTGTCTGACAGTCATCCTTTATCCTCTTTTGAATACTGCTAAACTACTTTCCATGGAGACCTCGCGGAACTCTGACCCCTAGTTGCACGGAAGGCAGGAACTCTGGCTTGCGAAAGATCCTCTGCATTATCGGGACACGGCCTGAGGTCGTCAAGATGGCACCAGTCGTGTTGGCGCTTCGACGTGCCCGCAAGTGGGACATCAAAGTCCTGGCAACGGCACAGCACCGGGAGATGTTGGACCAGGCACTCGAACTGTTCGGTATTGTCCCGGATTTTGACCTTGATACGATGCGCCCGAATCAAACCCTTGCGGATCTCACCTCGCGCCTGACGACCAGGCTGGATACCTGCCTGGAGGAACAGGAGCCGGACCTGGTTCTTGCCCAGGGAGATACTACGACGGTAATGGTGGCAGCACTTGCAAGTTTCCATCGAAATATCCCGTTCGGTCACATCGAGGCCGGTTTGCGAACGCACGACTTCAACTATCCGTGGCCTGAAGAAATGAACCGAGTAGTGGCAGATCGACTGGCATCCATTAATTTTGCACCTACGCAAACGGCACGTGACAACCTTCTGAACGAAGGTATCGCACCGGATCGTATTCACGTAACTGGAAACACGGTGATTGACGCATTGTTCATGGTTGCACGGCAAGATTTTCCACTTGGCATAGACCTTCCAGCAAACTCTCGCCTCTTGCTTGTCACGACTCATCGACGGGAAAACTTCGGAGCAAAGATGGTCTCGATATGCCAGGCGGTGGCCGAGCTTGCACGCAAGTACGCGGATTTGCATTTCCTTCTACCAGTGCATCCAAATCCCAACGTGCAAAGCATTGTAAACCGTGAGCTGGGTACCCTGGAACAGGTTTCGCTGTGCCAACCGCTCGACTACGGTGCTTTTGTTACGGCTATGAAACGGGCCTACTTCATATTGACCGACTCGGGCGGCGTGCAGGAAGAAGCGCCTGCCCTTGCCAAGCCAGTGCTCGTGTTGCGGGAAGAGACTGAGCGTCCCGAAGCAGTACAGGAAGGCGTTGTCGAGATGGTAGGGACACAAACGGAACGTATCGTCCAGCGCGCATCATTGCTGCTTGATGACGAGGAAGTCTACCGAAGTATGGCCAAGGGCAGTTCACCCTATGGAGACGGCAAAGCTGCCAGCCGGATCGTGCAGTGCATTGAAACCTGGGACAGGCTTGCCTGAAACCCGGCCTGGTATCCAGGCCACCTTATATACGCTCAAACACGGTGGCAATGCCCTGCCCCAGGCCGATACACATCGTTGCCAGTCCCAGTGTCGCATCCTTATCTTCCATGACGTGCAACAGGGTTGTACTGATCCTTGCCCCGGAACAGCCAAGCGGATGGCCGAGCGCAATCGCACCACCGTTCAGATTTACCCTGTCATCCATGCTATCCAGCAAACCCAGGTCTTTCAGTACGGCCAGTGATTGCGCTGCAAAGGCCTCGTTGAGCTCGATACATTCAACGTCGTTCATTTGAAGACCAGCGCGTTTCAAGACCTTTTTGGTTGCAGGCACCGGACCATAGCCCATGACGGCAGGACTTATACCCGCGACGGCCATGGCCCTTACCTTCGCCTTGGGTTTCAGGTTTAACGATTGCGCACGTTCCCCGGACATCACGAGCATGGCCGCGGCTCCATCCGAAATTGCCGAGGACGTTCCCGCGGTAACGGTCCCGCCATTGGGTTTGAACGCCGGCTTGAGCGCAGCAAGCTGTTCCAGCGAAGTATCCGGTCGAATAACTTCGTCAATTTCGCAAACTTGTCTGAAGCCATTTTCATCGTGCCCTTCCACGGGAACAACTTCGGCCTTGAAACGCCCTTCCACCGTAGCCGCGTGCGCCCGCTGGTGGGAGCGCAAACCAAACTGGTCCTGGTCCTCGCGGCTGATGCCGTGCTGCATTGCCAGTAATTCGGCTGTAAATCCCATCTGGTTGGAAGCCTTTGCAAAGTACTTGCTGGAAGCGGGATTATGATCCCATCCATACGCCATACCGACGTGGCCCATGTGTTCAACACCACCGACAACAAACACGTCCCCGCAGTTCGCCTGGATTGCTTGCGCGGCAGAATGGATTGATTGCATCGAAGAACCGCATAGGCGATTTACAGTCTGGGCAGCGGCTTCGTGCGGAATTTTTGTCATCAAGGATATATAACGCGCAATGTTCCAGCCCTGCTCCAGGGTCTGGTTCACACAGCCCCAGATGACGTCTTCGACTTCGGCAGGGTTCACGTCCGAATTGCGCTCAAACAAGGCATTGACCAGCGCAACCGAGAGCATTTCCGCGCGCACAAAACGAAACATGCCGTTCCTGGACCTGCCCATGGGACTGCGCACGCAATCAATAATGACAGCATCACGTGGAGCAAGAGTCATGCTTACAGCCCTGCCTGCCTATGCAATTCTTGGATAAAACGTTTCATTACTGTCTGCCATATCTTGCACCGCAGCCGTTGGTGTATAGATTGGACCAATGCAGGAATAGCTGTGTGCGCGTTCACAAAATTCCTTCAGGCCCATGTCTTCAATGTAACGCAGTGCTCCACCCCGGAAACTTGGAAATGCAACACCCAGTATCAAGCCCATGTCCACGTCAAGCGCATGGTCTACCACACCATCTTCCACGCACCGCACGGCTTCCATGCACATGGGGATCATCATCCTGTCAATAACCTCTTCATCACTGATTTCAATTGTGCCGGATTGAACGTCCTTGAGAATTTTTGTGGAATTGTCATCGACCAGTTTTTGCAATTTACCTTTTTTGTCAAATTTGTACTTGTAAAAGCCCATGCCGTTTTTTTGCCCGTAACGCCCGTTCTCGTACATCGCATCCGTTGCGGTTTTGAACTCCTTGCTCATGCGGTCAGGATAGCCTGCTGCTATCACCTCTGAAGCATGGTGTGCCGTATCAATACCTACGACGTCCAGTAAAAAGGCAGGCCCCATTGGCCAGCCAAACCCTTCCATTACTCGATCAATGCGCTGTATATCCACCCCGTCACGCACCAGGGCATCAAACCCGGAAAAATAGGAAAATAATATGCGATTCACTAAAAATCCCGGGCAGTCGTTTACAATGACAGGAGTCTTCCCTATCGCCCTGGCATAAGCAGCTACGGTTGCAACGGTCGCTGCACTTGAATACCGGCCGCGAATGACTTCGACAAGCGGCATCCGGTAGACCGGGTTGAAAAAATGCATGCCGCAAAACAGTTCGGGGCGCTGCAGGGTCTCAGCCAGTTCGGTGATCGATATGGTAGAGGTATTGGAAGTGATGATGCAGTCATCCCTTACCTCCTGTTCCGCTTCCGCAAGTACCGCAGACTTGATTTCCTTGTTCTCCACGACGGCTTCAACTATCAAATCTGCATGACCAAAATCTCCATAGCTCGACGTCGTTTCAATTTTATTCAACGTGCCAATCGCGTCTTCGGGGGTGATTTTCCCTCGCTTTATTTGCTTCATAAGCAACTTGCTCGACTCTGCAAGACCAAGTTCCAGGGCTTCGGGCTTGATATCCTTCATTATGACGGGGACACCCTTGTACGCCGAATGATACGCGATGCCTCCACCCATGATCCCTGCACCCAGCACGGCAACTCTTTTCACGGGCTGGGCCTGTTTGGACAATATCTTGCCTACTTTTTTAATGCGCTGATCATTCAGGAACAGGCCGACCAGGTTGTGCGCAACCCTGGTTTTTGCCACTTTTATAAAGCCACGTGCCTCTATTTTCATGGCTTCATCGCGGGGCATTGCCGCGTGATTTTGCACGGTCTGTACCGCGGCAACCGGTGCCGGAAAATGCCGCCCGGCTTTCGCCGCGACAACTGCCTTGGCAGACTCGAACGCCATGATGCCTTCTACCTGGTTGAGCAACAGTGGCTGGCACTTCTCCTGCCTGCGCTTCCGGTAGTCAAGCTTGCCTTCCAGGCATTGTTTAATGATATGCAACGCAGCGGCTTGAAGTTGATCCGTGTCAACTACGGCGTCTGTGACGTGCTGTTCAAAAGCCTCTTTCGCCCCTTTTTCGTCCCCCGTACAGATCCACTCCAGGGCATTATCGACACCGATAAGCCGCGGCAGCCTGACGGTGCCCCCCCACCCGGGAAAAATCCCGAGCTTGACCTCGGGCAAACCAATGCGCGCCGTTGTAGCCATGACGCGATAGTCCGTAGCCAGGGCCAGTTCGCACCCGCCACCCAGGGCATATCCATTTATTGCCGTCACGGTAGGCATTGGCAGGTCTTCGATGCGACTGAACAGGGCCTGGGTGCTTTCAATCCAGCGTTGGAGTTCCTCACCAGGCAGGGTAAAAAAGCCCAGGAATTCCGTAACGTCCGCACCTACTATAAAAACGTCCTTGTTGCTTGATATGAGCAACGCACTGGTATTCCTGTCTTCTTCAATTGCACTGACGGCGTCATCCAGTTCCGCTATAACGGCCTTGCTCAGCTTATTGATACTCTCTTTCTCAAGATCGAAAACCAGTTGCTTGATTGCCCCATCAAGAGAACGAACCGAGATCGCTTTGCCGGAAAAAATCATTTTCAGTTATGGTACGAATTAAAGCCTGTTTGCTTATTGAGTCTATTTTACTAACATGAACAATACAATTACACAGCAGTCATCAATAAAATCGGATAACACGAGAGACACAACATGACGGAAATTACACTGGAGCAAGCGAATAAAATTATCGAGGCGGCCCACGAAGAAGGCAAGCAGAGAAAGTTGGCACCACTTACTGTCGTAGTGCTGGATTCGGGAGGTCATCTCAAGGCAGTGTCGAGAGCGGACGGTGCCAGCCTGATGCGCCCACAAATTGCCATGGCCAAGGCATGGGGGGCAGTCGGGGTCGGGGTATCTTCACGCAAGCTGGGAGAAATGGGTGAAGAAAGGCCCATGTTTATGAATGCCTTGATTAATATCTCCAACCAGCGCCTTATGCCCGTAGCGGGAGGAGTCCTGGTCAGAGACAGTAATAATAAAATCATCGGCTCGGTAGGAATCAGCGGAGACTTGTCTGACCAGGACGAGCATTGCGCCATGGCCGGCATACGGGCCGCTGGATTAAATGCCGCTACGGGAGAGTAATAAAACCTTCTAAACTAATAGGGCTATCAAGATAATCGGCTGGCAAGCTCGGCACTTTCGTATTGTAATAGATCATCCAACCGTGCCTTTTATGAAATTGGCCAATTCAACGTTCGGGAGAGAGTCCAATGATTAAGCCC
Organism: Gammaproteobacteria bacterium; assembly: GCA_965215055.1. Taxonomy (GTDB): domain Bacteria; phylum Pseudomonadota; class Gammaproteobacteria; order UBA4575; family UBA4575. The sequence continues at coordinate 413,567 of OZ244046.1, forward strand.
CATGGGTCAGGTTCCTTAACACCCCTGTACGTAGAGGATGAAGCATCACGCAAGCAATTGGAGCAGGAAGCCGAAACCTTGCCTGCAATTCTTGTAAACTCCGCGGCGGCATCCAATGCAGTCATGCTGGGAGCAGGCTACTTTACTCCGCTGAAGGGATTCATGAACGCCACGGATGCGCTATCCGTTGCAAACAACATGAGAACAGGCAGCGGCCTGTTCTGGCCGACCCCGGTGCTGAACCTTGTCCATGACGCAGCTTCCATAGGGTCTGCAAAACGCATTGCACTGAGGGATCCAAATGTTAAAGGCAATCCTGTAATTGCCATTCAAGATATTGAAAATATTGAAAACTTAAGTGACGATCAGATTACTTCAATTACAGAGAAAGTCTATCGAACCACTGACCCTGAACATCCCGGTGCAGCAACGTTCATGTCCCTGGGCAATACCGTCATCTCGGGGCCAATCCAGGTATTGAATTACAGCTATTTCAGGGATGAATTCCCGGATACCTTTCGTACCGCAGTCGAGATTCGTGATGAAATTGCCAAGCGTGGCTGGAACTCGGTGGTTGGCTTTCAAACGCGCAATCCCATGCACCGCGCACATGAGGAACTCTGTAAAATGGCGCAAAAAGCGACTCATGCAGATGGTATTCTCGTCCATATGCTGCTGGGTAAATTAAAACCGGGTGATATTCCCGCGCCGGTTCGCGATGACGCAATTCGTAAAATGGTCGAGCTTTACTTCCCGCCAAATACGGTAATGATTGCGGGCTATGGATTCGACATGCTCTATGCCGGGCCGCGCGAGGCAGTCTTACATGCCATATTCCGGCAAAACTGTGGTTGCACTCATTTCATCATTGGCCGCGACCACGCCGGCGTGGGTGATTACTATGGTGCCTTTGACGCCCAGACTATCTTTGACGATGAAGTCCCTGCCGATGCGCTTGAGATAAAAATCTTCCGTGCAGACCATACCGCGTATTCAAAAAAATTAAACCAGGTCGTGATGATGCGCGATGCACCTGACCACAGCAAAGAAGATTTTGTGCTTTTATCCGGAACCAGGGTACGTGCAATGCTTGCGGCGGGAGAAGACCTGCCTAAAGAGTTTGCCCGCCCCGAAGTTGCAAAAATCCTGATGAATTATTACCAGGGCCTGGCTTAGAACAGGCTCCACCACCAAACCCTCTACTTCCTATTAAGAATTACTTATATCTACTTGTTATTAAATAGCTTGTACAATCAAAAAGCTATTTCTGACTCGGCATCTCGCCCATAATCAAGCCGGGGTCCAGGCGTTGCTGGTGCCAGTTCATGCGCCAGTCCAGGTGTGCACCGGTTACGCGCCCCGTTGCGCCTACCAGTGCTATCTCCTGACCCTGCTCTACCCTGTCTCCCACGCCTACCAGGATTTCATGCAGATGCAAAAACGAAGAAGATAGACGATGCCCGTGGTCCAGTACCAGGGTGCCGCCGGAAAAATACATATCGTCATTTACATAGGACACTATGCCTGCTGCAGGCGCGAGCACCGGGGTGCCTACGGGAGCTACGATATCAACGCCAAAATGTGGCCGTCTTGCCTGTCCGTTGAGAATCCTCTGGCTGCCATAGACGCCCGAAATCGGCCCCTGCACGGGCCAGATAAAACCGGACGTGAAATCCATACGGGCATCATCACGGCTGCGGGCCTTGGAAACATGTACGACCTCTTCCCGAATCTGCTTCAGTGCCTCTTCGCCAGGGTTTACCTTGTCGTCCGGTAGTCCATCTATACGCTGAACGTTGTATTCACGGGTTGCAATTTTGAGCGTATGGGAATCTTTGGACCCGTTGGCTCCATAGACCGTCAGCACGGCTTTCGGCGGATAATCGCGCCCAAATCCAAGAATAAACTCTCCCTTGGGAGAGACACGCACCCAGTGACCATTGATCTGCACCTTCGATCCAGGTGCCGCCTGGCCATAAGCCAGACCACCTTGGATCAAAGTGCCGGTGAGCTTGAGGGTATCGACTTCTGCAACGGCAACATGCGAAAAGAGCGTAATCAATATGAAAAAAATTGCGGTGCGCATGCAATACAATCAATAGATAGCAAACCTGCTTAAACGACGCCTGTCTGGCTACAGGCGTAACCCAACTACATCGTCTCCTTTACGCACTTGTCTCTCGAGGCACGCGCCAGGTCAACAACCTGCTGGTAATACTCGCTTAACTGGTCAAAGTTCAACTCATTCTTTGTCTTTGAAACGGCGACAACGTAATTCGAAAACTCCTGGTCGGCAGGCATGTTCTCACTGATACAATCACAAAACTTTTCGTGGCCTACAGCCTTGATGCAGGCAACCTTGGTATGCCAGACCTGGAGGTTAAACTGCTTGAGTACCGAGTCTGAGTTCACTCGACCACTCGCAGCACTCTCATCGACAATATGGGCAGCCTCGTACTGCTCCAGTCCTTCCAGTGTAGTGGGGAGCTCCTCTGCTATTGCTACAACAGTCGATAAAACACACGCAAAGACAAACTTGTACAACCACGTACTAACGGACATTAATATCAGCCTCCTGGAGCATGCTATACCTCTTGCCTTTCATCATCCTTGCTCAAAAAAGTCTTCGTCGATTTTCTTCAGTTCGACAGTGTAGCTCTTTCGGACACCCACACCATGTTCCAGCATCAGGCCAGCTAACTCTTCACCGTCAATCAGGACCAGGCGCTGCGGTACATTCTCCGCGTAGCTTTTTGCCTGCTCGGAGAAACAGGACGTGGTAACAAATATGCCTTTGTTCGCACCTTTCCCCAAGAGACTGCCTGCGAATTTCTGAATATCAGGTCTGCCAACGCTATTCCCCGGAGCATACCTCTTGGCCTGCAAGTAGAGGAGGTCCAGGCCAAGCCTGTCTTCTTTGATTATTCCGTCAACTCCCTCGTCGCCACTTCTCCCCACGTGCTCCCCGGCATCTTCCAATGATCCGCCATAGCCCATTTTGACAAAAAGTTTGACGATAAGCCGTTCAAAAAACTCCGGAGTTCCCTCCAGGACCTTGTCTAGCAACTCTTTCCTGAGTGCAGCAGTAATTTCCGCATAGGCAGAATCAATCTGCTCTTCCGGTGTAGACGATTCACCTTTACCTGCATCCGTAGCTGAAGTTCGGGATGATTTATCATATATTTTTTCAACATATTCTGGAAACTGCATAAGAAACTCACGACTTATTTCAGCTGGAGAACTTGCAAGAACCTCTCTACCTCTTTTTGTAATGGTGAAGTACCCACGTTTCGGCCTCCGTAGAAGCTTTGCTTGAACCAAGTTGTGAATTGCCCACCCTACTCTACTCCTCATTTTAGTTTCAGAGCTGCTTGATGCTAGCTGCTTTCTCTCTTCGGGAGTCAAACTAAACTCGTCGGAAAGCAATTCAACAGCATCGCTAACTCTAACTTCGCCACGAGTCCCCAGCTTCAGGACTGGAAGCATCAAGATCTGTGTGCTTGGAATTGTCACAGGTGTTTTCCCGATTGTTATCTACCGTAATTATGCAGGAAACCCAGTAGTCTCGCAGGCCAATATTGATGGTTGACAAGCTCAAAACCTTCCGATATCCTCCTAGAGCCTAGATGACCTATCTTTTAGGACTTAGTGCTAAAAGATAGGGCGGTTCAGATAGCTTAGCATTAAATTAAACAGGAATATATATGGAGAAAAGATATGAGCCCTGAAGAACACTTGAATTATTTAGTAAAAGGGAAATTCGGTGCAGAAGCAGCGCGCACACTTTGCCAAATACCTGGTACTTTCAGCCCTGGTGAAGTTTACACGCGCGATGACATCAATAAAGAACTTCGAGATAGATTCGTGAAGGACTATGGTGGAAGCGCCGAGAAAAATGACGTCATTGCCCCCATCAAAAAATGGCTGACCCAAGATGACTGTCCCTTCGAAAAGGTAGCGCGTGGCCGATATAGGTTCGTCAGCGATGATAGCCAAGATGATACCCCTGGCCTTCCTGGAGTTGAGAAAAATATCCCCACCGCTGAGGACCCTTCAAAGTCAAAGCTAAAGCCGGAGATAGAGTGCGGAAAGGGACCCTGCGAAGTCTACGCCTGGTATCTACCGCTGTACCGACAGCACTCTAATAGCGGTTGTTGGCCGACCAAAATAGGTTACGCGGGGCTTGGTGGATTTGAGCGAAGAATGCGGGATTTTGCAGAGAACCTGCCTGAACTCCCTGCTTATCTTCTGCGGATGGCCTGCAAAGACGAACAGGAAGCGAAGCGCCGCGAGAGCCTTCTGCATGCCTACTTCATAGAGCGTGGAAAACAGATTGAGGTGCGAGGTAAAGAGTGGTTCCAAACCAACCCGGAAGAAATTGAGGATGCGATTGACCACGTTATTCCTTCCGCTTCTAACGTAGAAGCACCAGCAATCGAGGATACAATCACGAGGATATTCAAGGACGTCCCTGCCGGGGAGTGGGCAAACCTGCCTGAAGACCTTACAGACAAGCTCGACCAGTATCTTTACGGCGCTGAAGAATGAGGGCCGTATTCGTTGATACTGTCTACTGGATTGCCATAGTGCGGCCGAAAGACCCATGGCAAGATGCTGCGGTAAGCGCGCGTAAAGGATTGGGCATTGCGCACCTCGTCACTACGGATGAAGTACTCACCGAGTTCCTTGCCGCACTCTCCAGGGGAAGCTCGCACCTGCGCCAGGGCGGGGTAAAGGCGGTGCACGAAATCCTGTCAGATCGGAATACACACGTCGTTCCGCAATCCCGAGAGTCGTTTAGAAAAGGGCTGACCCGCTACGAAGCACGGAATGACAAAAAGTACAGCCTGCAAGACTGTATTTCCATGAATGTCATGGATGCCTTATCTATCACAGAAATTCTGACCAATGACCACCACTTTGAACAAGAGGGGTTTGTCGCCCTTATGAAGAGCGATACCTTGTAACGTCAGGCCGGGTCCGGGTTACCCAAGACTGGCTTCGGCAATATAACCCAAGTTCCGGCAAAAGAAATTATGAAAAGGACTATTCTCCGAAGCCGCTTCCTGAGCCGTCCGGCAGCTTGTAGTAGTGATCATATCCCCCTCCCGGACGTGCAACACCACCAACAATGTCCTCTATTTCAGAGTCGTCCAGTGGACGATTTTCCTCAGTCTTTTCTTCTTTGGTAACCTGTGCTTTCTCTTTATCCATGGCATTTCTCCCAGATTCATAACCACGTATCTACAGCTTAAAATAAACACCACCGTTATTACAATTTTATTCTCAAATTTTGTGCTTTTAATAAAATTAAAAAAATATCTCTGAAACCAAGACGTTACGGAATTTTTAAGCAGCATCCACACCTCCAGCTGCTTGTGTATCTCCCGATACTTGAGTACTCTTGCCAGAGCACACCTTCAAATACCAAGAGGTGTATAGCTCTTGAAGCGCATCTTCTGTACAATAATGCGTAGAAACTTACAGGCTTACACAAGCCATTCGAGTTGCTACCAGATTTTCGAGGAGGGTAACAAGTGGTTGTAAACGTAGGTGATACTGAGCGCATGTTGCGAATTTTAATCGGCCTGCTATTTATTGGCCTCGCCTTTGCTTTTGGCGGCGGATGGTGGTGGGGCTTGCTGGGGGTCATTCCCGTTTTTACAGGCGTCACTGGCTGGTGCCCCGTCTATCTGCCATTCAAAATTTCGACCAATTGACTCGGTAACAGTCACACTGAATTAAGCGACACGATTGATATAATCGTGGGCTATCGCCTCGGTATGCCCAACTTGCTGCCGAGTATCAGACCAGGCATTGGTGGTCGACGGCGATACCATTGAAATAAGCGCAAACTGCAAAGCGTATTGACATCATCAATGCCCTGTTGCTCCCTGCCTTACTCCTTTCCATCTAAAAAAATTTTGCACAGGCTCACGTAGTGAGCCTCGCATCATAAATAATACTCTCCAGACCCTTTATTAGCAGAAGGAGGCTATTATGAAAAAGATATTGTTAATACTAGTGGCAGTAGGAGTTTTCGCATTCAGCGATGCAATGGCGTGCGTCGCAACTACACTAAAAGAATCGATGATTTGTGAGGAAAAGGCTCGTCATAAAATGGATGAAGCTATGGCAAGAACAGAAGCCTTGTATGAAAGGCAACGGCAAGAGGATAAAGCGTGGAAAGCACAACTGCAACAAGAAGCGCTTATGAACGAGACAACTCAGGAACTTATCGATCGCAAAGCGTATCGATGGAGAAACAAATGGATACGGGAAGGTGGATGCTACAAGTACAGCGAAGCATGCAGGCTGTTATTGCAAAGCCACTAACCATATACAAAAGGCGTTTTAGTAGGTGGCCATATGCTGTTTCAAAGGTTAGGGAGGAGCAACATATGGCCTATCACTTATCTGGCGAAAGAAGGTAAAGCGGATAAGCGAACTAGCTTTGCCGTAGTATCGACAGGGCAGGCTTTATTTCGCCTTGATGCAGCCAGCCAGTGCCATTTGAGTGCTTCCGCATTGCCCTGTAGGATGCCTTCGCCATTAATCTTACGTAATGCCAAGCCTGAGCTGAGCCGGGACATAGCCCTGTTCAGCGGCCAACCGATACCATTTAACTGCCTCCACATCATCCTGCGGTACACCTCGACCATTCTCGTACATCGTGCCAAGGTTAGATTGAGCCATAGCAAGACCTTGTTCGGCCGCTCGTCGGTACCACTTGACTGCTTCCACATTATCCTGTGGGACGCCTAGGCCATTCTCATACATCCAGCCAAGGTTGTACTGAGTTCCAGCAATCCCTTGCTCAGCCGCCAGCCGATACCATTTGATTGCTTCCGCATAGTCTTGCGGGACACCCCAACCCTCGCTGTACATCGTGCCAAGGTTGGTCTGAGCCTTGGCATTTCCCTGTTCAGCCGCACGTCGCCACCATTTGACTGCTTCCACATTATCCTGCGGTACGCCACGACCTTCACCATACATCACGCCAAGGCTGTTCTGAGCCTCGGTATTTCCCTGTTCAGCCGCACGTCGCCACCATTTGACTGCTTCCACATTATCCTGCGGTACGCCACGACCTTCACCATACATCACGCCAAGGCTGTTCTGAGCCTCGGTATTTCCCTGTTCAGCCGCACGTCGCCACCATTTGACTGCTTCCACATTATCCTGCGGTACACCACGACCCTCCAAGTACATCAAACCAAGGTTGTGCTGAGCACCGGCATCCCCTTGCTCAGCTGCCATCCGATACCATTTAACCGCTTCTGTATCGTCCTGTGGGACACCACGCCCACTATCGTACATCAGGCCAAGGTTGTTCTGAGCCCAGGCATCCCCCTGTTTAGCTGCCACCCGGTACCACTTAAGTGCCTCTACATGGTCCTGCGGTACGCCCTGACCCTTGTAATACATCTCGCCAAGTCTGAACTGAGCTGCAGCCTTGCCCTGCCCAGCCGCCATCCGGTATAACTTGAGTGCCCCTACATAATCCTGCGGTGCACCCCGACCCTCACGATACATCTCGCCAAGGTTGTGCTGAGCCGAGGCATCCCCCTGCTCAGCTGCCATCCGGTACCACTTGAGCGCCTCTACATAGTCCTGCGATACACCACGACCCTCAGTATACATCTTGCCAAGGTTGTTCTGAGCCGCGACATCGCCTTGCTCAGCCGCCATCCGGTACCATTTAACCGCTTCCGTATCGTTCTGTGGAACGCCTTGCCCACTATCGTACATCCAGCCAAGGTTGGCTTGAGCCGTGGCTTCGCCTTGCTCAGCCGCCACCTGAAGCCATTTAACCGCCTCCGCATCATCCTGTAGTACACCCAAACCCTTGTGGTACATCCAACCAAGATTGGCCTGAGCCCAGACATTCCCCTGCTCAGCCGCCATTCGGAACCATTTGACTGCTTCCGTATCATCTTGCGACACCTCATGCCCCAGCCTATATATCTCGCCAAGGTTAACCTGAGCCGCGACATCGCCTTGCTCAGCTTGATGTCTGAGACGCTTTACTTTCTGGTTTTTTACCATGGGCAGGCTTCACTTTGCTTTGAGCTGATCCCACGTTTTCGGCTGCCACTCTCCAGCCAGACGCTGGGCAGTTGTTATTGCTTCCAGAGTCATTTTTCCTTCAATTTCATCACGATTTTCCCTGGCTAAATCTGACATATCTGTATCGTCTGAGGAAAATCTTGAAGCTGCCAGATTGTACCACTTGTGCGCTTCTATATAGTCTTGGGCTACGCCTCGGCCATTGATGTACATCTCGCCAAGGCTGTACTGAGCCAAGGCAATCCCCTGCTCAGCTGCCATCCGAAACCATTTAACCGCTTCCACATCGCCCTGTGGGATACCTTCACCATTTTCATACATGAAGCCAAGGATGAATTGAGCATTGGCATGGCCTTGCTCAGCTGCCGTCCGGTACCATCTAACCGCTTCTGCGTAGTCCTGCGGGACACCTTTACCACTATGATACATCCAGCCAAGGCGGTACTGAGCACTGGCATCACCCTGTTCGGCTACCATCCGGTACCATTTAAATGCTTCCGCGTTATCCTGTGGGACACCTTCGCCCTCATAGTACATCTGGCCAAGTCTAAACTGAGCCTCGGCATCGCCCTGCTCAGCTGCCAACTTGAGTTCTTCCATTCCCTTTTCTGCTTGAGCTTTTCCCTCTGTTGCCTTCCTAGCCACTTCCTCTTCTTTCTCCACCTGCCCTGCTTGAAAGGTGTACAGCCCAATCACCGACAGCACTACTATTCCAATGACAACGGAGATCAAAACATTCTTATTTCTCCATACAGTTTTGTTGGCACCAGAACCAGCATGCGAGATTTCTTTTTTTGCCGGGTTCTTTGTTTCACCTTGCTTCTCTGCTCCAGTAGCCGTGGCTTGCCGTTTTTCCTTTTGCTTCCACAGTGAACACCATGCCTTCAGATCTTGTGGGCGGTCTTCAGCTTTGATACTCAGCCCTCGATCTATTGCCGTTAACAAGCCTTTAGCGTACTGACCCTTTACCCGTTCCGATGCCGGGGGGAAGGCTTCACCTTGTGCTCGCTCCGTGGCATCTTTCGGTGCGATTCCAGTGATGCACCGATACGCCACCGCGCTCAAACCGTAGACGTCTGTCCATGGCCCCTGTTGCCTGCCGCGAGTGGAGTATTGTTCCAAAGGCGCATATCCCGCTGTGGCTACGGCCGTTACACTGCGGCTGCGTGCTCCTATCGCTTGGCGCGCTGCGCCGAAGTCAATGAGTACAGGAGAACCGTCTTTTCTTAATAGGATGTTCTTGGGTGCGATATCCCGGTGCAGATAGCCTGCGGCATGTACTTGTTCCAGACCTTCAATTAGAGGATTCAGAATGGCCATGAGCTGCGACTCATCTAGTGTGTTCTCGCGCTTTAATCGTTCACTGAGTGTCTCGCCTTCAATGTATTCCATCACAATATAGCCGCTGCCGTGTGCCTCGAAGTATTTGTAAATACGAATGATGCCGAGATGGTTAAGTTGGGCCAGAGTGCGAGCTTCATCCAGAAAACGTTCCAATCCCCAAGCATAATTTTCGGATTCAGATGAAGATCGGGGACGAACGCTGTGGTCTGCTGTGCGGATAGCAAAGTCCCTGGGCAGATATTCCTTGATGGCAACTGTGCGATTGAGCAAAGTATCTTTCGCCAAATAGGTAATGCCGAACCCTCCAACCCCCAGCACTGACAGGAGTTCGAACTCCTGTACCCGATAACCTCCAGGTAAGGCATCCAGATGGTCGTCAGAGGTCATGAGGCTTAAGGGTTGTTAATGGTTGACCCAGCTTTTATCCAGGGAATAGCAGATCAGTGCTCCTGACTCTACATATTCCAAATATATGCGCGGTCATAAGGCACCGCTGTATACCAAGTCTACTCTGCTTTGAGCTGGTCCCACGTTTTCGGCTGCCATTCTCTAGCCAGACGCTGGGCAGTTATTACTTCTTCCTGAGTCATTTTTCCTTCAATTTCATTACGATATTTCCTGGCTTTATCTGACATATCTGTATCACCTGAGGGAAATCTTGAAGCTGCCAGATTGTACCACTTGTGTGCCTTTATATAGTCTTGGGCCACACCTAGGCCTCTAGCGTACATGTCACCAAGCATGTATTGACCCAAGGCAATCCCCTGCTCAGCTATCAGCCGAAACCATTTAACTGCTTCTGCATAGTCCTCTTCTTTGCTAATAAAATACTTAACACCAAGGGCGAGCTGAGCGAGGACATAACCCTGCTCAGCCGCCATCCGGTACCATTTAACTGCTTCCACATCGCTCTGTGGGACACCTTTACCATCTTCATATGTCTTACCAAGGTTGTGCTGAGCCTCAACATTCCCCTGCTCAGCTGCCATCCGATACCATTTAACCGCTTCCACATAGTCCTGCGGGACCCCGTCACCCTTACGGTATATCCGGCCAAGGCTGACCTGAGCCTTGACATACCCCTGTTCAGCGGCCATCCGATACCATTTAACCGCTTCCACATAGTCCTGCGGGACCCCGTCACCCTTACGGTATATCCGGCCAAGGCTGACCTGAGCCTTGACATACCCCTGTTCAGCGGCCATCCGGTACCATTTAACCGCTTCCACATAATTCTGTGGGATGCCTTTGCTCCAACGGTATATCTGGCCAAGCCTATACTGAGCCTCAACATTCCCCTGCTCAGCCGCCATCCGGTACCATTTAACCGCTTCCACATCGCTCTGTGGGACACCTTTACCAGCCTCATATGTCTCACCAAGGCTGTACTGGGCCGCGACATCGCCCTGCTCAGCTTGATGTCTGAGACGCTGTACCTCTTCATCGCAGAGCACTGACTCCGAATACGGAAGAACAACAAGTAAAAACAGTATTACAGCTATGGAAAGTGCTACCCGGTCCGAACCCGGTACGATAGATCTACTCGCAAACATAAGAACTCTCAGGTTTTACCAATGGCAGGCTTTACTCCACCTTGAGTTAACCCCATAGTTTTCGGCTGCCATTCTCTAGCCAGACGCTGGGCAGTCGTTATTGCTTCTTTAGTCATTCTTTTCTCAATTTTGTCACGCTGGAAACTAGCTTCTCCATGGCCCTGCTCAGCGGCCAACCAATACCACTTGAGTGCTTCCATACCGTCCTGCGGGAAGTTGTCTTCGCCTCTACTGTATATCCAGCCAAGGCTACACTGAGCCTTGATATGGCCCTGTTCAGCAGCCAGCCGGAACCATTTAACTGCTTCCGCATTGTTCTTTGGGACACCTTTGCCCTTACGATACATCCAGCCAAGTTCGAACTGAGCTTCGGCATTTCCCTGCTCAGCTTGATGTCTGAGGCGTTGTACTTCTTCTATGGAAAGTGCTACCCAGCCCGAACCCAGTACAATAGACTTCGTCATACTACGCATGAATTTATGATTCAAAGATACAAGCTGTACCCAACCCGGATATTGCCAGACAGCAATACCCGATGAAGGCCGCAAAAAGTCTATTCAGACTTCAGGGGCCGTACTGGAAAGGAGATGCCAAACCTGCCTTGCCTGATTGGTACCACTCTATGCCGTTATCATGGTAGCGGGCACGTTTTGATTCATGCACTACAACTGGATTCCTCGGTGCTACGGCCAGGGGGGGATTGCTAACCGTGACGGGCTTGCCGTCTTCACCTTCTATTGGATACATTTCATTTTCACCGACACCGTCAATTACCAGGTGTTTCTTGGCATCCGTGCTTTCAAATGTGATCTTGGCTTTCTTGGCACTGATTACTTCACTTACCAGGCTTGCGATCACGCTCAGATGACCGCCGCCTTCACCGCTCCACAGTGAACAGATCGCGTCAAACTGGGCATCGTCGGCGTTTTCGTCCACGTACAGCGCCAGTCTCCAGTTGCCCTTGGTAAGGTTTCCCGGTGCATGTAACCAGACGCCTATCTTGAGATCATCCAGGTTGACGTCACCACAGTGACCTTTTTTAATGTGCCAGCCAACGATAGCTTCACAATAACCCACGGTAGGGTCGCGCAACAGTATACAGGGGCACAGGTTGTCGCAGGTGCAGGATTCGAAATAGTTGCCTTCTACTTTCCAGTTCGTTATCGCCATCGCTTACCTCCGGTAGACACGTGATTATTGCTCTCTCGTAACCATAACACAGATATGAAGTTATGATAATAGCTTGTTGATTGCTCGGAATATTCATTATTATTTGGTAAATTTGCATGCCTGCCTGTGTTTTTTATTGGGCAAACACGCTTCCTTCTTGACTAGTTTATGAATACATCGAATTCCTCTACTGATATATCAGGCCTGGAAGACCGAAAGGTTATCGTAGGCGGGCTGTTTTTCGTAGCGGCTATCGGCTGGCTGTACATGTTCTACATGGCCTGGGCCATGGAAAACATGCACCTGGTCGATATGTGGATGCCTCCACGGGGAGGTACGCGGGCATGGACAGCCTGGGATTTGTTCATGCTTTTCATAATGTGGCTGACCATGATGCTTGCCATGATGACTCCGACTGCCGCTCCCATGGTGATGATGTTTGCCACGGTAAACAGGCAGAAGAAACTCAGGCAACAACCGTACGCGCCCACTTTCATATTCCTGGCGGGTTACCTGGTCGCATGGGCCATTTTCAGCCTTGTCGCAGCGTCCATTCAATGGCCGTTACATGAAAGCGGCCTGCTTAACCCGATGATGAACAGTCGCAGCTACTTGTTGAGCGGTGGGATATTGATTGCAGCCGGCCTGTACCAGTGGACGCCCATGAAAGATGCCTGCCTGCACCAATGCCGCACTCCGCTTGGATTTTTGATGTCTGCCTGGAAAGAGGGAAACTGGGGCGCATTCAGGATGGGGCTGCATCACGGCCTGTTTTGTGTCGGCTGCTGCTGGGCGTTAATGGCAGTTTTATTTGCAGTCGGGGTAATGAACATGCTTTGGGTAATACTCATTACCGTATTTGTATTGCTGGAAAAAATACTGCCCTTTTCACCTAAGCTGATGCGCGCAGCTACAGGACTGGCGCTGATAGTATGGGGAGGCTGGTGGTTAAGCCTGTATCCTTTTTGATGTTACCTGCCCCCGCGTTGGTGAAGCAGCCGAACGTAGCCATACATCTGTATGGACTGTCGACCCATGTATAAACTGCACTTAATATTTTAGACTTGTTGGCGTAAAGGGTTTATGGTTCACGTATTCTTTCAGTTTCAGCAAGCGATGTCTTGCTGCTGATTATCCACGCAATAGGAGAACATGACATGTTTGGACTAGGTGGGAAAAAGAAGGATTTCAAGGCAACCATAAAAAATACAGGTGAAACCTTTGACGTAAAAGGCGGTATCAACCTGTTGCAGGCGGCACTCAATGCAGGCATCAAGTGGCCATGCGATTGCAAGGTGGGCTCGTGTGGAACCTGTCGGGCAAAGCTGATCAGCGGCAAGGTGAAGGAGTTGACAGATTTTGCCTATACCCTTGATGGCGATATGCTAAAGGACGGTTATATACTAGCCTGCCAGGCGCGGCTGAAAACCGACGTGGAAGTCGAAGTGGATTTTGACCAGAGTGCCATTAACCCGGATTACAAGTAACAGTTTCATATCTCAAGATTAAGGCGTGGTATAACCTCTGCCACGCTGCATTTATTGGTAGTGCCAATGTCGTTTTGGAAAAGCCTGCAAACCTGGCGAGAAAGTGCATACAACACCATGTGGTGCCTGATCGGCTGTTCCATAGGCGATTTCGGCACCATTGCCTTTTTCCAGTTTTATGAGATAGATGCCAATCCTTTCTTCATCCTGGGCCTGGCCATCATCAACGGCCTGATCACCAGCATCATACTTGAAGTTATCCTGCTGGTGAGTAAAGGCATGGATTTCAAAAATGCCTTGACTACTGCCATGGGCATGAGTTTCATTTCCATGATTTCAATGGAAACAACGATGAATGCCGCCGACTACCTGCTGACGGGGGGCGCGAAACTCGTCTGGTGGGTAATACCGATAATGCTCATTGTAGGATTCCTGACACCATGGCCATATAATTACTGGCGTTTGAAAAAATTCGGGCAAGCCTGCTGCCACTAGTATTTTGTCCAGCCAAAACGACCACAATTCAGACAACCAGTTTCAGTTGTTAGGGAAAAGGCGTTTCGGCCCTTTTTTCCTCACCCAGTTTTTTGGCGCGTTTAATGACAACGTGTTCAAAAATGCACTTTTCATATTGATCGCCTTTCAAAGTATCTACTCGGGTTCGAGCAGTTCCAATTACATTATCAACCTGGCGTCAATTCTTTTCATATTGCCTTTTTTCCTTTTTTCTGCAATTGCCGGTCAAATCGCAGACCGGCTGGAAAAGTCCGGCCTGATCAGGCGAATCAAGCTGGCAGAAATCGGGATCATGGTATCCGCGGCAATCGGCTTTTACTTTGAAAATATTCCACTACTTCTTTTCACGCTGTTCCTGATGGGTACTCAATCCTCACTATTCGGTCCGATCAAGTATTCGATCATTCCGCAACATCTTAAAAAAGAGGAGTTGATTGGTGGTAACGCGCTTGTCGAATCGGGAACGTTCGTTGCAATTCTGCTGGGTACCATGCTGGGAGGAATCCTTATCGGTATTTCTTCAGGCTCAAAAGTGCTGGTGTCCTGCGCTGTACTGATGCTTGCTATCCTGGGTTATGCCAGCAGTTTAAGGATTCCCACTACTCCGGCAGCAGATCCCAAACTCAAGGTTCAGTGGAATCCCCTGGTAGAAACGTTGCGTAACTTGAACAGCTTGAGAGAAAACAGAACGGTCTTTCATGCTGTTTTGGGAGTGTCGTGGTTCTGGTTTTTGGGCGCAACGTATATTACCCAGTTGCCTAATTTCACTCGCCTTTCACTGGGTGCCAATGAACAGGTTGTCACTCTCTTTCTAGCTTTGTTCTGTGTCGGCATAGGTACGGGGTCGATTTTGTGTGAACGCCTCTCTAACCGAACCATAGAGTTGGGGCTGGTGCCGATTGGCTCACTAGGCTTGACGCTTTTTGGCGCCGATATATTTCTTGCTGCTGCACCACAGGCCACTGCAAAGCTTGCTGGCTTCCAGGAGTTTATCCTGGTGGGAGGGAACTGGCGGCTAGTCGCAGATATCTTCTTACTCGGGGTGTTCGGTGGCATTTACATAGTACCCTTGTATGCGCTGATTCAAGCACGCTCAAATTTGAAAAGACGGGCAAGGGTCATTGCGGGCAATAATATTCTGAATGCACTGTTTATTATTGCCGCAGCCTTATACGCGATCCTGCTGTTAAGTGCAGGGTTGACTATACCCCAGCTATTCCTCGTGACGGCAATTTCAAATGTCCTCGTTGCAATGTATATATATACGCGCGTACCCGAGTTTTTCATGCGCTTTGTTGTATGGATACTGGTTCACCTGGTATACCGGGTAAAGAAAATCAACCTGGAAAATATACCCGGAGAAGGGCCAGCAGTGATCGTGTCGAATCACGTCAGCCTGATGGACGCGCTGGTTATAGGCGGATGCGTTCGAAGACCTGTTCGTTTTGTCATGCACCACAGGATTTTCAACGTTCCGGTACTGCGTTTCATATTCAAGGCTGCAAAAGCAATCCCTGTCGCACCTCGAAAGGAAGACCCGAAGCTCCTGGAGCAGGCTTACGAACAAGTCGCGGCGGAACTGAACGCGGGTAACCTGGTTGGCATATTCCCGGAGGGCAAGTTAACGTCGAATGGCAAGGTAGACACTTTCAAACCGGGTATCGAGCATATACTTGCGGAAACACCCGTCACGGTCATCCCGATAGCACTGGATGGCTTATGGGGCAGCTATTTCAGCAACCGCTACGGCAGGCCCATGCGGGGACTACCGCGTCGACTGTGGCGCAAAATAAAGATCATTGTCGGAGAGCCGATGGATGCGAGCACAGTCAGCACAAAAGCTCTACAACAACGGATAGCCGCATTACTGGCACCCTGACCACGCGCAGCGCTGCACCGCACGTGTTCATGTATCTGTGCCTCTAAAACTCCCTGGACCAGCTGATACCCATTTCATACTGGTTCATTTTCAGGCGAACTTCCTGGGTAGGGTCAAATGCATTATGGCCCTTTACGGAGTTGTGCAAAGCATGCATGGCTTCAAGGTTAATCTCACCGACCCTGGTTTTGATGGTAGCGCCAACGGTGACGTGATCTTCAACTATTGCAGGAGCCAGTACATTGACAAGCACTTGATCATCATCCACAGGTTGATCGAGATGACTGTAACCAAAGCGCAAGGTGACACCAGGACGTGCTGCCCACTGAAGACCCATTTTGAATATGTCGGCATCTCCCCAGCCAAACCCGGCGCCATTGTCTCCACCTAAACAGCTCTCTACGTCCAGCCCACCCTGGCCTACAGTTGGGCAATTAAATATATTCTGGACATCGTTATTCAAGGTATCAATATTGCCATACCAGATCTTTTGATAGTCTGCGACTAAAGTCAGCTTTTCAGTCAGATCAACGACGAAGCCGACCCACAAGGTCGAGGGAATATCAAAGTCTCCATCCTCGGCAAAGAGGTCCGAGTAATCATCAAACTCGTCCATGTACATTTTTGAACGATAGGAAATACCAAAATCTGCCGTGCCGACCACATCTTTCACCAATGCGCCCACTTGTACACCGCCACCATAGGAATAGCTTTGGCCATTACCGGTTAAGCTATCCGGCACGACGGTACCGCCACTCTCGGCAAAGGTCTTGGTATAACCGGCAAATGTGTCGAGACCATTACCGCGAAAACCCTGAACGGCAAAAACCGGGCTGATCCCTGCTGAAAAGTTGTCAGAGAACTTGTGCGCGTAGGAGAAGTTGAAAAATACCTGGAACAAGTCCACGCCTGCGGTACCTCCTCCAAAGGCACCAGGTAGCGTTGAAACCGGAGCCGGCCCTGAACCGTCCGGGTCGAGGATTGCACTGCCACTATCATAAGTGGTATTCATGCCGCCGTTTCCATAGACTGACAACCCGATCGCGTCGCGTTCGGTAAGCATGTAGTTAATCCCAAAACTTGGGATAAGAAAGATGTCGTCACCACTGTTTTCAGAACCAAGCCCAAGAGTAAATGCACCGTTATTGCCATTGACGCTGCTGCCCCCTGCAGAGTAACCGCGGGAAGGGCTAAACAGCACCAGGCCAATGTCAAAACGATTCCCTACAAAGGCCATGCCCGCAGGATTGGTAGCAGCGGTCATGGCGTCCTGCGGAAAGGCCACGCCCGCGCCAGCCAGCGCACGGTTTTTAACGCCTGTTCCATGTGAAAAGTAAACATTGGTAGCATTGGCCAATACGGGAGCTAAAAGAAATAAAACTACTGTAAATGTTTTCTTAATATTCACCTTGATACACCACGTTCACCAGTACCACTAAATATACGTATCTTGTAATTTGTACAATAGCCCTTGAAAGGATCTTTCCACCTGTTTCCCAAACAGTGGATCTTCGACTTGCGCCAGCTCACTATCAATTTGCTTCCAGTCTTCTTCATTGAGAATCTCATCAAGAACCGGGTATACGTTGGCCTCTTCCTGATTCATATGTTCCTTTTGGGTCGAGATATACTCTTGCAAACAATCACATAGCTCTTCACGCTCCCGTGGAAAATCCGC
The DNA here is from genome assembly GCA_965215055.1 of Gammaproteobacteria bacterium. Lineage (GTDB taxonomy): Bacteria > Pseudomonadota > Gammaproteobacteria > UBA4575 > UBA4575. Next base: position 431,264 of record OZ244046.1, read on the forward strand.
AGCTGCGTCTTGTAACATCAGGCTGAGTTTTTCGGTAAGTAACGGCAATCCTTCATGCTCGCTGAGCAGTTCATTAATTTCTTCACGCGCCTTGTCATAATGCGTGACGAAATATTTAAAGACCACGTCCTCCAGGGGATGATGCACCGCGTCAGGATATTCTTTCATGTAGCAGATTGCATCATGCATCGCTTCAAGCTCGACAGGTTCATACTTTTCCAGTGAATGCAGTTGTTTCTCCAAGAAAGATAGCAGCTTGAAAAAATTTATATGGTCATTGTGCAATTTATCGAGTATGGGCTTCATTTCTCACACTGTTTCATCCTGAACGGTAGGTTGACCAAGGTAATTGAAATAATCTATCTACTCTGTATACTTTGTATACCATACTCCACACATTAACCATATCAATAATAGTCAATAAATTATGGACGAAAGCCTATATCAAGAAATTGGTGGCAAAGACACCGTTAAAAAAGCCGCACATTATTTGTATGTAAACATCCTGAATAATGATCGTCTTAAGAGCTTTTTTGAAAATGTAGATATTGAAAAACAAGAACGCAAAATGAATGCCTTCTTGACCTACATATTTGGTGGCCCGTCTCTATATCTTGGCAAGGATATGCGTCGGGCACACAAAAAAGCAGTTGAAAAAGGTCTGAACGATGATGATTTTGACGCCATGCTGGGATGCTTGAGAAAGACTCTGCATGAGTTAGACATTGGTGAAGCCCAAATAGAAAAAATCATAAACGTGACTGAAAAGCACCGCGACGATGTACTTAACAAGTAATGGTGTAAATTCATATTTCCAATTCTTACGGGATAATTTTTTAACTTCTCAAGTTCTTCAGCCAGGTAGTGGGATGGCCGTAAGCCACTAACTTGGCACACCCGGAAAGACAGTAGTACCTGTCCCTGCACAAATGGCTGTCAAGGCTGCTCTTTATCTGGCAGTTAAAGAAGAGTAGCGCGCCCGGAGAGACTCGAACTCCCGACCACCTGGTTCGAAGCCAGGTACTCTATCCAACTGAGCTACGGGCGCACGGAAATAAATTATAGCAAGCTACCAAACTTCAGTTTGACAGGATAAATTTTTTTCTTTTCAAGTAGAAAAACAACCTGAACCCAAGCAGTCCTGCAAGAATCATCGCGTAAATTGCCGGTTCTCGCGTGTCAGCTTTTACCATCCACCAAAAATGTAGTACGGCCAGCATGGCTACGACGTAGACCAGCCGATGCAAGAGAAGCCAACGATATTGCAGTCGCTCTACCATTCTGGCAGTCGAAGTGACCGCAAGCGGAATAAGCAATATGAATGCTGAAAACCCCGCAGTAATGAACGGCCTCTTGATTATGTCATCCAGAATTTCACCAAGATCAAAAAACTTGTCCAAAGTAACGTACAAGGACAGGTGGACGCAGGCATAAAAGAATGCAAATAAACCAAGCATCCTCCTGTATTTAACAAGAGTATTCCAGCCGGTTATTCTTACGAGCGGCGAAACTGCCAAGGTTATCAGTAGAATTCTCAAGGCCCAATCCCCCGCACGCCGTGTTACGGCTTCAATTGGATTTGCACCCAGGGAACCGCTGAAAAACCCGTAGACCTGGATCACCAGCGGGATGAGTAGAACCAGGAAAATTACAGGTTTTACGAATCTCTCAGTGCTTGAGTCAGGCACATTTTTACGCAGGTTGATCAGTAACGTTGGTAAGGTGGACTAATAGTATTTCTTGAGGTCCATGCCTTCATACAACCGGGCAACTTCATCGGCATAGCCATTCAGAGGCAGCGTTTCACGTTTCAAAAATTCACCAATCCTTCGCTCACGCTTTTGACTCCAGCGCGGATGGTCTACCGCCGGATTGACATTGGCGTAAAAACCATACTCTCTTGGCTGAGAGGTGTTCCAGGTCGTTTCCGGTTGTTCTTCAGTAAAACGAAGACTGACAATAGACTTAATACTCTTAAAGCCGTATTTCCAGGGTACTATCAAGCGCAACGGTGCCCCATTTTGATTCGGCAGTTCCTTTCCATACAGGCCGACCGCAAAAATAGAGAGAGGATGCATGGCTTCATCTATTCGCAGCCCTTCGCGATACGGCCACTCCAGTATGGGGCGCTTTTGACCTGGTAAATTTTCCGGGTCGTAGATCGTGAAGAATTGTACGTACTTGGCCTTTGAAGTTGGCTGAAAACGTTTCAAAACAGGGGCCAGTTCAACGCCAATCCAGGGTATGACCATGGACCAGGCCTCGACACAACGTAATCGATAGATGCGTTCCTCAAGTTTCGCTGGCCGTATAAAGTCCTCCAAGTCATATTCACCCGGTTTTTCACACTCGCCCTCCACTTTAATACTCCAGGGCTTGACTTTAAGGTGGTGCGCGTTTCTCTTGGGGTCTGTTTTACCCGTTCCCAGCTCGTAAAAATTGTTGTAGCTCGTTACTGCTTTAAGTGCAGTCAGTTCCTCGCTGGTAGAAAAGTCGCTTTTTCCAACGTCATCAAAATCCAGCTTCGCACGTCCAATCGAAGGCCATATTGACAACGAAGGCGCCAGCGCCACGGCAGCGACGGATGCGGAGTTCTGCAAAAATTTCCGGCGGGCGTGATACAGGACCTCGTCAGTTACCCTGGATTCGCTTACATCACTTTTCTTTACTATTTTTACTATCATTTCAATAAGATACAGTGAATATATCAAGCATAATCACATAAGATCAGAGTCTCGTTCACGTAGCGATACATGAGATTCTCATAGCTGCTGATAATAGCCCTTTTGCTATTGGCAATAAAGAACGAAAACATTTCAATACCGGATTGAATCGTCTTGTGCAGATACCGATATCTTGATGGCGCGCCCGGAGAGATTCGAACTCCCGACCTCGTGGTTCGTAGCCACGCACTCTATCCAACTGAGCTACGGGCGCACTGACTGTATGGAAAGTGGTGATTATAACTAAAAACTTCCAATCAAATTATCTCTATAGCAGCTTATCCGCTATACTTTCACTCTGTCCGGGAGAGGTGCCAGAGTGGTCGAATGGGGCTCCCTGCTAAGGAGTTGTCTGAGTAACCCTTGGACCGTGGGTTCGAATCCCACCCTCTCCGCCACTAGTATCAGCGATTTTCCGTATAAACATATTTTTCTATAGCGACAAAGGACCGAGATTATTAGCTGAAATCGGTACAGTGCCAAGCTCTACAAGGTGGGCATTATCTGTTGAATCCAAGGTAAAGACCTGCTTGCCTCGGGCTAGCGCACCTTTACACAGCTTCTCGGTTTTGCTACCCGATTCAGCGTAAGCAATGAGGATGCGATCAGCAAGCGCTGCGACGTAAGTGTTGCGTCTAGCCGCTATAGTTATCGTTGGGCGATGGATGTTATCATCGAAAAAGGACAAGATTAGCAAGTGCCCGTCAGAGAGTAGTTTCTTCCAGCCCTTCGGGACCCGCATTTTACCAAGCCCTCGCGCTGGACAGAAGACTACTGGCATTGTACCCCTCAGCAGCAGGTCCAGGAACTCTTTCTCCATCGGCGATTGGAACCCGCCAATGAGCGTCATATCTGACTCTCGAAGGGCTCGCGCAAGATCGTAAGTTCTGAGGATGGTATCGCCAGGAACATGAACAGAGCAAAAAAAGCCCGTCAGCGTTCCTTCGAGCAGGCTGAGGTCGCCGCGCGCTGTAACTGCAGATGGATGACCATTATCAGAACAACGCCGCAACACTGCCGGGTAATCAGAAACCCCTGGCCTTAAAAGCATTTGGTGCTCAGATGCCATTCATAGCGCCGATATAGAACTCATGCTTCGCGTGAATTCGCAGGAATTGCAGTATCCCAAGTGAATAGGCTCATGCGCAGACGTGTGACTCTTAGCTTTGATGAGCATGTGCGAAACCTTAGTGGCATCGCTATTTCAGACCTTTTCTTGTCATCCTGTCAGTTTTCTTTCTCGGGTCAGGGCTGTACTGTTTCCTTTATGCTTTCTACTTTTGTTACTGGGTATCCCATCCCTTGCATGATTATTTTTCTTTCGTCTGCCAAAATTTGTAAAAACCCAATACCCACCCCTAAGGCCAATCCCATTATGGCCCATGCTCTGAAGTAATTCGTATCTTTTGCCTTACGTGTTAAGTTTACGCTCATTAGTGCCCACATGACTCCAATCAGCAAAAGCATCCCCTTCACGATTCCTATCAATAACCCTGTCATTTGTAGTGGCGCTATTGAGTATATGATTGTCATAGCTACTGCGATTGCTACACACACCACTATCATTTTTGTAATTTTTGCGTTCTGCCAAATCAACTTGCATACTGTCGTTAACAATCCCCCTATGAATAGGACGATAAGTCCATGGAGGATCGCCCTTACTCCTTCAGGGTCGAATAGACTTTTGAGTTCTGCCATTTATTTCTCCAGATTAGAATTAGGTAATATATCCCTTCCCTTCTCATCCCGCTTGATAATCGTCTTGAACTCATACCCCATTGGCAGACAGACTAGAGTATAAAACCGGGTACCCTAGTCGCACTCACGCATTGCTTTCTATTGCTTCTAGCCCCATGCGGTACTTGATGTCGTAGTTAATGATGAAGTCCAGTTCCTCATCTGTAAAGCCGTAGTGCTTCGCCAACACACAGTCGATTTTGTCAACGATAGGCTTTGAGGGCTTCTGGTCAAATTCATCGTAGATGACCTTTCCTGTCGTTTTGTAGCAGGTTTCCTTGCGTTTTTTGTGATGTTTGAAACTCGTCATTAACTGGGTAGACAACTCCTCGAGCTGGGCTTTCATGTTTCCAGATATCTGATCGAGCCCAAGAGGAAAGCTCTCGATTTCCCGCAGATTCAAGTGGCGACAGTCAGACAGAATCAAAAACCACCAGTAAAACAGTGAACTGTTCAGTACCGCAACTACCGTCGCCGCATCTGTCTTTGTCGCTAAGGTCAAAACTTTGACTTGAGTAGAAATCTGCTCTCCGTCCCGTTCGTTTGAAAAGTACGGCACGAAGTCCATCGCGCGGGTCCAATACTGGGGTGCGTTATGGTAGTAGATATGGCTGGCCCCAACTGAAAACTGACGCTTTAAGTTAGTATAACCTGCTACCCGCTGGGCCACCTTTGAGCCAATCTTATGTCCAATTTTCGGGATTGACCATTTTAGAACTTCCAAATGAGAATCGATGTCGGTGAATGCCAGCAAGTCAAACAACCATGCTCGCGCTTCCGATCGCCAACGGAAATAAGTTGTAGAGTATGTGAATCGATTATTACTCGAACCTTTTTTGGCGAGGACAATTGTTGCGCGAATATGCTGCAAGTCATCGAATAATTTGGCGGGACGATCGTCAAAGTGGGCAAACCAAATGTTTACACTCTGATCGAGACATTTGTTTCGAATTGGTGCCATCCTTTTGGTGCAAGAAATCGATAGCTGCACGATCATTCCCATACGTCCATTATTACGCAAAATCCCGTAAGCCCGTTCGAGCACGAAGGCGTAGAGATTACCGCAACTCTGTGACTCACATCCCATAATTTTATAGTCATCCTTTACCTTTTGATATTCGACATATGGTGGATTCCCAATAATCACATCGAACCCATCGCTTTGCATGACACCGTAGAATTCAACGAACCAATGGAAAGATTGGTGACTGTCATGCCATTGCTTGTATGTTTTCTCGTCGTCAGGCTCGACACCGTATTCTTCAGCCAAGTACCAATTCAACTTCCACCGTAACTCATCAAGTCGCTTTCGCAGTTCTACCTTTGCCCTGGTAAATTTACTGGCGTCCATGCCGTGTTTGGTCTGCATCTCTTGGAACCGACGAAAGGCTCGGTCAGCTATTTCGGCGCGTTCTTCGATATCAGGAAGGGATTGTTCTTTGATCCAATCGCCAGCCACTGCTCGTTGAGCCTCTTTCAGTGAGGCGAAACCAACAAGTGTGTTGCCTGCCCGGACGTTGAAATCAATGTCTGGCAGCGGTTCGATCTCGTCGTAGTGTTCCAATTGAGCGACCAACTTTAGGAACAGACGAAGTTTGCAGATTTCCACAGCTTCTTCCATGATATCCACGCCGTAGAGATTGTTGACGACAATAGACTTGAGAGTGAAGTAGCTTTCGCTGGCGTGTTGAGCGACCTGTTCCAGCACTTTGCGAAAGTCGCTCAGCTTCTCTGGACGATGCTCACGCCCGGAGCGTTCCAGGTCGTCAGAGAAACCGCGCATGGCTTCAAGGCAAGCGACGTACATTGGCTCCAGAATGTTGAGGGCCGCAAACAGGAAAGCACCGGAACCACAGGTTGGGTCAAGGATGGAAACCTTAGTGAGTGCCTGCCAGAAGGCGCGAACCAGTTCCGGGCCTTCACTACCTGCTATAACATCTTGAGCAAATTTCTCAATGTCTAAATTATAGGTGATGAGGTCGTTGATTGACGTGACTGTGCCGCTGGCAAGTTTGACGCGAACTTCTTCATAGTGTTGGCGGCGGGTGATATGTTCGCGCCACGTCTCAGTTGGCAAGGCATAGTCGTCGGGAGCAAGCTCGTTCCATCTACTGCGTTCTGCAATATTATTCAAACCGCAGGCTATCTCGGAAGGTAGCTCGCGCTTTTCTGCGAGGTTTTCTTTGTTGTGAACATCATAAGTAATACCATGGCGAACCGCCTCATAGAAATATCGATCGGGGTCGCTCGATAAAAGCTGCCATACTCCGCCGCCAGGCTTAAAGGCTATGGAGCATGCTTTTTTCGCCTCATCAAACAGGAACGGGATGACAGTGTTTCGACTGATATAGCCGGTGATATCCTCCTTGGTGTAATAAGCCCCCATCTGCTTCTGGTTGATGTATTTCTCAAAGATGTGGCCAAGCACGTCAGGGTTGATCTCATTGTCGTTGTGAAGCGGGCGGTCATCGAGATGCCATTGGTAGGCGTCGAAGAAATCAAAGATTTGTTGGAATGCTTCATCAGGAATATGGATCTTGATGTTGTCGCGCTCCAGATCGTGTACATCGAATAAGCCACCATTAAGGTACGGGACTTGCCCAAGTAAACTCGTCAGTTCGGAGGGGCGGTCGGATTCAGGTTGGCCTAGCCCTTCGTGAAACAGCCTCAAGAGGAACAGACGGTAAAAACTAAGAAATTTACCACTGCCTTTCTGCTGTACTACTTCGAGGCGATTGCGAAGATAGTCTGTATCACCATCGAGAAAGCCCTGCTTTTGGATGAAATAGACAAACATCATCCGATTCAGCATGAGCGAGGCGTACCACTCTCAGTCAGCGACACTTTCAATACCCTCGATGAATCCCAAAAAGACGTGATGCTCTTTCTTGAAACGTTCGTAAAATTTTTTAGTGACCTTTTCGACATCGAAGGCTGCACGCACCCGGCCCGATACATCCACGATAGTCAGATCATCTTCTTCATCCAGTGTGAAGACGATTTGCTCCAGCTTTTGGATCAACGCCTCACCCGACTGATTCCTATCCCAGTTGTGCGAGCGTAACCTGTCCGGACGCCCAGGCTCACGCTTCACCCACTGCCAATACTGGGCGCTCTTATCTTGTAAGGTGTACACAATGATGTGTTCGCGGACGCTCTTGGCAACAGCTTTCTCGATCTTTTGGCGAGTGGAATAGTTCGGGAAGACACTGTCTGAATCTGCTACGTATTGATAGGTAACCATGCCGCGCTTGTGGGCAATGGCTTGGAGAACAAACTTTTTGCCCTTGACCAAGACTTCTGTATCCGCGCCGCCGTGGTCCCAGCCAAGCTCCGAGATAAACAAGGACCGGAGATCGAAATTTTCTAAATATCTTCTGACTTTACTTTTATCAAAGCTTCTTAACATCTCAGCTGCCGTCATGCCCGACAAGACCCATTGAGCAAATGATACTCGTTTCCTGACGTTCGTCTTCTTCATGCACGAGGCAAAGCCGATCTTCATCTCTCAGCGTGTTAACCAATTCTGCAAGAGTTTCATCAGAGATACCGCTGCGCAATTGACGGTTCAGTGTATCTACTGCGGTCTGACGTAGGGGATACCGATAGATGTCATCAATAGCACGCCGCAGTGGCTCAGTATCGAAAAGCGTGCCCTTGACGCTTTCAGCATGGTTTTTGAGCCGCTCATAGGTGCGGAACCGAGCGCTCGAGGGTCGGCCAAGTTGACCACCCACTTGTTTTTCCTCGCGAGCAATATGCTTCGCGGCTTTGCTTACCAAATCGTGATGTGCCTCATGGCGTGAAACGGCCGGCGTATCGGGCAAGCACTCTGCAGCTTGAAGGATATCAAACTGGCTCTCGGTCACGTTGCTGCCGTCATGGTCAACCCAGGTCAGTGCATCGTATCCCTGGGCGGTACGCATATACACAAGTGCTCCCTTAGGCTGATCTGGCTTTTCATGCCAAACTTTGGAGGAGTACACCACAGATGGCAAGCTTTCTACTTTCCTTTTAAGCGATGGGTCAGCTTCCGTTGCGTTTCGCCAGATTTGATAGGCATGGGAGGACAGATCAACGTCTATATCATCGTCATTGTCGAGAATCCCAGCTTTTTCGTTGTACAGGTCGAGAACAGCCTGCTTGCCCTCATTCTCGAAGAAGGCCTCATCGGTTCCGACCACTTCGGCATTTTGGTGGAGGCGTTTTCGCACGCGGGTTCGAAGCTGAATCAGGCGTTCGATTCCCTCAGCCGGAAGAAAGGAATAACATAGAATATCATGCGCTTGTTGACCAATGCGGTCTACGCGACCAGCCCGTTGAATCAGGCGGATAATGGCCCACGGCAGGTCATAATTCACGACAATGGCGCAGTCTTGGAGATTCTGACCTTCGCTGAGTACATCAGTAGCGATCAGGACACGGAGTTCATCATCGCTCGTGACAGAGTTTTTTCTCTCATTGCTTACCGGGCTAAATTGCCAAGCAAGTCGTGTAGGATCAGCCGTGTCCCCAGTTACCGCCTCTATCCGCGATACACCAAGTGCCTTAAGCTTTCTTGACAAATAGCGCACCGTGTCGGCGAACTGGGTAAAAACCAGAATTTTACGGTCAGGATGCACGTCCATAATCAGATTTTCCAATGCTTGGAGTTTTGCATCCTCGTCTGCTTGCCACTCGCCGAATTGAACCAGAAGTTCGCGTAGCACCCTAGCGTCAGCCATAAGGTCTTTACGAAGGGCTTCAACAAAGTGATGTGAAGGCAGCCAGCGAAATCGTTTCTTATATTTACCGACAAAAAGTGCGTAAACTTCAGCAGCGCGCGTGCAAAAATCTTCGTCAGTTTTTAGCGTAGTAGCCTCTCCAGGCCTCTCATTTCCTTCGTTATCCTCTGTATCAAAGACGTCACCGATGGCATTCTCAGCATCTTCATCAAAGGTATGCGGATTCAGAAGCCCTATATCTGTTGCTCCGATCGGAAGCGGCAGTTGATTTTCTATCGCATGTAAAAAAATGAAGTTTCTGAGAACGTGGCGTTCAACCGACAACAGGAAAGCATGACCGCTGCTCTCCAAGCGTTTCAACAGGTTAGTCCGGCAGAAGCCCATGAGGCGCTTGCCGGCACGTGACAAATCGGCCAAAACCTTCTCTTCGGTTTGTGTTGGTAGAGTATGCGGCACCTGCATGACGTAGTTGCCGAGACCATAGCGCGGGAGCTCCAAGCCGTTTATAGCATCAACTACGTTGTCCGCAAATAGTCGAGCGTACTGATCATCAATGTCAAATCGAATTGTTTTCGGTACCCGTGTCGGGAAATAGGAAGGCGTGCCATCCGCAAATGCCAGGTATTTACGTCCATTAGCTGGGTCAGTGATAGCATAGTTGCCTTGAATGAAGCTGCGCGTTCGGCGAACAAGATACAGGCGCATCAATTCCCTCCAGTCGTCGACGTGATCAGATTTCTCAAACGCTGCCAAAGAGCGGACGAGAGCTTGATGGCGGCGGATGAATTCGGTTTCGCCGATCTTATTCAGCAGGCGTTCAGGCCGAACCCCCAAGTCTTCATCTTCGGGCACGAATAAGCGGAGTTGACTGGAAAGGTCCAGGTACGTCTTGTTATAGGGCGTCGCCGACAGCAGAATGCATTTGCTGTCGTTTTCCCGGATGTACTCCTGGATAGCCCGATATCGCTTACCTTCACGATTCCTCAAGTTGTGGCTTTCATCGATCAGCACCAAGCGATAACGGCGCATGTCAGGAAGCTCGCTGATTGTGCGGCTGATTGACAAGACACGGGCGCGCATGCGATATTGCTCTTTGTAATCTTCCCACATTGGAACCAGATTCTTGGGACAGATGATCAATGTTTCCAAGCTGTGGTCGTCCTCGAATACGCGCGCCAAGGCAGTAGCCATGAGGGTTTTGCCTAAACCAACCACATCTCCGATAATAACGCCGCCACGCTTGTTCAGATGGTGCGCGGCGATCTTGACAGCGGCCACTTGAAAATCTAGGAGTCTGTTCTCAAAGTCTTTTGGGATACGAAATTTCGTCAACCCTGCTCGCGCTTCCTGTGACAAATGGTAGGCAATCTTGATGTAGATGTGATACGGTGGGATTGGTTCCTCGCGTGCCCAGCTCTGGTCGATAATTTGGGCCAACTCTTCTGAAATATCAACGCACCAGCGATCATTCCACCTGTCTTCGAACCACTGCGCGAGCTTCTGGCAGGCATCGTGATCTAGCACGTCAACGTTCAACTCACCTTGGCAGGAAAGGCCAGACTGGGTGAGATTACTGCTTCCCAGATATCCAGTCGATGGATTGATAGGGTCTGCCCGGAATAGCAGATATAACTTGGCATGAAGTGTATGCTTGAGGAAAAGCTTGACCACAACCTTTTTCCTCTTGATCTGCTTCGCTAACCTCCGTAGACCTGCCTCATCCTCGTTGGTGGGCGCACCAATTGTCAATTGTTCTCGGAACTCTTCCGCTAACTTAGTTTTTAGCCGCAATACTGCTTGGTTGTCCAGTTGTTTTTCGCTCGCTGAAAAACTCCTCTCAATGCGGAGATCTTCTTGAGGCAATCTTTGCATACCAACCAGAAGGCGACAGCAGTGACCGTCTCCACCCGCCCATTTTTCGACGTGTTGATCAATTGAGCGCCAGCCACGCAGATTGAAATATCCCACACAGAAGTCCGCACGCTCGGAAACTTTCATAGCTTCGCTCAGCGCCGGGAGAAAATGCTGCTCAATGTTGTCAAAAATGCGGGGCATAGGTCAAACTCTATTCTCAAAGACGGAGAAACACCCCGCTTTAAACCAAGGACATACTATAAAAGTTAAACCGGATACCTCAACATAGTAGTGTTATATTATGCGGTACATTCAATAACTAACTCTAACTAGGTTGGTCCGTGAGCGAGTAATACACACTCTTTTGCCTTCGCCATCAGAGTATATATAAAATGGCAACTTGCAATGCAACATATTAAAGATCAAAGAGGCAGGACGATACGATATGAAAAATAAACTGAATGTTCTGTTGGTGCTGGTCCTTGCCGGCTGTGCAACACCTATGACGCAACAACCGGTTGTTGATCAGAAAACTGTTCAAAGTGAAGCAGAGTTGCAAAAAGAGTTGGCATTAAAAGACTATCATAAAACACAGGCACGGCTTCATGACGTTGCTTATCCCGTACTGGTAAATAACCATGATTCGTGCGGTGATAAGGTTGCACCGTCTCTCGGAGTTTCCATTTTGTCTGCCGTTGTCATGGATAAAGAATATTCGAAGGCATTCAAAAGTGTATTTGGTGGAAACGGCAATGACGCGAAGATAGTAGGGGTCATAAAGGATGGCCCTGCGTACCAGGCAAATGTCAAAGTTGGTGACAGCGTAAAGTCCATTGGCGGTGAAGCATACAGTAAAACCACGCGCAGAGGATATGAAGAATGGATGAAGAAAGTAAAAAAACTGGGTACACCAGGCATTCCTTTGCCTATTAAACTGGAACGCGATGGACAGTCCATACTCACGGAAGTCATACCTGAGCTTCATTGCGACTACCCGGTCACTGTAGTAATGGAGAACTCACTCAACGCTTATGCAGACGGTATGGCCGTTTATGTAACCAAGGGAATGATGAGGTTTGCTGAAAAAGACGATGAGCTTGCGTTGATTGTAGGGCATGAGCTTGCTCACAATACGATGAAACATATCGGTGCAAAGCAACAAAATTTCTGGTTGGGGTCAATCTTTGACGTCCTTGCTGCAGCATACGGGCTTGATACGCAGGGTACATTCGGGAAAATCGGGGCAAACGCCTATTCGCAAGAATTTGAAACTGAAGCGGATTACGTGGGTCTTTATTACGTTGCGAAAGCAGGATATGACATATCGGAAGCGCCGACGTTCTGGAGAAGAATGGCCGTTGAGCATCCTGGCAGCATCAAAGGCAGTTACAGTTCAACGCATCCATCTACTCCGGAAAGGTTCGTAAACCTGGAAAATACCGCGGACGAGATCATAATGAAACAAAAAAATAACCAGGATTTAACGCCGAATATGAAGGAAAAGGACTAACGACAATTTCGGCCCGTGAGCAGGTAGGATATTCCGTTCTGCTCCTGCCATGCTGGATTTTTTATTACCATACAGGCAGTTCCTCATTGTATTGGCGTGGGGTTCACTGGTCCTGTTCATTGTAAGCCTTGCCGTCATTCCATGGCTGGTAACGAAGATTCCCGTCGACTACTTTCAGCCGCAATATCGAACCCGAGCAAGCTCGGAGAGAAAAAAATCCGTGGTCACACGAGTTTTTGTCAGCGTAAAAAACCTGCTTGGTCTCGCACTTGTCTGCCTGGGAATAATAATGCTGATGACACCGGGTCAGGGATTACTGACCATATTGGTCGGCCTGGTTTTAACGGATTTTCCTGGCAAGCATAAAATTGAACAAAAGCTGATTGCCATGCCCAAGGTGCTAAGTTCACTGAACTGGATTAGAGCGAAAGCCAAAAAACCTCCCCTGGTACTCTAAAACCAAGCCGGAAATGAACAATGCAATACACGTCAAAGATGATATTATTGCGCGGCGCAATATTAACGCAGGGTGAAAGTCTTTGCACTACACTACTGTAACTACGCTGAAAGCTTATGAGCGAAACGATTTTTAGCAAAATCATCAACAGGGAAATTCCCGCAGAAATAATTTTTGAAGATGATCTTTGCCTGGCGTTCAAGGATGTCAATCCACAGGCGCCTACGCATGTCCTCATCATTCCCAAAAAGCCAATTCCCAAGCTTGCCGATTGCGACGATGAAGACCAGTCTCTGCTCGGTCACCTACTCTTGAAAGCGAAAACCATTGCTGGTGAGCTGGGTTGTGAAGATGCATACCGTATCGCAATCAATAATGGTGCCGGTGCGGGTCAAACCGTATTCCACCTGCACGTACATCTCTTGGCAGGCAGGCCGTTCAGTTGGCCGCCAGGTTGATCTACAAAAGCTGCTAAAGCTTGCGCGAGGACTGGACCAGCACCAGTCAAGTTTGTTTTTCTACCGCCTCGCCAGGATCTGGCTCGTTCAGCGCTATATCATTTCCCAATAAAATTGCCAGCCATCGAGTTCTTGAGTCGCTTTCCAGTGCAATTTTCACGGTCATCGTCAGGGGTACGGATAGAAACATGCCAACAGGTCCAAGCACCCACCCCCAGAAGACCAGGGATAAAAATACTACCAATGTTGATAACCCGACCTGCCTACCCATCATCCTGGGTTCAAGCACGCCACCGATTAAGACGTTCACTACAACGTACACGATGGTAGTTGCAAGTGCCTCCCCTACACCCAGTTGAACAAGTGCCAGTAATATCGCCGGCACGGCGGCAATAATGGAGCCGATGTTTGGGATGTAATTGAATAAAAACGCGACGATGCCCCACAGCAATGGATAGTCCACGCCGATAACGGCTAGTACGATAGTTACGATCACGGCTGTAGCAATGCTTGTAGCGGTCTTGATTGCCAAATAGCGATTGACGTTACGCGCCACAATGGCAAAGGCACCAAGAGACTCGTCTGCTTTGGATAAACCGGCGCGTAACTTGCGCGGAACCGAAGAAGCCTCAAATAAGATAAACACCACCGTCAATAGGATTAGAAATATATTTCCAAAAACTGAACCCAAGCCGTTCAGCATGTCTGCTACAAGCTGCATTGCAGCTCCCGGGTCAAGATAACCGATTAAAGTGCTGGCTGATAAATCGACGCCATGCTGACCCGCCCAGTCGCTGATACGTACCAGTAGACCTGACAATTGCCGCTGATACTGGGGAAGATCCTGTGAAAAATCCCTGATTGATGAACCGGCCAAAATTGATAATAGAACGGCCACGACCACGATTGCCCCCAAAACGAAAATCATGGCAAGCCAACGAGGTAACCGCCTGTTCTCCAGCCACAATAGTGCAGGCGCGCTAATTACCGCGATAAAGACAGACAGTAAAAACGGAACTACTATGGCTTCTGCCGCGCGCACCCCTGCAACAACAATTACAAAGGCGGCCAGTGTTACTAATATCGGCAACCCAGCCGGCTTGGATGGAACTCGCATGAGTTACAGGAGAATTTTCGGAAACATTTGCACGGCAATGAAGATTGATGATGAGGCCCTAGTCCTTGTCGTCTGGCTTACCGGGCAACCATTTGTCGCAAACCATCCAGCGAATAAGTCTCGCCGACCCGATTTCGTCTCCCGTAATACCGAATCCCTTGTCTTCAAGCATTTGTGCGATTTCTCGATTCTTTGCTACAAACTCTGCTTTCTTCTCGCGAATTACTTCCTCGGAATCTTCCGGAGAATGAACAGGCCCCATATCCCAGATTGCCCCGAGACCGCGTTGACTTCCATCCTCATAAATCCTCATATGCGTGTCGTTGGTAAAACGATTATGGGCATAGTAATCCAGGTACTCACCTTTCTCGTCCGAACCGAACAGGTACCAGATTGTCCAGCCGCGCTTGTTGATTTTTCCCCGTTGCCGGTTCTGGACCGCCTCGGCGGGAAGATGAATCTCCCAATGGGAGAACTGCCCGTTAAATGATTCTTCAATTTTCTTCATGAGACGTCGCTCTCGTTGCAATCACTCAAGTAATAGGGGTATATCCCCCGGGTATTCCGTTTTTCGTAAACACGAGCTGCCAGAGTTGAATGTTGCGTGCTCTGAACGCTCCCGCACAAGCTAACAAGTAGTATTTCCACATTCGATAAAACCGTTCGCCGTATTTTTCACATAGTTGTTTCCAACTGGAATCAAAATTATGAAACCAGGCCATAAGGGTTTTGTCATAGTCGGCACCGAAGTTGTGAAAATCTTCCAATACAAAATATCTCTCAACTGCTTTACTGATGTCTTTCATTGATGGCAGGAGCCCGTTTGGAAATATATATTTATGAATCCATGGATCGGGGCTGTAGCGAGTCTTACGCGCACCAATGGTATGGAGCAGAAAGATGCCCTCTTCTGCAAGACAACGTGATGCAATTTGCATGTATTTTTTATAGTTTTTGGCACCAACATGCTCAAACATTCCAAGCGAAACAATATGATCAAATTTTTCATCAAGTTGGCGATAATCCTGGAGCCTTATTTCAATCGGTAGCCCCGCACAGTTGTTTTTGGCAAATTCGGCCTGTTCTTTTGAGACTGTAATGCCAACCGCCCTGGCACCATATTTCTCGGCTGCAAATTTTACAAAACTCCCCCACCCACAACCAATGTCAAGAACACGTTGATCCTGTTGTAAGCCTATTTTGCGGCATACCAGGTCCAGTTTATCTTCCTGTGCCTGGTCCAGATTGGACGCTTCCCTCCAATATCCACAGGTATATGTCAAACGCTTGTCCAGCATTGCGTTAAACAAGTCATTACCGACGTCGTAATGCGCTTCACCTACGTGGAAGGCACGCCGGACACTTTGGAGATTAAGCATTTTTGATTGCAAGACCAGCCAAATCATTTTGTACGGGTTTACTTTATCTTCCAGCCTTGCAGATAAAATTTTGTGGAAAAACTGATCCAGAGCCTCTACGTCCCACCATTGATCCATGTACGATTCACCTGCACCCAGGGAGCCTTCGGCAAAGACACGCTTGTAAAAACGATTGTTATGAACCTGGATGTCCCAGGCGCGGTTACCGTTAATTTCCACGTCCGCCTCGGCCAACAGGTCGCATGCCTTTTTATATAATCGATTCACATGTGTTGCGCCACTGAGTAAAATGAAATTTATGTAGTTGGTGCTTTATTTCGTTGCCGATTCAGCATACAGCCGGTGCCACTCTAAAGCACCTACATTTGAGCCAAGTTGGTGATCAGGTTGTAGGTAAACCATCCATCTCCAGTTGCAAATGACTGTGGCTTTGCAGTTACGGCGTCACGCTGAACACCAATTCCGTTTGAGTAGGGTTCAAAGGCTACTATTTTGTCATACCTGATCCTGAACCGCTTTGATGAGCCTGCAAAGTAAATGTGTTTGTTTGTTATTCCCAATAAACCGGAGTCCGCATGTACTGTTTCTGACGTTTGAACACGCTCTCCCCTGAATCCGCCCGTGCGGTAATACAGTCCTTTGGCGACTCTAATGCTCACGCCCTGATGGCCTCCAACGTAGCGCGTGCGTGTTTTTTCTTCGTAGTAATCAGTATCCTGAAATACCCAAACGATTTTCTCCGTCTTTTGTAGATTGAAGGGAAGGTTTCCATCGATGTTAATTCGTTCCGGTATTCTGCCTTCCAGGATACCGCGCAGGATACTACCCTTGATAACCTTCGTAAATGCACCGTTTCTGTCCAGAGTATCTTGATATAGGGAAAAGTGCTCTTTCAATTTCGTCAGGACACTTTCTTCCTGTTCTGTCAGGATATTGTCATCAAACGCAAGTTCCACGGCCTTTTCCCAGCCTGAAATTACCAAGTTTTGCAACGCTGCCTGATTGATAAAGCTGTTTGCCGCTGTTTCCTTGATCTGTGCTTCCAGTTGCTGCACGTCTCCCTGGTATGACTGAATACTACTGACTGCTGAAATAATTTTCCGCTTGCCTGAGTTATGCTTCTCCTTGCATTCTTTGTGCGATCTCTTAAGAAAACCAGCGGAGCTGTTGCAGTAAATACATTGCCCCACTCTATTCTTCCCCCTGGTTTTCCGTGCCGACTTTTGAAAGGGCAGAAGCTACCAATCCCGTCGGCACGGCAACTATCCCCAAGCCAAGTATAAGAATGATAAAGGTGAACACTCTGCCACCAACTGTCACGGGATACATGTCTCCATAGCCGACCGTGGTTAAAGTGACTACAGCCCACCACAGGCTGTGAAAAATGCTTTGAAATACTTCCGGTTGTGCCTTGTTTTCAAAATAGTAAATACCTACAGCGGACAAATACAAGAGTACCACGGTTGTCACGCCGAACAGGACGAGTTCCTCTCTTACAATTACGAATGCCCTGGAAAACCTGCGTATCGCCTGGTTGTATCGAAGTATCTTCAAGAGTTGAAACAGCCGCAATAAGCGAAACGTCCTTAAAACCCTGAGGTCCACAAGTCCGGATGAAATATAGAATGGAACAATGGCTGCAAGGTCTATGATTCCGTAAAAACTGAAGATATAGCCGAGCTTCTTGTCAGCAGCGTATACCCTCAGCAGATATTCCGCGGTGAATATCAGTATTATCGAGGTCTCTATGATTTTCAGTATCGCCCTTGTGCTGCTCTCCAGACCTGGAAGCGTCTCTATGGAAAACGTGACAATAGATAAAACTATCAATGCCTGGACAAAAATATCGAAAACACGCCCCGCCGAGGTGTCATTCCTCTCGACCATTGCCTTGATATCCATAGATGCGTTTTGTCCCGGGTGCTTGCGTAAAAAAGTTGTTCGGAGAGAAAAACCGGAATGACTGAAACCTGATCTTACCTCTTATTCTAATAGCTTAAATATACATCGATACAAAACTATTTTGCCCGATATGTCCGAATTAAACAGATTTGTTATAGAGCCTCGACTTGAAAAATGCCCAGCCTGTAAATAATTTACTTGGTAAACGTGGTATTTTTCCTTACAATACCTCTGCTTTGCTACAGTTCCAAGGTCGTTTGAGTTTGGAAACTTCTCTAACGAGATAGTAATAAACTGTGGCTTTCGTTACGTAACGAATTGTGCAATTATCAACTTAAACAACTTCGGAGTTAATAACATGCTAACAAAGAAACTTCTTTTCCCTGTAGCATTTGCATTAGCAGCTATGTTCTCAGCAGGGTGTGAAACAACCGCCATGCAAGATGCGGCGATGGAGGAGCCGATGGATTCTTTGGCGGACGTTCGCGCTGTTGCTGAAGAAGCACTTCGAGCTGCCAACACTGCAGCATATAATGCAGCCGCTGCCAAAGACATGGCATTTGCTGCTCAAGAAGCGGCAGACATGGCGCAAGAAAGTGCAAATATGGCGCAGGCATGTTGTGATGCAAATGCGCGTCGAATGAATATGATGGAACATGAAGCGATGAAAAAAGCTATGCATTCCAAGTAAGCAAATATACCAAAATCTTTGGTAGACAATAAAAGGGCCCGGTTTAACGAGCCCTTTTTTTGTGCTTCGCTCTCTACGAAAGAATTGTTATTACTACTTTGTTCCAATGATTGTTGGTAAACCACTTTTACTTTGTGCCAACTGGCTGGCTAATTTCCAGTCGATGTCGTAATTTTTGATTGACGCCGTCGCTGCAATAACTGCACGGACAAGCCGAGTCAAGTGCAAAGAATTTGTCTCGGTTTCATCACCTTCGCTAGGATGCATCTCAACATATAGCTTGCCGTAGTGCCATGCCAGCTTATAAGGCTGATTGATAATCGTTACTGGTGTGTCGATGGCAACGCGGTTAAACAAGTCTTTAATATCATCGGGGTGTAATCGCACGCACCCATACGTCACTTTCATCCCTATCCCTTGCGGCCTGTTGGTGCCATGGATCAAATAGCTGGGTAGCGTTAAGCGAAGCATATACTTGCCTAGCGGGTTATCTGGACCTGGAGGCACAAACTCGGGCAAGGGATCGTCTTTTTCCTCATGGTCCTTGCGGATAGATTCCGGTGGATGCCAAGTGGGGTTTTTGACCTTGGCAATGATACGGCTCCGACTGTGCGGTGTATCCCAACCGCTTTGGCCGATACTGACCGGATAGGTGTGGACGTATCTCGGCTCGCCTTTCGCACTTTCCGGATAGTAATACAAACGCATTTCAGCCAGGTTGAGGACCAGTCCTTCGCGTTTTGCTTGAGGCAGAATATAGCGAGTCGGAATGATTACCTGGGTGCCCCCGTCCAGCCTTAGAGGGTCTACCGCAGGATTGGCAAGCACAATTTCCTGGAAGCCGGTATCAAACTTTCTCGCCAACGTGAGAAACGTGTCCCCCTCACGCGCGTTGATAATCGTCAACTGGCCTATGATAGACCCGCCATTTTCTGGCAGTACATAACGTTCGGCCTGTAGCTGTGAAGCTAAGGTAAAGAACAAGATGCTAACCAGTAGAGCAGGATTTTTCATGGAGCAACATAGCGTGATGAAAAGGTTGATCACTTGAGTGTTATTTTTAATTCTTCAGGGCAATTTCGATTCCACGTTCGGCAACGTCAACCAGCATTTTAATCTCTTCGGTATTGATTACGTACGGCGGCATAAAGTAAATCACGTCACCCATTGGCCTGAGTAAGACTTTGTTTTCAATGCCATACTTGTAAACCTCCAGTCCGCGCCGCTGCTGCCACGGGTACGATTCTTTCGTCGATTTGTTTTTCACCATCTCAATGGCGGCAATCATGCCACGCTGTCTGACGTCGCCAATGTTCGGGTGATCGTTGAATCTTGCACATTGTTTTGCAAACTCCGCTATTAGTATCTTATTCGACTCAATGATATTTTCGCTTTTGAATATGTCCAATGTCGCCAGTGCCGCAGCACAGCCCAAGGGGTTACCGGTATAGCTGTGTGAATGCAAAAACGCTGTAAGGTTTTCGTAATCGTCGTAAAAAGCTTCATATACGCAATCCGTCGTGAGCACTACGGATAAAGGCAAGCAACCTCCGGTAAGCCCCTTTGACAGACACATGAAATCGGGATCAATAGCAGCTTGTTCACACGCAAACATGGTGCCTGTACGCCCAAAACCCACTGCAACTTCATCGGCAATGAGATGAACTCCGTAGGCGTCACAGGCATCGCGTAACAAAGATAGATAATTTTGACTGTACATGCGCATATTCCCCGCGCACTGTACCAGGGGCTCTACGATAACCGCGCATACTTCGTCACTGTGTTGCTCCAAAGCCTGCTCCATATGTATAAACATGCGCTCGGCGTAATCGTGTTCACTCTCACCTGCTGCACGGTTAAAACTATCGGGACTTGGTACTGTGATTACATTGAGTAATAATGGATCATATACGTCTTTGTAGAGTGCAATGTCACCAAGCGAGAGTGCGCCCAGGGTTTCACCATGATAGGAATTACCAAGATTGATGAATTTGGTTTTTTTATGTTGGCCGATATTCCTCCAATAATGAAAGCTCATCTTCAAAGCTACTTCTACCGCCGAGGATCCATTGTCAGCGTAAAAACATTTTGCCAGTGAACGCGGGGTAATTTTAATGAGTTCTTCTGATAGACGAATTACCGTTTCGTGCGATAGCCCCGCAAGCAGTACGTGTTCAATGCGGCCAAGCTGCTGTTTAATCGCCGAGTTGATTTTGTCGTTGCCGTGACCAAATAAATTTACCCACCATGAGCTGATCGCATCAATGTATCGATTGCCTTCAAAATCCTCGAGCCATATTCCTTTGGCCTTTTTGATCAACAACATCGGCAAAAACTCATGATCCTTCATTTGTGTGCACGGATGCCAGACGGACGCCAAGTCCCTTTTCCTTAAGTCAGCAGACTTCATTTTTCATACCGTTTTTATAAGTGATATTTTTTGGTGATACTCTAACGCATGTATACAAACTGGGCACAGGAATTTCCATTACGGTCTGGGTTGGTTCACTTGAATCATGCCGGAGTCGGACCATGGCCAAGACGCACAATTGAGGCCGTCATTGCGTTTGCAAACGAAAACGCTCAGGACAGTACCAGGCATGCTTCCAGATGGGGACACGTTGAGTCCGAGTTGCGTCGGTTATGCCAGCAGCTTATCAATGCTGAAAATGTAGGTGATATCGCCTTTATAAAAAATACTTCTGAAGGACTATCTATTGTAGCTTACGGCATTCCGTGGCAATCCAAAGATAATGTCGTATTTGCCCAGCAGGAATTTTCTTCCAATCGCGTTATCTGGCAATCCCTGCCACCTCGTTTCGGCATAGAAGCAAGAGCCGTTGATTTATACCAAGCTGCCACTCCCGAAGACGCCCTGTTTAACCAAGTCGATTCAAATACCCGCCTCATTGCGGTAAGCGCGGTACAGTACGGTACAGGTTTGCGCATGGATTTGGCAAAGATCAGCGAATACTGCCGAGCCCGTGGTATCCTGCTTTGTGTAGACGCTATACAGGCACTTGGTGCGATACCATTTGACTTGAGTAAAACCCCTGCCGATTTCGTCGTAGCCGATGGTCATAAATGGCTGTTAAGCCCCGAAGGCATCGGTTTGTTTTATTGTAATCCCGATATCCGAAAACAGCTACGCTTAAATCAATTTGGATGGCATATGCTGGAGAGGAAGAACCACGAGTCATTAAACTGGAGCCCTGCAAATGATGCCCGCCGTTTTGAGTGCGGTAGTCTGAACAGGCTGGGGGTTCACGCGATGCACGCCAGCCTGAGCCTGGTACTAGAGATCAGCATCAAATCAGTACATGATATGATTTATAAAAAAATATCGTATATATATGAAAAAGCTGAGGAATATAATCTAGAGATTATCTCTGATATGAATCAGGACAGACGCTCTGGAATCATCACTGTGCGACGTCCTGATACGAATAACCAGCTGCTGTACAAGTATCTTCTGAAAGCCGGTGTATTGTGTGCATACCGCAATGCCGGCATACGCTTCTCACCGCACTTCTATACTCAAGTAGATGGAATAGACAAAGCTATGGATATGATCAACAGATTTACATAGAGAGGCTATATTCCCACGTATCCCCTTACTACGACAATACGGCGAATAAGTGAGGGTTTTAGTATCTTCGATCTTTTTGTGGGCGTGGACGAGCCTCATTCACCCTGACGTTACGACCGCCAATATCGGACTCATTCAGCGCATTAATCGCAGTTTCAGCCTGATCTTTATTCGGCATTTCTACGAAACCAAAGCCTTTTGAACGACCGGAGTCTCTGTCAATAATAATATTTGCGCTAGATACTTCACCGTGCTTGGCAAAAAGACCACGCAATTCATCTTCGGAAATACTGTAGGGTAAGTTACCAATATAGATATTCATCATTTCTCCCAATATCTCGTGTGCTGTAAAAAAAATACGATCGAAAAATCAACACACAACTTAATCGATAGCGATGGGTCATCGTCTGACTCTAAACTCTACTTATTACAAAAATCTTACAACTAGTTTGAATACAGCACTTGGAGGAAACAAATCAGATGGGATAATTCTTTCGATAGATACGATAGACAGACCACGTTTTGACGTTACGTCAAAACTACTGTATGACCTTCAAGAAACGGATATTACCTATTATATTCGTTATTAATAATAAAGTAAAAAAACAAGTAACGGTAAAATATTGCATTAAAAGTACAATAGTGTCCATATATTTTAGCAGATTTATAAAACTCTTAGCCTATTCCCAATTATTAATCAACTTGGCTTAACTGCATACCTGCCGCTGCCAAGAAATAAAATCGCCAATCCGCCAAGCAGGTAAAAGGCCTGTAGTTCCAGCATCCACCCACCGTGTTTGGTGAGGCTGAAAAGATCATTAGTGTGAAACAGCACGATGGCAAAGATCATATTGATCACAACGATCAAAGCTCCAAACCGTGTGTAAATCCCGATAATAATCATGATCGGAGCCAAAATCTCTCCCAAATAAACTCCATACGTAATAACTGAAGGTAAACCAAAATCGGCCAACTTCCCTTCAATAGACCCTAAAGTCCCAAGATTGACTATCTTGTTTACCCCGTGAAATAACATGAGGACTCCCACCGTAAGACGTAACATCAATTTGCCAAGGTCTTCGTTGTGAAACGGGTTGTTCATAGGCTTTATTTACAGGTTTGCTAAAATAAATCAGAAGTGAATGGCGCGTTCATCCACTGCAAGTGCTGCTTCGTGCATACCTTCGGCCAAGCTTGGATGGGCGTGAATAGTTCGGGCAAGATCTTCCGTCGAACATTCGGATTCCATAGCCACGACGGCTTCACTAATAAGCTCTGATGCATTGGGACCAATAATGTGTACACCTAGAACCTGGTCCGTATCCTTGTCACCTATTATTTTGAATAAACCTTCAACCTCTCCCATTGCATGGGCACGGCCTAATGCCGTAAATGGAAAAGTCCCTGTTCGATATTTGATATTCGCATTTTTACATTCTTTTTCGGTCATACCTACCCAGGCAATTTCCGGCCATGTATAAATGACCCATGGAATGACACTGTAATTCACGTTCGCAGCTTGACCGGCAAGTTGCTCGGCCAGTGCAATGCCTTCTTCTGAGCCTTTATGTGCCAACATTGCACCACCAATGACATCGCCAATGGCGTACACGTTTGCAACGGAAGTCTGCCAGTTTGAATTGACTTGCACAAATCCCCGCTGGTCGGTCTCAATCCCTACTGTCTCCATATTCAAGTCTTCCGTATTTGCTTGACGACCAACTGCAACAATTAGCCTGTCGACTTCAACTAGTTTCTCCTGGTTATCAGTGGCATATTTTACCGATACTTTGCCATCATTCGCGTCGACTTCCTTTACCGCACTTTGGAGACGAATATCCAAGCCCTGTTTGCCTAGAATTTTAAACGCTTCTTCGCTAATGGCGTAGTCCGCCATGGGTAAAAACTCGGACATGGCTTCCAGAATGATCACTTCTGAACCTAACCGCTTCCAAACACTGCCCATTTCCAAGCCAATTACACCTGCGCCTATTACACCCAAGCGATTAGGTACTTCTTGCATGTCAAGCGCACCAGTTGAATCAAGAACGATTCTGTTATCTATCCTGGCAACAGGTATTTCAGCGGGCTTGGAACCACTCGCAATAATAATATGATCAGCTTGCAGATCCGTTGATGAGTTATCAGTCTTACCGTTCACTTGAACCTGTTGCGCAGAGATAAAATTTGCACTGCCAGCAAACACATCGATTTTGTTCTTCTTTAGTAAACCAGCTACTCCACCCGTAAGAACTTGCACTATTTTATCTTTGCGTTTTTGCATGGTAGGTACGTCCATTTCCAGCTTGCTAACCTTGATGCCATGTTCTTCGGCTTGTTTATGCAAAAAGTCAAGGTGATGACTGGAGTCGAGTAAAGCTTTCGATGGAATGCAACCTACATTCAAACAGGTCCCCCCTAATGCAGGTTTCCCCTGCGCGTTTGTCCACTTGTCTATACAAGCCACTTTCATGCCAAGCTGCGCGCAACGAATCGCGCATACGTAACCAGCTGGGCCAGCTCCAATTACGATGACATCGTATCGTTGCGCTGCTGAACCAGCTTCCGTCATACTTGTAGCAGCAGCCTGTCAGGGTCTTCGATGGTGTTTTTGATATGCGCAAGGAATTGTACCGCTTCCTTGCCATCTATGATGCGATGGTCATAGCTCAATGCAAGATACATCATTGGAGCAATGACAATGTCGTTACCTTGGACAACAGGCCGCTCTTGAATGGAGTGCATACCTAAAATAGCACTTTGTGGTGGGTTGATAATCGGTGTAGATAACATGGAGCCAAATACACCACCATTGCTAATGGTAAATGTACCTCCTACAAGTTCTTCAATTGTTACTTTGTCATCACGCGCACGTTGCGCAAAATTACTAATGAACTTTTCTATACCTGCAAACGATAATTCATCTGCATTACGAATAACGGGAACGATGAGACCTCGAGGAGTGCTAACTGCAATACCAATGTCAAAGTAGCTGTGATAAACAATGTCATTACTTTCTACAGATGCATTAACTACAGGGAATTCCTTCAAGGCTTCAACTGATGCCTTAACAAAAAATGACATAAATCCCAACTTGATACCGTGCGCTTCTTCAAACTCTTGTTTGTACCTTTGACGTATAGCCATGGTATTTTTCATATTGACTTCATTAAAGGTCGTCAGCATTGCATTCTCCTGTTGAGAAGCTACTAAACGCTTGGCAATGCTTTTGCGTAAATTTGTCATTGGTACACGCTTATCTTCCCGCTTTTCCAGAGCTACAGGTTGCGAGGCTAAAGGTGTTTCAACCGTGCTATCAATTTCTTCTGCTGACGGCACTGTACTCTTGACGTAAGCTTCAACGTCCCGTTTGATGACGCGCCCGTCTTTACCAGTGCCTTGTATGTCTTTGATATCAACATTTCTTTCCACAGCAAGTTTTCTTACCGCTGGACTGGTCTTTTGGACTTTAACGGGTTTTTCTTCGGGTTCAGGCTGCATGACTTTCGCAACATGTTCAGTTTCTGCAGATGTTGAACCAGGGCTTTTTGTGGCTCCTTTGCTTGTGTCGATTATCGCAATAACTTCGTTACTTTGAACTTGATCATTCTTGTGCTTACTTATAGAGATGAGTTCTCCAGCCTGTGGCGAGGTAATTTCCAAGATTACTTTGTCTGTTTCGATATCTACCAGTTGCTCGCCCTCACTGACCACGTCCCCCGGTTTTTTTAACCATTCACCTATAACAGCTTCCGTTACAGATTCGGCTAACTCTGGAACAGTTATATCTATTTTCACGATTCTCCTCTGCTATATCTGTATTTTTTCATTGCTCTAAACGGCCTGTAAAGATAACCGTGAAACTTGTTTACGTAACCCCAGGGCATCTTCTATCAACGCCTTTTGCTGTTCACGATGGACGTGCAGCGAACCAACGGCCGGTGACGCTGAATAAGGCCTACCTGCATAGCGTAAATAATGGTTTTTGCGTAGACATAACTTGAGATGACGCTTGGATTGCATATAGTACCATGCACCTTGATTACGTGGCTCTTCCTGAGTCCATACTATTTCATCAGCATTGGTATACCTGTCTATTAATTGTTGTATTTCCTGCAAAGGAAACGGATAAAGTTGCTCAATCCTGATAATTGCAGTATCAGTAATTTTATGCTCCCGACGCTCTCGTAACAGTTCATAGTATAGTTTGCCTGCACACAGGATAATTTTCTTTATTTCCTCAACCCTCAAGTCATCGACTTCATCCATAATGAGGACGAATTCCCCATCAGTAAATTCATTCAATTCTGACGCCGCAACAGGGTCGCGCAGGATATTTTTAGGTGTCATTATGATCAATGGCTTGCGATAAGGACGTAATATCTGTCTTCGCAACAAATGAAACATCTGCGCAGAATTACTCGGCATACAAACCTGCATATTTTCTTCAGCACACTGCTGCAAATAACGTTCCAGCCTTGCAGATGAATGTTCGGGACCTTGGCCATCATAACCGTGTGGCAGCTGCATTACCAAGCCACAATAGCGCTGCCACTTCGCTTCAGAGGAACTTAAAAATTGATCCACGTATACCTGGGCGTTATTGGCAAAATCTCCAAACTGTGCCTCCCAGATGACTAGTGTCCGTGGTTCTGAGGTACTGTAACCTACTTCGTAGCCCAGGACGGCTTCTTCAGAGAGCAAGGAGTTAATAGGGAGAAACGGTGGTTGATCTTTTGCAATATGCTGTAAAGGTATATAGGTTTCCCCACTTTTTTGATCATAAAACGCGACATGTCGATGAGCAAAGGTGCCCCTTACGCTATCCTGCCCTGACAAGCGGACTTCGTAACCTTCATCCAGTAATGAAGCATAGGCAAGTGTTTCTCCAAAGCCCCAATCTGCCGCAATCTCACCACTTCCCATTTTTTTGCGTGACTCGATGATTTTTTGAGCAATACGGTGCAAATCAAAGTTCTGCGGAACAGTTGTCATCTTTTGAGTAAGGTGACCTATACGCTCCATACTGATGCACGTGTTTGCTTTCCCTCTCCAGTCCGTTTCAGTGTAAGGCTTGTAATCTATGTGGTATTTGTTATCGACCCCCTTCATGGTAGGACCACAAACCTTTTGCCCCCTATGCAGCTTGTCCAGGTATTTGGTTTCCAGTGCTTTGACTCTTAAAGGTGTAATTATGTTTTCCTGAACTAGGCGATTCGCATATATCTCGTGTACTCCTTCCTTATTACTAATGCTTTGATACATAAGTGGTTGAGTAACAACAGGCTCGTCTGCTTCATTATGCCCATGTTGTCGGTAGCAAACCATGTCGATGACAACATCGCGCTTGAATTTCATGCGGAAATCAACCGCAAGTCTTGCAATAAAAACGGCTGCCTCCGGATCATCCCCGTTGACATGGAAAATGGGCGCCTGCACCATTTTGGCAACATCAGTGCAATACAGGGTAGAGCGAGAATCCAAAGGGTCACTGGTAGTAAATCCAATTTGATTATTTACAACTACATGTATTGTCCCGCCCGTCGTATAGCCCCTGGTATTGGACAGGTTTAATGTCTCCATCACTATACCCTGACCTGCAAATGCCGCATCACCATGTATAAGCACAGGGATAACCTCTTTCCGTTCGGTATCGCCGCGACGTTGCTGCCGAGCACGTACTGACCCTTCAACTACGGGATTGATTGCTTCCAGATGTGAAGGGTTGAAAGCAAGCACGGTATGTACGATGCCGTGGTCCGTTTTAAGGTTGGATGAAAAACCTTTATGATATTTTACGTCTCCTGAACCATTTTCGGGATTTACTGAATCTTCAAATTCCTGAAACAGAGTTTCCGGGCTTTTCCCTAAGATATTCACGAGGACATTCAGCCGTCCTCGATGTGCCATGCCCATGATAACTTCCTGGACATGATGATATCCGCACCGTTTGATAACCTCGTCAACTATCGGTATCAGCGTTAACCCACCTTCCAGCGAAAAACGTTTTTGCCCAATGTATTTCTTGTGTAGATAAACTTCCATTGATTTCGCAGCAATGATGATCTCCAGAATTCTTTTTCTACGTTTGGCAGGCAAATCCGGTGAAAGATGAAACTGCTCCAGTTGTTCTTGTATCCATTCCTTTTGCTCTGAAGAACTGATGTGTTTAAACTCCGAGCCTATTGTTCCACAATAGGTCAGAGAGAGTTTGCTAAGAATTTCTCTCAGTGTTGCCTTCCCAATACCGCCTCTTGATTCAGTTTCAAAGACAACATCCATATCTTTGTGACTCAAGCCATGAAATTCTGGGCTGAGTTCCGGAATGTCAGGACGCATCGTCGCTCCCAGAGGATCAATATCGGCTTGCCGATGACCTAAATACCGATATGCGCTGATCAGCCGAATCACTCCAACCTGCTTACCTTGCTTGTGACTGGTGACTCCAGGTGAGTAATGCGAAGAACCTGTATCGCGCACACTGCTGCGTAACGCAGCCCTTACGTTGGAATGGGTCAACCCGGAAAGGGTTAGAGATCGGTCACGCTCAAGCTGTTGAAAAACTCCTTGCCAATATACCGATACCGAATTCGAGTCAGACAGATAATCATCGTAAAGAGCTTCGATATAAGCGATATTTCCACTATCAAGCTTTTCACTGCTTAGCGCTAATAGTTTGTTTTTATCCATTTGTTGCCAAAGTATAAAATATAGATTTTAACTTTACAGGATTACACGGTATCTGTATGGACGAAGCTACTTGATCGAGGAGCATTCGTTCATAATGTTTATGCTTTATTACGAGCTTACCCATTACACTATTTATCAAACTGGTTGTATTTCAACAAGCCGGTTGTCTCAGTATTTCCTGACAACGAATCAACATGTCTTCAATGAACAAGCGCTTATTCAATGGAGCATCTGAAAATCGGCTAAGTTCGGTGAGCCGGTCCAAGTATCGAAACAAAGACTGTAGGTCTATCTGACTTACCAGATTAAGCAGATTTGAGTGGATGTCAGGGTTTTCAAGCGTGACTGAGTTTTTTTTATAGTAACAGCGTAGCAAGTCTGTACACCATGACTGTTGCCAAGCAACCAAATGACCCAGTTCTTCGTCTTGAAGCTTGGCCGAGAGTTTCGTTACTCCTTCACCCCCTGACATAAGCCGGTTGAGATAGCCGTAGAATCTTGTTCGAGACTTTCCCAAGTTTGTACTGTGTAGCTTAAGCGCGAGTAAGGGTCGATTGCCTGAAATGGCTAATACATCCTTCCAGTCAGGATTACTTGCCTGCTGCTGTAGCCAATTCAAAGCCTGCCGTTCATCAGGCAACCCAAATCTCCAGATCTGACAACGGCTTTTTATGGTTGCCGGCAAGGTGTCCATACGACTGCTAACTAGGAATAACACGGAATTGAGCGGCGGTTCCTCCAGAGTTTTCAGTAGCGCATTGGCAGCATTGACGTTCATATAATCTGCTCGGTTGATACAGACAATCTTGTATAAGCCCTGTCGACGACTAAGTGATATAAATTGATTAAGCTCACGGATGACGTCAACTTTAATCTGATCAACCTCTTCGTCAACATTTATCATGCGAATATCCGGATGCGTGCCTGCTTTCAATAAACGACAATTATTACAAACCCCGCAGGCATGATTATCTTGTGTGGGCTGGACGCAATTTATTCTCCAGATACAGGCAAGACAAAACTTGAGTTTACCAGTTGCAGAGGGACCGGATAAGAGGACCGCGTGCGGTAGACGCTCATCACGCAAACAGCGCAGAAGCTGTTGCCACTGCTCTGTTTGCCACGGATAAATCATCAACAAATACTCACGGTGATAATTCAGGAGCCCGATTGTTTGCAGTTTTTTGTATCGCAATAGCCACATCTTCAATTGGTCGGTCAGCGTCAATCACCGCAAACCTCTGAGGGTGATCATCGGCAAGCTTTATATAGGTTCGCTGCACGCGCTCAAAAAACTCAAGCTGCTCATTCTCAAAGCGATCTTTCTTGCCGCGCTTTGAGACACGTTGCATGCAAGTCTCGACGTCGCAAACCAGTAAAATTGTCAAATCGGGTGTAAAGTTCCCTTGCGCGACCGCTTCAATTTTTCGAATTTGCTCAAAGGGAATTCCTCTGCCCCCTCCCTGGTAGGCATAGCTCGCATCTACAAATCGATCACATAACACCCAGGTTTTTTCACGCAGCGCAGGGAAAATGACGTCTTCTAGATGTTGTATGCGCGCTGCAAATAGCAATAACAACTCGGTACGAGAGTTAATGGACGTTACATTTTGGTCAAGTAGTATTTTACGTATGTCTTCACCTATTTCTGTACCACCAGGCTCATGGGTAACAAGTGTTTTTACATTTTTTGACTGAAGATATTTTCGCAAAAACCCTATTTGAGTAGTCTTGCCTACTCCTTCAATTCCCTCAAAAGTGATGAACTTACTTTGCAATGTCCGTGCCGTTATATATACAAAATAATACCTTTGCTCAGCGAGAGGCCTTATGCCTATCCTTATTACGATTAAATTGATACTTGTTCACTGCTTCCCAATGCTCTTCATAGGTGAGGGAAAAATGATGAGTGCCGTCACCTTTGGAAACAAAATATATAACCCCACTATCCGCAGGCTGCAAAGCCGCAGCAATGGATGCACGGCTTGGCAATGCGATAGGAGTGGGAGGCAAGCCCTCGTGCAAATAGGTATTATAGGGAGTATCTGTCCGCAAATCCTTACGGCTGATATTGCCATTAAACAACTCGCCCAAACCATAAATTACTGTCGGATCAGTTTGCAAAGGCATTCCACGCTTCAGGCGAGTATTAAATACTGCCGCGACTATTGCCCGTTCATTTTCGACACCGGTTTCTTTCTCTATGATTGAGGCCAAAATCAAAGCATCTTTAGGAGATTTAAGCATTATGTCTTCTTTTCGACTAGACCATTCCTGCTCTAAAACGGTAACCATACGTTGATGAGCACGACGAAAAAATTCCACGTCAGTTGTGCCCGTGGGGAAATAATAAGTGTCAGGATAAAACCAACCCTCAGGATGACGAGTTTCCAAGTTAAGTCTCGCCATCAGCTCTACAGGTGTATTTACGGTATGCATGATTTTATTGTGTTGTTTAACTGCATCCCAAAGCTGCTTGAAAGTCCATCCCTCTATAACTGTCAGACTAAACTGCACAGTATCACCCTTAACGAGTTTATTAAGTAACTGTCGGGGAGTCATATCCGTGGAAAAGGAGTATTCCCCAGCCTGAATAGTATGCGTCGCATTATTCAGGTGCCCAAAAATCTTCCAGAGTAGCTCTTTCTTGATCAGCCCATATTCGCCAAGTTGTTGCGTTACTTCATTAAAGCTCATACCTGGCGTAATAACTAATTGAATTTCTTCAGAGTGAGCAGATAGTGGGCCGTCCATATAGTATTTAAAGTAGACTGACAGTAGTGTAATTAAGACTACAACTGCAATGATGACTGCACTTAATTTACGCATGTAGTCTTTAGCACGTACATTAAATTCAGGTATTAAAAACGGACATCAGCTCATTAATTATGGCAGTCTTGGACATCACCAGTTTGTTGAAATTCCTTACCGGCCAAATACCAATGATACTGTTACATAAAAACATTCCTTTAATTGTATCTACCTCATCAAGCCCAAAGTCTCTTACCGAAAGTTTAATACCATTATCGCTACAATAGTTGATAACTTGATTACGCAATATCCCTACCACACCGCATCTTTTCAAGTCGGGGGTAACCAAGCCATCGTCTACTTCAAAAAATACATTGCTGGACGTGGCTTCGATGATATGGTCATCAAGATCACATACCAGCCCTTCCTGATATTCGTCCTCCCATTCGCTGCGCGCGAGCACCTGTTCAAGACGATTTAAATGCTTAATTTGAGCAAGTCTGGTTCGCTGTACCAGCCTAAGATCACACAGCGTTATATCGATGCCTGACGAGGTATAGTGGGCTGGAAACTGCGGCCAGGGAAATTTTTGAATAATGCGAGTCAGCGTGTGCCGGGAAGGTGCATAGCCTCTGGTTCCAATTCCCCGGGTAATGATGATTTTTATCACGCATCGTTGGTCTACGTCGATCAATTGTTCCATTTCGTTTTTCAACAAAATGTCATTCAGACTTGAAAAACCCAACGTTTCACAGCCCAGACTCAAACGCTGCAAGTGCTCTTGCCAATATTGTGGTTGACCTTGCTTAATAGCAATAGTTTCAAATACGCCGTCGCCATATAGCAAGCCACGATCGAGAGTCGAAAGGTTATCACTACGTTTACCGTTGATGATGACTGTAGCGACTTGCACGTTAAAGCAAAAGCATTTGAATCATTCAAAAACGACACATGCGCAAAAGTGTCACTAATGAATAACTAAATTTTTTTGAACACAACCGTACCATTCGTGCCGCCAAAACCAAATGAGTTAGACAGCACAACATCTATTTTTTTCTTCTCACGCGCTTCATTAGGTACATAATCGAGGTCGCAAACTGGGTCCGGGACTTCATAGTTTATAGTAGGCGGCAATACACCATGATAGAGGGCAAGCACACTAAATACAGCTTCCACACCACCCGCAGCACCCAGTAAATGACCGGTCATTGATTTCGTCGAACTTACTGCAATTTTTTGAGCATGCTCACCAAAAGTTTTTTTTATGGCCAACGTTTCTGCGGCATCACCTGTGGGGGTTGATGTTCCATGGGCGTTAATATAGTCAACTTCATCAACGTTTAAGGATGCATCTCTCAATGCATTATGCATACACCGCACTCCACCTTCACCACCAGATGAAGGGGCCGTCATGTGGTATGCATCACTGCTCATGCCATACCCGACAAGTTCGCAGTAAATGTTTGCTGCGCGTGCCTTAGCCTGCTCATATTCCTCCAACACCAGAACGCCTGCGCCATCTCCTAGCACGAAGCCATCACGATTTAAGTCAAATGGTCGACTAGCATGTTCCGGATCATCATTGTGCGATGCACAGAGCGCCTTGGCGGCGGCAAAACCTCCAATTCCTAATGGGCTAGTAGCCATTTCAGTTCCGCCGGCTATCATAATATCCGCGTCTTCATACATGATCATGCGTGCCGCATCACCTATGTTGTGCAAACCCGTTGTACAAGCCGATACGATCGAAATGTTAGGCCCTTTGAACCCATACATGATAGACAAATTACCTGATACCATATTGATAATGTTGCTGGGTACAAAAAAAGGGGAAATCTTTTTAGGTCCCCCGTTTAAATATGCAGCGCAACTTTTTTCGATGCCTGGTAAACCACCAATACCACTACCAATGGCAACACCGATGCGGTCAGCATTCTCATCTGTCACATCAAAGCCTGAATCGTGAATGGCTTGCACGCCTGCACCGATACCGTAGTGAATAAAAGGGTCCATCTTGCGTTGATCTTTTTTTGACAGATAATCATCAGCATTAAAATCCCGAGCTTGCCCCGCGATTCGCACTGAAAACGCGCTTGCATCAAAACAGTCTATTTCGGTGATTCCACTGTTGCCCGCAGTAATGTTGGGCCATGCCTTGTCTATAGTTGAACCTACAGGCGAGATAATTCCCATACCAGTAACTACTACACGCCGCCGAGACATGATTATCTACTCCTATCTCTTATATGGACACGTCGCTGCAGAAGTGCTTCTGCTCAGTGTAATCAATCAAGGATAGCCATCAATTACTGATGGTCGTTAACGTAATTGATAGCCTGTTTTACCGTGGTTATTTTTTCCGCTTCTTCATCAGGAATTTCACACTCAAATTCTTCCTCCAAGGCCATCACTAGTTCAACTGTATCCAAAGAGTCTGCACCAAGGTCATCTACAAATGATGCATCTTCCTCAATTTCGTCCTCACCTACTCCCAACTGCTCAACGATTACCTTT
Organism: Gammaproteobacteria bacterium; assembly: GCA_965215055.1. Lineage (GTDB taxonomy): Bacteria > Pseudomonadota > Gammaproteobacteria > UBA4575 > UBA4575. Next base: position 465,360 of record OZ244046.1, read on the forward strand.
TTTACTCTTTCCTCAATATTGTTCATAAAACTGCTTCCTCTTTTGCAAAAAAATTTTACCGGTCTTAATCAAGCAAGGCCGGTATTGTATTGAAAAGGATATCGCCATGCCATTTATTTACAGCAGTAAAGTATCAAGCTCTAAAACGACTTGTAGCCTACACATATACATAATATTTTAGCTAAATATAAACTTTTACACGTATTTATTAAATGACAACCCAAATTATTTTATATCCCCTATGCCATAAACAACCCACCACTTACGTTTATGGTTTCACCAGTAATATAGCCAGCACCCTCTGATATCAGAAAACTCACGACATTTGCAATTTCTTGCGTTGTCCCCATACGCCCAACGGGGATTTGGTCAAGTAGTGCGGTCTGCTGCTCCATGCTCAACTTATCGGTCATATCCGTCGCAATAAACCCGGGTGCAATGGCATTTACCGTGATTCCTCTGGAAGCAACTTCCTGAGCGAGGGATTTTGTAAAGCCAACGGCACCTGCCTTGGCTGCAGTATAATTCGTCTGCCCGGCGTTACCCGATAAGGCAACTACGGATGAAATATTGATGATACGCCCCCCCCTGGCTTTCATCATATCTCGCAGACAAGCCTTGGAAAGTCGATACATGGAAGACAAATTGGTATTGATTACGCTGTGCCACTCTTCTTCTTTCATACGTATAAGCAAATTGTCTTTTGTAATACCAGCGTTGTTGACAAGGATCGTTGGTGCAGAAAAACTTTTTTTAACCTGAGCAAACAGTGCTCGGACTGAATCTTCCTGATTTACATTAAGTACCAGACCTGTACCAACCATGCCTGCTTGACCTAACGCAGCTTGAATCCTATCAGCACCTTGCCGTGTTGTCGCAGTGCCAATAACTGTGATTCCCTGCCTACCCAAGTCATGCAGAATTGCCTCACCAATTCCGCGACTTGCACCAGTTACCAATGCAACCCGATTAGCCACAACTATTCAATCACCTCATACATCGAGTTCTCTGCGTATTCCAGCGTTTGTTCAAGACTCTTTGAGTCATGCACACAGTAGCACGGCAATGCACGATCGATGCGCCTATTTAAACCCGTGATTACTTTGCCAGGACCGAGCTCAATCAATACGCTTGTGCCTAGCGAAATAATATACTGAATCGTTTCTACCCAGCGTACCGGATTGAATAGTTGCCGATATAATGCATCTTTAATTTTCAGTACGTCGGAATAAGGCTGTACATCGACATTTTGAATCACATCTATCTGCGGGGATTGTATGGGTATATCGTGCAAGTAGTCACGTAGCCGCTCTGCTGCAGGCTGCATCAGAGTACTATGCGCCGGTACACTCAGGGGTAACGTTATTGCACGTTTTGCTCCCGCAGACTTTGCTGCTTCAACTGCTCTCGCTACAGCTTCGCTATGCCCAGCAATAACGGTCTGTTCAGGAGCATTAAAATTAACCGCCTCTACTACCTGCCCTTGCGCCGATTGTTTACACACCTCGGCCAAACTCTCATCATCCAGACCTAAGATAGCAGCCATCGCGCCTCGGCCCTCCGAAACCGCCTGCTGCATTACTTGGCCGCGATATCTCGCTATTGGTAACGCAGTTTCAAATGTAAATGCCCGTGCACAAACCAAAGCTGAGTATTCTCCAAAACTATGGCCAGCTACTACTATCGGCGGCAGGTTAAAATACCTGACCCATATTCTCCAAATGGCAACATTTGCACAAAGCATTACAGGTTGTGTATTCTCGGTTCGGTTTAATTCATTTTCGGGCCCCGAGTCAACCAATTTCCACAGGTCTTGCTGCAAGATGTCAGAACCCAGTTCAAAAGTTTGTTTAACCTCGGGAAAATCAGCAGCCAGATCAGTCAACATACCAACGGATTGTGCGCCCTGACCAGGGAATAAATATGCAAAATTCATAGCTAGAAGTCTAAAATGAAGGATAAAGCCTGAGGCCGTATTGTATATTCTAATAGTTTAGTTCAAATCTCTTGTTTTATTTTTCCTTTCTACGATAATGAGTGCCGCTTTAAGCTATTAAGGAACAATATGCCAAAAGAAGATCATATAGAAATGGAAGGCACTGTGATCGAGACTCTGCCCAACACGATGTTTCGCGTTGAGCTTGAGAACGGCCATATAATCACCGCGCACATATCCGGACGCATGAGAAAGCATTACATCAAAATCCTTACCGGCGATAAGGTCATTGTAGAAATGACACCCTACGATTTGAACAAAGGGAGGATCACCTATCGGAGTAAATAATGCAGTTGTTAACTCACTACACCCTCAAGGCACTCGATCTCTAATTTACCTTTATCGGCACGCACGATAACCTTACCCCCCCTTTCCAGGCGACCAAAAAGTATTTCATCTGCAAGCGGCCTTTTTATATGCTCCTGTATAACCCGCTGCATGGGACGCGCCCCCATTTTTACATCATAGCCATGGTCTGCAATCCAGATTCTTGCAGAATCCTCAACTTGAATTTCCACCTTCTTGTGCTCCAGTTGAGCCTCAAGTTGCGCAATAAATTTATCTACAACATACATAACTACTTCTTGACTCAACGGAACAAACTGAATAATTGCATCCAAACGGTTTCTGAATTCAGGTGTAAACACGCGCTTGATGATTTCAATGCCGTCAGAACTGTGATCCTGAACCGTAAATCCTACACTATTACGGTTTATTTCCTGCGCTCCGGCATTGGTTGTCATCACTAGTATTACATTTCGAAAATCTACTTTTCTGCCGTTGGTGTCCGTTAAAATACCATGGTCCATCACCTGTAGTAGTAAATTAAACACGTCCGGATGCGCCTTTTCCACTTCGTCAAGTAATAGAACACAATGCGGTGATTTTAATACTGCATCAGTAAGCAGCCCGCCCTGGTCAAATCCAACGTAACCAGGCGGTGCGCCAATTAACCGTGAAACCGTATGGCGTTCCATGTACTCAGACATGTCAAAACGAAGCAATTCAATCCCCAGTATCAGTGCCAATTGCCGAGTTACTTCAGTTTTACCAACACCGGTCGGCCCCGCAAATAGAAATGAACCGATAGGTTTATCCTCAATCCCTATACCTGAACGCGACATTTTAATCGCGGTCGCTAAATTAGTGATGGCATCGTCTTGTCCAAATACGACCAGTTTCAAGTTCCTTTCCAAGTTCTTAAGCACTTCAGTATCGCTGGATGAGACATGCTTTGGTGGTATGCGTGCAATTTTTGCAACAATGTCTTCAACCTGTTTGACTGCTATCGTCTTTTTACGCGCCGACTTGGGTTTTAGGTTCATACTTGCTCCCGCTTCATCAATGACGTCAATAGCTTTATCCGGCAGGTGGCGGTCATTAATATGCTTGGCGGAAAGCTCCGCGGCCGCTCTTAAGGCTTTTTCGGTATAACGTACGCCGTGGTGCTTTTCAAAACGGCTGCGTAGCCCTTTAAGGATCCGATAGGTTTGGTCAATATCAGGTTCTTCAATTTCTATACTTTGGAAACGTCGCGCCAATGCACGATCCTTTTCGAACACGCCTCGAAACTCCTGATATGTGGTTGAGCCTATACATTTTAATTCACCGGTATTCAACATCGGCTTGATCAGGTTCGAAGCGTCCATTACCCCACCCGATGCAGCACCTGCACCAATTACGGTATGAATTTCATCAATGAACAAAATAGCGCCCTGTTCCTCTCGCAACTGATGTAAGACCCCTTTAAGGCGTTTTTCGAAATCCCCTCTGTACTTGGTGCCAGCAACTAAACTGCCCAGGTCCAATGAATAAATTGTGCTGCCTGCCAATACTCCAGGAACCTCATTTTCAACAATTTTTCTGGCTAAACCTTCTGCAATAGCCGTTTTGCCAACGCCTGCCTCACCAACAAATAAAGGATTATTCTTTCTACGCCGACATAAAATTTGAATAGTTCGCTCAATTTCATTTTCCCGGCCTATGAGTGGATCAATTTTTCCTTCTGCGGCTAATTTATTTAAATTCACAGCAAAATGGTCAAGGGGATTTTTGGACGCGGGCGCACTACCATCCACATCTGTTTCCGCGTTCTCGGTAAGCTCATTTTCAGCATCAAATGCTATTTTTGATATACCGTGTGCAATGTAATTCACTACGTCAAGACGAGCCACATCGTGCTGCTCCAGCAGATAGACGGCATATGATTCCTGCTCACCGAACATCGCAACCAAAACGTTCGCACCTGTTACTTCCGCATTCTTTTTCCCGGATGACTGTACGTGAAACACGGCACGTTGCAATACGCGTTGAAATCCCAAAGTAGGTTGAGTATCACGATCATCTTCATGCGGAAGAGTAGGAGTATTATTAGCAATAAACTCAGATAATTCTTTAGCCAGCTTCGGTAAGTTTGCTCCACACGCACGTAATACATCTGCCGCTGCCGAGTTTTGTGTAAGTGCTAACAAAAGATGCTCTACTGTCATGAATTCATGACGTCTTTCGCGCACTTCCTTAAAAGCCAGACTCAATGTAAGTTCAAGTTCTTTGTTTAACATTGCGGTTCAAATGGTCAAGCTTCTTCCATTGCACACAACAATGGATGATTGTTCATGCGTGAATAATCGTTCACTTGTGCTACTTTTGTTTCCGCCATATCACGTGTATATACGCCACACACCCCTTTTCCCTGCGTGTGAACATGCAACATGATGCGCGTAGCTTTTTCACGATCCATTGTGAAAAAATTTTCCAAAATGTAGACAACAAACTCCATCGGCGTGTAATCATCGTTCAATAAAACCACCTTATACATAGGCGGCCTCTTAATCTTGGGCTTGGCTTCCTTGACGGATAGCTCATCCTCGTAATATGAATGTTCTTGGTCAGACATACTCAGCAGTATTTACTACTCCGCATTCAACAGCATCATATTGTAACCTGAAGAGGCTACTGAAAAATAATTTGTTACTCAATCAAAGCACCACATCGTTAAAGAATTCAACCCAATACCTGTACTTCTAAAACGGATTTTTGGTTATTTCCGATCATAGATAAAGTATAATTATAGCCTTTCTTTATTCTAATTCTTATCCAGAAAATTTATCCAATAATATCAGTAGAATTATTATTTTTTATATCAACTATGTTGCATCCAAGCACCGCGGGAAATATCTTATGAAGTGGCAACTCCATGTGACAGTAGCAGCCGTCATTGAACATGAGCAAAAATATCTGCTAGTACAAGAAAAAGTTGATAACCAAGTAGTATTCAACCAACCAGCCGGACATTGGGAACATGGAGAATCACTACTTGAAGCAGCCAAGCGTGAAACCCTGGAAGAAACAGGATGGGAGTTTTACCCTTCGGCGTTAGTCGGAATTTACCGCTGGCAACATCCTCACAGAAACGAAGCTTTCCTGCGTTTCACTCTCTGTGGTCAGGCAAGTTCCGAGCAAATCAGGAATGACTTGGACGACGAAATTCTAGCTGTAGACTGGCACCATGCAGCGGATATTTTTGCGTTGCCCGAGAAAAAGATCCGCAGCACTATGGTCATACACAGCCTGAGAGATTACTTGGATGGCAAACGCTATGATCTGAGCCTCGTCCGTGATATCCATCAGTACTGGTGAACTGGATTACCTTTACTAAAACTTGGCAAATATGACCGACAAGGTCATTGTGGCGATGTCCGGCGGCGTCGACTCATCTGTTTCCGCCTTTTTATTACGTGAACGCGGCTTTCAAGTCGAAGGCCTGTTTATGAAAAACTGGGAAGAGGACGATGACAAGGAATATTGTTCTGCCGCCACCGATTTGGCAGATGCGCAAAAAGTCTGTCAACAACTGGATATCGCTCTGCATACGGTCAATTTTTCAAGTGAATATTGGGATTGTGTGTTTGATTATTTTATCAGGGAGTATCGGGCAGGACGTACGCCTAACCCAGATATAGTGTGCAACAAGGAAATTAAATTCCGTGCCTTTTTAGATCATGCCACAAGGTTGGGTGCCAAATATATCGCTACAGGTCACTACGCTAGGCGCGAGATTAACGAGACATCCATTTATCTGAAAAAGGGCTGCGATTCCAACAAAGACCAGAGTTATTTTTTACACACCCTGACCAAGCACCAACTTGCTAGGACCATTTTCCCATTGGGAAAAATAAAAAAATCCGAGGTGCGTGCAATCGCCAAACAGGAAAACCTCAAAGTGCATGACAAAAAAGACAGTACAGGTATTTGTTTTATCGGCGAGCGAAAATTTAGAGACTTCCTGAAAAACTATGTCCCTGCCAAATCGGGTGACATCGTAACGTTAAATGGTGAACATGTCGGCGAGCACGAGGGAGTGGCATTTTATACCATAGGCCAGCGCCAAGGATTAAAGATTGGTGGAAAACGCGATTTTCCTGAAGAACCCTGGTACGTGGTTGACAAAGACATAGTAAAAAACCGGTTATTTGTAGCACAGGGACATGAACATAACGCACTGTTTCATTCGACGGTTACAACACGAGACATACATTGGATTGCCAGCCTGCCACCTTCTGACATGGAAAATATAAAAGCGAAAATTCGCTACCGCCAACCTGACCAAACCTGTTCAATCAGGCTTGTGAGGGATGGTTACGAGATCAAGTTTGATACTCCACAACGAGCCGTAACTCCAGGCCAGAGTGTAGTACTCTACCAACAGGATACCTGTTTGGGAGGAGGTGTTATCGAAAGGCGTGCAATCTGAAAGACTAAATGTTCAAGATAACCAAAAATCAAATCATTGCCCTTGCTGGCTTATATCAGTCCCTGGCTCTGGTGCAGCGTGTTGCATGGCAAGGTGATATAACACACTCATGTCTGATACCCAGTATTGAAAGTGCTTTGAAAGTTGACGTTGATACTTTTATTGACGTGTATGGATCAATAGACAATCTCTACCTTGGTCTACAAACACTTAAAGAAACATTGGAAAAACGCCATGATCGACAGGTTGTTGAACGTACACGGTATGCGATCAATCTAATGTATCTGGAGAACAAACTACAGGCAAACTCACGCACGATGTCCTTGGTAGCCGGACAAATTTCGCATATTAGTGAATTGCATCATTCAATTGATGAATCCCTGCCGGAAATAGCCAGTGATTTAGGTGAACTTTACCGCACTCACATAAGCCCGTTAGGGCCAAAAATTATTGTAGAGGGCGACCCTAGTTACTTGAAAACAGCACAACACGCAAATTTGATTCGTGCACTTTTACTGGCAGGAATACGTGCCGCCGTCCTGTGGAGACAGGCTCATGGAAATCGCTTGGCCCTGCTGTTCGGACGCCGCTCCATTCTCAAGAACATTGTGGCCTTAAAATAAGATAGTTAGAATCCGTTATCATCTGAAAAAGGCAGTATCTCTTTTACTGAAAATATCAGATAATTCTGCCCTTCTAATTCTCACTTAAAGAGAGACCACCTTAAATCGCACGAGTGACCCACATGAGCAACAGCTTCAATACTAAATCTACATTGGATGTAAACGGAAATTCATACGAGATATTTAATGTAAATAAATTACCACAATCCAGTCGTTTACCATACTCACTTAAAATTATACTTGAGAATCTTCTTCGTCATGAGGGTGATAATGGCACCACCAAAGATGACATTCAAGCATTGCTAAGCTGGGACGCCAAGGCAGAGCCTAGTAAAGAGATCGCATTTCGTCCAGCACGGGTACTAATGCAGGACTTTACAGGCGTACCCGCAGTGGTTGATCTTGCCGCTATGCGCGACGCGATGAGAACACTTGGCCAAGACCCAAATAAAATCAATCCATTACAGCCTGCAGAATTAGTCATCGACCACTCCATTCAAGTAGACAATTTCGGCTCCGATGAAGCCTTCGATTTGAATGCCGCACTTGAATTTAACCGTAATAAGGAACGCTACACCTTTCTAAAATGGGGACAAAATGCGTTTTCCAACTTCAAGGTCGTGCCCCCCAACACAGGTATCGTGCATCAAGTAAATCTTGAGTATCTCGCGAGAGTAATTTTCTCTAGTGAGAAAAAAGGTGTAACACAAGCATATCCGGATACAGTTGTTGGCACAGATTCCCACACGACCATGATTAATGGTGTAGGAGTGCTCGGATGGGGAGTTGGCGGAATTGAGGCAGAAGCATCCATGCTTGGACAGCCGATATCCATGCTGATCCCTAAGGTTGTCGGATTCGAGTTGGCAGGGCAACTGCCTGAAGGTTCCACTGCAACTGACCTTGTTCTAGTGGTAGTAGAGGCATTGCGCAAGCACGGTGTAGTAGGCAAGTTTGTAGAGTTTTACGGCGATGGACTCGACTACTTGCCGTTGGCCGATCGCGCCACGATTGCCAATATGGCTCCTGAATATGGCGCTACGTGCGGAATATTTCCCATAGATAGTGAAACCATTCGTTACCTGAATTTGACGGGCCGCGATGCAAATCAGATTGCACTCGTTGAAGCCTATGCAAAAGCAACCGGTATGTGGAGAGAAACGACACGTACAGGAATTGACTTCAGCGAACATATTGAATTAGACCTCAAAGATGTAGTACCCAGCCTTGCCGGTCCAAAGCGCCCTCAAGATCGCATTGCCCTGACGGAATCGAAATCTGTATTTATGAAAGACCTCCAAACATTGAAAGAAGAGCACAATGTCCAAAGTAAAGGCAGTGCAGATATTGAAATCGAAGGTAAAAAAGTAACACTGACAGATGGCACCATAGTCATTGCAGCTATTACCTCATGCACCAACACATCTAATCCAAGTGTAATGTTAGGTGCAGGTCTGGTAGCCAGAAAAGCTGTACAACTCGGTCTTAAAACAAAACCATGGGTGAAAACCTCTCTTGCACCCGGCTCAAAAGTCGTTACGGAATACCTTGAAAACTCAGGTGTGATGGACGATCTTGCAAAGCTCGGATTTCATAATGTCGGGTATGGTTGCACTACGTGTATCGGCAACTCGGGGCCGCTGCCAGAATCAGTCGCCAGTGCAATCAGGGAAAACGCTTTGATCACGACTTCAATATTGTCCGGTAACCGTAATTTTGAAGGTCGAGTACACGCCCTGGTGCGCATGAATTATCTTGCTTCGCCGCCATTAGTAGTAGCTTACGCCATTGCTGGCAGCATGAACGTAGATGTATACAACGAACCTATCGCACATGACCAAGACAACAAACCAGTTTACCTGAAAGATATTTGGCCAAGCCAACAAGAAATTACTGCTATTGTTTCAAGCTTTCTATCTACGGACCAATACGTCCGCTCTTACAGCGACGTGTTCAGTGGAGAAAAGAACTGGAATAGCTTACAGGCCGACCAAAGCAAACTGTTTACCTGGAATGATTCTACATACATTGCCAATCCTCCTTATTTCGAAGACATGACGATGAATGTTGAAGACGTTACCGATATCAAAGATGCTCGAGTATTAGCCTATTTAGGCGATTCAGTCACAACGGATCATATTTCACCAGCAGGTGCAATCGCACCGGATAGCCCCGCAGGTAAATACCTGCGAGAAAAAGGCGTGAACCATACGGACTTCAATTCATACGGATCAAGACGTGGTAACCATGAAGTCATGATGCGTGGCACGTTTGCCAATATACGTTTACGCAATAAACTGGTACCCGGCACAGAGGGTGGAATAACCATCCATATACCCAGTGGTGAGCAAACCTCCATTTATGACGCCGCCATGCGCTACAAACAGGAAGGTATACCCACTATTATTCTTGCCGGTAAAGAATACGGCTCCGGCTCATCACGAGATTGGGCTGCAAAGGGCCCGTGTCTGTTGGGAGTATGCGCTGTAATCGCAGAAAGTTACGAACGCATACATCGTTCCAATCTCATAGGCATGGGTATTTTGCCGCTACAATACAGACCAGAGGACTGTGCAGAGCGCTTGGGACTAAGCGGCAAGGAGACCTACAGCATTACAGGACTGCAAAATGGTACGGCCAAAACGGTAACTATTACCATTCGCAGCGCTAATGGCGATGAAAAATCATTTGAGGTAATTGTTCGAATCGACACCCCTCAAGAAGTCGAATACTACCAGAATGGCGGCATTCTCCATTACGTGTTAAGGCAGTTGGCAGCATAGTTCCATCCTCCTTTGTCACAAAATTACAAAGGCAATGCGTACAAATAACATTTTGCTCGGAAGTATTTGTATCCTTTTAGGTGAGCTATGTTTTATTGTCATGGGATCACTGGTCAAGCTGTTGACTGGATCGATACCAACTCAGAACATAGTATTTTTCAGAAATCTTTTCGGTTTGGTCGCACTCTCTCCGATATTGTTTCGCGTTGGAGTGAGTTCAATTAAAACAACCGTTTTACACTTTCACCTGATTCGGTCCCTGGCCGGCGTATCGGCATTGTATTGCTTCTTTTATGCTCTGGGAAAACTACCGTTGGCAGATGCAACATTACTGAAAATCAGTGTGCCTTTGTTTATTCCAATATTCGCTTTTATATGGATAAGCGAGTTTATCTCTGTTCGTACAATACTGGCGATTATGGTCGGTTTTCTCGGTGTAGTATTCGTTCTAAAACCTACTGGTGCAATTCAAATTGCATCTTTAATAGGTCTGCTTGGAGGAGCACTTGCAGCATTTGCGAAAGTTACGATTCGACGCATGGCTGATACAGAGCCAGCTAGTCGCATTGTTTTTTATTTTGCCATTATCAGCCTCGTGATATCAGCAATCCCTCTGTTCTGGTATTGGCAGCCGCCAACAACCTATCAATGGCTATTGCTCATCTTGTTAGGAATTGCCGGTACTTGTGGACAATTATTGCTTACACGTGCGTATACACTTGCACCAGCCAGCCGCGTGGGAGTATTTACCTACTCTTCGATCATCTTTGCCGGTCTGATTGGATGGTGGTTTTGGGACGAGATCATAACTCTGACAACTTTCGCAGGGGCTACGCTGATTGTATTTGCTGGAATACTTATTTTACGTGAAAAACAAAACAAACTTGCGTGAATTTATTGGCAAGTGTGGCTATCATGTTATCCATCATTCAACGAGTGATAAACACTTAGTCGATATACTGATTTAATCTCGGAATAATCTACTTATGTACCTCCCCCCCCCCCCCCCCCCCCCCGAACAAGTTGTATTTTGGGGATTGTCTCGATGTCATGCGAGAGGATATTGCAGACGAGTCTGTCGACCTGATTTATCTCGACCCACCGTTTAACTCGAAGCGGATTTACAATGCCTTTCACGGCGGGGCACAATGGGTAGCATTTGATGATACGTGGCAATGGCACGAAGCAATTAACGACTTCGATGAGGTAGCCGGTGACCCGTCGCTGGCACCGACCATGGAAGGGTTACGCCAGATACATAGTGAAGGATCAGAAATGGCTTATCTTTCCTACATGGCGAACCGACTGCGAGAATGTTATCGAGTCCTTAAGCCCACTGGCAGCATTTATTTACATTGCGATACGACTATGAGCCACAGCCTAAAATTGCTCATGGATGGAATTTTTGAAAAACAAAATTTCAGGAATGAAATTATTTGGGCATATCGGACAGGTGGAGTAAGCAAACGATGGTTCGGGCGTAAACATGATGTTCTATTTTTCTATGTAAAGTCCGGCTCTTACTGTTTCAACCCGATAAAAGAAAAATCGTATCTGACGCACAAGTACGGGTTTAAGAATATAGAGATAAAAAAGGATCGCACAGGCTGGTACACGGAAATTTTTTGTCGAGACTGGTGGGTAATAGAAGCGTTACGAGGGAATCATCCTGAAACATCCGGCTATCCTACACAAAAGCCACTTGCCTTACTTGAACGCATTATCAAGGCAAGCTCCAACGAAGGCGATGTAGTGTTGGACCCGTTTTGTGGGTGCGGCACGACCCTTCATGCCGCACAAGCACTCCATCGCAGTTGGATTGGTATTGACGTGTGTGTAACAGCTTGCAAGGTTATTGAAAAACGGTTACGGAACCACTTTGAAAGCATCTGGTCAGATATTCAATTTATTGGGATGCCCAAGACAATTGAGCAAGCCAAGAAACTTGCCAGTCTTGACAAGTTCCGCTTTGAGCGATGGGCAGCTACACTGGTGGACGGCATGGAAGCTAACAAAAAACAACGGGGAGATAAGGGCATTGATGGACGTGGGCGTATAGCCATACGCAAAGGCGAGTTTATTGATATCGTTTCACAAGTAAAAGGCGGAAATACCAAGCCTGCGGACGTACAGGCATTCAATGGTGCACGTCATCAAGCTGGTGCTGATTTAGGCGTGTTTACTTGTTTCGAAGACAGAGTAACCAGAGGTATGCGCGATACTGCCGCCAATACAGGCAAGTTTATGAACGTCCAAAAAGTGCAGATTTACACCATCGAAGATTACTTTGACGGACGCAAGCCTGAGATTCCCAGAGTAGCGTAGATTAAAATTTCCGCGCCCTCCTGCTATGTTTCCTGAATTCCCCCTCGAGTCAATTTTGCAGGGTCAAGCAGGTTTTTCAATTGTTCGTCACTCAAGTCGGTCATTTCCTTCGCTACTTCAAAGACAGGCCGGCCAGATGCATAAGCGGCCTTGGCAATCGCCGCACCTTTTTCGTAGCCAATTACACGATTCAAAGCAGTGACAAGAATAGGATTTTTAGCTAACGCTTCCCTCAAGACATCTTCGTTCACGCTAAAGCCTTCAACGGCTTTGTCTGCCAAGACTTTGGATGAGTTCGCTAGCAACTCGATACTCTGTAACAGGTTATAAGTAATTACAGGCAGCATTACATTCAACTGGAAATTGCCGGACTGCCCAGCAACAGTAATTGTCATATCATTCCCTATCACTTGTGCGCATACCATAGCAACTGCTTCAGGTATAACCGGATTAACTTTGCCCGGCATGATGCTGCTTCCCGGTTGTAGTGCTGGTAATGAAATTTCACTCAAACCGGCTAGAGGGCCGGAGTTCATCCATCTCAAATCATTTGCAATCTTCATTAAACTTACCGCAAGCGTTTTTAATTGACCGCTCATTTCAACGGCAGCATCCTGACAACTCAGCCCTTCAAACTTGTTGGGTTTAGATTCAAATGGAAATTTCGTCATCGAAGCCAACTGTTTGGCAACCAAATCACCAAACCTCGCGTCAGCATTGATCCCGCTCCCCACTGCCGTACCACCTTGCGCAAGTTGACATAAGTGTGTCAGCGCATGATCGATACGTTCCATCGCATACTCAATTTGCTGCGCCCAACTTTCAAGCTCCTGGTCAATAGTCACCGGCATTGCATCCATCAGATGTGTACGCCCGGTTTTGACGTGGTGCTGATTCTGTTTGGCCTTGTTTTTTAAGACATCAATGAGATGTACTAAAGCTGGTTTCAATTTTTCCTCAATTTGCAGACAGGCACTCACATGAATTGCAGTTGGAATCACGTCGTTGGAACTCTGGCTCATGTTCACATGGTCGTTTGGATGCACGCTCTCATCACTCAGTGAGTTCGCAAGATGCGCGATCACTTCATTTGCATTCATGTTTGTGCTTGTGCCCGACCCTGTTTGAAATACATCAACGGGAAAATGTTTATCATATTCCCCTTGCGCTACGGCCATTGATGCTTTCCTGATAGCAGCTTCGATATCTCTGGACAGTAACCCCAACTCAAGGTTCGCGCTTGCACAGGCAGCCTTGATAAGCCCCAAAGCACGAATAAACTGTCTGGGCATTACAAGCCCGCTTATGGGAAAATTATTAATGGCGCGTTGTGTTTGAGCCCCATACAAGGCATCGGCAGGTACTTCAAGTTTACCCATGCTGTCATGTTCAATACGATAGTTTGAGTCACTCATTACTCTGTTCGACTGTGCCTCGATAAAAGCAAGCTACATTACCATTGCCGCAATTAAACAGCTTGCTGACGAGGTGCTGTAGTATAATAAGCGATTGTACTGCCACTTACTAACGAATTACGAACTGGATAAATGAAACGTACTGATTCGCTCACTGCAATTTCTCCTGTCGATGGTCGTTACGCGGATAAAACAAAACATTTGCAAGGAATCGCAAGCGAATACGGCTTAATCAAATACCGCGTAGCCATCGAGATACATTGGCTGAAGCTACTTACGGAAAACCCTGATATCTCTGAAGCTCCTCCACTATCGCCTGCTACAAACGGATTTTTGGATGAGATCGTCGCAAACTTCAGTATTACGGACGCAAGACGAATCAAGGATATCGAAGCGGTTACCAATCATGATATTAAGGCAGTCGAATATTATCTGAAAGAAAAAGCGGCTTCTCACAAGGAACTACAAAAAATATCTGAATTCATTCACTTTGCCTGCACCTCTGAGGATATTAACAACTTGGCATACGGATTGATGCTGCGTGACATGCGTAATGAAGTGCTGCTGCCAAGTATCGAAAAGATAACCGGATACTTGAGACAGGTCGCGCATCAATACGCAAATACCCCCATGCTGTCACACACGCATGGCCAACCTGCTTCCCCCACCACGATGGGAAAAGAATTCGCCAATGTACAGGCACGTTTACAGAGACAGCTTGCAGTATTCAAGTCGATTAAACTGTTGGGAAAAATGAACGGCGCGGGCGGCAATTATAACGCGCATCTGGTAGCCTATCCCGATGTCGATTGGGAGAAGATATCGTCGAATTTTATTCGGTCTCTCGGACTGGACGTCAATCACTATACTACACAGATTGAACCTCATGACTATATTGCGGAATACAGTGATGCACTAAGCAGGATTAGTACAATCCTTACCGATTTTTGTAGAGATGTGTGGGCATACATTGCTATCGGGTATTTCAAACAAAAAGTCGTAGCAGAGGAAACAGGTTCATCCACTATGCCGCATAAAGTCAATCCTATTGATTTTGAAAACGCGGAAGGTAATTTCGGCATAGCAAACGCATTTCTTAAACATTTCTCTGAAAAATTACCCATTTCACGCTGGCAGCGAGATTTAAGCGACTCAACAGTGCTGCGAAACCTTGGCGTTGCGGTGGCACACTGTGAAATAGGGTACCAATCGTTATTAAAAGGTCTTTCGAAACTTGAGGTAGATACTCGCCGGCTTGAGGAAGACCTGAAGAAAAACAGCCAAGTGCTTGCCGAGCCAATACAAACTGTAATGCGCAAATACAACATTGCAGATGCTTACGAAAAACTGAAGAAACTCACCCGTGGGAATTCTCCTGACAGGGAAAAGCTGGATTCTTTTATTCAATCCCGGGACCTGCCCGAAGATGAGAAAAAAAGCTTAATGGCGCTTACACCTTCGAATTACACCGGCTTGGCAGAAAAACAGGCTAAAAATTCATAGGTTGAGAGAAAGACGCTCGGAGGCATCGAGCTTTATGCAATGAAAAAATATCAAGTAGGGCTTCCCTTCATTTAGGGACTTATCCATCAAGTGCCTTCATCCAAAACAAAATTTTCAAGCCTTTTAATTAGCGCGTCCCGAGTAATCATGGGTAAGGTAAAGGCCCACCCCTCAAGCCTTGGAGCTGTCTTTTGCTCGAACTCTTCGGCTGCTGCAATACCCGTATTGGGTGCTGAACCAGTAGATTGCTCAAGTTCTTTTTCAAAATTTTCCTCTACATCATCCGCATCAAATTCAATAGAAAACGTGGAATAAGTTTTTTCCTTAACCGAAAATGACTTTGCGGTAACCGTTAAGCCATCATACGTCACGAAAGTTGTAGTAACCGAATTTTCAATTTCTTTATCCAGTTTCTCCAACGCCACAACATCTCTGAGCTGTAACGACGATAATGCATTGGCAACCTGATAGAGTTCGGATTCAGATACTTCTTTCCCCTCAGGCAAAGGATTTGAAAGCATAAATTCATATTGTCCGATACCTTTATTTTCAATCGAAATCTCACTACTATCCTTGTGTTGAATTTTTACACTCTTTATACGTTCTGGTGGAATGTCTAAAATATCCTCGCGCAGCCATTGGGTTACATCCCTATTCAAATTCAGATCCTTATTGATTAGCCAGCTCTGTTGCTCACCTACACGCCTGATATATTGTAAATTTTTTCTGTTACTATCTTTTTTCCCCGCAATAATGTTGACTGGTTCACCCAATCCTTCTATTGAAAACTGTATGCCCTGAGCGCTCTCATCCGTAATGTCTCTAACTCCTAGCTTGCCATAATTTTCAGGATTTGAAGTCTTGATCTCAATTAGTCTGGCTTCGGCAAGATCGTTAAAAGCTGCACGTATAGTGTCAATATCTGCTTCATAACCATCACGATTTTCTACAACCCAGCTGTTTTCCAACTTACTGATAACTGCTAGTAAAACATTGTCAACCCCAAGTATCGTGAGTTTCCTTACATCATTGAGCTTTGTAGATAAACCGGGAATCAAATAGGAACCAGCGTCTGTTACCCCTTGCTTTGGATTTGAACGTAAATAATAAGCTGCTGCTCCAACGGCAATCGCGATGATTAAAATGAGCAATGACTTTAATTTCATAGGCCTAACGCACGCTTTCTTTTTCTACTCCTTAGAACGGATAAAATAAGTGCCAATATTGAAATAATTATTGGAACCAAGCCAATGTTAATAAATTTTAGTTGTGTACCAAGCCTTTCAATATCGAGGTCGAGAGTATGTCTAACCTGCCTTAGTTGTTTGCGTACTTTAAATTTCTCCTGCTGAAATTTCTGAATTTCAGCTTCTTGCTCAGGGGATAGCATCAAATCGTTGTTATCGTCACGCTGTTTTTGTAATTTCACTAATTTTTGCTCAGCTTCTTCTAGCTTGACCTGAAGAGATTGCTCTGTTACCCGAAAATTCTGGTCAGCGGCAAGACGTAATTCTTGTACGCGTATAAATGGCCGTGACGAGACTTCACGCCCACGAATACTTATCAAGTCTGAGCTACCCGTTAAATTATCAATCGCATTAATTATTAAATCGCCATTGTTGGCCCAGGCATTGAAAATGCGTTGCCCAAAAAACTCCTGGGCCTGAACCCACATGCGATCGCTTAAAGCATCGGTATCCGCAATGACGATGAAGTTTGCATCTTCCTGAGTGTTCATCAAATGATCAGGAGCATCTTCTTCATCCATAACAGGTCTGCCATCTGGAAAAGCGGAATCAAGCTGGCCCTGTACACGGCCCATAAGCGTATACCGTTCTCCCGTCGGTCTGAAGTTGTCACTTAACTGACTTAAGTCAGGGAGGAAGCGAAAATGTGTAGCTTCTGTAAGCATGGCATCGCTGCTTGAAGTAAAGACAGGAATAACTCGGATATCAGCTCCCTGCTTGGCTTTAATATGGCCTGCGATACCTACGCTGATGAGTTCAAGCTCCGAGGAGATGATATCTTCGTTATTTATATCTCCCTGCCTGATACCCAGCAGAGCATAATGCCTTGATTCTCTTTGGCGTTCACCACTCACCGTAAGCGCATACTTACGATCTAATACTACTGAAGTTGGGTCGTACTCAACCCCCCAAGCATCAAATAGCCATTTTACATTTGAGCTACGCCCACCCTCGACTTCAAGCGGTGAATTCTGCTCACGCACAGGCACATCAATCTCAGAATGCGGATCAACAAAAAATAGTACCCTGCCACCTCGCATTACAAACTGATCTATTGCGTATAAAGCAGGTTCAGCAAGATTCTTTGGATGTACGACCATTAAAATATCCACATCCTTATCGACTTGCTTTGTAGTAACGTCAAGCTGTCTTAATTCAAACAGTTGCCTCATCTGAGCAATAATGGCCCATTCTTTTGTCATTCGTGTGGTCTCTATATCAAAACCACCAAACATGGGAAGTTGAGTGATGATACCTATGACGGCCTTTTTTGGGTTTGTGAGTGTATGGATTAATTTAGTAATATCGTATTCAAGAAACTGCTCGCGCTGCGGCTGTAAAAACTCGATAATTTCAGTATCACCTACGGCATTATTTGCTACCAAGCCGAAGTAGATATTCTTGCCAGTGTTGCCAATCGGCATGGCTTGCAAACCGATGGCAGCCGCTTGATCTTCTTCTTCAGAATAAGGGACTGGGTCCACTATATGGAGAAAAATATTTCCTTCCGACAGTTGCACGTATTCCCGTAATAGTTCTTCTACCCTCGTTGCATAGGTGCGCAATAACGGTGCCCTTTCACTGGCCTTATCCGAGTAGAATAGATATATGGTAATCGGCTCATCAATACCAGCAACGATATTGCGCGTCCCCTCGGTAAGGGTATACAACTTATTTGAAGTTAAATCGGCACGCACGCCTGTAAGAAATATGTTGCTTGCCATATTTATCACTAAAAACAAAATAGCAAGCGCAGCCAAACCCATGAGCGTTATTGATTTTCCCCCTCGTGTCGTCATCAGTCTAGCTGGCCTTTTTCATCTCAACGACCAGAGTATTTGCATACAACCAAAGGCCTATCAAAGTAACAAAATAAATAATATCGCGTAAATCAATGACGCCTTTTGCAATAGAAACGAAATGAGTTAAAAAACTCAACGAAGAAATTGAATCGACAATGTTTTGCGGAACCCAGAGTTTGAAAAAGTCTAGCACTAATGAAGACCCTGCCAGTAAAAAGACAAAGCAAATAACAACGGTGATGATAAATGCGATAACCTGATTTTTAGTCGTCGCGGAGATACATGCCCCGATGGCCAAAAAACCTCCCGCCATTAGCGCACTTCCGACATAAGCAGCTAAAATAACACCATTATCCGGGTTACCTAGATAGTTTACCGTAACCCAAGTCGGGAAAGTTAATAGCAAAGCAATGCCTATAAACACCCAAGCTGCCAAATACTTACCGACTACAGCTTGGCCAGCCGATATTGGAAGCGTCATCAGCAATTCAATGCTTCCAGTTTTACGCTCTTCAGCCCATAACCGCATGGCAATAGCCGGAACAAGAAAAAGATAAAGCCATGGATGAAATTGAAAGAACGGTATTAAATCCGCCTGCCCTCTCTCATAATAATTGCCAAGGTAAAAAGTCAATGCTCCACTCATGATCAAGAAAATCACAATAAATACGTACGCAACCGGCGTGGCAAAGTAACCATTTAATTCACGCTTAAAAATTGTAATGATATTTTTCATGACAGTCTGGAACTGGTGATTTCACGAAATCTGTCATCTAGTGTATTTTTTGGAGACTTGCTTCGGTGCCCTTTAGGTGTGTCGTCAGCTAAAATCTTTCCATCAGCAATGATAATTGCGCGCGTACAAATTGCATCGACTTCTTCAAGAATATGAGTGGATATAACGATAACTTTTTCTGGTGCGATGCTTTTGATAAGCTCTCTCACTTCATGCTTTTGATTTGGGTCTAACCCATCAGTAGGTTCATCTAATATCAGTACTTGCGGGTCATGGATAATTGCTTGTGCAAGCCCCACTCTCCTTTTAAAGCCTTTTGATAGCGTTTCAATTGATTGATTGAGTACTTTTTCCAGATGTAAAAGCTCGATAACCTTTTCCTGGCACTCTGTCTTTTCCTGGCCCTTTAGCCTACGAATTTCCGAGATAAATTCGAGATATTGCAAGGAGGTCATCTCACCATAGCTCGGTGCACCTTCGGGCAAGTAGCCTATACACTTTTTTGCTTCAACGGGTTCTTCAGTTACATTGAAATCACAGACATTGATATCGCCTGAGGTGGGCACCAAAAATCCGGTTATCATTTTCATCGTAGTTGACTTGCCT
Source organism: Gammaproteobacteria bacterium (assembly GCA_965215055.1). Lineage (GTDB taxonomy): Bacteria > Pseudomonadota > Gammaproteobacteria > UBA4575 > UBA4575. The sequence goes on from OZ244046.1 coordinate 485,149, forward strand.
GCACCATTTGGTCCCAAAAAACCGAGCACTTCTCCAGACTCTACAGAAAAAGACAGGTCTTCAACTGCAACCAAGTGCCCAAATTTTTTATGTAAGTGTTCTATTTTTATCATCTGTCTGTACACTTTTTAGTGTCAAAAAGAAGGTTCATCTCATTGATTCAGCGGCGAAATATTACTAAAGATTCAACATTTTTCAAGCGTTTACAACAACAAGCAATACTCAATACCTAGCTAACAGCCAAACCTGAACGGATAGGTGTGCGTCAAGGTTTCAGTTTCCTGAAAAATGTAAATATGGACGTCAAACCTCGAAAATAGTTCAACACACCACGATCAAAAATTGAAAATACAAGCCATGTTTGATTTTTAACCGATTGAAGTATTCAAGTTACGTAATTTTCAATAAAGCCTCGTAGTCTTCTTGTGTATCCACACCTACCCCTTCATAAAAATCACACATACCTACAAATATTGATTTATTATTTTCTAATACACGTAGTTGTTCCAGTGATTCCTGCCTTTCCAGTTCAGACTGCGGCAAATGAGTAAACTCTTTTAAAAATTCAACCCGATACGCATAAATGCCCAAATGGCGATACATGCCATGGCCTTTATTATCTTGGTGATAAGTAGATGCAGTTTTTCTACTAAAAGTTACTGCTGTATTACTTTCATCTCGAATCACCTTAACCACATTTGAGTTGTTATATTCTTCAATACTGAGTATCGGTGTACATAGCGTTGATACACTTACATCGGGATGAGTAATTAAATTCCTCGCAACCTGATTTATGTGTTCAGCCGGCATCATAGGCTCATCACCTTGCACGTTCACGATAACAGTATCGTCTTCCCATGAATAAGTTTGAGCAATTTCGGCAATTCGGTCAGTTCCTGACTTGTGTTTGCTGGAAGTAAGGCAAACTTCAGCATTAAAAGATTGCGCACAATCTATAACCCTCTGGTCATCTGTTGCAATGACAACTTGCTCAGCTCTACTGGCACAGGCATTTTCATAAACATACTGGATGATCGGTTTGGCTTTTATCTTTAATAGTACTTTTCCCGGCAGGCGGGAAGATGCGTAGCGGGCAGGAATAACTACTTTGAAACTCACCAAGTGTTCTTTTTGCAGGATTCACAAAACAAAGAAAACTATAAACTACATGGATTTATATTTCTGATACTCCTCTTCATTAATCGCTCTTGCCTCATCTTCCAACATCACAGGAATCCCATCACGTATAGAGTAAGCAAGACGAGCTGATGTAGAGATGAGTTCTTGCCGTTCCTCGTCAACCTTTAGTGAACCTTTTGTAACAGGGCAAACAAGAATATCAAGTAGTTTTTTATCCACGTGGGATCCCTCCTATAAGAGTAGAAATACGTTTTTCCAGTACACTATTCGGTAACAAAGATATGGGAAGATACCAAATATTTTTATCCTTAAATCGCTTACATTTTACGGCATCCTTCTCGGTCATGAGAATGGGGTCATTGCCATTAAAATCAAGGTCAGTCTCTTGATAAGCATGATGATCAGGAAACCTATGCTCTATGATACGCAGACCTGCATTTTGGAGTGTCCTAAAAAAACGTGTCGGATTTCCTATCCCAGCAACGGCATGTACGATGAGGTTCTTAAAGTCACTAAGAGGCTTGCATGCCGTGTCAGAAGAAAGTGAGACCAAGTTACCATGGTCAGCTTCAAAGAAGTATTGATATGAACCCTTACCACCATTATACACCACTAAATCACATGAGTCTAAACGGACGGCGGGTTCACGCAGTGGGCCAGCAGGCAAACATCTACCATTACCGAGCTGTCGTTCCCCATCAATCACGGCAATTTCAACACTACGTGGTAAATTGTAATGTTGAAGCCCATCATCTGAAAGCACGACATTAATGTCATATTTACTGACTAGCCGGTCGACTGCTTGACTACGGTTGGCAGCTACAACTACAGGACACGCTGTCTTCAGTGCCAATAATAAAGCTTCATCACCGACTTCCCCAGGAATACTGTGAGGATGCACCTCAACTATCCTTTGCTCATTATTACGCTTATACCCTCGGGATACGATACCGACGCGCAGCCCTTGGTCTTTACACATTTGTGCAAGCCAAATAACAAAAGGTGTTTTACCTGTACCACCTACAGTTATATTACCGATAACAATGGTAAATATTTTGGAAGCACCTGCATTGGGGAGGCGTAAACGATAATAAATCCTGCGTACCACAACCGTTATTTGGAATAACCATGATACAGGCAAAAGGATAGTAGAAAGTAAATTTTTTGAATACCAGATTTTTTCTATATTAATGTTCAAATTAAAAAAGCGGTTGTTATTCTGGAGCTTATGTATTCTGTGTTGAGGAAAGCCGATGCGCCTGCATTTTATAAAGACCCGCATAGGTCTCATTGCTTTCAACTAATTCGTGATGTTTGCCAACTCCGACAATATGTCCTTTTTCCATGACCACGATTCTGTCGGCCCTGTCAACCGTAGACAATCGGTGAGCAATTATTAGAGTAGTCCGGCCTGTCCGCAGCATTTCTAGTGCATCTTGAATGTATTTCTCAGATTCAGTGTCCAAGGAAGAGGTAGCTTCATCCAGAATTAAAATGGGCGCATCTTTTAATAACGCCCTTGCAATTGCAATTCGCTGACGCTGCCCCCCCGATAGTAATACACCATTTTCACCTACTAGCGTATTCAATTTATCCGGCATCTTGTCGGTAAATTCCAATACGTGTGCAGCCTCCGCTGCCTGTAATATGCGTGGGTCATCAGCTGTCAGATTTTTTGCATAAGCGATATTGTTTGCAATCGTATCGTTAAATAACACAACTTCCTGACTTACAATCGCAATTTTTTCTCGTAAAGATATGAGGCTAACATTATTTATATCTGTCCCGTCTATCAGTATTCTCCCTTGATTAATGGTATAAAATCTCGGTAAAAGGTTAACAATAGTGCTCTTACCACTTCCGGATTTACCAACAAATGCAACAGTTTCGCTCGGCTCGATTGTTAAACTGACATGCTCCAAGACTTGATTATTCTTTGAGTCATATTTGAAATAGATGCCTTGATAATCAATTTTTCCTTTACAACCTACTAGTTTTTTTGTCGAAGGTTGGTATTCCTTTTCAGTATCAATCAATTCAAATACGCTTTTGCCCGCTGCAATACCCGTCTGAAGTATTTCATTCACAAGAGTAAGCCTTCTTGCAGGTGTTAAAATCCATACCATCGCCACAATAAAGCTGATAAAACTACCTGCAGTTTCCTCTGCGGATAGAGCTGGTTTTGCCGCAATAACTAACGCCATCACCAATACAAGACCCACTAGCATTTGAATAATCGGTGTGCTGGCTGCTTTAGTCATAACCATTTTTAAGTTACTACGCTGGTATTTTTCGTTGGCTTGCGCAAACTTGTCAATTTCATATTTCTGACCGTCAAATATTTTTACAATACGATGACCAATGATACTTTCTTCAACGATGTGTGTAATTTTACCAACGGACTTTTGCATACGCGTGCTATACTTTCTGAAGAGCTTGCTTGTATATCCAACTGCTATAACAATCAAAGGCGTAACAATTAAAAACATTAGTGTCAGTTTCCAATTATTGATAAACATCACGCCAAGTAGAAACAGGATATGTGAACTATCCTGAATAAGGCTACGCAAACTTTTGACCGCAGCTCCAATTACTCGCTCCACGTCAAAAGAAAACTTGGAAAGTATTTCACCAGTAGATTGGCGATCAAAAAATTGAGCAGGGAAATACTGTATCCGATTGAACATCTCCTGCCGTAGTATTTTGATTACATACGCACCAATGTAACCGATAAAATATGTGCCGATAAAGTTAGTAGCTCCACGCAAAATAATTATTGCCAACAAAGCAAGTGGGATCCATTTAATTTCATCGTAATTTTTATTGACGTAAGTATTATCAATAAACGGTCCAAGCAAATAAGGAATAAGTGCATTCATGCCAGAAAAAATTAGCAACGCCAGTGAGCCAAGCAAAAGATAATGCCATTGAGAAAAGGTATAACTCAGAAGTCGGCGGTAGACTTGCCAGCTATTTTGCATAGAACCATGTGTAGTCATAACCGTAGTTCACAAATTACATACTTACTCGTACCCCGGTACTTCATGAGGCCTCTTTAGTGAATATACAAACCTTTTTCTTCTAAAAGTTGGAATGCCAAAACCTTCTACGCACATCGCGATATCCGGGACGCAATTGAATCCCATGTTGAGTAGAAAAAGTAAATGTAACCATACCCTGTGACGCCGTATTGACTAATTCAGCACCAAGTGATGCATAACGTGAAACTACTTCCTCACTTGGGAAACCATACGGATTTCGATAGCCTGATACGAACACGGCATACTGTGGAGAAGTGGATTGAATGAAGGCCGCGGTTGAAGATGAATTGCTTCCATGATGCGGAACGATCAAAACATCAGTATCAAGCAAATCTGCCTGATTTTCTACCAGAATCTGTTCAACTGGACGTTCAATATCGCCAGTTATCAGAGCGGTAGCACCGCTTGAGTGCGTCACAAGTAGTACACAAGATTGATCATTTCTTGAAAATTTATAGACGTCATCATCAGGATGCAAAAATTGAAAATATGCCTCATCCCACTCCCATGCAATACCTTCCCTACATGAGCTCAAATCACCATGGTTGAATTCATCCGGTGTACTCGTGACCAGTTGAGTTACCTGCATATTATCCAATATCCCATGTAACCCTCCAGAGTGATCTTTGTCAGTATGACTGACGATCAGCTTATCGATCTTTTTAACACCGCGTTCACGCAAATAAGGTACTATGAGGGATTCACCGGCATTAAAGCTACTGCCGTAAATTGGCCCAGTGTCATACAACAAAAGCCTGTGCTTGGTCTCCATAACAACTGCTAGACCCTGTCCCACATCCAAGACAGTAAGCATTAGTTCATCATCCTGAACTGGAGTCGATTGCGCAAAGACCAATGGACTAAGCAATGCCAAACTCAAGGCTTTACCAGGGCATTTTTTGGGCGATAGTAACAATAAAACTCCAAATGCAGCCGGTAATAGTGCCCAACTAGGCGTCGAATGTACCCATTTTGCATAAGGAAACTCATATAAGTAACTAAGAAGCCACCAAAATATACCTATGGAATAATCAGCACCTTGCAATACCCAACCAGCCAAACTGTCACTGAACGCCAAAAGACCTGAGCCAAACAACACGCAAGGTACAACTACAAAACTAACCCAAGGAACAGCAAAAAAATTAGCGATCGGAGAAATCAGAGCTGCTTGTTGAAAAAACACCAGCGTGAGAGGTAGCAGTCCAAGCGCTAAAACCCACTGCATACGTCCTAAACGCAGTAACCATGAACGCCTGCCGGTCGACTTGTTTGCCACTGCAAAAAAAATCAGTACTACTGCCAAAAAAGACAACCAAAAACCGGGGCTTAGTACGGAGTATGGGTCCCAGCAAAGGACGATTAAAAGTGCAATCGACAACAGGCTCCAGAGACGCAATGATTTACCAAAATATACCGCCATAAATGCCACTGTTGCCATGATCATGGCACGCTGTGTCGGTATGGAAAAACCTGCCAACATGGCATACGTTATACATGCTGCTATCCCGGCCAAGGCAGCTACTCTCTGCGCTGCAATTCGTAAACACAAAAATTCACTTAACCTCCATAATCGCAATACCAGTAGATAAATCATTCCGGAGACAATACCTACATGCAGTCCCGAAATGGCAAGCAGATGATTTGTTCCTGTGCCGGTAAGCACTTTCCAGTGCTGCGAACTTATAGCACCTTTTTCTCCAAGTGTAAGCGCTTGAATGACAGCAGAATTTTCACCCAAAGACGCCTGTTGTAACTGTTGATGCAAGCGAGCACGTAAAAAATATATCGGGTGCTCGATACCTCCCGTCTTTATGCGCTTGGCAAGCTCAGCATTTCTGACGTAGCCCGTGGCCCGGATTCCATGTTCAAACAGCCACTTTTCATAATCGAAACCACCTGGATTTGCAAAACCCCATGGACGTTTCAGTCGTACGCGCAGTTGCCATTGCTCCCCTAACTGTAAGGTCGGAACCTCGTCAAACCAACTTAACCGAATTTTTTTCGGAACGATTATCTTTTTATTGTCATCTGCACGACTAGCACTGAAAATCGAAAATTCAAACCGTGTACCATATCCTCGAACGGAAGGGATAGACGCTATTTGTCCAACTACATCCAAGTCGACCCCTTCCAGAGATTCATCAAATGTTGGATATAGTTTCAAGTAGGCATGGCAAAGCGCCCATAAAAATCCTGATACAAGGCCCACGAATACGATACAGCGAGGGAACCTAACCCCTACTAAAACTGCGGGGACAATCCCAAAAATCCACTGCCAGTGCGGTAAAGATTTGAACATTGTTAAAATAATGACCCCTAACAAAAATGCCAAAACGAATCTAATCATCTGTTAGCCTTACTTACATTTTTGAGCAATCTTATGCGATTAAATAACGTAGCGAGACCTATGTCCAAGTTCTAATCACAAAACCGATGCCGCGCAAGTTTCTGAATAAATTATTTTCCAATCTGGTCATTCGTGATGATCAACCTTTCAGTATTTATGGTGAACTTGTTCACGACCGCAACCTATGGCACATGAATAGAAGATCGGTGGCAAACGCTTGTGCAGTAGGGCTCTTTATCGCTTTTATCCCTCTTCCTTTTCAAATGGTACTTGCTGCAGGACTAGCTATTATTCTTCGTTGTAACCTACCTATCTCAGTTGCGCTCGTGTGGGTTACTAATCCTATTACCATGCCCCCACTCTTTTTTCTTGCCTACAAAGCAGGTGCGTGGCTTACAAATGTGCATTTGGAATCGTTTGAATTTGAACTTAGCCTGAATTGGCTATTTACTGAACTGCGAGAGCGGTGGCGTCCATTTCTTGTAGGATGCTTGTTCCTGGGCACCTTATCTGGGCTAACAGGTTATACTGCGGTAAGAATCATCTGGTTTGTTTACGTTATCTCATTCTGGAAGCGCAGAAGACTGCACCGGTCACGCCGGTCAGAAAAATAGTTGTTCCCGAAACTCAGTATCATTTCGTATACCTTCCATTAATCACGATGAAAAACTCGCCTGACTCACCAATTAAGTGTTTAACAATTTGCCGTCCTCCAATACATAAGTATTCATCATTGATCCCGCAATTCCAGCATCATGCGTTACGACTATAATTGCAGTTTCCAATTCCTCGTTTAACTCCAACATCAGCTTTTGCACCTGAACGGCATTCTTACGATCAAGATTTCCGGTCGGTTCATCCGCGAGAATCACCTTCGGCTTGGTTACCAATGCCCTTGCAATTGCAACGCGTTGTCGTTCACCCCCGGAAAGCTCAGCAGGCTTGTGCAGAATCCGCTTAGGCAACCCAACCTTGAGCAAAAACTCTTTAGCTCGCTCGGTTGCCTCAAAAACAGAACCACCCTGCAGAAACAAGGGTAGCGCAACATTCTCCAAGGCCGTAAACTCTGGCAATAAATGGTGAAACTGATAAATAAAACCCAAAGATTGATTACGCAATCGACCACGCTCAGCATCGGATAATTTCGATATATCTTCACCACAAATTTGAACACTGCCGGAATCTGGCTCATCCAGACCACCTAGTAAATGCATTAGGGTACTTTTACCACTACCTGATGCACCCACAATTGCAACCTTGCTACCCTCTTCAACCTCAAAATTAACCCCTCTGAGCACTTCCACCCGCAATGGCCCGTTATTAAACGTCTTTACAATATTTTGACAATGCAGCACCCGAGTCATGGTGATTTACTCATAGCGCAAAGCCTCCGCAGGTTGTGTGCGGGAAGCCTTCCACGCTGGATAAATTGTAGCTAATATAGTAAGGACAAATGCAATGACACATGCTGTCACCACGTCGCCGGGAATAATCTGTGACGGGAAGTCACTAATCGGATAAACGCCAGGTGGTAAAATCTTTTGTCCTAATAAATTTTCTATCCAACCCACAATACCTTCAAGATTTAAAGCCAACAGAACCCCACCTATGGCACCCAACAAAGTGCCTATCAAGCCGATCAACGTTCCTTGCACGATAAAAATTCCCATGATGCTCATAGGCGTTATCCCCAAGGTGCGTAGAATCGCGATATCGCTTTGCTTGTCAGTAACAACCATAACCAGCATGGAAACGATATTAAATGCAGCAACTGCTACAATCAGCGTCATAATGATCGACATCATTGTTTTTTCCATTTTCAATGCACGAAAAAAATTGCGGTTATGATCTGTCCAATCCGTAACCCAGAAGTCCTCGCCCAACTGCTGCCTGAGTTCTCTGGTAATCGTCGGCGCACTGAACAAATCTTCGAGTCTAAGGCGTAAACCGGTAACGGAATCGCCTAAATGAAACAAACGTTTCGCGTCTTCAATGTGCATCGCCGCGGTATTACGGTCATATTGCGGCATCCCAACAGAGTAATTTCCTACTACGGTAAAACGCCTAAGCTTTGGCAAGATACCAGCTGGAGTTACCATAGCCTCAGGTGTAATAATAGTTATTTTGTCGTCAACTTTTACACCAAGGTAGTTTGCCAAATCGGCTCCAAGCAAAATCCCAAATTTACCGGGGCGTAAAACATCCAAATTTCCGTCCAGCATATGCTCTCCAATATGAGAAACATTGCCTTCAACTTGAGGGTCAATGCCACTTAACATTGCACCCGTTACCTGTTTGCCGTGTACAATCATGCCCTGCCCCTGTACATAAGGCGCAGAACCCTTAATGACAGGATTACCCTGTAGCTCCTGCTTTACCTTTTGCCAATCCCGAAGTTCCCCGTTTAATTCAAACACAGTAGCGTGTGCCGTCATACTTAAAACACGTTCCTTAATCTCACGTTGAAACCCGTTCATTACAGACAAAACTGTAATAATCACAACGATCCCAAGTGCTATGCCAGACATTGAAATAAGTGAAATAAACGAGATAAAGTGGTTGCGCCTTTTTGCGCGTAGATAGCGAAAGCCAATAAATAATTCGAGTGGTCTGAACATAAATCAAATATGACGACAGAAGCTAAATCGGTTGAAGCGCACTATATAATACATTGATATTTATTCGGGCATATTACAGGCCACCATGAACTCAAACCGCCTTGCTCCCGAATGGCAAAGACAAGACGCGATTATTATTGTCTGGCCGCACTCGTATTCTGACTGGGTAAACCACTTGGATGCAATAGAAAAGACCTACTTCGAACTCACGCGTCACATCAGCAAACATCAACATTTAATTCTTGTTGCCTATGACGCCGCCCATGCTTTGCATATTCGGCATAAACTGGAAAAGCAGCTTATCGATATTAAAAATATCGTATTTATCACAATCCCTACAAATGACACTTGGATTCGGGACTATGGCCCCATTTGCGTAGCCTCAGGCAATAAATCAACTATACTTGATTTTGTTTTTGATGGATGGGGCCGGAAGTATAATCACGAACAAGACAATGTCTTTAATACAAGGCTGATTAAACAGCTAAGTTTCAATGCCTCGTACAGCCATGTTGATCAAGTGCTTGAAGCCGGCAATATCGACATAAACGGGCGGGGTGAATTACTCTGCTCATCTTCATGTTTCAGACGTAATGGCAATATGCCTAACTCCAGTCTCGGTGAACTAGAGAAAAAACTTGCCGACTGGTTTGGTGCTACCGAAACGTACTGGGCTGATGCAATACAACTGCAAGGCGACGATACCGGTGGTCATATTGATACCTTGGCCCGTTTCTGCACGGATGACATCATAGTTTATTCCGCACCTAGCCATAAAAATGACTCTGATAGTAAAGCCTTGAAACAGCTCGCTACACAGCTACATTTCATAAAGAAACGGAATAATAGAATCGATCTCATTCCTCTCCCTTTACCTGCCCCGATTTTTCTATCAGGCAAACAACTTCCCGCAAGTTATACAAATTTTCTGATTACGAAAAAATCTGTTTTGGTGCCAACGTTTAATGACAAACAAGACAGGCCCACACTTAAAGTTTTTGAAGAATTATTCCCAACAAGAGGAATAATTGACATTGATAACACCGCTTTAGCTCAGCAGTTTGGTGGGCTACACTGCGCTACCATGCAGTTACCTAAAGACATACTCAAATGAGCATCATCAACATTGCTCTCGTACAACAACGACTACAAAACGATTATCAAGCCAATCTCGATTACGGGCTGGCAGAAATTCACTCCGCCGCCCAAAAAGGCGCTGATCTAGTCGTACTTTGCGAATTGCATACTAACTTATACTTTTGTCAAGAAAAATCCTTACAATATTTCGAGCTTGCACAGAAGATTCCTGGCTCACTTACGCAATCACTTGGTCAAGCAGCTAAAGAGAATAATATTGTGATTGTCGGTTCCGTGTTTGAGAAACGTACACAGGGCCTCTATCACAACTCGGCAGTCGTCCTAGATAAAGACGGTAGCCTCGCAGGTATTTATAGAAAAATGCATATACCTGAAGATCCTGGTTACTATGAAAAATATTATTTTGCACCGGGCGATTTAGGCTTCAATCCGATTCAAACATCTATCGGTAAACTAGGTGTAATGATATGTTGGGATCAATGGTTTCCCGAAGGTGCGCGTTTAATGACACTGGCGGGAGCACAAATCCTTATTTATCCCACTGCAATCGGTTATGCCCCTGATGACGATCACGATGAACGACAATGCCAAGTCCAAGCTTGGCTGACAATTCAACAAAGTCACGCCATTGCCAACAACTTGCCTACGGTTTGCGTAAATCGTGTCGGGTATGAAGAAGACCCATCAGGAAACAACAAAGGAATCGATTTTTGGGGCCAATCTTTTGTGTGTAATGCAGCGGGAAGGATTACACATCAGGCACCTGCAGAAGATGCACAAACCCTGCAGACAACTATCAACTTATCTGAGACTGAGAAAACTAGGCAAGTATGGCCCTATTTACGGGACCGGCGTACAGACGCCTATAAGGATATCACTAAGCAATTTATAGATAATAAGGTGCAGTGCCTCACTTCCGCCTATGAACGGAAGAAAAATGATCCTTGATATTTTTAACGCCTAAAATCAACAGCACAACTGCCAAAACCGCAATACCAAAAAGTATCAGTAACCCGACACTACCTTCCCAGGTGATACCAAGCAGGTGTACTTTACCTGTTTCAGTAGAATCTAAATATTTCGGAATTAAACGCGAAATGAATAATACGAATACAAGTAAAAATATGATGCCTTTGATAAGCAAGTGTTCTCCCTTACCTTGTAACTCTAAAATACTAAGGCAACCTAATCACAAAAAATAGTAGCCACATCGTTGAAAACTCGAAATTCATCGCGCGCACCAACCCACAATGTCTTTTATGAATGTCAAGTAATTATAATTGGGAATTATATATCTTTGCATGCATCATAATTTCAGTAAGCCATTGAACGCCTTCGGATCATACCAGTAGCACCCGACACAAGTACCTCGATACGTACCGTTTCCCTTTACTTGGCTCACGTTATAACCAAGCCGTTTAGCGTCAAAACGTAAACCTGTTCTCGCGCACTCTTTGCAATGCTGGCGTTTGGCATAGTTCACGCATTCGGATAAGGGCTGAAAATCGGCGGCCTGTTGTTTTCCGGTATCCGCGACGTGCTGGTCATCATAACGCCCGTCCTTATGGTCTATCTGTATCTTTGATACGGCAAGCACTGCGCATCGGTGGTCTTTGTAGTACGCCCTTACCTTGCCACTGATGGGCCTGCGCTTCGGCGTTTTGTTGAAACCTTGCAACTCAACATGCGTGATTCGATTACCTCTGCCTTCCTTGTGTCGTACTACATTGTATTTACGTCCTAGTGCGCCGTCTCTACGTGCCCAGTCCGCGCCATTACCAAACTTCAAATCTGCATACCTACCCACAAACTCGGTAACGGCTACTTTGCGGGAGAAGCCGTCTTTGTCGATTTCCCCCGCAAGTTCCAAGAACGTGTCCGCTTTAGATTTCCCGGACACGTTGCCTTGCTATATTCGTGTAGTGTTGATCTTTGTCCCCCCCCCCGAACTTTCGCTTGAGGGATAGCGCGGCGACGGCCGTGGTACCGGAACCGACAAACGGGTCTATTACAAGGTCGCCCTTGTTGCTATGTTTGCGGACCAAGTCTTCAAACAGTTTCAGTGGCTTTTGTGTCGGGTGGTACCGCTTGCCATGGTTCGGTATGGGATAGTGATAAACGCCGTTGTCATACTCACCATTGAACGTGGGCTTGCCACCCTTCACGCCTAGCACAGCCACCTCACGGCTATTGGTCAAGTAATTGCGTTTTGAATTGAGGGGTACGGGATTCGTCTTTAACCATTCAATCAAGCGTATTTGCTTAAAGCCTGCGGCGGTCATGGCTTCGGAAAGATGACTGATTTTCCACAGGTCATAAAACACAATCGCCGTCCCTCCCTTGCGTAACGCGGCATACGCAAGTTTACAAAACGCTTTCAGGTCTATTTCCACCTGGTCCCATTCACCGAAGTCCATCTCCACCGCAAAGCGTTCCACGCTTTTGGGACCGAGGGACGTAAAGCCTGTTTTACGACTGATGGCATAGGGGGGGTCGGTCAAGACAAGATCGGCTATTCCACCAGGCATTTGTTTGAAGAAGGTTTTGAAATCGCAAGGGCGAATGACACAATCGGGTGAAGGGGGGCTGTACTTTACAACTTGCCTTACCAGCGCATCAAAGGCAGCCGTGGTCATGAGACAAGACGTTGGTACGTTAAACGTTTTCCCACTGCATTACGGCAAACATTATGAATACGTAAAATCGTATCAAACTTGCAGTTTCCCTCATTCAACCTGAAGGAAAACTCATCAACATAACGATAGCAATGCTTCTGGCTCCAGTTATGGTACGTGCCGTTAAACCCGCGCTTGAGTAATGCCCACACACTCTCTATGCCGTTAGTGTGTGCCATGCCATTGACGTATTCTTTGGCACTGTGCTTGACACCTTGATGCGTGTAGTCCCATCGGTCAATGCCCTTATAGCCGCTATGCTCATCTGTGTAAAGCATTGTGCCTTTATCTACATGCTGGAGAATAGCCCTGTGCAAGGTAGACTTGTCCGTTTCAGCGATAGGCATGGCTTTGGTTTTACCTTCTCGCTCACGCATCCCTAACACGGCCTGCTTGCCTACTGCACCGCGTCCCGCTTTCAATTTCCTGGATGCGTGTTTGTTTTCTTCCTTGCCACCCAGATACGTTTCATCCACTTCTACAGTACCCGTGAGCTTGACGCCTGCGACATCGTAGGCTTCACGCAATCTGTGAAGCACAAACCAGGCAGTTTTTTGTGTACAACCGATCTCTTTGCTTAATTGCAGGCTGCTAATGCCTTTACGAGCGGTTTGATGCAGATACATGGCATAAAGCCACTTCTTGATCGGCAATTTTGAACCTTCAAAGATGGTTCCCATCCGAACGGTAAAAACCTTACGGCAAGATTTACATTGATAATGCCCTTTGCGTGGCTTCCATTTGGTCGCATTGCGTTTTTTGCAGGCTGGACAGGTTACACCCTTCGGCCATACGATGCCCTCAAGGTATGTTCTGGCGGATTCTTCATCAGGGAATCGTTCCATAAAGTCGAATACACTGATAGTCTTTGCTTTTGCCATTTTCTTACGCTCTGTTAGATACTATAATATGCACTATATCATAGTTCTATTTGCATGCAAAGATATATAATTCCCTTATAATTTTAGTTTAATCTGCCAAATTATTTATTACGATGTTTACTGTCTCGGAATTCTCGACATGGACCGAATGAACGCTTCCATATAAATCACCACTCCGCATAACCGCCTGTCCAGATTTAGAGATTCTGGCAACTATTTCAACCTGCTTCACGCTAGACAAGGCCATGTCAGGTATCATAGCAACAGAATCATCAAGAACTACAGTGACAGGCAAGTCTGCGGCTGTCATCTTCACCAGTGCCAAAGGTATCCTTGGGCCATGCTGTGCACGCGCATAGATAAAAAGTGTATCGGTAGTTTCAACTTTCTCTTTCAGCTTTACTGCCAACGATACGTTAACCACGATGCCGGCCTCACCTGCTTCGACCCGTTTCTGGCTCGATTGATTATTCTCCTGAGGCATATCGAAAACTTTAATACCAGCCTTTTGTCTGGCATCATTCAAATAAGCTTTCAACACAGATTTCACCTGCTCTTGGTCAGCAGGCATTTGTTGTAACAATCTTTCCCAATGGTCGGTCGCGCTCATATAGTCTTTAAGTTGAAAAGCCGCCAGCCCTGCGTACCACAAACCTTTTTCGTGGTTGGGGTCTATCCTCAGTGCCTTTGTAAAAAGTTGCAGTGAATCTCTATCAAATTTTTGTCCGTTGGCAAACCCTCTTGCCTCACCGTAAGTTACCAGCACGTCCGGATTTGCCCCTTGTGTAATTTCGTTCGCCTTCGCATAAGCAGTTGCTGCGGCTTCATACCTTTCCAACGTTGAATAAGACCTGCCTAACATCAGCCAACCATCAAGGTTATTTGGATCCTGTTTTAACTTTTCTTCAAGGCCTACAATAGCTTCCTCTACAGAAGGCATTTGGTCCTGTTGTTGAACCTGCAACCGAGCTTGAAAATCTGGTGATAACAAAATCAATCCATTGTCAAGTCTCAAATAAGTGAGCACAGCTACAGCAGGAACCATCAAGATAATTATTGTTGGCAATACCTTGCCACTTTTTTTTAATACCTGTTCTTTCTGGCCAGCTATGTCATCAATTAATGTACGCTGTAAATCATGTTTTGCGACTTCATATTGCTTCCTATCAATGAGATCATCACTCAAGTCACGGTCAAGCTCACTGAGTTTATTATCGTAAACCGCGCGGTTGATTTTGCTACGATCCAGATCTTTCTTAGGTTCTTTAGCAAATAAAGGCGGCAATATAATGATCAGCGCAACTAGGATTAATATTGCACAAACAGTCCAAAAACCTAGCATTTTATTCTTTTGTGACAGTGCAAAATTTCATTCTTGTGTTTGGTCCAAAATTGAACTGAGTCGCGCCTGCTCTTCCGTAGAAAGCTGTGCTCTTACGGATTTCCTTTGCCCTTTCACTATCAAGACCAGGATTATCAGCGCTGCTACCAGAAAGATGAAGGGGCCAAACCACAACAAATAGGTCTTTGGTTTAACCAATGGCTTGTAAAGTACAAAGTCACCGTAGCGGCTTACCATAAAATCAATGATATCTGAACTCGATGCGCCTTCTTCCAACATTCTTCTGACTTCATTGCGTAAGTCCTTTGCCAAATCAGCGTCTGATTCGGCAATTGTTTGATTTTGACAGACTAGGCAACGCAACTCATTCAATATGGCGTGATATCGTTCTTCATATTCCACAGCAATGGTAATAGGCTCTGCCATTGCCGTATAAATAAACAGGAAAATGAACAACAATCCATACTCTTTCCGCATATCAAGGTACCCCGTTTTGCAATTTCCGTATCATTGGCAAGATTCTGCTTTCCACATCTTCACGAGCTAGTGGGCCGATGTGTTTGTAACGAATAATACCTTCTTTATCGATTAAAAAAGTTTCAGGCGCACCATATACCCCCCACTCGATTCCAACGCGCCCGGTTTCATCAAATGCATTCGCCAAATACGGGTCACCATAATCTGCCAGATACTGTTTTGCCTTGGCTGCAACGTCTTTGTAGTTCAGACCATAAATAGGCACCACATTCCTATCTGCCAATTCATTCAGTACCGGGTGTTCTTGATAGCATCCATAGCACCATGTCGCCCAAATATTTAGCAGCGAAACCTTCCCAAAAAACTCTTTATCGGTGAACACGCCCGCACTATTAAGTCGTGGCAAAGAAAACTGAGGGACAGGTTTACCGATTAATGGAGATGGTACTTTTGAAGGGTCCTTATGTAATCCAATAAACAAAAACCCCACCAAAACAAGAAAAAGCATTGTCGGAACGAGATACTTGGTCATAGCTATTGCTTATCAGGAAGCAGTAGTGACCTGCCGTTTTGAAATACCAAAAACTCCTTTCTCTCGTTTCAATGCAAGTCGATAACGGCGATCAAGTGCAGCCAGCAACCCACCCAGTGCCATAAGAGCTGCACCTATCCATATCCACTGTATGAATGGCTTATAGTAAAGACGCATTCCCCACTCATTCTTACTGACCTGCTCCCCTAATGCGACATACACATCGCGCAAAAAACCGGTATCAATACTTGCTTCTGTCATTGGATCTTTCTGCACGAGATAAGTGCGTTTTTCTGGCAGCAATTTCGCTATTATTTCATCATCTTTATACACACTGACCGACGCTTGCTTTGAAGAGTAGTTTGGTCCTTGAATATCCTTGACACCATCAAACTCAAACACATATCCGGACATTTCAGCTTTTTGACCCACTTGCATAAGCAGTTCTTTCTCTTGCTGAAAGGCATTCACAAAAGTCACACCAAAAACAAAGACCCCTACGCCAAAATGCGCAATTGACATACCGTAGGTCGCGCGTGGAATTTTTTTAAGGCGCCCCCAAAAGCTTGCACGTATATCACTACGAAACACATTTCTGAATAAATAATAAATTGCCGAAGCAATCGACCACCCCCCGAGACTGATACCTACAGTTACCAATATTGAAGTTTTTCCCGCCACCATAAATGGAACCACGGCTCCAATAACCAAGCCAACTATGAGAATTTTAAATAACTTTCTAAACACTTCAGATATCGCAGCCTTTTTCCAGCGTATGAAAGGGCCTAGTCCAACCATCAACACAAGAGGTAACATCAATGGCACAAATACGGCATTGAAGTAAGGAGGTCCCACCGAAATTTTGCCCGCATTCAGCGCGTCCAAAAACAGTGGGTATAACGTGCCAACAAGAATAGTTATCGTTGCAACCAGTAACAAAACATTATTAAGTAATAATGCCGTTTCACGGGAAAACAGGTCAAATTGACCAACGGATTTTATATATGGTGCCCGCAGCGCATAGAGTAATAATGAACTTCCTACTACTATGGCTAAAAATGTCAAGATATAGACTCCGCGGGAAGGGTCCGTTGCAAAGGCATGCACGGAAACAAGCACCCCGGAACGCACCAGGAAGGTACCAAGCAAACTTAACGAAAAAGCAAGAATCGACAATAGTGCCGTCCAGTTCTTAAAACTGGATCTTTTCTCCGTTACGGCAAGTGAGTGAATAAGCGCGGTACCGACCAGCCATGGCATGAAGGATGCGTTTTCCACAGGGTCCCAAAACCACCATCCCCCCCAGCCCAATTCATGGTACGCCCACCAGCTACCCAGCGTAATCCCGATGGTCAAAAATACCCATGCAAAAACTGCCCAGGGCCGCAACCAACGTACCCAGGCAGAATCAAGCTTACCCTTGAGCAGTGCCGCAATAGCAATGGCAAAAGCAACGGAGAAACCTACATAACCCATGTAAAGCATAGGTGGATGAATGACCAGGCCCGGGTCCTGCAACAGTGGATTAAGGTCCTTCCCTTCAATCGGAGAAGGAAATAAACGTTCAAACGGATTTGAAGTTAGCAGTATAAAAAAAATAAAGCCTATGCTTATAGCCCCCATCACACCTAATATGCGTGCAACCATGTCATTAGGAAAACTGCGGCTGAATATGGTTACAGCAAATGTCCATGCACCCAACATCAATACCCACAGCAGTAAAGAGCCTTCATGCGCACCCCACACTGCTGATATTTTGTAATAAAGAGGTAAAGCAGTGTTTGAATTATTGGCAACATACAAAACTGAAAAAT
The DNA here is from genome assembly GCA_965215055.1 of Gammaproteobacteria bacterium. GTDB lineage: Bacteria > Pseudomonadota > Gammaproteobacteria > UBA4575 > UBA4575. The sequence goes on from OZ244046.1 coordinate 503,114, forward strand.
CACTGTTGACAAAACTATATGTCAGGCAAACATAGGAAATAATGAGGAATAAAAAATGGCCTCGCGCTGCAGGTTTGGCAACAGTTATCCATTGGCTGGTGTGCGTATACACGCCAAGTATCGGCACGATGGTTTGAACAAGCGCTAAACAAAGCGCAATAATCAGGGCAAAATGACCAACCTCCGGAATCATACTGAATCAGTAGGATTTGTGTGGAACACTCATCGAATGAGGGGCACTGGATTCTTGTATGGCCCTAGCTACTTCCGGCGGCATATAATTTTCGTCATGCTTGGCCAGCACTTCCCGTGCAACAAAAATACCATATCCATCCAGCTTACCTTGCGCAACGATACCCTGTCCTTCACGAAATAAATCAGGCAGTAAGCCGGTATAGCGAATAGTTATGGTTTCACTGGTATCTGTGAGATTAAATTCAGTAGTTAAACCGTCATCTTTTTTTACTACACTGCCCTTAACTACCAACCCACCAACGCTGAATAAACTGTCTTTGGACACTTTTCCCATAGCGATTTCAGATGGAGTATGAAACAGCATTATATTTTGCCTCATCGCGTATAGAACCAGTGCGGCGGCGGAGCTAAATCCAAGCAAAAGTATTACCGTAAAAATCAAACGCCGTTTTCTTTTTGCACGCATGGATTACTATTTTTATTGAGCCGAGTCTTCTTCAATTTCTCTACTCAGTTTTTTCTTGCGGCGACTCGCGATCATCAAACTAATTACTAGAGTTAGCGCCGTAATACCGTACGCACTCCAAACATAAAAGGCTTTACCACCCATATAAAAAAACTCTTGCATGACTAGCTCTCCTCAACCAGCTCTTTGACCCAGTTCGTTGAACGTTCCCGCGACAATATCTCATTACGCATACGTATAAACAATAACCAACCAAAATAAACCTTAAATGCAGCGGCCATAATCAACAAGGGAATCAGCATGCTGAGGTGTATTGACGGCGTCATAGAAAACAACTTCATGTTGGGTTGGTGAAGAGAATTCCACCATACTACTGAATAATGAATGATTGGAATATTGATCACACCGACAATTGCCAATACACTTGCTGCATTTGAAGCGATACGGACATCTTCAATCGCTGAATAAACTGCAATCACACCCAAATACAAGAATAACAAAATGAGCTCAGATGTAAGGCGCGCATCCCACTTCCAGTACGTGCCCCATGTTGGCTTACCCCATAGCATGCCCGTTACAAGTGCCAATGCAGTAAAAACTGCACCTATATAGGCGCATTCCGATACTGCAACCTCTGCTATTTTCACCTTCCAGACTACCGTGATGAAGCCTGCAGTTGCCATTACCACATAGACAAACATGGACATCCAGGCAGCTGGCACGTGAATAAAAATAATTCTGTAGGACTCGCCTTGCTGATAATCTGCAGGCGCAACGACCAACCCCCAGTATAGCCCCACAACCATAAGCACGACTGTGGCTCCTCCCAACCACGGCAGCCAGTTTCCTGACCACTCATAGTAGTACTTTGGAGAAGATAGCTTATGTAAGTATATCCACATAATTAACTGACACTGATTTTCAAGGAAGCATAGACTGCCAGAGGTGCCAGTATTAACGCTAGTATTAATCCTGCCCCGAGGATGGCCAGCTGTCCTGAATAAGCCAAGCCACCAACTGCCGAGTCCACGGCACTAGTAGCAAATATTAAAACCGGAATATAAAAGGGCAACACAATCAATCCCAGCAATACACCCCCGTTTCGTAAACCTGAAGTTAAAGCTACGCCAACCGCGCCAATCAAGCTGAGAATTGGTGTACCCAATAATACTGTAATCATCAGCGCAGGAATCGCCTGACCAGGTATATGCAAGAGTAAAGCCATTATCGGAATAATAACCAACATCGGCAAACCAGTAATTAACCAGTGTGCTGTAACTTTACCTAATATCAACAAGGTAGGCGGATGCTGACTGAAAAACAACTGTTCGACGGTACCATCGTCAAAATCTTGACGAAAGACACTTTCCATGGAAATCAATCCAGCCAGCAAAGTAGCTGCCCATATTACGCCGGGGGCTAACTTACTCAAAAAATTTGCATCAGGACTAGCTCCCAATGGAAATAATGTCACGACAATCACATAGAACAGAATCGGGTTCATCAAATTCGCACGATGACGAAAAGCGATAAGCAAATCGCGCCGGATGACAGCCATTAGTGCCTCTAGCATAACTATGTAAGACTTAGTCTCTTGACATTATATGTGGGAATCTTCAATTGACGATGCGTAGTTAAAATAAGCATGCCATTTTGACCCAAGTGTTGTTTTAAGAGTTCTTTAATTTTCGTTACAAAATCTTCATCCAGTGCAGTAAGCGGCTCATCCAGAATCCAAATCAACCTTTTCTCTAATGGTAGCCTTGCAAATGCAATACGTCGCTTCTGACCAGCAGAAAGTTTACGTACCAACACATTTCTCTGTTTGAACAAACCAACTGTACGGATAATATTCATAATTTCAGACTCATTTTCGCCGTTTAATCTCGAGCTCGCCAATCGCTGCGCAAATGTAAGATTTTCGAGCACTGTCAAATCAAGCTTAACTCCCGACTGATGGCCTATATAGGATATCTGCTGTCGATAATTCTCATGTTTGTCAATTAATTTTCCACACCATGTGATACTTCCCTCTGCGGGCTGATGAAAGCCACATAAAATTCTTAGTAGGCTCGTTTTACCGCTGCCATTCCCCCCTTCAACCATCAATGCCTCACCCGGCTCAAGCGTAAAACCTAAATTGGAAAATAATTCTCTCCCGCCCATCACGCATCTAAGATCACGTGCTTCAAGTACACTTGTCCCCTGCTCGCGCATGGCATTCGATTAGTTAAATAAAGGTATAGAGAAAAGTGAACAGTTCATCGCAAGGATACTAGCACGCAGTGACGTGGTAATGATGACGCATGTGAGAAGGATAGCTGTAAAACCACTTCATCTAGAACGACTCTTGACACTATGATGGATAACAATTTGGTTCACGATACGGGGTTATACTCACCCTTTTCAGTCAACAAGACAATCATAAAACGAGTCAGGTAAATGGGTACTTTCAAACCACCACTGCCAAATAAAGACCACCCACATGTTACTTGGGGCCGTACCTATGGATGCAGTAAAGGTTTTGCATTAACCAAAGCCATTGAACAATTCAATGGCCTAACGTTGATCATCACGCCGACTATTCAAATGGCTCATACTTTGGAAAGTGAGCTTATGTTTTTCAGCGGCAGATCAATTGATATTTTCACATTTCCAGATACCGAAACACTTCCTTATGACATGTTTTCACCCCACGAAGATATTATCTCAAATCGGCTGCTTACTTTAAGCACACTACCGGATGTTGATCATGGTGCATTAATTGTTTCGGTGAACACCATCCTCTCAAGGCTGGCCCCTAAATCCTTTATCTACGAACAAACCATAAATCTCGCAATACGAGACAGAATTGACGTGGGGACATTCAGACAAAAATTGGTAAAAGCAGGCTACCAACATGTCCCTCAAGTAATGTCACATGGCGAATTTGCGGTGCGGGGCTCTATCATAGATATCTACCCAATGGGATGCTGCCTGCCTTTTAGAATTGATTTATTCGACAATGAAATCGAAACCATACGCACTTTCAATCCGGAAAATCAGATTTCGATTGACAAGGCCGATAAAGTGCAAATTCTTCCCGCAAGGGAATTTCCTACGGACAAGGACGCGATCAGACGATTCAGACGAGGATACAGAATGCAATTCGAAGGGGACCCAAATAAAAGCATTGTCTATAGTAGCGTCAGCAACAACAATTTGCCCTCGGGCATTGAATATTACCTACCTCTTTTCTGTGAGGAAACAGTCACCTTTTTTGACTATGTACCTGCCAACAGCCAGTTAGTTTTAATCGAGGACGTTATTGACGTCGCAAAAGATTTTACAAATGAAGTCCTTTGCAGATATGAGCAACGCAAATATGACGTGGAACGCCCGCCATTATGTCCTGAACTACTATGGATAACAACAGATTCCTTCGCAAGCAATTTATATCATTTCAACACGATTCATTTACAACGATACGAGCTGGAGCATACACGTTTAGACCAATACAATTTTGATGTCAATGCACTACCAAATCTTGTAGTCAATTCACGTGCCAAAGATCCTGCCGTTGAGCTAAAACGATTTATTCAAAACAACTCCTGTAGCATTTTATTCGTCGCCGAATCTCCAGGTAGAAGAGAATACCTGCTGGACGTCCTAAGAGGCTTTGCGTTACATCCTGCTATTGTCAAAAGCTGGAAAGAATTCCTGTATCAAGACACCTCTTTGTCAATCACCGTTGCCCCTTTGGAAGAAGGGTTGTTATTACAACAAGATAGCATTGCTATTGTTACCGAAAATGACCTTTTTGGTCCACGAACAAAACAACAATATAGAAGACAAACTCGCGATGCTGAAGCACTGATTCAAAACCTTTCTGATTTAGACGAAAATTCTCCAGTCGTACATGAAGATTACGGAGTAGGACGTTATAAAGGTTTAAAAACACTGGCGCCAAACGGTGCAGAAACAGAGTTCCTTACCCTGGAATATGCTGACGGCGATATATTGTACGTGCCCGTCTCATCCTTGCACCTAGTAAATCGTTACACTGGAGCATCTGAAGAACACGCACCCTTACATCGCTTAGGTGGTGATACCTGGAAAAACATTAAACGGCGCGCGGCGAAAAGAGCTCGTGACGTTGCCGCAGAGCTTCTTGATGTTTATTCTTGTCGTGAAGCCAAACAAGGTTATCGGTATGATATTGACCACCACGCATTAAACTCTTTTTGCATTACTTTTCCTTATACGGAGACACCTGACCAACAAAATGCCATTGATGATGTGCTTGTCGATATGGCATCACCTCGCTCTATGGATCGCATAATATGTGGTGACGTCGGTTTCGGTAAAACTGAAGTGTCTATGCGTGCTGCGTTCGTTGCAGCCTTGGCAGGCAAACAAGTGGCGGTGCTGGTTCCAACCACGTTGCTCGCAGCGCAACATTTTCAAAACTTCAGTGACCGCTTTGCCAGTTGGCCAATGCGCATTGAACACTTGTCGCGATTTATCCCTTCCAAAAATCAAAAAGCCATTATGGCTGACCTGAGGAACGGCGATATTGATATTGTTATAGGTACACACAAATTACTAGGCACAACTGTAAAATTTAAAAACCTTGGTCTAATTGTGATAGATGAAGAACAACGCTTTGGAGTACGTCAAAAGGAATCTCTGAAAAAGATGCGCATTGAAGTTGATGTACTCACATTGACTGCAACACCAATCCCAAGAACTTTAAATATGTCATTAAGCGGATTAAGAGATATCTCCATTATTGCAACACCGCCCAATTACCGCCATGCAATCAAAACATTCGTAGGAAACTGGAACAGTAGCACGATTAAAGAGGCATGCCGACGAGAAATAAACCGTTGCGGACAAGTATTTTTCCTGCACAACGAGATAAAAACAATTGCAAAAACTGCCGAAGATATTCAGCAACTACTACCCGACGCATCGATCAAAATTGCGCACGGACAAATGCCTGAACGAGATCTGGAACAGGTGATGCTCGATTTTTATCACCAACGCTTCAGCATATTGGTCTGTACCACCATCATCGAAAATGGCATAGACATTCCATCTGCAAATACTATTATCATTAATCGCGCTGATAAACTCGGGCTTGCGCAACTTCACCAAATTCGCGGGCGAGTTGGTCGTTCTCACCATCGTGCTTACGCCTATCTTATTGTGCCTGCACAAGCTGCGATGACCAAAGATGCAGTCAAGCGCCTGGATGCAATTGAATCATTGGAAGATCTTGGAGCCGGATTTACCTTAGCTACACATGACTTGGAAATCAGAGGTGCAGGAGAATTGCTTGGGGCAGAGCAGAGTGGGCAAATTAAGGAAATAGGTTTTACCTTATACAATGAGTTGCTGACACGCGCAGTGGCCGCACTCAAGTCCGGTGAAATTCCTGAACCCGATCAGTCTCTCGATCAGGGTATTGAGGTTAATTTAAGCGAACCTGCCTTACTGCCAGAAGACTATGTACCGGATGTACATATACGACTGGTTTTATACAAGCGCATTGCAGCCGCCAAGACCGTTGATGATTTGGACAATCTTTGGGCTGAGCTAATTGACCGATTTGGTCTACTGCCTGAATACACCAAAAATCTCTTTCAGGTAACGCAATTAAAGATTATCGCTTCCGGTTACGGTGTGACACGCATAGAGATGAGCCATAAGGCTGCCTGCCTGCGCTTTGCTGAAAAACCGAACATCGATATTAATAAACTACTATATCTAGTTCGGCATCATTCCGATGTTTATAAATTAGACGGTTCCGAAAAACTTACAATACACACGGAAACGGACAACATTAAGGAACGAGTTGATACAATTACGCATCTGCTAAATGACCTACAACCGGATAAAACTGTCTGAACATGAAAACGTTTAAGCAAATCAAAGTCCCTGCTCTCTTATTACTAGTGGGGATATGTCCGCCATTACTTGCCAAGGACTATATTGTTGAAATGATATTCTTTGCAGACAAACATGAAGCTTCATCAAACTCGAGTCAAGTTTTCACAGGACCTGTCATGCCGGATACACGGGGGGCAATTCTCCTCAATGACGATGGCTTACTACACGACTTCATCCCTTATCCACCAGAAACGTTGACTTTGGTAAATCAAGCAACGGCACTAGTTGAATCCGGACGTTATAAAATTTTGCAACACGTGGCATGGTTACAACCCGGCCTGACCAAAGAAGAAGCGATTGCGGTTCGTATTCACGCAGGGAAAGACTACAGCAATGAATTCAAGGATAGACCCTCCGCACAAACTGACTCCGGTGAGACGAATGTCATCAACCAATCTTTGCACGAGCTTGACGGTACAGTTAAAGTAGTATTAGGTCGCTATTTACACGTGTATACGGATTTAGTTTATCGCCTCCCACACAGCATGGATGCAACCTCAACGACCAACTCACTTGATCACAGTCCCGTATTAGCCAATTTTGCTATCAAGACACATCGAAAAATGCGTGGCAAAGAACTACATTACCTTGATCACCCGTTACTAGGGATACTAGTTGAAATACGGCCTGTTGAACTAGAGCAAAAAAATCAATAATCGAGTTCGACTATCTACTGTCTGCGAGTTTCTTTGCATTAAGGTACATACCTCTTATTTTAATCGGTTCTGCCAAGCTTTAACAGCTCGGCAGAGGCAATGAGTAGTCGCTTAACGAAGACCATCCCTTCTTCTGCCGATTGCCCGATTTCTTTCATAGTAATTTCATTTTCACTTCTTCCCGCCGCCCAGTTCACGCAAAGCGCACAAGTCGCATAACAGAGCTCCAATTCTTTGGCCAATGAAGCTTCTGGCATACCAGTCATGCCAACTACATCACAGCCATTTTTTTCCATGCGGTGAATTTCTGCTGCGGTTTCCAGACGTGGGCCCTGTGTTACACCATAAGTACCTCTGGGAAATACATGCAATCCCAATTGCTCTGACGCCTGCAATAATACCCTTCTCAACTCACCGCAATAAGGCTGCGTAAAATCGATATGTGCAACGCCGTCCGACTCCTTCTCAAAAAAAGTGTGTTCACGTGAGTAAGTGTAGTCAATGATTTGATCCGGAATCACGATTTTCTGAGGTGAAGTGCCGTCATGGATCCCGCCTACGGATGCCACTGCAATAACGTGAGTAACGCCAATGCTGCGTAGTGCCCAGATATTGGCGCGATAATTTATTTTGTGCGGAGGTATGGTGTAATCATACCCATGTCGCGCTAGAAAAACGATTTCATTACCGGCTAATTCACCACGGGTTAATGGACTACTCGCTGCTCCGTATGGAGTATCAATGGTCTGTTTACTTAAAATTTTCAGATCATCAATTAGGGCAAATCCGGTCCCGCCTATAATTGCAAGACTCCCCATACCCTTTGGCTAATCTCTATTTACCGCGTACACGTCATACAGATTCCGCCAAAAACCTTTATAATCCATGCCCCATCCAAACACATAACGATTCGGTACTTCCAAGCCCGCAAAATCCGGCTCAACATCGGTGCGTTTGTCCTTCAGGTGTTTTTTAAACAACACCACCGACAAGATTTTCCCTACGCCTTGAGCTTCACAGTACCGGATAAGTGCTTGTAGGGTATTGCCTTCATCAAAAATATCATCAATCAAAACCACCAAACGGTCATTGAGGTCAATATCGGGTTCTTTACGCCAGCAAACGCTACCACCTTGCACTTTATCTCGATAACGATCTACGTGAATATAATCCAGCTCTAAAGGTGATTGAACACGTTTCATCAGTTCTGCTGTAAACAAGAGCCCGCCTTTCATCACACATAAAAAGATGGGAACTTCTTCACCGATCGCCGCCTGAAGATCTCTCGCCACTCGGTCAATCGCTTTATCAACGTGACGTTGTAGAATCAGTCGGTCGCCTTCATCACGCATTTTGATAGCGTCCCTGAGCAAAGAGTATTGCATAGCAGTGATATCTATGCAGTTGGGATTGCGGTGGTAGCCGTATTACCAACGTGAAGCGTACGTGTTGGAAAAGCAATACTGGCATGATGATTTTCAATAACCTCAGATATCTTTAGTAAAACTTCTTGTTTGACTTCGTGATATCTAATCCAGTTAGTCGTTTTCGTAAACGTGTAAACAAAAAAGTCGACAGACGACTCACTGAATTGATTAAAATTGACGATCATGGTTTGGTTTTTATCGATCTCATCGTGATCCATAAGCATCTGCTTAACGTCTTTAACAATATTGTCCAGCACGTGAATATCGTCATAGCGTATGCCGATAGTTTCGTAGATTCTTCGATGCGACATGCGTGAAGGGTTCTCAACGATGATATTTGTAAAGACAGAATTGGGAACATATATAGGACGTTTACTAAAGGTTCTTATTCTGGTTTGGCGCCAACCAATTTCCTCAACTGTACCTTCCAATTCTTTATCTGGGGAGCAGATCCAGTCACCAATCTTGAATGGGCGATCCAGATAAATCATCAAACCACCAAAAAAATTAGACAACATATCCTTGGCAGCAAAGCCAACTGCAATGCCGCCAATGCCGCCAAATGCCAAAACCCCCGAAATACTGAAACCCAGTGTCTGCATCATCACTAATGCAGCCGTGATGAAAATGGAAGCTCGTGTTAATTTTGCCAAGGCATTTATAGTTGCCATGTCAACCGGATCACGTTTTTGGTGCTGTCCTTTGATATAGGCTTGCTCAAACTCCTTGATAAATCGAATCAAAAACCAGGTTAATGTCGCGACGACAGCTATATTTCTTACCGGGTCAATGGCTTCAAATATTTCCGCCCCAGTCTTGCTTGCAGCAATATCTGCGGCGAACAGAATTCCTATTACCCAGACTAAAAGCCGCGAGGGTTTCCCCACTGCGTTTATAAATGCATCATCCCACAGACTTGTTGATTGTTTAGCTTTCTTTTCAAGCTTTTGCAGAAATAATCTAAAAACAAAATTAAGCATCAAGGTAATCAAAACAACGATGAAAACCTGTAGCACCCACGGGGCCATAAACTCAGACAAACCTGAATCACTGAAAGTGTTCAAAAGGTTAACTTTTTCCATTTTTCTGCCTTCCCGGGTCTAATACTAGATTGTCAACTCACCATATGGTGAACCTTGGTACGATTCTATTTGCAATACTGCCTGTTGCCATTCTTTGGTATTACGCAAGCCTTGGTAAGGAAGTGGATTCTTTCCTCCATGCATACGTATTAAACGAATTTGTGATACCGGATTATTATAGTCCTTGAGTCCGTCCGCAATTTCACGAGCTTGCTCACCTGCATTACAGACAAGAACCATATCACAACCGGCCTGCAGTGCTTTTTGTACACGCTTTGAATATTCGTCACCATATTCAGCTGCCTTCATACTCAAGTCATCACTGAATATGACACCCTTAAACTCCAATTGTTGACGCAGCACTGCGTTCAGCCATTTGCTGGAGTACGTGGCTATATTTTTATCCACTTTTTCATATACGACATGGGCTGTCATAATACCCCAAAGGCCTCCTTTAATCATATGCTGAAACGGCACTAAATCCCGTATGATCATGTCCCGATACTCACGAGAATCTGTTGGTAAATCAATGTGCGAATCAGCGGTTACAGCACCGTGTCCTGGAAAGTGTTTGCCAACTGCCTGCATACCAGCTCTGCGCATGCCGTGTATATATTGCCGAGCCAAGTCCGATACGATTTCCGGGTCCTTGTGAAGCGCCCGGTCTCCAATTACCTGGCTGACACCATGATTTAAATCAAGTACTGGTGCAAAGCTGAAGTCAATGCCAATAGACCTGAGTTCCGCTGCCATTAACCAACCCGTAATCTCGGCTAATCTGCATGCACGCTTCGAGTTTTTATCATAATTATCACCCAACAATTTGATTGCCGGCAATTGCGTGAAGCCTTCTCGTAATCGCTGTACCCGTCCACCTTCCTGGTCAATCGCCACCAATAATTTTGGATGCCGTAGAGCATGAATTTCGCTTACCAGGTCCGCAAGCGCTTCGACAGAAGTAAAATTACGGCTGAATAATATGACGCCTCCAACTTGTGGTGACATCAAAAACTCACGTTCTTCTGCAGACAAGGTATCTGCTCGGAGGTCTACCATGAGAGGGCCAAGTGACATGACATGATTATTCTTCAATTAAGGCAAGAGTTGAAGCCTTTACGAACTCGCTCAACCTGAGAAATGGGCATAGATGATACCAATCATATTAAAGTATATGGGCACCAAACGCTTGGTGGATTGCATAATGACACTACATTACTCAAAGCAGCTTCAACAATACTTGATATACTTGAAGCATTGGTCTGTTTGAGTGACCTCGTAAGCAGGCCCCAGGCTACTCCCCAAAGACCGGGTGCCCTGTCGACACACGCAACGAACTAATAAGCTCGAAGTAATCCCAAATAATAATGATCGAATCGATATACCAGGAACTGCTTGAAAAAAAACAATTAGTTAAAGATTCGAATCAGAAAAAAGTTGTTCAAGCACTGCAAGCCCTTTATGACGCGCTTGATACCAACAATTCAAAAGGTTTGGCTATTACAGACTCTATCGTGAATCTCTGGCGGAGAAAGTCAAATAAATACAAGATCAAAGGCTTGTACATATGGGGAGGAGTAGGCCGAGGTAAAACATTTTTAATGGATTTATTTTTCTCGAGCCTGCACACTCAAAAAAAGCTGCGACTTCATTTTCACCATTTCATGGACGAAGCGCATAAAATATTAAAAAACCATCGAAATAAACCTGACCCACTTAAATTGGTCGCAGGAGAGTTTGCCAATAAAGCTCAAATGTTATGTATAGATGAGTTTTCTGTAAGCGACATTGGTGACGCCATGATACTTTCAGGTTTACTTGCAGGACTCTTTGCAAACGGTGTCATATTGATTACTACCTCAAATACAGAACCTGGTTTTCTATACAAAAACGGACTCCAGCGTGAACGATTCATGCCTGCAATTAAACTTCTGCAGAGGCACACCAACGTTATTGAGCTTGGTGGGGAAACGGATCATAGATTTGAGTTTTCGCAAATTGGTGACGTGTACAACTTCCCTATCAACGCCTTATCACAAGATTGGCTGGAACATAATTTTCTAAATCTCGCCACACAAAAAAACGAAACCTCATGGGAAAAAATTCAAATAAACGGCCGTCACTTGCAAACCATACGCCATACCGACACAATTGTATGGCTTGATTTCAAAGCAATCTGCAGTGGCCCGCGTAACACATCTGACTATATCAGCTTGGCTAATCAATTTAATACCATCCTAATTTCACACGTGCCTGTTTTCAAAGATAAGGATGATCAAGCCAAAAGGTTCATAAACCTTGTAGATACGCTTTATGATCGTAACGTAAAGCTTATTCTATCTGCAGAGGCTAAGCCTGATGAGTTGTATCGCGGCTTGCGACTGAACGATGAATTCAAACGCACTGCCAGCAGACTGGTTGAAATGCAGTCACATCAGTACTTGGAAAAACAACACCATCCAGGCTAATATCATGGCTTAACTTGAGTGAGGAAAACATGAAATCAGCAGTACGAATTGCCATTACCGGGGCCGCTGGAAACATAGGTTATGCAGCAGCGTTTCGTATTGCTGCAGGCAACATGCTGGGAGCCGACCAACCCGTTATCTTGCAGCTGATTGAAATCGAACCGGCATTGGAAGCATTACACGGCGTTGAGATGGAATTACGTGATTGTGCCTTCCCATTACTGCATGAAATTATCACTACTGCGGATATCGATATTGGCTTCAAAGACGTGAATTACGCCCTCTTGATAGGCTCCAAGCCGCGTACAAAAGGAATGGAGCGCAGTGACTTGCTCAGTGCCAACGGGAAAATATTTGGCCCGCAAGGACGCGCAATCAACAACCACGCTGCACGTGACGTAAGAGTACTTATCGTTGGCAATCCTGCAAACACGAATGCCCTCATTGCAATGAATAATGCACCGGATCTTTCAGCTACTCAATTCTCATCAATGATGCGCCTAGATCATAATCGCGCAATCAGCCAGTTATCGACGAAAACCGAAACGCCAATAACGAAAATTCACCACTTGGCAGTATGGGGCAATCATTCACTTACTCAATATCCAGATATCAGCCACTGTACTGTAGACGGGAAAAGCGCCACCTCTTTAATACAAGAGTCATGGTATCGAAATGAATTCATACCCAAGGTTCAAAAGCGCGGTGCTGAAATCATTAGTGCTCGGGGTGCATCATCTGCAGCATCCGCGGCATCCGCAGCCATTGATCACATGCGCGATTGGGTGCATGGAACACCGGGAGACGATTGGGTCAGCATGGGAATAACTTCAACGGGGAACTATGGCATTACCGAAGGGCTTATCTACTCATTTCCCATGCAATGCAAAAACGGCTCTTACGAAGTCGTACAGGGGCTGGAGATGGATGACTTCAGCATAGCAATGACCAAGGCATCCGAAAAAGAGTTGCTGGAAGAACGCGATGCGATAAGAGACCTAATCCAGTAACAACGCTTCTTCCTCCGTAGCAAATTCACATTCGAGTCCGGCTGGGCCATAGGTCCAGTTCGGAGACGTAGCCTCACCTTCCTATATCCGAGTTTTTGTCCGCCACAAAACATATTGACAGCAGGAAGAATAAATAATAATATAAATGATAATTATTTGTAATTGTATTTATTTTTTACTTGAGTGATTACCATAATACTTTCACCTGAAAGTAGAGCTTGTCGTGAAGAGGCTGCCTGAAATTTGTGCCGGATGCACTTCCGCCGTGCTGACTGTCTTCTTTTCAGCGACTACACCTATCAGTGCAGATGAGCCCTTCGCTCGTGAATCAGAATTACTTCTTTGGCAGCAGTACCGACGACCGGTCGAGGAATGGCCCCCTTTTGTCGTCGATGAAGGAGTGCGAGCAACGGAATTTAGAAATTTGCCAGAGTTAACCGAGGTCCACTGGCACACTCAAGAGAGTGAGAAGCTTGGATACCTACTGTTTTTCGACCCTCGCCTGTCCAGATCAGGACAAATCGCCTGTGCAAGCTGTCATGACCCGGAACTGGGCTGGGGTGACGGCCGACGAATTCCCTTCGGACATAATCGAACCCCTGGTCGGCGCAACGCCATGACGCTGCTGAACACTGCTTATTTTAACCGCTGGTCATGGAACGGGCGCACGGACAGCCTGATCGAGCAGGTGCTTCTGGCAATCCGCAGTCCTACCGAGATGAACGCGAATCCAGAGCAGGTCGCCAAGCGCCTGGAAAAGATTCGAGGCTACCATCAGAGTTTCGCACAAGCGTTCGGTTCGCCTGGAATTACACCAGAAAGGCTGGGCCAAGCACTGGCCTCCTTCGTTCGTACCATCGTCTCTTCATCAAGTCGCTTTGACTGGTTCATGCGCGGAGATTTCAAGCTCCTGACCGACCAAGAGATTGAGGGTCTACACTTGTTCCGCACTCAGGCACGGTGCATGAATTGTCACCATGGCCCACTATTCTCTGACCACCTCTTTCATCATACGGGGTTGAGCTATTACGGCCGCAAGTTCGAGGATCTAGGGCGATACGAGGTGACCGGAAGGCAGGAGGACCGAGGCAAGTTCCGTACCCCCTCTCTGCGTGACCTGCAGCACACCGGACCATGGATGCATAACGGCCTGTTTGTGAATCTGCGGGGTATCCTCAACATGTACAATCACGGTATTACCGCCAGACGCACGCCGAAACCGGGTGAACCGCCTCTGTCGCCACTGATTCGACCACTGAATCTTAAACCGAGCCAGATCACCGCGCTGGAGGCATTCCTGACCACCTTGAGCCGCCGACCTCGTCTTGTGCGTCCACCTGAACTTCCAGAATCAGCGCTGAAATAAATAGCCTAATCCGGACTCCGTGCCCAGAGATATTTCTTAACCCCGATTTTTTAAACTTAGGAGAATTTTATGATTAGAAAAAGGTCTCGGCTATCCAATCACCGCTTCTGGATACCAATCTGCTTTGCATGTGTCCTGCTTGTGTCTCTTTCTGTGAAAGCTCAACAGGAGAAGGATGCACTCCCCCAGGCAGAAGCAGGAACTCTGGAAATCCCCGTAGAAATTGAGGCGCGAAAGATTGACTCCCAGCCGGGGCATACCCACTACGACCGTGAGACGATCGAGGCTATGCCCACTGGAGATGGCCATCTGTCTGATTTGCTGCGTCTGAATCCCGCTGTGGACTTTGCGCGGGAGAGTGACTTGTCGTCCAACTCTGCTGTCATGCGGCCAGGGGAGATATCCATCCATGGCCATGAGTTCTACCAAAACCTGTTTCTAATTGACGGCATCGACACCTCCAGCGACCTGAATCCGGCGGATGCCACGGATACCTGGAGCACACCCAGCTTGGTTCAGCCACACGGTGGCAGCTCACCTCAAGGCTACTATGTGGATGCCGAACTGCTGGAGAGCGTGGAAGTCTACGACAGTAACATTTCGGCAGAACATGGTGGCTTTACTGGCGGTGTTGTCTCCGCAAATTTGAAGGCCTACGACGGCAAGGACAGTTATAAGCTCCGCTACGGCCTCAAACGGGATGAGTGGGAAGAATTCCACCATGCTAATGAGGAAGATCTCAGGGCATCGGACTTCTACAACGCTGTCTACACCCCCAATTATAACAAGCCTAATTTCGGCTTCAGTATGCAGAAAGGAATCACTGAAAATATCGGCCTTACCTTGAGCGCGTCCCGAAGGATGTCCGCCTTCTCCCAGAAATACGAAAAGAACTATCACATCGACCGTAAAGAATTTCAGAGCATAGAATATGATGACCGGATCGACAACGTGCTGGGACGCCTTGATACCACCTGGAAAGAAAACAAGGTCGGTCTCTCGTTCCGCTATGCCAAACGCAGACACGATGGATTGACCTCGACCACCTACGATGGAGGTTTCGAGAAAGACCACGACGGCTACGGTCTGACCGGCGACTTCGAGGGTGCGCTAGGACCTGGCCGACTGGAAATCAAACTTGGCTTTGACGAACTCACTGATGAACTGGATAGTGAAAGTAACTTATTTACCTTTCATGAATACGCTGAAGGAAGCATTGAGGAATCTCAGTACGAAGGGGCATTCGGCGACAGCGAGCAATCGCAGAAGCGTTTTAGCCTAAAGCCGAAATGGACGATGAATTCGCAGCAGTTCCAGGGGCTCGAACATCATATCAGTGTCGGAGGTGAACTGCGCCATACCCGCAGCTTCTATGAAAGGCCGAATGACATTACCTTCACGCAATACTGGTGCCTGGCAGATAATGGACGCAACGGTTGCGTGGACATGGACGGTGACGGTGCAAGCAGTACTGGCGACGAGTACCTGAACCGTATCTCCAATTACTACGCAGGCAAAGTCAACCTGACCTATGATGAAATAGCGCTCTACATCGAAGACCGGATACCCTTCCACAACTGGCAGTTCAACCTCGGTCTGCGTTTAGATCGCAACAGCTTTCTCGACAATACCGATGTAGCCCCGCGCTTTTCCTTGGAGTGGGACGTGTTTGGTAACGACAAATCACGCATGATTGCCGGGGCCAACCGCTACTATGGTCGCAGCTTCATGCGCTATAAGCTCAATGATGCAGTCTAC
This sequence comes from Gammaproteobacteria bacterium, assembly GCA_965215055.1. GTDB lineage: Bacteria > Pseudomonadota > Gammaproteobacteria > UBA4575 > UBA4575. Next base: position 519,473 of record OZ244046.1, read on the forward strand.
GGATGGCGGGATAGCACCCAGTTCAACAGGGATGGAAGTGTAAGGAGGATTACTGAGTATGATAACCGTACGGGTGCTGCAGATCTAGATACCCCGTACTCCGATGAATGGATGCTAGGCTGGACGCAGGTGCTCGGTCCGATCACTGGTCGGTTTCAATACGTCGACCGGGAAGGCAAGGATGGCGTATCCCGCGTCTTGGTCAATTGCCGACGCAACCCGGATCATAACACCATCTATGACTGTGATGACAGCGACGGAACCAGTGATGACAGGAAGTATTTCTACACCAACGACGGGCGTAGTTCGACCCAAAGCGCAACGCTGGAACTGACCAACACCCGCCCCCTGAAACTTGGCGGGACACAAACCACCTTCACGCTGGCGCTCAACTATAAGGATACCAATAACAACCGCCAGAGCGACGATGGCTACGACGAACAGATCGACGAAGAACAGATCTACTATAAAGGTCGTCTAATTTCGCTGGACGACCTGCCGGCGTGGGACTATAACATCCCCTTCGGGACACGCTTGTTCACCGTTACCCGCATCCCGGCCTGGAACCTGAAGTGGTCGAACTTTATCAATCTGCGCCGTGGCGGGACCATTGCCAGAGATTCCGGAGACGACTGCGACGATTCAGATATCGACTATTGCGAAGGTGAACACGACATCTACGAAGACTTCGATTTCGATAATCTGTGGACTGTTGATAGCGAAATCGTGTGGAGCCCCCAGCTTTGGGAAAACGGCAACGGATACATGCGGGTAGAAATTAAAAATCTGCTCGATGATAAGGTGGACACCAACTCCAGCAGATTCTCGACCACTAAGCGATACACCTCGGGACGAGTCTTCTGGGCTGAGTGGGGAGTGAACTTCTGACATGGAAGTACTGGACACAGAACGTGTAGACTTTGCCGCAATCCCGGGACAGCGTGCCTTGGAGTTGAAAGTGGCCGAAATTGAGCCGTGGCTGGAAGGCATTCAAGGGTTTCTGATAGTAGGCGGGCCGGTGCTGTGGATACTGTTCGGCCTGTCCATCGCTGCTGTGAGCATCATCCTGATCAAATTCTGGCAGTTTGCAAGACTTAGACTGGAGCGCAACCGGGACGTGCATTCCAGTCTACTCCTTTGGCATAAAGGAGAGCATGAAAAGGCACAGCAGGTGCTCAATACCAGACACCCCGTGTCCGACGTTACAGCCTTGGCTATGCAGGAAGTATTGGCACCTTCAACAGACCGCGAGTTGCTCAAAGAGAATATCGACCGGGTAGCTACCCTGCACCTGGTCCGTCTGCGTGCCCTGCTTCCCCCGCTTGAAGGGATTGCAACCCTGAGTCCGCTGCTTGGCCTGTTAGGCACGGTGCTCGGTATGATTCTTGCCTTTCAGCAGATGGAAACCGCCGGCACCCAGGTAGACCCATCGGTGCTGTCAAGCGGCATTTGGCGAGCTTTACTGACAACCGCGATGGGATTAGGAATTGCGATCCCAGTGATGGCCGTACACGGCTGGATGGAGCGCAAGATTGAGCGTGTGGCCATGCAGATGAATAACGTAGTCATTCAGGTATTCACAGCAATGGAGAAAAGAAGGTTAACTATTAAAGAGGACTGATGTGCAGTTTAAGACATTGTTTCTCTGCCGACGCCGAACGATTGGATTGGCACCCTTGATAGACGTAGTGTTCATCCTGCTTTTGTTCTTCATGCTGACGACCAGTTTTGTACAATGGCGGGAAATTCCGATCGCTGTTCCTGCCGCAAGCAGCGAACCGCAAGCAAAAAATATCCGGCTACTGCGACTGGAAGAGGAAGACGGTACTTTCCTGTATGAAAATCGTATCTATTGGACCCAGGACCTGGCAGCTTTGCGGATGCTGGTAGCTGAGCAACCCGATGCCGTATATGCAACCTACGCTGCCCCTAAAGTCCGCACCCAGGTTTTGATAAACCTGCTCGATCAGTTGAAACAGGCAGGAGCTACCCACCTGTCGCTGACGGAGACCCCGCTGCAATGATCAGCGTGCAACTGGTCCGCCCACCCCTGCGAAAGGAACTGGGCCTGACACCTATGATTGACGTGGTATTCCTGCTGCTGATGTTTTTCATGCTAGCCGGACAGAACTACTACTCTGGTGCCGTACGGGTGCAACCACCTGTCTCGATAAGCGATGTCATGCCGAAGGAACGAGTCGAACTGGTGGTTGATATGGACGGGGTGCTGTATCTAAAAGGGAAGAGGATCGAAGCAAGGGAACTGTCCTCGATACTGCAAGAAAGTGAGGTAATCAACCCTCCCGCCTTTCTAGTGAAGGCAGATGCCGACTTGCCGGCGGAAACCTTGCACTCCGTACTGAAGGATTTGAAGGAATCCGGCGTACTCCGGACAGCCCTGGCGACTCGATTGAAGCCAGGCTTGGAAAAATGATTACACTGCGTCAGTGGTTTGCCGCTGTCGTTACATCTTTGCTGCTTCACTTGCTGGCCCTGGCCGGCTGGCCAACTATGGAAATGAACAAGGATAATGCTCAGGGGCACGGAAAAGAGGGTATCGAAATCGGCCTGGGACTACTCGGAGATCTGGGTGAGGCTGAGAAAAATTCAGAGCAAGTTCAGCTCCCTATAGCATCCATTCCGGAAAAGCTGCAAAGTGTTGAACCACCTGCAAAAAATCCTGAACCAGAAAAATCACAAAGGGTCGAACCACCTACAATAGAGCCCAAGCTGGAACCCCTGCCACGAAAAGCGGAGCTGCTCGTGCGTACCGAACCGCCGCAAAGACTTGTCAAACAGAATCAGCCATATTCGTATTCCGTAGAGGAACAGTCTTTTAGACAAATGCAGCAGAATATCCGCAAGCCCGTCTCCCTCAGCGAAAAAAGCACCCCTAGTCAGCTCCAGCGAAGAAAGTCTGCAGGTCGGTCGAGCTCACACTCTGCTGGGGGCCGTCCAGGCGTGGAGCGCTCTTATGCCGTCCTGCTTGCAACCCACCTGAATCGACACAGGCATTATCCACTCTCCTCAAGGCGCCAGGGTGAGGAAGGAGTAGTCAGATTACACCTGGAAATAGAGCGCACAGGCCGAGTGATCGAGGCACATATCAGTAAAAGCTCAGGGTCTCCCACCCTCAATCGCGCCGCATTGCAGATGGTCGAGAAAGCGAAGCCCTTCCCTGCGTTTCCGGACAGGATGCCTCAACCTCGAATCACAGTGAGCATACCTATCTCTTTCAAACTCAGATAGCAGACCTCAAACGTCAACGCCTTCCCATTCTGTAATAAAATCATCAATGTATTCGGCTACGACGTCAGGCCGATCTTCGGGGACATAATGCCCCGCCCGTTCAATGACATGGAAGCGAGTCGGGCCTTTGATCGCAGCCTTTAATCGCCGGCCTGATTCCACAGGCATCCAAGCATCATGCAAAGCCCAACATATCATTGTAGGGCATGTAATTTTACCGTGGTCCACGCCAAGTGTTTCTTCATTCGAAGGTTCACTACAAACTTTCACCAGTGACTTGAAACCGTGCAGACCTGGCCCTCTGGCCCAGTGTGACAGATAATTTTGCTTCACATTTTGATCGGTAAAGGCGATTTTATCGTAACTTCCTGTACGCAATAATCCGGGGAAAGCCGCTGCTGCTTGCGCCATCGCCATTTGCAGGGTTCCGTCATCAGCACCTACCAACGCATTAAAGGCCTCAACTTCCAACACCGGCCAATAATCAAAAGCTACTGGATTGATCAATACCAGACGACTTATATGAGAACAGTATTTGGAAGCAAAAATTTGACACGCGCCACCACCATGATCATGGCCTACCAACACCACTTTACCTTCGAGACCCAACCCTTCGATTACACCCTTTATGGCTTCGGCTTGATTGGTAAGCGTGTGCTTGACATCGTCCAAAGGCATATCGGATTGTCCATAACCAATCATATCCATTGCATAGGTTTGGTAGCGATCTTCAAGATGTCCCTGCACGTGGCGCCACAAGCGAGCATTGGTCGGTATACCATGTACCATCAAAACTGCTTGCCCGGCATCTCCTTTTGGTTCAACGTTGATGTTTAAGGTAATGCCGTCAACGGTAACCTCTTGTTTCATACCTCGCCTCCTTCACGTACCTTGGGTTAACCAGAATAACTGGTGATGATAAAACAAAAGGGCTATTATATTAAGCTATTGAGATAGTTTGATACACCCTTCACAAAGCCAAGCCTGCCTGTCGCCCGACTCCAGGACCTCCAAAGGACACATTAACCTCGAAAAGGCCGCATACGGCCTGTAGATCAATTTTATGACCGGCTATCGTCAGACAAATTAGCTGGGACTAACCGTAGCTTTATTTATCTGCTGTCTTTCGCGTTTAATACGCTCATAAATTTCTTCACGATGCACCGCTACATCTCTGTGCGCATTGACACCAATACGCACCTGATTACCCTTTACCCCCAATACCGTAACTGTAATGTCATCGCCGATCATCAGTGTTTCACCCACTCTCCTGGTTAAAATCAGCATCTTGCACTCCTGAGTCCATCTTATTTTTATTTAACCAATGCGCGATTAGACCCGCGCTTCCATGTCTCTACCTTTACCGCACCCATCCGTCTTCAGACAGGCCAGTTTGGTGTTATTATACATCTTTATCAGCCACCCCGGCTGATTTATTTTTCTTCACCTGTGCCTGATCTAATCCAAACGCCTCATGCAGAGTCCTGACCCCCAATTCAAGATATTTTTCCTCTATCACGACTGAAATTTTGATTTCCGAAGTCGAGATCATCCTGATATTAATTTTTTCTTCAGCCAGTGCAGTAAACATTCTACTCGCAATTCCTGCATGGGACCTCATGCCTACGCCAACCAGTGACAACTTGACAATGTGTGGATCCCCTCCAACTTCCCTCCCACCAAGATTTTTAGAAATTTTTTCAAGTACTTTTAGCGACTTGCTATAGTCATTTCTATGTACTGTAAAAGTGAAATCAGCGGTTCCATCCGAGCCTACATTTTGCACAATCATATCTACTTCGATATTTTCAGCCGAAACCGGTGCCAAGATATGGGCAGCAACACCAGGTCGGTCAGGAACTCCTTTTATGGTCAACTGGGCTTCATCGCGATTAAAGGCAATGCCTGAAATTAGAGGGTTTTCCATATCTTCTTCCTCAAAAGTGATTAAGGTACCAGGGCCTTCTTCAAACGAAGATAATACTCTGAGCGGTACACCATACTTGCCTGCAAATTCTATCGCACGGATTTGCAAAACCTTTGACCCAAGGCTGGCCATCTCCATCATTTCTTCAAAGGTAACGTGTTCCAGATGTCTTGCATTGGGCTCTACCCTGGGGTCGGTAGTGTAGACGCCATCTACATCGGTATAAATCTGGCACTCACTCGCCTTTACTGCCGCAGCCAGTGCAACAGCAGTGGTATCTGACCCACCTCGACCCAGTGTAGTAATGTTACCTTCACTATCTATACCCTGAAATCCGGCTACTACTACAACGTTTCCCGCATCCAGTAATTTTTTCAAATACACTGCATCAATAGTTTGAATACGAGCTTTGTTAAAGTTGTTGTCGGTACGGATATTGAGCTGCCTTCCCGTAGCTGAAACTGCGGTACACCCACGCTTCTGTAAAGCCATTGAAAGCAATGCAATGGTTACCTGTTCACCCGTAGACAATAAAACGTCCAGTTCCCGTCCGTGCGCAACATCACCGTGAATTTCGTTGGCCAAACCCACCAAGCGATTGGTTTCACCGCTCATTGCCGATACCACTACCACAACCTGATGGCCCTGCTTCTTAGTAGCTATCACTTTCTCCGCAACGTGTTCAATACGCTCGACCGAGCCTACTGAAGTTCCTCCGAACTTTTGTACGATCAGTGCCATATCAGACAATCATCCATGCTCAAACGTATTCAGAGCGGTTCCTAAAAACAATCGCTATTGAAGATTGGCACGTACCCAGTCCGGCACGGATTGCAAAGCCGCATCCAGAGCAGCCGGATTATTGCCTCCGGCCTGCGCCATATCAGGACGACCACCGCCTCTGCCGCCTACCTGTTCCGCCACGGCATTGACCAAGTCGCTGGCTTTAATACGATTGATTTGATCTTTCGTTACACCGGCAATCAGACTTACTTTTGGACCATTCGAAGTCCCCAGAACAATGGCCGCACTTCCAAGCTTATTTTTTAACTGATCCAACGTGTTACGCAAAGACTTGGGATCAGCACCATCAATTTTATGTGCCACTACTTTCAAGCCGTTAACGTCTATCGCGCTCTCAACCAAATTATTTCCCGCCTCCGAAACCAGCTTGGACTTGAGTCGGGCAAGCTCTTTTTCAAGCACGTGATTCCGTTCTATAAGCTGTGACACTTTATCCCTGACTTCACCTTTAGAAGTCCTGGTCAACTTTGCGATACCCAGCAAATCAGTTTCGTTTTCATTGATCCAGTTCAGCGCAGTCTCCCCTGTTACCGCTTCAATACGCCGTATGCCTGAAGCAATTGCAGATTCCGAGATGATTTTGAATATTCCAATATCACCGGCTCGCTGTACGTGTGTTCCGCCACATAGCTCCGTCGAAAACTCACCAATTGAAAGCACCCGCACGCGTTCGCCATATTTTTCACCGAACAAAGCGAGGGCACCCGCAGCAAGCGCTTGCTCTTTCGACATGATTTCAGCTTTTGCGGATGCATTCAGGCGAATATGCCGATTTACGACTGTTTCAATATGCTGCAATTCTTCCTCGGTTACAGGTGCGTCGTGAGAGAAATCAAAACGCAGCTTGTCAGCAGTAACCAAAGACCCTTTCTGCTGCACGTGCTTCCCCAGCACTTGACGTAAAGCGGCATGCATTAAATGAGTAGCGGAGTGATTCAATACCGTTGCACGTCTCAGTTCAGCGTCCACTTCCGCGATAACGGAATCACCTACGGCAAAGGAACCTGATTGCAAAATTCCTGCATGCGCATGTGCTTCACCCTGCTTGCGCGTATCCAGCACCTTGAACGAAGCCGAGTCATTATGCAGTAGCCCCTGGTCGCCCACTTGACCACCCGATTCCGCATAAAAAGGTGTTTTATCCAATATAATTACGCCGGGCCCTTCCTCCGAGATCATTGCCACACTTTTATTATCTACAAATATTTCCTTAATGGCTGCCTGCTCTCGCATGTGCTCATAACCAGTAAATTTGGAACTGGATTGCACGGCGAGAGAAGCATCATATCCCATATCAAAATGACCAGCTTGGCGACCACGCTCACGCTGTTCCTCCATGCGCCTTTCAAACCCCGCATAATCAATTTCAAGTCGATGCTCACGAGCAACGTCTGCGGTCAGGTCGGCGGGAAATCCATACGTATCATAGAGCTTGAATACCGTTTCACCTGAAATGACATCGCCGGACAGCTTATCGATATCCGCCTGTAGAATTCGCATGCCTTGAGCAAGCGTTTCACCAAATCGTTGCTCTTCACTCCTCAATACTTCTTGCACGCACACACGGGCATCTTTCAACTCAGGGTATACCTCGCCCATACTTTCCACCAGTGGTTGTACCAGCTTGTAAAAGAAGGGTTCCCCGATACCAAGCTTATATCCGTGACGTGCCGCCCGCCTGATAATACGTCGCAACACGTAGCCCCTGCCTTCATTCGAAGGCATTACACCATCCGTAATCATAAAACTACATGAGCGTATGTGGTCTGCGATTACACGCAAAGAAGGCAGTGCAGTATCGGTAACTTTGGCGATAGCAGCTGTGGCACTGATAATCCCTGTAAAGAGATCTGTATCGTAATTACTGGTAACACCTTGCATGATTGCAGCCAGGCGCTCCAAACCCATACCGGTATCTACCGAAGGCTTGAGCAATGGGGAAAGCGTACCTTGCTTGTCACGTTCATATTGCATGAAAACCAGGTTCCATACTTCCACATAACGATCACCTCCATCATGCTGCGAGGTACCGGGCGGGGCTCCTTGAATCGATTCACCATAATCATAAAAGATTTCCGTACACGGCCCACAGGGTCCGGTATCGCCCATCGCCCAGAAATTGTCCTTCGCCTTCGCCCGTGCAAATCTCTTCGAATTCACGCTGATGTCACGCAACCAGATCTCTGCAGCCTCTTCATCTTCTTCATACACAGTCACCCACAGGCGCTCTTCAGGTAACTGTATGACGCTGGTAAGGAAGTCCCACGCATAGTGAATTGCCTCACGCTTGAAATAATCACCAAAGCTGAAATTACCCAGCATCTCGAAAAACGTATGGTGCCTGGCAGTGTAGCCTACGTTTTCAAGGTCATTGTGCTTGCCACCTGCACGCACGCAGCGCTGACTTGACACGGCACGAGAATAATCAAGTGTATCCTTGCCCAGAAAGACATCCTTGAACTGCACCATTCCCGCGTTAGTAAACAACAACGTGGAGTCATTTGCAGGCACCAACGAACTTGACGGCACACTCTCATGGCCGTTTTGTTTGAAGTATTCTAAAAATGCGCGACGTAATTCCGTGCTGTGCTCCATATTATCTCGCCTTGGTGCGACGGACCTTTTCCATCAACGACAGCTATCGGTTAGCGTGCCAGATATGTCACAAGTGTTTTTCTAATTATATCACTGGTAAAACCACGTGATTGTAAGAAGCGCACGCGCTTCGCCTTCTCTTTCAGGGACTCGGCAGTTTGATCACCAAATTTCTTTACATATTCTCGCCGTGCCGTGTTCAGCCAAGCTTGACTATCAGCATCGACGTGAGTATCAATGAGATGGGTAGAGACACCACGTTCCTGTAACTCCAGTTTGATTTTCATCGGGCCGAATCCCCGTTGACGACGCAAATAAACGTAACTTTCCGTATAACGAGCGTCACTCTGCAGTCCTTCGCTTTTCAAAAGACTGAGCAGCTCATCAATCTCACTTGATGAAAATTTCTTTGCCTTCAGTTTTCTACTGAGCTCCAGGCGCGTATGTTCCCGCCTGGAGAGGAGATCAAGTGCAGTGTTTCGAATAGATCGCTCAGGCTTTCGTAGTTTCAACTTTTTTTGCTTCCCCTGCCTCTTGATCACGTTCATCCGCATTGGAGAGCAACTTCTCACGAATCTTCGTTTCAACTTCATCAGCAACTTCTGAATTTTCTTTCAGATAGCTGCGTGCATTTTCTTTACCCTGCCCAATACGCTTACCTGCATAGGTGTACCAGGCTCCTGACTTATCAACAATTCCATGTTCGACGCCAATGTCGATAATTTCGCCCAATCTGGATATTCCCTCACCATACAAGATCTCAAAATCTGCTTTTTTGAAGGGTGGAGCCAGTTTATTTTTCACCACCTTGACACGCGTCTCATTGCCAAGTATCTCGTCGCCCTTTTTGATTGCACCAATGCGACGGATATCCAGGCGTACCGATGAATAAAACTTGAGCGCATTACCACCCGTAGTGGTTTCCGGATTACCAAACATCACGCCGATCTTCATGCGAATCTGATTGATAAAGATGACCATAGTATTAGAACGTTTGATATTGCCGGTAAGTTTACGTAAGGCTTGTGACATTAGACGCGCCTGCAAACCCATGTGGGAATCACCCATATCACCTTCTATTTCCGCGCGTGGCGTCAATGCAGCGACCGAATCCACGACCACAACGTCCACGGCACTGGAGCGCACGAGCATGTCGGCAATTTCCAATGCCTGTTCACCGGTATCTGGTTGCGAAACTAATAAATCGTCCACGTTAACGCCGATTTTTTTAGCATAAGTTGGGTCCAAGGCATGTTCGGCATCTACGAATGCCGCAGTACCTCCCTGCTTCTGGCACTCCGCAATAACTTCCAGCGTAAGCGTAGTTTTCCCCGAAGATTCAGGGCCATATATTTCAACGACGCGTCCCTTGGGCAGACCACCAATGCCCAGTGCAATATCCAGTGCCAACGAGCCCGTTGAGATCACCTCGATATCGCGTGCGGCGGTTGAGTCACCAAGACGCATTACCGCGCCCTTACCAAACTGCCTTTCGACCTGGCCTAGTGCGGCCGCAAGTGCTTTTTTACGATTATCTTCCACTACCAACTCCTGGTTATTTTTGAAAATAGTTGATTGGTCCAACTCTACTACGTACTCCCAGCTTGAACCCTAGCTGCCTTGTTCACCCATTAACCGACAAGAAACAATTTTATTATACCGGGTTGTATTTTCATGTGATACCGACTCAACCAGATGAAACTCGCTAACTTTCCAGTCGATTGCAACGGGGGCATCAGGAAAATCAACCTGTCGAGCTTTACGAAACAATGTTACGTGGGGCTTATAGGGCTGGTCGTCAAAGTCAAGACTACACTGAACTCCCGAAGATTTAAGATGTTCGACCAGACTATTTAATTCATCAGGGCAGGAGCAGCCAAGCCATATCGACTGGGAGCGCTTAAAATATCCGTATTGATCAAGCCGTAACATAAAGGGTCGGCTGCATATATTAAATATCTTATTTTCTAGGCACTTACGACCTTTATCTTCTACATCACCTAAAAATAGCAAAGTAATATGCAGATTATTACTTGGGACTGGGCGCATGCCTTTCACAGCTGGAAATCGCTTGGCGACTTCGATGATTTGACCGCGTACCCCCTTCCCCGGTATCAGACTGAAAAACAATCGCTTTTTGCTCACTCGAACCACTTGTGCAAGTATCGAATTAACAGCACGACAGCCGCATGTACGGCTTGCTCACGTACCGCCTGTCGGTCACCAGTAAAGAGGTGATGCGTAATCTCTACATCTCGATTTGGTCCGGCAGCGGCAATATATACCGTTCCCAGAGGCTTAGCTTCACTTCCTCCATCAGGCCCGGCAATCCCCGTAATCGACACTGAAAGTTTTGCAGAACTATTTTTCAGGGCACCCAACGCCATCTGTTTGGCAACGTTTTTACTTACTGCACCGCATTCATTCAAAGTTTCAGCCTGTACCCCCAGTAAATGCCTTTTCGAATCATTGCTGTACGTTACAAAACCACACTCAAACCATTTTGAACTGCCATTAAACGAAGTAAACCATTGCGCGAGCAAGCCACCTGTACAGGATTCAGCCGTTACGACCTTGAGCCCTTGGCTGGTCAGTCGCTCCAGGAGTACGCCTATGGATTCATGGATGCGTGAAGACAATGAGTTCGACATTCTATGCTGGCTAAAAGTTTTTTCTTCGCTAAACTGCCCATCATGCCTGCTCGACCTAACGTAAAACACACCCCTATGATGCAACAGTACTTGCGCATCAAGTCCGAGTATCCGGACATGTTGTTATTTTACCGCATGGGTGATTTTTTTGAGCTATTTTATGAGGATGCAAAGCGCGCAGCCCAGTTGCTGGACCTTACCCTAACTTCACGTAATAAAGACCCGGATGAGAAAATCCCCATGGCGGGAGTTCCTGTACATGCTACGGAAAACTACTTGACAAAATTAGTACGCCTGGGCGAATCCGTTGCCATCTGCGACCAGGTTGGCGACCCTACTTCGGATAAAGGTTTGATCGAGCGTAAAATTACCCGAGTCATAACACCCGGAACAGTCGTCGAAGAAGAGTTACTGGAACGCGGTAAGGAAAATTACCTGTTAGCATGTAATTTGGACAAGGAACTTGCAGGACTTGCCTATCTGGATTTGAGTTCAGGTCAATTTATATTGCAAACCTGCAGCTCCAGGCAAGAGCTTTTGAGCGAGATAGACCGCATCCAGCCCGCCGAGATTTTGCTCAAGGAAGACACGCAATTAACTTTCAATGAAAACTATACCCTGAAACATTCGCCAGCGTGGCACTTTGAGTATGAAAGTGCAGTCACCGCCTTATGTAGACAATTTGGTACTAAAGATTTGGATGGTTACGGATGCCAGAACCACCCCTTGCCAGTTACCGCAGCAGGGGCAGTACTTCAATATGTCAAGGAGACACAAAAATCCGCATTGCCGCATATCAATAGCTTGCGTGTACACAATAATAATGAGTACCTGCTCGTAGATGCAACCTCACGCAATAATCTTGAAGTGGAAAAATCCACACGAGGTGAGAGAAAACATAGCCTTATTGGCATATTGGACAAAACCGCATGCGCCATGGGTGCGCGTTGCCTGCGTTCTTGGCTCAATCAACCGACGCGCATTCAACCGATATCTTCATTAAGGCACGCTGCTATTGCAGAACTGATCACAACCAACGGCTACGCTAATTTGCACGATATGCTCTCCAATGTAAAAGACATTGAGCGCATTCGCAGTCGTATCGCCTTACGAACGGCTCAACCACGAGACCTGGACGCCCTGCGGACAACCCTGGTCATCATCCCCTCCTTTCGGCAAGAGCTTGGTAGGTACAACAGCGAACTGTTAAGTGAGTCTTTCAGCCTATTAGCCGGACATGAAACTCCAGCGGCGATACTGGCAAATACTCTGAATGAAGAACTGCCCGCGTTGACCCGGGACGGTGGCGTTATAAAACCGGGATTCGATGAAGAACTGGATCAATTACGCAAGCTGAGCAGCAGTGCCAATCAATTTCTAATAGAACTGGAACAGCGTGAGAAAGAAATTACACAAATATCATCACTCAAAGTTGCGTACAACCGCATACATGGTTACTACATAGAGATTCCTCGCAGCCAGGCAGACCAGGCACCTGAACGTTACACCCGCAAGCAGACATTGAAAAACTCGGAGCGATTTATCACCCCGGAACTCAAGAAGTTTGAATACGACGTGTTAAGTGCCCGAGAACGTGCTCTGAAGCGTGAGAAACTTCTGTATGATCAACTACTCGATAACCTGCTACAAACACTCGAGACAATCCAGTGTTGCGCACGAGGATTGGCGCAACTGGATGCACTGGCTACATTGGCAGAACGTGCAAAATCCCTGAATTACGTACGCCCCGAATTTACTGACAAAGCCTGCATACACATCAAACAGGGAAGACATCCTGTAATTGAACAAGTACAAGCGGAACCATTCACCGCAAATGACACCTTATTGGATGAACAGCGAGTAATGCTGCTAATCACGGGGCCCAATATGGGTGGTAAATCGACTTACATGCGTCAGACTGCTTTGATTACATGGCTGGCCTATGCCGGCAGCTTTGTCCCTGCAGAAGCTGCCACTCTTGGCCCGATTGATGCCATCTACACACGCATTGGCGCATCAGACGACCTGAGTTCGGGACGCTCCACCTTTATGGTGGAAATGACGGAAGCCGCCAATATCCTTAATAATGCTTCGCGCCAAAGCCTGGTACTGATGGACGAGATCGGCCGAGGTACCAGCACTTATGACGGACTTTCCCTCGCCTGGTCTTGTGCGGAACATCTCGGTACAGTAAATCAACCTTTTACCCTGTTCGCAACACATTACTTTGAGCTTACGCAACTGCCCGAGCGTTACGAAAACATCCATAATGTACATATTGACGCGATTGAACATAACGACCGGATTATTTTTCTACATGCGGTAAAAGAAGGTCCTGCGAATCAAAGCTATGGATTACAGGTTGCACAACTTGCCGGCATTCCCAAATCGGTAATTGCAAGTGCAAAGTTAAAATTAAAACAACTGGAACTACAGATAAACCCGACTGAAAATATAAACGCAGTTGTACAACTCGGGTTAGATTTAGAGAACGACTCGAATCACCCGGCTATAGAGTACCTGGCAAATATCAATCCAGATGAACTGACTCCCAAAGATTCACTGGAAGTACTATACAAGTTAAAACGTCTGCTGTAATTATAGTAGTGGCTGGAAGAAAAAATTTCAGCATAGTGCTTACCTGCAACAAAACCACATACTCAACCCGGACACATTACATGACGTTTGTAGTAACTGAACCCTGTATCAAGTGCAAATACACGGACTGTGTGGAAGTTTGCCCGGTGGACTGCTTTCATGAAGGGCCAAACATGTTAGTGATAGCCCCCGATGAATGTATCGACTGTGCAATGTGTGAAACCGAGTGTCCGATAAATGCCATCCTCAGCGAAGACGACTTAAGCGAATCTCAATATGAATTTCTTGCACTGAACGAGCGATTATCGGCAAAGTGGCCCGTCATCACCAGTATGAAACCTGCGCCTGAAGATGCCAAGCGGTGGGAGACCACGCCAAACAAACGTCGGTACCTGAAGGAATAACAACCCAACAAAATCTACTACTATCTTGCGCGCACTTAAAAATATCAGGATTGTTCCCTACCATGGGGATATGTTGACTATTATCAGCAAGGACATTCTGAAACGTTTCTCTCATCTATTACCTGACCTTCACAACATCATTATTTTTTTACCGAGCAATTTCGCACTTGCACCATTACGTAAAAAACTAACCAGACATGCGACCGAATATGGGCATGAGGCCCTAGTATTACCTACCTGTACCACGTTACGCCAATGGGTGCTTGAAAACCATTCACCTGACAAATCTCTGCTGTCACAATATGCCCGTGAGCTTATTTTAGTCGATGCAATCAAACGGCAACCTGGCATGTTCGCCCACGCAAACCCGTGGGTTATCGCCAGTGAATTGTTATCTCTTTTTGACGCCATGCGGCTTAATGACGTCTCCTCTGAAAATTTCCAGGATCATCTTTCCAGCCATGAGTCAGCAACAAATGTATCTCGTGTATTCAGTCAAGAAGCCGACCTGGTCACTACCCTTTGGTCGGCTTGGCAGCAACAATTGTTACATGAAGACTTGCTGGACCCGATTGAGGCCTACGTTCAGGCGATACGGAAAATAGTGCTTCCCGAGCGTGAATTTTATTACGCTGCAGGTCTAGACAAATTTTCAGAATACGAGCTCTCACTCCTAGAAAAAATAGAAGACCAATCACGGTTGCAGACTTTTATTTATGGAAGCAATCTGGAACTTTCCTCCAGAACGGACCATGCTGTTAAGGCCTTGGTTACCCCCCATGCAAACACGGACTTGTGCCTGATCGAAGAGACATCACTTTACTCCAGGTTTTTAGACGAAGTCTTCATCGACAATAATGTAAACATTAAACAACGTGCAGAAAATTTTTCTAATGCACATCCAATCAGCCCGGCCACCCCTCATCTTAAAATATATAAAGGTAATTCCTTTGAACATCACGTCAAGGCAATCGATATCAAGATACGCAGTTGCCTACATGAAAATAAAGAAAATATCGGAATCGTCACTGCTGACCGTAAACTCGCGCGTAGATTGCGCGCCGTACTTGAGCATGTAAACGTATCCGTCAACGACTGGGGTGGCTGGGCACTGGAGACTACAAGTGCAGCCGTCGTCGTAGAGTCATGGCTGCAACTTGTCGAAGGAAACTATCCAGCCAAACAACTTTTGACTTTATTAAAATCGCCTTTTTTCCCCGTCTCCATTGCCAAAGAAACGCATGATGACGCCATCAACTTCTTTGAAAAAAACATTGTCCTGGCTTCTAACCTCCACAATGGACTGAGTCGATACCGAGCTGCTACCGAGCAACTTCGTGCCAGGCGAGATACTGAAGATATGCAAGCCCTCGAATACCTGTGTAACCTCCTGGACCGGTTGGATACCACGACAAGGGCTTTGGTAAAACTCCGCCAGTCCGAACCAGTCCCCTTGCACCGTTTTTTCAAAGAACTGATTAATGGATTAAAGATTTCTGGCCTCTATACAACCCTCGTCAAAGACGATGCGGGAAGACAAATTATCAATTTATTTGAATCACAGATTGCACATTTTCAAAAAATAGAAAACGCAATGAATTGGTCGGAATGGCGCCGCTTCTCTGCACGTATCCTGGATCAGCAAAACTATAAACCCCCCTTGTTCACGTCTGGTGTTACCCTGTGCAACCTTGAACAAAGCCGATTGTTAAAATTTGATGCGCTTATTATCGCTTCAGTAGATAAAAGTCACTTTCCAGGCAATCCGGACAACTACATTTTTTTCAATGAGCACATACGCTCAGAACTAAATATTCCCACTTGGCCTGATGAACATGCAGTTTATTTCCATCTGTTCAGAAGACTATTGGACGCTGCTCCTGATATTCTGATCACTGTTCAAAATGAACAAAACGGTGAAAAAAACACCTCCAGTCCGTGGCTAGACGCAATTGAAACGTTCCATGCCATGGCATATGGAAGTGATTTACTGGATAAAGAACTGCAATCACTGGTAATGCGAAGCGACGTGAATATCGTACGTGCACAATACGTACCTATGCCCCTCCCATCCTTACAGCCATCTCCAGTATTAGCTTCAAGCCTGAAACCAAAGTCCATATCGACTTCCCAATACCAGATGCTGGTGGACTGCCCCTATCAGTTCTTTGCACATGCATGCCTGGGGCTTTCCAAAACTGATGAACTGGCAGAGGAACTGGGTAAAGACAAATTTGGCAGTCTTGTACACAAGTGTATTCACGCGTTTTTCGTCAATGAACCATCCACACCAGGGCCATTCACGGAAAAAGTAACCATCGATACTCGTGAAGCTGCCGAAGATATGCTCGCCTTAATCAGCAAACATATGTTTAATCAATACGACGAACGTGGATTCAGCAGTCAACTATGGCTACACCGTTGGTTAACTCTTATTCCTGACTTCATTAATTGGGAAATACAGCGACAGAAAGACTACTCACCATACAGACACGAGTTTTCGTCATCCGAAAATATAAGCCCCGCAACATCAATACATGGCCGAATCGACCGCGTGGACCAATCCACTCAAGGCTATGCAATCATTGATTACAAGACCGGGCAAACGCCAAGCAAGAAAAGTATCACTGCCGGCGAGCAAGTACAGCTACCAGCCTATGCACTGCTGCATGAAAACTGCAATCGGGTTGAATACGTAAGTATCGGTAAAGAAGATACTGTAAAACCCCAGGCCTTATTTGAAAAAGATCAACTTGAAGAACTAGTTAATAAACACCACTCACGACTTTCCGGGTTTTTCAGCGCATTGGATGACGGAGCCCATTTCACCGCGCTGGCTGAAGACAATACATGTGACTGGTGCAAAGTAAGAGGTTTGTGCAGAAAAGACTACTGGCAGTCATAACGTTCAACAAATGGTGTCTTGTCCGTTATATCAAAGAGGCTTTACGGCAATTACACTTGCCCGCACGGGTGCCGGGTGGCCTTCGAGAGTAAGACCCGGGTTATTCGGGTCAAGTGCTTCAGCAAGCGAATAACTGGTCATCCATTTCGTTCGGCGCTGCTCTTCAACCCCGGTTTGGGTTACGTCGAGCAATTGAACATTTACGAAACCGGATTTTTCAAGCCAGCTTTCCAGTAGCGCATAGCTTGGAATCATCCAGACATTGCGCATATTGGCATAGCGTCCATTGGGCACAAGTACATCCGCATTTTGATCTTCGATGATCAGTGTTTCCAGTACGAATTGACCGCCTTTCCCAAGCAAAGTATAGACTTGATCAAGATGCTCTTGTGGTTGTCGCTGATGGTACAGCACACCCATGGAAAAAACAGTGTCAAATCCGGTTATATTCTTTGGCATTTCTGCCAGTGCGAAAGGTAAAACAAAAACACGCTGCAAATTCGACAAGTATTTTCGTAAGGTCAGGAACTGAAATACGTATAGCCAAGTCGGGTCAATACCTATTACCAGGTCTGCGCCCATAGCCTGCATGCGAAGCGCGTAATAACCATTACCGCAACCAATATCCAAAACAAGCTTGCCCGTGAGATCATTAATATGAGGCGCGACACGTGACCACTTCCTGTCACTCCTCCATTCTGCATCAATATCAATACCGAATACGTTAAAGGGGCCTTTCCTCCAAGGACGTAACGCTTTTAGTTTTTCTTCCAGTGATTTTTTTATTTCCAGTGTGCAGTCATTTTGGTGACCGATAACAAGGGTATCCTGATCAAGCTCCAACGATGAAGGAATAACGTCAGGCAATGACGCTATCAGTCGTTGCCAATCATTAAAACTTCCGTGCTCGGGATTGGCGTATTTATCATCGAGTTGACTTAGCAGTTCAGGCTGAAAATCCTTTAACTTCGTATTATTCAGTATCTTGATAAAAAGAGAGCGGTCGGCTGAACTCATCTGACCGCGACATAGGAGACAAAATTCAGATACTTGGCCAGCACATATACTTTTGAAAAACCCGCTGCTTGCAAACGGCTGACATGTTGATCGTGCGTATCCCTTATTAATACGCGTTCCAACGCCTCTCTCTTTTGACTTATCTCCAAATCACTATAATTGTTTTCCCGTTTATATTCTTCATGCAACACGCGCATAAACTCCTCTTCATCTACGTCCTCATGAGTTATCTTTTCCGATAGCAACAAGGCACCGCCGCGGTTTAGCCCTGACCGTAACTTCACAATCAAATCGTCCCGTTGGTCCTGACAGATAAACTGCAACGTGAAATTCAATATTACAAACGAAGCATTTTGAATATCCGCGTCCATCACATCGCAACACAATGGAATAACGGGAATGCTTGTATCCAGCTTGACAAGCCTTTTCTTAAGCCGGTCAATCATGGCTGGTGAACTATCGATCGCGATAACTTGAACGTCGGTATACCTTGTATTTTCAGCAACAAGAAGCGAGGCCTCTCCCAACGAACAGCCCAAGTCATAGCAATTGGAACCAGTCCGTATGAATTTATCTGCAAGGATAGGAATCAAGAGATTAAGCGCATGATAGCCAGGAACGGATCGCCCTATCATGTCGGCAAAGACATCTGCAACCTCTTCATCAAAGACAAAATCATCAACCTTTTCCTGCCTGGCCGAGTAGATGTGATCTTTCCCCGATGCAGCTAATGGTCGGTAAGACATGTTTTTACCGGTTCGTCAATCCAGTCTTTGTTTCATTGCAAAACAGCATCACTCAAACGACATAATTTCCGTCTTTCCACAACCGCTCAATTTTATGTTTTTTTCCGGGCGCATTAAAAATCCTGTTTCTACTTATCATGTCCCATGCGGCTTGTCTATGACTTACGTCAACGCCCGTTTCGGAAGTTCGGGTTAAGCGTAAACTCTTCTTTCCATATCCTTCCCTCTCCTGTCACGAACTGGCCGGTTTTGACACTGTTGATGTCGTAATCCGGGAGCTGGATTGCCATCATGCAATGGTCTGTATGGGGCCGATAAAAGTTGAAGTCCAGGTTATCGAAACCATGCGGCTTGCGGTAGCCAGGAAGGTCATGGGGGTCAGCAGGGATGATATGCAAAAAGAACTTGGGCTTGATATCCGCCGGCGTGCACGGCTCCTTGAAGTAAATTAACCGGTCTTCGATAAGATAGACGTCGAAGTTGGAGCGGACGACTGGTTCACCGGCCGTACCTTGCGTGATGGACTGGTAAATTGATCGGTGGGCATCTGACCGGTGAGTGCCGCCGAAGTACTCGAAGAACATTAACCCGATACTGCTTGCAATGACCAGGGAGCACGTTGTCAGCAAGGATGGGATCCGTACGTTCGGCCATTTCAGGCCGACGAATGGCACTCGAAAGATCGCCGTCAACCGTCCCTGAACGCCCTGCGCCAACCATAGCTCCAAAGAATAGAGAAGGCAGGCAAGTCCGAACAGATATTCCTTTATCTCTGATACTCTGTGCAGGTGATTGGACATGAAGATAAACTCAGAAGCCAGGATGAGCGTCACGGTTGCAACCGTGACAATAAACAACCTGGTGTGTCTGAAAAGCAGGGCATAGACAACAAAGAGAAGAAGCAGGGTCTTTTGGCCGTTATGAGTGTAACCCGAACCGAGGACAGCTTCCAAGCCAACCGGGCCACGATATGGCGCTATGAAGTCAAATATCACCAGGAGTCCAAACATCAGCGGTATTGACGGTACAGGAATCCCGAGGACAGTGCGTTTTCGGCAGAAGAAAGCGACGCAGGTTACAGCGCACAACAGTATTACTGCTTGATGGAGGGCCTTATAAACCAACTGCCCTGTATTGCTAATATTGTGAACGTTGAATTCGTTCTGTCTATTCAAGTCTCGCAAAAATTCAGGCGTGGTAAATTCAAATATACGCTGTCCCCAGCTGATTTCTTCGCCTGCAATGAATACCAGTACGATACCGCCAAGAATATAGGCGACGCGCTGGAGCAGTTTTCCCTCTGCCGAAGCCGTGACAAATAGCACGAGGCCTGCCAGGAGGAGAAAAACCGCGGTGAGACTCTCTGTCCAGGAGTCTTCTGCAGTCAGCCTAAAGAGCTTTAACGGGTCGGTAACGACAAGATAGTCGAAGAGAAGTACGTTGAGGCACAGGAAGAGGAACCCGAAGACGGCAATTTTACTGTCGAGGCCGCTTCTACTCCACGGGGGGGGGGGGGGGGGGGGGGGGGGCTATACGAGCGTCGGAGACCATGCTTTTCCCTCTGCCTAGTACAAGCTTTCATCCATCGCACGTGCCAACTCAACAACAAAGAGGTTATGGAGGATACTCAACCTAAAGAGATTTTGCGAGGATAACTGCATCTTCCCGTCCGAACGAGGCAGGATAATAGTTTCTGCGAGTGCCAATTTCATTAAAGCCTTCAGAAAAATAGAGTGATATGGCTCGAAAGTTGGTTGGGCGAACTTCAAGAAAGGCTGTATCAGCACTGCGCGTGCGGGCAACTGCCAGTAACTGGTCCAATAAACGTCTGCCTATCCCTTGCCCCTGATAGTCCGGGTCTATGCACAAATTAAGGATATGACACTCTTTCGTCACAATCGATATCACGCCATAGCCAATTATCTGTCGATCGAGTTCAATGACCCAACAGGAAAAATCATAGCGCAAGCAATGATGGAAAATTCCTTCGCTCCAGGGAAATTCATAGCTACGTCGTTCAATGTCAAGTATCAGTGGTAGATCGCATTCCGCCATGGGACGGCAGGTTTCAACTGGATATTCAAAAACCGCGCTCATGAGGATAAATCTTTGATCTGAAGCGCAAATTTCAAGTCTTCCCAAGCCTTGCGCTTTTGCTGTGGGCTGCGTAACAGATAGGCAGGATGATATGTAGCCACTACGGGTATTTGTGTATCTTCATAAGTATATTTTTTGCCACGCATTCGTCCGATTGGAATATCGGTATTCAACAAGGATTGAGCTGCAATTCGTCCCAGTGCGAGAATAACTTTCGGTTGTATAAAGTCAATTTGTTGCCGTAGGTAAGGCTGACAACACGCTATTTCACTTTGTTGCGGATCGCGATTTTTCGGTGGTCTACACTTGAGGATGTTTGCAATATAAACTTCTTCGCGTGCCAGCCCAATAGCACGAAGCATATTCGTCAGAAGCTGGCCTGCACGCCCCACGAAAGGCTCGCCTTTGCGATCTTCATCCGCACCGGGTGCCTCACCGATAATGAGCCAATCCGCAGTCGGAGACCCCGTTCCAAACACGGTTTGAGTTCGAGTCTTGTGCAATTCACATAAGGTACACGTTGCAACGATTTGCTTGAGTGCTTGCAGGTTTTCCGCAGACGTAGAGTATTCATTACTGGCACTGATCTTCTCCGGAGTACTATTGCTTTCCCGTTTTGCACTGCCAGAAGAATCACTATCTGCGTTAGTTGCGATTTTATCTTTTCCGGGCACTTGGGACGTCCAAACCTGGATACCCATCTGGTTCAGATAATACAAACGCTTTTTTTCGTTCATCGTTTTGATCTATCAATAAAATCACTGGCAACGTTTATCCTGTTATTGCTCCCTACACGTCGTGTTGCGGATGAGCCCGGTTTTCCGGCATGACAAGTTTATTCAATGCATGCAGATAGGCCTTGGCGGATGCCACGACAATATCGGTATCTGCGCCATGTCCATTGACGATTCTTCCGAATTTCTGCAAACGCACCGTGACTTCACCTTGCGCGTCGGTACCCGTAGTAATGTTATTAACCGAATAAAGTTGCAATTGTGCTCGAGTATCCACAATTTCCTCGATTGCACAATAGGTCGCATCTACCGGCCCTCCTCCGTTTGCCATTGCGGTTATTTCCTCGCCATTTACCAGCAGAGTGACTTGTGCGCTTGGTGTCTTGCCAGTTTCAGAGTTTGCCTTCAATGAAATCAGCTTACAATAATCACTGTTTTCATATCTACTGTCCGAAACCAGTGCATGCAAGTCTTCATCATAAATTTCATGTTTACGGTCTGCCAAGTCTTTGAAGTTTGCAAAGGCACTGTTTAGTTCGTCTTCCGTATCAAAAGTAATACCCAATTCATTCAGGCGAGTGCGAAATGCGTTACGGCCGGAATGCTTACCCAAGACAATCTTGTTCGCAGCCCAGCCTACGTCTTCCGCGCGCATAATTTCGTAAGTCTCTCGCGCTTTAAGTACGCCATCTTGATGAATGCCCGACTCATGCGCAAATGCGTTCGCCCCAACAATGGCCTTGTTTGGCTGCACGGGAAACCCGGTAATGGTAGAGACCATACGGGAGACAGGGACAATTTGCGTGGTATCAAGGCCAGTCATGCAGGGAAATACGTCCTGGCGTGTATGCACAGTCATAACAACTTCTTCCAGAGAGGCATTGCCTGCGCGTTCTCCCAATCCATTAATTGTGCATTCTACTTGTCTTGCACCATGTAAAACTGCCGAAAGTGAATTGGCAACGGCAAGACCGAGGTCATTATGGCAGTGAACAGAAAATACGGCCTGGTCCGCATTGGGAATATTTTTAATCAATCTACCCACCAAGCTACCAAATTGATCGGGAATACTGTAACCAACAGTATCCGGAATGTTGATAGTATTGGCACCGGCTTTTATCACTTTCTCGATAATTTCGCATAAAAACTCAAATTCCGAGCGACCTGCATCTTCAGGAGAAAACTCCACGTCCTCGGTATATCGCCTGGCTCGTTTAACCGCAGCGGTAGCTTGCTCTACAACTTGATCCTTGGTCATGCGCAACTTGCGCTGCATATGTATGGGGGACGTTGCAATAAAAGTGTGAATCCTTGCTAACCGGGCAGGCCTTAATGCCTCGCCGGCTCGGTCGATATCTTTATCGAGTGCACGTGCCAGCCCACATACCGTGCTGTCTTTAACCGCACGGGCAACGGCTTGTACGGCTTCAAAGTCCCCGGTACTTGCCATCGGGAATCCAGCTTCAATAACGTCCACTTTCATGCGCTCCAATGACTTTGCAATACGAACCTTTTCGTCGCGAGCCATAGAGGCACCAGGACTTTGCTCTCCATCGCGCAAAGTCGTATCAAAAATCGTTAATTTTTCCTTAGTTGCCACCACATACGCTCCTACGTAAAAACTTGATTGGTATTCAGTAGAAAACCTGGTTACAAGCCCAAGTTTTACTGAAACATCTTGAGTCTCTTAGAAATTTAATTGAGTGTGCGTACAGCCTCGCCAGGCAAAGTAGTGCCGCTAACGCGGCAGTAAGCGCAGTGCCAAAAGATAGGCAGCAAAAGCACCAACCGGTGCTTGAGTATATACATGTTGAAAATATGAAAACTTTTGCTTCATGGAATCAAATATAGCGCAACAGACAGAAGTTTTCCACAAATTACTTGCTTACAACTTTTAGCAGTGCGATTCGAGTCCAAGTTTCATGTACGACGCCGCTTCTTTTCATGTAAAGAAACCCGGAGTTGACGCTTTCTCGGTATGCGCACGAGGTATGTTATCGGACCCGACAGGGCATATATGGCAAATAAGGCAAAAAACAGTTTGGGCGTATCTATGGACGCCAAAATAAAACCAAGCACTATAGCCAACATGGCAACAAAGGGTACGCGATCACGAAGATTGATATCCTTAAAACTATAGTAACTGAGATTGCTTACCATGCACGTGCCCAGCAATATGGTAATCACCAGCGCAGGAATGGCAAAATCCGCACGTGGCAACTGTGCGTCGTGACAAATCCAGATAAACCCTACCAATGTCCCTGCAGCAGCAGGGCTGGGCAAGCCTTGAAAGTATCGCTTGCTGACGATTGTCACCCGGGTGTTAAATCTGGACAGGCGTAACGCCGCCGCAGCCGTGTAGAAAAATGCAGCCAGCCAGCCAAGCTTGGACCACATCCAGGGAAAATCCTTAAAGTGAATCAATGCCCACTCATATATAGCCAGCGATGGTGCTACACCGAACGAAACCATGTCAGAGATGCTGTCATAGTGAGCACCAAACTTACTAGTCGTCTGCGTCATACGCGCGACCCGTCCATCGCATGTGTCCAGCAATATGGCAATGAAAACTGCAATGGCCGCATGACTGAACCGGTCACCGGTAGCTGCAATGATGGCGTAAAACCCGGCAAATAATGCTCCGGTAGTAAACAAGTTGGGCAACAGATAGATACCCTTGCGTAGCTTACTTTCGGTACTTCTCATGAAGATACAGTCTCAGGACTTGCTACGAAGTAGGCTCATGTACGAATTCTGCCAATTTATCACTGCCGGCGCGCACTGATTCGCCTACCTTTATGAAAACATGGGCAGTTGCAGGCAAATAAATCAGCATTTCACAAGCTATTGCCATAAGCCCACACCGTTGTCCTTGACCAAGCTTTTCCCCGGCACTGACACGGCAGCTCGCATGATGCAGCATGGACCTTAAATTAACCGCCATTACGGTATCATCCTGTTCGTCTGTTTGAATCCATATGGCCAGTTGCGGATATTCTGGCAACGTTGGTGAGTAAGTCCACAAATTCTGCACTTTCCCTTCAATCGGGCTATGCACGTTAAACTCACCCAGGGCGGATTGCCGTAAACGAATGCTTTGCGCGGCTCGTTTCAGATAAGGGTCTTCAGTCTCTGCAATCTCTATCACCTTGCCGTCAACAGGGCTCACCACCGCCAAAGGGATTGCCGGCACGGCACGCTTGAAATCGCGCAATAAAAACAACAATACAGCAAATAATAACCATGCAAGCCATATGGAGTTAGTGCCTGATTGGTAATGAATCAGGGCAATAAATACACCTATCACCAGTATAGGCAGTCGCGCTTCTCTGGCAATCGGAATCATTGTAATGACTCACAACCGTGAATTAATTTCTGCTTTGGTCTACCAGTCTGCCAGATTTGATCCAAGGCATCATCTCCCGCAGTTTTGCGCCAACTTCTTCAATAGGATGCTCACGTCCGCGTTGACGCAAAATCTGCATGTTTTTCGCGCCAGTTTGATTTTCACGTATAAATTCTTTGGCAAATTCACCAGATTGCACTTGTGCAAGTATACGCTTCATCTCTGCCTTGGTATCAGCATTGATAATTCTTGGGCCACGAGTAAGATCGCCATATTCAGCAGTGTTGGAAATAGAATAGCGCATGTTGGCAATTCCACCCTCATACATCAAGTCAACAATGAGCTTTAACTCGTGCAAGCACTCAAAATATGCCATCTCTGGTGCGTAGCCTGCTTCAACCAGTGTTTCAAATCCTGCTTGTACAAGTGCAGTTGTACCTCCGCATAAAACAGCCTGCTCACCAAACAAATCTGTTTCCGTTTCCTCTCGAAACGTTGTTTCTATAATCCCTGCACGCCCGCCACCGTTTGCAGAAGCATAGGATAAAGCCGTGTCTTTTGCCTTACCAGACGTATCCTGATGTATTGCAATCAGGGTTGGAACTCCCCCTCCCTGCACATAAGTGGAACGAACTAAATGTCCCGGTCCTTTTGGAGCAACCATGATGACATCCAGGTCCTCACGCGGTGTTATGCACTTGAAATGAATATTAAAACCATGCGCAAAAGCCAGTGTCGCACCATGCTTGATATTAGGCTCGATAATTTCTTCGTAGAGCTTGCTCTGATATTCATCAGGAACCAGAACCATGATGATATCGGCGGCCTTCGTTGCATCTTCAATAGGCTGCACGTTAATACCGGCATTTTTAGCCTTGGTAAAGGAAGCAGAACCTTCTCGTAGCCCCACGACAACCTTGACACCGGAATCTTGCAGGTTATTGGCATGCGCATGACCCTGAGACCCATAACCTATAATAGCTACCTGCCTATCTTGAATAACTGAAAGATCGGTGTTTTTGTCATAATAAATGTTCACGTTTACTCTCTCCCTCTGTTAACGTCCCAGGTCACATTGACTCCAACTTTAAGATTGTATTTCCCGCGGAAATGCCTGACGCACCAGAACGCACAAGTTCGCATATGGATTCCTTAGGTACGGATGCTATAGCGCGGTCCAGTTTTTCCCCAGCACCCGTTATTTCAACAATGACCATGTCAGAGGAGTGATCAACTATTTTGCCAAAATATTTATTTGTTAAAATATCCAGAGTGGATTGAGTTGATTCCGTGGTATGTAACTTCAGTAACAAAATTTCTCTTTCAATATGCTCATGTTCAGTCAAGTCGAGCACCTTGACGACGTCAACAAGTTTGTTCAGTTGTTTTTCAATCTGTTGAATCACCTTTTCATTTCCATCAGTAATCACGGTAATACGTGAAAAGTCTTTATCATCCGTTGGTGCTACGGTCAGTGATTCAATATTATAGCCGCGCGCGGAGAATAATCCTGAGACTCTTGACAGGGCACCGGCTTCATTCTCCAGCAGGATCGAAATGATATGACGCATTGCTGCTCAATAGCCCAGAGGTTCTCAACTGGCGTGAAACGAAGTGCTTAACCAGTGGAAGTGAGCATGTGCGATGCAGACATATATTGCAGCCTCCAACCGCAACGCAAAGCTGCTGAACTTTTCAGGGCCTACGCCCGTTATTTTTTCTTGATGAGAAAATAAAATTTCCCTTCTTTCTCGCTTGAATCCAAAAGCTCGTTACCTGTTTGCTTCGAGAATGCCTCGAAATCCTTAACGGAACCTGGATCAGTAGCTATGATATGCAATACCTTACCTGAATCCATGCCGGATAAAGACTTTTTCGCTCGTAAAATCGGCAGTGGACAGTTTAATCCACATGCATCTAACTCTTGGTCAAACTCGGCCATTAACAACTCCTTATGTTTCTTCTACACACTAAAGTTTATAGACAACAAACCTGATGGCATAGGGGGAATCATAATATCATAATATTTTAATATAGCTTAATCAATAGATATATCTTATAAAGTCGACGGGTACTTTCGGATATAAACCCTCTATAAAAATACATGTGCGGACTCATGAACGTGCAATTGAATCCTTTTCAGTCGTTATAATGATGCAACTATCATGCACTTCCTTCAACCTAACTGGTAATGCTAAAAACTCCTTTCACTGCCTGCGTTTCAGGAGCATGGCCCAGATACACGTTGCATATACTATTATGCCTCGCGCTTATTGGCACCCCAAAAATTTCACTCGCAAATGATGACTTACCCAACATTGGGGGTCCTGCCAGTACAGCACTTAGCCCGGCTAAAGAAATTGAGCTCGGCCGCATTTTACTTGCTGAAATTCGTAAACGATTGCCAGTTTCGAATGATCCCGAACTTAACCAGTACATGCATTCACTGGGCACTCGAATTACCTCTGGTGGACTCAATTCAAACTCTCCCTTTACCTTCCTGCTTGTATTCGATGCCAGTATCAACGCATTCGCACTACCGGGTGGTATCATTGTAGTCAACAGTGGCTTACTGACTCTCGCGCGACAGGAAAGCGAACTTGCAAGCGTGCTGGCACACGAGATCGCGCATGTAACACAACGTCATATCGCTCGCAATTTCGCCAATGAAAAATCTTTCAGTGTAATCTCTGCCTTAACGCTTTTAGGTTCCATACTTGCAGCAGCCTATGGCGGTAAATTCGGGCAAGCTGCCATAGTTACTTCGCAAGCAGGTATTCAACAAACACGCCTGGGTTACTCCAGAAGCTTCGAACGGGAGGCAGACCGAGTTGGTATGAATCTATTAGTCAGCGCAAATATTGATCCTCAAGGCATGCCTTTGTTTTTTGAGCGGTTAAACAGGTACACACGATTGAACCGTGACCAAATACCAGAGTTTTTAAGTACTCATCCCCCCACGTCAGACCGAATCAGCGAATCCAAGGCCCGCGCCAATCAATACAAAGGAGCATACACGCGCAATACTACCCTTTTTGACTACGCAAGGGCGCGCACTGTCGCTTTAAGCTCAAATCCAGCGAAGATAATAGAAGACTTTGAAAAAAAAATTAGATTGTCTAAAAAACTAGGTAATACGGATAATTATATCTACGCTCTGGCACTGAAACGCACCGGTAAAAACAAACAGGCAATCCAACGGTTACTAGAGACCCCAATCAACGCAGACAATGAATTGCCTATCAAGCTTGCTGTCGCTCAAGCACACATTGCTGCCGGACAGGCCGATCAAGCCAGGATTTCCTTGATGCACCTGGAACAGCTCTATCCAAACAACGTGCCCATCGTCTATTACCTGGCGGCCAGCTTGATTGAAGAACAGCGCGCTCGACTCGCATTACAAAAGCTGGATCAATTAAATACTACGGGTCAACAAAATCCTGCAATTGACAAGTTAAAAGCCAAGGCGGCGAGCAAGGCGAACATGCCGTGGCGCAGTCATGAGTCTCTTGGAGATTTTTATATCGCGCACGGACAATATAAAGAAGCGATGGAACAGATACAATTGTCCCTGAGATCGACTGGAATAGACTCAAATACCAAGGCCAGGGTCGAGTTTAAAAAAACAAAGTTACGGGAGTTTCTGGACCGGCGTGAGGATTTTTAATAACGCCCGATTTTTATTGCCCGTCAAATGCCTGTAAACACCAGGAAACCAGGTTTTATTATCCTGCATTAAGACGGTTATCAATGATACTTGCCACTACGGAGGGGTCAGCCAGCGTGGTCGTATCGCCTAGATCGTCCACTTCGTTGGCTGCAACTTTTCTTAGAATACGGCGCATGATTTTGCCCGAGCGTGTTTTTGGCAAGCCCGGTGCCCACTGGATGATATCCGGCTTGGCAAAAGAGCCGATTTCTTTACGCACCAGTTGCACAAGCTCGTCCTTCAACTCGTCATTTGCATCCATGTCTTCCATAAGCGTCACATAGGCATATATCCCTTGCCCCTTGATGGCGTGCGGGTAACCAACAACGGCTGCCTCCGCAACTGCAGCATGTAAAACCAAGGCACTCTCAACTTCTGCAGTTCCCAAGCGGTGACCAGAGACGTTTAATACGTCATCCACACGACCCGTTATCCAGTAGTAGCCATCTGCATCTCTCTTGCATCCGTCGCCACTACAGTACATGCCAGGGTATTGAGAAAGGTAAGTGTCGATAAAACGTTGATGATCGCCATATACGGTGCGCATCTGTCCTGGCCAAGGATGTTTGATGGCCAAGCTACCCTTGCATGCACCTTCAAGCTCTTTACCGTTTTCATCAACGACAACAGGCTGAACCCCAAAAAAGGGTTTACCTGCTGAGCCGGGCTTTAAGTCCGTGGCACCCGGTAGTGGTGTAATGAGAAAGCCACCCGTTTCAGTTTGCCACCAAGTATCGATGATTGGGCAACGGCCTTTTCCCACCACGTGGTAATACCACTCCCACGCCTCGGGGTTGATCGGTTCTCCGACTGATCCTAAAAGCCGTAAACTCTCACGGCTGGTTTTGTTGACCGGTCCATCCCCCAAGCGCATCAATGCACGCAACACAGTGGGCGCAGTATAAAAGGCCGCGACATTGTGCTTGTCACAGACTTGCCAAAAGCGACTTTCATCGGGGTAATCTGGCACGCCTTCAAACATTACGGTAATCGCGCCGTTACATAGTGGGCCATAGACGATATAGGAGTGGCCGGTAACCCAACCCACATCGGCCGTACACCAAAAAACCTCGCCATCACGGTAATCAAACGCATATCTATGGGTAATCGCTACGTGTAAAAGATAACCTCCCGTTGTGTGCAATACCCCTTTGGGTTTCCCCGTTGAGCCCGAGGTGTATAAAATAAAAAGAGGGTCTTCTGCACCTACATGTTCAGGCGGGCAATTATCATCCACCAGGCACATCTCATCGTGATACCAGTAGTCGCGCGAATCATCCCATGAAACATTACCGCCCGTTCGCTTGACTACCAGTACCGTACTTACATTGGGACAATCCTTAATCGCAGCATCCGTGTTGCCCTTTAATGGAATTTTCCTACCTCCACGAATGCCTTCGTCGGCAGTGATTACGGTACGGCAGTCTGAATCCAGTATACGGTCGCGTAATGAGTCAGGGGAAAAACCACCAAACACAACGGAATGCACAGCGCCAATACGTGCGCAGGCCAGCATTGCATAAGTTGCCTCGGGAATCATGGGCATGTAGATACATACACGATCACCCTTTTTTACACCACGCGATTTTAGAACGTTAGCAAGCTTACAAACCTCTTTATGCAACTCATTGTAAGTAATGTAGTAGCCGTCATCAGGACTATCGCCTTCCCAGATAATTGCAGTCTGATCACCCCGAGTTTCCAAGTGACGATCAACGCAGTTATAACAGGCATTCAAACTCGCCCCTTCAAACCAGCGTATGTACCCCTTGTGATAATCCCAATCTAAAACATCGTCCCACTTTTTATACCAACTTATAAATTTTTCTGCTTGTGCTGCCCAAAACTCCACCGGGTTCTCTACCGATTGCTGGTACATGGATTCGTATTTTGCTTTGTCAATATACGCGGCGGATGCCATCGCGCTTGAAACCGGGTAGACTTTTTCATCGGACATGTCTTATAACTCTCCGCCCATTCCAATTACGCAGATAGCTGGAAGCTATATTAGAGCTCTAAAGAAAGGGAGGTGTTTCATTCAATATGAAACGCCTCCCTCATTTCTAATGACTAGGCAAGATCGAAACGATCAAGGTTCATCACCCTGCCCCACGCCTCTACAAAGTCTTGCACAAACTGTTGCTCGGAGTCCTCGCATCCATAGAATTCCGCGAGGGCCCGAAGTTGCGAGTTCGAACCGAAAATAAGATCGACACGTGTGCCAGTCCATTTCAGTTCACCCGTCGCGCGGTCACGCCCTTCAAATAAGTCGCAGTCTTCCGAGGTCGGTACCCAGGTTGTGCCCATGTCGAGCAGATTCACAAAGAAGTCATTGGTAAGCGTCTCTGGCCGCTTAGTAAAGATACCGTGTTGAGTTTTTCCAAAGCTTGTATTCAAGACGCGCAGGCCGCCAACGAGAACTGTCATCTCAGGTGCGGTAAGTGTCAGCAATTGCGCCCGATCAACCAATAACTGCTCTGCCGTTACAGTATGCTTTGCCTTGAGGTAATTACGGAACCCATCTGCAGTCGGTTCAAGTACGGCAAATGACTCGACGTCGGTTTGCTCCTGAACTGCATCCGTGCGGCCTGGAGTGAACGGAACCGTCACATTATACCCGGCGTTCTTTGCAGCCTGCTCAACGCCCGTGCAACCAGCCAGAACGATTACATCAGCAATCGAGACCGCCTTCCCGTCCGATACCGAGTTGTTGAACTCCTGCTGGATGCCTTCAAGGGTCTGCAACACAACCGTAAGTTGATCTGGTTGGTTAACCTCCCAATCTTTTTGAGGTGCAAAACGGATACGTGCCCCATTCGCACCACCACGCTTGTCGGAACCGCGGAAGGTTGACGCTGATGCCCAAGCTGTAGAAACCAGTTGGGAAATCGACAGTCCTGAAGCAAGTATCTTGCCCTTAAGGGCAGCAATATCTTGCTCATTAATCAATTTATGAGTAACCGCAGGAATCGGGTCTTGCCAAATGAGTTCTTCCTCTGGAACCTCCGGGCCAAGATAGCGAGCGCAGGGCCCCATATCACGGTGTGTCAACTTGAACCACGCACGGGCAAACGCGTCTGCAAACTCATCAGGGTTCTCGTGAAAACGCCGCGCAATTGGCTCATAGACAGGGTCCATTCTCATGGCCATGTCTGCTGTAGTCATTATCGGAGCGTGGCGTTTTGACGGATCGTGTGCATCTGGCACAGCGTCAGTTGCCGCGCCATCCTTCGGAACCCACTGGTACGCGTCGGCGGGACTCTTTGTCACCTCCCACTCATAACCGAACAGATTGTCGAAATAGCCCATGTCCCACTTGGTTGGATTAGTCGTCCATGCGCCTTCAAGTCCGCTAGTAATTGCGTCTCCAGCTTTACCAGACTCGTAGCTGCTTGTCCAACCGAAGCCTTGTTCTTCAATGCCGGCACCTTCTGGCTCCGGACCAACAAGTGCCGCATCGCCAGCACCATGACATTTACCAAAAGTGTGTCCACCGGCAGTAAGTGCAACAGTTTCTTCATCATTCATCGCCATGCGAGCAAAGGTCTCGCGTATGTCGACTCCTGAAGCAACCGGGTCAGGGTTACCATTTGGCCCTTCTGGATTCACATAGATCAAACCCATTTGCACGGCAGCAAGTGGATTTTCGAGATCACGTTCACCAGAGTAGCGCTTGTCACCAAGCCACTCGTCCTCAGAGCCCCAGTAGATATCTTCTTCTGATTGCCACACGTCTTCACGCCCGCCGCCAAAACCAAACGTTTTGAATCCCATCGACTCCAAAGCGCAGTTGCCGGCCAAGATCATAAGGTCGGCCCAAGAGATTTTCTTGCCGTACTTCTGTTTGATCGGCCATAGTAGCCTACGTGCCTTGTCGAGGTTCCCGTTGTCGGGCCAACTGTTGACGGGTGCAAAGCGTTGGTTGCCGGTCCCGGCACCACCACGGCCGTCACCGATACGATAGGTGCCAGCGCCGTGCCACGCCATGCGAATAAAGAAGGGTCCATAGTGACCGTAGTCAGCCGGCCACCAATCTTGTGACGTGGTCATCAACTCACAGAGGTCTTTTTTCAGGGCATAATAGTCGAGACTCTTGAACTCCTCAGCGTAGTTAAAACCTTTATTCGTCGGATTAGATTGGGGAGAATGTTGGTGTAAAATATTAATATTCAACTGGCTCGGCCACCAATCTCGATTCGTGGAGCCACTGCCAGCTGAATTATTTTCCAGTACGAGCTTTACAGGGCATTTACTCACTTCAGTCATAAAGTCATCTCCTTATTTCCATCAGGTCTTTTCGCCGTTAATTTATACTGTATTTATACTGCACATGCATAAAATTTACTAATTTATTTTCTTGAATGTAATAATCGATTTTGCTAATGGATGGGCAACTCGGAGAATTATTTAGAGATCGGAACAACTTAGCACCATTCTTTTACAGAGTGTAAAATTTGGAAAAGCAGTCAAAATGGATTCTTTCTTAGTAAGGGAAAAATATGGTCTCCGACGCTCGTATAGTAGTCCCCCCCCCCATGGAGTGGAAGCGGCCTCGACAGTAAAATTGCCGTCTTCGGGTTCCTCTTCCTGTGCCTCAACGTACTTCTCTTCGACTATCTTGTCGTTACCGACCCGTTAAAGCTCTTTAGGCTGGCTGTAGAAGACTCCTGGATAGAGAGTCTCACCGCGGTTTTTCTCCTCCTGGCAGGCCTGTTGTTATTTGCCATGGCTTGGGTGGAATCGAACCTCTTTCGGCGCTGCCTCTATATCCTCGGCGGTATCGCACTGGTATTCATTGCAGGCGAAGAAATCAGCTGGGGACAGCGTATATTTGAATTTACCACGCCTGAATTCTTGCGAGACTTGAATAGACAGAACGAATTCAACGTTCACAATCTCCAAACTATTAGCTTCAAGCTGGTTGAAAAGGTCTTCCATCAAGCAATAATACTGTTGTGCACTGTAACCTGCGTCGCTTTCTTCTGCCGAAAACGCACTGTCCTCGGGATTCCAGTACCGTCAATACCACTGATGTTCGGATTCCTGATGATGATTGATTTCATGGCACCATATCATGGCACGGTTGGCTTGGAAGCTGTTCTTGGTTCGGGTTACACTCATAACAGCCAAAAGACCTTGCTTCTTCTCTTCGTCATCTATGCCTTGCTTTTCAGACACACCGGGTTGTTTATTGTCACGGTTGCAACCGCAACGCTCATCCTGGCTTCTGAGTTTATCTTCATGTCCAATCACCTGCGCAGATTATCAGAGTTGAAGGAGTATCTGTTCGGACTTGCCTGCCTTCTCTATTCTTTGGAGCTATGGTTGGCGCAGGGCGTTCAGGGACGGTTGGCGGCGATCTTTGGCCTAAAATGGCCGAACGTACGGGTCCCATCCTTGCTGACAACGTGCTCCCTGGTCATTGCAGGCAGTATCGGGTTAACGTTCTTCGAGTATTTCAGCGGCGCTCACCGGTCAGGTGATCACCGGTCAATTTACCAGTCCATCACGCAAGGTACGGTCGGTGAACCAGTCATCCGCTCCAACTTCGACGTCTATCTCATCGAAGACCGGTTAATTTACTTCAAGGAGCCGTGCACGCCGGCGGATATCAAGCCCAAGTTCTTTTTGCATATTATCCCTGCTGACCTCCATGACCTTCCTGGCTACCGCAAGCGGCATGGTTTCGATAACCTGGACTTCGACTTTTATCGGCCCCATACAGACCATTGCATGAGGGCAATCCAGCTCCCGGATTACGACATCAACAGTGTCAGAACCGGCCAGTACGTGCCAGGAGAGGGAAAGATATGGAACGAAGAGTTTACGCTTAACCCGAGTTTCCGGAACAGGCGTTGACGTAAGTCATAGACAAGCCACATGGAACATGATAAGTGGAAACAGGGTTTTTTAATGTGCCTGGAAAAAGAACATAAAATTGAGCAGTTGTGGAAAAACAGGAGTTATGTCGTTTTGGGGGTGCTGTTTTACAATGAAACAAAGACCAGGCGAGATTTTGAAAGAGAAGATGCGGTTATCCTCGCAAAATATCTTTAGGTTGAACGTCCTGTCATAACCTCTTGTTGCAGCATCGGCAATCGTTAAAATGGTTACGACCATGCAAAACTTACTGGAAGAATTAAAAGCTGCGTTTCAAAGTGATGAACGCCTAGTCATTGATGGAAAGCTGGCGAAAAACAAGATTATTGAATTGGTACTTGCGACGGATGGAAGCTTGTATTAGGCAGAGGGAAAAGTATGGTCTCCGATGCTCGTATAGTAGTCCCCCCCCCCCCCCCCCCCCCCCCCCGTGGAGTGGAAGCGGCCTCGACAGCAAAATTGCCGTCTTCGGGTTCCTCTTCCTGTGCCTCAACGTACTTCTCTTCGACTATCTTGCCGCTACTGACCCGTTAAAGCTCTTTAGGCTGGCTCACGAAGACTCCTGGATAGAGAGTCTCACCGTGGTTTTTCTCCTCCTGGCAGGCCTGTTGTTATTTGCCACGGCTTGGGTGGAATCGAACCTCTTTCGGCGCTGCCTCTATATCCTCGGCGGTATCGCAATGGTATTCATTGCAGGCGAAGAAATCAGCTGGGGACAGCGTATATTTGAATTTACCACGCCTGAATTCTTGCGAGGCCTGAATAGACAGGACGAATTCAACGTTCACAATGCTATTAACTTGCCGTTGGTTAACAAGGTCTTCCATCAAGCAATCATGCTGTTGTGCGCTGTGACCTGCGTCGCTTTCTTCTGCCGAAAACGCACCGTCCTCGGGATTCCAGTACCGTCAATACCGCTGATGTTCGGATTCCTGGTGACGATTGATTCCGTGACGCCATATCATGGCCCGGTTGGCTTGGAAGCTGTCCTCGCCCCGGGTTACCTTCTTAGCAGCCCAAAGACCCTGTTTCTCCTCTTTGTCATCTATGCCTTGCTTTTCAGACACACCAGGTTGTTTATTGTCACGGTTGCAACCGTGACGCTCACCCTGGCTTCTGAGTTTATCTTCATGTCCAATTACCTGCGCGGATTATCGGAGGTGAAGGAATATCTGTTCGGACTTGCCTACTTTCTCTATTCTTTGGAGCTATGGTTGGCGCAGGGCGTTCAGGGGCGGTTGACGGCGATCTTTGGCCTGAAATGGCCGAATGTACGGGGCCCATCCTTGCTGACAACGTGCTCCCTGGTCATTGCAGGCAGTACCGGGTTAATGTTCTTCGAGTATTTCAGTAGCGCTCACCGGTCAATTTACCAGTCCATCACGCAAGGTACGGCCGGTGAACCAGTCGTCCGCTCCAACTTCGACGTCTATCTCATCGAAGACCGGTTAATTTACTTCAAGGAGCCGTGTACTCCGGCGGATACCAAGCCCGGGTTCTTTTTGCATATCATCCCTGCTGACCCCCATGACCTTCCTGGCTACCAAAAGCCGCATGGTTTCGATAACCTGGACTTCAAGTTTTATCGGCTCCATCCGGACCTCCGCCATTGCATGATGGCAATCCAGCTCCCGGATTACGACATCAACAGTGTCAAAACCGGTCAGTTCGTGCGAGGAGAGGGATGGATATGGAAAGAAGAGTTTACGCTTAACAGGCAAACTAAAGTAAAGCCCATTAAATGACTTAAAAGGTGCCCGGGTAAGCTTATTAAAATCAATTATATATTATGGTGGGTCGTATAGGATTCGAACCTATGACCATCGGGTTAAAAGCCCGGTGCTCTACCAACTGAGCTAACGACCCATGTGGCGCGCTATCATAGCCCAAATCTTGATAAAGCTCTATGTAGAAAATTATCCAAACAAAACATCAACGCACACTATATCTACATGACAGTATACGACGTTGGGTCCTCAATGCCGGCATCAATGAATCCTCGCTTGCGAAAACGGCAAGCATCGCACACTCCACATGCCCTACCCTGTTCATCTGCTGCATAACAGGAAACCGTAAGTGAATAGTCTACCCCCAACTTATCGCCCAACTGAATGATCTCAGACTTGGAAAGTGAAATCAGCGGAGTATGTATAACCAGCTCTTGTCCTTCCACCCCTGCCCTGGTAGCAAGATTTGCCATGGATTGATACGCCTTTATATACTCTGGTCGGCAATCCGGATAGCCGGAATAGTCCACCGCATTGACACCTATGAACAGGTCCTGAATACGTAGCACCTCGGCCCATGCCAGAGCAACAGATAAAAAAACAGTGTTGCGTGCGGGCACATAGGTGACGGGTATTCCTGCCGTTACATTCTTGGGAACCCCCATACTCTCGTCTGTAAGGGCCGACCCCTTAAAAGCCGCGAGATCAATATCGAATATCTTGTGCTCAACGACGTTCAGTGCACGTGTGATTTTTTTTGCCGCTTTCAATT
Source organism: Gammaproteobacteria bacterium (assembly GCA_965215055.1). GTDB lineage: Bacteria > Pseudomonadota > Gammaproteobacteria > UBA4575 > UBA4575. The sequence goes on from OZ244046.1 coordinate 556,634, forward strand.
CTACGCTATGGCGTTGGCCGTAACGAAAACTTAGGGCATAACAAACGTACTCTTTCTCCCGGGCAATGGCTAAAGTAGTAGCTGAATCAAGTCCCCCTGAAAGGAGAACGATTGCCTTCTTACGTTGTGACAATCGATTCAAACCCTGAAAATAAACACGATTACCCCTTTATGCCGGCCGAACCAGGCGAACATCGTAATCAATGACCAGGGGCGCTGCCCCAAAGAATTTTATGCAGTTGCAACTGAAATCGAACGGCCAATCGGTCTGCCAAAATCCATTCCGCAAGTTGCCTGGGTTCAAGTTCATCAAAACTCGGTGAAAACAATATCGTACAACGGTCTGTCAGCCGGTGTTCATCCAAAACAAGCTTTGCCCAAAGATAGTCCTCGCGGTCACAAATGACGAATTTCACCTGGTCTTGCTGACGCAAGTAGTTGATATTCTGCCAGCAATTCTTTTCAGCCTCACCTGATGCAGGCGTCTTGATGTCCACTATCTTGACTACCCGTGGGTCCACCCGGTCTATTTCCAAAGCGCCACTGGTTTCCAGTGATACTTTAAATTTCTGGTCACACAGGTTTGACAATAGAGACAGACAATCCCTCTGTGCAAGCGGTTCACCACCTGTAACCGTCACGTGCCTGATATTATAGTTCGCAACCCTGGTTTCTATGTCTGCAAGATTCATCCATTTACCACCTGTAAACGCATACGTCGTATCACAGTATTGACAGCGCAGCGGGCAGCCCGTTAAACGAATAAATACGGTGGGCACACCAACTGTGTTGGACTCACCCTGAATTGAAGCAAAAATTTCAGTAACGCGAAGTCTTGGTAACCGGGACTGTATATCCAGAGGCGCGACCGCGCTTGGCGTTTCAATGGCCTTCACGTAGCATGCGTTCAAGTCGTTGTTGCGCAAGGTTAGCCACACTGGAATTAGGAAATTGCGCGCGCACCTGGGTAAGCTCTATGCGTGCTTCCTCATATTGTCCGAGTTCGTAACGTGTAAAACCGAGCTTTAACTTGGCATCCGCCAACTTTGAGCTTGTCGGATAGTTATTTATTACCTTTAAAAACTCTGCAAGCGCTTGTGGATATCGCCTGGACACGTAGCTTGCCTCCGCTAACCAATACTGAGCATTGGCGGCATACTCACTATTCGGATAAGTTTGCAGAAAAAACCCAAAGGCGGCAATCGATTCATCGTATTTGCCTTGCTTCAACAAGATAAAAGCATTCTTGTAATCCCGTTTTATGTCATCTGGCGTTGCTGTTGATATCGTCGCGTCTGGTGTCGTCACCATAACCGGTGAAGGAGTGGGAATACCTGGGGATAATTGTAGCGCATCAAGGTCTGTCGCCTGCTGGTTTTGTGCATCTCCAGCGTTGCCTGCGCTCTCCCCACCACTTGTCAAAGCATTTACAGCATTTGATGGAACACCCGTCTCGCCTGGAAAAGCTTGCAAAAGGTGGTCAATATTCAGATGTTGCTCACGCTGATGCGCCATGAAAGTATTCAGTTCATGTACCAAACGTTCATTTTCACCACGCAACTGTTGCACCTCGCTTTGTATGGCCTCTATCCGTTTTACCATGTTCAGCAATACCTGATTGTCAATCATGCGTTCAATACGTTGTAATCTTGCATCAAATTCAGCATCAGTGGCTTCGTCCGCTGCGACCACTGTAGACAACAACACTGCAAAAAAACCTGTCAGTGGTTTTACTGCTCTCATCTTACATACTCTCTCTTCTGATCAAGGCTTAAGGACCGGCAATCAATTCCACTCTTCTGTTTTGTTGCCAGGATTCTTCGTTAGAACCAACAACCGCAGGATTCTCTTCGCCATAACTGACAATATCAATCTGGTCACTATTAACGCCATGCAACAAAATCAACTCGCGCACGGATTGCGCACGGCGTTCGCCTAAGGCAAGATTGTATTCACGCGTGCCTCGCTCATCCGCGTGCCCTTCCAAGCGTAACTGCCGCTCAGGACTCGCAGCCAGGGCTTCAGCTACCGAAGTAATTAAAGGCAACGACTCTTCGTGCACTTGATAACTGTCGTAGTCAAAATAAATTACGTTACCCAAGTCGCTATCTACGCCAAGCGCATCAAGTGCATCCATAGACAAATCGCCTTCATCACCAAGACTTGTCGTTTCGGGTCCATCATCCGTCGTTGCCTTGGAGCCATCTTCTATTTTGACATCATGCTCATCATCACTTATCACGTCACTAGGCACTTCCTCCTGTATACTGGTTCCAGTGCCACTACAGGCAACGCCTACTATTAAAAACAGGCTTATAAATAAAATATAAAACGGTTGTTTAACCATTGCTTACTTTCCCTCTATTCAGTCATTGACGTTACTGACGAAATGGCGACCATACGGGTTCACGCACGTCACCCCCGGCTAATCGAAGCCTTTGTTTAACCCTCCCATCCGCACTTACCGCAGACAAGATACCACGGCCATTTTCCACGGTTGCATAGATAATCATACTTCCATTAGGCGCATAACTTGGCCTTTCATCCAGTTTACCATTGGTAATAACTCGCATCGCATTATTGTGCATTTCCACAATCGCGATGCGAAATCCATCACCGTTGTTATGTACCAGGGCAAAAGAACGGCCATCCGGAGCAATATCCGCCGCCGCATTATAGCTGCCTTCAAAAGTAATTCGGCTTGCCTTGCCGCCTTTTACAGATATTTCATAAATCTGGGGTCTGCCGCTGCGGTCCGAAGTAAACAACAATGACTTGCCATGTGGCATCCAGCTGGGTTCCGTATCAATTGAAGGCCCATTGGTAAGACGCCGCTCTATTTGCCGTGTTACCACATTCATCAGGTAGATATCCGGATTACCGTCCTCCGAGAGGGTAAGTGCCAGGTAACGGCCATCCGGCGACCACCTTGGAGCACTATTGATACCTGTTCGTGATGGAACCTTGAAGCGAGTACCCTGAACGATGTCTTGAACATAAATTGCGGAGTTATCTTCTTCAAATGATACATACGCCAAATGTTTACCATCTGGTGACCAGGTTGGTGACATCAATTGTTTTCTAGATGAAAAAACAGTCCTCTGATTATGACCATCAGCATCTGCAACCTGCAAAACATACCTTTGATTTACCGTTCCCCTGTTGATCGTGCTGATATAGGCAATATGCGTGCTGAACGCCCCGCGAACTCCAGTAAGCTCTTCAAATACAACGTCGCTGATCTTATGACCTACTCTACGCACATCTTTACCAGTAGCAGAAATGACGTTCCCCAAGAGTCTCCGTTGCCGTATCAAGTCAAACAGTTGAAACTCTACCCGGTATTGGTCATCGCTGACCACGTTGATCTTGCCCAGCAACAGACTCTCTACGCCTTGATCAAGCCACGCCTGATAATTTAATTGATCCGGTTCAGTAATAACCTGTTGTGGGAAACTCTGTTTTTCCAACACATCAAAAAAACCACTGCGGTGTAAATCATCCCTGACGATGGTCTCAACTGCCTCTGGAGCGGTATACACCTCACCCGAAAACGTAACAACGGCAATAGGCAACGTGCCCTCAACGCCCTGGGTTATTTCTATTTCCAGGATCGCCTGTGCACCTTGCTGCACAACAAGTAAAAGAACGGCAAAACCTGCTATTTTCAGCAAACGCACGTCAAGTCTCCGGAGCAAAATTAAAACGTAATTCCCGATCAAACAACTCCGGTGATGGAGGTGGCGGCAAAGGACTTGATTTCCACACTGCGTCTTCCACGGACTGACGAAAAGCCGCATCGCCGCCTGTACATTTCTTAACGACCACATCTTCTACGTAACCATCCGGCTTTTGACGCACATAGACCTCGCACCGTGCGCGTGGTTGATTATTAAAGGGCTTGCGCCAATAATTTTGTACTTTGCTACGTATTGCATCCTGATATTGCTTGATCAATCTATTCCTCTCGCGTGCTTTCGCCATGCGTCTTTCTTTTGCCTTTAGCTCCGCTTCCTCCTGCGCAATATTTTTTTCTCGGCTTCGCTGTTCCGCGGCTTGCTCTTCTGCCAATTTTTTTTGCTCTTCACGTCTTTTCCGCTCTGCCGCCAACTTTTTCTGTTTTTCTCGCTTTTTTCGCTCTGCTGCCAGCTTCTCTTGTTCCTTTCGTTTCTTCCGTTGCAGTTCCGCTTGTGCTTCTTGAGCTTTTTTTCTTTCTGCAGCCTGTTTCGCTGCAAGTTCCTTTTTCTGCTTTTCCCGCCGCAGCTTTTCTCGTTTAAGCCGCTCTTGTTCGGCGAGTCGTCTTTTACGCTCCAGCTCCTTACGCTTTACCTCTTCCTCTCTACGCCTTTTTTCTGCAGCAAGTCTTTCAGCATCAATGACCTTGGCCTTTACAATATCAACAGCCGGTGAAATCTCAGACACACGTTCGCGTTTTATTTGAAAACTGACAACGAAAAGTAAAGCAGCAACCACGTGAACGACTATTGCAACTGTCACCGATACCGGTAAACGCCGCTTGGGATTTGCCATGCTTAACTAGTTTTCAGATTCTTTTACGGCCGGGTGTGTAATCAACCCTACATTCTCAGCACCTGCCTCCTGCAGCATAACCATTACTGCAACGACTCGACCATAATCGACGCTCTTATCCCCGCGTACGTAGATCGGGCTACTTCGTTCGTTAGATAAAATTTCCCTGATTTGGTTTCTAAATACTTTATCCATAATGGGCTTTTCAGGTGAATCCACCTTATTCACAAAAATCTGCCCTGCCTGATCAACAGACACTATCAAGGGCTCTTGGTTCTCATCTGTTTTTTCAAGTGATTTTGCAGGTGCATCAGGTAATTCAACTTCTACACCCTGGTGGAATAAAGGCGTGGTTATTACAAATATCACGAGTAAAACCAAGGTGACATCAACATAAGGGACGACGTTGATCTCGGATATACGTTTACGTTGACGAGTTCCAGTATATATCACGACCTTATGCGGTTTCCTGCCTTTCCATGTCCCTGGTTAATATCTGCCTTTGTAGTAAGGCAGTAAATTCTTCTACAAAATTGTCAAACCGTATTACAAGTCGTTCTACGTCGTTTGAGTATCGATTGTATGCGATAACGGCAGGAATCGCTGCAAATAATCCCATGGCCGTGGCAATAAGAGCTTCGGCAATCCCTGGCGCAACCGCGGAAAGCGTAGCCTGCTGCACGCTACCCAAAGCGCGAAAAGAATTCATGATACCCCATACCGTTCCAAACAAACCAATATAAGGGGCCGTTGAACCTACCGTTGCAAGAAAAGAGAGATAATGCTCCAGCGTTTCCACCTCGCGTGACATGGCTACTTTCATAGAGCGTAGCGCGGTATCCGCGATGGTAGCTGGTGCAATTTTGTGTCGTTTATGCAGACGCATGTATTCTTTAAATCCTGCCAAGAAGATACTTTCCATACCTGTGGGATATTTTTTCAATCTTGTCTTTTCATACAGATGTGCCAGGTTCGTTCCCGACCAAAACTCATCTTCAAACTTATCTGCCGCGTAACGTGCGTCCTTAATAATTTTCCATTTGCTCACGATCATGGTCCAGGAAATTATGGAAGCCAGCAACAGCAAGAGCATCACCAGCTGCACCAGCAAACTTGCATGAATGATCAGGCCTAAAATACTGGTATCAACATGCACTCTTTATTTCCTTGAACAAATCCTCTGGAATAGACTGAGGTGAGAAATTATTTGCATGCAGGCAGGCAACGTTAACTTTTCCTACCGTAAGCACACTCTCACTTCCACCTTGTTTTACGACGGCTTGTTTGAACGAAATACTGGCTGGCTTTAAACCAAAAGGCTCAACAGTTATATGTAGTAAGTCATTAAATCTGGCGGGCTGTTTATACTCTATCTCTATAGACCGCACGGCAAACAAGATCTTCTCGTGCTGTATCAAATCATCCTGTTCAACTCCCAGGGAGCGCAGCCATTCCGTACGCGCACGTTCCATAAATTTCAGGTAATTTGCGTAGTACACCACGCCCCCTGCATCAGTATCCTCGTAGTATACGCGCGCGCGCAAAAAGTAAGGCTTCATTTAAAGATTTTTGAACTTGTACCTAAATATAACGTTAACCGGATCATTGCGTAGTTTTCGAGAATAAATCAGAAGTTGGCTCAGTTTCTTGCAGTTGGTCCACGTTACGTGGAGGGACTTTGATTCCAAAATGACGATAGGCGTTACCCGTTGCTACCCTGCCGCGCGAGGTGCGCATCATGAACCCCGTTAGAATGAGATATGGTTCAATTACATCCTCAATGGTGTCACGTTCCTCTCCGATAGTCGCTGCGAGACTATCTACTCCCACCGGACCACCTTCAAATTTCTCGATTATAGCAAGCAGCAAACGCTGGTCCATGCTATCAAACCCATGTCCATCAACACCCAGCATGTCTAACGCTGAATTCGCACTATCGCTGGTAATCACGCCATCGGATTTAACTTGCACGTAATCACGCACACGTCTCAATAGACGATTTGCAACCCTGGGGGTGCCTCGCGAACGCCGTGCAATCTGCTCGGCCCCCTTTTTATCAATGCGTACCTTGAGTATCTTTGCAGAACGGTGAACGATTGCTGCCAATTCCACAGCAGTATAAAACTCGAGTCGCTGTACGATTCCAAAGCGATCACGCAAGGGTGAAGTGAGTAAACCAGCGCGCGTCGTTGCCCCTATCAGAGTAAATGGCGGTAAATCCAACTTGATCGACCTCGCAGCAGGCCCTTCGCCAATTATGATATCAAGTTGAAAGTCCTCCATAACCGGGTATAACACCTCTTCCACAACGGGACTTAATCGGTGAATTTCATCAACAAACAATACGTCATTAGGTTCAAGGTTGGTAAGAATTGCAGCCAAGTCTCCAGGGCGTTCTAAAACAGGTCCCGAAGTGTGCCGCAAATTGACCTGCATCTCGTTGGCCACGATGTGGGAAAGCGTAGTTTTACCCAACCCAGGTGGGCCGAATATCAATACGTGGTCCAGTGCCTCCTTGCGCTGTTTTGCTGCAGATATAAAAATATCTATCTGCTCGCGAACCTTCGTTTGCCCAATGTACTCACTGAGTCTATGCGGACGGATTGCATTCTCAGCAATACGTTCATCCTTCCTGGCATGCGTATCAACGATACGGGAAGTTTTGGGATTGGACATCAAGTAATTTTATCAAAGGTTCCAGGATAGAAAGTACATAATCACACTTGGCATTGAGTAATTTTTTTATCACTTGGACAGGCTGGATTTTAACGCCAAGCGAATAATAGTTTCGCTGTTTTGATCCCGTGTTTCGACTTTGCTTACCATGCGACTTGCATCACTTGGCTTGTAGCCTAATGAAATGAGCGCCGTCACGGCATCTTCAATGGGATTTTGACGATGGCCCTTGTCTTCACCACTATCCGGTGCATTAACCCCATCCAGGCGGTCACGCATGTCAATAACGAGTCGCTCAGCAGTTTTCCGACCTATACCCGGAAGTCGAATCAATGAATCCACGTCCCCATTATGTATGCAATTTGCAAACGTGCTTGCATCCATCCCGGAAAGAATTGCCAACGCCATCCTGGCACCTATACCGTTTACCCTTAATAAGTCTCGAAACAGACTACGATCCTGAATACGCTTGAACGCATATAAAGTATGTGCGTCATCGCGTACCAGTAAATGTGTATACAACGCAACATTTTGCCCACAGTCCGGCAATTCATAAAACGTAGACATTGGTGCTTCTATTTCATATCCCACGCCTTTTACGTCAAGCAAAAGATGCGGTGGACGTTTTTCTATGATCTCCCCCTGTAAGCGCCCAATCATACGTAGCTCCGAATACAGGAAGTTACCTGTTACTCACTGGTAAAGACGAATGGGCGTGGCACAAAGATACGGCCAGGGCATCCGCCTCATCCGCTTGTAACTCCCCGCGCAACGCCAGCAAACGCAACACCATGTGCTGAACTTGTCCTTTATTTGCCGCACCATTGCCTACTACAGCCTGCTTGATGGAACGCACACTGTATTCACTGATAGGTATATCAAATTGCACTGCCGCACTGAGGGCAGCACCACGCGCATGACCAAGTTTAAGCGTAGACGAAGCATTACGCGAAACAAATACCTCCTCTACCGCTATTTCATCAGGCTGATACAGGCCAATAGCCTCCGTCAATTTACGGAAAATCAAGCCTAGTCGCTGAGGCATTCCTGCATCGCCGGACTTGCGACCGGCACAAACGTTGCCACTGTGGATATAGCGACTGCTCCTTCCATCACTTTCGATGACACCAAAGCCCGTAACCTGCAAACCAGGGTCAATACCAAAAATCCGGATAGCGTTACTTCGACTCATTCGCTGTCACACTCGTACCCAGATATTCAGGCTACCGCCTCAAACACCACGTCAGGTATATCCGCATTAGAATAAACGTCCTGTACGTCATCAAGATCATCCAGTGCCTCCAGCAATCGCAACATCGTTTCACCGTCTTTACTCGACAATGGGACGGTAGTATTGGCGCGCATGGTAACCTCAGCCTGTTCAGGTGATAACCCGGACGTCTCCAGCGCCTGCTTGACTGCCAGAAATACATCCGCTGATGTAACAACATCGAGACTGCCATCCTCATCAGCGATCACATCTTCGGCACCAAACTCCAGCGCAACTTCCATCACCTCGTCTTCATCCGCGCCAGGCGTAAACCGGATGACACCCTTGTGTGAAAATAAATAAGCGACCGAACCTGAAGTACCCAGGTTTCCATTGCACTTGGTAAACACGTGGCGAATTTCGGCAACCGTGCGATTACGATTGTCCGTCATACAATCTACTAATATAGCTGCGCCGCCCGGGCCATAACCTTCGTAGCGAACCTCTTCATAGTTGTCGCCATCGAGTTCACCCGCACCGCGCTTGGTGGCACGTTCGACGGTTCCCTTCGGCATATTGGCGGACAGCGCCTTATCCACCGCCAAGCGTAAACGGGCGTTGGCGTTCAGGTCTGAACCTCCAATGCGTGCGGCAACCGTTATTTCCCGGATCAGCCTGGTAAACAACTTTCCGCGCTTGGCATCCTGTGCCTTCTTGCGGTGTTGAATATTGGCCCACTTGCTATGACCGGCCACTGGATCCCCTCTATCAGATCAACGGAGTCATTATAACACTCCCTCAGTTCAAGTGACATTACCAGTACACAGAAACTCATCTACAGAAGCTGCAACGGACTTGGCAAACAGCATACCGGTATGGCTGTATGGCACCTGCACGTGTAAAGTGCAGTGAGCTGTTTCCGTTTCAGAAACGGCAACCGTGCCGTCATTAGGCTTATCAAGCGGCGCGCCAAGTATCCTTCCTATACCTCTACTTTGCGTACCGGCAAATACGGCTAATGGCCGCTTACCCTTCCATCGTGGAGCACCTCCAAGCAAAGACTCGGAACCTTTTCCCAATATGCTGTTTTTCATAAAGTTATTTCTGGCAATATGCCATGCAAAACCACTTTCTCTCAATGGCGTCCCCAGCATCACGACCCTGCCAGGTTTGACCTTGTCAAATAGCTGGAAGTAATGTAGCAGAATAATCCCGCCAAAACTGTGAGCAACAAAATGGACGATATCGGCATCAAGTTCATCGACAAATCGTGCCAGTAGCCGCGCATTTGAGCCAGGTGCTCGGCGCAGGCTTTGATAAGAAAACAGCCTACATTCATGTCCGTGAGTACCGAGGTAACGGGAAATAGGCAGCATCACCCAGCCTTTCATCCAGATACCATGTATACAAACAACTATCTCACGCATGGAGACTGCTTAATGGACTACTCCTCCACCCAATGCAGGACGGCGGCCCGATTTGTGTAAGAAGATGCCAAATCGGCTGCCTGTGCACGGGGCAACCATATGAACTCCTCGTGTTCCTTCGTATCAAGCTGAATATCGACTTTTTCAGGCAGTTTTAGCCGAAATACGTGTTCCTCATTTTGAGTAACACCAGGCGCGTAGCGTTCACGCCAAATAGGGTAAATTTCAAACACTTGTGAATAATGGCAATCACGTACGCCCTTATTCACCAAACCAGTCTCCTCCCGCAATTCACGAATGGCAGCGTCCAAAGGTTTTTCCCCCCACTCCAGGCTTCCCGTAACCGATTGCCAGAAATTATCAGGATATTTACGCCGTAACATCAAGACTTCGCCATCTTGCGTATACACAATTACCAATACTGATTCGGGGCGCTTATAATCCATCAATGCCTGCGGATAATAAAAACTGGAGCCATTTCTTATAAAGTCAGTATTTTTTAGTGAACTTCCCCTGCTTATCAAATCGTTCGCTCTCTACGCAATCGAAGGTGCAGCTCCTGCAACTGGCGTTCATTCACAGGGGCAGGCGCATCCGTTAACAAACAGGCTGCATTTTGAGTCTTCGGGAAAGGAATCACGTCACGAATGGAGTTACTACCCGTTAACAACATCACCAGCCGATCCAGCCCAAATGCAATCCCTCCATGCGGAGGTGCACCATAACGTAAAGCATTCAATAAAAATCCAAACTTTTCCTGCACCTCCCGTGCATCGATCTGCAATACTTCAAAGACCGCAGCTTGCATGTCGCGTTGATGAATACGCACTGACCCACCTCCTACTTCCACTCCATTTAACACCACGTCATACGCCTGTGAAGACACGGTACCTGGGTCGTCGATAAGGGTTTCAGGCTCTTCGCAGGCTGGAGCAGTAAATGGATGATGCAATGCAGACCAGCGACCCGCATCCCGGTCCCACTCAAACATTGGAAACCCTACTACCCAAAGTGGACGCCAGCCAGGCGCAACAATATTCAAATCAAAACCTAACTTGACCCGTAGTGCACCAAGAGAGGCATTGACGATTTCTTTTTTATCTGCACCAAAGAAAAGTAAATCACCATTTACGGCGTTTGACTCAGTGATGATCCATCTAACAACGTCCTCTGACAAAAATTTCACAATCGGTGATTGCAGTCCGGAAGGGATATTTGTAACGTCACTGCATTTAATATATGCCAGACCCTTGGCACCATACTGGCCTACAAAATCAGTGTAATCCTGGATATCTTTGCGAGTAAGCGACTCACCTTGTGGGACCTTCAACATTGCAACGCGACTTGCCTCATCGTTTGCCGCCTTGCTGAAGACTGCAAACTCAACGCTTTTCATCATCTCCGTAGCGTCGATCAATTCAAGCGGAATGCGCAAGTCGGGTTTATCACTGCCGAAGCGATGCATCGCTTCTTCATAGTCGATCCTTGGGAAGGGCCTCTCCAACTCCTCACCACAAACCTGTTTAAATAAATCATGCAGCATGTCTTCGACCACCGACATGATTGCATCCTGCTTCATAAACGAGGTTTCTATATCCAACTGGGTGAATTCCGGTTGACGGTCGGCACGCAAATCTTCATCCCGGAAACAGCGGGCAATCTGGTAATAGCGATCAAACCCACCCATCATCAGTAACTGTTTGAATAACTGGGGAGATTGTGGCAGCGCAAAAAAGGAGCCGGGTTGCGTGCGACTGGGCACCAGGTAATCGCGTGCACCTTCCGGTGTTGCCCGGGTTAAAATCGGAGTTTCAACTTCAAAAAAACCGTGGTTATCCAGAAAATTGCGTAACACGCGGGTAATATCAGCTTTGGCTCGAATACGTTCCTGCATAACAGGGCGGCGCAAATCCATGTACCGATAGCGAAGTCGGTTTTCTTCATGTACGTCTTCGTCGTCCAACTGAAACGGAGGAGTATCCGATTCGTTCAGCACCTCCAATGACCTTGCAAGCAGCTCAACCTGGCCCGTCGGCAAATCCGGGTTTACATTTTCATCAGGACGTACGCGAACGTAACCTGTAACACGTAATACGTATTCACTACGGATGTGTTCGGCAACTTCAAATATTTCCGGTGTATCCGGATTAAACACTACCTGGACAATTCCCTCCCGGTCACGCAAATCGATAAAAATCACTCCGCCGTGGTCACGTCTGCGGTTTACCCATCCACATACGGAGACTTCCTGATTAATCAGTTTTTCCGTCACCTGGCCGCAATAATGAGTTCGCATGGTAACCTTAAAAAAATATATGAGACGTACAAAAATACATATACTTGCAGGTGACGCTTGGTATGCCCTGCCCTGCTTGCTTGCAATAAAATGCCTTGGCCAATATGCGAAAAAACAAACTATTTTTCTTTAGCCGATGACACGGAAGGCTTGCTACTTTTACTGGAACTTGATACTGGATTTTTTCCTTCAGGCGCAGGTTTTCCGCTGCCGTTTTTCACGTCCGATTTTTTGCTGTCTTTTGGTTCGCTCTTTTCTTGTGAGTCACCAGTAACCAGGTTACGCTTGTTATCCGACTTGAAATCGGTTTCATACCATCCTGAACCACTCAGTCTGAATCTCACCGCTGAAACAAGTCTTTTCAGTGCTGGCGTTGCACACTTGGGACAATCCGTCAGCAATGGATCGTTAATCTTTTGCAGGGCCTCGTGCCGAAATCCACAGGCCCCACACTCATATTCATATATAGGCATCGTTTACAAAATTTGAAAATCTGAAAAGTAGCACTCCGATATGGACTCACACTCCACGTGAGTAACACGAGCGGCACTTGAGCCTTGCCACAGCCACTCTTTCAATCGGTCCAGAGAAGCCAGCTCACCACAAGCAACCACCTCTACACGACCATCCTGCAGGTTTTTAGCATATCCTGTAACATCAAGTTGCCGCGCCTGCTTTTGCGTAGCAACTCTAAAAAACACGCCTTGCACCTTGCCTTGAATAATACAACGCATACACAGCCGAACAAAGTCGTTACTCATACGAACGGGTACTTTATTACCAAACCATCTTTTCTGCCAAATAATTTATGATGAAATATAATGCCGCATCAACACAACTTGTAAACAAGGCGGAGAAAAGGTCGTAATGAATCGCTCACAGACCGTCATCTACTACAACCCGAAATGCTCCAAGTGTCGCATGACGTTGAAACTACTAAATGAAAAAGAGATCGAGCCGGAAATTATTGAATACCTGGGTGACACACCCTCAAAAGCCGAACTCAAGGACATTCTTACGCGACTGGGTATTTCTGCCAGCCAGCTCTTACGTAAAAAAGAATCGGCTTACCAGGAATCAGGGCTCAATGAAGATTCCACCGAAGAAGACATATTAAACGCCATGATGAAATATCCCGTTTTGATCGAGCGGCCTATTATAATTCACAAAGGCAAAGCAACTATTGGCCGCCCTCCCGAAAAAGTGTTAGAAATTTTATAAAATGTCTACCGTCCTGATCCTATATTACTCCAGGTATGGCTCAACCAAAGAAATGGCGCAGCAAATTGCCCGTGGCGTTAAATCGGTAGATGGTGTCGAAGCCCGCATACGCACCGTCCCACCCGTTTCTACGACTTGCGAGGCCGTAGAAGACAATATTCCCGGAACGGGCCATCTTTATGCGGAACCGTCAGACCTGGAGGACTGTGATGGACTCATTCTCGGCAGTCCCACCCGCTTTGGCAACATGGCCGCCCCGTTAAAGTACTTTCTGGACAGCACCGGTCCACAATGGCTGGCAGGCGCCCTCAGAGACAAACCTGCGGGGGTATTCACTTCTACTTCCAGTTTACATGGTGGTCAGGAAACCACCTTGATCTCCATGATGCTGCCCTTGCTGCATCACGGCATGATGATCGTCGGCATTCCCTACAGTGAAAAGGAATTATTCTCTACTAGCGCAGGAGGTACTCCGTATGGCGCCAGTCACCTGGCCGGGGCCAACAGCGACAACAAGATCAGCGAGGAAGAAAGGGAATTATGTTTTGCCCTGGGGAAAAGAATAGCCGGTTTTACCAAGTAACCTTGGCAAGCGTTCAGGCACTATCCAAAACCAATTTAACAAAAGGAACGGTAACCTTTCTTTGTTGCGCCAGTGACTGCTCATCAAGTTGATCAAGTACCTTCACCAGCTTTTTCAACTCACGTGGGTAATGCCTGATCAAATAGTTGCAGACCTCAAGAGGTACGTCAATGCCGCGAACGTTGGCATACAACTGCATCGCGGTTTTTTTCTGCTCATCGGTAAGCGGGTTCAATCTATACACGGAACCCCACACCAGTCGAGACGCCAAGTCCGGTAAAGAAACATGGATAGCTTTCGGGTTGACTCTCGCAGTCATTACCAGGCTCTTGTTTTTTTCGCGAAACTCATTGATAAACCGGAACAGTGCCTGGTCCCACCTTTTGTCTCCCAACACCTTGTCCACGTCATCAATACACACTACGTCAAGCCGACTGATATCCTGCAGGATATGAAAATCGAGTGTCGGGATTTCATCGCAAGGAATATAGATGGCGTGTTGATCCGTTTCGGCAAGTTGATTGCAGGTTGCCTGCAAAAGATGTGATTTACCCGTCTGGGCAGTTCCCCAGATAAAATATTGACGCGGCTCACGGCAAGGTTTTGCCAAACTCTTCAGCACGGTCAACAACTCGTTATCTTCGGGATGAATGAAAGTCTCGAAAGTCGCAAAAGGTCGCAGCGCTATATCGAGCGAATACTGTACGGAAGGCCGTATATGGGAAGCTGTCATGTAACGTTTATCAAGAAGTGCAGGCTGTCAAGCCCGCTTGCCACTATGCCGCGCGGCACGTCTGGAGCGTTCTTCCATCAAATAATCCAGACCACTGGCAACCGTGGTAAATACCGTAAATCCTATCAATACCGGCATCACTATGACAGACAACGTATTGAGTTGATTGTAGATTACGGCAAAGACCAGTACGATTTGCGTACACGTATTGACTTTACTGATAAGCGTCGGCTGGATATCCAGTCGACGTGTAGCAAAGTTATAAGAAAGTGCGCCAGCTAACAGCGCAACGTCTCGAAGTATGACGATAAATACCAGCCAATGAGGTAAAAGATTCAGCGCACCCAACGTAACATAGGCACAAATCAACATGGCCTTATCTGCCGCAGGGTCCAGGTAAGCACCCAGGGTAGTTTTCCAATCAAATGCCTTGGCCAGGTAGCCATCCAACGCATCCGACAGGCCCATAAGGAAAAACAGTAACAGAGCGTTATAGAATTGCCCGTCAAGCAACCACCATACCAATAGCGGCACAGCAGCAAATCGAGCAGCCGTAATAAGGTTGGGAATTAACCTCCAATAAGACATGCTATGTCCTACTCCCCCCTCATGACATACAATATCAATGCCGTACTGTTATACATTATATTATCGGCATTCGGATAGTATAAGTATCTGGGTTACTAAGCAACGGGACATCATAACAATACCGATTCTTTTGAAAACATATTCTCATGACGGCCAATGTTTTCAAACAGTTATATAAATATTCTAAAATAGATTAGCAGACAATGGGACTCACTTACAAAAATGCTGGTGTTGACATTGATATCGGCAACAAACTCATAAACTCGATCAAACCGTCAGTATACTCCACCTACCGCTCAGAAGTGCTCTCCAGCATCGGTGGGTTTAACGGGCTTTTTGCCCTGCGACATCATGAATACAAGCAACCCGTCCTGGTTGCGGGCACAGACGGCGTAGGGACAAAACTGCATTTGGCGCAGCAGCTTGACCAACATTCCACCATCGGCATCGACCTGGTAGCAATGTGCGTAAATGACGTGATCGTGCAAGGGGCAGAACCGCTGTTCTTCCTGGACTACCTCGCAACGGGGAAACTCACCATTAAGGAAGCTCAAGCAGTGATTGAAGGCATTGCAGAGGGATGTCGTGAAGCCGGTGCCGCCCTGCTCGGTGGTGAAACCGCCGAGATGCCGGGAATGTATGACAACGGCGCGTATGACTTGGCAGGTTTTTGCGTAGGAGTGGCAGACCAACAGGACCTGATTGATGGAAGTGGCATCATTGAAGGAGACCTGGTCATCGGGCTTCCATCCAGTGGCGTTCATTCAAACGGCTATTCACTGGTTCATAAAATCATGGAAACAACTGCCACCTCGGTCCATGAAAAATTTGGCGAGAAAACCCTGGGGGAAATACTGCTTACTCCCACCATAATTTACGCGAACGTTGTATTGCAACTGGCCAAAACACTCAACGTACATGGCCTGTGTCACATCACAGGAGGAGGCTTGCTCGAAAACGTGCCCAGAATTATTCCTGATGGACTGGCTGCAAATATTGATTCTACGACGTGGATTCGCCCGGAAATTTTCGATTGGCTGCAACAGGTGGGCAAGATCGATAATAAAGAGATGTACCGGGTTTTCAACTGCGGAATAGGAATGCTTGTCATCCTGCCAGAAAAGCAGGCCGAGCAAGCCATCGAGATTTGTCAACAAGCGGCCCACCAGGCAAAAATAATCGGCGAGATTACTACATCATCCTCCAGGAACAAGATAGCGCTGCAGTAGTATCATGGCAGACGGTTTCTGCAACATTGCCGTTTTAATTTCCGGAAACGGCAGCAACCTGCAAGCTATCATTGACCACGTTCAGCAAGGCCACGTCAATGCCAACATCGCTTGCGTGATCAGCAATAATAAAGATGCCCATGGCCTGGTTCGTGCAACTCAGGCACACGTGCCCGTACACGTTATCGAACATACGCACTACCCTTCACGAGAGGCATTTGACGCAGAACTTGTCGCGACCCTGGGCACCTATGATCTTGACCTGGTTTTTCTGGCAGGCTTCATGCGTATACTGAGCAAAGTATTCGTAGATGAATATCGAGACAGAATCCTGAACATTCACCCTTCTCTGCTACCCAAGTTCCCTGGCCTGCATACACACAGGCGCGTGCATGAAGCAGGTGAAACAGAGCATGGTTGCAGCGTGCACTTCGTAACACCTGACCTGGATGAAGGCCCCCTGGTCATACAGGCGAAAATACCCGTAAACGACTCAGACGATCCGAAAAGTCTTGCGAAGCGTTTACTGGAGAAAGAGCATACTGTTTGCCCGCTGGCGGTAAAATGGTTCAGTGAAGGCAGACTATCCTGTGTCAATGAAACTGTATATTTTGACAACAAGCCTCTCCTTACACCCATATTACTGGCATCAGAACATGAAATAGAACTGCAATGAACAAGACCGTTGCTCTGATCGCTATCTTTCTCTCGTGCATGGCCACGAGCCAAGCCGGTCCCGTACTGACTCTAAACGAAGAGAGCCTTCCGCCTGAATTCAAGGCCACGTATGACATCCAAAAAGGCGGTATGCACATTGGGGAAATGCAGGTGAGCCTGAGAAAAATCGGCGACCAGCTCATCTACGAATCGATCACCAATCCAACAAATCTTGCCACACTTTTCCTTGGTACGCAGATGACCGACCGCGCCGTGCTGAGACGCATTGACAAAGACTACCGGATTTCAGAATTCAAACGCGAAGTGCAAGGCAGTACCAAAAATCGCCATGAACACTACATGTTCGACTGGAACAGTAACAAGGCCAGCGTTCGATACAAAGACAGAAGCGATACCCTGGATATTCCTCCCTACACGTTTGACAATTTTTCCGTACAACTGTTACTTATGCGCAGACCCGATAACAAAAACACGGAAAACAGGTTTTCAGTAATCAGTAAAGGCCGTCTAAAGGAATACGTATATAAACCAGTGCCTGGTGAATTACTGGAGACAAAGCTCGGCAGGCTTCTTACAAATAAATATATTCGTGAAAAAAACAACGAAAAGAAAACAACCTACCTTGGCTGGTATGCCGAATCCCTGCACTACATACCGGTTAAACTGGACAAAATTGAAAATGGGAAAGTAGACGTTTCCATTCAAATTACGGCAATTACCTGGCTTTAATTTCCACCGCAGTCAATTACCTGCCACCATCATTGCATCCATTAATATCGACGGAGTAATGACGTTACTGCGCCGATCAACGTCATTGCCGGCTGCAAGTATTTTCTGAAACATATCTTTCAGGTTTCCAGAAACGGTAATCTCCTCGACAGGGTGCTGAATTTCACCATCTTCAATCCAGTATCCTGCCGCGCCACGCGAGTAATCACCGGTTACATTATTCACGCCGTGACCGATAAGCTCCGTTATCAGCAAGCCTTGCTGCATGCTTTTCATCAGCTCACGCAGCGTCTGGTCACCCGGCTGTAACGTGAGATTATGCACTCCACCTGCATTACCGGTAGATTCCATGCCCAGCTTTCGCGCCGAGTAGCTGCTTAACACGTATCCCCTTAAAATTCCGGCTTCCACCAGCGTACGCGGCTGCGTTGCAACGCCCTCCAGGTCAAAAGAGCTGCTACCGAACCCCTCCTTGACGTGCGGGTCCTCAGTAATCGTTACCAGTTCGGAAAACACCTTTTTATCCAGTTGGTCCAACAAAAAAGAGGCCTTGCGGTACAAGGCACCGCCACTGATTGCAGAGATAAAATGCGACAACAGGGAACGTGCCACACCGGCCTCAAAAATCACCGGCGTAGTGCGCGTTGACAGCTTCCTGGCACCCAACCGATTTACAGTGCGCGTTGCAGCCTTCTTACCAACCACCACCGAGGATTCCAGCCTGGCTGGATTACGCGAGGCAGTAAACCAATAGTCTCTCTGCATGGCGCCGTCCTGTTCAGCAACAACGACACAGGAAAGGTTATGTCGGGTAGATACATAGTCACCGATAAACCCGTGAGTATTCCCATAGATGCTCGTGTTGCGCGAAGTAGTTACGGTCGCGCCTTCCGAATTTGAAACCTGTTCAAATTCACGCGCGGCATCCTCGCACTCTATGGCAACGTCCAGTGCCTCTTCCGGGGAGAGTTGCCAGGGATGATCAAGCTCCAGGTCCTGGATCGAAGTTGCCATACGGTCCACGTCCGCAAGCCCGGCAAAGTTATCTTCCTGGGTAAACCTTGCAATATCACAGGCTGCGGAAACCGCATCCTTGATTGCTGCAAGCTCAAAGCCCGTCGTGCTCGCAGTGCCTTTTTTCTTACCGATATAAACCGTAATCGACAATGCATGGTCATTATGGTGTTCCAGGGTTTCCACCTCGCCAAGACGCGCCGTAACGGATAAGCCTTTCTCAATATTGGCCAGGGCCTCGGCACTGGTTGCACCTCGACTTTTTGCCTCGTGCAGGCAGAATCGCACCAGGTTATTCAGATCTTCAGTAGCACGAGGTGCCTCTTGCAACTCCATCAGCTTGCAGTTCCACCGACGGTAAGCCCATTGATCAACAAGGTAGGCTGCCCTACCCCGACGGGAACACTCTGCCCCTCCTTACCGCACGTACCCACGCCCGTATCAAGCTGCAAGTCATTGCCAACCATACTCACGCGCGTTAACACGTCTGGTCCGTCACCAATAAGTGTTGCACCCTTTACAGGCTTGGTGACTTTACCTTTCTCAATCATATAGGCCTCTGAAGCAGAAAACACGAACTTGCCCGAAGTAATATCTACCTGGCCTCCACCAAAGTTGACGGCATAAAACCCGGAATCTACGGAACTGATAATTTCATCCGGATCATACTTTCCTGCAAGCATGTACGTATTTGTCATGCGCGGCATCGGCAGATGTGCATAAGACTCACGCCTTCCATTACCAGTGGATACTGTATTGGACAACTTGGCGTTGAGCCCGTCATACATGAAGCCTTTAAGAATCCCGTCTTCGATCAGCGTCGTGCATTGCGTCGGGGCACCTTCATCATCGATATTAAGCGAGCCCCTGCGATCAGGCAGGGTACCATCATCAACTACCGTAACTCCCTTACTTGCAACCTGCTCACCAATGCGGCCACTGAACGCCGACGTGCCCTTGCGGGTAAAATCACCTTCCAGCCCGTGGCCGATAGCTTCGTGCAGAAGAACGCCTGGCCACCCAGGTCCCAGCACAACGTTCATATTGCCGGCGGGTGCGGCCACGGCCTCCAGGTTAAGCAACGCCATGCGCACCGCTTCATGTACATAGGTATGCGCAAGGTTATCCTTGATAAAATACTCATAGTTCACACGTCCGCCACCACCGGCGGTGCCCTGTTCGAGACGCCCGCCCTGTTCCGCAATCACCGCCACGTTCAGTCTTACCAGCGGACGTACATCGGCGGCCATGAGACCATCACTATTCGCGATCAGAACAACTTCATGGCTACCTGCCAGTGACACCATCACCTGCTTGATGCGGTCATCTTGCTTGCGCGCCAACTCATCAAGTGTACGCAACAACTCAACCTTGTCGACCTCGGCAATGGACTCAAGGGGACTATCTGCCGGATACAGGTTATTACCTGCCTTGGACCTCCATGCCTGGACCTGCCCACCTCGGGCTCCTCGTGCAATAGCGCGCGCAGCTTTGCACGATTCCAGCAGTGCGGACAACACGATTTCATCAGAATAGGCAAAACCACTTTTATCATCCTTGACTGCGCGTATACCTACACCCTGGCTGACGTTATAACTTGCATCCTTGACAATGCCGTCTTCCAGGGACCAGGTTTCCTGCTTGCGCAACTGAAAATAGATGTCGCCACTATCCGCGGCAGAATCAAGCAACGTCGAAAACGCCTGTGTCAAGTGAGACTCGTCCAACCCTGAAGGATTCAGAATAGAATTCCGTGCCAGCTCTAATGATTTTCCCATATCTTCCCCTGGATATCGTGTTTGATAATTACAGACGCCTATTTTAACCGCCGGTGCTGGATGCAGGGAAAAGTTTTACGTCTTGATTGCAAATATTGCAAACTGATGTCCGCGGTCGCTATCCCGGAACCGTGTTTAATACGGCTTAAAATCGTTCCCCAGGGATCAACAACCATACTGTCCCCAAAAGTTGCCCGGCCGTTGACGTGATACCCGCCCTGTGCCGAAGCAATCACATAAACCACGTTTTCAATTGCACGGGCCCGGAGCAAACTCTCCCAGTGCGCCTGGCCGGTAGCAGCCGTAAACGCAGCGGGCAACGCCACGATCTCAGCACCCAAATCCAGCAGCCCCCGAAACAACTCGGGGAAACGCAGGTCATAACACACTGCCAACCCGATTTTACCGAAAGGCGAATCCACCACCTTTATACCTGAATCTCCATACTCGATTGTTTCCGATTCATTATAGCTCTCACCCGTATCGACAAGATCAACGTCAAACAAATGGATCTTGTCATAGCGTTCAACCCGGTTTCCCTTGTTGTCATACACCATGCAGGCAGCATATATCTTTTTGGGGTCCGGGCATTCCAGCGGCACCGTGCCTCCCACCAGCCACGCATCGTGTTGCCTTGCCTGTTCAGACAGGAATTTTTGTATGGGTCCATCACCCTCGACTTCCCGCACGGCTACTTTATCTTCTTCCGTGATACCCATGATCGCAAAATTTTCCGGCAATACGATCAACTCGGCACCGGCACGTGCAGCTTGTGCAATCAAGCGATCTGCTGCATGCAGGTTTGCATCGATATTCGGGCCCGATGCCATTTGTACGGCTGCAACTTTACTCATGTAAAAAACTACCGGTTAAGCGAGGGCAAGATAATCTGCTCTATGACGGGATCAAGGCTGGTCCTGATCAGGTGGACTTTCTTCAACTTTATCAGGCGAGCTTGCTTCAACTTTTGCAATAGGCTCGATTTTTGGATCATCCCAACTTCCCGTCAGGGAGTACTTGACTTCCGTTACCTTGTTCACGTCGATACCGATTTTGCTTGCCACTTTTTCACCAATATATACACCAACCGCACCGATCGGACCCCCAACTGCCAAACCCACCCAGGGCAGCCCGCCTGCTACATGGGGCGTTACCGTAACGACCTGGTCATAATCCCTGGCTGCAATTCCAGTCCTTCCCTCAATCAGGATATCAGCCGAAGGCCCTTTAATAGACAGGTTCTCAGTAGTTAAATTCGCATCCTTAAAAAACAGGTCTCCCCGGATTTTTTCGAATGTATAACCCTTGGAGAAAAAATCAGTAAAGTCCAGAGAAAGACGCCTGGAAATTTCGCCTAAATTAAACAAACCGACCAGGCGTCCAACCTCACCGGGTTCCACGGACGATATCTTCCCATCATTGAGCCTGAGGTTCGTCGTACCTGTAAGAGATTCAGCGGAAAACTGGTACGGCGTATCCGGCCAATTGAATTTTGCGGTAACCCTGCCTCGCCCTTCGCTTACTGCGCTCTCAAACCCGAGGCCGACCAGGCTGTCATGTAAATTTTGAGTTTTCACGACAATATCCAGGTCGGTATTGTGCGTATTCTTTTCATCAACTACCCAGGTTCCTTCCATCTTGACCTGCATATCCTCACCTTCACCGGTCAGGGAGTTGATCTTCATTCCATCATCAACGGGTATGGTTTTCAGCACAACGTTACGGAAAGGATACTCATCAAACTCGAACTGCTTCGCATGAACTTCCAGTGCCAGCAATTTACGCGGGTCCAGCTCAATAATTTCCTCTTCCGGCTTACTAATATAAAGATAATCAAAATCTGCGGTTACAATACCGGCCGTACTGGAATTCAACGGGTAGCTGAAACTCCCTTTTGCCACGGACGAGTCGATTTTTCCCGTCCAGGACTTCGCCTCCTTCAGTAACTGGAAATCGACGTCCCTGATATCCAGGTCAGACAAGAAAATCCTGTCGGATTGTACGTCGACCTCGCTCAACTCCAGGAAGCCATTGCCGCCGGATGATTTAAATACACCTTCCCAATCAGTCGGGTTTAGCTGATTGAATACCCCTGAGATCTTTAACCCTTTTTTCGGCAAACTGAATTGATCATCTCCCATGCGCAACTCCATTGCAGAGATAGTGCTTTCCGTCTCATCGAAAGACGCCTGCATAAACAGCCTGTCGTCAAAGTTTGCAAATAATGACTGTTTTTCCCCCGCCTGGTATTTCGTGTGCAGGGCAAACTGCTTGTCGTCATCAACTTCCTTGTAAAAAGGTTTAGGCAAATCAATCGAAGTGCCGCGCAAATTGCTGTCAACGTTTACCGACATTGATTTATCGCCGTCGTGTTTGCCGAATCGCGGCAAATTTATCGTAGCCCTTACAGGCGCAGTGCCCTTGATGTATTTACCTGCTTGCTCATAATTATTGGCAGCCAGGTAAGCATCGACGTTAAAATCGCCCACGATAGTCAACAACGTACCCCCACCCTTCAGGCTTCGGGCATCAGCATTGAAAACGGACCCGTGTAAAACGGCACTCAGGCCCTGGGCTTCCAATTCATGGCGGTCGAATTTCAATTTTCCTTTCAGATTCTTGAACGGGAGTGCCGCCGACGTTACCGTCAGGTCCGTATCATCAAACTCTATAACCCCCTTCACGGCTCTCTCTTTCTCCAGCTTCCTGGTAAGAGTCAATACGAGACCCAAATCCAGTTTTGTATTGCCGGCAAGGGAAATATGCCTGGGAATCCGGCTGTTTTGCGGCATCAGTGAAGACTGCTGCAGGTAATCCAGAATATCTCCGGCAGGACCGGATACCTCGCCATCAATGACCAATCGGGGTAATTTCAGATTATCAATTGTGGCCGTAACCTGATCGATGGAGGAGTTCAGTATCGTCCCCTGGCGTCCGGAAACCACCAGGCGTCCATTTTCAATCGTCAGGCCTGCATGAAGGTCATGCACGTTTGGCCAATCCTTGAAGTAATTCAGAATGCCGTCTTCTACACTTGCAACGGCCTGGAACACACCGGAGTGATCCTTGAACGGGAAGTGTTCAGGATTTCCTCGAAATACAAACCTGGCATTTTTCAGCGCGCCACCACTTACGCTCTCCTTTAACCACTTCGCCAGTTTCGGGTTCATCTTCCTCAATGGCAGGTAGTCCCTGGTTATTGCAAGCCGGGCTTCCGGCACTTCGCCTTGCAGGTCCAGATAGAGCTTCCCGTCATCGACTCGAACATGGCCCTGCAAACCGGCGTCGATTCCCGGTGCCTCAAGCGAGACGTTTTCCAGCGATGTAACAATGCCATGATCCGTGTGTTTCCATTTAATTGCACCGGCGACTTTCTGGCCTGCAAATGCACTATCCCAAACACTGCCTGCCTGGATACGCAAGTCAGGAGCATCTATTTCCAGGCTACCTTGCAAGTGATTGCCATAAGCCGTGCCGTTCAAAGACGAAGCTTCAAACTCCTGGTCGGGAATGGATACCTGTACATCCTGCAAAGAAGTCTTGTACGAGTATTTTGACAGTTGCCCGTCATCCCAACGGGTCAGGATATTGGTACTATCAAAAACTCCGCCTATCCGTACCTTGGCACGCAGTTGCTCCAATGGTGCCGTGAAGACCGAATAATGCTGTAACGTCGAGAGCAGATGATTGGAGTCAACATAGTCCAGGGCGGCCGCGACAGAAAAACTCGAACCGTCGCAGTCAATACACCTGATTTCATATTGCTTGCCAAACCATTGCTCACCAGCGGCCTGGACGGTGCTGTCAGTCAATGCCAGGTGCCAATTTTCTTCTTCACCTTTGACCAGGAAGCGTGTATCAAGAGAGGTTATCTCCTGCCCGACCGAGACACCTTCTATCGGTCTTTTCACGTGATGATACTGCAAGTCTCGAACGCTCAACCTGCCGTTGAATGAACGTTGCAAGGAAGAATTGAAGTCCCCCCACACTTCAAAGTCGGAACTACCTGCTTTAATCCCGGCTTGAAGATGAGGGAAAAAATCACCCAGCAACTCAAGATTGATACTATTACCTTGCGCGTACAAATTTCCTTCCACGTTATCCAGGCCTTGCTCGAGATTGTGCACGTCTGCAACCAGGGTAAACGAATCCCCCAGGGTTTCCGGCAAGAAAATTTTCGAGGAGACTTTGAGTCGGTCTTGATAAAAACCAAGCGCGACGTCTACGTGGTCAAAAAAATAATCCAGGTTTCTCACGTCATCCCTGATAGAAATCGTACTGCCCACAAAGCTTATTTCAGTTTCCTGCTCCAATGCTTCCTTGCCTGCAAACTTTTCACTAACGTCAATTCCACTCAGCATTATCCTTTTATCCGCGGTTCGCACCGCTTTCAGATCGCTGCCGACCAACGTCAGGCGACGAATATCGAACCTTTTATGAACCAGGCTCGCGTAAAGATCGAACAGCAGGTGCGCTTCCTTCGCAAACAAAAGCTGCTCGGCCCTGGTTTCATCGGCATATATCGTCAAATCTTTTACCGTCACATACGGCGTATAGCCATACCAGGTAAAATCAATACCTCCGGTGTGTACAGGCTTGCCTATAACGGACGAAATATTCTGCTGTATGACCGGCAGGTGGCGCTCATAAAGTGACGAGTAACCACGTATAACACCAACTGCAATGGCCACAAGTACCAGGATGCTTACAATAAAATACCAGCCAGTCAATGCCAGTTTGCGCCACATATAACTTTTACCGACAAATACTCAGCGGGCTGCTATTCCCGATGGTAGGGATGCCCCTGGACAATAGTCCAGGCACGATACAACTGCTCAACGAGCAACACGCGCACCAGCATATGCGGCAAAGTCAAGGAAGACATTGACCATACCAGGTCAGCCTGGCGCAAGAATTCTTTGGCAAATCCATCCGGACCACCAATGTAAAATGTAACTACTGAAAAAGATTGCAGCCATTGTGCAAGTTTTTCAGCAAGGAAGACCGTCGTCCACGTTTCTCCGCGTTCATCCAGTACAATGCGCACGCTATTACGCGGGGTACGCTTGATCAAAAGCTGCTGCTCTTGCGCCTGTGCCTGTGCAACTGTTCGACTTTTTATGCGCTTGGCAGTTGCAACGGGAATAATTTTTACGCTGCATTCCCGGGGCATCCTGGCAACATACTGGTTGACGCCGGCTTCAACCCATGATGGTGACTTTTCCCCGACCGCTAATATATTGATTTGCACAACAG
This sequence comes from Gammaproteobacteria bacterium, assembly GCA_965215055.1. Classification (GTDB taxonomy): domain Bacteria; phylum Pseudomonadota; class Gammaproteobacteria; order UBA4575; family UBA4575. Next base: position 582,582 of record OZ244046.1, read on the forward strand.
CCCTTGCAAAAACCTTGTAAGCCTGATCTCTATACACCTTAACGAATTCTGCAACTACGAGACACGCCTGTGGTCACTTCCAACCTGCCACAGTTTTTCCAGGCCATAAAGGCTGCGTGTTTCTTCCAACATGACGTGTACGATAACGTCATATAAATCAACCAGCGTCCAGGAGCGGTCCCGCTCCACTCCAAGTATATCCAGCCCCCCCTGCTTTACATCCAGCACCAGCCTGTCGGCCAGCGATTCAACGTGGCGGTCTGACGTTCCCGTTACAATAATCATCGTATCGAATACATCAGTCTTGCCGCGCACGTCAATCAATGTAATGTCTTTACCCTTCAAATCCTCCAATGCATTAACTGCAATTCCTATGACCTTGTCATTTTCCATTATGATTTACTGGTACAAATTATGTCTGCAAATATAGTGCCAAACGCTACCCGGCAATACGTATCTCGGCTGCTCGCCCGCGGCAATGGCCCGTCGAATGGCCGTAGATGAAGCTTCGATCATTTTTTCATTACTTGAATAGATATGACCACTCAACGTTGCAGAAATTTCCGTAACGTCATTCGTCGCACGCCTATCATACAGCTCTCTTTCACACCCTTGTTCGGAAAGCACGTGCCCGGGACGTTGTAACAACATGATGTTACACAGTGACAAAATCGCTTCATATTCGCGCCATTGACAAAAACCTGAAAAGGCATCAACCCCCATAATCAACACTATTGTCTTCCGGTTTTCAATCTCGTTGCGCAATCCTCTCAAAGTATCAATCGTATAAGATGGGCCAGGCAGCTTCAGTTCGCGGTCATCGACAACCAGCTTTTCATTTGAGCTTGTTACCAGGTTCAACATCTGCCATCGATGCCGGGCACTCGCATACACTTTTTGTTTAACAGGAGACTGTTGGCAGGGAACGAAGCGAATCTGTTCAAAATCAAAGTGTTCCAATAACGCCAAAGCCGACTTGATATGACCAAAATGGACCGGATCAAACGTACCACCGAAAACGCCTAACACACACCTTCCCTGGTATCTTGAGTCGAACGATGCCTACTCACGAATATTCCCATCTCCGACAACAACAAACTTCTGCGTAGTAAGTCCCTCAAGCCCAACGGGACCCCGCGCATGCAGCTTATCCGTACTGATACCTATTTCCGCTCCCAGGCCATACTCAAATCCATCGGCAAAACGTGTTGAGGCATTCACGATTACCGAGCTCGAATCAACCTCGCGTAAAAACTGCTGCGCGACGGCGTCATCCCTCGTAACAATTGCATCAGTATGATGAGAACCGTATTTTTCAATATGCTCCATTGCCTGTGAAAGTCCATCTACAACGCGAACAGCCAGGACAGGCCCGAGATATTCCTGGTACCAGTCCTGTTCCGAGGCACTGGATATACCCGGTAAAATCGAGCAGGTCCGGTCGCAACCGCGCAACTCCACTCCCCTGGGCGCAAATTGACGTTCAAGTTGTGGCAGTATCTCGCTCGCGACAGCCTTGTCTACCAACAAAGTCTCCATGGCATTACAAACACCGAAGCGTTGCGCCTTGGCATTGACCGCGATATCAACGGCTTTGTCCATATCCGCATCTGCGTGAATATAAACGTGACACACGCCATCAAGGTGCTTGATTAACGGAATTCGTGAATCCCGTATTACACGCTCGATCAGACCCTTGCCCCCTCGCGGGATAACAACATCAATATACTCACGCGCCTGCAGCAAGGCCTTAACGGCGTGCCGGTCCGGAGTATTGATCACCTGTGCAATATCCCTGGAGAGACCAGCCTTGGTCAGTCCTGCGTGAATACAACCAGTGATGGCACGATTAGAGTAAATGGCTTCCGAACCGCCGCGTAAAATGACTGCATTCCCGGACTTGATACACAAAGCCGCGGCATCCGCCGTTACATTAGGGCGCGACTCATAAATAATCAGGATAACGCCAAGCGGTACGCGCATCCTGCCGACTTTTATTCCACTGGGCCGTGGTTGCAACTCGCTGATCTCGCCAACGGGATCAGGCAAGGCCGCTACCTGTTGCAGACCTTCCGCCATCGCCTGTATACGTGCATCAGTCAGCTCAAGACGATCCAGCAGGGCGTCACCAAGCCCGCCTTGCCTGCCTGCGTCCAGATCCCGCGCATTCTGCTGCTTGAGCGTCTCGCCTGATGCAAGTATTTGCTCGGCTACGCGCAACAGCGCCTGGTTTTTTTTATCCGTGTCCGCGCAGGCAATATCCCGACTTGCAGACGCGGCACGCTGCGTGACGTCAGCAATATAGTCATCAATGGAATCGACTTGATCTTTTGCGAGCACGTCCATACAAAAACTATCCAGGTTCTAATCTACGCCGCACCAGTTGCAGCAATACCCAGTTGCAGCAGTTCATGCCAGGGATCACCGCCTGCACGGCCCTTTATTACGCGGTCCACCCAGGCGCATTGCTTGAGCAAATCCGGGGGACCAGGGCGTCTCCCTGCACTGCGCACACCGATACTTTGCTGGTGCATGAGGGTTTGTCGAGCCAGTCCATCACGCCTTTCCGACCTCCTGTTCCCCGGAGGCGTATTTCCCGTTTCCGTCATCTGCCTGACCTGTTCCGTAAGACCCCATAACAGCAGGGGCGGCGCGACACCCTCTCTTTTAAGCCCGTACCAGACACGGATTACTCGTGATACGTCCTTTTTCCTCACTGCATCCGTCAACTCGTTCAACGAATAACGACTGCTGTCCGTCAACGCTGCCTCTATGGCGTGCAGGTCCAGTTCTTTCGCTTGGTCAATCAAGGCAATCTTTTCAACTTCCTGCATCGCGGCAAGTAAATTTCCCTCGGCCTGCTGCGCGATCAAGGCAACAATATCATCCGTAAAGGAAAACCCCTTGGAACTCAGTGCCTGCCCGATCAGGTTCCTGGTCTCCCTTTCACTGGTTGGCCACACGCGCAGTATACCGCCAACTTTATCAACAGCCTTGGCCCATGCCGCGTTCAGGGTGTTGCGATCCATCCTCGGCGCCTGGATTAAAAGCATGACATCCTGGTGGAGATGATCAGTAAAATTCACGATAGCCTTTGAACCTTCCGTCCCAATCTTGCTCGTCGGAAGGCGCAAATCAATTAAAACGCGCTCACTGAACAACGACAGGTTGTCTTTTGCAAATGCCAACTCGTTCCAGTCAAATTCAGGCTCGGCGAAAAACGCCTTGCGTTCAGTAAACCCCAGCTTCCTGGCACGGGCACGAAACATATCGGATGCCTGCATGTGCTGGTACGGCTCATCACCGCTAACGAGCAAAACAGGAATTGACGATCGATCGAGATGATTTTTCAGTTGCGGGAATTTGATTTGCATAGAGCTAACAGCCCGGTATTCGTTTCTACGCTACCGTACTATCCGTACATGTTACCACATACTATAAAAAGCCCCGCGCTCACAAGAACCCCTCCCCTGCATGATCCTTGAACGAGTCCGCGTCGCGGATATACTTCATCACCGTTGCCGGATTGGTATGCCGTGTTATTTCCATAATCTTGTCCAGACGTGCACCGTGTGCCGCGGCACTAGTTACAAAACCTGCGCGTAAAGAATGACCTGCAAGCTCCCTGGGATTTAATCCAATCGCCTCGCCATAGTGTTTTACCAGGCGGGGAACGTCCGAGGTATGCATCGGCAGGCCACGCAGACGGTTACCACGCTTTAACGTCTGGAACAGATACCCTTGCGTGATACCGCTTTCTTTGAGCCAGAGGCGCAGGCGCGTCATGGGCTTGATGTGCTTGCCATCCAGAACGGCCACCTTGTGCCCCTTGCCTGCCTGGTCGGTCTTGGACTTGCGGATGTGTACAAACATTTTCTTTTCAAACAGCACGACATTGCCTTGTTTCCTGCGCACAAACTCCACGTCGCCAGTCGTGAGTGCGCAAAGTTCGGCACGCCGCAAGGCCGCAGCAAAGCCAAGCGCAAGTATCGCGGCGTCCCGCAAGCCAACCAGGCGGCGTGCAGGATCACGACTGACCGCATCGCACACTTCGAGCATTTTGATAACGTGATGCTCACGCAAGGCTTTCACCCGGCGCGGCGGCTTGCCGTGTAACCGCATCAGGCCTTTCATTACGGCCTTGACGTGTGGATGCTGGGTAGGCGAGGTCTCTCCCGCGTCCTGGTAGTACCAGTTAATCGCACTCATAAACACCTGCACTGTACTCACGGACAAGGTCTTGCCCATGCGCCAGTACCGGGAGCTTTGCCTGATGGGCTGCATTGCAGATTGAATTAAAAAATCTGCAACCTCTTCAGGCGTTGCCTTTAGTGGCTTGATACCTTCTGTTTTGCAGTAGGCCGTGAAACTCCGCCACCCCTTGGCATACGCCAAGCGCGTGTTCTCTGCCATGGAGTTCGAAAGTATCTCTGCGTGAAAGTCTTTGGTCGGATACGTGGTTCTTGTCATCTTGGACCCTTCTTGAAAATTGCTGGGGTCCAAAATCTAACCGCCTGAACGACACGGTTATTTCCCATCTACCGAGGAATTTTAACCAGTTATAACTGTGCTTTTATTATTGACAATAAGACAAAATAGACACTGGTCAAGAAAGGCCTTAAATCTACCAAGATTACTACCCACATTGTGCGGAAAAGAGATTAGTCTTCTGACTATTGCCCCAAAGCGTGCTCGATAACCCGCCCCAGGCAATCAGGATCATCGTTTAGAAAGTAGACACCCTTTTGTTCCCATTCATTTTGTGAACGCAACTCGTCGCCGATTTCTCCAGGTGATGTAACGGACAGGACATAAGCGTGCAGATGTATGTCTGGGTCGGTCTCGCGTACCTGATTCTCGACTTCCTTGATCCCAGCGTGCAATCGTACTTTCTCGCGCGCCCTTCGACCGTATCGAACCAAACCCTTTGGATCCAGGAAAACAACATGTTGTTCGTCGCTGCTCTTCAGCCAGACAATAAAATCGGGGTAGTAGCCAAAGTCATCGAAAAACGACACGCCTCGGCTGCGTGTCAAGTTACGAATCAGGAACAACTCCCGGTTATGCAGACGAGGGTCGCCATTCTTGGCTAGTGCCGCCAGCTTCTCGACCACTTTCTTTTCATTCTCATCCAAAGGAACCGGCTGGACCGTAACCTTGCAGTCCTTCCCTGCATACAACAGTGGCTTGTAGGCATGAACATCGGGCAGGATAACACCGAGTTTAAGACGATGGTAATCTCTTTCCTGAACGTACGCTGCCAACTCGTGGACATCTTTGATCAGTTCGGTTTGCGTCGCGTCCACCAACAGTTCGTAAGCACCGATATTGTTTGGATCATTCTCGTCCAGTGTCACCACTTCGATCTTGTCGTGCTCCCATTGTCGCCGCTCCCTGCGCCAGAACTGATCGGCATACTCGGTAATGAGATCGATAGCCACGTCTTCCAAAGCATACACTCGTTGGAATTCAGTCACACTCAGCAATTCAGGCGGTGCGTAGAGATCGTACCATTCATCGCTTTCCAGCAAACGACCCACGGTCTCCGGCTCAATGACCAAGTTATGCCATTCTTTCTGTCGTTTTCGTATCAACAGCTTGTCATATATGCGAGTCCTATCAAAAAAGGCGACATGCTTAGGATGGAGCTTGACCGAATTTTTCTTCATCCTTCCAATCACACCATCGTCGGATGATACAGATTGTAGCCGTGAATACATATCCAGCGTCACACGGGGATGATTCTTAGCATCAGGACCAGGCAGGACAGGCCGCTTATCCGAAGACTTGTATTTTAGGTGCTCCTTCAGCCGTATCAGCTTCAGGTTCTTCTTTGCAAAGTTCCAGGTGACAGGTAATGGGACAACTTCCCGCTCAACAGAAATCCCTTCCCTCTTCAACAAATCCTGGAACGCCTGCATGTAGTTGGCGCGTAGTCCGAAGATGTGCAGGGTCTCCAACGCTGCAAGGTCTACACTATCTACAGGTAGTTCCGCTCCACTTTCGCGATGCCGTTTCAGGCTCATGTTCCAGCCCTTCAGGCGCACGCCACGCCCAAACATCTGGATAATTTCCGGCCCTTCACCGACACCGACGTGCATCAGCCCCATTGTACTCACCCGCCAGGAATTCCAGCCAGCAATAAAACGGCGTGCGCCGATGACAATGTTTACCATCGAGTCCGACCGGTCCACGTCTGCAAAAAGTCGCTTTGCAAAGCCAGTTTCTCGCTCGATGTCGATGTCAGGATTAGCAGTATCGGCAAGTAGTTTGTAGAGTGCAGCTGAGTCTCCGACATTAACCACACCGAAGGGAACATTATCGGCAGTCCGCAGGTGCAATTCACCTTCACCAGAAGTGAGATAGCGGACATGCAACTTCCCCTGTCCATGAAACAGAGTCTCGCAAATATCAGTGTAGATATTGCCTGAGTGGCCGCTCTCCAGTTGACCAAACCGGCCAGTAAAAAAATCATGACCAGCGTTGTCGGTCAGCCCCGATTCACCGGCAAGCAGACAATCAATCATAGGACGCGCTTGCTCAGCATGAGCCAGCACCCAACCAATAAAGTCCAGAATCCGGACGACATCCGACTTGGCTTCTTGATCAGCATTGCTTGAACCCGTCACGGTCTTGCCGAGAAATACCCACAGTGGTTTGGCCAGATTGAAATTCGTCCACTCAGCGCCCTTGTCCCGCCAGATACGACACTGCTGGTAGAAGGTCAGCAAGCAGCCAAGAAGATACATATTGCTGTTTGCGTCTTCCATACCCTTCGGCAGGTTGGAAATTATGTAATCCTTGCCGTAGCCATCCTTGTGAAACTGACGGTAAGCGTAATCAAACAACAGACTTTTACCGTAGGCATTCAATAACTCGGTATCTCTCTTCACTATTTGATTGAAGGTAGCTGAATATTCGAACGTGAATCCGCCACGAGATAACTCCTTGCGCCGCTCGCGCCACACCTTGCCCGATGCACCCAGGTGCCCCTCATCGACCAGCACCAAGTTGTTATCACCAAAATCCCCCACGGCTACACGTTTGATCCCCTTCTTTTCGGCCAGTTTATTAAGGTCAATAATCTCGATATGTGAAAATAGGTCGGCATTTACATCAGCCGAAAACAACCGTGCTCTCAAGCCACTTTCTCGCATTTCTCGTTCATGCTGCCCCGACATCTGCTCATTCGGTGTCAACAGAATAATGTTATTGAGTCGTCCGCCAGAACATTTCAGGTAGTGTTGGTACTGCAGGACGTGGGCGTGCATGATGAGCGTCTTACCGGAACCCGTCGCACTCTGGAAAGCAATAGTGCGAAGATCATCTTGTGTATAGTCCGGCATGGCGTGAGCCAACTGGTTCTCGCGTTTCGCCTCGTTCAAATCGGCACAGAGTGCCTCAGAGTCGCTGAAATAACGGCTGAGGTAATGCTCGGTGAACAGCAGGGCAAGATACTGATGGGGCTTCCATCCCCGCCCATGTTCGCCGGTCATGCGCAGCTTGTGACTGTGCGCCACTATGTTCTCGTCGTATGTGGAAAACTGGTCAGACGTAACCTTGGCGCGCGCCGGGCTCAGATAGAGAGCACATGCATATTCACTCTCGCTGCCAACACCAAGCTCAGTGGGCGCATCGCGCAGCCGGGCGAGTATATCGGACATATCATCATAGCCAAACTCTTGACAGACGAAACGATGCAAAACGAGGCGATTTGCAAGCACTGTTATTCAGTACCTGTTTTCCGTTCTTTAGCTTGCCGATATTTTTCGGAGATATAGGCGGAGAGGGACGCACAGGCCCCGTACATAAACAGGGCGTCCTCTAGGCCGACATTCGAGACATCTTCGAACACTAGTGGGTGACGTATGCCTTTTTCAGTATTGGTATAGGCGTAAATTTTTTCAATCCCAGCTTTAAGCTGCCTATTGATAAGATTCTTCCTTTCAAGAGCATTTAACGCCTCACCAAGTGTTTTTGATTTTAGGTCAATTCGGCGAGCAACAGATTCAACCGCACCAATGCTGTCACTGGCCGAGTCTGCATACTGTTGTGCGTCGATATGCTCTGCCGCTTGACGAAACTGTGCTGTGGCACTATCCATATCTCTTTCACAGAGAGTTTTAATGGCCTGTTGTGTTGCCTCTCCAGCTTCACGGCTAAATCGCGGTCTAATGGTAGGATGCCCATTTTTATCATCCACAAAATAAGAGACGGGAACTTTATCGAAGGCATTAACAAGATCCTCACGCAACTTTTCTGAACAGCATTCATGCCGCAAAATGAATTCAATCAAGGTCAGGACTTGATGGTACTTCCCTTCCGTTATGTGTCCTTTCAAAAAGTCGTAGGACCTTCTTGGGGTATAACTTCCTATCTCATCATGAAATTTTTGAGAGATCTGAAATTCGTATGAAGTAATAATGATGCCTATGTTACTCTTTTCGTTCTTCCAAGCATCACCATAAGACGATGCGGCGATTTCTATCTCTAAGTAAAGCCATACACCCTGTCTAAATTTTTTTGGGATATGTCTCAATTGCATAGGCTTGGGCAGTGGAGCTTCGCCTTCTCGCTGTGAGAAGGTCAGCTTGTTAAAATCATCATTGTTTTTGTACGTCATTGTACCCTCTCCTCAAACATTAACTCCCGAAAGAGAGGCTCAATAGTCTCGGCAGTCCAAGTTTCATCATGTGGTCTGACAGCATTCAGGGTGTGGTCGCCGTTGGTGTAAATGAGATCAAGTGATTCAGGAAGCTGCGCCCGATTGCGACCAAACCATGCATCCAGCGTAGTGTTGTCCACTTTCTCAAGATCGCGCCAGAGTATCAGACAGCGTCTCCCCTCTGCATCCGTGCCCGTGATGGCGAGCACACCTTCGACCCGGCGACGGGACTTGACCCGCAAGCCAATCAGGTAATTGAAGGTTTCGGGCAGGTCCACCGGAACTTCGCTACGTGCGCCTTCGCGCACCACGGAGAGGGTGTAAGCAAAGGGATTGACAAAATTCTTCCCCAGCAGACAAGGACTGGAAGCTGTCTCTACACCAAGTGCGTAGCGCAACTGATAGTCTTCTGCCAGTTTGGAGTCCGCTAGGAGATCGCCGGCAGGCGGTGTCAGTTCAAGGCTGTCCAGCGTGTCCTCATAAGACTCCAGGCGAACATATTTGAAAAACTGTGTACTCCCTTTGCGTGAAACTGGTTTACCACCTTTCCAGCTTGGTGAATAGACGACCTTTTTCATTCGCGGTAACAGCACTGTATCGAAGTGCTTGCCCATTTCGACCAGGAGAAACTTGCGATGGCCCTCATCTTCTCGATTGAGATTGATGACCGCATGGCCAGTTGTGCCGGAACCAGCAAAATAGTCAAGTGCGTATGAGTCTGTCCATGAGTGCGTAACACTTTTTATCAAGTATCGTATAAGTTTCTCAGGTTTGGGATTTTCAAAAATGTCGTTATTAAAAAGATTGATAATCTGCTGAGAGGCATCTTCATTTGTCTCCATTTCATAATGAATTGGGGACAGAATATTTTTCATCTTTTTTATTTCCTTTCCTTGCTTAATATGATTGGGCCGAAAAGGAACTTTACTAATGTACATCTCATCTCCTGAAGCCAGGATTTCATCTAACTTACTTTGAGAATACCGCCACTCACCTTCAATTCGAAAAGTATCTTTATTAAATCCACTATGTACAACGACATCATCCAAGAGACGTGTAACAATTGCCCCTTTAGACATATCTTGAGCTCGATAAACCCCGTCTTTGCATCCAAATTTCACAGACTCAGCAGGAAATGTAAGGATACTGAGCGGGTTGCCCGCATTATTCAGCGGTGTAAGCTTCCCTTCTGTTGTGGTTTCAATAGAGTAGGAGGGGCTTGCCACTGCATTCCGATTGAACGCTAGGATGAAATCTGTCAGTTTTCCTATGTTTCGATGTAGAAAAGATGGCTTTTTTTTCTTTTCCCAAATAACTTCCGAGGCAAAATTTTCAGCACCATAGGTTTCTCCCATACATAGCCACGCACGAGCAGCCTCAATTTCATCAATGGAAAAAAAGAATACGCCCGAAGATGCCTGTAGTTTCCTGGCAATTTCAGTTCGATTTACAAACATCGATATCCATGATGAGTGCTGGTAACAATCCTTATAGATGAAGCCATCAGAACCCGTATTGTACGGTGGGTCAATGTAGATACACTGCACCTGCTCTTTATACCGTGCTTGAAGCAAGACCAACGCTTGAAAATTTTCGCCATGCACCAGCAGTCCGTTCGATTGCTCATCCAGTGACCCAGCATCAGACAACGCTGCCAACAACCTGTCAGTGAAGTCTTGGCTGAAATGCCGCGTATCCAGTACAAGAAAAGGGTTTGATTTCAAAAAATCTACATTCAGCGGACCGGTGTAGCCCGTGTCGCCGTTTCCCAAGTCACTGGCAATCTCGTCGAGGGCGAATAACCTTGTCCATTCCTTATGTTGTGCCGTATTAGCAATGATTTCGGGATAGAGCATCTCCGGGACCCTGTCCAACGTTACACACCAGTGCGTTTCCAGCACGAATTTCTTCTTCAGCCAGAGTTGCTTCTGAAAATTCTCCAGTTGCGCCAAGAAAATGATAATTTTCTCGGCCACGTGGCGGACAGCGCGCATACGTGCCAGAGCGCGACGTAACTGAGCTGTATTCCCCAGTGCCAGATCATCAAGACTCAGTACCTCATTCTTCAGGTACAGGTCCAGTTCACGATGCAGGAAGCCACCCAGATCCTTGTGTATGAAATAGTCGAAGCTATTCTTGGCTGTGTATGCGGACAGATGTTTATCCAGCACAGTCCGGTCTGAACTATTCTCAGTAGGTGCGAGTGTAGCAAGCGGGGCCACCCAGTCCGGTTGCAAGACTTTCAAGATTTGTTCACGGGCTGCTTCGTTGACCTGCTCCTGTTGCCGTTTCCCTGGATACTTATTTTTTTCGCCATCCGTCAATGGACGGTGTTCGAAACGGATGATCAGATCATCGCCTTTGACAGCAATGGTGTTCTCACCACGGGCAAGTATGAAACGACGCTGCTTACCGCTGGCTTCTTTGATGTTATCCCTTTCGTTGTCGGCATTTTCAACCTCGAAACGCACACGCCGACCGTCCCCGACCTTGAACACATAGGAGGAGTAGTTCTCCGTCGTTTTGATGTAATACTGATCAGCATTGGCCCAATGCAACTTCACCTCTTCACCATCGTAGGGGATTAGGTAGGTTGATTGCCCACCGCCAGAGTAACGGCGCAACGACATGAAGTCGCCCCCATCGTAATAGCGGGAAAAGAAATTAACGAGATGGTTATAGACATCTGTTTCGGCTTCCGCATCTGCCCGCGCTTCGGCTAGTTGCTGATTTAGTTCAGTAACCCTTGGAGCGGTTTCAGGATCGACACCCAAATTGCGGGCGGCCACCTTCGCACCCTCAAGCTCTCGTTCCAATGCTGCCCGCTCTTCACTAGCAATCCCCGCCAATGTCGTCTTCACCTGTGGCAACAGGTCGTTATCGAGAAAGTCTTCGATTTCTTTTGCTTTCAGGCTCATGACCCGATACAGGCCAAAGTCCAGGTCACCGCGGTCGAGTTGGAACATCTCGCGCAACAGAGTCTTCAGCCGGTCAAATTTTTCTCCGGGTTGCGTTACCATCTCGTAGGGTTTCAGTTTATTTATGAAAGAAGCCACAGGCGATTTGGACTGGTCAATCAATCCGATGGCCAAGCTTCATTTTTAACCAAGTTAGGCTAAAATCATAGCATAATTCATGAAGCCTTTGAGTCAGGCTCTTAAATGAAACCAAACAAAATAGGTATGATCGGCTTGGGAATTATGGGAAAGCCCATGGCCATGAACTTGCTACGGGCCGATTACAAGCTGGGTTTATACGCGCGCCGGAAAAGCTCCTTGCAGCCCTTCGAGTCGCATGACGTTGAGCAATACGAGACCCCCGCGGAATTGGCGCGGAACTGTGCGGTCACCATCACGATCGTTGCCGACAGTCCTGATGTAACGGAAGTAATTACCGGTACGGATGGCATAATTCACGGTGCTGCCGCAGGACACGTCGTGATCGACATGAGCACGATCTCCCCCGAGGTAACACGACAGCTTGCACAACAGCTTGGTGAAAAAAATATCGGGATGCTTGACGCACCGGTATCCGGTGGAGAACAGGGCGCTATCGATGGCACTCTGTCGATCATGGTGGGCGGCAGTACCGAGGTGTTTGACCAAGCCTTGCCGATATTGCAGTGCTTGGGGAAAAACATTACTCACGTTGGTACTCACGGTGCCGGACAGGTGGCCAAGGCCTGTAACCAGATCCTGGTGGCGCAAACCATGTCGGCCGTTGCCGAGGCGTTTTTGCTGGCTGAATCTTCGGGCGTTGACCCGGGCAAGGTGCGCGAGGCTTTACTGGGCGGTTTTGCCTACAGCAAGATACTGGAGGTTCACGGCAAACGCATGCTGGATAATGCGTATCAGCCTGGTTTCAAGGCCAAGTTGCATTACAAGGATATGAAGATTGCGCTGAACAGCGCGAATGAAAACAAGGTCTCCATGCCCGGGGCCGAGTTGACCGCCAAGTATCTGCAAAAAATTGTTGCGCAAGGGGATGGAGAGCTGGACTCGGCGGCAGTTGCCAAGGTGATTTTTGGTGAAGCGGTGGAGGATGTTGACCGGGACGGCTAGTCCTCGATCTTTTGCAGGCGGTACAGTATACGTCTTGCAGCGTCCCTCCGCATTTCATCAAGCAACTGTTGCTCTTCCTCCCTGGTGCCCAGCACGTTATCTTTGTCGAAGACAAGGTTCCGGGTCACGCTGATACTTTGCTTGCCAAGCAGGTAGCTGTTGTCAGGTTTTCTCACGTCGAAGGTAACACTCAAAGTCAGTCCATACTCCCGTACCTTGCCTTCATTATCGAATGCGAGCACGGTCTTGGAGGTGTGCTCGCGTAACACGTTTACCAGGATTTTTGCCTGGTCTTTTTCAACCACGTTGATTTGACGCGATTCGAGGCTTTGCATGATGAGGTGAGACAATTCGGGACTTGATGAGGTGCTTTGCACCGAGACGGCGTCCAGGTCGTCCGGTAATTTTCCCGTTCCTGCCAAGTGAAACCCGCAGCCAGCCAACCCGCCGAGGAAAACCAGCATGCAGAGAATCCTGTTGATGCTCGTGTTGATCATGAGCGGTTCAGGATACCACTATATTGACCAGGCGTTGCGGTACGACGATTATTTTCACGATTTTTTTGTTTTCAATAAAGCGTTGTACGTTTTCATTACTCAAGGCAGCTTTTTCCACGTCTTCATTCCCGGCGCCTGAGGGGACATTGACGGTGGCACGTTTTTTGCCGTTTACCTGCACAACAAGACCGACAGTATCTCTTTTCAGTGCGTTAACATCTACTTCGGGCCAGGCTGCCTCGTGAACGGGTACGTCGTGCCCCAGCCGTTGCCACAGAGCATGGCATACGTGCGGCAAGACGGGCGCAAGCATCAACAGGACGGATTGCAGTGCTTCCTGGTATACGGCGCGTCCCCGGGATGATTCATCCTTGAAGCTGGTCATTGCATTTACCAGTTCCATATTTGCAGCGATCGCGGTGTTGAACGTGTAGCGCCTGCCAATGTCATCGGTTACTTTTTTTATCGTGGCGTGGGTCTTGTGCCTCAGTCGGCCTTGTTCTTCATTCAGATCGTTCGCCTTCAAAGCATCTTTGGACACGCCGCCAGTCTCCACGTGGTTTTCAACCAGGTTCCACAGCCTGTTGATAAACCGGTGTGCCCCCTCTACCGCGGCGTCCGACCATTCCAGGGTATGATCAGGCGGTGCCGCGAACATGGCAAACAGGCGCACGGTATCCGCGCCGTACTTGTCTATCAGTTTCTCGGGGTCTACCGTGTTGCCTTTCGATTTAGACATCTTGGCACCATCTTTCAATACCATGCCCTGGGTCAAGAGGTTCACAAAAGGCTCATCAAAGCTGTACAAGCCTTCATCACGCATGAGCTTGTTGAAGAAGCGCGCGTATAGAAGATGTAATACGGCGTGCTCGATACCACCGATATACTGGTCAACCGGCATCCAGTAACGCACCCGCTCGTCCAGCATGGAGACGTTATTGTCCACACAGCAGTAACGGGCAAAGTACCAGCTTGATTCAAAAAACGTGTCGAAGGTGTCGGTCTCCCTCGTTGCAGGACCGTTGCACTTGGGACATGCAACCTGCGTAAACTCCGACAGGGATTTGAGCGGAGATGCCTTGTCATCAAAATGAATTTCTTCCGGCAGGCACACGGGCAGGTCTTCTTCGGGCACCGGTACCGCCCCGCACTTGTCACAGTTGATGACGGGAATAGGACAGCCCCAGTAACGCTGGCGGGATATGCCCCAGTCGCGCAACCGGTAATTGACGCGGCGTTCTCCCTTGCCTTTTTCCTCCAGTTCGGTCGCGATTGCATCAAAGGCCTGTTGCGAACTCAAGCCATCAAATTGCCGGGAATGCAGCAGCCAGCCTTCATCGACAAACGCGCCCCGTGAAATATCTACGGAGGCGTCGTCCTTGTGCGGATAAACGACCGGCTTGACAGGCAACCCGTATTGCGTCGCAAATTCCCAGTCACGCTGATCGTGCGCAGGAACGGCCATCACCGCACCCGAACCGTATTCAATCAAAACGAAGTTGGCGATCCAGATGGGAATTTTCTCATCGGTGAGAGGATGCCGTGCATAAAGACCCGTATCGACACCATGTTTTTGCAAGGTGTTTATTTCTACTTCGGAGACCCTGGTCTGTTTGCACGTTTGCAGAAATTCCGCGATTGCCGGTGAGGACTGCGCGGCCTGGACAGCCAGCGCGTGCTCGGGGGCAACGGCGAGATAGGTTACTCCCATCAGGGTGTCGGGCCTGGTCGTGAATACGCTTAAAGGTTCCTGGTCTTCAACTTCAAAAATGACTTCCACGCCTTGTGAACGCCCGATCCAGTTGACTTGCATGGTCTTGACTTGTTCCGGCCAGCTATGCAGCCGTTCGATATCTTCCAGCAGTTCATCCGCATAGTCCGTTATCTTCAAAAACCACTGCGGAATTTCCTTGCGTTCGACGACGGCACCCGACCTCCAGCCACGTCCGTCAATAACCTGTTCATTGGCAAGTACCGTTTGATCTACGGGGTCCCAGTTCACCACTGCCTTTTTTTTGTATACCAGGCCCTTGGCGTACAGCCTGGTAAAAAACCACTGTTCCCAGCGGTAGTATTCCGGATGGCAGGTCGCCAGTTCACGGTTCCAGTCGTAGGCAAAACCCAGTCGCTTGAGTTGCACGCGCATGTGATCGATATTTGCATAGGTCCACCTGGCAGGCGGAACCTTGTTCTCGATAGCGGCGTTTTCAGCAGGCAGGCCGAATGCATCCCACCCCATGGGCTGCAAGACGTTTTTGCCCTGCATACGCTGGTAGCGGCTGATGACGTCGCCAATGGTGTAGTTGCGCACGTGCCCCATGTGCAGACGCCCACTCGGGTATGGAAACATGGACAGGCAATAAAATTTTTCCAGGCGCTCATCTTCGGTTGCCTTGAATACCTGCTGCTCTTCCCACCAGGCTTGCACGGCAGGTTCGAGTTCCCGGGGATTGTAGGAATTTCGCATGTTCAATGGCCGTCAGCGGCCGTAGACGTCGTCAAAGCGCGTAATATCGTCCTCTCCCAGGTACTCGCCTGACTGTACTTCGACAAGTTCGAGTGGAGCTGAACCCGGATTTTCCAGGCGATGCCTGGTACCGGCAGGGATGTAGGTTGATTCATTTGTATTTAACAAGAACTCGTCTTCTCCGCGAGTGACTTTGGCAGTACCGTTGACAACGATCCAGTGCTCCGCACGATGGCGATGTGCCTGCAGGGAAAGTTTTTGTCCCGGGTATACGATGATGCGCTTTACTTGAAACCTGTCTCCCTTGTCAACCGTTTCATAAGTTCCCCATGGCCTGTATACCCTGGGATGCAGGTCAACTTCACTCCGTCCACTTTTTTTCAGCTTCTCAACAATACTCTTGACTTCCTGGGCGCGATCACGCGGCATGACCAGTACTGCATCCGAGGTTTCGACAATAACCTGGTCTTTTATCCCTACGGCAGCAATCAAACGATTGTTGGCGTGGAGGTAGCATCCGCTGCAATCTTCTTCTATAACGTCACCACGAACTGCATTGTCCTTACCGTCTTTTGCGAATGATTGCCATAATGTGCGCCAGGACCCCACGTCACTCCAGGCACTTTCAAGAGGCACAACCGCGGCTTTTGCGGTCTTTTCCATGACTGCATAGTCAATGGAAATTTCCGTGGCGTTTGAAAATTCCTGTGCATCCAGGCGAATAAAATCCAGGTCACGCCTGCTTTTTTCGTACGCCCGGCTGCACGTCTCAAACATGCCGGGCTGCAGCTTTTTGATTTCGTCCAGGTAGACGTCGGCAGGAAACAGAAACATGCCGCTGTTCCAGAGATAATCGCCGCTGGCCAGGTATTCTTTCGCTACATTGTAACCGGGTTTTTCGACAAATTCGCTTACACGATAAACAGGCCTTTCGTTTACTTTCACCGGGTTCGTTCGGTCCAGCCTGATGTAGCCAAAGCCCGTCTCCGCGCGTACAGGTACTACACCGAAGGTCACGAGCATGTCGCGCGCGGCTTGGCGTGCCGCAGTTACCGCAGACTGGAATTCATCCAGGTCGGCAACGGTATGGTCGGCGGGTAATACCAGCAACTGGGCACCGGGGTTTCGATGCAGGACGTGGATTGCCGCGACGGTGATTGCAGGCGCGGTATTGCGCCCGACAGGCTCCAGTATGATGTCCGCTTCTTTCACGTTTGCCTGGCGCAGTTGTTCCGCAACCATGAAGCGGTGCTCGTCATTACAAACGACCAGCATTCCGTGCGTATCGCCCAGGTCCGTGGTTCGCTTCAGGGTCGATTGAAACAGGCTTTCGTCCCCACCCAGGGGAATAAATTGTTTCGGGTAAAGTCTCCTGGAAAGCGGCCATAACCGCGTACCGGAACCACCTGACAATATTACGGGTACGATCGGGCAAGTTGACATGATTAAAGCCGTACTAGTAAATAATTGATCTGTTACGCTCGGCAAGCCGCCATTGACGTACACAAATTGCAAGAAGGATACCAAGCAGGACGGTGATGATGCCCCAATTTCCCCAACGTGAAAATGGCGTCAATCCCGAATAGGGTTGAATATCTGCCCTGACAACGTCTTCCTGAAATTGTACTGACCGGTCCACTATTGAGCCGTTCGGGGTAATGACGGCCGAGATGCCTGTATTGGTTGCACGTAACAAGTATCTGCCTGTTTCTACTGCCCTTGAGCGCGTAATTTCCAGGTGTTGATGAGGCGCAAGCGAATCGCCAAACCACCCGTCATTGCTTACGTTGACCAGAAATTTCGCTTCGGGCAGGGCCTGGATAATTTCGTTGCCGTAAACTGCTTCGTAGCATATCGATACACCCACGGGATAACCCTTGAGGCTAACCAGGGGGCGCCCTTCCCCACTGGACAAGTCGGCCATAGGTACCTGGATGTAACGCTCCCAAAAGGAGGGCATTATACTACGCAGGGGAATATATTCTCCAAAAGGAACCAAGTGCCGTTTTTGATAGAAACCAGTCTCTTCGCCCAGTACTGCTACACTGTTGTAAACGTTTCCACTGGCCGGATCATGGGTAAACACGCCCGTCAGAAAATCTGTGCCTTCAGCAGCGGCGACCTGCTCGACTTCCTTGATGAATGAATCCTCCACTACGTGGTAGTAGGTCGGGATCGCGGTTTCCGGCCATACCAGGACGTCTGCATCAAGATGGCTCTCGCTTAGTTGCAAGTATCTTCCCATTATGTAGGAACGCTTTGCCTGCTCCCACTTCATTTCCTGGGGAATACTCCCCTGTATCAACGCAACGCCGATTTCTTCGTCTTCGGCTTCAGTCCATACAACCTGGTTGGCCACGGTCAATGATAAAAAGACAAGTGCCAGGGAAATACCGGCAGTTATTTTTTGAGTACGTTTTCCAAGAACCGCTACGACAAAAAAGCAACTTGTCAAAAGTACCAGCCACGTAGCACCGTAGGTGCCAAAAATGGGGATTACGCCGTGTAGCGGGCTGGAATGATGGGCATGCCCCAACAGCAGCCAGGGAAAGCCGGTAAAGAGCCAGCTTCGCAGCCATTCAAACAGTGTCCACAAGGTGGCAAACGCCAACGCGCTGACAAAATCAAGGCATGAATTGCAGCGTGTTGCGGCAAAAAGGTATGCCACGCAGGCCGGGAACAGTGCCAGTACGACTACCAGCAGCCCCGCGAGAAAAGCGCTCAGTATGACGGGCGCATGGCCAAATTCATGGATACTGTTAAACGTCCACGATGCCCCAAAGCCAAAAAAGAACAGGCCAAAAATTAAACCGAGTAAAAAGGCATGGCGCGGCGTACTTCTGACCAGGCTTGCATACAGTAGTGCCGGGCAAATAAAGGTGATCAGCCAATACGAAAACGGCGCAAATCCGCAAACCAGGAAGGCTCCACCTGCGGCCATGAGTATGATTTTTGCAATGCCGGACAGCATGAGTAAAAAAGCCTGCGTGAAGCTCAACAGGTAAACGTAGCGATATGGCCTTACGTATGGTGAGAGACGCTCAGTAAATGCAGCCTCCTGCGATCAGCACGAAGTACTTCCACTCTTAAATCGTCGAATTCGATTCTCTCGCCTTTCTTGGGTAGGTGGCCAAACTTGCCCAGTACCAAGCCTCCAAATGTTTCAAATTCGGTATCACTGTACCGGGTTGAAAAAAACTCGTTAAATTCTTCTATCGGGGTAAGTGCCTTGACGCCGTAATCACCTGACACATACGAAAATATATTGTGATCTTCTTCCACGTCATGTTCGTCCGCAATGTCGCCGACGATCTGCTCCAGCACGTCTTCAATGGTAACCAGGCCGGATATGCTGCTGTATTCGTCAACTACAATTGCCATGTGGTTACGCCCGTCTTTGAATTCGCTCAGCAAGGTGTTGACTTTCTTGGATTCCGGCACAATTTCCGCCTTGCGCAATATGTCCTCTACACTGAATTGCCCCTGCTTGCCTTCCAGGAAATAGCGCAACAGGTCCTTGGCAAGCAGAATACCGAGCACTTCGTCCCTGTTGTCTCCAATGACTGGAAATCTCGAGTGCGCGGAATCTATGATAATGGGGAGCATGTCTTCCAGGGAGGTATCTTTATGTACGACCACCATTTGTGAGCGGGGAATCATGATGTTTTTTACCTGTATCTCTGATACCCGAAACGTCCCTTCTATCATGTCAAGCGTATCTTTGCTCAACAGGTTTTTCTCTTCCGAGCGACGCAGGAAGTGAAGAATATCTTCACGGCTCTTGGCAACGTTATGCAAAAGCTCCTTGAAAAAGGTAAGCAGATTTATACGTCGGGGTTTTTTACTGTCGGAAACCATCACGTTTCAGGATCGATAGGGATTGTCCATGCCCAACTTTTTCAAGGTCTCTATTTCCAACGCTTCCATGCGTTCAGCTTGGCTGTCATTGTCATGTGTATGGCCTTGCAAGTGCAAGATGCCGTGCACGCACAAGTGCGCCCAATGTGAAAAAAGGTCTTTCCCCTGGGCCTGGGCCTCTCGCAAGACTACCGGTGCACAAACGACGACGTCACCAAGAAAGTTCACGCCAAGCTCTTTGGGAACGTCAGCAGGAAACGATAAGACATTGGTCGCCTTGTCAACGTTGCGAAAGCGTTTGTTGAGTTTTCTGACTTCATCTTCATCGGCTATACGCAGACATACGTGTGTCTCGGTATCAGGGGATGGAATTTTCGCTGCCCAGGTCTTGAAATCTGATAATGCAGGAATATCGGGGCCCTGCACGGCAATTTGAACGTCTAGTTGAATGGTCATGCCGCAGAGATAGTCTAGTCCCCCGAATCATTGTCATAGGCTTGTATGATTTTCTTGATCAGGGGGTGACGCACTACGTCCCTGACGTCAAACAGGCAGAATGAAATACCAGTGGCGTTTTTCAATATGCGCGCAATGTGCTTGAGGCCGGATTCCCTGTCGCTCGGCAGGTCTATCTGCGTGACGTCTCCCGTTACAATCGCCTTGGAACCGAAGCCGATACGGGTAAGAAACATTTTCATCTGTTCGATGGTAGTATTCTGCGCTTCATCCAGAATAATAAACGCATCGTTCAGGGTTCTTCCGCGCATATAGGCCAGGGGGGCAATTTCAATTACATTTCTTTCAATAAACTTGTTGACCCTATCAAATCCCATCACTTCATAAAGCGCGTCGTACATGGGTTTCAGGTACGGGTCTATCTTCTGTACCAGGTCGCCCGGTAAAAAACCCAGCCTTTCACCTGCTTCAACTGCCGGCCTGACCAAGACGAGTTTACGGACGTGATCTCTCTCAAGGGCTGCCACTGCACAAGCCACCGCCAGGTAGGTTTTTCCCGTTCCCGCCGGACCGATACCAAATACCAGGTCATTTTCTTCAATGGCATTGACGTATGTTTCCTGGTTGGCTCCACGCGGCCTGATGATGCTTCGGCTGGTGTGTAACGCAGGGCGTGAAGCCTTGAGTTCCTGGTTGACCATCTTGGCAAGCCCGGATTCCTGCAGATGCAGGTGTACGGATGAAGATGACAGGGTCTGGTTTTCAGTCGAGGCGTATAGTTCCTGGAGCACTTTGGCCGCGGCGTTCGCCGCCTGTACGTCTCCGCTTATCGAGAATGCGTTGCCTCGATTGTTAATTTCTACGCTCAGCCTTTCTTCGAGCTGGCGCAAATGTTCGTTGAGAGGGCCGCAAAGATTGGCAAGACGCGGATTATCGACGGGCTCTAAAAAAACGTCTATCGAATGAAGTTCGGTGATCAAACGTTCATTCACCTCTATGAGCACACACCACAATAATTGCCACGCATCGAGTTCGAGAGTACGTCTGTAATCTCCAAGCGCACGAACTTGCCTATTACATTTTCAGGCACCGCAAAATTTACCACGCGATTATTCCCCGTTCTCCCCGAATACTCGTGAGTGGATTTCTTTGAATACCCTTCGACCAGTATTACCTGTTTGGTGCCTATCATCGACTTTGCAAAGTTTGAAGACAAGCGATTAATTGTCTCCTGTAAACGCCACAATCTCTGTTTTTTCACATCGGGCGATACGTCATCCGGCAATGATGCAGCAGGTGTTCCAGGTCTGCGGCTATAGATAAAGCTGTAGGATTGATCGAACCCGATTTCATCAACGAATTTCATGGTGGCTTCAAAGTCCTGTTCCGTTTCTCCCGGAAATCCCACGATGAAGTCAGAGGATATGCTGACAGAAGGACGACGCCGGCGCAGTTTGTTTACGATGGATTTGTATTCAAGCGCGGTATGGCCGCGTTTCATCGCGGCCAGCACTCGGTCCGAACCACTTTGAACCGGTAAATGCACGTGGTCCACCAACTCGGGGATATCCGCATAGGCGTTGATCAGGTTGTCCGAGAATTCGACAGGATGTGAGCTGGTGTAGCGAATGCGGTCAATGCCTTTCAGTTCACTGACGTAGTAAAGCATTAATGAAAAGTCGACGGTTTCACCATGTACGTCCAGGCCCCTGTAACCATTCACGTTCTGCCCCAGCAAGGTTACTTCGCGAACACCTCGCCCGGCCAGGGTCTCGATTTCATGCAGTACCTCCGCGACCGGCCTGCTGAATTCCTCCCCTCTCGTGTAGGGGACGACGCAATACGTGCAGTATTTGCTACAGCCTTCCATGATGGAAACAAACGCCGTTGGACCTTTGACGCTTGGTTCCGGCAGGCAGTCGAATTTTTCCATTTCCGGAAAAGATATATCAACTACCGCCTTGTTGTTATTCTCGGCCCGCGCAAGCAGTTCGGGTAGTCGATGGATCGTCTGCGGCCCGAACACGATGTCGACCTGTGGTGCACGCTCGGCCAAAGATTCTCCCTCCTGGCTTGCTACACAACCTCCTACGCCAATCAGTACGCCAGGGTTATATTTTTTATAAGGCCGCCACTGCCCCAATTGCGAAAATACCTTTTCCTGCGCCTTCTCGCGTATCGAGCAGGTGTTCAGTAATAACAGGTCCGCTGCGGACGGGTCGGTGGTAGTTTCGAAACCGCATTCATGACTGAGTACGTCCAGCATCTTTTGTGAATCATACTCGTTCATCTGGCAGCCCTGTGTTTTAATAAATGCCTTTTTCATGTCCTGGTGCCTGCTACGGTTTTGCAAGACTGTCCGCTTGACAGTTCTGACGGGAATTACTTCCCCATATTTTCATCGACATGAATTAAAACGGGATATCGTCATCAAAATCGTTGGACGAGGAGTCCGGGGAGCTGGCTGGTTTTTCGGGTGCACGGGAAGCATTGCTAGGTGCCGCAGGTGCCGCAGCAGTCTCATCACTCGCACTTGGAAAATCCGAGCGGCCTCCCAGCATCTGCATTTCATTGGCGACAATCTCGGTGGAATAGCGATCAGCACCGCTTTGATCCTGCCATTTGCGCGTTTGCAAGTGCCCTTCTACATACACCTGCGAGCCCTTGTGCAGATATTCACCTACAATTTCCGCCAACCTGCGAAAAAACACGACTCGATGCCACTCGGTTTTCTCGACCTTGTCACCAGTATTCTTATCATTCCAGGACCTGGTCGTCGCAACGCTTACATTGCAGACTGCCTCGCCGCTTGGCATGTATTTGACATCCGGGTCCTGCCCGAGATTACCTACCAGTATAACTTTGTTTATTCCTCTTGACATCTTGTTTTAGACGATAGGGGTTACAATCCACGCGCATTCGGGACACGCGCCGCTTTCAGGAATACTTTATGCCGGATAGTATTGACTTGCCACATTTATTTTACATCAGGATTGTGTGTCTCGGATAGACTAGGTACGTATATTAGCGCATTTGATTATGCAAAATTTATAAAAATGAAACAGATCCGCATCCGAGGGGCAAGAACCCATAATCTGCAAAATATTGACGTTGAGTTCCCTCGAGATAATCTTATTGTATTTACGGGCCTGTCAGGTTCAGGCAAGTCTTCCCTGGCGTTTGACACTATTTTTGCCGAGGGACAACGCCGCTACGTGGAGTCTCTATCCGCTTATGCGCGCCAGTTCCTGGCACGCATGGAAAAGCCGGACGTGGACCACATAGATGGACTGTCGCCATCCATATCCATTGAACAAAAGGCAACTTCTCATAACCCGCGTTCGACGGTCGGGACGATCACTGAAATATATGATTACCTGAGACTGCTTTTCGCACGCGCGGGGACACCTCGCTGCCCCGCGCATCACATTGATTTACACGCCCAGACGATCAGCCAGATGGTGGATAAGGTTCTTTCACTTGAAGAAGGCAAAAAACTGATGTTACTGGCACCCGTAATACGAAATCGCAAGGGTGAACACGTGCAATTGCTTAACAAGTTACAAACCCAGGGGTTTTTGCGCGCGCAAATTGACGGGGAGATTTATGAACTGGATGCCTGTCCGAAACTGGACCTGCGCCGCAAGCATACGATCGAGGTGGTCGTAGACAGGTTCAAGGTCAAGTCGGACTTGAAACTGCGGCTGGCGGAATCTTTTGAAACTGCACTGAAGCTCGCCAATGACATTGCCATTATCCGGTCAATGGGTCCCAACGAAAAAACCGAACTGGTATTTTCCGCAAAATTCGCCTGTCCGCAATGCGGCTACAGCCTGAATGAGCTTGAACCTAGTCTTTTTTCTTTTAACAGCCCGGTGGGGGCATGTGCGGATTGCAGCGGCTTGGGCGTGGAACAATTTTTCGATCCCGACCTGGTCGTTACCAACAGGAAGGCCAGCCTTGCAGCAGGTGCAATTCGAGCCTGGGAACGGCGTAATTTTTATTATCTTAATTTAATTCGATCACTTGCAAAGCACTACAAGTTTGATATCGAGACGCCCTACTGTGAACTCGATAAAGAGGTCCAGGACATCATTTTGTACGGCAGTGGAGATGAAAAAATCCAGTTCGAGTACACGAATGAAAAGGGTAACGTTTATAAACGCCGACACGTTTTTGAAGGGGTCATCCCGAATATGGATCGACGCTACCATGAGACCGGGTCGAATACCGTGCGCGAAGAGCTCGGCAAATATCTCACTGCGCAAACCTGCCAGACGTGCGCAGGAGAACGGTTGAATACGAAAGCAAGAAACGTGTTCATACAAAATATAAATCTGCCAACCGTTACTTCCTGGTCCACGGCAAAATCCCTGGAGTTTTTTCAAGCGCTTAAACTCCCGGGTCATCTTGCCGCGGTTGGCGAAAAGATCGTTCACGAAATTAATGAACGACTTAAATTCCTGGTGAACGTGGGACTGGATTACCTGACGCTCGACCGCAGTGCGGAAACGCTGTCCGGAGGAGAAGCACAGCGTATCCGCCTTGCCAGTCAAATTGGCTCGGGCCTGGTCGGAGTCATGTATATTCTCGATGAACCGTCAATCGGTCTGCATCAACGTGATAACCGGCGTCTCCTCGACACGCTCGGTTATTTAAGAGGTCTCGGTAACACTGTTATCGTAGTCGAACATGACGAAGAGGCAATCCGCAGCGCAGACCACGTCGTGGATTTGGGGCCCGGTGCAGGCACCCACGGCGGCAAGGTCGTAGCGCAAGGAACCCCTTCGGATATCGAGAGAAATACCGCGTCCCTGACGGGACAATACCTTTCAGGTAAGCGCTATATCCCGGTCCCGGAACTGCGCCTGCCCTTTCAGAAAAACGATACTTTGAAAATAACCAAGGCACGTGGAAATAATCTCAAAAATGTTACGGTCGAAATCCCGCTCGGACTGTTTACCGTGGTAACGGGCGTTTCCGGTTCTGGAAAATCCACGCTGATAAATGACACCTTGTACAAGCATTGTATGCGGTACTTGCACGGGTCAGGAGCTCTTCCAAAAAAATTCAGTAAAATAAGCGGCTTGGAAAATATAGATAAGGTAATAGATATTGACCAAAGCCCGATCGGACGCACTCCTCGATCAAATCCGGCAACTTACACGGGGCTGTTTACTTCAATTCGTGAACTCTTTGCAAACGTCCCGGAGGCGCGCTCAAGAGGCTATATGCCAGGGCGCTTCAGCTTTAACGTCAGGGGCGGTCGCTGTGAAGCCTGCCAGGGTGGTGGCGTTATCAGGGTAGCAATGCACTTTTTGCCGGACGTGTACGTGCCATGCGACATTTGCCAGGGAAGACGCTATAACCGAGAAACCCTGGAAATCAGGTACAAGGGGAAAAATATTCATCAAGTGCTGAATATGACGGTTGAGGAGGCACTGGGTTTTTTTGATGCTATTCCACAAATCAAGAGTAAAGTCCAAACCTTGATGGACGTGGGGCTGTCGTATATTGCCCTGGGCCAAAGTGCCCCTACGTTATCTGGAGGAGAAGCACAGCGGGTAAAACTCTCGCGCGAACTTTCCAAGCGCAGCACTGGAAAAACGTTGTACATACTGGATGAACCCACGACCGGACTTCATTTTCATGACGTTAAACAATTACTGAAAGTCCTTCATCACTTGCGAGATCAAGGCAATACGATTATCGTCATTGAGCACAATCTCGACATCATCAAGACTGCGGATTGGATTATTGACCTCGGTCCGGAGGGTGGTGACCGTGGTGGCAGGGTGATTGCAGTCGGCTCTCCTGAAGAAATATCGGCATCAGAAAATTCTTTTACTGGCAAATACTTGAAGCCAATACTTGAAGTGAAAAATCTACCGAAAGAAAAAATTGCCTGAGCAACAGGTACGGTTCGCCTTACTTGAAATGGATGCTATCCCCGATTGACAGTCGGCATTTTTCTTCCGCAGAGGCTTCACGAGCAGCAATTTCCAATAACCCGTTGGCATTACGATACCAGAACAACTGGCCCGGGCTTACGGAATGAAAAGTCGCTGCATAATTCAGTTCGTGCTTTTTCACTCTGACTGTACGGGTCTCATCTACCTGGTCGAGCGTAATACCGCTAACGGCATTACCGAAATGATCAATATAGATTATCTCGTGAAGATCGAGGGGCCACTCTGCACCTGTCATTTCTTCACACGAAAAAGGCTCAAGCTGTATTTCTGACCCGGACGCCATTTGTGCAGCAACGGGTGCAAAGACGTCTCTGCCATGAAAAGTTCGGCAGGCAGGTTCTTCTGCCAAAAGAATTTTTGACGCATTACAGCGCAATAGTTTTTTCGCCACAATGGCAAACAGGCCGTTGTCAGGACCGATAAATGTACAGCCGTCACATTCCAGGATGATCGGTGCGCGATTTGAGCCGACGCCGGGATCGACTACACCTACGACAATGGAATTTGTTGGAATATGACTCGAATAACTTGCAAGCAAGTACGCCGAGGCCTTGGGATTGAACACGGGCAGATCGTGGTTCATATCAATGATCAAGGCGCCAGGTATTATTTTGTAAATTGCGGATTTGAGTTGACCAACATAGGGTCCCGTTACTCCATAATCCGTTGCTAGAACAATTGGCTTCATCACGAACCTGGCAGTATAAAGTGAATCAGCAGCTCCGACAGGGTCGCTGTATAGCGCGGTGCTTGTGTAATGTGAGTAGAAACCAACCCAGCTGGAAATTCCGACCTTGATGCCGCCGCTCGGGTTATTATAAGTATATTACGCGGTCAGGAGTCTTCAACAGGTCGATCCACCAGTTCTACAAGTGCCATGGGGGCGTTGTCTCCAGGACGAAAACCGCATTTCAAAATACGGATGTAGCCTCCAGGCCGATTTTTGTAGCGGGGAGAAAGTTCGGAAAATAATTTTCCAACACTGGCCTTGTCGCGTAATTTTGCGAAGGCTTGCCGCCGCCTGTCAACGCTGTCTTCTTTCGCCAAGGTGATTAAAGGTTCCGCATAGCGGCGTAATTCCTTGGCCTTTGGCAGGGTGGTGCGGATGACTTCGTGTAAAAACAGGGAGGCCGCCATATTGCTGAACATCGCCTTGCGATGAGCACTGTTTCTGTTCAGTCGACGCCCGGTCTCTCTGTGTCTCACTTGACTACCTATTTCACCTGAATAAATAATTTTGTGTTTTTGTGCAGGCTGAGCTAACGCTTGAAAGGTCAGACGAATACCTTGCGTTCCGTATGCAGGTCGGCTGGCGGCCAGTTTTCCAAACGCATCCCCAGTGACAGGCCGTAGGTTCCTAGTACGTTCTTGATTTCCGTCAAGGATTTTTTGCCCAAGTTGGGCGTCTTCATAAGGTCGGTTTCCGTGCACTGAATCAAGTCGCCGATATAGTAAATACTTTCCGCCTTCAGGCAGTTCGCTGAACGAACGGTAAGCTCAAGGTCGTCTACCGGCCTTAGCAGGATCGGATCGATTTCCGCTTCGGACTTGTCCGGCTCGACCGGTTCTTCGGCCTGCAAGTCTACAAATACGGATATCTGCTGCTGCAACAGGCCCGCAGCTTTGCGAATGGTGTTCTCAGGGTCGATGGTACCATTCGTTTCCAGGTCAATAATAAGTTTGTCCAAGTCGGTGTGTTGTTCCACGCGCGCGCTTTCCACTGAATACGCCACCTTGCGCACCGGGCTGAAGCTTGCGTCCAACGATAATGAGCCGATGGCACGATTGTCTTCACCGCGACGTTGCGTGGCAGGCTGATAACCACGGCCCCTGGCCACTTTCAAAGTCATGCTTAATGATCCCTGGTCAGTCAAATGAGCAATCACGTGGTCCTTGTTGACGATTTCAACATCATGGGCCGTTTCTATGTCCCCGGCGGTAACCACTCCCGGACCCTGCTTTTGTAAGGTCAGTGTGGCTTCCTTTTTATCGTGCATAATAACCGCTACGCCTTTCAGGTTGAGCAGGATGTCGGCTACGTCTTCCTGCACTCCTTCAATGGCGGTGTATTCATGCAACACTCCGTCAATTTGAACTTCTACTATCGCGCATCCCGGTATTGATGAAAGCAGAATACGACGCAAGGCATTACCAAGAGTGTAGCCAAAACCACGTTCCAATGGCTCAAGCATAACTTTGGCATGGCATTCGTCGACTAACTGCACGTCTACTACCCTGGGCTTTAATAAATTATCTGCCATCGAAAACCTCTTTCAAAAAATGTCTTATTTGGAATACAACTCGACCACGAGCGACTCGTTAACGTCCTGCGGTAGGTCATCGCGCTCGGGCATGAATTTGAACTTGCCCTGCATTTTCTTGACGTCTACTTCAACCCAGTCCGGTAATCCGATTTGCTCCGCAACGTTAAGTGCGTCCTGAATACGTAATTGCTTTTTTGCCTTCTCTCGTATACTGATTACATCATCCGGTGATACGTGATACGAAGGTACGTTTACCACTACTTTATTTACTTCAATCGCCTTGTGAGTAACAAGCTGCCGACACTCCGCGCGCGTAACGCCAAAGCCCATGCGGTATACCATGTTGTCCAGTCTGCATTCGAGTAATTGCAACAGGTTTTCTCCCGTAGAACCTTTGATACGCGAGGCTTTTTTATAGTAATTTCTAAACTGGCGCTCCAGCACGCCGTATATCCGGCGCAGCTTCTGTTTTTCACGCAGCTGTATGCCGTAGTTTGAAACCCG
Source organism: Gammaproteobacteria bacterium (assembly GCA_965215055.1). Lineage (GTDB taxonomy): Bacteria > Pseudomonadota > Gammaproteobacteria > UBA4575 > UBA4575. The sequence continues at coordinate 611,326 of OZ244046.1, forward strand.
GCCGCGCTTGTCACCATGCTGACCAGGCTGTTTGTCAATCTTGCATTTCGACTTGAGCGACCGGGCACGCCCCTTCAATAACAGGTCTGTACCTTCACGTCGGCTGAGTTTGCACTTCGGCCCTAGATAGCGCGCCATAATATATCCTTCCTATACACGGCGGCGCTTGGGTGGACGACAGCCGTTATGCGGAATCGGCGTGACGTCATTTATACTGGTAATCCTGTATCCCACTGCATTGAGCGCACGCACTGCCGATTCACGGCCAGGTCCCGGACCTTTGACTTTCACTTCAAGATTTTTCAAACCGTATTCAAGCGCAGCCTGCCCGGCACGTTCTGCCGCAGTTTGCGCGGCAAAGGGTGTGCTCTTGCGCGAACCGCGAAATCCCGAGCCACCAGAGGTCGCCCAAGCCAAGGCGTTACCCTGCCGGTCCGTAATCGTGATGATGGTATTGTTGAAAGAGGCATGAATATGCGCCACTCCGTCAGTAACGATGCGTGTTGCTTTCTTCCTGGCGCGAGGTGATGATTTTGCCATTGCTGATCAGTAATCCTGTATCTCTAACGTTTGATCGGCCGCCTCGGCCCTTTGCGAGTACGTGCATTGGTGCGCGTTCGCTGCCCATGCAACGGCAAACCGCGGCGATGCCGTATACCTCGATACGTCCCCAAGTCCATCAGTCGCTTTATGTTGACGGTAATTTCCCGGCGAAGATCGCCTTCTACGCGATATCTGGATACTTCTGTACGTAAACGACTTACCTCGCTCTCGCTGAGGTCCTTGATCTTGGTGCCTGGTGGAACGTCCGCGTCTGTGCAGATCTTGCGCGCTCTCGAACGCCCGACGCCATAAATGGAGGTCAGTGCAATTTCGGTGTGCTTGTGTACCGGCACATTGATTCCAGCAATACGCGCCATTAAAAAACCCCTGATAAGTTGCTGCTTGAAAACGTCTTTGCAACGGGATTGCGGATTCTACCAGTCAAGTCAATCAAATACATGGTTTTTATCAACCCTGACGTTGCTTGTGCCTCGGGTCCTTGCAAATCACGCGCACTACGTTGCGGCGGCGGATGACTTTGCAGTTGCGGCACATTTTTTTCACGGACGCGCGTACTTTCATGTTACCTCCCTAGCGTAATACTCCAGATCTTCCGTAACCTTTCAGATTTGCTTTTTTCATCAGCCCCTCGTATTGATGAGACATCAAGTGGGTCTGCACCTGGGCAATAAAATCCATTACCACGACAACAATAATCAATAAGGAGGTGCCTCCAAAATAAAAAGGCACGCTGAATTTCAGGATAAGGAATTCCGGTAACAGGCAGACGAGGGTGATATAGATCGCACCTACCGCCGTTAAACGTGTCAGCACGGAATCAATGTAACGAGCCGTTTGTTCACCAGGGCGAATACCGGGAATAAAGGCACCGGAGCGCTTCAGGTTGTCCGCGGTTTCCCGTGAATCAAATACGATCGCGGTATAAAAGAAGCAAAAGAATACTATCGCAAGGGCGTACAAGGCGACGTATAACGGCTGCCCGGGAGAAATCGCCGTAGCGATATTCTGTAACCAGGCAAAGCTGCCGGTGGCACTGCCTGACCACTGTAACAGGGTAGCCGGGAATAAAATGATGCTGGAAGCAAAGATGGGGGGGATTACGCCCGACATGTTCAGTTTAAGCGGTAAATGCGTAGACTGGGCACTGTATAGCTTTCTGCCCTGCTGACGGCGCGCATAGTTGATAGTTATGCGCCGCTGCGCCCGTTCCACAAAGATCACGAACGCGGTTACTACAATAGCCATTAAGAATAAAAACAGCGCAAAACCTTCGCCAATCGCACCTTGTGAAACCAAGTCAAGTGTGCCGCCAATGGCAGCGGGCAGACCCGCTACGATGCCGGCAAAGATGATAATGGAGATGCCGTTGCCAATGCCGCGCTCTGTTATCTGTTCACCCAGCCACATCAAAAACATCGTGCCGGTAACCAGGCTCACGGTGGCTGTAAAGATAAAGTTAACGCCGGGGGTGAGTGCTACCTGCTGGTTCTGCAAGGCAATCGATACGCCTATGGCCTGAAACGTTGCCAGAAAGAATGTTCCATAACGTGTGTACTGGGTAATTTTACGCCGCCCCGCTTCGCCTTCTTTCTTCAGTTCTTTGAGGCTGGGAACGACTGCACTCATCAATTGCATGATGATGGCCGCCGAGATATACGGCATGATGCCAAGCGCAAGGATGCTCAGGCGTTGTAACGCACCGCCCGAAAACATGTTAAACATCCCCAGTATGGTGCTGCTCTGCTGCTCAAAAAATCTTGCCATGGCGGCCGGGTCAATTCCAGGGACGGGGATGTAGGTGCCAATGCGATATACGATAAGGGCAAACAATACAAACAGTAGTCGCTTGCGCAATTCGGTAACCTGTCCAAGCCCTGCAAGAGAGCCAACAGCACTGGCGGCTGCACGAGTCATCAGTCTTGTACTTGTCCCCCAGCTGCTTCAAGTGCCTTTCTTGCACCCGGAGTAAACAATAATCCCTTGGTTGTCACGGCAATTTCAATCTTGCCTGAATGAATCACTTTGACCCGTTTGGCCTTGGCGGGAATCAATCCTTCTTTTTTCAATACGTCGATGTCGATTACGTCACCGCTGGCGCAGGCAAGTTCGTGCAAACGCAGTTCAGCAGTATGGGAAGATTTGCGGGAGCGAAATCCTACTTTGGGCAAGCGCCGCTGCAACGGCATCTGACCGCCCTCAAAACCGACTTTATGATAACCACCACTGCGTGAACCCTGGCCCTTGTGCCCACGTCCACAAGTTTTGCCATGGCCGGAGCCGATGCCGCGCCCAACGCGCCTGCGGGCGGAACGGCTCCCTGTTGCAGGTTTCAGATTATTTAGATACATGCCCGCCGTGCCTTATCATGATGCCTGGATTTCTTCAGTGGTTAAAAGATAACTGATTTTATCAATCATGCCGCGATTCTCCGGGGTGTCGGCTATTGTTACAGGCTTGTGTATACGCCGGATTCCCAAGCCGCGCGCGCAGGCCTTGTGCGCGGCAAGTCGCCCGCTTAAGCTCTTTACCAAGGTCACTTTTAATTGCTTGTCCATCGCTCACAACCCTATGACAGTATGTCTTCAATTGTCTTGCCGCGTTTTGCCGCAATGTGGTCCGGCGACTGCATACTGCAAAGCGCATCTACCGTAGCTTGCACGACGTTAATCGGATTCCTGGAGCCAATACATTTTGATAAAACGTTCTTGATGCCCACTACTTCAAATACCGCGCGCATAGCACCCCCAGCAATAATCCCAGTACCCACGGTAGCAGGCTGCATGAAGACTTTGGCGGCACCGTGTTCACCAACTACGGGGTAGTGCAAGGTGTCATCTTGCAAAGGGACTCTTCTCAGTTTTTTGCGTGCCCGTTCCATGGCTTTCTGAATCGCCAGCGGTACTTCGCGCGCCTTGCCATAGCCTATGCCCACTTGGCCGTTACTGTCTCCAACGACGGTAAGTGCGGTAAATCCAAATTGACGACCACCCTTAACGACTTTTGCGACTCGATTGACCGCGACCAGTCTCTCTTCAAGACCATCTGCAATTCTCGCCGGTTCGTTACTTGCCATTGCTCCTGGACCCTCGTCTGTCAGCCTTAAAACTTCAATCCTGCTGCACGCGCGGCATCAGCCAGGGCCTGAACCCGGCCGTGGTATTTAAATCCGGAACGATCAAAGGATACGCTGTGCACGCCTTTGTCCCTGGCACGCTCGGCAATCATGGTACCTACCCGCTCGGCGGCTTCCACGTTGCCGGTGTATTTGACACCGCTACGCACGTCAGCTTCCAAAGATGAGGCGCTGGCTATGGTTTCATGTCCCGCAGGAGCTATGATCTGCGCGTAGATGTGCCGGGGTGTTCGATGCACGCACAGGCGATGCGCCTTTAACTGTGCAATTTTGCTGCGAGATTTGCGCGCGCGCCGGGACCTTGAAGTCGATTTGTTCACGATTATTTCTTCTTCGCTTCCTTACGAATAATTCTCTCTTCGGCATATTTGATGCCTTTGCCCTTGTATGGCTCGGGAGGACGATAGGCACGAATTTCCGCTGCAACCTGCCCGACTTTTTGTTTATCCGCACCGCTTACTACTACTTCCGTCTGACTGGGTGTCGTAATTTTAATTCCGTCCGGAATGGGATAGTCAACAGGATGGGAAAATCCTAACGCAAGATTCAGTGTCTTACCCCTGGATTGCGCACGGTACCCAACTCCTATCAATTCCAATTTTTTGGAAAAACCCTCGCTTACGCCCGCTACCAGGTTGTTCATCAGTGAACGCGTGGTGCCAGCCATGGCGGTATTGCCAGTCTTTTCGGTCAACACACGCAACTGGTTGTCCTTGTGTTCTACTCGCACGTCTGGATGAATTTCCATGTGTACCTCGCCCAGAGAGCCCTTTACCGCAAGATGTTGGCTCTGCAGTTTCACTTCTACGCCCGCAGGAACAGGGATAGGCTGTTTCGCAATTCGTGACATGTTATCGATCGCTCGGATGGTTTCTTATTCTACTTCGCATAATATTTCACCACCGTGGCCCGCAGCACGTGCAGCCCTGTCACTCATTACACCCCTGGAGGTGGATACAATTGCGACGCCCAAACCACCAATTACCTTGGGCAAATCGTCGGAATTTTTATAGATGCGCAATCCTGGCCGGCTGACTCGCCTGAGCTTGGAAATGACGGGCTGGCCCATGTGGTATTTGAGCGTTATGGTGAGTTCACTCTTGACGCCGTCCTCGGCCACGGCAAAATCTTCAATATAGCCCTCTTCCTTAAGCACTTGTGCAATCGCTCTTTTCAGCTTGGAAGATGGCATTGTTACGGTAACTTTTTTGGTATTTTGGCCATTGCGAATGCGCGTCAACATGTCGGCAATAGGGTCGCTCATGCTCATGCCGTTGCCCCAACTACCAACTGGCCTTGACCAAGCCGGGTATATCGCCCCGCATGGCTGCTTCACGTAGCTTGTTGCGCCCTAAACCAAACTTGCGGTAGTACCCTTTTGCACGCCCGGTAAGGCTACAGCGGTTACGCAAGCGTACCGGACTGGCATTTCTGGGTAATTTTTGTAATTCCAACATGGCTTCCTGTTTTTCTTCCTCGGCGGCCGTCGGGCTTTTTATAATGGCTTTGAGTCGTGCACGTCTGGCCGTGTAACGACGTACAACTTTGTTGCGCTTTTTCTCTCGCTCTATCATTGATTTCTTGGCCATCTAGCTGCCTCGCATTTCCACAATATTAACGCCTGAACGGGAAATTGAAGGATTCCAGCAAGGCTTTTGCTTCTTCATCCGTTCTCGCAGATGTAGTAATCGCAACGTCCATGCCGCGAATTGCATCAATTTTGTCATATTCGATTTCCGGAAAAATAATCTGTTCTGAAACTCCAAAACTGTAATTGCCGCGCCCGTCAAAAGCCCGGTATGACAAGCCTCGAAAGTCGCGTATACGTGGAATGGCTATGTTGATCAGGCGGTCCAGAAATTCGTACATGCGAGTTCTTCGTAAAGTCACTTTGCAACCAATCGGAAAACCGTCACGAATACTAAACCCGGCTATGGATTTTCTGGCCTTGGTCACAACTGCTTTTTGTCCGGCAATCAGTTCCACGTCTTCAACCACTTTTGTCATAACTTTCTTGTCACGCACTGCTTCACCCGCACCTACGTTGAGTGTGATTTTTTCAATGCGCGGCACTTGCATGACGTTCTCGTAGCCAAGCTTTTCCATCAGTTGCTTGCGCACTGTATCCAGGTAATAATCCAACAGCCTAGCCATCTATACGTCCACAACTTCGCCGTTGGATTTGAAACAACGCACTTTTTTGTTGTCCTCCAAGACCTTGAATCCAACCTTGTCTCCCTTGTTGGTGGAGGGGTTGAATAGCATTACGTTCGATGCATGTATTGGCATTTCCTGCTCATTGATACCGCCGGTAATGCCCGCGTTGGGATTGGGTTTTTGATGCTTTTTGACCAGGTTTATGCCTTCCACGACAATCTTTCCAGCGATAATTTTCAATACTGTACCGCGCCGACCTTTATCCCTGCCGGCAATCACAATGACGTCATCTCCAACGCGTATTCTTTGCATTTCTGCCAAACCCAATTTTGCTACGCCCGTATTCGCGCTACGTTACAAGACTTCCGGCGCTAAAGAAATAATCTTCATGAAGCGCTGTGTGCGTAATTCGCGGGTTACAGGCCCAAAAATGCGCGTGCCAATGGGTTGCAGTTGAGGGCTTAATAGTACGGCCGCGTTATTATCAAAACGAATTAGTGAGCCATCCGGACGCCGCACGCCTTTTGCAGTTCTGACTACTACCGCGTTGTAGATTTCGCCTTTTTTCACCTTGCCGCGCGGGATTGCGTCTTTAATGCTCACTTTTATGATGTCGCCTATGGCGGCGTAACGACGGCGTGATCCGCCGAGCACCTTGATGCACTGCAATTTGCGCGCGCCACTGTTGTCTGCTGCTTCCAGCGTAGATTGCATTTGAATCATAACTAGATCCCATTACACCTAGGCTTGTACGCCGCGCCTAATTACGCTCACTAGCTGCCACGATTTCGTCTTTGATAACGGGCGGCATTCCCGAATGGCAACGTCGTCACCTATCTCGCATTCGTTATTTTCATCGTGAACGTGCAATTTTGTAGAGCGCCTTATGTATTTCTTGTACAAGGGATGCTTGACTTGCCGCTCTGATAACACGACCGCAGTCTTGTCCATTTTATTGTTTATCACCTTGCCTTGCAGAACACGAGCTTTTGTCTCTTCCTTCACGACTGTTCCACCACTTTCTCATTCATGATTGTTTTCACGCGCGCAATGTTTCTTCGATTCAACTTGAACTGATGTGCGTGACTGGCCTGACCAACTGCACGCTGCATACGCAGATTGAATTGCTCCTTGCGCAAATCCAGCAACTCTCTGTCAAGTTCTTCAAGGGTCTTTTTGCGCAGTTCCGTCGTTTTCATCATTTTACATTATGGTGCGGACAACAAACGCTGTTCTAAACGGCAGTTTTGCGGCTGCCAAACGAAATGCCTGTCTGGCAACATGCTCTTCCACGCCTTCCATTTCATACAGCATTTTGCCCGGTTGTATCTTTGCAACCCAATACTCGACGTTGCCTTTGCCCTTGCCTTGTCTTACTTCCAGCGGCTTTTTCGTAACCGGTACGTCGGGAAAAATCCGAATCCAAATTTTACCACCACGTTTTACATGGCGAGTCATCGCACGGCGGGCAGCTTCAATCTGACGCGCGGTGATGCGGCCCCTGGCAACGGCTTTCAAACCGTATTCACCAAAACTGACCTTGCTGCCATTCAACGCCAAGCCGCGATTGCGGCCCTTCTGCTGCTTGCGAAATTTTGTGCGTTTGGGTTGTAACATTCTAAAGATTTGATAAATCAGGTTTTTTCTTGACGTTCGCCTGGGCAGGCTCTGAGTTCTTTGTGTCCAGATCAAATACGTCGCCCTTATAAATCCAGGTTTTTATGCCAATAATCCCGTAAGTGGTTTTTGCTTCTGCAAAGCCGTAGTCTATGTCTGCCCGCAAGGTGTGTAAGGGAACCCGGCCTTCCCGATACCATTCACTGCGCGCTATCTCGGCACCGTTCAGACGCCCGGCAACATTTACCTTGACACCCAGTGCACCCAGGCGCATGGCGTTGCTTACTGCGCGCTTCATGGCGCGGCGAAACATGATACGCCTTTCCAGTTGCTGCGCAATGCTTTCGGCAACAAGCTTCGAATCAATCTCAGGTTTGCGTATTTCTTCGATACTAATCTTTACGTTATTAATGCTGAGGCCCGTGCGTCTCGCAACCTCGCGGCGTATAGCTTCTATGTCTTCTCCTTTTTTGCCAATCACGATTCCCGGTCGCGCAGTATGGATGGTGATAAACGCGGCACGCGCAGGCCGGTTGATCTGGATTCGACTTACTGAAGCTTGTGCCAATTTCTTTTTCAGGTAGTCCCTGATTTCAAGATCGCTGCTCAGAAACTCGGCGTAATCACGACCGTCCGCATACCACTTGGAAGTCCAGTCGGTGGAAATTCCCAAGCGCATTCCAGTTGGATGTACTTTTTGTCCCATGCCTGTTCTTAGCCTTTAGTCACCTGCTGCCCCACCTGGCTATCGCCTACTACGACGGTGATATGGCTGGTGCGTTTCAGAATTTTCATGGCGCGGCCCTTGGCACGCGCTCGAAAGCGCCTATGCGTGGGGCCGTCCGTTACAAATATATTGGCAACCTTGAGTTCGTCTATATCTGCACCTTCATTGTGTTCAGCATTTGCAATCGCCGATTCAAGTACTTTTTGAATAGTTCGTGCGGCTCTTTTAGGACTGAAAGTCAGGATTTCCAAGGCGCGGCCTACGGCTTTTCCGCGTATCTGATCGGCCACAAGGCGTGCCTTGTGCGGCGCAATCCGGCTAAAAGAAAGTTTTGCTGATACTTGCATGGTTATGTGCTCTTGCGATCACCGGAATGAGCCTTAAAGGTCCTCGTTATGGCAAATTCACCAAGTTTATGGCCTACCATGTCCTCACTTATTAAGACGGGAATGTGCCGCTGGCCGTTATGCACGGCAATCGTAATACCCACCATTTCCGGTACTATCAGTGAATTCCGTGACCATGTCTTGATGGGTTTGCGGTTATTCGTGGCAGCCGCCCGTTTGACTTTCTCAAGCAGGTGATGGGCAACAAATGGACCTTTACGTAGTGATCTTGGCATAGGGTTGCCTCAAGTTATTTTCTGTCCCTGCGCCGCACTATCATGCTGTCTGTGCTGCGATTTTTCCTGGTTTTGAATCCCTTGGCAGGAACCGCCCAAGGTGAAACTGGATGCCGTCCCCCGGAAGTACGGCCTTCACCGCCACCATGAGGATGGTCCACAGGGTTCATGGCTACGCCGCGTACCGTAGGCCGAATGCCTCGCCATCGTTTCGCGCCCGCTTTGCCCAGCTTGCGCAAGTTGTGCTCGGCATTACCTACTTCGCCGATAGTAGCGCGGCATTCTGCAAGCACTTTGCGCGTTTCACCCGAGCGCAAGCGTAAAGTAGTGTAAAGGCCTTCCCGAGCAACGATCTGAACAGCTGCTCCGGCACTACGCCCTATTTGCGCACCTTTACCCGGCTTCATTTCGATGCAATGTACGACGGTACCTACGGGTATGCTGCGCAATGGCAAGGCATTGCCAGTTTTGATGGGCGCCTGACTGCCCGACGTCACTTTGTCATTCGGCGCAAGTCCCTTGGGCGCAATAATGTAACGCCGCTCTCCATCCGCATATTTGAGCAGAGCGATATTGGCGCTGCGATTAGGATCGTACTCGATTCTTTCCACTTGCGCATGTACTCCATCCTTTCTGCGCTTGAAATCGACTATCCGATAACGCTGCTTGTGCCCACCACCCCGATGGCGCGTAGTGATTCGACCCGCATTGTTGCGGCCGCCGCTTTTGCACTTGTCATCCAACAAAGGCCCGTGAGGTGAGCCTTTGTGTAAACCACGCGTGACTACATGAACGGTAAAGCGCCGTCCGGCTGAAGTAGGTTTTGCTTTTACCAATGCCATGATGAATTTCGCCCGTTATTCAAAACCGCCAAAATCAATATCGTGGCCCTGTTCCAAGGTCACGATGGCCTTCTTCCAGTCTGAACGCTTGCCTTGACTGCGACCAAAACGCTTGCGCTTGCCTGTCATATTCATGGTATTTACCACGGCTACTTTCACCTTGAATAATTTTTCTACCGCCTGTTTGATTTCATTTTTTCTCGCATCCGGCAAGACACGAAAAATATGCTGATTGTTTTTATCCGCGCTTAACGTTGTCTTTTCCGAAACGTGCGGAGCTACCAATACGGTCATCAGCCTCTCTTCATTCATTGCAGCCACTTTTCGATCTCCTGCAAGGCATCCCTGGTAACCACTGTATGCTGGTATTTAAGCAAGCTGACTATATCCAGGCCAGCGACTTCAGTTACACATACGAAGGGCAGATTACGTACGGAGAGGTATAAGTTCTTGTCTGCCTCTCTGGTGATGATCAGGGCAGAGGTAAGCGAGAGCTTTTGAAGATTTTCCAAAGCCTGGCTGGTCTTGGGTGCCGTTACGGTAAAATCTTTAACTACGTGCAGACGTTCCTGCCGTGCCAGTTCGGAAAATACGCTTGCATACGCCGCACGCATCATTTTTTTATTCAGCTTTTGCCTGTAATCTCGTGGTTTGGCCGCAAAGGTAACTCCTCCGGAACGCCAAATGGGGCTGCTCATGGTGCCTGCACGCGCCCGCCCGGTACCCTTCTGACGCCAAGGCTTGGCACCACCACCTCTCACTTCACTGCGGCTTTTATTGGCTTTAGTGCCAACACGCCCGCCAGCAAGATAGGCAGTAACGGCCTGATGAACCAATGACTCGTTATATTCGCGCGCAAAAATGTCATCGGACACGTTGACCGTGGAATTCTCGTTGGTGATGGCAAGTTCCATATCCTGTTCGCACCTAGTTTTGCTGATCCTTGCTGCGACTTTCTTCTTTGTCCGAAGCTTGCGGTATGTTGATTTCATTTGCATCGGCTGGCCGAACCACTACGTCACCGCCAGGAGCACCAGGTACAGCACCCTTGATCAGTAACAAATCCTCATCCACATGAATTTGTACGACTTTCAGGTTTTTGGTTGTCACGCGTACGCCGCCCATTTGACCCGCCATTTTTTTACCTTTGAAAATGTGACCCGGATACTGACACTGACCCGTTGAGCCATGCGCTCGATGTGAAAGTGAATTCCCATGCGTGGCATCCTGCATGTGAAAATTGTGGCGTTTTACCGGGCCTGCGAAGCCTTTACCTTTCGTTATACCCGTAACAGAAACTCTTTGTCCGATGGAAAATAAATTTGCATTTATCTCCGAGCCCACCTGTAGTTTTTCCACCTGCTCCTGTTGCAGTCGAAATTCACGTAGGCCCCTGCCTGCAGCGACGCCAGATTTCGCAAAGTGCCCCATCATAGGCTTGTTGATGCGCGAAGGTTTTTTTTCACCGTAAGTAACCTGTACTGCCTGATAGCCATCCACTGAAGGTGTACGTATCCGGGTAACGCGATTGGCAGGCACGTGTATTACCGTCACGGGCACGGACGCACCCGTATCTGTAAAGAAACGTGTCATACCAACTTTTTTGCCAACTAACCCTAGTGACATACTAATCCGTTCGCGTTACGGGGATTCTTTAGAAAAATGCACATTGTCTCAAAAACTGAATCTTTGGAAAACTTTATTTTATATACTCGATAATTACACCAGCACCAAATAAACTGCCGAACGGTGCGCTAATTCAATTTAATTTGAACATCGACGCCCGCCGCAAGATCAAGTTTCATCAATGCGTCTACGGTTTTATTAGTCGGGTCTACAATATCCATGATGCGTTTATGCGTACGAATCTCGTATTGATCACGCGCGTTTTTGTCCACGTGTGGTGAAATCAATACCGTAAAACGCTCTTTTCTGGTCGGCAAAGGGATGGGGCCCTTGACTCTGGCACCGGTGCGTCTAGCAGTTTCTACTATCTCGCTGGCTGAATGATCGATCAGACGGTGATCAAATGCCTTCAGATAGATTCGTATGTTTTGTTCGGTTGCCATAGCAGTTACTCAACGATTTTAGCGACGACTCCGGCACCGACGGTACGGCCGCCTTCACGAATGGCAAAGCGCAGCCCTTCTTCCATGGCAATCGGGGCAATCAGCGCCACGTCCATCTGGACGTTATCCCCCGGCATGACCATCTCAGTGCCCGCCGGCAGGTCTACCGCCCCGGTAACGTCGGTGGTGCGAAAGTAAAATTGGGGCCGATACCCGTTGAAAAACGGGGTGTGACGCCCGCCTTCTTCTTTGGTCAGAATGTAGACCTCGGCTTTAAACTTGGTGTGCGGAGTGATCGAGCCAGGTTGACATAGGACTTGCCCACGCTCGACTTCTTCGCGTTTGGTGCCGCGCAGTAATACACCCACGTTATCACCCGCCTGACCCTGATCGAGCAGTTTGCGAAACATTTCCACTCCAGTGCAGGTGGTGGTGGCGGTGTTGCGAATCCCGACAATCTCCACCTCGTCACCTACTTTGACGATGCCGCGCTCGATCCGGCCGGTGACGACGGTGCCGCGACCGGAAATAGAAAAGACATCTTCGACAGGCATGATGAAGTCGCCGTCTATCGCACGCTCGGGCTCCGGTATAAAACGATCCATTTCTTCAACTAGCCTGATAATGGAGGGTACGCCCATCTCAGAGGAGTCCCCTTCGAGGGCTTGCAGGGCTGAACCCGTGACGATGGGGGTGTCATCGCCGGGAAATTCGTAGGCGGTCAGCAGTTCACGTATCTCCATCTCGACCAACTCGAGTAGCTCGGCGTCATCCACTTGGTCGGCTTTGTTCATGTAGACAAGAATGTAGGGCACCCCTACTTGCCGCGCCAACAGAATGTGCTCGCGCGTCTGGGGCATGGGACCGTCGGCAGCACTGACTACGAGAATGGCACCGTCCATCTGCGCCGCGCCGGTGATCATGTTCTTGACGTAGTCGGCATGACCAGGACAGTCTACGTGGGCGTAGTGCCGCAACGGACTCTCATACTCCACGTGCGCAGTCGCTATGGTGATCCCCCGCTCCCGCTCCTCCGGAGCATTGTCTATCTGGTCGTACGCACGATACTCCCCACCGTGGGCCTCACCCATGATCTTGGTTAAAGCCGCCGTTAACGTGGTCTTGCCATGATCTACATGACCAATCGTCCCTACATTGACGTGCGGCTTGCTACGCTCAAATCGCTCTTTCGACATCGGCTTTTTCCCTCATTAAAAATATCTGTATAACAAATGGTTATGCATTGCGCATTATTTTTTGATAAGCCCGTCCGCAATATTGGCGGGGACTTCCTTATATTTGCCAAATTCCATTGTATAGGTTGCACGACCTTGCGTCGCTGAACGCAGGTCGGTGGCATAGCCGAACATTTCCGCTAGCGGGACTTCAGAACGTATGATTTTCCCAGCAGGCCCGTCTTCCATGCCGCCTACCATGCCACGACGCCGATTCAGGTCGCCTACAACATCGCCCATATAGTCTTCCGGCGTGACTACTTCAACCTTCATGATGGGCTCAAGCAAAACCGGAGTGGCTCGCCTGGCACCATCCTGAAACGCCATGGAGCCTGCTATCTTAAACGCTATTTCGGATGAATCTACATCGTGATAGGAGCCATCATACAAGGTAACTTTTACGTCAACGACGGGATAACCAGCAATTACGCCGTTATCTATGGCTTCCTTGACACCTTTTTCAACTGCCGGAATATATTCGCGCGGCACTACCCCACCAACAATTTCATTAACAAACTCAAAGCCATCGCCGGGCGACTGTGGCTCCATCCTCAAATATACGTGTCCGTACTGACCGCGCCCGCCCGTCTGGCGCACATATTTACCCTCCTGCTCAACTGCCTGCTGAATGGTCTCACGATAAGAAACCTGCGGCGCACCAACGTTAGCCGCTACGTTAAACTCCCGCTTCATTCTATCGACGATGATATCCAAATGCAGTTCACCCATGCCGGAGATGATGGTCTGGCCGGATTCTTCGTCGGTTTGCACTCGAAAGGAGGGATCTTCCTGTGCCAATTTTTGTAGTGCAAGGCCCATTTTTTCCTGGTCGGATTTGGTTTTTGGCTCTACTGCAACGGAAATCACTGGCTCGGGAAATTCCATGCGCTCTAACGTAATAGGTTGTTTCAAATCACATAAGGTCTCGCCCGTGGTAACGTCCTTCAAACCAACGGCAGCCGCAATGTCGCCTGCCCTGACTTCTTTTATTTCTTCCCGAGAATTGGAGTGCATTTGCAAAATCCTGCCGATACGTTCCTTTCTGTTCTTGACGGGGTTGTAAATGGTATCGCCTGAACTCAGTACCCCGGAATAGGTACGGAAAAATGTCAGGGTGCCAACGTAGGGGTCGGTAGCAATTTTGAACGCTAATGCTGCAAAGGGCTCATCATCCGACGATTTACGTTCGCTTGGCGTATGCTCTTTATCATCCAGCGTGCCCTGAATTGCCGGTACGTCGGTGGGGGAAGGCATGTACTCAATCACGGCGTCCAGCATTGCCTGCACACCTTTATTCTTGAATGCGGAACCACATAAGGTCGGAACGATTTCGTTGGCCAACGTGCGTAACCGCAACCCCGTGCGAATATCATCTTCCGATAACGTCCCTTTATCCAGATATCTTTCCATAATTTCCTCTGATGACTCGGCCGCTGCCTCTATCATTTCTTCACGCCACTTTTGACATTCGACCTGCATGGTCTCAGGAATTTCCCGTTCTTCGAAAGTGGCCCCCAAATCCGTATCATTCCAATATATTGCCTTCATTCTAATCAGGTCGACTATCCCCTCGAAATGATCTTCTGCACCAATGGCAAGCTGTATGGGCACTGCCAACGAGCCTAACCGCTCCCTGATTTGATGCACCACACGAAAAAAATTAGCACCAGCGCGGTCCATCTTGTTTACAAAGGCGATGCGCGGGACGCGGTACTTGTTTGCCTGCCGCCATACGGTTTCCGATTGCGGCTCTACCCCGCCGACTGCGCAAAATACCGCGCAAGCACCATCCAATACCCGTAATGAACGCTCCACTTCTATAGTGAAATCAACATGGCCAGGAGTATCTATGATATTGATACGATGCTGGTCGTATTGATTATCCATGCCGCTCCAGAAACAGGTCGTAGCGGCTGAAGTGATGGTAATGCCTCGCTCCTGTTCCTGCTCCATCCAGTCCATAACCGCAGCGCCGTCGTGTACTTCTCCGATCTTGTGTGAGATGCCCGTGTAAAAAAGAACGCGCTCGGTGGCGGTGGTTTTACCAGCATCGATATGCGCCATGATGCCGATATTACGGTAACGGGTTATAGGTGTTTTACGCGCCATTGCAGATTCCAGAGCCGACCGCTACCAGCGGTAGTGTGAAAAGGCCTTGTTTGCCTCAGCCATGCGCAAGGTGTCTTCGCGCTTTTTAATTGCCGCTCCTTTTTGCATTGCTGCATCAATGAGCTCCCCGGCAAGTTTATTTATCATCGACTTCTCACCACGCCCTTTGGCTGCGTCAATGATCCAACGCATTGCTAAAGTGATTTGACGCACTGTACGCACTTCGACCGGGACCTGATAGGTGGCACCACCAACCCGTCGTGATTTTACTTCGACGGGAGGGCGCACGTTCTCCAATGCCTTCTTGAACACGTCAATGCCCTCCTGTCCGCTCTTGTGGTTTATGTTGTCAAAAGCACGGTACAGAATTTTTTCCGCGACGGATTTCTTGCCATTCCTCATCAGTACATTCACGAACTTTGCTACCAACTGATCACCATACTTGGGGTCGGGTAGAATTTGTCTTTGTGAAACTTCTCTTCTGCGCGGCATCGCTTGGTCCGTCTATCTGTTAGTTATCGAACAATCAGGATTTAGGTCGCTTGGTACCGTATTTGGAGCGTGCCTGCATCCTCTCTCGTACACCCTGCGTATCTAAACTGCCGCGTACGGTATGATAACGAACACCAGGTAAGTCTTTTACGCGACCGCCGCGAATCAATACGACAGAGTGCTCCTGTAAATTATGCCCTTCACCGCCAATGTAACTCGTCACCTCAAAGCCATTAGTCAAACGTACGCGGGCAACTTTGCGTAACGCCGAGTTCGGCTTTTTCGGTGTAGTGGTATAAACACGAGTACACACTCCACGTTTTTGCGGGCAACCTGCTAACGCTGGCACGTTGCTTTTTTCCATTTTATATTTACGCGACCTGCGTACTAACTGATTAATCGTTGCCATAACTTTTTCACTCTCGAAATAAACAACAGGCCGATGAGACATCGGCCTGGTTAGCTTTGGAATTGTAGAAATCCACGGCTACTCTGTCAAGCAAATCTCCTTATATTAGCAGTGCATTGAAAGATAGAAACAACGGCACTCAAGTCTGGGCACTCTCGCTGCCTGCGTGCGCATCAGCAAGTTCTTTGGCCAATGCCTCCTCAACTACTGCATCATCAACTACAGTCTCGGCGGATGCATCACTGTCATCACCGCTTTCCTCATGGTAGGTAAGGCCCGTGCCGGCTGGTATCAAGCGCCCCACGATTACATTTTCCTTCAAGCCACGTAGCGAATCTTTTGACCCTTTCACTGCTGCTTCCGTCAGCACGCGTGTGGTCTCCTGGAATGACGCGGCGGAGATAAACGACTCGGTTACCAGCGATGCCTTGGTAATGCCCAAGAGTACCGGCACAAAGGTCGCAAGCTGCTTATCGTCAGCCTCCATCCCCTCGTTAATTTCCAGCAGGCGTGATTTCTCCACCTGTTCACCAGGTACAAAGTTGGTATCGCCAGGCTCGACAATTTCCACCTTACGCAGCATTTGTCTAGCGATGACCTCAATATGCTTGTCGTCTATCTTAACGCCCTGTAAGCGGTAGACGTCCTGTATCTCCTTTACCAGATATTCAGCAAATGCGGTAACGCCCAGCAGTCTGAGGATATCATGTGGATTAAACTCGCCATCTACGATCACCTCGCCTTTTTCAACACGCTCACCTTCAAACACGTTAATTTGACGCCACTTGGGTATCAATTCCTCTATGGATTCACCATCTTCGTCAGTAATCACTAAACGTTCCTTGCCTTTGGTCTCCTTACCAAAGCTGACGGTTCCCGTTTGCACTGCAAGCACCGCAGGTTCTTTGGGCTTGCGCGCTTCAAACAAATCCGCTACGCGAGGCAAACCACCCGTGATATCGCGGGTCTTGGAAGATTCCTGTGGAATACGTGCGATGACATCGCCGACGTCTACTGTATCGCCATCTGCAAGGTTGATGATGGCACCGGGAGGAAGGATATAGTGTGCGTCGATATCTGTATTGGCAAATTTCAGCACCTTGCCTTTGCCATCCAGCAAATGAACGGCGGGACGCAAATCCCTGCCTGCGGCAGGGCGATCCTTTGGGTCCGACACTACAATTGAGCTCAGGCCGGTAATCTCGTCGGTGAATGAGTCAACCGTTATACCTTCAGCAAAATCAACTAATTGGATTCGACCCGCCACTTCAGCAATGATGGGATGGGTATGCGGATCCCAAGTAGCTACCACTTGCCCGACCTCAGTGGCAGCCTTGTCGTTCACCATTATTGAAGCACCATAAGGAATTTTATAACGTTCTTTTTCACGGCCTTGATCATCTATCACGCTTAACTCCCCGGAGCGTGACGCGGCTACATTGTGGCCTTTTTTATGCTGCACCAGTTTCAGGTTGTGCATACGCACCATGCCCGCAGACTTCACCATGATCTCACTAGTTGAAGCGGCACGGCTGGCAGCACCGCCGATATGGAAGGTACGCATGGTAAGCTGCGTGCCGGGCTCGCCGATAGATTGCGCAGCGATTACTCCAACCGCTTCACCAATATTAACAAGATGCCCACGGGCAAGGTCACGGCCATAGCAATTTGAACAAACGCCATAACGGGTTTCACAGGTTATTGGCGTACGTACTTTTATCTCATCAACTCCCAGCTCTTCAAATTTTTCTATCCAGGACTCTTCAAGCAGCGTGCCCGCCGGGATGAGTACACTCTCGCCATCCACGTCCATAACGTCTTCAGCGGTCACCCTTCCCAGTACGCGACTGGGTAAGGTTTGCACCACATCCCCACCCTCAATAACCGGTTTCATCAGGATGCCTTTGGTCGTGCCGCAGTCCTCTTCCTTGACTACCAGATCCTGAGCGACGTCCACTAAACGACGAGTCAGATAACCAGAGTTTGCCGTCTTCAAGGCAGTGTCCGCCAGACCTTTACGCGCACCATGCGTGGAAATGAAATACTGCAACACGCTCAGACCCTCGCGGAAATTTGCGGTAATCGGAGTTTCAATAATTGAACCATCCGGCTTAGCCATCAAACCTCTCATGCCAGCTAGTTGTCGGATCTGCGCGGCTGAACCACGCGCACCCGAATCTGCCATCATATAGATAGAGTTGAACGATTTTTGAATAACCGGTTTGCCCTCTTCATCCATGACCTCTTCATGCCCCAAATGATCCATCATGGCCTTGGCTACCTGATCGTTGGTATGCGACCAAATATCGATGACCTTGTTATAGCGCTCACCTTGAGTAACCAAACCGGACGCATACTGGGTGGCAATTTCCTTCACTTCCGCTGCTGCCGTGTCCAGAATAGCTTGCTTTTCCTGAGGGATGACCATATCCCCTACGCAAAAGGATACCCCTGCGCGCGTAGCAAAGTAGAAGCCCGTGTACATCAGATTGTCGGCAAAGATAACTGTATCCTTTAAGCCGGCACGTCGATAGGAAGCATCGATTAAAGCCGAAATGGCGCGCTTGTCCATGTTGCGGTTGACCAGACTAAACGGTAAATCCGCAGGTAAAATTTTTGAGAGGATGGCACGCCCCACGGTAGTTTCCATAATGCGGCGTACCTGGGTAATCTCACCATCCTTGCCGACATCGCAATCATTGACTCGGACTTTTACCTTAGCATGGAGCGCAGTGGCACCACTTTCATAGGCACGCTGCGCTTCTTCAACATCAGTGAACACCATGCCTTGCCCTTGTGCATTCACTTTTTCGCGCGTGAGGTAGTACAGACCCAAAACAATATCCTGCGACGGAACAATAATAGGGTCGCCATTGGCGGGCGACAGCACGTTGTTGGTAGACATCATCAAGGCACGGCTTTCAAGCTGTGCTTCAAGAGACAAAGGCACATGCGCTGCCATTTGATCACCGTCAAAATCGGCATTAAAAGCCGTGCATACCAGCGGGTGCAGTTGAATGGCCTTGCCTTCGATTAAGATAGGCTCAAATGCCTGTATGCCCAAACGATGCAGCGTAGGCGCACGATTCAATAAAACTGGATGTTCCCGGATCACCTCTTCAAGAATATCCCAGACTTCCGAGCTTTCCTTCTCTACAATTTTCTTGCAAGCCTTGATAGTTGGCGCAATACCTCGCATGTGCAGTTTGCTAAAAATAAAAGGCTTGAACAATTCCAGCGCCATTTTTTTAGGTAGGCCACATTGATGCAGCTTTAAGGTCGGTCCCACCACGATGACTGAACGCCCGGAATAATCGACACGCTTGCCTAGCAGGTTCTGACGAAAACGCCCTTGCTTGCCTTTGATCATGTCAGCCAGCGACTTCAAGGCTCGTTTATTGGTGCCGGTAATTGCCCTACCGCGACGGCCATTATCCAGCAAGGCATCGACTGCCTCTTGTAACATGCGTTTTTCATTGCGCACGATGATATCGGGCGCATTTAATTCCAGCAGCCGTCTCAAGCGGTTATTGCGGTTGATAACGCGACGATACAGATCATTCAAATCGGAGGTTGCAAAACGCCCTCCGTCCAAAGGTACCAACGGACGCAGGTCCGGAGGCAACACTGGCAATATGGTCAACACCATCCACTCAGGCTTGTTGCCGGACTCGATGAAGTATTCGACAAGTTTCAAGCGCTTCGAGAAACGTTTCAGCTTGGCAACGGAATTGGTCTCGCTGATTTGTTCCCGCAGCAAAGCGGCTTCTTCTTCCAGATCGACTTGCTTGAGTAACTCTAAAATTGCCTCCGCACCCATACGCGCATCAAACTCATCACCATATTCCTCTATCGCTTCCAGCTTAGTTTCATCAGACAGGAGTTGTTTAGACTCAAGCCCGGTCATCCCAGGGTCTATGACGACAAATGCCTCAAAGTAGAGAATGCGCTCAACATCCCGTAGCGTCATATCCAAAAGCAGGCCTATGCGCGACGGCAACGACTTCAGAAACCAGATATGCGCAACCGGGCTGGCAAGATCAATATGCCCCATACGTTCACGGCGTACTTTGGTCAAGGTGACTTCAACGGCGCATTTTTCACACACTACACCACGGTGTTTAAGGCGTTTGTATTTACCACAAAGACATTCGTAATCCTTGGTAGGACCAAATATCTTGGCGCAAAACAGGCCGTCGCGCTCCGGTTTGAAAGTCCGATAGTTTATCGTCTCAGGTTTTTTGACCTCGCCGTACGACCAAGATCGAATCATTTCTGGAGAAGCCAAACCAATACGTATGGCATCAAAATCCTCAACCCGGTCCTGTTTCTTTAACAAGCTAAGTAAATCTTTCATTAGGTCTCCTGCAATACGTCCGCCCCAAATAGTGCGTAAACGCCTGTAGCCCCGACTAATCCCAATCAGGCTTCCTGCTCAAAATCTATATTCAACCCTAGTGAGCGAATTTCTTTAGTGAGCACGTTAAAGGACTCCGGCATACCAGCGTCCATGTTGTGATTATTGTCTACAATATTTTTATACGTCTTGTTGCGTCCTGTTACACTGTCCGACTTGACGGTCAGCATTTCCCGCAGCGTATACGCCGCCCCGTATGCCTCCAGTGCCCAGACCTCCATCTCTCCAAAACGCTGGCCACCAAACTGCGCCTTGCCGCCAAGCGGCTGCTGCGTGACAAGGCCATAAGGCCCGGTAGAACGCGCATGCATCTTGTCATCAATGAGGTGGTTGAGTTTCATCATATGCATATAGCCAACAGTAATTTTTTGATCGAAAGGCTCACCTGTGCGTCCATCCCACAATCTGGTTTGGCCGTCCTCAGGTAAATTAGCCAATGCCAGCATGCGCTTGATTTCCGACTCTTGCGCACCGTCAAAGACCGGAGTCGCCATAGGTACGCCACGGCGCAGATTATTCGACAATGTTAAAATCTCACTATCGTCGAGTTCCTCAAGTCTAACGGAGGTACCCTCATCGCCGTTATATATCTGATCCAGAAATTCCCGCAGTTGACCAGCCTCACTGCTGCACTTGAGCATATCGTCAATCTTTAGCCCCAGACCTTTTGCGGCCCAACCCAGATGGGTCTCCAGCACCTGACCTACATTCATGCGCGAAGGTACGCCTAATGGATTCAGAATAACGTCTACTGGCGTACCGTCCTCCATATAGGGCATGTCTTCAACCGGCACAATCATGGAAACAACGCCCTTGTTGCCATGCCGCCCCGCCACCTTGTCGCCAGGCTGCATACGGCGTTTCACGGCAAGATAGACCTTGACCGTTTTCAGTACACCGGGAGCAAGGTCATTACCTGCGGTTATCTTTTCCTTTTTAGCAAGCAGTTTGTCGTCGAAAGACCGGCGCTGTTCTTTTAATTGTCCAGCAAGTTTTTCCAACTGTGCACTGACTTTTTCAGTGCGCATACGAATTTCAAACCAGTGCTCACGATCAAGGTTAGCCAGATAGGCTTTAGTAACCCTGGTATTGGCTTGTAAATCATTCGGGCCACCATCAGCGATTTTATTGATAATCAAACGCTCAACCCGGTTGTAGATATCGTCTTCATAAATACGCAATTCATCATTCAGGTCCTTTCGTACCTGCTCAATTTCCGCTTCTTCTATTTGCAACGCGCGTTTATCCTTGTCAACGCCGTCGCGGGTAAAGACGCGCACGTCTATCACGGTACCTTCCATACCTGAAGGCGCCCGCAGCGAAGTATCTTTTACATCCGAGGCCTTCTCTCCAAAAATAGCACGCAACAGCTTTTCCTCGGGGGTAAGTTGAGTTTCGCCCTTAGGTGTTACCTTGCCTACCAGAATATCGCCCGGTTTAACCTCCGCACCGATATACACGATGCCGGAATCATCCAGCTTGGCTAACAAATGATCGCTTACGTTGGGAATATCCGCGGTAATCTCTTCGGCGCCCAGCTTGGTATCCCGCGCCACGCAGCTAAGCTCTTCAATATGAACCGTGGTAAAACGATCCTCTTCCACCACACGTTCTGAAATCAGAATTGAATCTTCGAAGTTATAGCCGTTCCAAGGCATGAAGGCGACCAGTACGTTTTGCCCCAGTGCCAATTCGCCCAAATCAGTGGACGGGCCATCGGCCAATACGTCATCTTTGGCAATGACGTCACCGGGCTGCACCAGTGGTTTCTGATTAATACAAGTGTTCTGATTCGAGCGCGTGTACTTGGTCAGGTTATAAATATCAACGCCGGGTCCTCCCGCCTCGGTTTCATCATCATTGACACGCACTACGATACGACCTGCGTCCACGGTATCCACCGTACCACCGCGCTTGGAAATCAATGCCGCACCAGAGTCGGCAGCGACAGTACGCTCAATGCCCGTGCCCACAAGGGGTTTTTCAGTACGCAAGGTAGGTACCGCCTGACGCTGCATATTAGAACCCATAAGTGCACGGTTAGCATCATCATGCTCCAAAAACGGGATGAGAGAAGCAGCCACTGACACAATCTGTTTGGGTGAAACATCTATATATTCGACCTCATCCAGCGGTACCAGTGAAAATTCGTCCGAATGCCGCACTGATACCAGTTCATCTAGTAACCTCCCTTTTACATCGACACGCGCATTGGCCTGCGCAATTGTGAATTGACGCTCTTTATCGGCTGACAAGTAATCAATTTCATCCGTAACTTTTCCATTGACGACTTTCCGATACGGAGTCTCCAAAAAACCGTATTCATTGATGCGCGCAAAAATAGCAAGCGAATTGATCAAGCCGATATTAGGCCCTTCCGGCGTTTCAATCGGACAGACGCGGCCGTAATGGGTAGGATGCACATCGCGCACCTCAAATCCGGCACGCTCGCGGGTCAGGCCACCAGGGCCCAGAGCTGAAATTCTACGTTTATGGGTAATTTCAGAAAGAGGATTATTTTGGTCCATAAACTGTGATAGTTGGCTGGAACCAAAAAACTCTTTGACAGCTGCAGCCACAGGCTTGGCATTGATCATATTTTGAGGCATTAGCCCTTCGGATTCTGCCAACGTCAACCTCTCCTTGACTGCTCGCTCTACTCGCACCAAGCCGATGCGAAAGGCATTCTCAGCCATCTCACCTACACGGCGCACTCGACGATTACCAAGATGATCAATGTCATCAGTTTTGCCATTGCCGTTGCGTATATCGACGAGTGTACGCATAACGTCAAGAATATCGTCTTTATCCAAGGTGCCGGCACCTGTCATCTCCTCACGTCCCATGCGGCTATTGAATTTCATGCGGCCAACCGGTGATAGATCATAACGTTCCGGTATAAAAAAGAGATTTTGGAATAAATTCTGGGCAGCCTCTCTCGTCGGCGGCTCGCCAGGGCGCATCATGCGATAAATTTCAGCCTGAGCCTCCAGTTCATTCGTGGTTGCGTCAATGGCAAGCGTTGAAGAAATATAGGGGCCGCGTTCGATATCATTGGTGTACAGCAACTCCAATATTTCGATGGAAGATTCCAGAATGTGCTCGACCCTTTCTTCCGTCAATTCATCGTTAGCTTTGCAAACCACTTCACCTGTATCAGTATCAATCAGGTCCTTGGCCAGCACCTTGCCCAATAAATATTCAACCGGAACCTCAAGAGTTTTGAGCTTGGCTTTTTCTATTTGACGCACGTGCCGAGTAGTAATACGCCGCCCTCCTTCAACAATTATCTTGCCGCGCGTCTTGATTTCAAACGGTGCGACCTCACCGTTCAAACGCTCGGGTATCAAATCCAGAATGAAGCCGCTGTCCGTGATGCGCACGGTATTGGTATCAAAAAAGATGGATAGCATTTCTTCGGTAGACAAGCCCAGTGCACGCAACAGAATAGTAGCCGGAAGTTTTCTGCGACGGTCAATACGGGCGAACAGGCAATCCTTGTGATCAAATTCAAAATCCAGCCATGAGCCGCGGTAAGGGATAACTCTAGCGGTATAAAGAAGCTTGCCCGATGAATGTGTTTTACCCTTGTCGTGATCAAAAAATACGCCCGGAGAACGATGCAACTGGGAAACGATGACGCGCTCGGTGCCATTGATTACAAACGCACCGGTATCTGTCATAAGTGGCAATTCGCCCAAGTATACTTCCTGCTCTTTCACATCCTTGACTTTTTTAGTGCCAGCAGGAGCGTCTTTGCTGTAAATAACCAGACGCAAAATCACCTTGAGCGTTGCTTGATACGTGAGGCCGCGTTGTTGACACTCCTTGACTTCAAAAAGAGGCGGCTCCAAACGGTAGCTGACGTATTGCAGTTCGACACTACCGGAATAGCTGACAATTGGGAAAACGGACTTGAACGCACCATGCAGGCCAACCTCCTCTCGACTATCCGCAGGCATATCCGCCTGCAAAAAACGCCGATAAGAAGCCAGATGGATGTGCAGCAAGTGTGGCACCGGCAGGATTTCAGGCCGTTTGCCAAAATCCTTGCGGATACGTTTTTTATTGGTGTAGCTATACGCCATGAAGAATTACTCCATTACTGGAAAAGGTAAATGCAAAAGAAATCTGCAACGTAAAAAACGCTGTTCAGTAGTGCTAGAGGGTTGAATTACGTGGCAATTACTTGAGCTCTACAGTTGCGCCTGCTTCCTCTAACTGTTTCTTGATATCTTCAGCTTCGTCCTTGGCGGAAGCTTCCTTAACAGTTGAAGGTGCACCCTCGACCATGTCCTTGGCTTCTTTCAAGCCAAGTCCGGTAATGGCACGCACTACCTTAATAACGGCAATTTTATTACCGCCAAAGCTACTCATTACCACGTCGAATTCTTCTTTTTCTGCAGCAGCCGCATCACCCTCATTGGCGGCCGTCACGACCGGTGAGGCAGCGACAGTTGCAGCTGCAGAAACACCAAACTTTTCCTCCATGGCCGAAATTAAATCAACCACCTCCATTACACTCATCGCCGAGATTGTCTCGAGGATATCCTCTTTCGTTACAGCCATTTTTTATCTCCTGAAAATATGTTCACCTATTATCATGCAGCGGCCTGTTTTTGATCACGCAGCGCAGCAATGGTTCTGACCAGTTTCGTGTGGGGTTGTGCAAGCACACGCACAAACTTTTCAATGGGTGCTCTCATTACTGCCATCATCATACTGATCGCCTGCTCTTTGTCCGGCAGATTGGCCAGCCGTGTCAATTCGGACGGCTGCAAAAACTCCCCGTCAATCGCTATCATTTTCACTACAGGCAGATCATTGTCTTTGTTGAAGTCCTTGAGCAGACGAGCCGCGGCACCCGGAGACTGCTGTGAAAACATCAGCATGAGTGGGCCAATCAGTCCGGCAGACATGCACTCGTAGGGCGTGCCTTGCAAAGCACGCTTGGCAAGCGTATTTTTAACCACTTTCACACATATCCCCTGCTCGCGCGCCTGTGCTCGAAGCTTGGTCAATTCACTTACGACAAGTCCTCGATACTCTGCTGCGATGGCAGAATGCGCATCCATAGCAGCCTGCTTGATTGCAGATACAGCCGCTTTTTTTTGCTCAAGTCGCAAGGCCATATAATCACTTACACCAATGCAGTCTGGTCTACGGTAATACCCGCGCCCATGGTAGATGAAACCGCAATTTTCCTTACGTAAGCACCCTTGGCAGAAGCCGGTTTGGCCTTTACCAAGTCTGCAACCAGCATCCTCAGGTTTTCCTCCAGCTTGTACGCATCAAATTCGACCCTGCCTATAGAACAATGAACAATTCCACCCTTATCCGTCTTAAAGCGCACCTGGCCCCTTTTAACGTTTTTCACCGCATTGGCAACATCCGCAGTAACCGTGCCCACC
Source organism: Gammaproteobacteria bacterium (assembly GCA_965215055.1). Taxonomy (GTDB): domain Bacteria; phylum Pseudomonadota; class Gammaproteobacteria; order UBA4575; family UBA4575. The sequence continues at coordinate 637,130 of OZ244046.1, forward strand.
TTAGGGTTTGGCATCAAGCCGCACGGCCCCAGTATTTGCCCCAATTTTCCCACCTCACGCATGGCATCGGGGGTTGCAATAGCCACATCAAACTTAATTTCTCCTTTTTTCACCTGTCCTATCAACTCGTCCAGACCGGCAAGGTCTGCACCTGCTGAAATTGCGGCTTCCTTTTGTTCGCCTTCGGCAAAAACGGCCACACGCACATCCTTGCCAATACCATTAGGCAGCACCGCAGCACCTCTCACTACTTGATCGGATTTCCTGGGGTCAATCCCCAGCTTGATGGCTACATCTACAGACTCACTGAAATTGGCGGCGGCACAATCCTTGACAAGTTGCAGTGCTTTCACCGGAGTATAGGCTTTACCTGCTTCAAACTTCCCACGCGCAGCGCGCAATTTCTTGCCGGGATTTGCCATAGCTATACCGTTTCCGTCTCTAGGCCCATGCTGCGCGCGCTACCCGCAATGGTGCGCACCGCAGCATCCATGTCAGCAGCAGTAATATCCGGCATTTTCGTTTTTGCTATCTCTTCAAGCTGCGCGCGGCTCACCTTGCCCACCTTCTCCGTATTCGGAGTGCTACTACCTTTGCTCACACCCGCGGCCTTTTTCAACAGCACGGAGGCAGGCGGTGTCTTAGTAATGAAAGTAAAACTGCGATCGTTATAAACCGTGATTATTACAGGCACCGGCATACCCTTTTCCAAACTCTGGGTCTGCGCATTGAACATCTTACAAAAATCCATGATATTGAGCCCGTGCTGGCCTAGCGCAGGACCTACTGGCGGACTGGGGTTCGCTTCCCCGGCCGGGACTTGCAGTTTTACGTATGCCGTTATCTTTTTAGCCATTACCCTTTTTCAACCTGCCCAAACTCAAGCTCCACAGGCGTCGAGCGCCCGAAAATCTGTACCGCAACGAGCATACGGCTCTTTTCGTAATTCACTTCTTCCACTACACCGTTAAAATCATTAAAAGGTCCTTCTGTGACGCGCACTACCTCACCCGGTTCAAATATCACTTTAGGCTTGGGCTGATCCGCACCCTCCTGCATACGCTGCTTGATATTTTGCGCCACTTCGTCCTCGATAGGGGTGGGTTTTTCCGAAGAACCACCAATGAACCCAAGCACTTTGGGGCAATCCTTGACAAGGTGCCAAGTATCATCGTCCATCTCCATCTTTACCAACACGTAACCCGGGAAGAATTTTCTCTCGCTGCGACGCTTCTGTCCTTCGCGCATCTCGACAACTTCCTCCACTGGCACCATGATGTCTCCAAACTTTTCCTGCATATCAAACCGTTTAATGCGTTCGGTCAACAAACGCTTAACCTGGTGCTCATAGCCTGAATACGCATGCACTACATACCAATGCACAGACTACACTCTCATCAAATTACGTATTGAATAAACATCGTCAAGATGCGATCTATCAACCACAAAAACGCCGCTAAAATTATAACGACAACAAATACCACGATCGTCGTTTGCAGGGTTTCCATCCTGGTAGGCCAGACCATCTTGCGTACTTCGGTACGTGCATCTTTCATAAAGCCGGCGAATGAACGGCCTCGCTCAGTGGTCAACGCAATAAGTGCGGCAATGACAACGGCAGCCACTATCCCCAATGCACGGTACAACAGCGGCTGATCCGCAAACACGTAGAATACGGCAACACTTGCAACCAGCACACCCACCGCTACGGTCAGCTTAAAAACATCCATGCCGCTGCTTGCAGTGGCTTCAGCTTTACCTGTCATTACCTTAAAGTATCCAGTCCATCAGACCGCGCGTGATCCTAACCCGTCTTGGCAGGCCAGGAGGGAATCGAACCCCCAACCTGCGGTTTTGGAGACCGCCGCTCTGCCAATTGAGCTACTGGCCTAAAACCGTCAACATGTCGCAATTACCGAACTGAGTATTATAATCTGATTTTACGAATAACTTGAAACTATTTTTTCAATTCGTTCAATAATGATAAAAATACCCCTACTCAACGATTTTAGCGACGACTCCGGCACCGACGGTACGGCCGCCTTCACGAATGGCAAAGCGCAGCCCTTCTTCCATGGCAATCGGGGCAATCAGCGCCACGTCCATCTGGACGTTATCCCCCGGCATGACCATCTCAGTGCCCGCCGACAGGTCTACCGCCCCGGTAACGTCGGTGGTGCGAAAGTAAAATTGGGGCCGATACCCGTTGAAAAACGGGGTGTGACGCCCGCCTTCTTCTTTGGTCAGAATGTAGACCTCGGCTTTAAACTTGGTGTGCGGAGTGATCGAGCCAGGTTGACATAGGACTTGCCCACGCTCGACTTCTTCGCGTTTGGTGCCGCGCAGTAATACACCCACGTTATCACCCGCCTGACCCTGATCGAGCAGTTTGCGAAACATTTCCACTCCAGTGCAGGTGGTGGTGGCGGTGTTGCGAATCCCGACAATCTCCACCTCGTCACCTACTTTGACAATGCCGCGCTCGATCCGGCCGGTGACGACGGTGCCGCGACCGGAAATAGAAAAGACGTCTTCGACAGGCATGATGAAGTCGCCGTCTATCGCACGCTCGGGCTCCGGTATAAAACGATCCATTTCTTCAACTAGCTTGATAATGGAGGGTACGCCCATCTCAGAGGAGTCCCCTTCGAGGGCTTGCAGGGCTGAACCCGTGACGATGGGGGTGTCATCGCCGGGAAATTCGTAGGCGGTCAGCAGTTCACGTATCTCCATCTCGACCAACTCGAGTAGCTCGGCGTCATCCACTTGGTCGGCTTTGTTCATGTAGACAAGAATGTAGGGCACCCCTACTTGCCGCGCCAACAGAATGTGCTCGCGCGTCTGGGGCATGGGACCGTCGGCAGCACTGACTACGAGAATGGCACCGTCCATCTGCGCCGCGCCGGTGATCATGTTCTTGACGTAGTCGGCATGACCAGGACAGTCTACGTGGGCGTAGTGCCGCAACGGACTCTCATACTCCACGTGCGCAGTCGCTATGGTGATCCCCCGCTCCCGCTCCTCCGGAGCATTGTCTATCTGGTCGTACGCACGATACTCCCCACCGTGGGCCTCACCCATGATCTTGGTTAAAGCCGCCGTTAACGTGGTCTTGCCATGATCTACATGACCAATCGTCCCTACATTGACGTGCGGCTTGCTACGCTCAAATCGCTCTTTCGACATCGGCTCTTCCTTTTTTATCGTAGATGACTCATACAACTGGAGCCCATAACCGGATTTGAACCGGTGACCTCTTCCTTACCAAGAAAGTGCTCTACCGACTGAGCTATATGGGCACTATCAGTGTGATTGTAACCTCAAAGCATTACAGACGCAGCTATTTCCGCAAGTTTACTAATGCGTAGAAGATGTAGGTTTTCATGCAGGCTTTTCGGGTAGAGGTATAAATTTAAAATGCGCATAAATTTTTTGGAGCGGGTGAGCGGGATCGAACCGCCATCATCAGCTTGGAAGGCTGAGGTTCTACCATTGAACTACACCCGCTTCAGCGGAAATGGTGGAGGGGGAAGGATTCGAACCTCCGAAGGCTGAGCCGGCAGATTTACAGTCTGCTCCCGTTGACCGCTTGGGTACCCCTCCATAAAAATATTGCGCGATTGTGCGTGAGTCCTTTGCGCACTGTCAATATGCCACAGATGACGGGTCGACAGGGTAAAAAGTATTTTCAGTTGTTGCGCGCTTCATCTATATAATACCTGCCATGTCTCACTTGAACATCACGTCTGATCCACGGCAAATGATTACGCCATGGACATAACAGTTTATGGGTCCGGTTACGTCGGTCTAGTAACTGCCGCATGTCTGGCGCAGGTGGGCAACCACGTGCTGTGCGTGGACGTAGACGGCGCCAGGATCAACAAATTGAGAAAGCACATCTTGCCTGTTCACGAGCCGCAGTTACAGGAACTTATCCAGGCGAACGCGGAAGCCGGCCGGATCAAATTTACGCTGGATTTACAGGCAAGTGTTACGCATGGACTGTTTCAATTCATTGCCGTCGGCACACCTCTCCACGAGAACGGCTCAGTGGACTTGCGACACGTTCTGACAGCAGTTCAGACTATTGGTCTGTACATGGACGACTACAAGGTTATCATCACCAAATCAACCGTACCGGCCGGCACTGCCAGAAGGGTGGCACACGCTGTGCAGAAGCGATTGGATGAAAGAGGCACGAAAATCAAGTTTGACACAGTCTCAAACCCCGAGTTTCTAAAAGAAGGCAACGCGGTTGACGACTTCATGAAGCCATCACGCATCATCATCGGTACGGAAAGCCCGCGTGCCATAGCACTCATGCGTACGCTTTACGCCCCGTTCAACCGCAATCACGACCGCATGCAAGTCATGGACTCCACCTCGTCTGAACTGACCAAATACGCGGCCAATGCCATGTTGGCAACAAAAATCAGCTTTATGAGTGAATTGGCCAACATCGCCGAAAGGCTGGGTGCGGATATCGAACGGGTGCGTCTGGGGATCGGTTCCGACCCCCGTATCGGCTACCATTTCATTTACCCGGGTTGTGGCTACGGCGGCTCCTGTTTACCAAAAGATGTCAAGGGACTGCATCATACTGCTCATGAGGCAGGCTATACGCCCACCTTAATGGCGGCGGTTGATCAGGTAAATCAACAGCAAAAACAAATCCTGTATAACAAGATCCACGCCTTTTTCGACGGCGAGCTAAACGACAAGATCATCGCACTGTGGGGACTTGCCTTCAAACCTAATACCGATGACATGCGGGAAGCACCAAGCCGTGAACTCATGCGCGCGCTGTGGCAAGCTGGTGCCAAGGTACAGGCTTACGATCCCGTAGCCATGGACGAATGCCGCCGCATCTACGGTAACCACCGACAACTACAATTGTGCGATAGCGTCAGTCAGACGTTGGAGGGTGCGGACGTGCTGGCTATCGTTACGGAATGGAACGAGTTCAAAAGCCCCGATTTCGGCAATATCAAAAACGCACTGACCCACCCTGCCATTTTCGACGGTCGCAATCTTTACGACCCGGCTATCGTAGAGCAGTCTGGGCTTGAGTACTATGCAATCGGTCGGGGAAAATCCTTACTTGGGGGTTAGTATCACTTGTAGCTGCATTATTTTAGGTCAACGTTGAAAATTCGGGTGAGTCCATCACAATAATTGCGAAAGAGTCTTATAAAAACGTGATTATCCTCTTTTACAATTAAGAACTAGTATGGCTCGTTTGGTGCAATAGCCCTGATCTCCCCCGATTTTTCATACAATAATACCCATAGATTTAATCGTCGACGAAGGGGCAAACGAACACGTCGCTCCAGTTCTTTTAGATATTGTGTAGAATCTGGAAGAGCTAATCCAAGAAATACCTTTGCATTTTTTGCCAGCTCTAGTTCTGGCGGAGGAGTCTCTTCATAGTAAGAAACAGCGCTGGCTAATGCCCTGTCAAAACTGTTGCGATACGTTGAAGGCTTACCCATACCAGCCCCTTTGCACTCGACTATCCACCATTCATTTTCTGAAATCGCCACTACATCTGGACCGGAGCCAACAAACTCTGGTTCAAACGATGTACCTTCAAACAAATTTTTAACTCGAGTTTTGATTGAGTTGGTGTCAATACCTTTTCCGGATGGCGGGGAAACTTGATATGGCAATATGCCTCTCTTCACAAGAAATTCAATGGTAGCAAGCAGTACTTTACCTTCGCCAACTACTTCCACCCGCTCATAATCATCACGGCCCTGTCCGACAGTTGGCAAGGCACATACCAGGAAAACGGCCAGCAGAACAGCGCGCAACATCACAAGCTCCTCTTCACGCTACGATTATAGTTGAAGCACTATCAAAAGAACGATTGTACCCAGAGGCTACGCTTGGCCAGTTGAACACTTATCAGAGGTATTAGCCTAGTCGGGACTGAAGAGGAAATAGAAACCGTAGTGCTGACTAACGAGATGGACGTTGAGATGTGGGTCGGAGGTGAACAGGACGCCTTCGTAGAGGCCATTGACGGAATCACATGCCGTGATCTGCGTCTGTATACGATAGGCGTTATGGGCAGGGTTGATAATTTCGATGCGGCCCGAGTATTCACAGTCGACGGAATCACGGCCCGTAAGCGTCCCGTCCGACTGGATGGCAAATTCCGTCGTCAAACCATCCGCGTCGGTATACGACCAGTTTCCCTGTATTGCGGTCAGAGACGACGGTACATCGTAGAGGAGATCATAGGCGAGATGAAGTTCACCGGTCGAGCCACCGTGTCGGGTAGCAAAGCGAGAGGAGATTTTGTTGTTTTCAACAAATTGACCAGTGAGCATGGCCGTATCAAAAGGGCCGCCGTCGAGGGCAAACAGAATATACTCTGAGGTATAGGCGCTGCCGTCCAGGGCCACGGTGCCGATGCATACAGCCTTGGCACTCCGGCTGAACGCGAAAGCTTTGTCGTTCAGATGCACGGCAGTGAAATCAAAAGGTCCCTTGCCACTGTCAAACTCGAACTTGCCCGTCCAGATACCGTCCAGCGGCGCGGCCCTGATGGACGGCGTCATCTCTACCGTCTCTGCAGACAGTGAGTCGGACTCGGAGACAGTCATCGCACAGCCGTACAGCAGCAGGCTAATCAGAACCGTGATAATTATTCTGAACAGCATAAGGCTTCAGATTGTAGAATATTTTGCTGATAGTGCGAAATCTCGCTGGGCAGTTTGCCCATGTCTCTGAAGACGTGGTGAGCACCTGCAGCGATCAGCTTTTCTTCTTTCATCAGTTCGGCATAGCCGAACACGATCATTCCAGCGGCCACGGCTCCCCGCACTCCTAGGGGACTGTCTTCGATAACCAGGCATTTTTCAGGCTGTGAACAACCCATGCTGCGTGCGGCATGGAGATAAATATCGGGACTCGGTTTGGTGCAGGCAACATCGGAGGTACTGTAAAGCCTGCCTTCAAAAAACCTGAGTAGACCGGTCCGAGCCAGGGTAGCCTTCATTTTCGCATAGGAGCCGCCCGAGGCAATGCAATAGGGAATGGAAATCTCCGCCAGCACCTGCTCGATGCCCGATACGGCTGTCAGCGACCTTTGCAATGCACTGTCCATATCGCTCCTGTAGCGCATTATGAGATCAGCAGGAGGTTTAACGCCGAGCATTTGCTCGACGATGGTTAAAATCTGCGATTGGGGTTGGCCGATGAACGTTTCGTACACGGTGTATGGATCAAGCGACAGGCCGCATTCTTCTTGTAGCACCTTGGCAAACACGTCGGCAGCTATTCTTTCGCTGTCCACGATAACGCCGTCACAATCGAAGATAAGCAGTTCAAACATCTTGCTGCAACGTTTCCGCTCTATGGAACGGGATAATATCTTCCATTCTTTATTAAGATTTACCCCTGACAGGGGCTTACACCAACCCTCGTTCCCCAGGCGAACCCTGCCTGCTAAAAGTACCTGAGACGTCAAGACACATCATCTCCTCCTGCGGGCAACTATTGCATAGTCAATACCGACTTCCTTGTTCTTCCGCTGGCTGGTTGGAGCTGGCGATAGGAATCGAACCTACGACCTGCTGATTACAAATCAGCTGCTCTGCCAACTGAGCTACGCCAGCACGCTATGAACAATATAAATGAGTGTATCATTGTTCACTGATTAAAGTATTGTCTGGCCTAGGTAAAGGCAGATAAACGATAAAGTGCTGGCCAAACTGTCTGAACTCAACCCTGGAGTCGGACATGTGGAGCAACAGTTATTCAGTTCCCCATCCTTCTGGCAACGATTGCCAAGCTGTCCAGTACCAACTGCGGTTCTTGCACAACTTCGCGGGCATGCAAGTACGCAACAACCTTGGCAGCGTGTCCACCCGTTACGATAACCCTGTCCAGTGAACCATAGTGCGCCTGCATGGTATCTACGGCCTGTTGTATGCCTCCCGTAACGGCGATGAGACATCCCGTATGGGCAGCATCGAGCGTATTCGCTGCAAAAATATCAAATTTCCCTCCTGCCTCGTAGTGGGCAATACCGGTATCCGCACATAATGCCCGCTGCATACTTGCCGCACCCGGCAAGATCACACCACCGCGATGAATGCCGTTGGCATCCAGCACATCAATCGTAACCGCGGTGCCATAGTCGACGATGCACTTGTCGCCGTCAAACTTTTCATGCACTGCTATCATCACTGCCAGACGATCAGCACCCAACTGAGCAGGGTTTGCATAGCCAAGCCGAATGCCAAAGGTCTCCGTACATGGATTGAGAAAATAACAATCATTCAGCTTATGACTACCGAGCCACTGCGTTAATTCACGGTTGAAACTTTCATCCAGCACGGAACAGATAATCGCCTGCCTTGGCAGAGTGGTTTGTTCGCGCAGAATGGATTCGATGACGGCAAGCCTGTTTTCCTTATTATAAAGGCGTGGTTCATGACAAGTAATTTTCCCGCCTGCGAGCATGGCGGATTTGCAGCAGCTGTTGCCGAGATCAAGTAACCACTTCATAGCCTTATTTCGCTTACATGCGCATCGTGCAGGTGCCTTGTTTTGCCGTTTGATGTCACAATCAACCGCCCCTGACTGTCAATGCCCTTGGCAACGCCACCGTCGCTCCGACTATTACACGTGAATCGAATGACACGGTTGCGCATGGCGTCATAACGGCTCCAGATAGCGGGCAGGTTTGTCAGCACGTTATTCTCCATACCGGCCAATGTCGTAGTCAATGCAACGATTATCTGCGCGGCCAGCTCATCTCTGGACAGCTTCCGGTCCGGTATTATCGAGATGAGATTCTGCCAGTGAATTTCCCGCGGCGCGTCCATCGTCTTTGACGTGGTGGACGCAGCGACATTCAGCCCTACACCAACGACCAAGCGCCGGTGTGCCTGGCCTGACTTTTGCTCTATCAGTATGCCGCCCAGCTTTCTGTCCTGCACGCAAATATCGTTCGGCCACTTGAGTTGAACGCCGCTGCACTTAAGCTGTTCAAACAGTTTTGCAATTGCGATTAACAACCATAGCCCCAGCGTTGCGTACCTGCTTTTCCATTCTGCCAGTGGATACGACAACGACAGATAAATATTGCCAGGCGGCGACCACCACGTGTGCCCAAATCGCCCTCGTCCCTGCGTCTGCTGCTCCGCAATACAGACCGCTATCTCGTTGCCGACTTCCTTGTGCAGAAGATAGTCATTAGTGGACGTGACACTGTCGAACACGTCGAGGCAGCCGACGTTGTCTACGCCCAGCCGCACCAAGTGACTACGTACAGTGTCTGCACACGTGGGCAAAAGGATGTCATTGCGGAGCATCATGATCAGGTTTCCCGAAATATAAATTCAGACCAGTTCCTTTACAATTGTCAATATATTCGAAGCAACACACATTAAAAACGACATTGGATAGCACAAAGCCGTTCTATTTCGGCAGTCGACACTGTTACATAATTACCTGTTTGTTGTCATGGATTTAGACTTTTTTCGTTGCAGTATTTTCACATCACCAACTTCCAAAAAAGCACGCTTAAGTACATTGAGTAGAATTGAGTAGATAAGCGGTAGAATTCAGGGTATTTTCGATTAAATGAAAACGACCGCTCAGACTCCGGTACCGCACGGGAATTTTATCCGCGAGATCATCAATGAAGACGTTGCGTGCGGCAAGAATAACGGCGTGGTCGTTACACGCTTTCCCCCCGAACCAAACGGCTATTTGCATATCGGACACGCCAAGTCGATCTGCCTTAACTTCGGCATCGCGCAGGATTACGACGGCCGCTGCAATCTGCGCTTTGACGACACCAATCCGGATAAGGAAAACGAGGAGTATATTCACGCCATCAAGCGGGACGTGCAATGGCTGGGTTTTGAATGGTCGGAGTTGAAGTTCGCATCGGATTACTTCGAACAACTATATCAGTATGCACTGCAGCTGATTAAAAAAAACAAGGCGTACGTTTGCAGTCTCAACGCGGAAGAAATCCGTCGGCAACGCGGCACACTGACCGAAGCTGGTATGAAAAGTCCCTACCGCAACCGCAGCGTGGAAGAAAATCTCGATTTGTTCAAGCGTATGCGCTCCGGTGAATTCAAGCAGGGCGCACACGTGTTACGTGCGAAAATCGACATGGCTTCACCGAACATCAACATGCGGGATCCCGTTCTGTACCGCATTAAATTTTCCACGCATCCAAGAACGAGGGACGCATGGTGCATCTACCCCATGTACGACTATACTCATTGCATTTCGGATGCACTGGAAGGCGTGACACACTCCTTGTGCACGCTTGAGTTTGAGGACCATCGCCCGCTGTACGATTGGGTACTAAATGAACTGGACCTGCCTTGCCATCCGCAGCAGATAGAATTTGCCAGACTGGCGCTTGATTACACGATTACCAGCAAGCGCAAACTGAATCTACTGGTAGCAGAAGACCTCGTCGAAGGATGGGATGACCCGCGTATGCCGACGATTTCCGGAATGCGCCGGCGTGGTTTTACACCAGCATCCATCCGCAATTTCTGTGAGCGCATCGGCGTTACCAAAAAAGACGCATCCATAGAGATGGGGGTTTTGGAAAACTGCATACGCGAGGATTTGGACCCCGTTGCAAAGCGCATCATGTGTGTATTGAGACCGTTGAAAGTGGTACTTGAAAATTATCCCTCCGGACAGGAAGAGATGCTGTCAGTACGCAATCATCCCAAGGACTTGGAGCTTGGTATGCGTGCTGTTCCCTTTTCCAATACGCTCTACATCGAGCGTGATGATTTCATGGAGCATCCCTCGAAAAACTTCTTTCGGCTGGCACCCGGCAAGGAGGTACGCCTGCGCCATGCGTATAACATTGTCTGCGAGGAGATCGTCAAAGATGACGCAGGCAGGGTGATTGAGTTGCGTTGCAACTATGATCCGGGCAGCAAGGGACAAAAGGGCACGAAAAAAAGGCCCAAGGGAATCATCCACTGGGTATCGGCCGGACATGCCCTCAACGTTGAGGCACATCTGTATGACCGTATACTTGACACGCCCTGCCCAGCTGCTGGCGAAGACTGGAGTGCAGCGTTCAACTCAAATTCTCTTGAGGTGCTGAGGGATTGTAAAATTGAACCTGCCGCGAAGGATTTTGCGGCAGAGGATCGTGTACAGTTCGAAAGGCAGGGTTATTTCTGTCTGGATGGCAAAGATGGCACCCAGCAGCAACTAATCTTTAATCGTATTGTCACTCTCCGCGATAGCTGGGCAAAAATCGAAGAGCGGAATAAGAACAAATAGTACTTCCCTACCCTAAAAATGCCAGACTTGGCCATCAGACGCATCGCTCAGGAACGCAGTCAATCCCATCGGTTCCGAGATGAAGCCTTCCATATCGTCCTGCTTGATTTCAAGTATGTCGATCGCCATTGAGCAGGGAAAAATTTTTGCGTCACCGTACTCTACGGCCTGTTGAAACAGGGTTTTGAAGTCTGGCGCATTTTTTTCTTCTATCAATCTGCCCATCTCACCTTCGGCAGGTGCCTTCTCCATGTTGTCCTTGACGAAAAACTTCAGCGCATTCATTGACAGAAATACGGCTACGTCATTGCCGCTCACCGCACCCACTGAGGCCACCATCGCAGCCATTTGCAACTGCTCCCGATTACCTGAAGTAACCATCACGCTAATTTTATCTGCTGCCATACCCACCCCGCTAAAAACAGACTTTTATATTTAAGCGGCCGCCACCCGGGCCTTCCTGAGAACAGTAATGTACAGGATTACAAAGAAATTACAAAAAGGGCACACTGTACGAAGCAATTTTTGCACGACTTCAATCCTTGAACTGGCTGGCCGGCTGTTTTTCAAAGCGCTTGCCGCAGTAGTAGCAGATTACCCACGATTCGTTGCCAAACGGCAGGTAGACCAGTGGATGGCCTGCACTGCCACCACCGTCACATGCCACTTCCGTTGCGTTGGCATCAACGAGTTCCACGCGCGCTGGGCTGGCGGCCTTCATGGAAATCTAACAAATGGTCGTGCACGTATCATCTTACTGCATGGTTGAAAATCAAGCGGACGGTATACTCTTTATGTACACGTCCTGCTTGGTATACGGAATCTCGATTGCCAACTCCATGAATCGCTTATATACCGCAGTGTACAACTGGTCCAGTACCAGCCCCCGCAACACCGGCATTTCTATCCAGCAGAGTAGCTCAAAGTCCAGGCTCGAATTGCCAAAATTGCGAAAGCGCACGCGGGGCTCCGGTATTTTGCAGACCTTATCGTTTTCAACGGCGACCTGTTGCAATACTTCGCGCACCTGATCCACGTTGCTGCCGTAGGCAACGCCTACCCGGACCCGAATTCTGTGCTTAGTACTGGGGCCACCAGCCTCGTTGGTGATCTTGGCATTGCCCATAACGGAGTTCGGAACGGTGATTTCCACGTCGTCGCGCGTCAACAGCCTGGTGCTGCGTATACCAATGTGCGTAACTTTCCCGCGCTCGCCCGAATCCAGCACAATGTAGTCGCCCAGCTTATAGGGTGCGTCAGCCAGGATGAATACTCCTGCGAACAGATTTGCCAAGGTATCCTTGGCAGCAAAGCTGATCACAATGCCGATAATACCCGCCGAGGCAAGCCAAACGGAAACATCTATACCCCAGGATATGAATAGAAAATAGACGGCCGAAGCGACGACGAAAATTATTACCAGATTAGTAAACAAAGGTAGGGTGCTTTTTTGCACGAAACGGCTTTGCTTCTCACTGGTACTCGCCTTATTGAGGAAAAACTTGGCCAACCTGATTACAACAAAAGTCCAGATAATGACGACAATAGTCTTCAGCACTGACGTCGTTATAAACGTTACGTTGTCCGGCATGTGCAGTGCCCGCACCGCCTGCCCCAAACCGGCAATCACCAGACTGACAAACAACGGCTTCTTCAAGAGATCGAGAACACTGCCATTGCTTGCCATGGTTGTCCTGATAACAATCTGCTTCAGGAGGTAAACGATTACAAAGTTCACAAGCAGAGCAAAAAGCGTAAAAATCAAGACAATCCCCAGCGCATGCACGTAGGGATTGGCGTCAAATACTGCAACCCAGGAATGATATAGTGCTTGAACCTTACCCATCGAAACTGCGTGACAGGTACGGCTTACAACTTGGTGGGGTTAGGTGCATCTCCATACACTTGCTCGGGATCAAATACTTTTCTATATTCCCTGTATTCCATTTCAACGGGGGTATCGCCCAGCTTGTGCCCGGTTTTAATCGCGCGGTAAAAACATGAGCGGTAACCGACGTGGCAACTTGCACCGCCTATTACGTCCACCCTCAGCCACACCGCGTCCTGATCATCGTCAATGCGCAATTCGACGACTTTTTGTATGAGCCCGCTGGTGGAACCCTTGTGCCACAGACACTGCCGGCTGCGGCTCCAATAATGCGCTTCACCCGTTTCTATAGTTTTTGCAAGTGCCTCTGCATTCATATAGCCCAGCATCAGCAGTTCTCCTGATTCAGCATCAGTAGTCACCGCGGGAATCAAGCCGTGTTCGTCAAACTTCGGGGCCAGCAGCCTGCCCTCTTCGACTTCCTTGACGGATTCTCGTCCGCTCAACCATTTGTACCGTGTTGCCATAACAAGATGGATTATACAGAATCATTTACTTAAACTCGCCTTGTCATTTGGACACTTGTAGAAACAGCAGGTGGCGATGCAAAACTATATCGAAACACGTGCCGACTTGTTCATTGATAACGTTGCACTGATAGACGTGCGCGCACCCGTGGAATACAAGCGCGGCGCCTTTCCCAATGCAGAGAATCTACCGATAATGGACGACCGTCAGCGTGAGATAGTCGGCACCTGCTATGCGCGGTACGGCCGGGAGAAGGCGATAGAAAAGGGGTATGAACTGGTGCGGGAAGAGGTAAGGGAAACGCGCGTCCGATCGTGGACGGAGTTTGCCCACCGCCATCCCAATGGTTCCCTGTATTGCTTCCGGGGCGGACTGCGTTCACAGATCGCACAGCAGTGGATGCGGGATGCAGGAGTCGATTTTCCCGTGATAAAGGGAGGCTACAAGGCACTGCGCGGCTTTCTGCTGAATGAACTGGAGCGCGTTGCAGACCAGTGCACATTCAAACTGGTTGGCGGGAAGACCGGCTGCGGCAAGACCACGCTGGTTGGAAGCCTGGACAACGGCATCGACCTGGAAGCCGCCGCGCATCATCGCGGTTCCAGCTTTGGTCGCCACGCACAGCCGCAAAACAATCAAATAAATTTTGAAAATATCCTGGCAATAGCATTTCTGAAACTTGGAGAACGCAGCGTTGTCCTGGAAGATGAGGCGCGCACCATCGGCAAGGTAGGCATCCCCAAGACGTTATTTGAGAAAATGCGCTACTCGCCGCTGGTGGTGATTGAGGAACCCCGCGAAGCGAGGCTGCGGCGTCTCATGCAAGAATACATCGTTGACATGCAAGCCGAATTTACCGACCTGTACGGACAACAAGATGGTTTTGCTGCATTCTCTTCTTACCTTCTCGACAGTCTGGACAGGATTTGCAAAAGACTGGGGCCTGCCCGTTACGGCAACATTCGCAAAGACATGCAAAATGCGCTGAGTCTGCACGCCGACACCGGCAACCTTGCCAAACATCGTGACTGGCTTACCGCCGTACTGGATAATTATTACGACCCCATGTACGAAGACCAGTTACGCCAGCGTAAAGAACACATCTGCTTTCGCGGCGATTATGCCTCCTGCCGTGAGTTTCTGCAGTAATAACAAACACCGTATTACGGTCCCATAATAAAAAATTATACGTATATTAAAAAAAACTTCTTCCTTCCTGTAAAATTATATTAGAATATTCTTATATTATTACTATTTTATAGGAAAAGATGTCATGAAACTTTCTAAAACAGCACTGGCGATACTATGCAGCGTACTCCTGGTAGGCACGTCGACACTCATCGGAGTTTTTGCCAAGAGCAATGAGCAGGAGCAGAGCGTGGTTTCTTCTGACTGCAACCTTCCCGCTGCGTTCACCGACCCGGAAGCGATGGCGGTCGCGATGGCAAATCCTGCCAAGTTCATGGAACTGGTAGCATTGATGAACAATCCGCTAACTACTCAGGAAATCATGGAATGTTCTTTGGACTCCAAGCAATGGAGCGTCTGGATGGCAAACATGAGCAACCCTGTAAAACTGATGAATGCATTTGTCCAATTCATGAATCCGCAGATGTACACGAACTGGATGGCGGCTTCAATGAATCCGCAAACCTATCAACCCATGTATGCCTATGCCAACCCTGCTTTCTATATGCAATGGATGACGGCCATGATGAATCCCGCCTTCTATCAACCTGCATATAAAATGATGGACACCACTTGGCAACAGGAAGGCTTGGCGTGGATGATGAACCCGGCCAGTTACCAGCAAATGTTTGAGTCCATGTATCAAACCCCCGCTGCTGAAGCCGCGACTACAGAGGAATAACTGTAAGAATTGCAGGAAGCAAGCGGGATGGCGTTGACTCCCCGGAACCGGAGTAGAAACTACCATCCCATTCCCAACCCGTGCATTGTCCGGGTTTTTTATGAAATTTTGAACGGCTTTACTGCCGTCCCGTTTCCACTCAGGGCTTATAGCATTCGCTGGCGCAATAGTAGCAGCCGTTGACTTGCGAGTAATGCTTGCCAGCCTCCTTTATCGCAAAATGGCAACTGTGCAGGCCTTCTGAACCATGAAAATTGCCTAGACAAACCCTCTCCTGTTCGTCAGGCATGTACGCGCATCCGGTAGCGTGAACTTCATGGACACCGTTTGGTTGCGCATTTTTGTTGACGTAGTAACGAGGCATCATTATCTCATCTAATGGACCGATAAAATATACCAGCATTAATCGAAAATAGCACTGTCTGCCAATCCGTTCACAGCGGACCGTCATACTTCATCCCGACTGCATTATTTTTCCTGCGCAGCTCAAAAGCGCCGGGTTTTCCAATTCCCTACAGGTTGACCTCCGCATCCGGGTTCCCTGCCGCCAGTGCATTCATCCAGGCAAGGCAGAGGTCGCACGAGCGGTAGCCGCCATACGCTTCAGTCTCCTGGCGCTCAACGATGGGAAAGGTTGAATAGACGTAGCGCACGTCATCGCGGTCAGTGACGCCGTAGAGGTGAAAGAACACGGCGTCGAGCTTGGCGCGCAGGTGAAGGCGGCGGTCCTCGTCCCACAGGAAGGGCGGCCTCACCTCCCCGGTTTCGTCCACATAACCCATATCACCGGCGAAGGGTGCCATGTCGTGGGCAGTATAGGTCAGTTCCAGCACTGCCTCGCGGATAATCTCACCGGCTGTTTTCGAACCGAAATGGACAGTGTCGTAGTGCTCCGGTGGGACAACGGGAAGTTGTTCAATGATAAACCAGTTCAGGTGCTGTCCCTGAATCTTCTGGCGCGCGACATAATCAAATGGAACAGTACTGAAATTGGCGAGCAGGAGAATAACGTTCACTACAGCCTGTCCGTCTATTGAAATGATGGGAAGCGTGTTTCCAGCACCGGCATTCGGAATCAGCGCAGCAATCATCGACCGAACATTAGTGGGTGCAGTTACGTCCTTAAATGCAAGCAGATATCCCGCGTCAGGAAAGTCCGTTTCACCTTTCAATACCCAAAATTGTGGGCTAGGCAACCAGTTCGGGTCGCAATGCTGCTCCAGCGTTGCCGGTACAGGCTGCGCAGGCCGGTGCTGGTTCTCCAGGTTGACAACGACGCCTGCAGCCCGGTGGTCGAACGCCTGCACTATCTTGCCTTCGTAGAGGGGTACCCATTCACCGGAAGGGCTGTCATATTGGTTGCCACCGGTGGGCCAGGCACCTTCCTGTTCCTCAAGTTCCTTTCGCGTACGGAACAGACCGGAGTCGTTGGTCATATCAAACATCCGGGTGTATTTCACCGGCCACGCCTTGACTTCCTCGTCAGACGAATGATCGACCAGTATTGGCAGACGTTTATAGATCGTAGTAGTCAACTCGGCATCGCGACGAGAGCGGAAGATCGGCGCTGTACCAGTATTCGGATTGACACGGGCAAAGTCTGTCGCCGTCAGCGGAAAACAACGCTCGGAGTCGTCGAGTTCGGACACACTGTGCAGAAAAAAGGCGCATCGCGCGTCACTGGATATCGGCGAGGGACTTGCGACAAACACACAGAATTTGAACGAGGCATGAATATCGGGAAAGAAGACCTTTTTGTTCTCGAAATCGTAGAGTGCTTTCAATCTTCCTTCTGTCGCCACGCCCTTGAAGAACCGCGATGCCGTCTTGTCGGAAGCAATGCCGGAGGGAGTGAGCAGTCCGACCATGCCTTCCGGCTTGACGAGGGTCATCGCGCGTTCGACAAACAGTGAATAGAGATTCACGTCACCGCCAGACAGCAATGGATAGTCACCACAGGTCCGTGCCATGCGGACTGCGGTCACTGCCCGCTCGCTGGCTGTGGCAAAATCTCGCGCAAGCGGATTCCCGGCCTTTTCCAGGTCGGCAATCATGCGCTTGCGGTCAGCGGCGCGTTGCGCCATGGCAATCTCGCGATGCCGGGCAGCAAACCATTCGACCTGTTGCAGTTTCATCCGGTCCCATGGCGGATTGCCAATCACGGCGTCAAAGCCGCCTTTCAGCCTGACGTTTTCCCATTCCGACCATACGTCGGGAAATGCCACCTGCCAGTTGAAAAAGCGTTCCTCGGTGATGAGAATCCGCGCCTTTTCCAGCAGTCCGGCAAACCTTTTGCCTTCCGGCCTTTCCTTCGAGACTTCGATTTTGTCCAGGGCAATGTCGATGGGATCACCGAACACCCCTGTAAGATAGGAATGAAGTGCCACCTTGTCTTCCTGGTTGCGAATATCCAGCCAATCAAAGGCTTGAACCAGTGACAGAAAAGCATTCAGCGGAGTCGTCATTTCCTCAATTTCAGCAAAGATGTCGGCGGAGCGGTGCGCCTCGGCAATCTCGGCGTCGGTCAGACTCTCGATAATCTGCATGGGAGCAGCCGCGCGAATGGCACGATTCAAGGACCTTTCCAGAAAAAGCCGTCCACCTCGTTCCGCCGTGTCAATGCCGCTTCGTACCCAGGCACCAAACAGGCTGTTACCACATCGCAGATGATGATCCAAAAAGCCCAGGGGCGCACCTACTGTAAAGGTGTGCAACCACAATGCGACCTTCGCCAGTTCCACGGCCATCGGGTTCTTGTCCACACCGTAGACGCAGCGCTTGAGTACCATGCGCCGGACAATGTGACGGTCGTCAAGTTGTTCTGCATCGATAGTCCAACCGCGTTCTTCGGCATTGCCCATGATCGTATTGCGGATGACGTCGACCCGCTCGGTCAGTGGCGAGGTATAGCCGTCCCATGCAGCTTCTGCCTCCGCCATCGCCATGATTACCCTGTCGGCAAGATAATCAACGAGATTGACCAGGAAATGTCCCGAACCCATGGCCGGGTCGCATACTTTCAGTTCCAGGATCTTCTCGGCCGGGTCAAACCGTTTCAATCGTCCAACCTTTCGGTCTTCTGGCAAACTGCTTGTCTTGAGTTCGGAAATCCCGGCCTCGAAGGCGTCCATACATGACTGGACCAGGGGCCCAACCGCTTCCTCGACAATCAGGCCAACTAGGTCATCGGGCGTATAATAGCTGCCCGACCCCTTGCGCGCGTAGATGTTGGGACGGACGATAATCTCCTTGCCTTCACGAATGATCTCGTGCTCCAGCAGGCGCTCGTAGATTGAGCCGAGTTGCTGAACACTCAAGTCGCGGTAGTTGATGTAGCGACGACCACTAGGCGTGGGCTCAAAGGAAAGTGCGTCAATGATGTCGGCCATGACCTGATCGCCGAGCTTGACGCTGTTGAGAAGCGGTGTTCGCACCCGGTCGAACAGTCCGCCATTATAGGGTGGCAGGCCGATTGTCGTGTCGCCTTTGTCGATAGCACGGCAAAGATCGTCGATAATCGACCAGTACCGTGCCGCCGTCCCGGAAAAGGTATCTTTGGCATCCTTGCGACGCCTGACATCGTCACGTACCTTCTCGCGGAGCGCGTAATCATCATAGCGTGTATCGCGTACAGGCAACAAGTTGCGATCCTCGGCATAGAGGATAAACAACAACCTGTAGAGTAGCACCAGGCTGGCTTCGCGCACTTCCGGCAATGGTGCTTCAGGCGCGGCAGCAGCGATGGCACGGGCAAGCTCCGGGAAGATCTGGCCGAAGACCAGGTCGGAAAGATTGCCGGCGACGCGCCGTTCGTGGAACCGGCTTTCCTCGATGATGCGTTGATGGAACGTGCGCGAGTCGACGGAGCTGGGAAGAAATGCTTCGCGTCGGAAAACCAGCGCAAACACGCGCAGCCAGTGACGGCGTTTGTCTTCGTCGAGGGCAAACAGGTCGTCATTGAAGCCAGGGAGGTTGAGAAGTACTGCAAGATCGACTTCGAAGAACTGCTCCGAGACGGAGCGGGCACCCTGGTAGTAAAGCCGCCAGCGCGCGCCGTTGGTGAGGATGCCCCAGCGTAGTTTACCGGTCGTCAAGTCGTCTACCCGCCGGAGATAGCGGAGCATCTGCGTTGAGGGTGCAGTCTCCTCTCCCCGGCGCCCGGAACGGCGATCAAGTGGTCGCAGCCAACGCTTGGATTCGACCATTGCCAGGCCGAATTCGTAACGCCTCCACTCCTGTGCAAAGCCGTTGGCACGATTCTTTGCCTCATCGTCTGCGAACAGCAGGCCGTCCGGCACGTCTTCCCGGCCACGTGCAGAGAGATTCTGTTGACGAAGGCTGGACGTCCAGCCAAGGCAGACCAGGACGGGCCAAATCAGGTCATCTTCAGTCTGGCTTTCGTTTGGTGTTTGCGCGAGCGGAAAATGTTCGAAGATTGTGCGGAGGTCGTGCTCAAAGGTAACAAGGGCTTCAGGATCAAGAGTTTTCCAGTCTGCCGATTTGGTGATGGCTTCCTGGAGGAAGTCGTTGGCGAAAAGACTGCCTTGAAAAATATTCGTGATGCTCACGCGCCACCGAATCTGCTGTTGAGTCTGTTTTCTTGCGCGGGTTTACAACAAAAGCTGCAAGCTAAAGTGCTTTCAGAAAAGTGCGCACACCGTTAAAAGTTGAGGTCCAGCTTGACTCCAGTTTGCCCATCGAACGAAAGCAGCCCGTGGCATAACACCTGCCACAAGCCGCAACAATTACATCGTTGATGGCGGACCCTGTAGCAAACAGGTTCCGCAATCAGCGTTTACGTCGTCAAGCTGCCTTGCTTTGCAGGGACAGGGCCGCAGAAATCTCGCCCAATTCGTCAAGCATGGCTTTTGGCATGCGGTTGCCGTATTCAGCAAAATACTCACCTATCGCAGCCATTTCCTGGTGCCATTGCGCCGGATCGAAGGAAAGTAACTCCCGCATGGTTTCTGCAGAAACGTCAATTCCATCCGTATTTATGTCCTCGACATTGGGCAGGAAGCCAACGGGTGTTTCTCTTGCGTCAACTTTGCCTGCACAACGTTCAACAATCCAGGCCAGTACACGCATGTTCTCGCCAAAACCGGGCCACATGAACTTGCCGTCCTGGTCACGGCGAAACCAGTTCACATGAAAGATTTTTGGCAGCTTGTCGGACTTGCCATTGAAGCTGAGCCAGTGTGCAAAATAATCCCCGAAGTTGTATCCACAGAAAGGTTTCATTGCCATCGGGTCCCGTCGTATCTGACCAGCTCCGCCTATGGCGGCAGCAGTCATTTCCGATGCACAAGAGGCACCCACGAGCACACCATGCGACCAGTTTTTGGCCTGATAGACGAGTGGTGCAAGTTCTTTGCGGCGACCGCCAAAGACCAGTGCCGTAATAGGCACACCATCCGGATGATCTGCCATGGGGGAGTATACCGGATTGTTTTTGGCAGAGACCGTAAAGCGTGAATTCGGATGTGCCGCCGGACCTGTTTCCGGATCGTAAGAGTCGCCTTTCCAGTTGAAGGCAGGCTGTTTGCCATCGTTCTTATCTTCCCACCATGGTTCGTTGTCCGCAGTTGTGCCTACATTGGTGAAAATGGCATCGTGCTTCAAGGTGTCATAGGCGTTTTTGTTGGACCACTCATTCGTGCCGGGAACTACCCCGAAGTAGCCTGATTCAGGGTTGATGGCCCATAACCGCCCATCATCACGCAGATGCAACCAGCATATATCATCACCCACGGTGGTTACTTTCCAGTCCTTGTACTGTTCGGGTGGAATCAGCATGGCCAGATTGGTTTTACCGCAGGCGGATGGAAATGCGCAGGCAATATAATGCGTTTCACCTTGCGGGCTTTCGAGACCTACGATCAACATGTGTTCTGCCAACCAGCCCTCCGTGCGTGCCTGCCAACTGGCAATACGCAGGGCGTGACACTTTTTACCGAGCAGCGCGTTACCGCCGTACCCCGAACCAACGCTCTTGATGTAGAGTTCCTCGGGAAAGTGCATGATAAATCGTTTTTCCGGGTCTAAATCTCCGGTGGAATGCAGTCCCTTGACAAAAGTCCCTTCTTTTTCAATGCGTTTTAACGCGGGCTTGCCGATACGCGCCATGATTTTCATATTGGCCACCACGTAGGGGCTATCGGTAATCTCCACGCCGTTACGGGAAAGCGGAGAGTCTATCGGCCCCATGCAGTAGGGAATCACGTACATGGTACGACCTTGCATACAGCCGTCAAACAGCGCGTCTACTTTTGCGTGCGCCTCGTCCGGGTCCATCCAGTTATTATTTGGGCCTGCATCTTCCTCGTCCCTCGTACATACATAAGTAAGGTGTTCTACCCGCGCGACGTCCGAAGGGTCGGAGCGGTGCAGGTAACAATTCGGGTTGGTTTCTTCATTCAGCCTCAGCAGGGTACCCGTGGAAAGCATTTGATCAACCAGTGAATCAAATTCAGCGTCACTGCCTTCGCACCAGATAATTTCGTTCGGTTTTGTAAGTGCCGCTACTTCCTCTACCCACTTCGACAGGGCATTGTTTGTTGTCATTTCCGGTTCCTTGTTTATTAAAATAAATAGTTACGTTGCCCGGCCTGATAAGTAAAGCGGTAATGGCACTGAGCAAATCAAGAACTTGGTACTATACACCAGCGAAGCGAAATATATAATCTCAAGGAAGCTTTTATGGCAGATTTTACTTGCTTTATATCCATAAAGAGATAAAAAAACTATGCAAATAGTTTTTTCCAACAGCTCTGAAACGGTTTTGTCCGGAACACTCGACCAGGCTGAGAAGCCCATTACACAAGCTATTTTTACGCACTGCTTTACCTGTTCAAAAGACTATCCTGCCACTTACAGAATCTGCAAGGCATTGGTAAATCAGGGCATACAGGTATTCCGTTTTGATTTTACGGGCCTGGGTCAAAGTGAAGGCGACTTCTCAGACACGGATTTTTCCAACAATATCGATGACATCCACGCCGCAGTGAAGTTTCTGACGGAAAACCATACACCTCCAAAATTGCTGATAGGACACAGTCTGGGAGGAACGGCAGCTATAGCGGCCGCATGCGAGATCGAGGAGATTGAAGCCGTGGTGACTATCGCGGCTCCCAGCCGCCCTGCCCACGTGCTGGACCATTTTGAACAGCATATTCCAGCCATTATCAAGCACGGGTCTGCCGAGGTCACGATATTTGACCGTCCTTTCAAGTTGACTGAAAGGTATATCAAGGATTTGAGATCCTACGATGAGGGCCGTTTTACCAGAAACCTGCATAAACCGATTCTCATCTTCCACTCACCTTATGACGATATCGTGTCGATTGACGAGGCCGCGAAGATCTTTACCAAGGCCAAACATCCAAAGAGTTTTATTTCACTGGATGATGCCGACCACCTGGTTTCGAGAAAACGGGATGCCGAATATATCGCCGAACACGTCGCCTGCTGGGCCAGGCGCCACGTCAGTGGATAGCCTGAAAGAACTCTGCTCTACTGCAGCTTGAACGAAATGTCGATGGACAGTTCGATTGAACCCTTGCTTACGCTGTGCGGCACGGGAGGAAAAGGTGTAACGCGCTTGATGAGCCTCCCTACCTCGCGGTCCAGCGCACGCGAACCGGAGCTTTTGCCGATCCTGTAGCTTTGCAGGCTGCCATCCTTGTTCAATGTGAACACCAACTGCACCGTGCCCTGTTCGTCGCGGCGGCGCGCGCTTGACGGATAGCGTTTCCTACGCTCGAGCTTGTTTATTACAAGCCGGTAGTAATTCGCCTTGTCGGCATCACTGGTGGATGGGGCCTTGGACGGTATGCCTGGCAAGCCGACAACATTGGAAGCGCGCTTTGGTGGAGGGGGCAATGCAGCGGGCTGTGTAGGCGGTTCGTATTCGGGGACAGCCGCTGCGGGCTCCGGTTTCGGCGCGACCCTAGGTTCGGATATCGGTCGAGGTTTGATGACCTTGGGTTTTGGTTTTGGTTTTGCCTTGGGCTTGGGTATTGGAGGTTTCGTCTTTTTGGGCGGTGGTGGCGCAACAGGTTCCAGCTTGACAGGCTTTGGAGGGGCATGAAAGGTGGTGAGGTCGATGGTGTAACTTTTCAGGATATCCGATTTTACGGGAGGCTCGGAAGGAAAATGCAACTGCCAAATTACATAGCCGTGCACCGACACGGCAAGGCTTATCGCAATAAGCCAATATCTTGCGCTGATTGCCATGTTGCAGTGGGAAAAGCTATTTTTGCAGTGTCAGGAGTTGAAACTTTTCATAGTCGGCTTCCTTGACAGCATCCATCACTTCAAACACTTTTTGCATGGTAACCTTGCGGTCGGCCTTGACTTGCAGCGATGTTGCAGTGCCGCTCGACTTTGCCTGCTCCAGCAGTTGTCGAAATTGATGCGGAGTGATAAATGCCTTGCCGTATGCAAGTGAGCCATCCTCGCTCAATAGAATTTGCATCGCCTTATCTTCGTCAGGTCCGACTTCACTCGCCGACTCGGGCGGGGCTACCTCAAACAACTCAGGGGTTACGAAGATGCCACTCAGAATAAAAAACACAAGCAGTAAAAAGATAACGTTGATCAACGGCAGGATGTTCTCCATATCCCGCGGTTTTTGTGGCATATCCAGCTTCATGATGAATCCGCCGCTTCATCGCGCAGGAAAGAAATATTGCTGGCGGCGATGGGGATTAACTCATCAAGTATCCGTATCGTATCCTGCAAAAGTACTGCTTTACCCGGCTGGATAAAAAAAATATGCTTTTCGTTGGCGTCTATTTTGCTGTGTGCCAAGTTGCCAAGCTGCTCCAGATCGATTTTCTGCTGATCAAAATATAATGCGCCGGTAGCCGACATCCTGATAATTGAGCTGGTCTGCTGGAGATCGAAGGCGTCTTCTTCCTGTGCAACGTTGAGGGTAATGTTGGAAAACCGCGTGAAATTGGTTACCAGCATGAAAAAAATCAACATGATGAACACCACGTCGATAAGTGGCGTCAGGTTGATCAGAGAACGCTTTCTCGTTACGGGAGCAAGCTGCATCGTTCATCAAGGCATGTCATCATGACTGGTATATGCCTGGGGGGTTGGATGAGCCGAGTTCACGCACCCAAAGCACGTCGTCGTGACTGGTGAATACGCGCGTGGCGGCATCTTCCATAAGGTGCCTTACCCGTTCGATTACGCGGTCAAAGTAGTTCACCATGAGTATGGCAGGAATCGCAACGGCCAAGCCTACTGATGTGGTCAACAAGGCTTCCCAAATACCTCCCGACAAAATGGAGGGGTCAACTCTGTTGCCCGCCATTTCCAATTCACGAAAGACTTCGATCATGCCCAGGGTGGTGCCCAACAGCCCCAACAGAGGACTTAACGCGGCGACGACTTCCAGTACGCGCAGATAGCTGCGTAACAATTCAAGTTGCGCGTAGGCAACCCGCAAGGTCTCCTCGCGCGCCTGCCCGCTCGACATTGCAGACTCGGGCTGACTGCAAGTAAACGCGGTGCACAGCATCTTCGCAACAGGATGACGCCTGCCTTCCACCGCGCTAATGGCCTTCTCCGGATCATTGGCTTTCCAGGAATGCAAGGCACTGTCCACAAATTTAACCGCACCCAGGCGCAGCAGTAAAAATTGCCCTACTTTCAAAAGAATCACGGCACTGCCAACTATGGAAAAAATCACCAGTATGATGATAACCGGACCACCAAGGTCAGCTAGTGTTGATAATGACTCCCGAATAGCGTTTATCTCATTTACCTCCAGTTCACGACATTAGGCATTTTTATATAGCACCCAAATACCAGTAAGTATGGTGGCTATGGTTGGACTTGAACCAACGACCCCAGCATTATGAATGCTGTGCTCTAACCAACTGAGCTACATAGCCATTCGGCGGTTAAATTATTACATACTAAAATGTTTACGGAAGTGTCAAGTCCGTCTAAACGTTGAAGCGAAAATAAACTACGTCACCTTCTTGCATGACGTAATCCCTGCCCTCCAAACGCCACTTGCCCTGCTCTTTGGCGCCGTGCTCGCCGTTTGCGGCTACGTAATCCGAATAGCCTACCACTTCTGCCCGAATAAAACCTTTTTCAAAATCACTGTGAATCCTGCCTGCTGCCTGCACGGCCGTAGCACCTTGCGGTATCGTCCAGGCCCTGGCCTCCTTGACTCCCGCGGTAAAGAACGTTTGCAGCGCTAATAACTCATATCCCACACGAATCACCTTGTGCAAACCTGGTTCGTCCAGCCCCATCTCTGACAGATATTCTCGTTTTTCCTTTTCATTCAGCTGTGTAAGTTCCGCCTCGATTTTCGCACACACCGGAATTACCTGCGTGTGTTGCACAAACGCTCGCAGTTGATCCAAATGCGGATTATCGATAAAGCCGTCTTCCGCAACATTGGCAATATAAAACACTGCTTTTCGCGTCAGCAGGTGCAGTTCATCCACCCAGGACGTTTTTTCATCGCCGGGCTCAAAGGTGGCTGCCAGGCATTCAGCCTCCAGGTGTCGCTGAAGCTCGTTGTAAACCTCAAGCCGGGCGGCCGCTTCTCCATTACCGGAGACGGCAGTCCGTTCAACCTTGCGTGCGGCTTTTTCAACCGTCGTGAGATCGGCCAGAATCAATTCTGTATTGATCGTCTGTATATCCGATAGCGGATCCACATTGCCATTCACGTGAACCACGTTTTCGTCATCAAAGCACCTGACAACGTGCGCGATTGCATCGGTTTCCCTAATATGTCCCAGGAACTGATTTCCCAGCCCCTCGCCCTTGGAAGCTCCGGCTACCAAACCTGCAATATCTACGAATTCGATGGTGGTCGGAATAATTTTCGCGGAACCTGCAATTTCCGCCAACTTGTGCAAACGGGTATCCGGTACCGGCACGACGCCGACATTTGGATCAATGGTACAAAAAGGGTAATTCTTAACCGCGATTTCCGCGGTGGTGAGCGCGTTGAACAAGGTTGACTTGCCAATGTTCGGCAAACCGACAATCCCGCAGGTAAAGCCCATGGACTAACTGTTGGTATGCAGTCTTTTCATGGCAGCCTCCATTTCACCACGAAGTAGATCGCCCAGCATCATCAGGCTCTGTTCAATAGCCATACCGATACCGGCGTACTCTTCGGCCGTGGGGCTGTCAAGCACGTAATCTACTACATCTTCCTTTCTGCCCGGATGACCGATGCCAATCCGCAAGCGCCAAAAGTTCGAATCGAGATGTGCGAAAACACTGCGCAAACCATTATGACCACCGTGCCCGCCCGCCCATTTCAATCTTGCCGTGCCATTGGGAAGATCTATTTCATCGTGCACCACCAGAATTTCTCGCGTCGGAATTTTATAAAAATCAGTGAAAGCACGCAGTGTTTGACCGCTTTCATTCATGTAGACAAGCGGTTTAAGCAGCCATATCTTTTCATCCTGAAAGGTAAAGCAGGAGACTTCCCCCTTGAACCTGGATTGTCGCTCAAATTCCGTGCCTTCCATTTCCGCCGCGGCATCCATAAACCAGAATCCGGCGTTATGCCGGGTTGCCTGATATTTTTCTTCCGGGTTGCCAAGGCCGACAATGAGGCGTATGCGGCTGGAGATGGACACGTTCGCCTTAAAGTATTATGAAGAACTCTCTCCTGCAGGCTCGTCATCCGTCTCGACTTCGGTCTCCGTTGGCTCTTCGTCAACCACAGGCTGCTCTTCTTCAACCGCACGCCTGGTATGTACGGACACTACCGGATGATCGTGCTCTTCACCATGCGCGAGTTCGGTAATAGTTACCCCCGGCGGCACTTTGATATCGCTCAAGTGAATGGCTTCATTCAGTTTAAGTTCCCCGACGTCAACCTCGATGAATTCTGGCAGGTCTTTTGGTAGGCACGATATTTCTATCTCGGACAGATTGTGACTGATGGCACCACCTTCGAGCTTGACGCCGTGACATGCATCTTCATTGATGAAGTGTAATGGAACATGCACGTTGATTGCGGTGTCTTCACGTACCCGCAGCAGGTCCATGTGCAATATGTTTGGTTTGTACGGGTGGCGTTGCAAGTCCCTCAGTATCACTTTTTGAGACGCTCCCCCTACGTCAACGGTCAGGATGTGCGAGTAAAAGGCCTCGTGCTCCAAATGGTGCATCAGGTTATCATGTTCGAAGGTAACGGCGACGGGTTCTTCGCCCCCTCCATAGATCACCGCGGGCACTTTGCCCTTGTTGCGCAGCCGCCTGCTGGCATGCTTGCCGCGTTCGTCGCGGAGTTCTGCTGTCAAGGTAAAATCAAGGCTCATTGACTTTCTCCGGTCGTTTTCAGCTTAATCATTCAACGTAAAATTTATGAATTCGCTAATCCATATACAAGGTGCTGACGGATTCTTCCTGATTGATACGACGTATCGATTCGGCAATAAGTCCGGAGACTTCCAGTTGCCGCACCCGGGAGCATGCCCTGGCGTCATCGCGCAGCGGGATTGTATCAGTTACGATCAATTCATCCAGCCTGGAATTTTCAATATTCTCAACTGCCTTGCCTGACAGTACCGGATGCGTGGCATAGGCCTGCACACTCCGCGCGCCGTGTTCCTTAAGCGCACGCGCTGCCTGGCACAGCGTGCCGGCAGTGTCTACCAAGTCATCGATAATAACACAGGACTTACCCTCTATTTCGCCGATGACGTGCATTACTTCGGCTTGGTTGGCCTTGGGTCGCCGTTTATCAATAATGGCCAAATCAGCGTCATCCAGACGTTTGGCCAGCGCACGCGCGCGCACTACGCCGCCCACGTCAGGCGATACCACAATCAGATTCTTATGTTTATGCTTATATACGTCGCCCAGTAAAACCGGAGATGCATAGATGTTATCCACCGGAATATCGAAGAAGCCCTGTATCTGATCGGCGTGCAAATCGACGGTCAATACCCGGTTAGCGCCCACGCTGGAAAGCAGATTTGCAATCACCTTGGCTGATATGGGTACACGTATTGAGCGGACACGTCTATCCTGGCGGGAATAACCAAAATATGGAATTACCGTGGTAATGCGTTCCGCGGAAGAACGCCTCAGCGCATCGACGATGATGAGCAATTCCATGATATTGTCATTGGTCGGCATACTGGTCGGCTGTATGATAAATACGTCTTTGCCCCGTACGTTTTCCTGAATCTCCACTTGCACTTCACCATCGCTGAAACGACTGATCAGTGCCTTGCCCAGCGGTACATTCAAATAATCGACGATGTCCTGTGCAAGCTTTGGATGCGCATTACCTGAAAACACCATCAAGTTACTGTCGGGCGACAAAGTCTTCTGGTTGATCATGGTTGTACAACTGCTCGCTTAAAATTTTGATTGGCTGGGCCGGCAGGATTCGAACCTGCGAATGCCGGGATCAAAACCCGGTGCCTTACCACTTGGCGACGGCCCAATTCCTTCCTACCGCACTATACTGAATTACATTCACAATAACGAATATGCGGGCGAGCGATTCAAGCCTTTCACGGCGTGGGCGGTAAATTCCCGAGGACAGCTTGCCGAAATCTCCCGTGCCTGCCGCTGCGTATCAAATGCCGCAAATAGTGCACTGCCCGAGCCTGTAAGCTTTGCACGAGAATACCGGTTCAGCCATTGGAAGGCGCGTTCTATTTGCAGATGTTGTCGACGGGCAATCGGCTCAAATACATTGCACGTACGCTGCCGCGTAAATTCGCGTATTGTGATAGGTGTACAGTCGCGCGTCAAGTCAGGATGCGCGAACATTTTGCGAGTGTTGAGAGACACGCCCGGAAACACCATGACGTACCAAGGCTCAGGTAAGGTTACCGGTTCCAGAAGCTCCCCCGTTCCCTCTACCCAGCTTGCCGCACCGCGAACGAACACCGGCACATCCGCACCAAGTTGTCCTGCCAAGTGCTCAAGCTCTTTCAGTTCCAGGCGGCAATGCCACATGCGGTTAAGGGCCAGCAAAGTAGTGGCAGCATCGGAACTCCCTCCTCCCAAACCCGCGCCCAAGGGGATTGTTTTTTTTATCTTAATGGTAACACCCTGTTTAATTGCACAAGATTGCCGCAAAAGCATGGCGGCGCGTACAGATAAATCTTCATGTTGCAGGATAGTGTCATTTGAATTCTCACACTGTATCTCACCATCTGAGCGAATACTGAAAGAGAGTTGGTCACAAAAGTCTATAAATTGAACGAGGCTTTGTAACACATGGCAACCATCTTCACGCCGGGCAACGATGTGCAAAAAAAGATTCAGCTTGGCAGGTGCCGGCCACGTTTGTATGGCGGAATCGGCAGAGCGGTTGCTATTCAACGTGTGAGACAGCGAGTATGGATGACGTAATCACTCAAGGGTCTACCTCGTTGAGTGCCCAATGATGGATAACGATGTTCGCACCCAGGCCGGTGGTTGAAATCCTGATGAACGCGGGCAGCGCAGGGTCACCATTATGATAACGATTGTAATCAATAAACCACTCTGCCTGGTCGAGGTGCTTCAAGCGTCCCTGGTCGTCCAGTTGCAAAGACGCATACGCGTGCCCAGGGTCAGGTATGCCGCGTACCCAGTAAAGCAGACTGTTCACCGGCAGAGAATAACCAAACAGACGCTGCATCAGGTCTTCGGCATCTTGTGCGGAATAGCTTTCGCCCCTGGCGGTATCAACTTGTACGCTACCTTCCCTGCCGCTGATAACTGCAACTTTTCTGCCCAGCAGCCCGTGCAGGCCGATGTCAAACTCTTGTTGCCGTTGTTGCCAGCGTACGCCGGCACGAAATCCTTCATTATTGGATTTGCCTGCTACACGGCCCTGTAGACTCCAGGTTTGCACGCCCTCAAGATACATGCGTCGCGCCTCCCAGGCGGCCTGTTTGTCAACCTTGACGGCGGGCGGAAGCCGAGGTTCTTGAACAACTGTGCATGCGGCTAATAAACAGGTTGTCAATAAAAGTATACCTGCACCCGACTGCCGCATCGGTAAACATCTCACTGGAAAAACTTTTTCTGTAGTTCCAGCAGGTATTCATCATCCGGAAAACGCTGCAATGCTTCTTGCATTATCTCGCGTGCTTCGCTGTAGCCACCTTGCGCCCACAGCAACTCCACCAAATGCCCGCCTATTTCCGCGTCTTCCAGCAATCCATAGGCCTTGCGCAGATAGGACTCTGCTTCCGCGTAGTTGCCCAGGCGAAATTGTACCCAGCCCATACTGTCTATTACCGCAGGATCATCCGGACGAATTTCCAGCGCACGCTTTATGTAGCCAAGGGCTTCGTCGATTCTAAAGTTGTGGTCCGCCAAGGTATAACCCAGGGCATTCAAAGCCAACGCATTGTCGGGGTCGCCCGAAAGGATAGTCTTGAGATCGATCTCCAACAAGTCAATACGATCGATTTCTTCTGCCATCAGTGCGCGTGCATACAGCAAATCACCATGCCCTGGAAATTGCTGCAAGCCTTCACTGTAGATATCTATCGCTTCTACATAGTGCTTTTCATCATGTAATAATTGTCCTTCAATCAAATACAACTGCACTATTTCTTCCGGTGCGCCCAAGTTGTCACGCAGTTCATCCAAATACTGCTGCGCCTTTTCCATACCATCGAGTTCAACGTATAGCGCCGCAGTTCTTGCCTTGGCGTCCATATAGTATTGGCCTTGTTCAACTTTGCCGAATTCGGCAATCGCTTCCTGCAATTTTTGTTGTTCTTCTGCCACCCGCCCCAGGTAGTAATGGCTCATATCCTTACGTTGTTCGCGCTGCACCAGGCGATTGAATTTTTCCCGCGCTGCGTCATATTTTTCCTGCTGCAACCTTAATAAACCAAGCGTATAAATCAAATCGTCGTCATTGGGATTTTCCAGCAGCAGTATTTCAAATTCCCTTCCTGCTTCGTCGTATCTCTCCGCTGTCAACAGCATACGTGCGTAGGCCTCGCGCATTTCGCGATTACCCGGAGCTTCTTCGACGGCGCGCTTCATTTCCTGAAATGCCTGTTCAGTCTTTTCGACGTTCATCAAGGCCTGTGCGCGCATCGCACGCGCCTCAACCAAATCGGGCTTGAAGCTTAAGGCAAGCTCGCTTTCACTGATGGCACGCTGAAAATCCCTGGCCTTGAAGGCAAGACTTGCCAACGCAAGACGCCCGTAGGGATTGTCAGCATGCTTGTGCACCAATTTTTCAAGCACCTGGAACGAAGTTTCGGAATCGGACTCGCTCGCAAGTACGGCACCGATGATGCTGAAACCTTTTGCCGGAGAATCCTCTGCAATCGACATAATTTTTTCAAAATGCGGTACCGCTCCATCGACGTTGCCGTTACGTAATTCCAGCACACCAAGTGTTTGGCTTATTTCCAGATTTTCACTTGACAATTCCGACCAGCGTCTGGCGGCATGAAGTCCCATTACCCAATCCTTGGCAAACATGGCGATGCGTGTCGCACGCTCGGCGACAGCAGGATCATCCGTCAAATCAGCAGCGCGGACGTAATGGTCCAGGGCCTGCTTAATATCCCCGGATTGACCGGACAATTCCCCTGCCAGCACTTCGTACAGGAGATCAGACTGCGTACTGTATTTTGACGCTTGCGCATTACGGATGATCGGATGCTCGCTGGAGAGCACCGGTTTCTCACTCTCGCTGAAATTTGCACTGGGCGAAACACAACCCGTCAAGCTGGCAACGGCTGCCAGCAACCCTGTACAGTGAAGGGCTATACGGCACGGGATGCACGGAATTGCAACGTTGATCTTCAATATATGCAAGTGCTTGATTAAACTATATCTAAATGTTACTTCAGTTATCCGAATAATACATAACGTATTTTGATAAAATCACAAGGCAATCGGGCCCATCAGACTATGCCCGCAACCGAATTGTGCCGGTTCATCACGGCCGAAAACGTATATCTTCATGTCGCTACTCACCCTGGGCATTAACCACACTACTGCACCGGTGCAGGTACGCGAACGCGTGGCCATCAGTGAGCAAAACCTTGGGCTTGCCCTGAAGAAGTTGACCACGGTTCCACAAGTTGATGAAGCCGCGATTATCTCGACCTGCAATCGCACCGAATTGTATTGTGAAGTCAATCAAATAGATGAAGGCAGAGAAAAAATCCTTGACTGGTTAAATACTTTTCACAATTTACAGCCGAGCGATACTGACCCGTATTTATACGACCACTTTGACGAGTCTGTAGTTCGGCACATATTCCGCGTCGCCTGTGGCCTGGATTCCATGGTACTTGGAGAACCGCAAATACTGGGACAACTAAAGTCCGCTTATCACGACGCGATTCGGGCCGGCACTCTGGGCAGAAATCTTAATCAGCTTTTTCAACGTTCGTTCAGTGTGGCCAAGAAAATTCGTACTAGTACTGCTATTGGTGCAAATCCCGTCTCAGTCGCTTCTGCAGCAGTGGCTTTATCAAAACAAATCTTTGGTGCACTGAACTCTCACGCCGCGTTACTGATTGGTGCGGGTGAAACCATTGAACTTGCATCCGAGCACTTGAAAAGTGCAGGCATAGGAAAGATAACCGTTGCCAACCGCAGCATGGAGCGCGCACAAGACATCGCCGATAAAGTTGGCGGGCAAGGAGTGGCCTTAAGCTTTGTGGGCGAAGTACTGCCACAATCTGAAGTTGTAATCACCGCTACGGCCAGTACTCTGCCGATTCTTGGTAAAGGACTGGTAGAGCGTGCTATCAAGCAGCGTAAACACAGACCCATATTTATGGTTGACCTTGCCGTCCCCCGAGACATTGAGCCGGAAGTAGCCAAGCTTGCTGACGTTTATCTTTATACTATCGACGATTTGCAGAACGTTATTGAGCATAACCTGCAATCCCGCAAGCAAGCCGCCAGCCAAGCCGAACAAATCATTGAAGACGAAGTCAAGCAGTTTTCCTTATGGCTTCGTGGCCAAGAGGTTGTCGATATGGTGCGCACCTTTCGTAGCAAGGCAGAATCGCAACGAGATGACGTACTGGGAAAGGCACACAAAATGCTGGAACAGGGCAAACCCGCGGAAGAGGTGTTGCAATACCTGGCCTATACATTGACGAACAAACTCACGCACGACCCTACCGAGGCATTACGCCTTGCCAGTGCGGAAGGCAGAAACGAGTTGGTCCGCGCCGCTAGCACACTTTTAAATATCCCGCTTGATGAACAGGATTGACGTCAGCTCGTTACGTCACCTCTCCCTAAAAACACCATTGTCAGTAATTGACCTGTTGAAAACAAAACGCATAGACCACTTGAAGATAATATGTTGGCCATGAAGGATTCGACCCTGTGCAAACTTGAGGCCATCAAGGAGCAATACGAGAAGATATCCTCCAAACTTGCCAGTCAGGAGGTGATCAACAACCAGAGTGAATATACCAAGCTTGCAAAAGAGTATGCGCAACTGGAACCAGTGGTAACCAAGTTTAAGGAATATCAGCACGCCATTGAAAATCTTGCCGCCGTAAAGGAAATGGCAGGCGATGAGGACGAAGAGTTGCAAGACATGGTCGACGAAGAGATGAGAAATTACGAATTGCAAATTCAAACTCTTGCCAATGAATTACAAGCGTTGCTGCTGCCACAAGACCCACACGATGAGAGTGACGTGTTTTTGGAAATCCGAGCTGGCACGGGAGGCGATGAGGCAGCGATTTTTGTTGGTGATTTATTCCGCATGTACTGCCGTTACGCTGAAACCAAACGATGGAAGGTCGAAGTGGTGAATCAAAACGAGGGAGACCATGGCGGATACAAGGAAATTATTGCCAAAATCAACGGCCGCAAAGTGTATTCAAACTTGAAGTTTGAATCGGGTGCCCACCGCGTCCAGCGTGTGCCGGAAACGGAGTCGCAAGGGCGTATACACACCTCGGCAGCTACCGTGGCCGTCATGCCGGAAGTCGATGAAATCGATAACATAGAAATCAATGCATCAGATTTACGTATCGATACGTTTCGTGCATCCGGTGCCGGCGGCCAACACATTAATAAGACTGACTCCGCCATACGTATCACGCACCTGCCGACCGGCATCGTGGTGGAATGTCAGGATGAACGCTCACAACACAAAAACCGCGCGCGTGCCATGTCGCTGCTAAGTGCCCGGTTACTGGACCAAGAACGCCAAAAACAGCTTGATCAACAAGCCGAAACACGGCGCAACCTGGTAGGCAGTGGTGATCGTTCCGAACGCATACGTACCTATAACTTTCCTCAAGACAGGGTAACCGACCACCGTATCAACCTGACGCTATACAAACTGAACGAAATGATGCAAGGGAACATAGATCAAGTCATCCAGCCATTGCGCAACGAACATCAGGCTGACTTGCTAGCCTCCATAGACGATTTTTAGAAATGCCGAAAACTCGCTTGAAGGCAAGGGACTAAAAAGCCTCAAAGACTCGGAGAAGTCGCCGCCGGTGCCGTTTTCCATGCAGGCCCACACCTTTCCCCGGACAAGAAAACGTTATAACAGCTTAACGAGGCCAATGGTGAATTTGTTCCTACTAATCCCCAATGTCTGAAGAAGAATGTGGGGACATCCCATCTATCAAGTTAAGCGCATGATTCTCTTAACTTAAAGTTTACTCCCTAGTATGGGTACTACTAATTATCCTTCCTTTTATCTTTAGCGAGTACCATAATAAGAAAATAAACGGCCACAAATATAGCAAATATTAATATACCAACACCATCAGGCATTATCTACCTCCTTGCTTGTATTAACTAACAAGCTTTTTAGTATTATGAATATTATCATATCAAGCATTACCTTGACATATGTATAAAATTACGAATTTTTCAGACAATTTAAGCCATGCTCTTTAAAAAGTGACCTAGATTAAGTAAGCAATTATAAATTTACGGGTTTAAATCCAGTACCTCTTCCACTACTTCGAACGGTAGAGATGCTTCTTCATTAACTTTTTTTACTATATCAGAATCGTTAGCTTCAAATAGACAAGTGCATCGGGAATTTTCGGGATAGAAATTACTTCGAATGTACTTGACTGGCGTTCCTTGTGCAGTAATTTTATTACTTGTATCGATAGCAGCTCTCTGAGCATTTGCCAAGTCGTCCATTGTGATTCCGGGTAGTTTTCTTTGGACTGCATAAATCGGCATGTTGAACCTCCTTCGTTAACAAACGAATACTGGCTTATGAAGACACTTGCATTCCATCATATTGAAACATGATAACATTTGTACTTAATTTCTACGAAATACTAAGCGTAGGTTAGTCATGATACATGCTGAGTAGCTTAGTGTAGTACAAATTGTTGTACGTATCGTGTTATATTTCATATTGAATAGTATGCACTTGGAGCTTGCACCAAATATCAGAAATGTACCGTTTATATTCAGATAAATTACTAAGACCGTGAACAAAGTTGACTTTAATTCTATTTCTGAAGCATTGATAGAGTTGCGACAGGGTAAACCGATAATAGTCGTAGACGATAAAGATCGTGAGAATGAAGGAGACTTAATTTGTGCGGCTGAGAAATGTACGCCCGAAATAGTAAACTTTATGACAAAACATGGCAGAGGATTAATTTGTGTTGCAGTAGAACGAAATCGAGCTAAACAACTTGATTTAAAATATATGGTTAACCCCGAAGAAAATTGTTCTCTACATGAAACAGCTTTTACTGTCTCGGTCGATTATAAACTAGGCACTACCACAGGCATCTCTGCATCTGATAGGGCAAGAACTGTAAACGCAATTTCAGACCCTGCTACCAAAAGAGAAGATTTTTCCCGTCCTGGCCATATATTTCCTCTAATAGCTGATAACGCTGGAATTTTTCGTCGACAAGGGCATACTGAAGCTGCTGTAGATCTGATGCGGCTTGCCGGCCTACGACCTGCAGGAGCCTTGGTAGAAGTATTGAACGAAGATGGTTCAATGGCTCGTACTCCATCCCTCGCAAAAATTGCCAAGCGATTCAAGTTGAAAATGATTACTATCAAGGAGCTAATAGCGTATCGGCTTCGCTTTGAGTCACGAGTTGAGCGAGTTGTTACCGTCGCACTACCAACCCTGTGGGGTGAATTTGAACTTGTAGCTTTTCGAGATTTAGCTTCTGATGAAGAACATATTGCTTTAATCATGGGCGATTGGGAACCAGACGAAGAAGTGTTAATTCGCATACATTCAGAGTGTTTGACAGGAGATTTATTTGGCTCAGCAAGGTGTGACTGTGGAGAGCAATTAAGATCCGCATTGCAGATAATCAAGCATAATGGGAAAGGTGCGTTGATTTATCTAAGACAAGAAGGCCGAGGTATAGGTCTGTTCAATAAGCTCAAAGCATATGAACTTCAAGAGAAAGGTTTCGATACGGTACAAGCAAATATTGCTTTAGGTTTTCATAGTGATGCCCGTGATTACATTGTAGCTTGTCATATGCTTGATGCACTAAATATCAAATCAGTTAAGTTATTAACAAATAATCCAGACAAATCTGCATGCCTGGAGTCTTATGGAATAAAAGTAAAAGAAAGCATCCCTATGACAGTTAGCTCCCATGGCCCATCGTATTTACGCAACTACCTTAAAACAAAAAGGGATAAAATGGGCCACACTATTGATTTGGATTGTGTTGTACCTGATTGGGAATAAATAGTGTAAAAGAGTTTAAATATTATGGGCAATAATAAGTCTGACACCCCTACTACTGTTACTGCAGAGATGATTAAAGCAGTCAGAAAAGAGACTCGGGCAGGGGCACTTGATTGCAAACATGCTCTAGAAATGACAGGCGGCGATATTGATGGAGCAATAAAATATTTGGTCCAACATGGCAAATGTACGCCTAAAACCAATTGGATTTAATAACATATTTGAGTCTGATTAGGTATAAATAGATGGCAGATTATCCACTTTTACTACCTAACGAAAATAATCCTCTCAAGTCATCTGCCTGGGCTACGTCCGATCGAATTGAATTTGCATATTGGCTGCCAAATATGTCAGGGGGTTTAGTTGTAAGTAACATCCCAATGGATACAGATTGGAGCTTAGAGGCCAACATAAAATATGCCAAAGATGCAGAAGACAGTGGCTTCGTGGCTGCTTTAGCACAAACACGTTGGTTTGCAAGCTATGGTGCAGATCATCAGCATGAAGCTTTCGCCATATGTTCAGCACTCCTTCAACACACACAAAAACTGGAGTTGATTACTGCTGTACACCCAGGTCTCTGGAACCCTGCAGTTGTTGCCAAAATGTTAGCGTGCTTGGATGTGATGTCCGGAGGTAGAACAGCTATTAATATAGCTAGTGGTTGGTTTAAAGGGGAATTTACAGGTTTTGGAATTCCTTGGCTGGAACATGCCGAGCGCTATCGTCGATCAGAAGAATTCATAAGGGTGCTGAAAGGTATGTGGACAACATCAGTGTTCACATTTTTTGGCAATTTCTACCAAATTGATCAAGCACCTATGTTACCTAAACCACTTCATCGTATCACTGTATTTCAAGGTGGTAATTCCTTCGATGCTTGCAATGTGGCTGGCAGAGTCTCTGATGTCTTATTAATGAACGGGGATACAGATACGGAATTAAGGAAAATAATGGGCAAGGCTATAAACGCGGCAAAAGAGTCCAAGCGAGATCCTTACGAGCTTCAATTTTGTGTAAACGGTTTTTGCATTGTAAGAGATACCATGGAGGAAGCAACCGAAGTGCTTAGAGAGATTATACTCAATGCTGACGTAGACGCTGTAAAAACTTTTGGAGAATCTGTCAAACAAGCTGGTCGATCCTCAAAAGAAAGACAAGGCATGTGGACAAACTCTTCATTTGAGGACTTGGTTCAATATAACGATGGATTTAAAACAGGCCTGTTTGGCACACCGG
The DNA here is from genome assembly GCA_965215055.1 of Gammaproteobacteria bacterium. Taxonomy (GTDB): domain Bacteria; phylum Pseudomonadota; class Gammaproteobacteria; order UBA4575; family UBA4575. The sequence continues at coordinate 675,569 of OZ244046.1, forward strand.
AAATCGTTGCCAACCGTATTATTGAGCTCAAGAACCTAGGTATTAATTTGATATTATGTGGCTTTCTTCACTATGACTGGGAGCTACTAGAGTTTGGTAAGAAAGTAATACCCCTGGTACGTGAACGTGAAGAGGATATGAAAAAGGGAAAGAAATTTTACTTCAGACGCAAAATAAACCAAGTAGCCATATAAATGTTTTAGTTAAAAAGTAAAAGTCTCGTGTAGTACCTATTTTAAGAGAAATGAAATGAAATTGCTTGGTATATGTGGAAGCCCTTCTATACCTTCAAGAACGCTTAATGCAGTTGAAAAAACTCTGGATTTTGCAAAAGAATGGGACAAATCTCTTTCCATTGAGACAGTCAATATTCGTGATTGTGACATCCCTTTCTGTGACTCCAGAGACCCCCAGTTGTATGAAGGCGACGCTAAAAAAATAATATCAAAAATTGTTGAATGTAATGGATTAGTTGTTGGGACTCCAATCTATAGAGGAGCTTACACCGGAATTATTAAAAATTTATTTGATATCATTCCAAACAACTCATTACAAGGTAAGCCAGTAGGAATTATTGTTACTGGAAAAACAGACCATCATTATTTATCAATCGAACATATGATAAAACCGCTGATTGGATTTTTTCACGCCCATGTAATTCCAGGTGCCGTGTATATCAACCATAAATATTTTATAGAAAACGAGCTAATAAACGAGGGGATACTTATACGCCTTAAAGAGCTTGCTAAAGTAGTGGTTGAGTTTGCTCGACAACTTCCACCTGATCTTTTCAATTTAGTTGGGCCACCAGGCCCAGAAATTAAAAGAATCATAGCGCCTGTGAAAAAAACTACAGGTAAGTAAAAAGCCCACTATGGCAGCACACGAAAAAACACATATGCGAGAATTTACTTTAGAAGGCGTACGGTACCGAACTGATACTTCATGGCTGCTTGCAGCTGATAAAAAGAAAAGAATCTTTTTATATCGCGCTCACAACTCGAACTATTTTTTACATAGTGAAGGCGAAAGAGACTCATTTAAGCTGCTATGTATTGATGATGCTATATCTGTCTACCATGAGCTTCCCTTAAAGTTTGAGCCCTCACAAGCAAACGCCTTCCCAAGCTTTTATGGAGGTATAGGTTTGGATACCCCCACAAGGTATGATTATGAAGAGCAAGACGTTTAACGTTGAGAAAATACATATATGCAGATTGTAGTAGGAATAATTTCCATAGTATTCACTATACTTGGAATTGGTTTAATTCATTTAGAGGCAATTGAAGTAAAAAATAGTGGATATAGCTTTAGTAGTCTTGGCTTCATTTTTTTTGGTATTTTGTGGACCATAGGTTGGATTGTTATGGCTACTAACAATCTACTCTGAGATAGAATGTTATTAGATTAAATTGAGAAAGATAGTAGTAGAAATTTAAGTTTTAGAAGTTCACGGGTTTTAAAATACACATTCACTACTTACTTTACACAGGAAGGACTCCCATAAGGTGACAGTGTCTATTTTTTTATAGGATACTTTAGTAATCCCACTTGAGAAATCATTTTCCATTGTCCATCCAGCAGTGTGTAAATCTTGCATGCTCGGCCATTCCAGTGTAATTCTTTTCCTGATTTAGATTTCCACAATGTGTCGATATCTACTACTGCAAATGCACCGTCTTTTTCTTTAGAAATCTCAATTTTTTTTATAATGCGATGATTGTGTACGAGACTATATTTATCAAAGAATTTTTGTAGATATCCATCCCAGCGCTTTTTATCGTACCTTCCCCAAGGCAATACCCACTCTAAAGGATCATGTGTAGATTCATTAGGTGGCCAAGGCCAAACCATATCAGGGTGGATAACGCTCATAAATAAACCAATATTTTTGGTGTCAAATGCCCAGGTTTCTCTATTTATGATTTCCTTTATTTCAGCTTGGTTACTCATGAGTTTGAGGCTTATAATTAACTTTCACAAGCAACATATAAAGGGGTCTATTTTTCTTCTTTTACTAATTCTAGGGGTCTGGCCCTGTCAGGAATTTCCCGATATTGGCAGGAATCGTCACAGATTAATCTTTAGTTGCGCGGGGTAACCTCCCCTAACACTAAACTAAAAGAGGCCTTGAGTGTCAATTTGCACCATTTCCTGCATTGAATTTTTTACTGTTACCCTTGCAGGTCATGGTCAAAAGTGCGCCATCAATGGCTTTTTCACAACACTTTTTATATGTTCTTTTATACGGTAGCAAAAGATTTATACCGAAGCACAGTGATAAAGCCGATAATCAAGTTGGTAAATCTCTTTTATTTTAACTTTTGCTTACAAGTATCGGTTACTGTTTTCCAACAACAGTGGTACGTCCAGCCCGGGCCTCCTGTATTGGTTTCTTCAGCCGGTATCTTTTCGTTTTTCTCAGGATTGGAAGGTATTCCACCGTCACCTTCAAAATTAAACGACCGCGCTTTATCTAATACGGTAGACCTACATAGACTTATCCCCCGGACAACACCTAAATATAACTCTTCGCCACCCGGCTTATAAAAATATACGTTCATGTCCTCTTGCTCAAGACTCCTTTGAAGGAGGTCGCACCCGGATAGAGCCACAAAAAGTATAAGTATTATAAGGTATTTAAATATTCGTGTTCGTTGCGTATTCATCGTGTCTATTCTTCCTTATCTTGCCCTTGCTTAATTTCTATAGCTTGTTGTCTCTGTAATCTAATAACCCTGCCCGAAATTATAATATACGACATAAGCAATCCAAATGGCCCCAAAATAACTGTAGACAGCACCCAGACTATTGAATTTCCATCTAGATTTTTGACAAGCTTAGTCATGTAGAACAGGTAACCAAAGCTTAGACATACACTTACACTAATAATTATACCGAGCCAATAGTTGTGTGTAGTATTAAACTGATATCTATCCGCATAAATGTAAATAGCAACAAACACAAACATCAGCAAAATAAAGCAAAACTTCATTCGTGCAAATAACGTTTTTATTTCATTTATTTGAGCCTGGGAGTGCTGCACCTTGTGCTTATTATAAAAAGGATCAGAGAAATATTATAAAACTCAAAGGATACGTATAAATTTAAATTGTCGTGCTCTTTAGCCGCCTCATACATTAAATTCATCCTGTTTTTTTCGGGGTCACCTAGACGACTAGTTCTCCAAGCTAACAGTAGGCAGTAATAGCCAAGAAAAATTCCTCTTTATTTTTCTAATCCCCGTCATCTAGCAGATTTTCTCTCAAGGTTTTACCTCTGTACTCGGTACGTAATAACCCTCTTTTCTGCATCTCAGGAGTAACAAGATCAGCAAAGTCCTCAAAACAACCTGGAGTCATAGTGGCCGCCAACATGAATCCATCAGCGCCTGCATCCATAAACACTTCCATTTGATCTACAACATCGGCAGGACTTCCTATGGCTCGTGGCATACCCATCCCTTGCGCGTAGATGAGCGCGGCCTCTTTTACCGTAACCGGGCCGCCACCCTTTGCATAGATGATTGATTCAAATAACCCTTGAATACCTGGGATTTCAATGTTTTGCACAACTTCATCCAACTCATAGGTTGAAAAGTCTGGCCCAAAGTGTCCAGAGATCCAAGCAAGTGCTCCTTCCAACGGAATGTGAGACATGATTCGTGCATACTTTTCTTCTGCTTCCGCGCGTGTCGGCGCAACAATTGTTTGCAATCCATAGATTCGTTTTACACTGTTAGGCGTACGGTTGAATTTCGTATAACAGCGTTCTTTTAAATCGTCTCTATATTCAGCCATACGCTCCACATTTGGATGTACAGCAAAAATTGCTTCCGCATGCTTGGCGGCAAAATCCCGCCCGCGAGGAGAAGAACCTGCCTGCCACAATACCGGATAGACCTGTGGAGATCGAGCGCAAAAATGCCGACCCTTGCAATTGAAAAACTGACCTTTAAAATCAATTTCGTGTACTTTTGCAGGATCCGCATAAATCCCTGATTCCCGATCAGCTACGATAGATCCTTCTTCCCAGGAATCCCAAAGCTGATAGCAAAGCTCCATATACTCTTCCATACGCTCGTATCGTAAGGAGCGATCGGACATTTCTGCGCCATACGCATCCCATTCGCTCTTGGAATACGAACTCACAATATTCCAAGCTACCCGGCCTTTGGTTAAATGATCCAGGCTCGACAAATGGCGACACATTGCATACGGATGCACAAACGCTGTAGACAGTGTTACACCGACCCCCAAGTGTTTAGTAGCATGCCCAATGATAGGAACAATTGTTGCCGGCTCATGTACAGGACACTGCACAGCATAGCGCACCGTGTCATCGGAGCTTTGCTTATAGTTATTATAAGGTGCTAATTCATCTGCAATAAACATGGCATCAAACATACCGCGTTCCATCGTTCTTGCCATATGCACCCAATATTCGGGCTCAGAAAACCTCCACCCACGCTTGTCTTTATGATTTCGCCACATGCCTGTTGCATGGCTATTAACACCATGCTGAATGAAACCTAATAAGTGAGCCTGTTTTCTCTTTTTCTTTTTTCTTCCCGGTTTTACCACTGGGTTTTTCTTTGCAATATCCAATAACTCTACTGCAAAGTCTCTCGCAATTTCCCTTGCATCCTCCCCATGAGGTAAATTTTTCATCGTCCATTTTTTCTTTTCTGGCGCTGATGTGCCTTTCGCTGCCTTACCATTATTATTTTTGTTAGCCATATTTTTCCTCTCTATATAGTCCTCTCACAAGCTGCTTTCCTACGTAGCCACACCAAACTTGGGCATGATTTTTCGAAAGTTACCTACTTAATTAGTTCTCACCTAATTTTTTCCATCTCAAAATATGGATTTTGCAACAGGTAATACTCCTTTACCTATGCACACAATGCGCTCACTCATACATATTACTTTGGATTTTTGATGGCAGAGTACTACGAACCTTGATTCCTACGACATGCCAATATCCCATTCCATATTTACAAATACGGTGAGACGCCATTTTAGTAATTCCCTGAAGATCTCATCATTCGCTCATAAAAGAAGGCAAAACCAACCATAAATGTAGTAACAACTGCTAAAAATGGCCCGGCATAAACAAATACCGGAGTGACACCAACTAACGCTATAATTACAGCCGATGCAATTACTGCAAGCGCAATAGTAACCGTATATGCGCTGTCCTTATAGTTAGTAACTTCTTTATCTGACTCTACATCGGCAAACGATTGCTTTATGCCGATAATATAACCTGCTACATATAAAACCGTTGCAAGTGCTCCGATTATAATAAAAAAGATTAATAAGCCTGACATGATTCACCTCATTTAACTAATGTTTTAAGTTTCTATAGCTAATCCAAAATTTACACCAGAGAAGGTGGTTTACACTCCAAGATAAAAATGCACCATAGGGCCACACACAGACCCTATTGATACATGAATTTATTAACTACGCACTTTTCAATTTATGTGCCAATTCATCTTGATGGGCTGCCAACAATTTATTCATATCGAACTCCTCACGAGAAAACAGCCCGGTTAATATGATAACGCCTGCACTTATCGCTAATATGGAAAACGTACCCACCATTTCTCCATACAAATGACGTAGAGGCATGCCAATCACAATTGCAAGAATTACTCCACTAACAAATCCTACGGTATTGGTTTTTCTCCAGACAATGGCAAGGATCAGTGGCAATAAAATGGATGTTTTTAACGCATATGTTGTCAACACTAGTGTAGTAAAATCTACTCCGGTTAACACAATTATCCCCGATATAACACCCCCCAAGATCATCCCAAACCTCGTAATGTAAAATAACGTTCTCTCCCGAGTTTCAGTTGCAAAACGTTTAACAATATCTATTGCAATAATAGACGACAATGCGGAAGCTGCCCCGTCAATGGTTGAGTAACACGCTGCTAAGATTACCAGCACATACGCTACAATAAGTATTAAGGGAAGCCCGATATGCGACACCATATAAGGCCCAACTGCAACAATATCACCACCTAATTCTTCAGGGGTTAACCCAAATGCTAATCCAGCCAATCCCAACATACCTAAGCAAATTGGAATTGGGTAAAAGAGTGCACCGCCCCATAAGAATGTTCGAGTCACTTGTTCTTTACGTACTGCCCAGACCTTTTGCCAAAAAGTCTGATCAGCCACGACTGCAGCAAGCAAACCAAAAGCTAGTGTAATACCAAAACCCGCCGCGGCATCCGCTTCAAAGACCGATAAATTAGTGTGGTCAGCAGTTTTTACTGCTTCAAATACCGCTGTGGCACCACCACTAATATGAGCGTACACGGCTACAACAACGATAGCCGCCGGTGTAGTTATCATCCAAGTATTGAATGTGCCTGTCATTACACTTGTCCACAGCCCACCAAAGAAGACATATGTCATGACTACTACAACAGTTAAAATCACGACTGTTTTCCAATCGATAGGGAATACCGTAGACATCACCACAGATGTACCCTTTATATTTATTAAGGTCTCAAGCAGGATCCCAAATATCATTGCAACTGTAACAACAACCGAAGCAACTTTTGAGCCACTAAATCGAGTATATGCAAACTGACTTATAGTGTAGCCTTCAGGCATTTTCCTTCTAAGAATTCTTGCCAAAGGCACCATAGCCATGATGGCAAAACCATTTGGAACTACAAACCAGAAAAGTCCTGACAAGCCCCACTGGTAGGTCATTGCAGAACTCATCATTACTGCCATGGCCCATGTCCAAACTGAAATAACTGCACCTACACCAAATCCAAGACCAACTTTGCGATTTGATATAATAAAGTCATGAGTAGTCCTGATTAGACCATGCTTTATAACAAAGGCAAGTATTAAAAAAAGCAGGCCAAAACCTATCATCAAGCCGAAGCCGAGAGAGGGTGTTAAACCTTCTGATAGTACTAATACCGACTTATCCATAGCGCACCTCTTCGGTAGATTGTAGAATTTATTATGTTTATTACAGTTGCTAAAAGACCCCTCTTAATTCTTTGCAAGTAAAGAAAAGACCAGTACAACTGATCAAAAAAATAACTTACAAAGTCGCTAGACTATATAGCTTCTATTTAGACAAAGCAAAGTATTTTAATTATTTCAATCACTTATAGCTTTAGCCTATAGCAAAGATAATATATATAGTAAATAGCAAACAAATTTCGTTGATCCTAATCTATAAAAAATACGGACTTTCTATCTGTAAAATAAGCGCATAACCCTCATTGATTTTGTAACGCTGTGACTTTTCAAAAGGCGGTTGACTGCGCAACGACACAGCTCTTGCCATTCTGCGACAGTGCCAGGCTAGATGCACAACTTCTGGTTTGCCATGCATGCGGCGTAACACAAACCAGGCTGATCGCCAACCCTGAAACGACCCTCTCCGAAGATGAAGTGACGTTATTCAAATCACTGCTCATGCGCCGCAGTCAGGGAGAACCGCTTGCCTATATCACGGGTAAAAAGGAATTCTGGTCGCTGGACTTCATCGTCAACGAGCACGTATTGATTCCGCGACCTGAGACTGAATTACTTATCGAGACCACACTTGCCATCATTGCAGACAAAAACAAGCCGCGGGTACTAGACCTGGGCACGGGCTCAGGTTGCATTGCCATTGCAATTATGAAAGAGCGCAACGACTGTTCCGTTGTTGCCACCGACATTTCCACGTCATCATTACAGGTTGCAAAGTTGAACGCTACCGAACTCGACGTTGAAATTACTTTTATTCGCAGTAACTGGTATGAAAACTTACGTCACGAGAAATTTGACGTAATCGTATGCAATCCCCCTTACATTGCGGCGGATGATCCAAACTTGGCTAGGCAGGAAACTGCCTTCGAACCGGATGAGGCATTAATCAGTAAAAAGGACGGCTTGTACAGCCTGGAGCAAGTCATATCAGGTGCACGCAGACACCTGCATCCTCATGGTTACCTGGTAGTCGAGCATGGTTTTCAACAAGCGGAGGCAGTGCGAGAATTGTTGAAGCTTTATCAATTCAACCGCATACAAACCCATAAAGACTTGGCAGAACTGGAACGTGCGACTAAAGGTCAATATCAGCATTTGAGTTAACTGGCAAAACAAAACCTATTTACAGGTTCGCGTACCTCTACACTACTATTACTGCCTTAGCTTATCTCTCAACAGCCGATTCACTTGCTGCGGGCTGGCCTTTCCACGTGAGAGCTTCATCACTTGGCCGACAAAAAACCCAAATATCTTTTCCTTACCGGACCTGTACTGCTCAACCTGCTCGGGATTATCCCCAATCACCTGCTCGACAAGTGCTTCAATTTCGCCGCTATCAGTTATCTGCTCAAGACCTCTCGCTTGAATAACGTCATCTGCCTCCCCTTCTCCCGCCCACATGGCCTGAAACACCTCTTTAGCGATTTTCCCGGAGATAGTGCCATCGTCAATACGATGCAACAGGGTAGCCAGCATTGAAGCCGAGACCGGACTGGCTGTAATTTCGATGTCGTCCCGACCCAAGGCTGCGCTTAGCTCCCCTAAAATCCAATTGACAGCAAGTTTTGCCTTACCGTTGGCGCATCGCACGGTTTTTTCAAAGTACTCTGCAACGTTCTTGTTTATCACGAGATTACCGGCATCATACTCATTCAAGCCGTATTCCTGTTTGAAGCGCACCATTTTTTCATCCGGCAACTCCGGTAATTGCTGCTCAATCTCCTTCAGTTCGTCGGGTTCAATAACCACTGGCAGCAAGTCAGGGTCAGGAAAATAGCGGTAATCGTTGGCCTCCTCCTTCGAACGCATGGAGCGCGTCTCATCTTTAGCGGCATCATAGAGCCTAGTCTCCTGTATGACCTGCCCACCTGCCTCCAGTACATCGACCTGTCGCTCAATTTCAAAATCAATGGCGCGCTCCACGAAGCGGAACGAGTTCAAATTCTTGATTTCAGTGCGGGTACCAAACTGCTGCTGACCTTGAGGACGTACCGAGACATTGGCGTCACAACGAAATGAGCCCTCCTGCATGTTGCCATCCGAAATCTCCAGGTAGCGCACGATGGAGTGTATCTTTTTCATGTACGCCACTGCCTCTTCCGCCGAACGCATATCAGGTTCAGAAACAATTTCGATTAAAGGCGTGCCGGCGCGATTCAGATCGATGCCAGTATATTCCTGGAATTCTTCATGTAGTGACTTTCCCGCGTCCTCTTCCAAGTGCGCGCGCGTGATGCCAATGATCTTTCGTTTTCCATCACTCGAAGCGATTTCAAGTGCGCCATGCTCGACAATGGGCTTTTCATATTGACTGATCTGGTAGCCTTTTGGCAGGTCGGGATAAAAATAACTTTTACGTGCGAAAATCGAACATCTTGCTATCGTTGCACGCACTGCCAGACCAAACATCGCCGCCATGCGCACGGCGTCACGATTAAGGACAGGCAATACCCCCGGCAGACCAAGGTCTACGGCACAAGCCTGGGCGTTAGGTTCTGCGCCAAAGGCCGTCGAGGCAGCAGAGAAAATCTTGCTTTTCGTCGCAAGTTGCACGTGAATTTCCAAGCCAATGACAGCTTCCCACTGCATACGCACACCTATTGAAAACTTTCAGGGCACTGCTGATGCCAATCCGTTGCCAACTGGTACTGATGTGCAAAACCCAGCAACTTGCCTTCCTCGAAATAATTGCCTATCAGTTGCATTCCAATGGGCAGCCCTGCTTGTCTACCGCAAGGTACCGATATTGCCGGCAAACCAGCCAGGTTAACGGCAATGGTATAAATATCCGATAAATACATCGTAACGGGATCATCCGTTTTTTCACCAACTCTAAAGGCCGGTTCAGGCGTGACCGGTCCCAAGATGACGTCAACTCTTGCAAACGCATCTCGAAAATCTTCACTGATCAATCGCCTTATTCGCTGAGCCTTCAGATAGTAGGCATCGTAATACCCGGCAGAAAGCGCGTAGGTACCCATCATAATGCGCCGTTTTACCTCCATACCAAAACCCTCACTGCGACTGCGGCTGTACAAGTCAGGCAGATCCTTTGGACTTTCACAGCGATACCCGTAACGCACACCGTCAAAACGTGCCAAATTGGAAGAACATTCGGCACAGGCAATAACGTAATATGCGGGAATGGCCAACTCAGTATTGGGAAGAGAAATCTCTTCGACTTCGCAACCTTGTTGCTCAAACCAGTCCATTACTTCAGTAATCGCCTTTTTTATACCCGGTAACAAGGCCGTGCTGAAATATTCACCTGGAACACCAATCACCTTGCCCTTCAACGATTGGTGCAAAGAGCGCATGTAATCCGGAACAGGCCTGTCTATACTGGTGGAGTCTTTTTCATCAAACCCCGCCATCGCCTGCAACAGATACGCGCAATCTTGCGCAGATTTTCCAAACGCCCCTCCCTGGTCAAGGCTGGAAGCAAACGCAATCATGCCATAGCGCGAGACACGTCCATACGTTGGCTTCAGGCCAGTAATACCGCACAACGCCGCAGGCTGCCGGATAGACCCACCCGTATCCGTGCCCGTTGCGAGAGGTACCAGGCGAGCCGCCACCGCCGCCGCAGAACCCCCGGACGAACCACCCGGCACACACGCAGTATTCCATGGATTTTTAACCGGCCCGTAGTAACTGGTTTCATTCGAAGACCCCATGGCAAACTCATCCATATTAGTTCGCCCCAACACCACGCAACCGGCTTGATGCAGCTTTTCTACAACCGTTGCATCATAGGGTGCAACAAAATTATCCAGCATTTTTGAGCCGCAAGATGTTTTCACACCACGTGCACAAAAAATATCCTTATGTGCAAGCGGTATTCCCGTCAGTGCACCGTGTTTTTTTTCCTTGATCAGCTGATCTGCACGAGTCGCCTGTAAAACTGCACGCTCACTCGTTGTCGTAATAAACGCATTGATATCCTCATACTCCTGTATGCGGTCCAAAAAGTACTGCGTAAGCTCGACACTGGAAAAATCACCCCTGTTTAATCCTTCAGCGAGCTGTGCAACGGAAAATTCACGCATGATTTTTAACTGCGAAGATACTTGATTATCCTTCTGGAAATAGCTATCAACCCTTGTACAGGGAGAAAATTACAGACGCCTTGTTGAAATCACTCTATGACTTTAGGCACCAGGTAAAGATCCTTCTCCACCTGTGGTGCAATCGCTTGAAAATCTTTGCGTTGATCAGTTTCAGTTACCTCATCTTCACGCAGACGCTGGATTACCTCAAGTGGATGAGCCATAGGCTCGATGGCTTGTGTATCGACTGCGTTCATTTGCTTTACCAGCGATACGATCTTCGAGAGATCTGCCGCGTACTGCCCGGCCTCTTCCGTGCTGATTTGCAACCGTGCCAAGGCCGCAATTTTCAGCACCTCTTCCGAGGAAATAAGCGATTGCCTACTCATACGCAACAGGCTTGCGTTACAGGCAGCCCCCTGTCACTTGGTCGAAGAAGCAAATCGACTGAAAGTAGGCGCATAATCCTTCCCTTTACAGGCAACACAAGCTACCATGCACAGTTGTCTTGCCATCTTATCCAAAAACTGTAATTGCTGTGCTAGAATACCTTATTCTCACCACCAAGCGTTAATCACTACTTAGCCCGCGACTACTTAGCCCATGCTCAAACGCATACTGGGAATTTTCTCCAACGATTTGTCTATCGACCTGGGTACCGCCAACACGCTGATTTACATGCGTGACAAAGGGATCGTACTAAATGAACCCTCCGTGGTAGCAGTTCGTAACAACCCGACAGGCGGCCCTCGCGCCATTGCAGCCATCGGCTTGGCCGCCAAAAACATGCTGGGGCGTACTCCTACTCATATTGAAACTATCCGGCCACTGAAAGATGGCGTGATTGCCGATTTCACTACTACGGAAAAAATGTTGCAGCACTTCATTCGCAAGGTGCATAAAACTCGTTTACTGAAACCCAGCCCAAAAGTTTTGATCTGTGTTCCCTGCGGTGCTACCCAGGTAGAACGTCGTGCCATTCGCGAATCTGCGCTAGGTGCAGGCGCGAGTAAAGCGTACTTGATCGAAGAACCCATCGCCGCCGCCATAGGCTCGGGGCTACCCATTGGAGAAGCACATGGATCGATGGTGCTGGATATCGGGGGTGGTACTTCAGAAGTGGCAGTGTTGTCACTCAATGGCATCGTCTTCTCTCTGTCCGTGCGTATTGGTGGAGACAAATTCAACGAAGCGATTATCAACTATGTCCGTAGAAATTATGGTGGATTGATAGGACAGGCTACAGCTGAGCGTATCAAACATGAAATTGGTTCCGCGTGCCCCGTCAAAGAAGAACTGGAAATGGAAGTCAACGGCAGAAACTTGTCCGAAGGCATTCCGAGAAACTTTACCTTGCACAGCAATGAAGTCTGTGAGGCTTTACAAGAGCCCCTGGACGGGATAATCAGGGCCGTAAAAACCACGCTGGAACAAACCCCGCCGGAACTTGGTGCAGACATAGCAGAAAGAGGCATCGTAGTCACCGGAGGAGGTGCCTTACTGAAGAACATAGACCACCTCATTATGGAAGAAACCGGCATTGCTACAATAATCACAGATGACCCCCTGACATCCGTTGCGCGCGGTGGTGGACGTGTCCTGGAACTTATGGATGAAGTGGGCATGGAATTATTGGCCTTGGAATAGCTTCTTTACCAGCGCTCCTCACTGATAAACGAAAGCCGACTCGCTATCATGGTCTTTTCGATACAGAAGAAGGATCGCCAGTTTTAAGGAGAGTTTTGCCATAAAACCACTGTTTTCTTCGAATTCGCTAGTATTCATTAAATTGACCATCCTGATCATCGTGTCCGTCGGCATGATGACCATTGACCACCACTCCCATTATTTACGCACCGTGCGCTCAGCCATTAACACGGCGACGTATCCCATTGAGTACCTGGTAACACTACCCACGAGAATCTATTACTGGAGCAGTGAATCACTTGCCTCTCGCAGCAGACTATTAAGTGATAACAACAGGCTAAAAGAGAAACAGATTCGTCTTGAACTACAACTGCAAAAGCTGGCTGCACTGGAACAGGAAAATTCCCGCTTACGTGAACTACTCCTATCCAGCAAACATCTGGTAAAAGAACACTCCCTGATTGCCGAGATCTTATCCGTAGACTTACATCCGAGTCGTCAACAGATCATACTCAACAAGGGTACGCGAGATGGAACTTATGAAGGACAACCCATACTGGGCTCAAAAGGCATCATTGGCCAGATCGACAAAGCAAGCCCTTTTAGCTCCATCGCCATCCTAATATCAGACCCGAATCACGCCTTGCTCGGCACCTTGGCACGAAGCGGTCAACGCAGTTTGATTTTTGGTACCGGCAACACCGACACACTGGACCTGCGGCACATAACCAATAATGCCGACATTAAAATTGGTGACCTGGTAGTTACCTCCGGACTGGACAATCGTTATCCAGCCAACTATCCAATAGCCAAAATCACCAACATCCAGGAAACACCTGACAAAACCTTTATGAAAGTAGAGGCAAAACCCCTTGCCAACCTCAACACGATACGGGAAGTCTTACTGATATGGTCGAATGGTGAAAATGCCGACCATACGGAAAAAGACACCAATACGCACCAACCTGGCCATGAATAAACTATCCAAGCTCCTTACAGTTGGCATTACGTTCATCATCGCGCTGATACTGATGCTGATTCCTCTACCCGATTGGGCGCGAGCCTATCGGCCGGAATGGCTTGCACTGGTACTCATCTACTGGAACCTGGCCCTGCCAAAAAACGTAGGTATCAACATTGCCTGGATATCAGGGCTATGCGTCGACGCGATCCAGGGCACGCTGTTGGGCCAACATGCCCTGGGGTTAGCCATTACCGCCTATCTCGCCCTTCGCCTTTACCCTCGGGCGCGCAACTATCCGCTGTATCAGCAAGCCCTGCTCATAGGCATTATCTTACTACCCTACGCGGGCATTTCCCTTTGGATCTCAGGCATTATTGGCGAGAATCCCAAGCCGTGGCTCTACTTGGCACCCGTGGCAACAAGTGCCTTGATATGGCCCCTGGTCTACCTCGTGTTACGAGCAATACGCAGGGCCGCATTAATTCAGTGAGGCACTACTGCTCTCTCGATGCAGCAGCCTTGCGCACCATCCAACTTAACGCCGCATGCCTTCCAGGCGTTTCCTGAAACGCACACATGGGTCCTGGTTCGTGTAGCTTGGCGTGAAATACAAAATATCAAACACCCTCGATATATCGTCCATATAATCTCCCGGCTCCAACAACTTCGGCAGCACCGGAATAAACGCCACAGAAAGATATGAAAAACGGTGCGGCCCTTTAGGCAAATGTATCGGGACTGCATAATCCTTGCGCACGTGACCACTCCCTGCGATCAACACCACGGGCGGCTTGCTCGCTACCAGCGCGGCTGCCATAACTTGGTCTCGCTGTAACTGCGCGCGCATCATAAACCGGACGTATTCAGCATTCGCATAACCACAGTGTGATAACGTGACGTTGCGCTGTAACTGCCGCAGGCCATCAGGCGTAACCGGGTATTCATCAAGCAACTCTTCCGCAGCATGAGATTCAACTTCACCTGACCACTCATACAACGTCTCACTGCTGACGTTACCGGCGACCAACTCAAGACGATGCTGCACCACGGACTGCAAAACGGGCACATACAACTCCCAGGGCCAATCAGCGTTATGGGCTTTTGCCTGCCCCTGCAAGGCTTGAAGATCCGTCCAGGTGCGCGGCTGACGTTGCCAGGACTCCCGGGCCAGCATCTCCATTATCACGATTGGCCTGGTCCCGGCAGCAGCGATGGAATTCAGCAAGCGCGACTGGAGTACGTGATGATCCTCATTATCATGCGATTCACCCAGCAACAGATAATCGTACTCCAACAACTCCGTGCGCAGCCGTTGTTCCGTAATCCAGGCATTTTTTCGTGTATCCCAGATTTTCCCGACGAGTGGGTGATCATGAAAAAAAGGCGACTTCCAGTCTTGCGCAAATACGGCACAACTACCTGACAATGAGCACAACAAAATCAGCCACAGCGATGATTGCAGATACTTTGGCAAACGAATAACCACTACAATATTGAAGATGGAAATTGAAGTAATACAGAAAACAAAAAAATTGCAAGCATTCTGCGCGGACGTAGCCAACCAGGATTGGCTGGTCCTGGATACCGAATTCATACGTGAAAAGACATACTACTCGAACCTGTGTCTAATCCAGACCGCAACAGACAAAAGAATAGCCTGTATTGACGTCCTGTCAATTGATGACCTCTCCGCGCTTGAGAGACTCATTTATTCACGTGCCATAACGAAAGTATTCCATTCAGCAAGTCAAGACCTTGAAATATTCTTCAACCTCTATGGGAAAATACCCGTCCCCGTCTTCGACACACAGATCGCTGCGAGTGCGCTGGGTTACGGCGAACAAGTCAGCTATGCGTACCTGGCAAGCGAAATATGTGGAACTACACTCGACAAGTCTTTATCCCGCACAGCATGGGACCGAAGGCCACTGTCTGACAAGGAAATTCAATATGCTACAAACGACGTGAAATATCTTGCTGAAATATACCACCATCTTAAACAGGAGCTTGAACTGAACCAGCGCAGTGGCTGGGTTACAGACGAGTGCCGGCGTTTAAGCACCATAGACCGATATAAAATCAACCCGGACGAGGCATGGAAATCAATTAAAGGAACTGGAAAGCTGAAACCGCATCAGCTCGGCGTACTTGAACAACTGTCTGCATGGCGAGAAGAACAGGCAATAAAGGAAAACAAGCCGCGACAATGGATAGTGCGTGACAGATCGCTACGAGCACTGGCGATTGAGCAACCGTCAAACGTTGCGGCACTCTCAAACATAGAAGGCCTTACCCGCCAACAGCGTACACTATACTCAAATTTTCTCATCAACTGCATAGACAAGGCGCAACGAATGCCCAAACGACAGTGGCCCAAGGCAAACCAGGCCATGCCACTGAATCACGGACAAAATAAACTATTGAAACAAGCCATGCAGTTAATTCGCAATCGTGCGGAAGAATTGAACGTAGCACCGAACTTTCTGGCAACCCGCGGCATGGTCGAGAAACTGATTCGCGGACAAAAAGCACCTGCCGTCTTGTGCGACTGGAGGCGAGACATTATTGGTAACGACCTGGTTCAACTGGTGAAAAAAGACTGTAAACTACCGCTATGAACACGAACGACATAAAAAAACTCATTGAAGCCGAAGTACCCGACTGCAAAGCTACAGTCACGGGTGACGAAGGCAAATATGAAGCCACCGTGATCAGCACCGGTTTTGAAGGCATGAGCATGGTCAAAAAACACCAACTGGTGTATTCAGCAGTGAAGGCACAAATTGCCAGTGGTGAAGTACACGCCTTGAGTATCAAGACGTTTACGCCTGAAGAATGGGACGCGCAAAACCTTGAGTGAATACATCAGGACCAATCGCAAACCTGCGATGCGTGCCAAGACCCTGGACGAATACATCGACTGGGTAAAACAGGCCGTCTACGAAGTCGAAGACTTGCGCGCTTCAATCGAATTTGACGAAGAATTCATGGGTGAGGCACTTGTCTTCCTGGACCCGTTGGAGAGCGAAATCAAAAAACTCTATGCAAAACTTGTTGAAGGCCACTATGAATTCTCCAGTAAACCACTAAGATTCATGCCAATCGTAGAACGAAATGATCCAACTCTATTACCATTCAAATTTTTACTCTTACGTATCAATGAAACACATACCAAGGGCCTGGATGCCTAGCGTGCGCCAGTAACCAAAATCAAAAGGATGAAATCATGAAACTAGAAACGCTCGCCATACACAGTGGCTATACACCTGACCCTACAACAAAAGCCGTGGCCGTTCCGATTTACCAGACCACCTCTTACGCATTTGACAACACCCAGCACGGCGCAGACCTGTTCGACCTGAAAGTTGAAGGCAATATCTACACCCGCATCATGAACCCGACCACTGCGGTACTGGAACAACGCGTGACAGCGATGGAAGGTGGCGTGGGAGCATTGGGATTATCGTCAGGAATGGCTGCAATTTCATACGCAGTTTTCGCAATTGCCGAACAGGGAGATAACATTGTCTCAGTCGCCACCTTATACGGGGGCACGTACAACTTCTTTGCGCACACCCTGCCAAAACTGGGAATCGAGGTGCGCTTCGTGGATTACCGCGACATGGGCGCCCTGGACGCGGCCATCGATGACAAGACCAAGACCGTTTTCTGTGAGTCACTGGGTAATCCGGCAGGCAACGTTATCGACCTGGAAAAAACAGTCGAAGTCGCGCACAACAAAGGCGTGCCCGTCATGGTAGACAATACGGTACCGACCCCCTACCTGTGCCGTCCCTTCGAGTTTGGCGCAGACATCTCAATCCATTCGCTAACCAAGTACATGGGTGGACATGGAACCTCGATTGGAGGAATCGTGGTGGACTCCGGAAACTTTCCCTGGAGCGAACACAAGGACCGCTTCCCGATGCTCAACGAGCCTGATCCCTCCTATCACGGAGTAATCTACACCGAAGCCCTGGGCAAAGCTGCCTATATTGGGCGGGTGCGCGTTGTCCCGCTACGCAACATGGGTTCGGCAATCTCCCCCTTCAACAGCTTTTTAAGCCTGCAAGGCATCGAAAGCCTGCCAGTGCGCATGGACCGACACTGTGAAAACGCGCTCGCTGTAGCGCATTACCTGGAAGAACACCCCGGCGTTACCCGGGTAAACTACGCCGGGCTGAAAGCGCACGAAGACCATCACCTGGCGCAAAAATATTTCAATGGCCGTGCCTCGGGCATTTTGAGTTTCTGCATCAAGGGCGGCCTTGAAGCAGGCGCGAAATTTATTGACGCACTAAACCTGGTGGTCAGACTGGTAAATATCGGCGATGCCAAATCCCTGGCCTGTCATCCCGCCACCACGACGCACCGGCAACTGTCCAAAGAAGAACAGGCGACAGCAGGCGTAAGCGACGACCTGATCAGGCTGTCAATAGGCATAGAACATATTGACGATATCCTGGAAGACATTGGGCAAGCTCTTGATAAGGCCAAATAGCAGCCTTGGCACCGGTACGACTTGCTGTAGAGGGTCCTGACCCGTGCCTTGTCCGGTTCAGTCCTTTTATATTTGTTATTTTATGGTATAAATTATTAGCAACTACACCGGTGGTTTTCGTGCCCCGGTCCGACGCTGGCCACTAATGCCAGCGTCTTTCTTTACTCTACTGAAAAATTACCTGTTATTTTTCCTTTCATATTCAACTTCGCGCTTATCCTCAAACAAATGATATGAAGCGAAGACCATACCCTTGGCATTGACTTTATTGCGTGATGGTTATAAGGCATAACTTCCATGCTTAATTACATCTGGTTCGGTTTTTTCATCGCGGCATTTTGCAGTTGCGTTTATCACGCCCTGGTGCATGACAATAACGCGATCTTTGCACAGGTCGTCCAGGCGACTTTCGACATGGCGGCATTGAGCGTTGAAATTGCATTGGGACTCATTGGCGTACTCTGTTTATGGCTGGGGTTTTTTACCATCGCGGAACGCGCCGGTTTTGTGGAGATACTAACCAGGATATTTCGTCCATTGTTCAGGAAGCTCATGCCGGAAGTGCCCAGTAATCACCCTGCGATTGGTTCCGTCACCATGAACATGGCAGCAAACATGCTTGGTCTTGATAATGCCGCGACTCCCCTGGGGCTCAAGGCCATGCAGGACCTGCAAGATCTGAATCCTCAAAAAGACGTTGCCAGTAATGCACAAATCCTGTTCCTGGTGTTGAATACTTCCTCGGTAACCTTGCTTCCGGTAACCATATTCCTGTTTCGCGCACAGCAAGGGTCTACCGACCCGACAGCAGTCTTCGTGCCGATTTTACTGGCCACCTCCGCATCTACACTTGCAGGGCTTTTGCTTGTTGCCTATATCCAGGGTCTGAAGCTGTTTAACAGGACGGTACTTGTCTACCTGCTTGGATTCGGACTTTTAATTGCGCTGCTGCTGGCGTTTTTGTTCGGTGGAGAGGCAGGCACTATGGCGGCACGCTCCAGTTTACTGGGCAGTCTCTTGTTACTACTTGTAATCGTGGCCTTTCTGACATTGGGTTTCGTGCGCAGGATCAACGTCTACGATGCATTTATTGACGGAGCCAAGCAAGGCTTCGAGGTCGCGGTAAAGATCATTCCATATCTCGTGGCGATGCTGGTAGCCATAGGTGTATTACGCGCCAGCCTGGTTTTGGACGAGGTGCTTGCGATCATTGAAAAAACAGTTGCGGCACTTGGTCTCAACACTGAATTTGTCGCGGCATTACCTACTGCATTGATGCGCCCGTTTTCTGGAAGTGGTGCGCGTGCGATGTTACTGGAAACCATGAACACCTATGGCGCGGACTCATTTGCTGCCAATGTTGCAGCCATCGTACAGGGCAGCACCGAGACAACATTTTACGTGCTGGCCATTTATTTCGGCAGCGTGGGAATACAGCGTGTGCGTCATGCAATCGGATGCGGGCTATTTGCCGACCTCGTCGGCGTCATAGCGGCAATCATGGTTGGTTACTGGTTTTTTACTTGATCATCCATAAGCCTGGTTCAAGACACACTGGATGGGACACGTAGCTCTTGTTCATCTTGTCACCTTGAAGACGATACCGTCTTCCAGTTCCGCCACCAGTTCCAGGTTCGACAATAACCGCAAATCAGCCTCCCCATAATCATAGCGATGCTGGTTAAACGCTGTGTAGAACCAGACCACATAAGCACCATCCTGGCTCCAGACCCGTTCCAGCCTGGCGTGAGACGTTGGGAGGCGATGGTAAAAGGCATACTTCCGGATTCTGCCAATATGCAGAGATAAGGGTTGCGGTAAATTGCTGTATACTTTCGTCCCAACGAGGTTTTCCCGGACATACCGCAGCGTCTCGGAACCGGTCCAGCGCGGCTCGTTGAACCCGAGGTACAGGTCGCCTTGGCTTGCCGCGATAACGGCACGGACATTCGGGAAGGCCTGCCCCACCATCCCCAGGGAAAGAACGATCATCACGATGGCGGCCAGCACGCTTCCCTTCTTTCCTGGCATCATCGTTCGAACGACTGGAAGACTGCCGACATTTCCCAGCAGCCTTCTCTCCCGCTCATGGTGGAGCACCCGGTCCAGTGCGAACACGCCTGCTACCAGAAGTGGAATATAGATTGGAACCAGGAGTCTCTCGTCTATGCCTCCTTCCAGATAGATGCCGACCAGGAGCGATATGGACAGGATGAACAGGACGAGGTAGGTCAGCGCGAAGCCCCCGAACAGCCAGAAAGGATGCCAGTCTCCTCCCACGCTCCTGCGACAGAGAATATAAATCAACGGCACCAGGGCGATCACGGCAATATTGATCTGCGTCCAATGCGTCCAACTCTCCAGAATATCGACAATATCCTGTAGCATCATCGACACGGGATAGTCCCCGGGCAGCGGGTGCACAGTGAACTCTCCGATAGCCAAGAAATTGCGCAGCAGCCACAGGATCATCGGTACCACCACGATCAGCGAGTAAGCCGTGACGTGTCTCACTCTCTGGGTCATCGAGACCTTCGGCTGGAAAAGCAGAACCAGTCCTACGAGAGCGGGCACGGCTGCCCCGATGTACCGGGTCTGCCAGGCCAGGGCACTGAATACCGCAGCCCAGACCAGCGTCCGGAGTTTTCCATCGGTTAGGAACTTGTCAGTCCAGACCAGGGCCAGGGTCACCAGCAGGATGAACAGGGAATCGGAGAGTACCCATGATGACCAGTATGACAGCGGAACTGCCAGGGCCGTCGCCAAACAGCCCCACGCCACCAGGAAGCGAGATTCCAGGTGCTGCCGCAGGTATTGTCCCACGACGA
The DNA here is from genome assembly GCA_965215055.1 of Gammaproteobacteria bacterium. GTDB lineage: Bacteria > Pseudomonadota > Gammaproteobacteria > UBA4575 > UBA4575. The sequence continues at coordinate 696,580 of OZ244046.1, forward strand.
AAACAGTCAGTCCGAAGATGACGGCGTTGAGGGGACCGGCAACGTCAAGTGGATCAAATATCCCCAGGCTGGCTACCGCCAGCAGCAACGGGTAAAGAGGAGGCCAGTCACTATAAAACCTGAGAAGGCCTTCCCCGGCCAGCAGACTCCGGGCGGCATGTATGTAATGCGCCGAATCCGTGCCTAGTGCTACTCCGAAGATGACATGCCCCAGCACGAGAGCGAAGCCCAGTGCAGCGATGGCGATCGTCAACAGGGTGAAGCGGTCGGGGCGACAGTGCACCGGGAATGCCGTCAGCAGGTTTGCCCTGGGTGGCATTACGTCGGTTGCACGCCGGCGTTTCATCACAGCGCGGCCACCAACCAACTAGAGGCAGTGCCTTTGATACCTGGGTTTCGGGGGGGGGGGGGGGGGGGGGGGGGGGAGGTCAAGATGTTAATGAGCCGACAAGCGTACTCGGGAGCTTGTGTATAATTTTTTACCTAAACGCCCGCAGGATTGTACGCCGTTTTCAGGATGCTGCAATCTCTTCGGATTTTTCAGAGGCAACGTCCTCACTGTATTGGTCCGCGGTTTTATTCACGGCCTCCCCATCGTGTATCTGCATGGCACCGCTAACCATCGCCCCCTGCGCAATAGAGGCACTGGCACCGCTCACGTTCCCGAATATTTTGGCACTTGCTGTTATTTCGAGCTTGTCCCTGGCGAAGATATCACCCCTTAACGTACCACCGATGATGGCGTTATCAGTGCGAATGTTACCCTCCCAGACTGCACCGGGAGCCAGTTCTATCAGCCCTTTTATATCGGCGTCTCCCGTGACTTGACCACCAACTATGATAGAACCGCTGCCCTTAATATCTCCGGTAATTAAAAACTCCTTGCCGAGCACGGTTCCCTTGTTGCGTAATCCTCGCCTGCCCATGTGCGCCTCCAGACGTCTCCAGTTGAACGTGAAGTATACCAAATCAGCAAAAGCCGCAGAAACCGGCAAAAATGCTATGATTCAAAATCTCTCCTGAAATAGTCTTGGCATATCGGCCTTTATTCGCGCAAAGTCAGTACAAGCCTTCCATGGACACCATTAGAACTGTTCTCCAGGCAATATACGATTCTCCTCATTATGCCTTCGGGTGGATAGTCATCGCATGCCTGGCAGTACTGCCGGCTATCGTAAGTGGAAACCTGGTACAACATTACCTGACCAAGCTCGGCAAAGGTGAAATCACAATTACCGTCGCCGGCAAACTGCTGCTGCTCAACATTGCGGTATTGACCGCATGTGTCAGCATCATGGCCTATGCGTTTTATCTATATGCGTTTACCTGAAAATAACTACACTGCCTTGTGTAGCACCCTGAACACCCTTGCCTGGTCATGCTTTTCCTTAACCAGCCTGGTTTCCTGGATGGAAGAATAGTGGCTTATTTCAACGTCCTGCTGAATTTTTGAGGCCACGATAGACGAATACATTTGCACTTCACCGAATTCCTGTAACATGCGGTTCAAGCTGCCTGCATCAAGCAGTTGTCCGCTTGCCTCCAGGTCTTCGTAAACGATCAGCAATCCCTTCGGCGTCACTTGCCGCCATGCCTTGTGAAGAAAGGATTCTCGATCGGATTCATCCAGGTCGGCAAGTACGTTCACCAGGCAAAGCACGTTGGCCGGTTGCTGGAAGGTAACGTCTGCCGTGGCAGAGGCCGTGACAAGATGGCGATCTTCGGTATGTGGTGCAAAGTAGTTTCTAAAGTTGGACGCGACGTTTTCCTGTCCACAGGAAACGTCGTTGGTTACGCCGCTGGCAACGTTGATATAAGGGCTTAACAGTAAATCAGTGACCAGCAAACCGTAGTCATCGCTCACGTTATGCAAAGTGACGGGGGTCTTGGCACCAAGAGTCTCTGAAATAATCCGCTCAACAACTGCACTACAGGCGTAGTTCCGCCAGACTTTTGCCACCAGGTCGGTATACGTGGATTGAATATCGTTGCCGTTGTGCGTTACCAGCAGGTTTGTCAATGCCAGGTTCGAACGCTGCTGGTAAAACCACTCGATGGTACCTGGAATCGGGTCCGGCCATTTACGCCCTACACGCAATGACATCACTCCGTCATTTTCAGCAGTGACGTTACTAAAGCCGGTCCAGCGCTGCCGGCTCAAAAAAATATTCTCCAGGAAGCTGCGTGACCAATAGCCTTTTTCCTGTGCCTGTCGTTCCGGATATACCGGCAAAACAATCGCACCTCCCGGCTTCAACACCTTTAACAACTGTAATAAAAAAGAAGCACCCCAGTTGTTAGCAAACAGTGGAACGCTTACTCCGATATAGATCCTGTCCAAAAGGTTCGGTAACAGGGGATAGAAGAAATTCGCCACTTGTCCATCGTCCAGGTTAAAACTCAGGTGCGGTGACACGGGCGTCATGCTGCGGATGTTGTCGTCCGGACGTACCTGGTCGTTTTTGTCACGTTCCCCGGAAAAATAGTAATCCAGGTCTTCCGCAATAAATTCTTCGGCTAGATGAAAAGCAACGTGAGACATACCTGGTTTCGATAAAAATTTTGTAGCGGGATTCTGTAAGGGAAAGGGCTTTTTGGCAAGCAATGGTGAACCGCGCTTACGAACTGCGGTTCAGGTGTTACTCGTCGATTTGCTGCCAGCCGCCCAGGTCGGCGGGTGCGGAGTGTTGTTCCAGTTGATCCCAGATGGTATAGCCGCAGTTTTGCTCATAGACCGCTTTTGCGGCGTCATCCGGTGTATGAAAGGTGCGCGTTGGCATACCGTCCACCCAAAGATCCCACATGCCAAGCGGCTCCTGCTGAATGATGAATGTCGATACGTCCGTTTCTAATTTATACTTCATGGGTAAATTATAACTTATCTCAACTCGACAATGGCTAAAGCGAACTTCTTTTTTCACGGGCTGTTTCCGGATCACGTTGAACCCGATAAGAACCAGGGCACGCAGGTTTGCAAGGTGTTATTCGACGTCGACTTTGCAGGTAAGTTTTATTCCCACCTGTTAGCCGATATTTCGCCGGTTGGGGAAGAAGACGGCGTGCCGACTTTTGAGGTTCATTACGACCTGCCCTTCGATTGTGATGAATTCTCAAAAACGGCTGTGCGCTATTACCAGCAGGTGCTCGGACCTCAGTCAAGCACAATCAGTCACAGCGGGCCCAAGGGCCCTATTCCCAACAAGAACGTATACCGGGTGCAGTGGCAAACCAGCCTGGAGGCACGTGAAAAGAAACCGGTTGACAGTTGTTAGCACAGCCCGAAATATCAACTCAAAATAACGGATAAGACTTTCATCCCATGACGGCAAAAAAAATTGCGCCGGTTGCCGAAAAAAAACCAGGGACGTTTACCCTGCATGGCCGCCAGCACAGCGACGACTATGCCTGGCTGAAAGACCCGAACTGGCAAAAGGTGATGAAGGACCCGGTGCAGTTGTCAGCGGAAATTCGCCAACACCTGGAGGCTGAAAATCGTTACCTGGATGCGGAGCTTGCCGATACTGCGCAACTGCAAAAGGATTTGTTTGCGGAGCTACGTGCGCGTATCAAGGAAGACGACAGTACGGTGCCTGCACGAGATGGCGAGTATTATTACTTTTTACGTTACGAAGAAAACCAGCAATACCCCGTCTGTTGTCGTCATCATCGCGACCATCCCGAGCGGGAAGAGGTCCTGCTCGATGGTAACGAGGCTGCAAAGAAATCCAGCTACTTTCACATCGGCGGGGCAGAACACAGCCCTGATCACCGCTACTTCGCCTATACCATTGACGTCAAGGGGTCGGAGTTTTACACGCTGTACATTCGTGACCTGGACAGCGGAGACGTGTTGTCGGACTGCATCGAAAACGTACAAAGCGATTTTGTCTGGGCACAAGACAGTCGCACGCTTTTCTATACCACGCTGGATGAAAATCACCGACCTGACAAAGTATTTCGCCACGTACTTGGCGAAAAACAGGACGTCATCGTATATCGGGAAACCGACCCCGGCTTTTTTGTGGCCCTGGGCGTTACTGAATCCAGAAATTTTATTTTGATCTCAACGCATGACCACGTAACGAGCGAGGTATACACCATTGACGCCCACCAGCCGGATCAACCCGCAAGACTGTTTGCACAGCGTGAAACAGACGTTGAATACGGAATATCCGACCACGGCGGCTATTTCTATATCGTTACCAATAAAGACGGCGTTGAAGACTACAAAATAATGCGAACGACCTTGCATAACACGACCAAGGAAAACTGGCAGGATTTCTACGTACCTCCCGCGGGTACCCTGCTAAGAGGAATTCTCTTGTTTGAAGACTACCTGGTTCGCTCGGAACGTATAGACGGTCTGCCAAGAATTGTGATTGTCGAACTGGGGGAAGATGCGCCTGGCAATGAACACAGTGTCGAGTTTACCGAGGAAGCTTTTGAATTGAACCTGATGCCCGGTTATGAATTCGACACTGATACGTTACGCTTTTTCTACACTTCCATGACGACTCCGACGCAGGTATTTGACTATCACATACCCAGCCGACGGCGTACCCTCAAAAAACAACTGGAAGTCCCAAGCGGTCATAACGAAAACGAGTTCGTTACGCGCAGATTATTTGCCACCGCCGAAGATGGTGAAGCCGTACCCATCTCCCTGTTATACAAAAAAAGCACGCCGTTAGACGGTAGTGCGCCGCTCCTGTTGCACGCCTACGGCTCTTACGGCAGTTCGATGCCCGCGAGTTTTTCAACCAATCGCCTGTCACTGGTGAACCGCGGGTTCATATATGCCATCGCACACGTTCGAGGAGGAATGGAGAAAGGTTATGCCTGGTACCGCAACGGAAAACTGAAGAATAAAACCAATACCTTCAAAGACTGTATTGCCTGCGCCGAGTATTTGATCGAGCAGAATTACACCCGGGCAGGAAGGCTTGCAGTGCACGGTGGATCGGCTGGAGGAATGTTGGTGGGTGCCGTGATCAATATGCGCCCTGACCTGTTCAATGCAGCCATCGCCGACGTGCCTTTCGTAGACGTGCTCAATACCATGATGGACGAGACGCTACCCCTGACGCCACCGGAGTGGTCGGAATGGGGCAATCCCATTACCAACGAGGAAGACTATCTTGCCATTCGCGAGTACTCTCCCTACGATAACGTTACACGCCAAGCATATCCCAACGTCCTGGCCACCGCCGGACTTGCCGACCCCAGGGTCACGTACTGGGAGCCGACCAAGTGGGTAGCAAAGCTGCGTGATCAAAAGACAGACCATAACCTGGTGGTGCTGAAAATGAACATGGAAGCCGGCCACGGAGGGGTTTCGGGACGATTCGACTACCTCAAAGAGGTTGCGCTGATGTATGCTTTTTTGTTAAAAGTTTTCGGTATGACAGACGGTCCGCAAAGGATGTAATTTTTCAAGTAAAAAAGGGAAGGCAAGGAATGATGGTAGAAAATTTAGTTCGGCGTGATGAAGACGAAGGCTACATTATCGCGTGGAAATACAAGTACGATTTTGAAACCGGCAAGTTCGAAGATGAGGTCATGACCTACGGTGAAGCACGCAAAAAATGTGATGAACTAAATTCAAACGATACTGACAAGACCTATTGGCCGGAAAAAACCAGGATGCCACCAGAATGGCACCTCGTGTACGAGTAATTTTACTACGGCCATAACCCGGCCTGACTGTAGCCGACCATGGCTTATGGCGACAGTCTTTCTATCTTCCATTCATTAGCAGAGGTTCGGGTATAACGCAAACGATCGTGCAACCGGTCAGGGCGCCCCTGCCAAAATTCAAAGCTGTCAGGTACCACGCGATAACCGCCCCAATGCTCCGGACAGGGTATCTCCCGGTCTTGATACTGACGTCTCAAATTCCGGAATCTTTCTTCCAGTATTGCAAAGTTTTCAATGACTTCGCTTTGCTCCGAAGCCGCCGCACCAACCTGGCTACCCCTGGGACGAGTCTGAAAATACGCTATTGAGTCCTCTCTTGGAATTTTCTTGACCTGCCCGGTGATTCGTACCTGCCGGTACAGCTTGTCCCACCAAAAATTGAGCGCGGCCCTGTTCGTATCACGCAGTTCCCGCGCCTTGTGACTGTTGTAATTGGTGAAGAATACAAACCCCGTTTCATCGAAGAATTTCAGTAACACCATGCGCGATGAAACTTCACCCTCCTTACTGACGGTCGCCAGACACATCGCGTTAGGTTCCACGAAGTCCGCCGCGAGTGCTGCATCAAACCAGGTTTTGAACTGTAAAAAAGGATCTCTTTTAGCGTTCTGTCTTGTCAACACGACCGTTTGATAGTTTTTCCGTAGTTGATGTATGGCATCACTTTTACTCATTTTGATTTCATGCAGGCGACAAAAAACAGGCCTGTTATTTCAGATGCACTCCTGTTCCACCCAATCCACAGTATCCACCTGGATTCTTGGCCAAATACTGCTGGTGGTAATCCTCTGCATAATAAAATTTCGGTGCTTCAATAATCTCCGTTGTAATACTTCTGTAACCGTTTTTATGCAATTCTTCCTGGAATTGCTGTTTTGTTCGTTCGGCGAGTTGCTGTTGTTCCTGGTTACTTACATAAATTCCAGAACGGTATTGCGTGCCAACGTCATTGCCTTGCCGCATTCCCTGAGTCGGGTCATGAGACTCCCAGAACAGCTTCAGCAGGTCTTCGTAACCAACAAGATTCGGATCAAAGACGACGCGAACCACTTCGTTGTGACCCGTCAGACCTGTACACACTTCCTGGTAGGTAGGGTTGGGTGTAAAACCCGCCGCATAGCCCACCGAGGTTGAATACACGTCCGCAACCTGCCAGAACTTTTTCTCCGCGCCCCAAAAACAACCCAAGCCAAACATGGCCAGTACCGTGCCTTCGGGAAACGGGGGAGACAGGGCATTACCATTCACGTGATGATGCTTCGGCACCTGCATCATCTCCTCTCTACCCGGCAACGACTGTTCCACGGTCGGCATTTGTACTTTCTTACCAGGTAAAGACATGACGTGAGCAACCAGGGACTACAATGGCCAGCAAGCGGGATTCAGGAGATTACCGTGCAGGCCCCATCACACCTTTTGATAGATCTCGGCACCGGCTTCCTTGAATTTCTGCGCCTTTTCCTGCAACCCTTGTTCTATTGCCACCGACACTGTCGCTATTCCCTGCTGCGCGGCATAGTCGCGCACGTCCTGGGTGATCTTCATGGAACAGAAGTGTGGTCCGCACATGGAGCAGAAGTGGGCAACTTTCGCCGCTTCCTGCGGCAAGGTTTCATCATGCAAGGCGCGTGCATGCTCCGGGTCCAGGCTCAAGTTGAATTGATCCTCCCAGCGAAATTCAAAACGGGCCTTGGAGAGTGCATTATCGCGTATTTGCGCACCGGGATATCCCTTGGCCAAGTCCGCCGCATGTGCAGCGATTTTGTACGCGATTACCCCGTCCCGCACGTCCTGTTTGTCAGGCAGGCCAAGATGCTCCCTGGGCGTGACGTAACAAAGCATGGCCGTGCCGTACCAACCAATATTTGCCGCACCGATAGCCGACGTGATGTGGTCATAGCCAGGGGCTATATCTGTAACCAGTGGGCCCAGCGTATAAAACGGTGCTGCAAAGCAGTCCTGCAATTCCTTGTCCACGTTTTCTTTAATCATCTGCATGGGAATATGTCCTGGCCCTTCTATCATCACTTGTACGTCATGCTGCCAGGCAATCTTTGTCAGCTCTCCCAGGGTTTTCAGTTCCGCAAATTGTGCGGCATCATTGGCATCGGCAATCGAACCGGGGCGCAAGCCGTCGCCCAGCGAAAAAGCAACGTCATACGCCTGCATAATTTCACATATCTCGTGGAAATGCGTATACAGGAAGCTTTCCTGGTGATGCGCCAGGCACCACTTGGCCATGATGGAACCACCACGCGAGACGATTCCCGTTACACGTTCCGCCGTCAATGGCACGTAGGCCAGGCGCACACCGGCGTGAACGGTAAAGTAATCCACGCCCTGCTCGGCCTGTTCAATGAGCGTGTCCCTGAAAATCTCCCAGGTCAATTCCTCGGCCTTGCCATGTACCTTTTCAAGTGCCTGGTATATGGGCACGGTGCCAATCGGCACCGGCGAGTTGCGAATGATCCATTCGCGCGTCTCATGGATATGTTTTCCGGTTGACAGGTCCATCACCGTATCACCACCCCAACGTACGGCCCACGCCATTTTTTCTACCTCTTCCTCGATGGTGGAAGTCACTGCGGAATTTCCCAGGTTGGTGTTGATTTTCACCAGGAAATTTCTGCCGATAATCATGGGTTCCGATTCAGGATGGTTGATGTTATTTGGAATGATGGCACGCCCACTGGCAACTTCATTGCGCACGAACTCGGGAGTGATTTCATCGGGGAGATTGGCACCAAAACCATCACCGGCGTGTTGTCGCAACAATTTCTGATAACGCGGGTCGCGACGATGCTGCTGCAAGCGCATGTCTTCACGAATCGCGATGTATTCCATTTCCGGCGTGATAATGCCCTGCCTGGCATAGTGCATTTGGGTAACCACGCAACCCGGCTTGGCGCGACGTGGAGGATGATAGTGCGCGAAACGTAAATGTGCGGTGCGTGGGTCACTTTGCCGCGTGCGCCCATACTCTGATGAAGGCTCTTCAAGCTGTTGCGTGTCATCACGCACCAATATCCAGCCCAGCCGGGTACGGGGCAGTCCTTGCAGCAAGTCTATGCCCATATTCGGGTCCGTATAAGGCCCTGAAGTGTCATAGACGGTAATGGAGGGATTTTCCTCCTGGCCAAAACTGGAAGGCGTATCGGAGCAAAGTATTTCACGCATGCCCACCCTGATATCCTTGCTCGAACCTTCGACGTAAATCTTCCTCGAACCGGAAAACGGCTGCGTAAGCTCAGTAGACAACTGTGCCGACTTGGTTTGAATGGAATTGGCGATTGCACTCATGATTTGTAAATTCTTTAACTGTTAGAGCAAATTATTAAGTTAGAGCATATACCGCCAGACGATATTTAATAGTGCAGTTTCTCTGCGTTAACATAGATCCGGTTCAGGTTCTCACTGGTACTCAGTTTATCAAAATGAAACTAAGATGAGGGCAATATAGAGAATTGTGCAACTTTTAAGTGAAAAACACTGTGGCCCGCGAGCTAATAGCAACCAGGAAATAGATTTGCCTAGTACCTTCCAGTTGCGAAATCCTGCGTTGCCTATAAGCCTTATTAAGCAAGCCATATTTTATCTTCTCCAGGCAGAAGCAGTTGCCCGAATTGACAACGGTCCATACTTCCGTACTCTTTAGTGCCTTTAAGGCTTCTTATCTTACATGTCGTTACACGTTGCCATTATCGGGCCGGGGCGCAGTCAACAGGGTACCGGCCCCTACATTGCCAGGGCTTTTCACCAATCAGGTGCAACTATCAGTGGGGTCGTAAGCAGCACGGCGAAATCCGCCGCCAATGCTGCAAAACTGTTAAAGACCGACTACGGAATTGATTGTCGTGCCTTCGGGAACCTGGACGATCTGTGCAAAAACAGGCCTGTTGATATCGTGGTCATCAGCAGCCCGTTTGCTTCGCATTTCAAATACCTGGAAACCGCGATCGAGGCGGGCTGCCACGTCTTTTGTGAAAAACCGCTCTGGTGGCCACCTGAAGGGATAACAACAGAGAGCGACATACGGCGTGTTACTGAAAAAACCACCAGGCTGGTCGAACTCTGCAATACAAAAGGCCTGGTTTTGCAACTCAATACACAGTGGCCGTTCACCCTGCCCGCCTACTATGAAATGTACCCGCAGGAAGAACACGCCTCACAAACTGTCGAAACATTCTCCATGTGGTTATCTCCGCAGAGCACGGACAAAATGATGATTGTTGATGCCGCACCACACCTGCTGAGCATGCTGTATGCGATTGCAGGTGCAGGTCGCATTCAGAACGTTGAATACAACCATCGTTCAGCCGGGCAAGATAATGAACTTGATATCCAGTTCGACTACCTGCACGCAAATGGAGACATCAAAGCCCACCTTTCACTGAGGCCAACAAATACATTTCCCAGGCCCGCTGCATACGCGATTGACAATAAGCGGGTAGATAGACATATCGAACGCTCCAGTTATCTGGTAGCATTGCATTCATCAGACAAGCAGCTACCTATCGTGGACCCACTGGTATGTTCCGTCAAAAACTTTTTAGGCTCCATCTATTCAGGTTCTTTACCTGACGAGGTCGCATTGATCGACGGCATGACGCACTTGGCACAACTCTACCAGGCCGTAAAAATAAACTGACACCATGGAAAAAATTCATTCCGAAAGCGGTGAAGTGCTGATGAAGCTCTCGCCGCTTATTGACTTCACCAGGCACAATCCCGGTGCAAGCGTCCGTACACCGGTAACGCCGTTACACGTGAAATCATCCGTCCGTGAGGTGAAAAAACAGACCGAACTTTCACCACTGCACGACTTCATGGGCAAGCTTTGCCAGCCCGAAGTGCTTGAGAACCTGAAAGAGTACGTTCGCTGGCAGGCACAATGGCGCGAGGGATACGCGGCCAGCTCCCTGACGCTGGAACAGGCCCTGGAAAGTGCACCAGCGAGCGCACCGATCTCCATCAACCTGGACGTTACCACTGCCTGCAATTACCGCTGTGATCACTGCGTGGACATGGATATTCTCAACAAGAACATCAACTATGAACATGAGCTGTTAAAAGACTCACTTGGCTACCTGGTCAAAAACGGGTTGCGCTCGGTAATCATAATCGGTGGTGGTGAACCAACTGCATACCAGGGCTTCGAAGACATTGTGCGTCACCTCAAAAACATGGACGTGCAGATCGGCGTGGTTACCAACGGTAGCATGATGAGAAAAATTGAACGTGTAGCGGACGTGTTGCAAGAACGGGACTGGGTTCGCTTGTCACTGGACTCGGGGACGAACGAGACCTTTCGCGCGATGCACAAACCGGGCAGCAAAAAATGTACGCTGGAGTGGATTTGTGAGCATATCCCCCCAATCAAAAAGATAAACTCCAGGTTCATGATAGGGTTCAGTTTCATCATCGTATGGAAAGACTGCGAAACCAATGACACGAAAATCATCGAAAACGTGGACGAAATTATTACGGCGGCAGAATTGGCCAAGCGACACCAATTCGACTACATCTCATACAAGCCCTTCCTGACAAGGGCAGAAACCAACAATGCCGAAGTGGTGGGAATAGACAAGGAACAACGTCACGTCGAGTCCGTGATGACGAAAATCCGTAGTGCGATCAACCAGGCCAAGGAGCTTGAAGATGAAAGCTTTGCGGTGGTCGAAAGCACGAACCTTCGCGTGCTGGAAAATGGCACCTACATGAATTACACCGAACAGCCGCGCAACTGCCACATGCAATACTTCAGACAAGTTTTAAGTCCTCTCGGTGTGTTCAACTGCCCGGTATATCGCCACGTGCCACAGGCATTGTTAGGCGAAAAACACGCCTATGCGACGGAAGAGGACATGAAGGCAACACAAAAAAATACGCTGCGGTTGATCGAGGCCTTTGACGCCACGCAGGAATGCAAAGACGTTACGTGTTTATACAATCACGCAAACTGGTTTATTGAGGATTTAATCAACCATCCTGAAAAGCTGGCGTCACTCGACTCCGGCTTTGACCGCAAAGACTACTTTCTCTAAGCTGCAACAGGGTTCAGCAACTTGTTTGCGCCTTGATAGACTCTACCGACTTCCAGGTTGCGCAGGCAATTATAGTGCCCATACGGGCATTGCTTCTGCCAGCACGGACTACACTCCAGGTCCAGGTACTGGATTTCCGCGGTTTTGGTTAAAGGCGGCGTATAGTCAGGTGTAATCGACCCATAGACGGCGACCACGGGGCGGCCAACTGCCGCTGCAATGTGCATCAACCCGGAATCGTTGGTAATGGCTATTTTTGTCAGGGAGATCAAGTCAATCACCTCTTCCAGGCTGGTTTGCCCGCACAGGTTTGTTGCACTGCCGCGAGAAAACGCGGCAACCTCCTCACCGATTGCATAATCCTTGGGCGAACCAAAGACGTACACCTCAAAACCGTCTCGTCCAAACATTGCAGCCAATTCACCAAAGTATTTTGCCGGCCAGCGCTTTGACGGACCAAACTCGGCACCGGGCATCAATGCGACTGAAGGCTTTGTTTCACTGATGGCAAGCCGCAGTGCCGCCTGATGACGCTTGTCCTCATCCACCCGTAATCTTGGAAAACGAACGTTTGAAAACTGTGCCGGGCGTTGGGGCTGCTCTCCCAAGTTCACACACCGCTCTACAAATTTACGGATGACCTTCTTATCAAGTTTTCGCATATCGTTGACGATTCCGTAACGCATTTCCCCGCGATACGCGGTGCGTTGCCGAATTTTTGCAAAATAAGGGATCAGTGCAGACTTGAACGACCTTGGCAGGACAATGGCCTGATCATACTGGCCACGCAGACTTCTGCCGACACGTATACGTTCAGCAAGTTGCAACTTGCCATGGGCAATATCGACCTCGACGGTACGCCGCACTTCGGGCATACGCGCAAGTACCGGAGAAGACCACGCCGGTGCGACCACGTCGATGATATTGTCCTGGTTTTGATGTTTCAGAGCCATGAACAAACTCTGCACCATTACCATGTCGCCGACCCAGGCAGGCCCTATAATAAGTATCTTCCTTGCGCTCAAAAGTGGTAACGGAAATAATAAATTAGAAAACTGCTGCTATTTTTACCATGCCACCGCTAAAGTCGCGATAATTCACACTGTATAATTGAATGGGCACAAGGTAGATAGTGCCACGGCACACGTCAAACATGGTGAACTTCACAGGAAATCAATACATGGCATTAAACGGGCAAAAATCAATATTTACTGGATATTAAACACACATGGACATTGAACAAGCAAGATTCAATATGATCGAGCAGCAAATCCGCCCATGGAATGTATCGGACAGCGAGGTTTTGAAAATAATTACAGAAACCCCGCGTGAATTATTTGTCCCTGAGCAATATCGGAAGCTGGCCTTTTCCGACCTGGAGATACCCCTGGGGCACGGACAATTCATGATGACACCGAAAATCGAGGCGCGGATGTTGCAGTCCCTGCAAATAAAACCCGGTGATGAAGTCTTGGAAATCGGCACAGGCTCAGGGTTTGTGACCGCCTGCCTGGCCAGGCTGGGAAGTCACGTAGATACGCTGGAATACCACGCCGACCTTTCCAGTCACGCGCAATCCGTTTTGAAGCGACTGGCAATCGATAATATCCATTGCATACAAGCCGATGCATTAGGCGACTGGAACCATACCAGGCAGTATGACGTAGTCGCCGTTTCCGCGTCCATGCCCGTGTACCTGGACGTGTTTGAAAAGCTCCTTGCCGAAAATGGGCGCATGTTTATAGTGGCAGGCAAAGCTCCGGTAATGCAGGCGCAACTCGTGTCGAGAACAGGCGAACAGGATATCAACTACACCAGGCTGTTTGAAACCAGCATCAAGCCTCTCATTGGCGCAAAAGAACCCCAGGTTTTTCAACTTTGACGTTCAAGGAATACAGCCCCCGGGAGCTAAAAGAGTACCTGGACCGGGGTGATACCAGGCCGGTGCTATTGGACGTTAGAGAACCATGGGAATATGCGCGTTGTCACATTCCCGATTCCACGCTCGTTCCCATGAGGCAGATAACGCGCGTATTACAGGACCTTGACCCGGACCAGGACATTGTCGTCATCTGTCATCACGGGATTCGCAGCCGCGTCGTTGCAAACTATTTGGCCCAGCATCACTTCAGCCGAGTGATCAACCTGTCATCAGGAATTGACGGATGGGCAAAACAGGTTGACCTGTCCATGCCAACCTACTGAACCGTAGACAATGCCCAAACTCACCCACGGAAGCCTCCCGCCGGCCTGTTTTTTACTGGCCATTTTTCTCATGGCAGGCCACCAGGTCGCAAGGGCAAACGACCTTGCAGACGTCTACGCCATGGCAAAACGATATGACGCTGACATCCTGGCCGCGGAATCAAGATACAACGTGGAAGCCCAGGCAAAACCTATCGCGCGTGCAAACATGCTGCCACATGCAAGCATTACTGCCAATACCAGCGACGTGCGTCAAAAAACCAGGGGGGAAACCTTTGGCATAACGGGTAGAGACGTCGATTTCAATGAGCACAGCTACAGGCTGAACGTCAGGCAGTCACTTTATCATCATGGTTTTTACACGCAGTTGCGCCAGGCCAAAAACTCGGTTGCCAAGGCAAAGATCGACCTGGACGCAGCTCACCAGGATTTAATGGTCCGCACTGCACGGGCATACTTCAACGTGCTGGCGGCACAGGATACCCTGACCTTTCAAAAGTCGGAGAAAGAAGCTATTGAACGCCAGCTGAAGCAGGCACAAAGGCATTTTGAGGTAGGCCTGACTGCAATCACCGATGTAAAAGAAGCGCAGGCTTCTTACGACCTTGCAGTAGCAAAAGAAATCGAGGCGCAGAACGCCCTGGAAATATCCAGGGACGCGCTGGAACTGATCACTTCGCAGCGTCTGGATAATTTACACCCGTTGTCCGACCGCATGGAGCTTGCATCGCCGGAGCCTGAAGACGTAGAAGACTGGGTACACAAGGCACTCGACCAAAACCTGGTCCTGCTGTCAAGCGAGTATCAGACCAGGATTGCCAAGCAGGAAATCAAGCTGCGGCAGTCATACCACTTGCCGACCCTGGATATCGTGGCGTCTCATTCGGACGCTGATACAGGTGGACTGACGGGTTCGCGTGAACTGGAAGAAACCCGTATCGGCCTGGAATTGAATATTCCGCTCGTTGAAGGAGGCAGAACGTATTACGAGACCAAAAAAGCACGTTACAACGCTGAACTGGCTCACAACCGACATGAAAAGGTGCGGCGAGAAACCATTCGCAGCACGCGCGACGCCTATTTGAACGTTATTGCCGACATCAGTCTCGTCAAGGCACGGGCCCGGACCCTCGAATCTACGCAAGCCGCGGCCCACGCCGCCGAAGCAGGTTTTCAGGTAGGCACACGTACTTCCGTTGACGTATTACTGGCATTAAAGGATACCTTCCAGGCCAGGCGCAATTATTCACGCGCGCGTTACGACTACATCCTGCATACGCTGGAGCTCAAGCAGGCTGCTGGAACCCTGTCCATTGATGACTTGTTAAAAATAAACAACTGGCTGAATTAGCCTTTAACTCGCATGTCAAAATCACCGTGCCGCACGTCACCGCGCTATAAATCCATACTGTTTTTGCTGAGCCCACTGGCACTGGGATACGTCATTTACCGCTCCGTCAAGGACGGGGGCTGGAACTACTTCTCACAACGCCTCGGATTCAACTACAAGTGCTCATCATCGCACCCGATACTGATTCATTGTGCGTCGGTAGGAGAGGTCAACGCGGTAAAACCGATACTGTCCGAACTGTGCGAACAATATCCGCACAAGCAGATTTTTATCTCTACGAATACTCCAACTGCCGCACGCCTCATAGCAAAGACGTGCCCCCGGAATATCACCCATGTATATCTGCCACTTGATTACGCCGTTTTCATCAATGCCTTCCTGGACTACATCAACCCGGCGTGCATGCTGGTCATGGAAACTGAAATTTGGCCGACCCTGTTTTCGATCAGTGCAAAAAAAGATATTCCCGTCGCCATAATCAACGGAAGACTGACCAGAAGGTCCATGCGTGCCGCCAGTATTATAAAAAATGATTACCGGTGCGCGCTGCAAAGCCTGGCCCTGCTGCTGACACGTTCAAACGAGGACCGTTTGAAATTCATCAAGATAGGGGCTGACAAAACATCAACCTGCACGGTTGGCAACTTGAAATATGCAAGTACGTCACCAGCAAACGTGCGACCTCCTCACACGACCATAAAACGTCCGTTCTTGCTGGCGGCGTCCACGCACGATGGCGAGGAAATTCAACTCGCACGGCACGTGGAAATGCTCAGGGATAAAAATTACCTGCTGGTGATCGCGCCACGCTACCCCAATCGAAACAGGAAAATATTGCGACAACTGCGACACAGAAATCTCAACGTCGCACTACACAGTACGCGGGACGCAGTCACGGGCGATACGGATATTTACATTGTTGACGTCCTGGGTGAACTGGACAGGTACTTCAATGATGCGACGCTGGTCTTTGTTGGTGGTTCCCTTGTTCCACGTGGCGGGCATAACATTCTTGAACCGGCCAACCTTGGAAAATGTGTTGTAACGGGCCCTTATACGGACAATTTTTCACTTGAAGTAAAAGAACTTTTACAGGCGGGCGGTATCATCCAGGTCTCCAACAATCACGAACTGGGGACCAGGCTGGCTCACCTGCTCGATAATGAACGTGAAAGGGTACAACGTGGCATGAGTGCGCGCCGCTTCATCGAACAAAAGGCAGTTGTACTAAAAGACTACCTGCGCCATTTACAGCCCCTGGTAAACCAGGCGACAAGTTAGCCGTTATACCCTTCCATCAGTGACCCGAAATCCTTCTCCGAATAATGAAACGTGGCCTCGATGTTTTTCAATTTCGTCAGCGACCGTTTCAGCCTGGCGAGATTGGCCTGCTTCCACGAGACGGAATGCCGGTCAATTCTTGATTTATCAAAATCAATTAAAAATACTTCACCCTTTTCATTCAGCAAAATATTATGCGCGTTAAGATCAAAATGATTACAATCGTGGTCATGGAATTGCCTGATTACGCAGCCGACTCGCTGCCAGGTTTCCGTTGATACGACCCTGTCACTCAACACTGCACTGAATGATCGCGATTGAGGGATGAGCAACGTGATGATATCCGCCTTGTATGTAAAACCAGCCCGGTGTATACGCGCGGCAACCGGAGTCGGGACCGGCAAATTCACCCCCTGCATTACGGACAGCATCTGAAGTTCGGCTATCGCCCGGGTTTTGTACAGGCCTTGCCACAGATACACGTCATGAAAAAACCTGGCAATCATCCCACCACGATAATAATGGCGTAATACCAGGGCACGCCCATCATGGTTGAACATATAAATGCTGCCTCTCCCGCGCACGTTTAATACCCTTGATTTTTTACGTTGCAGCGAGAAATTCAGCTCCAAACGATCGGCATTAAACAGCTCAAGCGGAAACTCGGGAAACAGGCTTCTATTATGTGCAACGATATCGTTATCACGACGATGAAACTCAAAGGATTCCATAAGTAATGCTTTCATTGCCTGGCACGTATGCAAAATTTATTCGTCATGGATAATGCACCAGGATCTGTTTGCATTTTGCGATTATCCTCGATTGGAGATGTAACGCACATGGTTCCAGTGGCGCACACCATGCAAAAGTACTGGCCAGACACCAGGCTAACCTGGATTATTGGAAAAAACGAAGCTGCTCTCATCAATGACATGCCTGGTATCGAGTTTATTCAGTTCGACAAGTCCAACGCCATAAGCAGTTATAAAAATATCATCGGCAAGATGAAACGCCGAAAATTTGACGTACTGCTCTGCGCCCAGGTTTCATTACGGGCAAATATAATCAGCGCTGTCATCCCTGCTACTATAAAATTGGGCTACGATAAGGCAAGAAGCAAGGAGTTTCATTCACTTTTTATCAACCGCCGTATTAAAGCCGCTCCACAGCAGCACGTCCTGGACGGCTTTTTCAGTTTCATCGAGTATTTTGGACTGCATAACAGGGAAATGCGATGGGGATATAATATTCCCGAAGAAGCCCGTGCATTTGCCAGCCGGCACCTGGCGAAGGATCGATTCAAGGTGATTATCAGCCCCTGTTCAAGCCATTCGCGTAGAAACTGGGCGGCTGAGCGTTACGCGGCAGTTGCCGACTATGCAGCTCAATCACTCGATGCCCAGGTCATATTGTGTGGAGGAACCACTGCAACTGAAAAAAGGATCGGAACCGAGATTGAACGCCACATGAAAACAAAACCCCTGAACCTGGTAGGCAAGGACACCTTGAAGAAATTCCTGGCGTTGTTACAGCAGGCCGACGTCATCATCACCCCCGATTCAGGCTCAGCGCACATGGCCGCGGGAGTCGGGACTCCGGTTATCGGCCTGTACGCTGCCACCAACCCGCGCCGCAGTGGCCCCTACTTCAGCCAACAGTGGTGCGTGGACAAATACGACCTTGCCGCGCATACCTGCAAAAACAAGCCAGCCAGCGAACTGAAATGGGGAACGAAGCTGGAATACCAGGGCGTGATGAACCTGATTGAAGTAGAAGAAGTTACTTCAAAACTGGGTGAGCTTGCCCGACAATCATGACCTTCAAACCAGGTAATTGAAAAATGGACCACGTAAATATACCCATCTCGCCCGGTGAGTTACTCGATAAAATCACCATCCTGGAGATCAAAACCGAACAAATACGAGACGAGAAAAAACTGCAAAACGTGAAGAAGGAGTTGAAACTGCTGCACCAGGCCTGGCAACAGCACGTCTCCGGGGATGATGAAATAAGCTTACTGAAGCAGCAGCTTAAAAAAAACAATCAACACCTGTGGGACATCGAAGACAAGATCCGCATCAAGGAATCAAACAAGGATTTTGACCGCGAGTTCATTGAATTGGCGCGGTCCGTATACATCCAAAACGATAAACGCGCGGCCATAAAGAGAGAAATCAACGAAAAACTGGGCGCTGCAATTATCGAGGAAAAACACTACGTCGATTATTGAGGTTTGTTACCACCTGGCAAAACCCGGTTTCGATACCAGATTGACAAAACATAAATCATTATAAACAAGGCCAGTAAACTCTCCTTGGTTTCGCCCGCCTTAATATCCAGCACCGCGGGAATTTCCACGTTCAGAAAGCCATACATCTTTTCATGCCAACCGACCAATAGAGAAAACGAGGCGGCAGGCAGGCACACGTAAGTCGGCCATAGCCAATAACGGATGGATTGTCGATCAGAGGTAGAGACGGTGATTACGTGATAAAGCGGTACCAATACCCCGCCAATTAATACCGCAACAGACAGCAATGCACGCGGAACCTGGTCAAACAGGGGACTCGTATTATGCAAATTCGTTTCATACTGATCATTGATGTCCAGCCAGCTTTGCGGCGTCTGCCAACCAAACACGTGCTGCCCCCAACTGACTTCCTCACCGGCAAAATATATGCTTCCAAGGATGAGTAAAATGATCCACCACCGAAACCGGCCATGATCCGGAAAATTTTTCGCTTTTAACAGGGCCGCACCAAAGATAATTGCAACGACAAGAAAAATTACAGTAGATACTTCAATCCACCCTCTTTCCCCGTACAGATACCAGCTTTTACCAACAGCCCTTGATGCATAAGGCAACACAAAAACCACTATAGGCAAAAATAGCCAGATTACCTTGGGTAAGTCCGTGTCCTTGTCTGCAAAACTCATTTTGCCCGTTCAGTGCTTGTTCCTGGCTATACGCTGCCAGTTTCTCAGGCTCCTGTAATCTCTGTGTGATTTTGACCGCATTCCCATTTTAATGCCCCATGCCATAAATGGATTGGGCGGACTCATGTGCTGTGGCACCATGTTAAAATCATACAACCTGGGAGCCCAGCCCTGCTCCTCACCATGGTTAACCGTTAGTACATTCCCCGCACTGATATCCAGATCATGTATACCGTGAGACTCCGCGGTACGAACAATCTCATACCCGGCTTTCAGCACTTCCCGTGGCAGATACCCCAAGCGTGCAACCAGTTCTATAAGCGTTGTTCCATCAATGTATTCCTGGATAAACGAGTGCGTGTAGTTGCCACCAAGCGGAAAAAATTTATAAGGCTTGGCTATATAGGGCTTGATCGCATCAATAGCATACAAGGTTGAATTTCGTTCAAACTCGAATTCGGCTATGTCAATGTTGTGTTTTCTCATATATTTTTGCACAAACTCTGCAAAGTAGACCTTTACAATAATGTCCTGATCGCCATACTTCCCCTTGTATGAACGAGAACGCCGACCTCTTCCCAAAAAATCGATTATCTCGATTTCCCCAGGTAAACTGATCTGTCGTAGTTCAGCCCCAAGCTCCCTTGATAACTTCATATTTCTTGCATCAGCCATATGATGAACGTGGACCTCGTGAGATTATGCAAATGGACGTCAAGTATTTGAAACTACTTTATCAAAAATACGTGACCGGCATATCCGCATCACAGAAAATTCAATAAAAGCAAGTTAAAGAAAACTCCTGTAATGGATATGAGGCACTATGCACACGGAAGATTATCGACCAACAAGGATATTTCATGCCATAAGCAAGTCGAAAAGTGGATCCGTGAAAAACAATTTTCAAGATACGAAAAAAGCGAACTGAGCCTGGGTAAAAAGAGCCGCAAGCGTAACAAGCTGTACTGCTTTTATGATGAGCATACTGGCAGCAACGTGGTGATGAAGGTTTCGCAAGTCAGCAGAGATTACAAATTCTGGAGAAGAATGAATCTTTATATAACAAGCCTGTATAAAGACTATAACTACAACAGTTATAAAGGCTCCCTAAAACTGTTAAAGGCAGGTGTAGATACCATCAAGCCAATCGCTTACTGGACCTGTAAAACTTCATGGCTAAAGCAAAAAAGCTACTTTTTATACGAAAAAATAGAAAGTAGCCTTAACGTGAACGAGTTATACAATGAAATCATTGCCAGCAATCCAGCAAACAAAAACGAACTGATCGATACTATCGCGGACAAGTGTATTGCAATCGTGCAAAAAATCCATGCCGCAAACCTCAGGCATGGTGACCCTCATGGTGGTAATATTTTAACCGATCTTGATTACAACGATATACGCGATGTTTCCACAGAAGATATCAAACGCGCAAGATTTACCCTGGTTGACAATGACCGCTGCTCATCTTCTCGCGCACCAACGGCAACTCTGAAACGATTTTATGACATCAAGTGCCTGGCAAGATTTAATATTTGCCAAATCCCGCAACAGGAGTTGTTACGGCGATACCTGGGAGAGAGACATACGTATTGGAAGTACGTTTTGAGCTTTTGGAATACCGGAGGATTCAGCCTGAGAAAGCGTATTTACGCCCTGCTTAAATAGGAAACCCGAAGTCTTCGTCTTGCAGATTCGTGTAGACCCTTTCCGAATACAAAACATTGAGTTGGCATACGACCAAATTCGCACAACATGCTGAAACAGTCAGCAAAATCATGGCGTGCGCGGCGTTATTTTCCATTGTTTTGCCGCATGGATTCCCAAATACATTTCTGACCTTATTTCTAATTTTCTCAATCATCGGAGGTAACTACAAATTCAAATTTAAATTGATCGTTAACAATTCCGTTGCGCTTCTCGCAATCGCTATCTTTTTGCTTTTCGTTATCAGCTTGGCGTACACTTCTGCGCCCGCAGAGGATACGGTAAGGGTATTGAGAAAACATGGCAGGTATATATATATACCGTTGCTGTTGGGTGCTTTTCATGAACAGTACTGGAAACGGATTGGTTATATTGCGTTTCTGTCAGGTGTAACGCTGATACTGCTGATGTCTTATATGCTGCTGCTGCCATGGCTTCCGGAGACTATATATTTAATAAGCCCATATTATAGTGGCAACATTGTTGGCAAGGACCCACACGTGCCATTTCATAACTATGTAGTCCATGGAATATTCGTGGCTTATGCGGCCTATCTGTATTTCCATCTTGCCCTGGATACAGATAACAAAATCATGCGTATTCTTTTTATCGTGCTGGCGGCATTAGCCAGCTGTAACATCCTTTTAATAGTAGAATCACGTACCGCCCATGTGCTGTGGGTAGTTTTGATACTGCTTTTGATCTATCAGCACCTGGGCTGGAAGCACATGGTACTGGGTCTGGTGGCTATACCTGTATTGGCAGTTACGACTGTGTCATTTAATGACAGGGCTCTAGCGCGCTGGGTTGATTTGCGTGATGATCTGGAATCTATTAAACAAGGCGACTATAACAGTTCATTCGGCCAGCGGGCGCTCTGGACAGAAGTAGGCTGGGATATGTTCAGGGATAACCCTGTTTTGGGCACCGGAGTGGGAAGTTTCAAGAGCGAGCTTCGTAAACGTCTTGAAGTGAAAAGAGTTGCAAATCCAGAAGAACATTACAATCACAATCCACATAACGAGTATGTTAGCGTAGGTGTACAGTTGGGTTTGACTGGGCTTGTCTTTTTGATCGCATTGTATATTCAGCAATGGCGGATAAGTAGTCATTTAGTGTCATTTTCAAATTATGCCGCCAGGGGGTTGGTTGTAGTTGTGGTGGTAAGCAGTATTATGGGTTCAATTACCTATCCACGTGCCGAAGGGTTATTCTTTGTTTTGTTGACTGCGCTGTTTTTTTCTGCATACCCTTCAAATAGGAACCAGATGTCTCCCCGCCCGCTCAAGTAGGCTTCAGTATGCTTATCTCGGTTATTGTCAACACATACAACCGGCCTGATGCGCTAAAGATGGTACTTGAAAGCCTGAACAGGCAGCACTATAAAAAGTTTGAGGTAGTGGTTGCGGATGATGGTTCTGCACAAGATACTGCTGATATGCTCGCCCAGCTTAAAGGTTCATTGGATTATGACTTGCTCCATGTTTGGCAGGATGATCAGGGTTTTCGCGTTGCGAAAATACGCAATCGTGCGGTGGCAGCAAGCAGAGGAGAGTATTTGATTTTTCTGGACGGTGATCTTGTCCCTCAGCCCTCCTATTTGATGCGCCACGTGCAGCTCAGGGAATACGGGTGGGCCTTAACGACGAAAGTTGCTTACATTTCTGAGAGGTTTACCCGCATGGTTTTGAAGGAAAATCTACCGGTTTATGAATTTTCCAAGTACGCCAAGATTCGTCACTTCATTAAAAGAGATATCAACCGATTTTGGCGACTTTTCTATTTTCCCATGGGCTGGAGTAGAGAAATAAAACCTGGAAATTGGAGGAAGGTACGATCCTGCATGGGGGTATGGAGAAAGGATTTTGAGCAGGTAAACGGATTCGATGAGCGTTTTACAGGCTGGGGCAGGGAGGACTCGGATTTCGTGATGCGGTTGTTTCATAATGGCATCAGATTTAAACAAGAATTTTTTCCACTTGCTGTGCTGCATTTGTGGCATCCGAAATCAAGTAGGGCACGGGCAGAAGCAAATCATGCTTTGTTTGAGCAGCGTGTGAGAGAGAAAACAAAACGCATTGCAGATATACACGGGTATTCAAAGTATTGTGTGCCGGAGCATAGTCAATCCATGATCAACCGGGCTTGAGAAGGGTATTTGTGTTACGACGTTGCGAGAAGTGAAGTGCTATATCGCTTGCACGCAGGCATCAAAGTAACTCCAGGCGGATAATGACATCAATAAACACCAGGAAGCGGGTCATCATTGATTTCGGCAGAGTATCCACTCCCTACTGTGGTCTGGGGGAAACCGCCCTTAATTACGCGCATTCTTTAGCGAATCTGCAAGACGAAAACTTCGAGTTTATTTACATTGTTCCGCATACCCTGTTACCCGCATTAAATAATCAGGTTGGCGGAACGGTTATCACTCCGAAATATTTTGGTTTCAACAGGCTCTTTTACAGTATCAGCAGACAAAAGGGCCCGCTTTGCAAGCTGCCTGAATTTGATCTGTATCATTATTTGCATTACTACTCTCCATGGGGGCCATCCCCTTCCCCAAAAGAAAAAAGTGCGCGCTTTTTACTTACCATTCATGATTTTCATGCCCTGGAGAAAAGAAAGAGCAGCGAAAGACTCAAAGCAAAAGTAAGGGATGCCAATTTTATAACTTTTGTTTCCGATTTTACCTGCGGCGAGTATCAAAAACTTTTTGATCTCCCTGAAAAGCCGGTAAAGGTAATCAAAAATGGAGTCCCCCCCCCCCCCCCCCCGCACTTCCAAGACCAGGAGGAAAACCACCGGGATTCAGAAGAGCATGGCCGATTTTTGTTCATGCTTGGAGGAATGAGGCGTAAAAATGTCCATAGCCTTTTAGGTATGTTAAAAAAATGCCAGAACTTTGCGGAACTTAAAGATCTGAAACTCCTGGTTGCAGGCAAAATAAGGAAAAAATATAAGACGGAATTGTGCAAAAAGATTAGTGCCATGGGGCTTGATCGCCAAGTCATTTTTTTAAACCGGGTAGATAAGGGAAAAAAATTCAAGTTGATGAGAGAATGTACTGCCTTTGTCTTTCCCTCGTTACAAGAAGGCTTCGGACTTCCGGTTATTGAAGCTATGAACTTGGGAAAACCCGTCTTCTGCTCCAACAAAACCAGCCTTCCTGAAGTCGGGGGCAGTATGGCCTACTACTGGGAGCACTTTGAACCCAGCTACATGGCCGAGGTTTTAAGAGCAGGATTGAAAGATTACGGCACCAATCCCCAGGGGAAAAGCAGGATGCTTAGAGAACACGCAAAAAAATTTAGCCAGGATAAAAATACCCGAGCTTATTTGCATCTTTACAGGGAAATTCTGGGAATACCAGAGGATTCAGTCTGAGAAAGTATATTTACGCCCTGCTTGAATAACCTGTTTGCCTAGATATGGGCACGTGAAGGACATAAATACCTTTTTAAGCCTGATGCTGCCTCGGCACACAATACTTTGAAAATCCATGCATATCTGCAACGCGCTTTTTCTCTCTATTTTGCATGAATAACATATGATTCTCGTCCAGTTGGTCACGGCTTTGTTCCGGGTGCCACAAATGCAGCACGGCAGTGGCAAAAACACCTTTTTTAAGCCTGATACCATTGTTAAACAACCGCATCACGAAATCACTATCCTCCCTGCCCCAGCCCACAAAACGCTCATCAAACCCGTTTATCTGCTCAAAGTCCCTGCGCCATACACCCAAGTTACAACCTCTAATTTCATGCCAATTCGTAGGGCTTATTTTCCTACCCCAGCCAAGAGGTAAATAGAAGAGAGGTAAAAGTCTTTTCAGGTCCTTTTTCAAGCGGCGATTAATCCAGGTAAATTTGGAAAATTCCTGAATGGGTAAATTTTCCTTCAAAACCACCTGGGTGAATTTTTCGGAAAGGTAGGCACGATTTCCTCTCACAAACCATCCTTCTTCACTAAGCTGCACGTGACGCATCAGGAAGCTTGGGAAAGGCACGCAATCACCATCCAGAAAAATCAAATACTCCCCTTTGCTTGCCGCCACCGCGCGATTTCGGCTCGCAGCCAGGCGATATCCCTGGTCCTCTTGCCAAACGTGGGTTAAATCATAATGCAGCGAGCCCTTGAGCCGTGACAGCATATTAGCCGTATCTTCTCCAGAACCGTCATCCGCAACCACCACTTCAAACTCTTTACAGCATTGCCCATTAAGCCCCTCAAGCACCAGCTTTAGCGCATCAGGTCGATTGTATGTGCTGACAATAACCGAAGTAAGCATATTGCAATTTTAGTAGCAGCCACCTTTAAGCACAAATACAGTTTTAACCATCGCCTAGCTCCTTTGCTTCAAGGCACGTGCGTAGCGAGTCTGAACTTGTGCATCGATTTCTTCATTGGGAGGACGTTCAGGGTGGTACAAGTGATACACGATTGCCCTGTTGAGGAGAGGAAATCGGGAAACTCCTGCATGAATAAGCCGGACTTCCAACTGCGCATCTTCCCGGCGTCGTTCTTTTGCCGGAATATACCTATCCCCCCCCCCCCCCCCCCCCCCCCCCCCCAGAATAGCCACCAACACGCTGATAGAGTCTTTTATGCAAACTGAAATTGACTCCCATCAAGTGCCGTTCCCTTGGATGAAAGCGACGAGCCAATTTGCCGGGGAGACGAATTCCAAGCATATATCTCTTCGTATCCATGCACAGCGCACTCATGAGCAATGGCCCCGCGATATTTTCAAGTTTTCCCGCCTGAATAAACGGTTCGTCAATGACACGGCTTACTTTCGGGCCGAGCCTTACTCTCCTGCCACATAAGACCACGCCTTCATGAGCTGCCGTAACATGGTCTTTTACCCATAATGGATGTGGGATGGAATCGCCGTCCAGAAATATCAGATAGTCTCCTTTCGCTGCATTAACCGCCTTATCACAGACCTGCGATTTGCGATTACCTATATCTTCGTGCCAGACGTGTTTAATGGGGACTTTGCTGTTTTTAGCCCATGCTTTGATAAGCTCCGTGGTTTCACGTGTCGAACCGTCATCTGCAATAAGAACCTCTTCCGGAAGATACTTTTGCCTACTTAAACCATACAGCACTAGCCCAAGCTCACGAGGCCGATTGTAGGTGGTGACGATAACAGAGGGAGCAACGGGCATATTGAAGTATGTCCTATAAGCGCAGGATAGGTTCCAGGGTTTTGTTCCTTATACTAAATTTCAACTTTTTCCACCATATGCTGATGTACATGCGTTTTACCAACTTCAGCTTTTCGAGTGTGTCTTGCTTTGGACGTTGTGCTTCTTTAGGAACGTACCAGAAATTACGTCCTGTGCGTTTTACCAGAACATAGCCGTGCCTTTTCAGGTAACGATGCTTAGTTAAATAAAGGTGTTTATCTTCCAGCAGGATCAGCCCGGGTTGGTACCTTTTGATATTAAACCCTTTCAAAACCTGTAACTCTGCCCCTTCTACGTCAATAGACAGCAAGTCGATGGCAGTTATTCCTGCCCGCTTAAGTATTGATTCCAAAGTATAAGCCGGTACTTTGATTTGTGTATGTTGTCGGTAGTTGAAATCGTCGATATTTTTACCTATGGCAGCATGACTATCCATTTCACCGCCATTAAGCACCGGCACATATAGTGTCACTTGCCGCTCATCCTCATGTTCGACACAGGCACAGGCAAAACATATTGCGCGGCGTTTTTCACGGCATTGTTGTAAAAATTTAGGATTTGGTTCAACAACCACACCACGCCACTGCAATTGATCTTCAAGATGCCACGACTGAGAAGTAACTGCTACAGGGTCATTTCCTCCAACGTCAACAAAAACCCCTTGCTTTTTATTATTGAAATAATCGCGAACTAATTTCTTTTCCGCGGCTTCTTTATCTAAATTGTACCGGCTTTTGCTCACCCGAAAACCACCAGTAATTTTATTTCAGGTATGACATCTACCAGAGCGTGCTATTTGAATACACCAATTAAATCCGTTGGCTTTACCTTGTACTGCCCGCATTCCTGTTTGGGGCATATGAAGAAAAAAGCAATGCAGTGAACAAAATAAAAAACAACCCCTGAACTCGTGGATAGAAAACTGTATCTACCATACCGTACACCACCATAGCCAAGATCATTCCCCTGGCGGCATAACTTGAGAACAGTGGTAAACGACTACTTACCCGCCACTGCTGAATGTAAAATGCTATCAAAAGGACAAGGCCAATCAATCCCGACTGCACGCCTACATTAATAGGCTCGTTATGTGGACTTCGATAGTAGTATTCTTCCGAGTTTGCAAATCCTTTTGCTTCACGACGTTTACGAAACTCACTCCTGAAACTCCCCACTCCGGTACCCAGGATGGGGTTATCCTTAAATATATCCCAGCCCACTTCTGCCCAGAGTACCCGGCGGCCGAACGAATCATTATATTCGCCTTGTTTAATAGACTCCATGCTATCACGCAAATCAACCCAGCGCGCTCGACCCCTGTCATTAAATGACACAGTCGTAACTACCAATACAGGTATAATCACCAGCCCCAGCACCATGTGCTTCCAGCCCAGGCGCTGGTAGATCAAAAGTAGTATCAAAACTACCCACAGCATATGGACGGCACGTGATTCTACTATTAAAAGGACGTTAAAGCTGGCCAATGCCGCAAGTACAATAAAAAAAGTACGTGCGATTTTATTGTCTGTATCCAGGGCAAAATGGAAATACAGATAAGCGACATAGGTTACGAGAACTCCGTGGGCTATATAGTCATGAAATAAGGTGTATGAGCTGTATTTAGAATAGTATGGGCTCAAATATATAATTTCCGGAAGCCATGACAACACCAGCATATAGGACATCAGCATTATCAGTGATACACCTGACAGAAATGCAATATAACCAATCCGTTTCCAGTGCGGTTCGTAAAAGGCACTCAACAATAGCGGTATATACATAAGCCTGACATACCTTCTCAACATCCTTATCGCCTCATTCTCCATGGGTGCAGAGGTATACATCAGGGTGATCACGAAAAGCAAAGAGATGGCGACTGCAATAAGCGCAACAGAATTGTTGACGATCAATTGAAATTTGAATTTGTAGTTGCCTCCGATGATGGAGCATATTAAAAACAGTAACAGAAATGTATTCGGGAATTCCTTAGGCAAGACAAGGGAAAATAATGCCGCGCACGCCATGATTTTGCTGGCTGTTTCAGCATGTCGCGCAAATGTGGTCGTATGCCAGCTCAATGCTTTGTACTCGGAAAGGATTTATGAATTCAAGATAGAGTCAATGATTGTTGTCGTCGAGCAGCCTTCAATATAGGGAGAGATGACGACCTCTCCACCGTAACTGCTTACAAGTTCAAATTCGGCGAGTTCCTCTTTTTTGTAATCTCCACCTTTGACGAATACGTCCGGCTTTAATTCTCTTATCAGTTCCAGCGGAGTGTCCTCGGAAAAAGGGATTATCCAGTCAATGCAGCTCAGTTCTTCCAGCACTGCAATACGGTTTTGTAAACTGCAAACTGGACGATCTTTCCCCTTTAATCTCTGTACTGACAGATCGTCATTTATCGCAACGACGAGATGATCGCCTTTGGACTTGGCATCGCGCAGGCAGGCAATGTGACCATGATGTACCAGGTCAAAACAGCCGTTAGTGAAAACAATTTTTTCGTTATTTTCCCTCGCGGCCGATAGCGACTGTCTCAACTCGGCAACGCCTGCAACCTGCTTGCCTCTGCCGGCAAGCATGCGTAAATTGAAATCCAGCTCATTGACTGTTACGGCGGAAGTGCCGAACTTGCTTACTGCAATGCCCGCTGCCAGGTTGGCAATTTTTGCGGCATCCACCAACGAGTAATTTACGGCAACAGCCGTTGCAAACAGCCCCGCAACCGTGTCGCCCGCCCCTGTTACGTCGTAGACTTCCTTTGCCTGTGCAGGAAAATGTCTCGGCTGCCGGTCACGGATAAAAAGCGACATGCCTTTCTCGCCGCGTGTTATCAGCAAGGCGTCCAGGTTCAATTGCGCGCATAATGCAATTGCCTTGTCGCGCAGTTCGTCTTCATCCGCGCATGAACCCGCGACTTGCTCGAACTCCAGGTAATTCGGTGTGATTACGCTTGCGTTTTTGTACTTTCCGAAGTCCTTCCCCTTGGGATCAACGACTACTGTTTTATTTGCGCTACGCGCCTGTTCTATGATCCTGTCAACTTGATTTACCGTACCCTTGCCGTAATCGGATACGACTATTGCATCATGTTCGGGGATTAATTTTGCACAAGCCTCAACAACGTCGGTACTGTCGAGTGTATGCTCACCGTTTTCGTAATCCAGTCTCAGCAGTTGTTGATTGCGACTGACTATACGCAACTTGGTCGAGGTCTTGAAATTGCCTTTGCGAATAATGCGGGATTTGATCGCTGTCTCATCCAGCAAGCCTGAAAGTTTGCTCGCGTTTTCATCGTTGCCCACCACGCCGACCAGCGTGGCTAACGCGCCCAGGTTGCAAATGTTCATCGCCACGTTGGCGGCACCGCCCAGGCGATTTTCCATGTCTTCGACATTGACAATGGGCACAGGTGCCTCGGGAGAAATACGCGCGGTCTCTCCCAGCCAGTACTGGTCGAGCATGACGTCGCCGACTACCAGTACCTTTGCCTTGCCCAGATCGTTTATATCCATTGGTGTAGATGGTCCGGCAGCAACCGATTAAAAATCAGTGCCATCGTTCAAACCTTTTGCAGGGTTACCAGAATATGTTTCAAACCACGTTTGACGTGTAGGTAAGCCAGGCTCCGTGTGAGTCGCTCCTGCCATGTACCAGGTCAAAATACATTTTTTGAAGGGTTGCAGTAATAGTACCCGGTGAACCTGTACCAATCACGCGGTTATCAAGTTCCCGGATGGGAGTAACTTCTGCCGCAGTGCCGGTAAAAAATGCCTCTTCCGCGGTATACACTTCATCACGTGTAATGCGTTTTTCAACAACCGGAATATTCATCGTCTCCGCCAAGGTGATTACCGTGTTGCGGGTAATGCCATCCAGTGCGGAAGTAAGTTCCGGCGTAAAAAGCGTTCCCTGTTTGACGATAAAGATGTTTTCACCACTTCCTTCCGTCACGAGTCCATCCACGTCCAGCAGCAATGCTTCGTCATAACCGTCACGCAACGCTTCATGCAGTGCCAGCATTGAGTTGACGTAGTTGCCATTAACTTTCGCCTTGCACATGGCGACGTTGACGTGATGCCGTGCATAGGAGGAAGTCTTTACGCGAATGCCGTTTTTTAATTTGTCCTCACCCAGATACGAACCCCATTCCCATGCCGCAATGATGCAATGCACTTTGATGTTGTCGGCCCGCAATCCCATCCCTTCTGAACCGTAAAAACACATGGGGCGCATGTAACCGTAGCTCAAGCCATTTTTGCCAATTGCCTCAATTTGTGCCTGGTTAATCTCTTCCTCGCTGTATGGCATTGGCATACCGATAATTTTGGCTGAATCAAATAGCCTCCTGGTGTGATCCTGAAGACGAAATATGGCCGTGCCCTGTTCGGTTTGATAGGCGCGCACCCCTTCGAATACACCTGCTCCGTAATGCAAGGTATGCGTGAGTACGTGCGTGTTGGCTTCACGCCATGGCACGAACTTGCCGTCGTACCATATAAACCCGTCTCGATCAGACATCGACATTTCTAAACTGGCCCCTTAAAAGATAAGTAGATTATTCTCTTGAAGTATGCGCGAACGTGTTGGAGGTTATCAGTGTAACAGACTCGCCCAGTAATGTTGTATCGCGGCGCGTTCCCTGGCAAATTCGCCTGCTTCTACCACTTCCGGTAGCAATTTCAAATTCAACTGGTGCAGGTGCCGACGGTACCCGAGGTAAATCTCTTTAAGATCCATAGTGCATTCCTTGCTGATAAGACCGGTATCGGAACAGGCGTCCAATATACGTACGTTGTCTGTAAATTGGCACAGTTCCTTGTACCTGGCGGCATAAGCAAGCACGTAAAACTGAACGATAAATTCTATATCGACAATCCCGCCCTCGTCTTTCTTGATGTCGAACTTCGTCTTATCCTTGTTGCCATGTTCGTGCAGTATCTTTTGCCGCATTTCGATTACTGATTGCCTGACTTCGGCAAGATCACGCGGTTGACACAGTATCGCTTGCCGAACGGCAGCAAAATGACTGGCAAGTTGCGTGTCAGTCGTCATCGACCGGGCACGGATCAACGCCTGGTGCTCCCACAGCCACGCTTCGTTCTTCAGATAATTCTCGTAGGCAGTGAGTGAACAGACGATGGGACCGGACGCGCCATAGGGCCTGAGCCTGAGGTCGATGTCAAATATTTTCCCGCCAACGCTGACCGTGGTCAATAAATGGAGGGCGCGCTGCACCAGGCGCGTAAAAAAGACGTCATTGTGTAGCTTTTTTGCACCACTGGTTTCACAGTATGAGCCTTCGCTGTTGTGTACGAACACGATGTCCAGGTCGGAGCCATAACCCAATTCCAGCCCTCCCAGTTTCCCATACTCGATGATGAGCAGTTCCGGTACAATTTTTTCTCCATTCCTTACACACAGCGGTTCACCGTGCCTGGCTACCAGGTCCTGGTAGGCTCGCTTTACTGCACTGTCAACGCACGTGTCTGCCAACCACGACAGGTGATCGCTGACTTTCATGACGGGATAGTTTTGCAGAATGTCGGCAGTGGCAATTTGTATAACCTGCGCATGCTTGAATTCACGCAGACGTTCCATGTATTTTTCCAGGTCATCACCTGTTGATCGTATAACTGCTTCAAGCTGTTGACGCATTTCGAGTGAATCCGGTGGTTCATAGAAATCGTCCACGCGCAAAATTTCGTCCAGCAACAGCGGATATATTGAAATGTACTGTGCCGCCCATTGACTGACTTCTACCAGGTGAAACAGTGTCGTGAGTTTGTTTCGATTCTCCATTAATAACGCAATATAGGTAGACCGCTGCACAATTCTGTCGAGAATGCCCAGGAAACGATCCAGGACGAGAAGTGGCCTTTCCGTTTTCGACACGTGCTGCAATAAAACAGGCATGAACTCGTCCAGTCTCTGCCTGGAAAGCGGGACAAGCTGCTGAATTACGATGTTTTTTGAAAATGCCTGCAATCGTTCATATATGTTTTCCACGTCAGCAGTGAAGTGCTTGCGCAGGATTTCAATGCAATATTCCTTGTCTTCTATTTGCTGCCATACAGGTGTAAGGCCGCCGTTTTCCTTTGTGGACGTACCGTCGCCGGTTTCGTCCGTACGCAGTAAAGATTGAAAGACTTTGCTGACGCCTGTGGTGTGAAATACATATTCGGCATGAAATTGCTCCCAGTTATCTACACCCACCAGGTAAGCGTATTGTGCCTGGGCTTGTTCCTGGGTTGGCAACGTGTATATTTGCTGGTCGTCGCGCATCTGTAACCTGTTTTCTGCCTTTCTCAAAAATAAATAGGCTGGTGCCAAGTCAATAACATTTTCACGGGATAGTATTCCTGACGTACCCAGGTATTTCAGTACGTTCAGCGTAGACTGGGTACGCAAGTTTGTATCCCTGCTACCGTAGATAAGTTGAAACATCTGCGCGATAAATTCGATTTCACGTATGCCGCCTTGTCCAATCTTTACGTTCGTGCGCGCTGAATCCTGGCGTGCCTTCTGATCAACCATTGCTTTCATTTCACGTAATGATTGCATTGCCCCGTAATCGAGGTAACGGCGATAAACAAATGGTGCAACCTGCTCTTTGAGAAATCTCTCCCCCGCTCGTGTATCACCGGCAATGGCGCGTGCCTTGATCCATACGTAACGCTCCCAATCCCGGCCGTGAGTCTGAAAGTATTGGTCGATTGCAGAAAAACCTGGCACGAGTGCACCGGAATTGCCGAATGGTCGCAACCTGGTGTCTACACGAAAGACAAAGCCATCCCGAGTTTGCTGTGCAAGTATCTTGATGAATAGTTGAACCAGTCTTACGTAAAAATTTACAGCTTCGTCCTGCTGGTTTTGCGAGTAATCCGTATCATCATCCGAGTACGCAAACACCAGGTCCACGTCGGATGAAAAGTTAAGTTCGTAACCCCCGAGTTTGCCAAGTGCGAAGATGACGATACGTTGCGGTAATGAACGCTCGAATTCACTGACGTGAGGCCGTGACTGTAACCAGTCAAAACACCAGGTTAACGTGCTATCAGCACAAATTTGCGCGAAGGTGCTGAGTTCGTATAACGTCTGCCGAACCGTGGCATATTGTTGCAGGTCCCGCCAGGCAATCCGCGCAAATTCTGCTACCCGCACACGTCGCAATAATTGTTGCAGTTCTTCAACGGAATTTGCTTGAGAAAAAACGGATTGCAATAACTCGCTATAGTTCTCCATCTTGTAGTCGACGTGCAGTTCACCCCGTGCAAGTAAACCTTGTAACCAGAGAGGCTGTGATACACATACGCGCCTTATGAAGGAGCTTGCATGCCAAACGGCAAAGATTTCATCTTTATGACTTGCAATAGCCTGAACGTCACCCAGCTTCTCTTGTACTGCCTCGTAGTCTTGCTGGAAGCGTGATGCAGGCTGGTCTGAAGGCAGGTTAAGCATGTGATGAAGTTGCCGTAAGGCCGTGAACGAGTCTGCCTGTAATTATAGCTGACCGGTATAGTCAAGCCTGTACAAATGAGATATTATAAATAATAATGAGAATTGATATTATTACTAATTATGTTAGTCCCCAATTAACGTAATGAGGAACCTGAATAATGAAAATACGGTGTATACGTAATGGCATTTTTATCGGCCTGTGCATGTTCGCGTCTTTTCTCAACGCGGCAGAAGTCAACGTCTACTCGGCCAGAAAAGAGGCTCTTATCAAGCCACTGTTACAACAGTTTGAAGAAAACACGGGCACCAAGGTAAATCTTGTCACTGGCAAGGCAGATACGCTGTTACAACGCCTGGTCAGCGAGGGTAAAAACAGCCCTGCCGATGTATTGATCACTGTAGATGCGGGTCGCCTGTATCGTGCACAACAGGCAAACGTATTGCAACCTGTTCACTCGACAATTCTTGAAAGTGCAATCCCAGAGCAATATCGGGACGTACAAGGATACTGGTTTGGCTTGTCTTTAAGGGCTCGCCCCATCGTGTACGCCGCAGGCCGCATTGAGCCGCGAGAACTCTCTACCTATGAAGCACTGGGAAACCCGAAGTGGCGACAAAAGGTATGTATTCGTTCCTCAAGCAATATCTACAACCAGTCCCTGGTTGCTTCCTTGATTGAGCATTTGGGCGAAGATAAGACGCTTGCCTGGGCCACGGCATTGGTTAAAAACTTTGCCCGTTCACCGCAAGGTGGTGACCGTGACCAAATCAAGGCAGTTGCCGCAGGTCAATGCGACGTAGCAGTAGTTAACAGTTACTACTTTGGCAAAATGCTTGCTTCCAAAGACACGTCTCAACAGCAAGCCGCCAAGCAAGTAAAGATATTTTGGCCAAATCAAGGTGACAGAGGCACACATGTAAATATCAGTGGTGCTGGCGTAACTGCCTTTTCAAGGAATAAGGAATCCGCCGTGAAGTTGCTGGAATTTCTTGTCGGTGACACCGCACAACAGTGGTATGCCAAAGCCAACATGGAGTATCCTGTCAAACCGGACGTGCAGCCAAGTGACGTCCTGAAGTCCTGGGGTGAATTCAAAGCCGACTCACTGAGCCTGCCCCGCCTGGGTATGCTGAATGCCCGGGCAGTAATGGTCATGGACAAAGCGAAGTGGAAATAACGCCAAGTTATGAGCGTAAAGAGTGAAGCCTTTGATGGAAAGGTACTTAGCCGGGAATTTTGGCAACATAAAACCAATTTTGGCTGGTTATCATGCACACTGTCTATTGCATTACTGCTCAGTATCCCCACGGTTACGGTACTCTACTCGATTTTGCTGCCGGCCAGTGATGTATGGCAGCACCTCAAGGCAAACGTACTATCCGATTATGTGGCGAATTCCCTTTTACTGGTAGCAGGAGTAGGTCTTGGTACGTTCATAATCGGAACGATAACTGCCTGGCTATGCAGTGTTTGTGAGTTCCCTGGCCGCCGGCTACTGAGCTGGGCACTGCTTTTGCCACTGGCGTTCCCGCCTTATATCATTGCCTACACCTACACCGGCATGCTTGATTTTTCCGGCCCGGTGCAAAGCCTTATGCGGAACGCCTTTGACTGGCAGTACGGGGATTACTGGTTTCCGGAAATACGCTCATTGGGTGCCGCCGTCGTGATGCTTTCCCTGGTGCTGTATCCCTACGTGTATTTGTTATCCAGGACTGCATTTTCAGAACAATCAACGAGCTTTCGCGAAGCCAGTCATATCCTGGGGACAAGATCTTATAAAACTTTTTTTACAATCACTTTGCCCCTGGCAAGGCCGGCCATTGTTGCAGGCCTGACGCTGGTAATCATGGAGACGCTTGCCGACTATGGAACGGTTCAATATTTTGGCATAGCAACGTTTACCACCGGCATCTTCCGCACGTGGTTCGGATTAGGCGACCGCATCGCCGCGACACAGTTGGCAAGCATCCTGCTTTTGTGTGTATTTGCAGTTATCGTATTTGAACGTTACATGCGACAATCTGCCAGGTACCAAAACTCTACACATACGCGAAAAACCTATCGCTACCCCCTGTCAAAATCAGAGGCTATGCTGGCAATATTATTTTGCAGCTTACCCGTGATACTAGGCTTTATTATACCTGCAATTCAGCTAGGTGCCTGGGCACTGGAAACTGCACCCGAGGTCGTAGATGCATCTTTTTATAAACTTGTTGTCAATACTGTAAAACTGGGAATCATTGTCGCTGTCGTTGTAGTCACGGGTGCTGTTTTGCTCGCATATGGAAAGCGAGTCAGTACGCACGTGATTATCCCTTATGCCGTCAATGTCAGTGCCATGGGTTATGCCGTGCCCGGAATCATAATCGCGGTAGGGGTATTATTACCTTTCGCGTGGTTTGATAACTCGGTTGACGCATGGTTACAACGGAGTTGCGGAATATCCAGCGGGCTGATCTTGACGGGTACGTTGGCGACGTTGATATTTGCGCACGTGGTACGCTTCATGGCAATCGGACTTAATTCGGTGGACGCGAGCCTGGCGAAAATTCATCGCAGTATTGATGACGCGGCACAACTGCTGGGGTACAAGACGTTTACCCGGTTCACCAACGTACATCTCCCTCTGATCCGCAGCGGTATATTTGTTGCAGCACTGCTGGTTTTCGTGGAAGTCATTAAAGAACTGCCTGCAACCCTGGTGCTGCGGCCGTTTAATTTCAATACCCTCGCAGTGCGCACCTACGAACTCGCTGCCGATGAACGCTTGGCAGACTCGGCGTGCAGTGCATTACTCATCGTTGTAGTCAGTATCCTGCCAATCTTGATACTGAACCGGTCCATAACAAAAAGTGGAGTTGCATATGGCACCCAGGCTTGACGTGCGTAACGTCAGTGTTGAACTGCAGAATAAAAAAACACTGCAACGTGTATCTCTGAAGCTGGCACCGGGACGTATTGCCTCTATTGTAGGACCCAGCGGTTGTGGCAAGACTACGCTGTTACGTGCAATTGCCGGTTTTCAGCCCATATCCGGAGGAGAGATCTTCGTGCATGAAAGGTTGCTCAGCAAAACCGGGTTTACGCTTGCTCCGGAAAACCGGCACATCGGTATGATGTTTCAGGACCTGGCCCTGTTTCCACACCTTACCATAGAGCAAAATATCCGTTTTGGACTCAAGGCACTATCCGAAGATGAGCAACACGTGCGTACGCAGCAAGTACTCAATCTCACGGAGTTGAATAATAAGGCAAAAAAATATCCGCACCTGTTATCAGGTGGAGAACAACAGCGAGCTGCATTGGCGCGCTCACTGGCTCCCAGGCCAGAAATTTTACTGCTCGACGAACCATTTTCCGACCTCGACCCGGACTTGAGGGAACAGGTTGCAACCGAGGTGCGCAAAATCCTGAAATATGAAAATGTAACCGCGATTCTCGTCACCCACGACCAGAACGAGGCCTTTTCCATGGCGGACGAAATCGGCGTGATGCTGGATGGCCAGATCGCACAGTGGGGCAGTGCCTATGATATTTATCACAAGCCGGAGACGCGCTTTGTTGCCGACTTCGTCGGGCTAGGCAGCATGATACCGGCAAAGGTGATTGATCCGGTAACGCTGGATACCGAGTTTGGCTACCTGAAAGGCGAGTTGTGCTCACCCCTGGATGCAAGCGAGGAGGTGGATTTACTGGTTCGACCTGACGACATTCTGCATGATGATAGCAGCCGCATTACTGCACTGGTGGAAGAAAAACGCTTCCGTGGTGCTGATTTTCTCTACAAGTTGCGACTGCGAAGCGGAAATCGTGTGCTGTGTTACGCCCCCAGTCATCACGACCACCAGATCGGTGAACCAATCGGTATCAAGCCGGACCTGGAGCACTTGGTTGTCTTCCCCCGAGACTGATTGACACCAGGCTTGACAAAAAACGCACGCAGGCCTTTCCCGCCATGACGGTATATCCGCACTCCTGTACGCAGCCGGACTTGACCTCATGCGCGTAAACCTCAACAATGTGAACGCTAAACTAGAGGAGCCTCGATATGAAAATCAACAAAACCCTGATCCAGGTCGTAATACTGTCGTTCACGTTTATGCAAATCACACCGGCTATTGCCGGCGTTGTAGCCACGGACAGGTTTTTAATCGAACAATCCATGCAACAGGAACGTGAGAACCTGCGCGCGTTCATGGCGCGCGAAAACGTGCAATCACTGTTACAACATAATGGCCTTACCGTGGAGCAAGCACAAAAACGGGTTGATGCCCTGACTGATGCGGAAGTACAAATGCTGGCCAGGAAATATGAAGAGTTGCCCGCAGCAGGCAACGCCGCGGCAGGGATACTTATCATTGCCCTGTTTGTGATGGTATTGGAGTTGAGTGGCCTTACGGATATTTCCTCCAAAGCCCCCTGATCTGCCTCGGGATGAAGAGGCAAAACGTCTGCCCGTTTGCAGGCATTTTGTTGTCTTCAATTATGTTGCTGGCGTGTGCAGGGGCGCAAACCAGTCAATTGCAGTTGAACAGGCCGCTTGACCTTCCTGAACAGGCATTGATTGCGGAGGTGCCCTTCTTTCCGCAGGAGCAGTATCATTGCGGTCCGGCAACCCTGGCGATGGCTATGAATTATTATGGCCTTGACGCTACACCTGGTGAACTTGCCGAAGATGTATTTACGCCTCGCTTGAAAGGCAGTCTGCAAGTAGAGATGAAAGCGGCAGTGCGCAGGCGTGGAATGCTGGCTTACGAGCTTACGCCCAGGCTGGTTTATCTGCTTGCGGAGGTTGCAGTCGGACACCCTGTGATCGTGCTGCAAAACCTGGCCATCAGGCAACGCCCCCTGTGGCATTACGCGGTTATCATCGGCTATGATTTGGAGCACAACACGGTTACGTTACACACGGGTGCTCATGCCAACTACCAGCTATCCATGCATACTTTTGAGCATACCTGGAACCGCGCAGATAACTGGGCCCTGGTAGTATTGCCCAGTGACACGCTGCCCAATGACCGTAACCAGGCAAACTTTTTGCAAGCCGCAGTGACGCTGGAACAGGCGGGACAAACCGCTTCTGCCAACCGCGCTTGGCGTGCCATGGAAAAACGATGGCCAAATAACCATATCGCTATCACGGGTATGGCCAATACCTACCTGGCTTTACAGCAACCCGAAAAGGCGACTGCCGGTTATTTGCGCGCGCTTGAATTACAACCCCGTGAGGCAGCCATTTACAACAATCTCGCGTATAGTCTGCACGCGCAGTCGTGCCATGAGTCGTCCATGGCAGCCATTCGATGCGCCATGGCACTGGCACCTGGTAATGCTGAATATCAACATTCCCTTGAAGATATCGCGTCCTCTGCGGCAGCAGCAAACTCTGAAAACTGTCCCAAACTTGCTTGTCCCAGCCCTTGATGCCAACCAGGCTGACAGGACGAGGTTATTCCTTTTACACTATGCAATGTCAAGGAGTATGCAGAGGGTGTGATTGTGGCCAGAAGTAATCAAACGCGGAAGTTTTCTTCAACCGTCGTAGACGGCATTGAACGTGCGCCCAGCCGCGCCATGCTGCGCGCAGTAGGCTTTAGCGATGATGACTTCAATAAGCCGCAAATCGGTATTGCCTCGACCTGGAGCATGGTCACACCTTGTAACATGCACATTGACAAGCTCGCTGAACAGGCTGCTTACGGTGTCAATCAATCAGGCGGCAAGGCAGTAGTCTTCAACACTATTACAGTCTCCGACGGCATCTCCATGGGCACCGAGGGCATGAAATATTCCCTGGTCTCGCGGGAGGTGATTGCCGATTCCATCGAAACGGTCGCAGGCTGTGAAGGTTTTGACGGGGTCGTCGCTATCGGTGGCTGTGACAAAAATATGCCCGGTTGTTTGATTGCATTGGCGCGGCTCAACCGGCCATCCGTATTCGTTTACGGCGGCACTATCATGCCGGGCAGCCATAATAATGCCAATATAGACGTGGTATCAGTGTTTGAAGCCGTCGGGCAATATGCCAAACGCAAGTTATCCGAAAACGAACTGAAACAGGTGGAGTCATCAGCGATACCTGGCCCTGGCTCTTGTGGCGGCATGTATACGGCTAATACCATGGCGTGCGCCATCGAGGCACTGGGCATGAGTCTGCCAAACAGTTCGGCACAAAATGCAATCTCAAGGGATAAGCGAGAGGATTGTATTGCCGCGGGGCAAGCAGTGGTGAACCTGATTAAAAAAGGTATTTCACCGCGGGACATCATGTCCAAAAAAGCGTTTCAGAACGCCATCACCATAGTCACCGCCCTGGGTGGCTCAACCAATGCCGTTTTACATCTGCTGGCGATGGCGCACGCCGTTGGCGTAAAGCTCGATTTGGACGAGTTCACGCGCATCGGCAAAAAAGTCCCGGTGCTGGCCGACCTGCGGCCAAGCGGCAGATACATGATGTCTGAACTGGTTGAAATCGGCGGCATTCAGCCCTTGTTACGCATGCTGTTGGACAGGGGGTTGCTGCACGGTGACTGTCTCACGGTAACGGGAAAAACCCTGGAGAGTAACTTGCGCGGGGTAAAACCTTATCCAAAATCACAGGATATCATTCGCAATATCGACGACCCCATCAAGAAAGATGGGCATCTCGTCATATTATATGGAAACCTTGCACCGCAAGGTGCAGTAGCAAAAATTTCCGGTAAAGAGGGCCTGCGCTTTACCGGCAAGGCGCGTGTATTTGCCTCGGAGGAAAAAGCACTGGAAAGAATCTTGCGTGGTGGCATAAAAAAGGGTGACGTCATTGTCATTCGTTACGAAGGCCCCAAGGGAGGTCCCGGTATGCGCGAGATGCTGTCACCGACTTCGGCGATTATGGGGCAAGGATTAGGCAAAGACGTTGCACTTATCACCGATGGGCGCTTTTCCGGCGGCAGTCACGGTTTTGTAGTTGGCCATATCACTCCCGAAGCCGCAGTAGGTGGGCCACTGGCATTGTTAAAAAACGGCGATCAAGTAACTATCGATGCGCAAAAACGTGAGATCAACGCTATAATTTCAAAAAGAGAATTCGCGCAGCGCAAACAGAAGTGGAAGCCACCACGGCCTCGTTACAAGCGTGGAGTTCTGGCAAAATACGCACAACAGGTGCATTCAGCTTCGGAGGGTGCCGTTACTGACTAGATAAGCCTGAATTGTCAGGTGCATAGAAAATAGTTTAGGATTGCCTACTCAATTATAAAAAAATATAACAACAAACCTTTATCTAAGGGCCTTCAATGACAACATCACTATCCCCTGAAAAATTACAGGACGTAATGGAGCGCAAAAATAAAATGCGTCGCGAGGCTTATGACCGCCGCAATGCGCAGGAAAATAAAGATGAAATCAGTGCGCGTGCATGTGAGAAATTCATGGCCATGCCGGAATACCAAAAGGCAAAAGTAGCGATGTGGTATATCGATTGTCGCTCGGAAACCCGCACTAAACCACAACTGCTTGAAGAAGTTGCCAAGGGCGAAAAGAAGATCATTGTCCCCTATTGCACCGTGGATGAAAACGGCGATAACAAACTGGGACTCTGGTGGATGGAAAGCCTGGAGGAAATGGTGGTGGGCAAATGGAACATTCTTGAGCCGCCTAAAGAAATGTGGGGAAATCCGGACAAGGAGGTAGAAGCGGAAAACCTGGATATCGTTATGGTGCCGGGCGTGGGCTTTGACCGCAAAGGCGGGCGCATGGGCAATGGGCAGGGCTATTATGACCGCCTGCTTGAGAAAGTTCGACCTGATTGCGCACTCGTGGCACTGTGTTACGAGTCTCAACTGTTCGATGAGATACTGGTTGCACCCCACGACGTGTACATGGATAAGGTTGTCTCTGAAGATGCAGTGTATGAGGGTATTGGCCGAGCATAGTCCTCATGACTGCAAAGATAGACGATACTTACGCAGAGGCGTTTAGAAGCCTTTACACGGAATTTTTAATTACTGCGCGTGACCGTCGGTGGCTGGACCACGCGGTAAACGCTGCGACGGGTAACGCCTCCAGTTCAATCCTGTGTGACTGCGAGGCTGGTATGGACCGCTACGTCGGCGCAGGCAGTGATGACGATTTTCAGACTCCGGACGGCCGCCCGGGTGCAATCGTACAACTGCACGTGCCGCGTTTCTGGAAGGACCGTGTAAAACGCCTGGAGCGTGCGGCACTGGTGCGTATCAGTCAGAACGTCCTGACGTGTCCCACGGCCTCTTGCTTCAACTTGATCGACTCCGAAGATTATTATCACATGGGCCGTAAAGTCGCGTATTTTGGTAATGGCCACCAAAAACGAATCGAACGTTTTGGTCGCAAGATGTGGTGGATCCCGATTCTCGGTGGTGAGTTCATCCTGGACCGTC
The DNA here is from genome assembly GCA_965215055.1 of Gammaproteobacteria bacterium. Classification (GTDB taxonomy): domain Bacteria; phylum Pseudomonadota; class Gammaproteobacteria; order UBA4575; family UBA4575. Next base: position 738,864 of record OZ244046.1, read on the forward strand.
GACTGGGTTATGCCGACGGACTTATGGGTGGAAACCTGTGGTTTTTTGGTGACAGCGTAGACTCCGCTCTCGATGCCGCAGAAAAAGGCGTACAGGCAATCATGCCCGTGCCCGGTGTAATCTCGACCTTTCCGGGCGGTATTGCCGGCAGTGGTTCAAAAGCGGGTAGCGACTATGATTTCACTATTGCCAGTACCTATGAGAAATTTTGCCCGATGCTGCAAGATGACCCCAGCGTCGAGAAGGGACTGCCTGAAGGCGTAAATTCTGTCATGGAGATCATCATGAATGGCCAGGGCATGAAGCCTATCATCGATGCAACCCAGGCCGCTATCAAAGCTGCCGCAGATACGCCAGGATTAATCATGATCTCTGCAGGTAATTACGGTGGGCGCTTGGGCAAAAGCTTGATTTATCTACATCCCGATAAGCAACCGGCCACCCACTGATCCCTTGATTTCCGAGTTCCGTCCGCCAGGGAAGTTTGTGGCGGCAATAGCCCCGGTATGCGGGGAACAAGCGTCATATAGTTATAACTCTATAGCATAATCTCAACATGGTTCCGGAATTTGAGAAAACATCGGCTGGCGCTGTTTTGATGGGCGGCAAAATCGTTGCAGACAAGATACAAGCCAGCATCGCAACAAGGCTTGCCAACACTCCAAGGGCCAAGGTTACCCTGGCAACCGTGCTGGCTGGAGAAGATCCTGCCAGCAGGCTTTACGTCGATATGAAGCAACGCCGTGCTGCTGCTGCGGGTATTCAATCCAGGTATATACAACTTGATGCGACCGTCTCAATGCAAGAGGCAAGTGAAGAAATCACCAGGCTCGCAAATGACCCGACAATACATGGAGTTTTGATTCAATTACCGCTGCCACCCCAACTGGACACGCATAAGATCATCGACCTGCTCCCTGCTGAAAAAGACGTGGATGGATTAACGAGTAATAATCTTGGCAAGTTATTACGCGGTGAGTCAGGGTTAGTCCCTTGCACACCCTTGGGTATCATGCATTTGCTTGAGTATTATCAAATCGCTACAAGTGAAAAACGCGCCGTGGTGATTGGACGCTCAACGCTGGTGGGCTTGCCGCTGTCGTTATTGTTGACGCGCAAAGGCGTAGATGCAACGGTCACGCTGGCACATTCCCGCAGCAAGGACCTGCCTGAAATAACCCGGTCCGCCGATATCGTAGTTGCCGCTACAGGCAAAGCACACCTGGTTACTGCAAGGCACGTCAAACCCGATGCCACGGTAATCGACGTGGGCGTTACAAAAACCGCACAAGGTATACAGGGAGACGTCGATTTTGATAGCGTGCAGGCTGTTGCCGGTGCACTCACGCCCATGCCAGGCGGCACCGGACCAATGACTGTCGCCTGCCTGCTGGAAAACACGATACGAGCCGCCGAACTGCAAAATGTGCTGCCAACCAATGCTTGAGTCTGGTATAGGGCTTGTGGCAGAATGATGGGCTCTCACGCGACTACGATGCACGTGGGAACGGCGGTGACGGCTTCACAACTTGAGGCCGACTATAATAACTATCGAGATTCATCCTTGTTTTAACTGTTTAATATTTACATAAAGGTTACGCTATGCCTGGAGAAAAACCCTCTTTTCCCGGAAGAAATTATCTGTTTGCACCGGGTCCTACACACATCCCACAGATGGTGCAAAATGCGATGATCTGCCCGCAGGAAGATCATCGTGCCCCTGATTTTCCCCAGTTGGTCAAACCGCTGCTGCGAGACTGCAACAAGATTTTCAAGACTACAAAAGGAACAACTTTCCTGTTCCCTGCCACGGGCACCGCAGGTTGGGAGGTTGCCTTGGCGAATACCATGTCTCCGGGTGATAAAGTTTTGACTACCCGCTTTGGGCAGTTCAGCCACTTGTGGTATGACCTTGCGTGCCGCATCGGCCTGGACGTGCAGCTTGTAGAAACTCCATGGGGCGAAGGTGTGCCCATTGACAAGTTCAAAAGAATTCTGGCTGCAGATAAAGATCATCAAATCAAAGCCGTTATCGTATGTCATAACGAAACGGCAACCGGGGTTACCAGCGATATTGCAGGATTGCGCAAGGCAATGAACGCGGTCAAACATCCTGCAATGCTCATGGTGGACGGCGTGAGTTCCATCGCCAGCATTGATTTCCGCATGGACCAGTGGAACGTAGACGTCGCTGTGAGCGGCTCACAAAAAGGCTTTATGCTACCTGCCGGAATGGCAATCGTCTGTTTTAGCAAAAAAGCCTTGGCAGCACGTAGAAAGGCAAAGTGTGCGCGCTGCTTTCTCGATATCCAGGACCACATCAATACCAACAAGGATGGTTTTTTCCCATATACCCCTTCCGTTCCCATGTTGCGAGGACTGCGCGCAGCAGTAGACCTGCTGCTGGCAGAAGGGTTGGAGAATGTCTTCAGGCGACACCACCGCTTGGCTGAAGGGGTGCGCCTGGCGATCAAGGCCTGGGGACTGAAAACATGCGCAAAGGCACCCAAGTGGTACTCTGATACTGTAACCGCCATCGAAGTCCCCGCCAGTGTCAACGCAGCAGAAGTCATCCACATTGCCTACCATCGTTACAACACCTCCCTGGGTGCCGGCCTGTCAAAAGTTGCCGGTAAGGTTTTCCGTATCGGTCACCTGGGCGATAACAATGAAGCGCGCATGATGGCTGTGCTGGGAACGGTGGAAATGGCGATGCGGGACGCCGGCATGAAAGTAAAACCTGGCAGTGGTGTTGCCGCCGCCGAGGAGTACTACCGCAAAACCGCGAAGAAAATTAAAAAGTTTGGTGCAGCTAAAGCCCCCCGTGAAGCGCGTGTCGCGACCAAAAAGAAAGTAGCTAAAAAACGCCGATAATTAAATAAACAACAAGGTAAATGCCATGAGTTTCACTCAATATAAACCCGCCCAATTACGTTTACAGCGCTGCGAACTGGCAGTGCCGGGGTCCAATCCGAAAATGATGGCAAAGGCCGTTACCTGTGCCGCAGATTACGTATTTCTCGACTTGGAGGATGCCGTCGCGCCCGATGATAAGGTACAGGCGCGTAAAAACGTCATTGCGGCACTGCAAGAACATGACTGGAAAGGAAACGGTAAAACGGTCTCAGTGCGCATCAACGGACTTGACACACATTACATGTACCGTGACGTGGTAGACGTCATGGAGCAAGCGGGCGACAAGCTGGACACTATCCTGATTCCAAAAGTGGGTACGACCGGCGACGTCTACATGGTAGATGCCATGGTTACACAAATAGAAGAAGCCATGGGGTTCGGTAATAAAATCGGTCTTGAGGCACTGATAGAAACGGCGCTGGGCATGGCTAACGTGGAAGCCATCGCAACTTCAAGCCCGCGCCTGGAGGCGATGCATTTTGGTGTTGCCGACTATGCCGCGAGCAATCGTGCGCGCACGGTCAACATAGGTGGCTTGAATCCCGACTATCCCGGCGATCAGTGGCATGCGGCTATTTCTCGCATGACGGTGGCGTGTCGAGCATTCGGATTGCGGCCCATCGATGGACCATTTGGCGATTTTAACGATCCTGAAGGATATTTGCTGGCGGCACGGCGTGCCGCAGCCCTGGGTATTGAAGGCAAGTGGGCAATTCACCCAAAACAGATCGAACTGGCCAACGAGGTCTTCACACCACCGGAAGCAGAGGTCACCAAGGCGAAGAAAATTCTTGAAGAACTGGATAAAGCTGCCAGGGAAGGCAAAGGCGCTGCGTCGCTGGACGGTAAAATGATTGATGCCGCATCTGCACGTATGGCCGAGAACGTCGTTCGTGCAGCTGATGCAATCGCGGCAAAATCCTGATTCCGCCGTGATAATCTGTCCTTTTTAGATGTAAATAAGAATAAATCATTTTCTCGGGAGGGAATGCCAAGTGGACATCCATGAGTATCAAGCAAAAGAGCTATTGTCTGAATTCGGCGTAGGTATTGCGCCGGGTGGGCTCGCGTATAGCCCTGAGCAGGCCGTGTACCGCGCCAAGGAGATAGGCGGCCATCAATGGGTGGTCAAGGCACAGATTCATTCCGGTGCACGTGGTAAGGCCGGGGGAATCAGGGTCTGCCACAATGATGAAGAGATATGGAATGCCGCGGATGAGCTACTGGGTAAAAAGCTGGTTACCAACCAGACTGGCCCCGCAGGTAAAGTTGTCTATCGGCTGTACGTTGAGCAGGCTACTGATATAGAAAGGGAAATTTACCTGGGGTATGTCCTGGACCGCAACAAGCAGCGCGTAGTCCTGGTAACTTCTTCAGAAGGCGGTATGGAAATCGAAGAACTGGCCCATACAAAACCTGAATCAATCATTCGCATCGAGGTAGAACCCGCCGTTGGACTGCGCGATTTCCAGGCTCGCGAGATTGCGTTCGGCATCGGCCTGCATCCTGATTTAACCAGCCAGGCTGTCCACACTCTCATGGGAGCCTACCGGGCATTTCGCAATCTGGATGCGACGATGGTAGAAATCAATCCACTGGTGGTAACCAAAGACAGCCGCCTGCTCGCGTTAGACGCCAAAATGGGTTTTGATGACAATGCGCTTTTCCGGCGCCCCAACATCTCCGAGTTGCGTGACAAATCACAAGAAGACCCCCGCGAAACGGCCGCTTCAGACCGCGGACTCAGCTATGTAGGCCTGGATGGCGACATCGGGTGCATGATTAATGGAGCGGGATTGGCCATGGCTACCATGGATATGATCAAACATAAGGGTGGTGAGCCTGCGAATTTTCTGGATATTGGGGGCGGCGCTTCACCTGATCGCGTAACCAAGGCATTTAAGTTGGTGCTTGATGACGAGAATGTAAAAGCTATGCTGGTGAATATCTTTGCCGGTATCAATCGCTGTGACTGGATTGCAGAAGGCGTAATCCAGGCCTTCGGAAAGTTGGACGTAAAAGTGCCCGTCATTGTACGTCTTTCCGGAACAAACGTAGAAAAAGGTATGCAAATGCTTGAAGACAGCGGCTATCCGATTATTACTGCAGATACGTTGGCAGGAGCCGCAGAGAAGGTGGTAGCAGAACGTAATCGCATTATCGAAGCTGCATGAAGGACCAGGAGAAGCACACATGGCAATAATGATTAATGAAAATACTAAGGTACTCGTGCAGGGTTTTACGGGGAAAATTGGCACTTTCCACGCCAAAGAGATGCTTGAGTACGGCACCAAGATCGTTGGTGGAGTTACACCTGGCAAGGGCGGTCAAACCCACCTGGATTTACCAGTTTTCAACACGATGAAAGAAGCGGTAGTCGAGACCGGTGCCACGGCCAGCGTCGTTTTTGTACCTGCCTCATTTGCCGCAGATTCCATCATGGAAGCCGCCGACGCGGGTATTAAAGTCTGTGTAGCCATCACCGACGGTATTCCCGCGCAGGACATGATGCGGGTAAAGCGCTATATGTTTCGCTATAAAAAGGAAGAACGCATGCGACTCACCGGTCCGAATTGCGCCGGCACCATCAGTCCTGGCAAAAGCCTGCTGGGGATCATGCCTGGCCATATTTACATGGAAGGTGACGTGGGAGTGGTTGCACGCTCAGGTACCCTGGGCTATGAAGCCGCTTCACAAATGAAGGCTTGTGGAATTGGCATTACTACCAGTGTAGGAATCGGTGGGGACCCCATTAATGGTTGCTCACATCGGGATATACTCGAACTGTTCGAGCAAGATGCGGATACCAAGGCCGTGATGATGATTGGTGAGATAGGCGGCCCACAGGAGGCGGAGGCAGCAGAATACTTCAAAACCCACATGACCAAGCCGCTGGTAGCCTACATCGCCGGACTCACGGCACCTAAAGGACGCCGCATGGGTCATGCTGGAGCAATTATCTCGGGGAAAGGCGAAAGTGCAGCTGAAAAGGTGGAGATGTTGCAGGAGGCAGGGGTGACGGTTGCACCTAATCCATCCGATATGGGATCAACGATGGAAAAAGTCATGCGAGACCTTGCGTAGGAGAAAAGCGAAATGAGCAGGTTAAAAGTAATTATCTCACGTGCCTGGCCAGCCGAAGTAGAAGCGACTCTGAAAGAAAAATACGACGTGCAACTCAACGAAAACGATATCGCAATGACCAAGGACGAAATGAAAGAGGCACTGGGTAATTGCGATGCCTTTCTGCCCACGGTTACCGACCCGGTGGACGCGGAAGTGCTTAGTGCAGAGCCTTTGCGCGCCAAGTTTATCGGTAATTTTGGCGTTGGTTTCAATCACATCGACCTGGATGCAGCAAAGGCGTGTGGTCTTACTGTTACTAATACGCCTGAAGTGCTTACCGACTGCACGGCCGACATTGCCATGACGCTGATGCTAACCGTAGCTCGCCGTACTGCCGAAGGTGAACGACATCTACGCTCAAAATCCTGGACCGGCTGGCGACCAACTCACATGCTGGCGACCAAGGTAACGGGTAAAACCTTGGGACTGATAGGCATGGGACGTATCGCACAAGCGATGGCAAAACGTGCGCACTATGGTTTCGACATGAAAATTATTTTTTCAGACCCTTATCCTCCCCCTGAGGAAGTAGTCAGGAAATTTGATGCCACGCAGTGCGATTCCATTGATGAAGTACTAGCCAATGCAGACTTTGTTTCAATCCACTGCCCGGGAGGTAAGGACACTTATCACTTGTTGAACGAGGAAAACTTGGCAAAAATGAAGCCTACTGCATTCTTGATCAACTCGGCACGTGGTGACGTGGTGGATAACGATGCACTGATTGAGGCACTGAAAAACGGTACGATTGCAGGAGCAGGTCTGGATGTATTTGAAGGTGAACCAAACCTGGATGAAAGATTCATCGCACTTGAAAATGCTGTGCTGTTGCCTCACTTGGGCAGTGCTTCAAGAGAAACCCGCATTGCAATGGGTAACCGCGTGCTGGAAAACCTGGCAGCATTCGAGTCTGGTGAAACGCCTAAAGACAAGCTGGTCTGAACATAGACGTCCTTGCAGATACTCTAAAAGAACTCTCAAGGGTTCCGTTCACGACCCTCAAACCCTAGTATGAGCGACGCTTCTCCACTTTCGTGGAAGCAACTGACCAGAGTTGCAACAGGCCGTACGATCATCGAGCCCGCGGCCAGCTATGAAAACGAACTCATAGAGCTACTCTATCAACAATTGCTGAGCGTCATACGTACGCGCCAACCTGACATAGAGCCCGTTCTCAAGGGCGAAAAAGACATGCGCAGGAGTGTAAGCGACCACACCCTGTATATCTTTGAAGCTTATGGAATCTGGTTCCAGCTGTTAAGTATTGCAGAACAAAATGCAATGGTGCAGCAACGCCGTCAAATCGAAAAAGAACATGACCGCGATCGTGTTCCCGGAACGTTCGCGTACACTTTTTCCACGGCGGCACAACATGGCATTCCTGCCAAAAAGGTTCAAAGTGTCCTGGATAACAGTCATATATGCCCTGTCATCACTGCGCACCCTACCGAAGCCAAGCGTGTTACTGTTCTGGAGATTCATCGCCGCATTTACGTATTGCTGAAACAATTGGAGCTGACTCGATGGACGCCAAGAGAGCGTGATGATTTAATCCACGAGTTACGCAACGAAATTGATTTGCTGTGGCTGACGGGCGAGATCCGCCTGGAGAAGCCTACCGTTGCGCAAGAGGTGACATGGGGACTGCATTTTTTCGTGGAGTCCCTGTTTGATGGTGTAATGGAGTTCTACCAGGAATTGGATCGAGCCCTGGAACAGGCCTACCCACGTCACCAGTTCAATGTGCCGCCCCTGTTTCGCTTTGGCTCCTGGATTGGTGGAGACCGAGACGGTAATCCGAACGTCACCACTGAGGTCACCGCAGACGCAATATACACAAGTGCCAAGACATGTTTGAACCGGTATCGTCAAAATATTTCTGACCTTGGCTCAAAGCTGAGCATCGCCAGCCATTCAATAGACGTTCCAGATGACTTTCTCCAGGCCCTGCAAAAAAAACTGAAGACACTTGGCGAAACAAAGACCTTTTCAAAGCGTAATCCAGGGGAAGTTTTCCGCCAGTATCTACGCTGTATGCTGCGCCATATTGATGCCACGCAAGATCATATCGATAACCCGAGTGAATCAAGCATCGCCTATCACCAGGCCGCTGACCTGGCTGCCGATCTGAAAATACTGGAGCAAGGATTGATTGCTTCAAAATGCGAGCATTTAAGCACAACTAACGTGCGTCCATTACGTCACATGGTGGAAACGTTTGGATTTCGCACGGTCAGCCTGGACGTGCGTGAAAACACTACTGTAACAAACTCCGTATTGGCGGAAATTTGGCAGATATTACATCAAAAAACACACCTGGATATTCCCGCATTCACCTCGAAAGAATGGCAGGAATGGGTAATAGGCGAGCTTATGCAACCTTTGCGTGTAGTGCCCTACTTTGATCGTTTGTCGAAAAGATCAAAGTCCACTATGGCAATGCTGAAGCAGATTAAACACTATCAAAGGAGACTGGATGCAAAGGCATTCGGCGTGTTCGTACTTAGCATGACGCGGACTTCCACTGACGTGCTGGGTGTTTATCTGCTAGCCAAGTATGCAGGGCTTTTTACCGATGCAGATGGTCTGGATGCCTGCCGGATCCTGGTTGTACCTTTGCTGGAAACTATCAAAGACCTGGAAAATGGACCAACAATTTTGCATGAATTGATGGAATATGCGTTCATTCGCCGCACCATACGTAAACACGGTGGTTCACAGGAGATAATGCTGGGCTATTCCGACTCAAATAAGGAAGGTGGTTTTTTTACCTCCAACTGGATTATCAGCAAGGCGCAAACCCAGCTCCATGCAGCAGGCAAAAAACATAAGCTGCCCATTTCGTTTTTTCATGGGCGCGGTGGCTCGGTCAGTCGCGGTGGCGCACCCAGTGGCCGCGCCATTGCCGCACAGCCGATTGGCACCATCGGCGGACGAATGCGTGTTACGGAACAGGGTGAAGTCGTCTCCTACAAGTATGCCAACCGCGGCTTTGCCGAAGAACAAATGGAAATTCTTGCAGCCAGTGTCCTGACACATACGCTCATATCAAACAAGGACCCAAGCTATCAAATCGATGCCGAGCTGGACGAGGCGATGGAGGCATTGTCCAATACTGCTTACGTCACATATCGACAGCTTATCGAGTACCCCGGGCTGGTGGAATTCTATCAGCAAGCCAGTCCAGTCAAGGAACTGACGCTTTTGAAAATCGGCTCAAGGCCGGCACGCCGCTTTGGAGCAGCAACGCTTGAAGACTTGCGCGCAATCCCATGGGTGTTTGCATGGACGCAAAACCGCATGCTGGTACCTGGCTGGTATGGAGTGGGTAGCAGCTTCGAACAACTCGTTGCCATACGCGGCAACCTGGGCAAAGAACTTTTACAGAAATTATACGAAAAACATCCGTTATTCAGATTGATACTGGATAGCGTGGAGAAAACTTTACTGCTCGTAGATATGGAGGTCGCGGAGAAATACTTTGAATTAATCACTGATAATGAGCACACGGAAAAGATTTTTTCCCATATCAAATCGGAATATCAGAGGACTGTCAAAATGGTCTTGCAGGTCACCGGGGAAGACACGTTATGTGACCGCTTTCCCAATTTCAAACGACACTCTTTCAGGCGCCTGGAATCCCTGAATCAAATAGGTAAGCAACAAGTTGAATTGATGCAGAAATTCCGCCATAAAAAACTCAAGGATCGAGATAAACAGGACGTGCTGATTCCGCTACTTTTATCGATCAATTGTGTCGCGGCTGGTATTGGCAGCACGGGCTGATAAAGGACACCACTGACGTTCGACTCGAATAATACGCGCAACGATGAAAAAGCTGTTATACCACTTCGATACCGATCCGCTGGCAAGTGTATTTGACTCGGTAGTCGCCTATGATGGAGGAGCCGACCACGTTACCCAGTACGCCGGTGTAGATGAGCAAAACTACGCCGACCTGGTCGAAGGTGCTATCTATACGCGCGCACCCAAAGATAAAAAAAATACCGCTATCTTTATCGGTGGAAGTGATCTCGTTGCTGGACAAAAACTTTTCCAGGCTGTGCAAGACCAGTTTTTTCAAAACTTTCGCGTCTCAGTCATGCTGGATAGCAGCGGATGTAACACGACTGCAGCAGCAGGCGTAGCCCTGTTAGCCAAAGCAACTTCATTAAAAGGTAAAACCGCAGTTGTATTGGCTGGCACCGGGCCGGTAGGCCAACGTGCAGCCGTATTGCTGGCCCAAAGCGGAGCGCGGGTGCGCCTGACTTCGCGTAGACAGGAACGCTCCGCCCATGCCTGCGATGAAATAATGCAACGTTTCGGGGTAGACTTGTTGCCGCTGCAAGCCAGCGATGCAGACACTATTGACGCTGCGTTGGATGGTGCCCATATCGCGTTTGCTGCTGGTAAAGCCGGCGTACAATTGCTGGAAGCACACCAGTGGCAACAACACCCTACCCTCGAGTTCCTGGCAGATGTAAGTACCGCACCGCCACTTGGCTTTGCAGGCATAGACGTGATGGATAAAAACGTGGAGCGCTGCGGCAAGAAAGTCTTTGGTGGTATCGGTATCGGTGCCCTGAAGCTCAAACTTCACCGTGCTTGCATAGCAAAGCTGTTCGAAACCAACAGTCAAATACTGGATGCCGAAGCAATTTACGAGATCGCCCAGCAAATGATCTAACCTATCCATCATGGCAACGTCGCCAAAACTGCTTGAAATGATTGAACGGTTGATTTCCATTCCTTCCGTTAGCAGCACACAAGCTCAATACGATACTAGCAATCTACCCATCGTTGATTGCCTGGGAAACTGGCTGAGTGACATCGGTTTTCAAATTGAAATTATCCCCTGCGCCGAAGGCAAGGTGAACTTGGTCGCCTGGATTGGTGAAGGCAGTGAAGGATTGGTGTTATCCGGCCACACCGATACCGTCAGCTATGATGTGACTGGCTGGCACACGGACCCGTTCAAGGCAGTACAAAAAGACGGAAAAATTTATGGTTTAGGCACTGCAGACATGAAATCGTTTTTAGCGATTGCAATAGAAGCTGCCAAAGAATTCACCACTAAGGACCTTAAACAACGGCTGACGATCATCGCTACCGCGGACGAGGAGTGCACCATGCAAGGCGCGCGCATGCTTGCTGAAAAAGTCGAAAGACCGGGGCGCTATTGCATCATTGGTGAACCAACTGATTTGATACCCGTGCATCAACACAAAGGCGTATTCATGGAAGCTATCACGTTACATGGCCAAGCGGGACATTCAAGCAATCCCGATTTAGGTAATAACGCCCTGGATGGAATGTACGAGGTGATGAACGAGCTACAACGATTCAGACGAGAACTTGCTGCCAAGCATGTCAATCATGATTTTATCGTCCCTGTCCCAACCTTAAATTTTGGTCATATCCATGGCGGCAGCAGTGCGAACCAGATTTGTGAAAAATGCGAACTGCATATCGATATGCGATTGTTACCAGGCATGAAAATCAACCCGCTACGCGATGAGTTGCGTGAGCTTGTAACCAAAACTGCCAATGCACGTGGGCTACATTGTGAGTTCACTGCATTATTTGACGGCATCCCTGCCTTTGAAACACCCAGTAACTCGGAAATCGTAACACTGGCACAAAAATACACTGGAAAACCAGCCAAAACGGTTTCGTTCGGCACGGAAGGGTATTTTTTCAATTCAATGGGAATGGAAACTGTCGTGCTAGGACCAGGCTCCATCGACCAGGCGCATCAACCAAATGAACACATCGCATTGTCGGTCCTTGAACCGACAATCGAGTTACTCAAGAAAATAATTCACTCGGTATGCGTAGAAAAAATCAACTGACCGGGTCCAAAGCAGTAATTCTACCCTATCTAAATTCGCAACCACTGCCAGTCATTTTGCATTCCCCCTACTCGAGGTGAATGATCTCCACGTCACCCCAATGCTGCTTCAAATACTCCGCCACGAGCCGGCGGTGGCAATGATGCGGCTTGTTTTCACTACATAGTAGGCAAGAGTCCGCAAGAACCTCTCTTGAAACAGTCTTTTCGATACGGCGCTGCCGCATGAGGTCCAAAAAGCGAGTCTCGTAGGTGTTCCAGTCGCCGCGCCGTTTCTTGTAATCATCCAATATCTCTCGCGTAGGAGCCAAGTTAGGCTCGTGGATGTACTCCATACTGCAAATTTTCCCCAGGAACCAGGAGAGGTCTTTTTTCTTTGCGAAGCCCGCAAGCTGCGACTCGTTACCGAGCCGTACATCCACAACTCTCTTGACACCGGATTTACATAGCAAATCAAAAAACTGAGAAGCAGATTTCTTCGTGAACCCGATTGTGAAAACTTTCATGCCTCTCTACTTTCAGCTTCCTGTTCAGTGTAGACAATCCGCTCCTCCTGACGAACCAAGGCTTTCTCGATTCGCTCATCCTCGGAGAGGAAAAGGTCCTCTTGATTCGGTGTATCAAGCAGTCTCTTCAGCGCAGTCTCTTGTGGCTCCAGGCGACCATCCGAAAGGATGTGCTCAACTGCAACCCCTTGCTCTGTTAGCGCCTTGGCTACCAAGATAGTACGGTGGCAATCCAGCGGTTCTTTCTCCGCACACATCAAGGTGACACGATGCTCTTTTGCACCCTGGATGACACGCCCGATACCTTCACGGAACAAGTCTGTCCGTGCTAAAAGGGCGTACTGGACACGGCCGTTTTCGTAGCATGAGCGATCCTTCGGTCGTGCGCCAAGTTGTCGCCCAAGGAATACGTACTTGATACCGTGCATTTCTAATGCCTGTTCCAGAGATTCGCGGTCGAACTGCGGGTTGTACCGGCTATAGGGTGCTGAGCGCACGTCAGCTACCTGTGTAACCTCATGTTCCCGGAGGAGACTCACAAAGTCGTCCAGCATATGATTAGAATGCCCTATCGTCAGAACAGTAAGCTTCTCGGAGGTCATGATGCACCTGCTTGATGGGACGGTATGATGGCAGCGACAAGCTTGTAACAATTTCCTTGGTACGGCTCTCCAAGGCTAACCGTCAAGAAGCTCTTGCCAATCTCGTATTTCCCGTTTTTCTTTGCAAGATAGTCACGCTCACACAAGGGGTCGGTAACCCACAGCCGGTATTCATCCCCTGCATGCTGGAATCGCGCCTGGACACGGCGTTTCTGGTCGCCGAATGCCTCATAAGGCTTGAATACAAATAACCATAAGTAATCCACCTGGATCAAGCTCAACGAATTTGTCAAAGACTTTGCTAACTCAAGCGGAATCCTATCATTGCGGCCGTGATAAGTGCTATGCCTGTTGATCCACAGAGGTTCCACCTGATCAATGAAGCGATGTAGTTCATTTCGAGGGAAAATATCGATCTTAACCCAATAATCACCACGGTTAAGAAGCCAGTTCTCTTGCTGATAATCTTCAGGCTTAGAGGACAACAGGGGTACATCGATGATGTCAAGTACCCGCGGGTCGCTGCCATCGCTGTACTGACGCTCATATTCCGAAACTTCCCCTTTCTCGCGATCGCTAACGGGTCGAACCCACTCCCCGGAACAGCCATTCTGCAACTCTTTGCCTGCAATACAACGCCCCTGCAACTTGCGGGAGTTAGCGAGACAGACGATACGTTTGATGATTGCCACAGTCTACTCCCCTGCCTCGTCAAAGAGACCGCTGCAATCTACCACATGCTCATCTCGTACTTCATGCAAAATGAGCTACTTCTAACAAATGCGCTGTTTTTTATGTAACTGACTATAAGTTACCGTTTTTGCTTGGTGAAACGCTCGAAGCGCAGTTTGTATATGTTGCCTTGTGATATAGCGTCGCCTTCAACAACCAAATCTCTTGGTTCTTGTTCCTCCGGGCGAATAGAAAGTACCCTTGCTGCCTCGTCGTCCTGACATGCAATCGGGCCATAATCCTGGTTGCGGTAATCCTTGTAGGTGCAGGGCCGAAATCCGGGAAAGACTTTGGATTCGTAGATGGTAATCGTCCTGCTTCCAGTGGGCGCACTTAAGTCTATTTCTGGAGGTGCAGTGACCTCGACAGCTTCATCGGCCAGAACAATGCCCGAATAAAAGAACGCAATTAACAATACGCCAATTACTCTGACCATGTACGACTCCTTTACTAGCTGGGATCAAGTATAACACGCTTAACCCTGAGAGCCTTAATTTTTACATCTCTTTATGCGTTCGCCTTAATATTTCCTGATCAATAGTTGTGATGGCCTGCTCCAGTTCACCGATTGAATAGATATTCTGAATAAGCTGTTTATCACGTCCGACTTGTGCATACGATTTGTCCAGTTCTTTGCGATACTTGCCTATAACGGTATCCTCATTGCTTAAATCCTTGAGCAATCTCTTGTGAAATTCCGGATTTTCCTTAAATGCAAGCATCATGGACATATAGACTGCCGAAAACCGAAAATCGTATGATTTATAGTCATTAAGAGTTTTTATATGTTTACGCGCAGCACGCATTTCTACGTCAAATGTCTTGCTGTAATTCAGCAGAGAATCACGAAATTCCCCTTCGATTTGATAATCCACTATCAATTGGGGAATGATCTCCACAATTTGCAGTCGCCTGTCATCATGCTCAAGTATTGTTTTAAGGAGTTTCTGCCTGGCTACATCCGGCTCATCGCTCGCTTCTTTGATAGCTTTGAGATCACGCACGTGCAATGCCTTCGCGGCCAACAGTTCTTCCAAGCTCAATTCCTCAAGATTTTCTGGAGCTTTGTAGATCACCTCTACGCGGTCCAGAACAGGGGATTTTTTCGTTTCTCCACCCGCAAAGCCTGGCTGGCTTATGCACAGCAGTAGTACGCTGGCAAGTCTGAAGATATGCAGGGCTTTCAGCATTCCGATTCCTTGAATATATAAAACTCGATCACCAGTCCGATGACATTATTCCAAACAGAATTTCTTTGTATATTATAAGATTTCAATCATGAATAAACGGAATTTCATTTTAAGTCCCCTGCTTTGGTTGGCCGTAAGCCTCACGCTGGGATTGGCACCTTTCGTGCCTGAGCCTCATATCTGGGAAAAGCTGAAATGGATACTCGCGGGTGCCGAGGGAATGCGCCTCATCGACTGGCTTGATTTCGCTTTACATGGTACACCGTGGGTGCTGCTGGCCGTATCCCTGTTATATAAGTCAAGATCATAGTGTCACTTACTCTGACGTTACGGGTGGCTGCAATACTTTTGCTGTTGGCAACTTCGTTCCAGCAACTTGTATTCGAGCAACTGTTCATTAAAACAATCGTAGTCGCACATATCCTGTTTGCATTGAGCTTTTTCAGTGCCAAACAATTACAGAGAATATCAGTAGTATCCATTGGGCTTGCAGTAGTCGTTCCTATTGGAGCATGGCTGGATTACAAATCCGGAGAATCAACATTGGGTTTTTTTGCATTTAACCTGGTTGTATTTGTATATGTCGCGCACGTTGCCTACAAAGCCCTTAAAGAAAAGTCCTGACAAGCACGCACAATAATGAACGTCGATTCCCGTCTAGCTCAATTAAATGAGTGGATAAAAGAAATGCTGGGAATTACAACCTGTTCACTTGTTCCTGTCTCGGGAGACGCCAGTTTTCGACGTTATTTTCGCTTCAAGTCCGGAAACGAACAGTATATTGCGGTGGATGCCCCTCCCGAGAAAGAAAGTAATGAAGCATTTGTCAGCATAACTCATTTACTAGAGGCAGCAGGACTTCGCGTGCCCCATATTTACTACTGTTCCCTGGATTTCGGTTTTTTTCTGCTGAGCGACTTCGGTGATATCTTGCTGGCACACGAGTTGAATAACGAAAATGCAGATTCCTTATACAAAAAGGCGTTGCGTGCATTAGCCGTTATCCAGGAGATTCCGGCAATCAATCTGCCACTCTACGATCAGGAGCTTTTATCAGGTGAAATGGAGTTGTTTCGAGAGTGGCTCCTGCACAAGCATCTTTCCATAGCGCTAACCAACAAGGATCATGATTTGCTGGACCAGGTTTTTGCCAAGCTTGTTGAAAACGCCTTGATACAGCCGCAAGTATTTGTACATCGCGATTACCACTCACGCAATCTCATGCGGATAGATGAAAATGATCTCGGTATTATAGATTATCAGGATGCCGTTCGTGGGCCAGTAACGTATGACTTGGTTTCCCTGCTTCGCGATTGCTACATTGACTGGCCACCAGACCGAGTAAAGGCATGGGCGCTTTCCTATCAAAAGCAAATGCCAAGTAAGGACGCTATTGAAGGCGTAGACGAACAAACGTTTTTGAAGTGGTTTGACTTAATGGGGATTCAACGGCACCTGAAAGCGGCAGGCATATTCTCTCGTCTACATATTCGTGACGGTAAACCAGATTATCTGCGAGATCTCCCTCGTACGCTGCGTTACATTAAAACCGTCGCATCAAGCCATGCGGAAACCCGCGAGCTTGCAGACTTTATCCACGACAAGGCTTCCTTGTAAGCCATGATGAAATGTATGATCCTGGCGGCAGGTAAGGGAAAACGCCTGCGGCCGTTAACAGCACGAATTCCAAAACCGCTGATTAACATTACAGGCAAACCGCTGATTGAGCACCATCTGAACAGATTGAAAGCCAGTGGCTATAAAGAGGTTGTGATCAACCTCAGTCATCTTGGCAATACGATTCAAAAACGACTGGGCAATGGTCAACGCTTCGGGCTGAACATCACATATTCTCATGAAGGTGATGAGCCCCTGGGAACTGCAGGCGGCATTACGCGTGCCCTGCCATTACTAGGCAATGAGCCGTTTCTGGTCATCAGTGGCGACATCTGGTGTGACCATTCCTTGTCGTTCACGGAGTTGCCGCATGGCAAACGAGCCCACTTGGTTCTTGTCGATAATCCACCCCATAACCCCGCAGGTGATTTTGCTTACAACCATGACAAGATTTCTAATACCGGTAAAAATTCTTTGACGTTCAGTGGAATTGGAATATACGACCCTGCGCTCTTCGCAGGCTATCCAGCGAATAAGCTGGCGTTAGCACCTGTTTTGCATACTGCCGTTGATAACGGTTTAGTCAGCGCTGAGCATTTTACAGGCAAATGGTTTGATATCGGAACACCAGCACGGCTCGAGCGGGCTGAACGCTATGTGGCCAGGGAAAGGAGGAATTAGTCGGATATTGAATTGATTTCCTCGCCTATCAAGGTTTTCAATTCATCAACTTCAAGTATGCCTAATTCCTGCCAAGCGCATCTGACACTTAATAGGCGGCAAACACTCTTTAAGTTTTTCGATTTGAGTATACTGACTCTCTTATCGGATTCTGGTATTTCCGCCAAAGACTGTATCAATACATTCCGAACCTTATGATCTCCTAGCGTCGAATTTTTTGATATTACCAAGCGCACCAGGGTTTCCCAGTATTCCTGCTTGTTATGATGCAAAAGCTTGATAATGCCACTGTGTGCTGCCCCCGTAGCCTCGCATACTTCTTTGGTCCACCGCATCCTCCACCAGGCACGGCCAAACGGACAATTTACATATACACTGATGTTACCTCTTGCCTCAGGGAGTCCGCTCATACGCCGGAGAATCGTGCGCACGCAAGAATCTATCTCTTTTTTGCCATTGCCTAAAAGCACCTTGTCGATACGCTCAAGCCCACCGGACAAGGAGCCTCCGTTAGCTGCGAGGTAGCTCCCCTTTATACATCTGTGCTCAATGTGACGAAGAGTAACTTCGCCCCAAAAAGTAACCCGACACGCAGTCTCAGGTGGTACGTCTTTCCATGCTTCGTACATCCCTTGTTCCGTGTCTTTAGGTGGTTCTTTATATTCATGCTCGGTCAGTCTTTCATCCAGAATCAAAACTTCTTTTTCACCTTCTGTACCGACATCATTATCCTTGCGTATGAAACCCACAAACTGGTCGTCAGACCTCGCCGCCTCAATAAATTCCCTTTGCAGGTTCGAGCCCTTATCTCTCAGAAGCTCCTTGCGCAGTCTGGTATACTTCTCATCATCCAGTTGCCTATACATCTTTCCCATCAACCTCTGGAATGGGATGAGGGTACATCGCTGTCGCCGTCTCTTCCGGGCAAAAGCCTTCCATATCCCAAATACTCAGACCCTTGCTCTCCATTTCCGATGCCAACGCCCGAAGATTAGAGTAAGAACGCCATCCATCCTCTTCTTCTTCGCCTTTATCATAATCCTTTGCCAACAGTGCAAAGCAGGAACTAACCGCATGAGTAAGAATACTGCAGCGATGTTTGTAACGATCCTCTTCCCCTGGTTTCTGAATGAAGACATATAAGTCAGACGCAACTTTCACATGAAAATAAAAACCATCTTCAGAACAAGCGCTTACGCGCATTTGCCCCGATTTTAACGAATCATCTTTCTCAACTGATAACAACGACTGCATTGAAGACATCGGACGGAAGGCAGGGCCTAAGGCTATCTTCGCCCCTTTTTCAAGATGCATTTTTTGTCCAATCCACCCCTCATGCACGCCGTCATTCTGACTCAATGTACGCTGGATATTCTCACAACACACTATGAACGGGTGTATGGTAGGAGGCTCACCAACCCAATCTTGATCCCATTTGATTTGTTGTTGGAACCCCTCGGCCGTAAACAAACGCCGGTACCCTGTTTTCGGAATAGAAACCACACAGCAACACACGGCTTGTTTATCTCTTACAAGCTGTTCAACGAGTGGTGCTCCGCGCACATCATGATACAAGTGGGCAGAATAACCATCATTGCCACTTTTAACATCTGGTATATACTCCCCTTCGGGAAAGGCAAGGTTACCTTCTTCAAGGACCGGATACGGGAAAACCCGCACTGCATCGGACGTGGCAGCCATAATTATCCCTCGACTGCTTTGCCTTGCGAAGCACGGCGAATCATTTCAATTGTCAGTACAACCTGCTGATCATCCTTTACTGAAAAGTGCTCTGGAATGGTATAGTCCATGTCAATGATGTTGTTTTGCCCTTCTTTTGTATCCGTACTTCCTAACATGATTCCCAAAACGTTCCCATCTTTGTCTTTTTGCAATGACTCTGGTGGCACTGGATGACCATTCAAACGTAAAGTATCCGCATTCAGATAAACAAAAGACTCTCTGCTGAAGCTGTCAGAATCATCTATGCTTTCATCCAGAGCAAAACGAATCTCGCTTTCCGAAGCCTTTGCTCCGGGTACGATACTCACCCGGCATGATCTGTTATTAATCGGCACTGCCAGTGCCTGAAATTGCATCCGGTTCCCAGCTCGCTTAAACGTTCCAGAACGCCCATTACCGCCACTACCCTTCCCTGTCTCTCTCCCTCGATAACTTCCACCTTCACCGCCAGTGTCTTCCGATAGCCTGGGCCGACGATGCCCAACTTTTGTGGGTGTACCTTTCATACTCGATCTCTTCCCTCCTTGTACAATGCCTCCCATTTGCACGGTGAAAATATCGTCAGGACGGAAAGTGTCATTGCTTAGTTCAGGAACCTCCTCATACAATTTTTTCCGAACGGCCCCTAATGCGTCACTCAAACGTTTCTTGTCTTCTGGGTCACTCATCCGAGACAGCTTCAAATCTTTATGAAGCGGACCTTCCGCCTTTCGGACCAAGCGATTTACGTCGGCATTTTTGCGGAGAGGAAGCACACAGTGAAACGCCTTTAAGGCCCCAAACTGATTCTGAAATTTAGGTAGGTGGTCGGTTATCCACATGCCGTTTCTACATAGGTCCACACGCGTCATTCCACTTTCTATCGGGCAGCGTAAAAATATTTCCATATCACCCATATCGGTTTCCACCGCCACTCGCCTTCCTTGCTCGAGTGTCAACATTGCTTCATACGCCCGATTACCTGAAAGAAATGAATCCTTGCTACGCTTTTGGTCTCGATAACTTTCAAGTACGTCATGCAGGTTATCTTTATCCAAGCGAACAGTCTTTCCGTCCTTCTCAACTTCAATGATCAAGTGATTATCATAAATCGCCTCAAAGAAATTACATGCTGCTGCACGAAAAACCTGCTCTTTAATATCGGTGTCCGACTCGCGAAAATGGTTAAATCCCATCACTGCCACTACACTTCCAGTTTCCCAATTCTCCTTTATCCACACTAGCCGATCTTGTACTAAAGATGGGATTTCTTCATTTTGAGGAAAGACATATCGATCAAACAAATCACCAGTGTTCAATTTCTTTACAAAATAACCATCCTTGTCAAGGCTGTCCCCACCTTTCCTGTTTTGTCGAGAAGCCAAAATTGTATGTCCAGAGCAAATCATGTTGTTATCAGATAAGCCACCGTATAAAACGTAACGCAAATCAGAGGCTGGAAATACCACGACGTGTCCATTGCCAAAAGAACCTGTAGCACCTTGCTTCTTAAAACTCAAACCATCCCCCAGTAATGCACCCATCCTCTCTTTATTCAATCCAATTCCATTGTCCAAAACATAAAGTATCTCGCAGGTTTCTTTCTTCAAACATTGCTCTATGTCATCAGTGATCGCTTTGGCATTATCAGGCAGGCTGCCTCCTGAAAGTTTGCGTTGCGTTTCCCTCGCATCTTCAAAAGCTTCACGGTATGCTTCAATTGCAGGGACTTCGTTTGTCGGGCACTCCGCAACCTGAAATCGTAGGCGCGCGGGAACATTCCCGATAGCTTCTGAGGCATCCAAGCCATTTTGAATAAGCTCTCGCACCGCCGTAGTCGGTTTTAACCCGCGAAAACCACTTACACCAACGGGAGTCCAGCCGGATATACCTCCTGGACCAAACCTAAGACTAGGAGTATTTTTTCTTTTTTTCACCCTACTCCCCATTACATAATCTCTTCATCTCACCTTCTACAAGCTTTGCCCTCGCTTCAAGAAACTCATCATATGCTTCTGATAAAGAAACACCTGCCTCTTCTTTCGCATTCATCACTTCATCAACTGGTAACAAATGAGATTCCAGACGACGGCGCACAGTGTTCTCATCTCTCTTCCCCACTCTCTCGATCAGATAGTCTCCTGGCCATTTATCTCTCCAGCTGATATTTGTAAACTTTTCAATGAGTATGCAGTTGAGCGCCCTATCATGATCATGACCATCTGGATTTTCAGTGAAAAGCCCTTTTGGAAACACATGATGATATTCTCGTTTACCAATATTTTGGTATGAAATCTTTACACTAGATGCAATATCCTTGGCTCCCTCTTTCAGATATATTGCTAATATTGCCCTTTTCTTAATGCCTTGACCTGTGGGCCACTTCTCATTTTTTAATTCATCATATTCTGGTAAGCAGCTATCAAACACTGTTTCTTCAACTTTCTTCTTCGTTTTTGATACTTCAAACGAGCCATTCGTTATAGCTTTTTTCAAAGCCTTGAAGTCATCATAAAGTCTGGAGTTCGCCTGTTTTTCGTACCAATCTGTCGAAAATGCACGCCATAAATACTGACGAATCAAGCTATCTACAAGGCCTTCATCACCTTTGCGTGGTATATATTGATAAAGTGCTGGCAAAACCCGTAACGGCACCGTACTTGGTAGCCTCTTCTTATCCAGAACCCCCTCGTTTTTAATAAAATCAACAGCCCATTTCACTCCACTAAAAAGGGTATTCTGTTCTTTCTTTAATTGTCCAAAATCAAGATTTTTATAATTTCCAAAAGTAGGTTTCTTCCCCTGCATGAGGCAAGCAATCTTAAGCATAGTATCACCGACATCGTCCTCTTCCACCAAACAAGTGAGATAAGGAACTTTATCTTTGAGACTATTTACCATGTCACGCAACGATTCTGATGTTGCTGCCTCGAATTGAGCTACCGCGATATCATATGCAGTCAACTTCACGAATGACGTATTTATACGGATAAAGTAATCAATCGCATCTTCCGCCTCCGTGCCAATAGAAAGCTCAAAACAAGGCAAACATTTGCTAGACAAACGATCAGCTATATGATCTATCACATCAAGTAAAGCTTCTTGTCCCTCATAATCATTGTTAGTAGCCTCTCTAGCCCATTCACGTCTTTTCCGCCCCGATTCAGGTAGAAGAAGTCGAATGGGAAAATAATTCTTTTGAAGCTCCGCAATCGAATTACCAATCCAGGAAGAATTTCTTCCTTTTCTTGCTTCACTTATTACTTCATCAAAAGAGTAATCTTTATCGTTTTTCTTAAACCGCACAAAGAAAGTTCTGTCTTCGTAATTATCGTTCATTGATCGCCAAAGAGCAGTTAAGCGTTGCTGGCCATCGAGCAGGTGTAGGTTACATGTGGAGGAAGGATTAGGTGCACCTTCTAAAGGACGAGTTTCAAAGGGTTCTTCATCTGGATTTACCATTAGAGCCATCAAAACGCCAAGAGTGCATTGTCTCGGATCACTGAATCTAAAAAATTTTTCACGTGCACGTGAGTCCAAACCTCATCCCGCTGAAATCTCGGCAGGCGTACTTCACCTGTTTGAACTCTTTTCATCCAAGTAGATATAGTCCTATTGTTAGCTTTCACAATGAATGTCCACTAGTACAATCAATCTGTACAATCGCAAGGTAATACGGTATCCGAGAATTCGGAAAGATCAGCATCATTACTACTTTTTGATAGCAGACTATAAGAAAAACCTGTTTTAGTGCCAAAGAAACCGATAAAGTTTCCATTCACCTTGCTCTTTATATCCCGTTTTTCTGCTACTAGGTCGCGCCCATAAAGGCCTTCTATACGTTTCCACCAATTAATGTCGCAGGGAGAGTCCGCAAGTGAATCATCTTCGTTCTGCATTCTCTGATGAACTTTCTGCAGCCCTCCCATTCCTTTAAGAAAGCAGTAGACACAATTGGATAAACCAGCATCTTCTGGCAGACTCAGGTCCCATTCTTGCTTAGTCCAGAATTCATTCACGTCTTCCCTTGTTACGCTAAGGTCTGCTAATGGCATATACACGTGCTCGCCTTCATAATCACCGGATTCCTGATCACTAGAATTGCGTCGACGTGTCCTGATTACACGATGCATCTCGTCATAGCGCAACCCGATAAACGCAAGGTATTCCACGCCATTCTCACCAAAGAACGCACGATTACCGTATTTCTTTCCGGTTAAATATTGGTTTTCAATGGGTTTCACTACTTGGGAAAAATCCGAGAATAGTTGCTCCGGTCGAAACACTGGACGAGAACAGACGTACTCTTTTTTTTGTAAAAAAATTTCGCGGGGAACCTTCCCCTGATTCCTCTGGTGGCGTGCATACATCTCATCACTGCTCATGCGGCTTTTGTTACTGTAATGTCCCAAATGTTCAATGCTCGCCTTGCAAGCAAACCAATCCTGCAAAAACAATCTCGTTGTATCCAGTTTCAGCTTTTTTGTACACGTCCTCTGAAATTGGTTCGGCACAAATCCTGAAAAAGATAGCACCTCCTCAAAGGTTTCTCCTTTCCAGTGGTAGCCATGCGGCTCCTCTGTTGACCACGGCACGGGATTAACTAGGCGATACGTTGGTAAACGAACCCATTCACCATCCCGCGCGTCTTCATATGTCTGAAACTCAAGCCAGAAAAAAGGTACGCCGTATCGCTTTTCAACAATGCTTTTGCATTTTGCCGTAAATCGGTACGTTTCAGGATGCTCAGCAGATGTGTTATTGAAAATTACTACATCACCGCGTTCAGGCTTTAAAAATTCGTTTTCAAGCAACAAAAATAAAAGCATTCCACTTGAGCGGCCACCGGAAAACTTCACCACGTGGGGGGTATCTTTATGCCCTATCGCTTCATAGGAAAAAGAATGTGTTGCACTTGCATCAAAAGAAGGGGGAGATTTAACGCTGGTAGAAACTACCATCTTGGGTACGTCAAGTACCTTCTCTAGTCCGGATGGATTGCGCTTCTTCTCTGCTTGCTGAGTATGGGAAGGAGGGGCACTCCTCTTTGCACGAGCAGGCATATTTACTGCTTACTATCGCCCATAGAGGCAGATTATAACTTTTACTCTCAAGCCATTGCAAATCGAGCCTGCTCGTCCGCGTGATAGGAGGATCGCACCAAAGGGCCACTGGCAACATGCTCAAAGCCCAGTTCCTGGCCCATGCTGCGCAAGGTATCAAATTCATCAGGGTGAAGATAGCGCTGTACCGGCAGGTGATGTCGACTCGGTTGTAAATACTGGCCCAGTGTCAGGATGTTTACGTCGTGCGCACGCAGGTCCCGCATCACCTGTTCCACTTCGTCCATGCGCTCACCCAGCCCCAGCATCAGGCCGGATTTGGTTGGCACGCGCGAAATACGCCGCTTGTGTTCCAGCAGAAGATCCAGGGAGTGTTGATAGTCCGCACCAGGTCTGGCTTGTGGGTATAAACGGGGCACGGTTTCCAGGTTGTGATTGAACACATCAGCAGGCTTTTCACACAGTATATCCAGTGCCCTGTCCATCCGACCTCGAAAATCAGGCACCAGTATTTCAACGGTTATCGCATCGCATTGCTCGCGGATACGCTGAATACAGTCAGTGAAGTGACGCGCACCGCCGTCGTGCAAATCATCACGATCGACCGAGGTAATTACTACGTAGCGCAGTGCCAGTCGCTTTACTGTCGTAGCCAAGTGTTCAGGCTCCTGTTCATCCAAAGGAAGGGGTCTACCGTGCGCAACATCACAAAACGAACAGCGGCGCGTACATATGTCGCCCATAATCATAAATGTCGCGGTGCCGTTGCTAAAACATTCGGCTAAATTAGGACATGATGCTTCCTCACACACGGTGTGAAGTTGCTGTTCTCGCAGCAATTTCTTCAGTTCTTTTACCCGTGAAGTAACCGGAGCCTGTACGCGAATCCAGCTTGGCTTGGGAGTGCGCACACCAGGGGCGCTTACCCTGACAGGGATTTGAGTGACTTTGTCACCACCACGACGCTTGATTCCAAGCTTGGCCAGATGCGTTTTATTAACCAATGGTCTTTACGTCACCAGGTTTGTATTGAAGACGTTCGCATAATTGCAGTGCCAGTTCTTCATGAATTTGGCGGCAATCGGATTTCACGCCATGATTTTTCAACTGTGTCACCGCCAAGTCCTGTAATCCACACGGGTTGATTTGAGAAAAAGGTGATAAGTCCATATCTACGTTTAACGCCACGCCATGATAACTACAGCCGCCACTTATTCGCAAACCCAACGAAGCTACTTTTGCATCTTCTATGTACACTCCATGGGCCTCGGTACGCGCTACGGCTTTAATTTGATAGCTTTTTAATATGTCAATTACGGACTGCTCAATGTTCCACACCAGTTTTTTCACACCAATTCCTTTTCGTCGCAGGTCCAACAACAGGTAGATAATGATCTGTCCGGGACCATGATAGGTAACCTGCCCACCCCGGTCGGATTGTACAATCGGTATGTCGGAACGAGAGAGGATATGTCGCACGTCGGCGTTCGCACCCAGGGTGAAGACTGCTGGATGCTGCAAACACCAAAATTCATCCGCAGTTGCAGATGTTCGACCACTGGTGAAGCTGCGCATTTTCGTGTAACTCGATGCATATTCCTGTGTATTTAGATAACGTATGCGAAGTCCACACATGCGATTCAAAGCAGCAGAATGTCAGTTTAAAGCCGGCTGGATTTTTCGCTGCTGATATAAGGCATATACACGTTTCCAAACTTCTCCGGGCATACCGTTCCCGACGGTTTGCCCATCGATTTTCGTAGCAGCCAGAATCTCCCTGGCAGAACTGGTGACCCAGATCTCTTCGGATGAATACAGCCACTCTTTTGGTATGGGCTGCTCAACGTATGCCACACCCAGATCAGCAAGCAATTCCAATATGATGTCACGAGTAATACCGGGTAGTATCAGGTTGTCTTTGGGATGCGTGAACACTTTGCCGGCTCGCACTATGAAAAGATTACTTGCAGCACCTTCCAAGGCAATGCCATCACGTATCATGATGGCTTCAGTGGCAGATGCCTGCAAGGCATCCTGTTTGGCCAAGACATTAGCCTGCAAACCAATCACCTTTATATCACAACGTTGCCAACGAATATCATTGGCTGTGATAAGTGCCACACCGTTTTGCAGTTGTTCTTGTGGTACTTTAGTAAGCGGGTTCGCCATTGCGAAAACCGTTGCACTTGCATCCTTGGGAAATACATGGTCGCGCGGCGCAACACCCCGGGTTACCTGTATATAAATAGCCAAGTCTTCACTATCTGATTGTTGAATCAATGTCGCTACGATGGTGTTCCATTCGTCTCTTGAGTGAGGGTTGTTGATACGTATTTCCTGCAGGCTGTGCTCCAGTCGCGAGAGGTGTTGCGACAGATAAAACGGGCTGCCTTGATATACAGGCAGTAATTCGTAAATGCCATCGCCAAAAAGAAATCCGCGATCCAGCGGTGAAATACGGCAATCCTCAAGAGACAGGTATGTGCCGTTCAGAAATGCTCGAACCCGTGTCATCAAAGGTTGAAAACTAGCTGCCAAGCCGTGAGAAGAAATCGACGATGTGGCGCCAAGCGTTTCCTTTTTGGTTGTCGTGCAAAGCAATAAGCGGCCTGGTAAGGTAGTCTTCGCCTTGCAGTGATATTTTAACGGTACCGACCCGGTCCCCCCGGGTAATCGGTGCAAAGATTTCCGTTTCGACGTTCATCGTGGCCTTCAAAGAATCGTATTGGCCTCTAGGTATCGCCACGTACAAGTCTTCGCCCAGACCAAGCCTGATCAGCTTTGATTTGCCTTTCCACATCCTCTTTTCCAGCAATGTCTCCCCGGCTTGATATAGTTTATACGACCTGTAGAACCTGAATCCGTAATCAAGCAGTGCCTGGCTATTGGTGGTACGTGATCTTTCATTGTCTGCACCCATCACTACGGAGATCAAGCGCATGTCGTCACGCCGGGCGGATGCTGCCAGACAATATCCTGCGTCTTTCGTATAACCTGTCTTCAGGCCATCAACGGCGTCATCACGCCATAGTAGCCTGTTGCGATTGTGCTGCTTTATACCGTTGAAGGTGAATTTCTTTTGTGCATAACGTTTATATTCTTCAGGAAATTCTTTAATTAATGCGCGGGACAATAACGCAACGTCGTAGGCAGTAGTATAAAGTTCTTCGTCCGGCAAGCCGGTAGCATTTGTAAAGTGTGTGCCCTTCAGGCCCAAACGCTGTGCCTCTGCATTCATGATATCCGCAAACGCTTCTTCCGTTCCGGCTACGTGCTCTGCAAGTGCTATACTTGCATCGTTACCTGATTGGACAACCATACCAAGCAACAGGTCTTCAAGAAGGACTCTGTCGCCCACTTCAATAAACGTTCTTGACCCTTCGCTGCGCCAAGCTTTTTCACTGATTAACACTTGATCTTCCAAATGCACGTCGTTTGCAGCGAGTGCCCTGTATACCACGTACGCGGTCATGATTTTGGTAATGCTGGCAGGTTCAACACGTCCTTTGGGGTTGTGTTCGGCTAGTACTGTAGCGCTGTCGTGGTCCATCAATATATAGCTCACAGCATTAAATTTAGGCGGTGAGGGTATTAGTAACGGCTCTGCATGTGCACTTATGCAGACGACTATTAGCGCAATAATCAAAAAGGCCTTCGCAGGTTTCATAATGTATTTACAATGTTTTATTTTCAGGATAGCGGCTATTCAATCACCATGTGATGCTCTCTCATGCCCATATCATATAATTTGGTGATTGTTTCATTTGCAGATTGAATCGTAGGCAATGGCCCGATTCGTACCTGATACAGCTTCGCTTCTCCCTTGGTTACAGGTGAAATTTTAATAGTGCCTAAATTCAAGTCACCAAGTTGACGAGTCAACCGGTTTGCATTGGCACGAGTGCTGAATGCACCAACCTGTACAAATACTCTTGTGTCAGTGGCTGAGGCACTCATCATCCGCGCTGGCGACTTTTCCACCCAACGATCTGCCGAGTGTATGACAGCGTTTGAATCCTGTGCAGCGTGGTAGTTTAACGCATTCAAGGCACGCACTTCCACAAAACTGGTACCTTCTCGGAGGATGCCCAGCTTAGCCGCGGCGGAGTATGACAGGTCAATTATCCTGTTGTCATGAAATGGTCCGCGATCGTTTACGCGCACGACTACCTTCTTGCCATTTTTCAGGTTGGTGACCTGGACGTGAGTCGGCAGCGGTAAGCGAGTATGTGCCGCCGTCATTGCGTACATGTTATATTTCTCACCACTTGACGTGCGCTTACCATGGAATTTTTTTCCGTACCACGAGGCGATGCCTCTTTCAACAAAGTTATAGCTGCTTGAAAGCGTGTAGTAGCGCTTGCCAAATACCACGTAAGAGCTTGGATTGCCGTAGCGGCTTCGCGGTTCAGTTCTCGGCATCGGGTCAGGAGGTAGTTCACGCGGCGGTATTTTTGCGACGGTCGGTATCTCTTTTATTACTTTATGCGGTGAACACGCACTCTGCCCAATAACAAGCAGAAGGATTACCCATATATGAGTGCTACGGGTAATTGTGATGAAGTTAATTTTGTGCAACGTAATCCTGAATGCCTTGCTTGAGTTGCTGACTTAGCTGGTACACGGCCATTGCGTACACATGGCTGTGGTTATAGCGCGTGATGACGTAAAAGTTGTTAAACCCTACCCAGTATTCCGCCGAGTGGTCATTTTTCAGTTCAAGCAGTGTAACTTTCTCTTGTGGGAGTGAATAGTCTTCGGTGTTTATTTCAACGTCATATTGGGACAAGTTGGAAACAAGCGTCACGGGTTTCAGGCCTCTGCCTAATAGTGCCGTATAACGATCTCCCTGTATGGCAACTGGAGCAGTGACGGGTTGGTCAGGTCTCCAGCCATGTCGCTTAAAATAATTTGCCACGCTGCCTATGGCATCTTCGTTACTTCCCCACAGGTCGCGTATGCCATCTTCATCAAAATCAACGGCATATCTGCGATAACTGCTGGAAATAAACTGACCTATCCCCATTGCACCAGCATACGATCCCTTGATAGCAAGCGGGTCTAACTGTTCTTCTTGTACCAATAAAAGAAAGTGCTCTAATTCACTACGAAAAAAGCCTTGCCGTGGTGGATAATCGAACGCCAGTGTTACCAAAGTGTCCAGAACCGGGTATTTCCCCATATATCTTCCATAAAAGGTTTCAACACCAATAATGGCAACAATAATTTCCGGCGGCACACCAAAGCGTCGTTGTGCCGCGGCCAGCGCCTGTTCATTGCGCATCCAAAACTGCAAGCCTTCGCTAATTCGTTGAGGTGTAATAAAGATGCTGCGATACCGTTGCCAGTTGATTTTCTTTTCAACCGGACGCTGAATCTTGTCCAGCACCTGTGTCTGTTTTACTACGTTTTCAAACAAGGTCTCTAAAGATGATTGAGGATGCTGGTGTTGACGCGCAAACTCTTCGATAAACCCCTTTACCTCAGAGCGTTCCAGGTAATCCGCACCTCCAACATCGCCGGTTGCAATCAAGGCACCCAGCACCGCAATTAGAATTCTACGCATGTATCAAAGTAACCGTGATTTCCGGCTTGAGTGAATTGACATTAATATCCCGAATGCGGCCAGAGTCGTCACCATTGAGGTGCCTCCATGGCTCATTAAAGGCAGAGGAATACCTACCACTGGAAATAATCCGCACGCCATTCCGATATTAACCATAAAATAAACAAAGAACGATATGCTTAAACCGCCGGCAAGCAGCCTGCAATACGTATCCTGTGCGTGCAGCGCGATGCTTAAACCACGCACTACGATAAAGCTGTAGATGAATAATAATAAGACTACGCCCAAAAAACCAAATTCTTCAGCAAATACCACAAAAATAAAATCGGTTGCTCTTTCAGGTATGAAATCAAGCTGAGATTGAGTTCCATTTAACCAGCCTTTACCATAAATGCCTCCAGAGCCAACGGCGATTTTGGCTTGAAAGGCATGATAGCCGGCACCCAGAGGGTCGCTTCCAGGACTGAAAAAGGTAAGTATCCGCTGCTGCTGATAATCATGCAGAAAAAACCAGAGTAACGGCATACACAGCAGGACCAAGCTGCCAAGCACTGCAAGTACTCGCCATGTAATTCCGGTCAAAAAGATTAAAAAAACACCAATTGAGGCGACCAGAATCGCAGTACCTAAATCCGGCTGATATATGATAAAAGCTGCCGGGATGGCAATAATGACGAATGCTACAAAAATACGACGCAAGGAAGGTGGTAAATGTGCGTTGCTAAAATACCAGGCAATCATCATAGGTAGAAATATTTTCACCAGTTCTGACGGCTGAAATTGAATAACGCCAAGGTCCAACCAGCGTTGCGCGCCTTTCCCACTATAACCAAACAGTGTCACCATAAGTAGTAAAATCAGGCCAACCAAATACAGCCACGGCGACCAGTGTAATAACTTTTTAGCCGAGACTTGTGCCAAAAGAATTAACGCCGCAAAGCCGATACCAAGCCGTATCGACTGACTCACAACCATTTCCCTTCCGCCATCCGCGGCACTGTAAAGCACAAACAGCCCAACCCCGCAAAGAATAGTCAGCGAGCCCATTAACAAAGGGTCAAGATTAAAGCTAAGGCTTTCTCTTTTGGCTGACCAAGATACCAGAGGTGATTTTTTTATGTCAGTAAACACTATTCACAATTCAGCCGTGGCCAGTGAATCCTCCCTGTTCAACAAGTAACGATCCATGACAATTTTGGCTATGGATGCGGCTTTACTGCCACTACCACCATTTTCTATAATTACTGCAATGGCAATTCTGGGATTATCTACTGGCGCAAATCCGATAAATAAAGCGTGGTCCCGCAATTCTTCTGCAATGGTCTCTTCATCATATTCTTCATCTTCATCCAAGCTGAATACCTGTGCAGTGCCGGTTTTTCCTGCAATTCGATATTTGGCATCCTTGCCAATCTGGTAAGCCGTGCCATTGGGTTTATGTACGGCGTCTACCATAGCTGAAATGATCTGCTGCCAATGGTTCCCGTTCGAAACCTTGATATCTGCCGTCACGGCAGCGGGCACCATTTCCACTGGTTCACCCTGTTTGTGAATCGCACGTAAAAGTCTTGGCCGCACAAGTTGCCCGCGTGTCGCCAAGGCACTAGTAGCTACAGCAAGTTGCAGTGGCGTGACCAGCGTATACCCTTGGCCAATACCCGTTATAACGGTTTCTCCTGGATACCATGGTTGCCCATATGCACTGCGCTTCCATTGCCGAGATGGCACGATACCTTCGACTTCTCCCCAGCTATCTATTTTAGTCTTGGCACCAAAATTAAATCGGGTAAGAAATTCAGCAATGTGGTCAATGCCAAGATCGTGCGCCAAAGTATAGAAGTACACGTCACATGATTGTGCAATCGCCTTATACATATCCACCCAACCGTGCCCACTTTCTTTCCAATCACGATATTTGCGCTTATGACCACGTAGTTGGAAAAAAGGTCCCGCAAACATTGTCTTTTCCGCTGAAGTCACCTGATAATGTAATCCAGCCAAAGCTAACATGGGCTTGATCGTTGACCCGGGCGGGTATAGACCTGTCAAGGCACGATTAAACAGTGGTCGGCCTGGATCATTATGCAGTAATGAGTATTGCCTGCTGCTAATACCGCTGACAAAAGGATTGGGATCAAAGGCCGGCGCGCTAATAAAAACCAGAACCTCACCAGTATGAGGGTCCATTGCAATGACAGAGCCCTTACGCCCCTCCAGACTCTCCTGAGCAACTTGCTGCAAGTGGGCGTCAATAGACAAAATCAGGTCTGAACCCGGTGTCGGTGGAATTGTTTCCAAAACGCGCAGTGTACGTCCTTGTGCATTGATTTCGACACGCTGATAGCCGACCTGTCCATGCAGGACATCTTCATAAAACTTTTCTACGCCTGACTTGCCAACGTGCGTCGTGCCGCTGTAATTTCGTTTATCCAGCGTTTGAACCTCCTGCACATTAATGCGGCTGACGTAGCCCAGTGCATGCGCACTTGTTCCAGTTAAGGGGTAATAACGATTGACAAGCGCTGTAATCTCCACCCCTGGAAAACGATGGCGGTTAACAGAAAAACGCGCTATCTCTTCTTCGCTTACATTTACTTTTAATGGAATAGATTCGAACGCCTGTTTATGTTTTACGTCTTTGTAAAATTCCGCGAGATGGTGATTTTCCAGCTGTATGTATCTGCTGATATCAATAATAGCTTGTTCAATATCATCTACTTGTGCAGGCGTAACTTCTATTTGATAGCTTGGTCTGTTACCAGCGAGCAATTGCAAGTTTCTATCGTATATCACGCCCCGAACAGGAGGAACAGGCACAATACGCATACGATTTTCATGAGATAGCACTGTGTAGCGCTCGTTACTCATAGATTGCAGGTAGAACAGGCGGGCGCCAAGCAGCACCATAAAAAATGCCATTAGTAGCATGACAAAATAAGCACGCTTTTTGAAATGGTGTGCTTCAAGCTGCGGATTTCTAAGAAAGTCGCTCTCTGCCAATTTTCACCGTACTTAATATATATGGATTAAAAGCGATATCAGACGTACACTTTGAATCCCTGCTTGTAAACTTTATCTTACCCAATAGGTATCTTAACGCATTAACACGCGCACAGGGACATTGCTCTACTAGAAAATCAAATACAAAAAGATTCATCTTCCAGGGAGAATTATTCATGGCAATCCACTACATGCCCGTCATTTTAGGAGTCTTGGGCTTGGTTTCTACGTTTGTAATTTACCGGTTAGTGCTGCGCTATTCACAAGGTACCGGTAAAGTTGTTGAAATCTCCGATGCGATTCATGCCGGTGCAATGACCTTCATGCGCCGAGAATATTCTATCCTGTTCATATTTGCCGCCCTGGTGACCATTGCAGTCTGGTTTTCCGATTTAGGTCAAAATACGGCGATTGCATTCGTTGTCGGTGCATTGTGTTCATCAGCAGCAGGCTACATTGGCATGTATACCGCAACGCGCGCCAATGTTCGCACCACCGTAGCCGCCCATGAAAAAGGTGCTAATGCCGCGCTGAACGTCGCCTTCTACGGTGGCTCAATCATGGGATTGGCCGTCGCCGCCATGGGGCTCCTGGGCTTGGGTACTCTGTATCTGCTTTTCGGGCGCGACCCAGCCACGGCAAGTGTAATCCATGGGTTTGGAATGGGCGCTTCCGTTGTTGCATTGTTCTCGCGTGTAGGAGGCGGTATCTACACCAAGAGTGCAGACGTGGGTGCAGACCTAGTTGGCAAAGTCGAAGCAGGTATTCCTGAAGATGACCCGCGTAATCCCGGGGTGATTGCCGATAACGTGGGAGACAACGTCGGCGACGTGGCAGGCATGGGCTCGGACATATTTGAGTCATACTGCGGTTCCATCATCGCCACGATAGCGATTGCGGCCACCCTGACTCCTGCCATCATTGATGAACTGGGAGAAAAACAGATCCTTATGTTCCTGCCTTTGAGCTTGGCTTCAGCAGGTATCGTTTGCTCTCTCCTGGGTATTCTCCTGGTAAAAGTATCTGCCGGTAGATCACCCGCTACCGCATTGCGCATCGGTACTTCCTCGGCAGCAGTAATTTTTATCGTCGCCGCATATTTCATAATCAAGGCACTCGGTGTAAACATCGGTGTATGGGCTTCGGTGCTCGCTGGTGCGGCAGGAGGGATGATTATCGGCTTGGTTACCGAATACTACACGGGCGGCAAACCGGTAAGAAAAATTGCCAACAGCGGTGAAACCGGAACTGCAACCGTCATGATCGCGGGACTGGCAACAGGAATGCAATCGGTAGTAGTGCCTGTACTGAGCATTGCGGCCATTATTTTTCTTGCCAACTACTTTGCCGATCTTTACGGGGTTGGCATTGCCGCCGTGGGTATGTTAGCGACGGTGGGCATTACTATGGCCATTGACGCTTATGGCCCCGTTGCAGATAACGCTGGCGGAATAGCGGAGATGGCAGAGCTTGGAGAAGACGTGCGCAAAATCACTGATCAACTTGATGAGGTAGGTAATACTACCGCCGCCATTGGTAAGGGATTTGCAATCGGAGCTGCTGCACTGGCTGCATTAGCAATCATTACGGCTTTTCTTGCCGAAGTCGGTCACGGCCAGGAATCAATCGTATTGAGTTTAAGTGACCCCAAGGTCTTGATTGGACTATTTATTGGCGGTGTTTTTCCTTTTATCGTGGCTTCATTGACGATGACCGCAGTGGGTGAAGCTGCATTTGACATGATTAAGGAGATTCGTCGGCAATTCAAGGAGATCCCCGGTCTGCTTGAAGGCAAGGCCAAGCCGGATACGGTGCGCTGTATCTCCATTGCCACTACGGCGGCATTGAAACGTATGGTGCCACCGGGACTATTGGCAGTCATTGCGCCGGTAGTTGTTGGCTTCGGGCTTGGCGCTAAAACGCTAGGCGGAATGCTGGCCGGAGCTTTGCTCGGCTGTGTGCTCCTCGCCCTGATGATGGCCAATGCGGGAGGCGCATGGGACAACGCGAAAAAATATATCGAAAAGGGTAATCTCGGCGGTAAAGGCTCCGACGTTCATAAAGCCGCGGTGGTTGGCGACACTGTGGGCGATCCTTTCAAGGATACTTCTGGGCCGTCAATGAACATACTTATCAATGTGATGGCAATCGTGAGCTTGGTGATTGCACCTTTGCTGTAAACAGGACGGCCGTGGGTGATTCGTTACGTATCCGTAGACGCCTGCATTGCTTTGAACTGCGCCAAGACAAAACTACGCGCATCATCTGCAATCAGGTAAAAGCAGGGTAATACTATCAGTATCAGTACAGTTGCAAAAATCAAACCGAACCCGAGACTTACTGCCATAGGCGATAAAAACGCCGTCTGGCCACTGGCAAAAAAGATTAACGGTGAAATACCAAGAAAAGTCGTAATAGTAGTAAGCATAATGGGCCGAATACGTACACGTCCCGCATCGATCAACGCCTCAAAACAGCTCGCGCCCTGTGCACGCCGCTTTTTGGCAAAATCAATCAGTATCAGGGAGTCATTGACAACGATACCGGTAAGTGCCAGGAAGCCTATCATGGAAAGAAACTGGAGATTGTAACCAAAGAGCATGTGGCCAATAACCACGCCTACAATCGCAAACGGTATCGAAAACATGATCACGAACGGGTCCAGCAGGGACTTGAACAAGGCGGCAAGAATGAAAAAGATAACGGCCAGAGCAATAACCAACATACTGCCGATGTCGTTAAAAGAATCGCGGGCTTCTTTTTTCTCTCCCAGATGTACTACCGAATATCCGGGGGGCAGTGTACTTAAATTTCCAAATTCCCGATTAATGAGGGCATTGACCTCGAGTGGCGTGATGATGGTTTTATCAGTTTCCGCAGTAATTAACGCCAAGCGCTGTGAATTACGCCGCTGCACCGACCCGAAACCGCGTGCCAGTTCAATATCGGCTATCTCACCCAGGTAGACCGTACCACCGCTTTCAAGGGTAATGGGCAATCGCTTCAGTCCTGCACCATCTTCCCGCACGGAGTCTGGATAAATAACGCGGACAGGGTAACGTTTCGACTCCCAGTTGGCTTGCATAACCTCCAGCCCCAAATATCCGGTACGTACCGCATCTGCAATTTGTGCCTGTGTCAGGCCCAGTTCACGGCCACGCGCGTTGATTGTATATTGGTATTCCAGTTTACCTACTTCCAGGTCCTGGCGAACATCTCTTACACCGGGGATGCGTCGCAGAAAGGCAACTACTTCGCCTGAAAGCGAAAGCAATGTATCAGTTTCCTTGCCTGTAATACCTACCTCGATATCCGAGCCTGCAGGACCACCTTGTGGACGTAAAATTGAAAATCGTTGTATGCCAGGAACCATCGCTACACTGGTACGAATTTTATCCATAATCTCTTCAGTGGTGCGCGTACGCTTCCCATATTCCTTGAAACGGAGATTAACCACCGGACTGATAAACTTTTCTATAAAACCATCAGGTTTCGGTTTTTTAAGGTCCACAACAAATTGAATATAGTTGCTACCGAGCTTGAAGCGATTAAAATCGAGCAATATCACGCCAACGTTGGTAAGCAGCGTATCGAGCTCATCCTTTTGAAAAATCTTGCTCATCCGCTGTTCGACTTTAATCGCGAGCCCGGCCGTATCTTCGATGCTATAAGTATTTGGAGCTTCGACGTTAACCAAAAACTGGCCGATCTCTACGTCACCAAACTGGTTATAGGGTAGTCTCGTGTAAGCAAAAACAAGCACCACAATTAAAGCCCCTATCGTCGCCGTAGAGATGAAATACCGATTACGCAGTGCAAATCGTACTATTGCGACGTATCTCTCCAGCAGAAATCCCCAGTTTATTAAACTGCGCTTTCTGTTGGCAGCAACCCGCAATATTTCAGCAGAGTGCGAGGGTAATACGATAAACGCCTCCAGCAATGAACCGATCAATGATGCCGTAACAACGACCGGAATTACTTGTATAAACAAGCCCAAGGTGCCAGTAATACCAAACATGGGCAAAAATGCGGCAATAGTAGTAAAAGTAGAGGCTATCACCGGCCAGAATACTTCACTGGCACCACGTCGGGCCGCAGGTACGGCTGCCATGCCATCCTCCATGTGTCGGTATACGTTTTCCGTTACGATAATCGCATCATCAACGATCATGCCTAACGCAATCAGAAAAGCGAACATTGACACCATGTTGATGGTGTAACCAAGGTAATGGATGATAATCACTGCCACTAAAAAAGATACCGGGATACCCAGGGCGGTAATCAGCGCAACTCGAAAATTCAAAAACAGATAAAGCGACAGTAAAACCAGAAACAGCCCGACTGCGCCAGAAGACTTTAATGTATCCAGTCTCGTCTTGACATATTTTGACAAGTCACTAAACAAACCTATTTTAATTCCTGTCGGCAGCTCTTTTTGCAAGTTTGTAACAAACTCTCGTACGGCTTGCGAAACATCCGTAGTCGAGGCTTTGGCCGTCTTTGTGACGATAAGGTTTATGGATGGTTTGCCGTTAAATCGTCCCAGTGTTTTCGCTTCTTCCAGACGTAACGTAACGCTTGCTATTTCGCCCAACTTGAGTTGACCGCCATCGATTTTGCTGCGCAACACGATTTTCTCTACAGCTTCGATATTCGGAGCTACACCTTTGCCACGCAGTAAAATATCTCCTTCAAAGGCCTTGAGCGATCCACCGGGCAAATCTCTGACGTTATTGCGTAATGCAGACGTAACCATGCCCAGGGAAACGTTGCGCGCAGACATCACATAGGGATCGACTTCTACCCATAACTCCCATTCACGCTCCCCTGCAATACTGACACTGGCAACGCCGTCAATTTGTTGCAGGCGATTCTTGATCTGCTTGGCTGTTGCAATCAACTTTCCCGCAAATACATCGCCGTAAACACTCACACTGATAACGGGAAATCGTGTTTTCAGCCGTTTGATGTCCGGTCGTTCCGCTTCTTCAGGCAAGTCTGTCATGGCATCAACTGCTGAACGAAGATCGCGAATAAATTCATCAACATCCGTATCAGGTTTGAGCTTGATGATTATTTTCGACAATCCTTCATCGCTCGTAGACGTCATTACATCGATATCAGCGAGTGAGTCCAACTCTTCTTCGATAGAGATCGTAACCTGAGACTCAACCTCCTCGGGGGTTGCGCCCTCGAACTCCGTATCGATGCGCACCTTGTCAATATCGACAACTGGGAACATTTCCTGTGGCATACTTCGCCAGGAAACAATGCCCGTTACAATGACAAGCGCCAAGAAAAGATTTACGACCAGCGGGTTCTTGAGAGAAAAATTAATTATGCCCATGGAAGGTTAAAGATCTGCGACGACCTGCTGCCCGTTTACAAACCCCGACACGTCACGCGCAACGATGAACTCCCCAAATGCAGGCCCGGAAGATATAATATATTCGTTCCCCACACGTCGCTCGATTTCCACGAGCACTCGTCTCAGATATCCGTTCTCAAATACATAAACATAGCTTTTGTCTTCATTCGTCGCCACTGAAGAAACCGGGACGGTAATCGCGCTACTTTGTTTTACCAGTGGCAAATCCGCACTTGCCAGCATACCCGATTGTATATTTTCCCCAGGCAGACGAATTCTCAACGCATGGGTGCTGGTAGACTCATCAGGATCCGGCTGTAGCGCAATTAGTTTTCCATAGATGGACCGGGAACCCACGTGCACCATAACCTCCTGGCCAAGTACAAGCGCAGTGGCAATCTCGCCACGCACGTCAAGCTGCAAATCCAGTGAACCGGTATCAACAATCGTTGCAACAATTTCCGCTGTCGTTACATAATCCCCTACTTGCGCTTCGATTCGATTCACATAACCTGCAAAAGGTGCGGTTAACGCTGCGCGTTTCAAGTTGCGGTATGCCACGTCAAGGTTCGATTTTTTCAGTGCCAGCCTGGCTTTTGCCGTAGCGACGCTATACTGAAGTTCAGATACCCTTGCGTCGAGCGACAACGTTTGCTGGCGTGCTGCATCCAGTTGAGACGCGGAAACCAACGAATCACCGCTGAGTTGTTCACGCCGTCGAACCTCCGCCTGCTGTAAAGCCAAATTATCCTTGGCCAGTTCAAGCAGGCGCCGATCACGCCGTATACCTGCCTGTTCAATATGATATTGAGATTCAGCCTGCGCAAATTGATCCTGCAAATCTCTGTCATCCAGCTTCAACAGTGCCTGTCCGGCGTTGACGAACATACCAGGCTCTGCCAAGCGCTGCCTGATTAGACCTTGTACTTCAAATTTCAGGTGCGCGGTTTTAATCGGCTGCAAGCGCCCAACTAGCGTCTCCACGGGAGTCAGGTCCTGCTGCCTCACTTCAACCAGAATCACTTTTAACGGCGGCAGTTCTTCGAGCTTCGCTTCAGGGCCCTTGTATGTCCAAAACAGTGCCCCGGCAAACACTACGGTCACGATTACGGCGATCGAGCTACCCACAAGCTGATGCTTGCCGAGCGTGCTTCTGTTATGGCTTGCAGATTCTGACAATGGCTTATCCTAAAACTGTTACACTGTAAACGACCAACAAAAGATGAAGGCATTCGATTTTCACGTTCCTACCCTAACGTAACATAAAGTGTTGAATAGGCCTTTAAGTAAGCTGTACATTCCTATTTTTGGGCTTATCTGTCTGGGTGCGCAAGCCTCTGACGAATCCTATGGCCTGTGCAAGGACGCGCCAACGTATCAGACAAATCGGCAGGCTACGTCAACAAACGCCGATGCTCCCGTGGAGTTTACCGCAAATCGCGTCAATCTCGACGAGAGTGGCATTGTCACTCTGGAAGGTGACGCGAAAGTGACCAGGGGGACACAAACCATTGATGCGGACTTATTGCGCTATAACGAAAGTGAAGAAAAAGTGTACGCCAGTGGCAACGTACGCGCTGAAGACGATCAATTGATTGTTGAAACCCAGGAGGCCGAACTACATCTGCAGACAGATTACATCAAAACAGGAGAGGCGATTTATCGGTACAAGCCCTTGCATGCGCGCGGCAGTGCCGACAGCATCGAGCAGACGTCTGAAAACCTCAGACACCTTGAAAATGCAACGTATACCACCTGCGACAAAGGAGATCGTTCCTGGATACTATCCGCCAGTGAAGTTAAACTGGATAGGGTTTCGGGGGATGGAACAGGCAAAAATGTAGTAGTAAATTTTAAGGGCGTGCCAATTTTTTATACGCCGTGGATACGATTTCCCATGGATGACCGGCGCAAATCCGGTTTTTTAACTCCCGTGATCAGCAATTCCAGCGATTCGGGTTTTGAGCTTGCAACGCCATGGTACTGGAACATTGCGCCACATCGCGATGCCATCCTGACACCGCGATTATTAACTGACCGTGGACTACAGATGAAGTCGTATTTTCGTTACCTGAATGAAAAAAGTACCGGTCAGCTTGGGCTTGAATATCTGGATGATCATGAATTTGACGATGACCGCTACTTGGTTTCCTTCGGGCACAAAAGTGACTTTTCCAATAAACTGAAACTGAATTTTTTATACAACAAGGCTTCCGATAAAAATTATTTTGAAGACCTTGGTGATACGTTGAAACTCACCAGCACACACTACATAGAGCGACTGGGTGAGTTGCATTACCACGGAAAACACTGGCGATTCCTGACACGCGCGCAAGACTTTCAAACCATAAACGATAGCTTGACGGACAGAAGCAAGCCATTGAAGCGGCTGCCGCAACTCAAGCTCAACGGCAATTACTCTGATCTTCCCGGTGGATTCAGTTTCAGCTCTGAAAGCGAATGGGTCAGTTTCGAGCATGACGATAAAACAGACGGAGATCGCTTACATCTTGGCATTGAACTGGAACGCCCATTTGAAAGAACCGGTTATTTTATACGGCCTGGCATACGACTCACCCACACCAAATATGATCTAAGCCGTGATGACAAGAATGATGATGATAAACCGTCTCGCAGCATGCCCAGTGCCTATATGGATGCCGGCCTGATATTCGAGCGGAACTTGGAAAAATCCGGCAATATCCAAACTCTGGAGCCACGGCTGTACTACTTGCACACCCCTTTTCGCAATCAAAGCGATATTCCGATTTTTGATACCTCGGAATATGAGTTCGGATTCGAACAGTTGTTCCGTAATAATCGCTTCAGCGGTAATGACCGCATAGGCGATGCAGACCAATTAAGCGTGGGTGTCACTACGCGTGTGCTGGACTCAGAAAACGGAAAAGAAAAACTGCGTGCCAGCCTGGGCCGTATCTTTTACTTCAGAGACCGTAAGGTGGTGCTTCCAGGAAAACCAGTACAACGCGAGGAATCCTCTGAAATTGCTGCAGAACTCAAAATCGGACTCAGCGACCGTTGGCAAGCCATCGCCTCTGCCGTGTGGGATACACATGATGACCACACCAAAAGGAGTTCGGTTCAATTTCAGTATCGTTCCAAAAATGACTTGGTTCTGAACATGGCATACCGATATCGGCACAAGGACCTGGAACAGTCCGACGTATCCATGGTGTTGCCGATCAACGATCACTGGCGCACCGTGGCGCGCTGGAACTACGACTTCCAGGAGAAGCAAGCCTTAGAACTTCTGGCTGGCATCGAGTATGATACCTGCTGCTGGAAAATCCGTCTGGTAGGGCGTCGCTACAATCAAAACACGGACAGAGAACATGACGACAGCATAGAGTTACAGCTGGTTTTGAAAAGCCTGGCACGGATCGGCTCACCAATTGGTGAATTACTTGAGCGCAACATACGTGGTTATGATGACCAAGATGATGAATACCTGCTTTAACAAGCCATTACGAAAGCTTTTTTATTCCACTCTCATACTATGCGGGTGCGCAATAGCCATGCTTTCAAACAATGCGTACACAAAGCAGCTTGACCGAATCGTGGCAGTTGTAGATGAAGACATTGTAATGGAAAGTGAATTAAGGCATCGCGTGCAGGTTTTAGTACAGGAGTTCGGGAAAAACCGTAGTGCTTTACCTTCCCAGGACATACTTGTCAAACAAGTCTTGCAGCGCTTAATACTGGAACGATTGCAGCTACAACTGGCGGAGCGCCGAGGCATTCAGATCGATGACCTGAGCCTTGACCAAGCCATGCGCAACCTTGCCAAGCGTAATAACCTGACGCTGGAACAATTCCACGATGTCCTGGTGCAGCAAGGATTCGATTACGTTGCCTTCAGAGAGCAAATGCGCAACGAGATGACCATAGATCAACTACGCAGACGCGTTATTGACAGAGACATTGAGGTAACAAAAAGCGAAATTGAAGAGCTGATGGCCAAATCAGAAGGAGATTTGCTTGAAAAGCAATACGAATATCACGTCGCACATATACTGGTCGCCATCCCTGAAAATCCGAATTCCGCACAAACTGAAAAATCGAAACAGCGTGCAGCCCTGATATATGATCGGGCTACATCCGGCGACAACTTTACACAACTCGCCATTGCCGCTTCCGATGCGCAAGACGCGTTAGAAGGGGGTGATCTGGGTTGGCGCAACAAGGCCCAGCTTCCACCAATTTTTTTACAGCAAATAGAGCAGATGCTGCCGGGAGACACCAGTAAAATTGCCCAAAGCCCGGCCGGGTTCCACATTTTCAAGCTCATGGACAGACGAGAAAAAGACATAATGGTCGACCAGGTTTTATGTCGTCATATACTTTTACGTACCAACGTATTATTGGATGACGCCGCGGCGCAAGCAAAGCTGAAAGAATTCAAGTCCAGAATCGGACAAGGCGAAGATTTTGGCAAATTGGCGCGGGAACACTCTGATGACGCCAGTAGTGCTGCAAATAATGGGAATTTGAACTGGTCCGTTTCAAGCAACTACGTACCTGCTTTTCGGCAAGTCGTTGACAGCCTGAAAATAAACCAGATCAGCGAACCTTTTCAAAGCCAGTATGGCTGGCATATTGTGCAACTGCTCGACACCCGCAGACACAACAACACCCGGGAAGCCATGTACGCAGCTGCGCAAAACCAGATCAGACAGCGAAAAATTGAAGAAAAAACCGAACTGTGGTTAAGGCAGCTTCGCGACGAAAGCTATGTTGAAGATCGATTACACGTTTCCAACTAGGCCTATCCACCGTCAATCCCATTGATCTGATTACGAAATTATTTTCGTCGCAATCGATACCGCCTGCTTCCTGACGTGCGACATTCCGCCCAAATTGCCATTACTACGGGCGAGCCGGCAGGTATCGGCCCTGAATTGGTATTGAAACTTGCCCAGATGACTCTGCCTTTTGAAATCGTTGCGATCGCAGATAGCGCGCAGCTAAAAAGACTCGCAAATCAGTTGAATATGAACATCCAACTCAATGACTTCGATTTCAACCCGGCTACTGCGACTCACTCCTCCGGGCAGTTGAACGTTGTAGATACTCCCGTTGCAAGCCCGGTGGTACCAGGGATGCCTGATGTCAAGAACTCCGGCCATGTCGTCGAGGCACTAAACACCGCGATCGATCTGGTTCAAAACAGCATTTGCCAAGCGCTGACGACCGGTCCCGTGCAAAAAAGCGTTATTAACGAAGCAGGTACCCTTTTTTCAGGACACACCGAGTTTATTGCCGAAAAAACAGACGGATATCCCGTAATGCTACTAACGGATGAAACCTTCAAAAAAAACTCGGAAAACAAGCTCAGAGTCGCTCTAGTTACGACTCACTTGCCAATCTCCAAGGTTGCAGCTCAAATCACGCCACAACGGATAGAACGCGTGCTACGTGTCTTGCATCAGGCATTAATACAACGCTTTCATATTTCCAGCCCTCATATTTCTGTTTGCGGACTGAACCCACATGCCGGCGAGAGCGGTTATCTTGGCACTGAAGAGATAGAGTTGATCTGTCCGTTGCTTGAAAGACTGCGTGATGGCGGCATGAATATAGACGGGCCAATCCCTGCGGACGTAGCGTTTACACCGGAAAAACTGGCAAGGAAAGACGCAGTGGTTGCGATGTATCATGATCAGGGTTTACCTGTGATCAAACACCTAGGATTTGGCAAAATTGTCAACGTGACACTCGGCTTGCCGATCATACGCACCTCGGTAGACCATGGTACGGCCCTGGACATTGCCGGACGAGGTACTGCCAATGTAGACAGCCTGCATACCGCGGCATT
Organism: Gammaproteobacteria bacterium; assembly: GCA_965215055.1. GTDB lineage: Bacteria > Pseudomonadota > Gammaproteobacteria > UBA4575 > UBA4575. Next base: position 782,643 of record OZ244046.1, read on the forward strand.
TCTGGCTGCACAACTGGCAAATAATGCCCGAGCAGGTTGACAACACAAGAAACACACGGAGACAAACAAGGCTTTTACAAATGAGGTACAAGGAAATTATTTTTTCGTTTATCGTTCAACTGTCCTGCTGTGCTTCGGTACTATACGCGGCGGATTCAGAAAATCACACCATCACTATAACCAGCAATGAAAAACTGGACCTGATCAACGGCGACAGCGTTCAATTCCAGTTTCAACCACTCAGTGACGTAGCACGCTCTTTGGAAATTGCCAACAAGGCGTCTTCCCTGGGAGTGATTCACGTCGGAAAGGCGCATCTCAAGGAGGACATTACGGCGCTAACGGCGTTACGCGCAATCGCTAATCAAATTGCCGAAAGCCTGGACTTGAACTTTGCCGTAATTACTGACTCCAATACCTCTCAAGCCCTGTGGGAAAGCGAACTGCTACTGCTCTATCATCCCGACCTGACCATTACACTTGCACTGGTCAAATCCAGCGAACAAAACCATTATGAAATAGTATGTACCTACGCACTAAGAGAAGAAGTCACGCGTTAACAAGAGCCGAGCCTTAAATCAAAAAAATGGGTCTGCCGACAACCGGTAAACTTCGTAAAAGGTTTGGACAGCATCTGTTGACAGACAAAAGCATGATAGCCGATATCGTGCAGGCTATCGATCCTGCCCCACTACAAACTTTTTGCGAAATAGGTCCGGGACTCGGTGCAATCACCTTGCCCATGCTAAAAAAAGCGAGTGTCTTGCATGCAATAGAAATCGACCGGGACCTCGGCAATACATTATCGGAAAAATGCAAGGGCGCAACTAATTTTACGCTGCATCAAACTGACGCACTACACTTTGATTTTAATGACATCGGCAGTCCTAAACGGCCTGTTCGATTAATCGGAAACTTGCCTTACAACATTTCCACACCACTGTTATTTCACCTGCTGTCATTTGCCGAGATCATTACGGACATGCATTTCATGTTACAAAAGGAAGTGGTTAAACGTATTACTGCAACTCCCGGTATATCGCAATACAGCCGACTCAGCGTTATGGTGCAGAGTTATTGCAAAGTTGAAAGTTTATTCGACGTTCCCTCCCGAATGTTTACACCGCCACCAAAAATAACGTCCAGCTTTATGCGCCTGATGCCTTACGGTATCGATAAACCGAATATTATCGACCCGTTACTGTTTGGCGGGATCGTTGAAACCGCGTTTCAGCAGCGCCGCAAAACAATTAAAAACAGCCTTGCCTCGGTTGCCTCTATCAGCCAGTTGCGAAAAGCCTCAATCGACCCGAATCAGCGTCCACAGGACGTTTCTATACGACAGTACATTGAGCTTGCGAACCAGATGGCTACCTAGTTTTTTGGTAACCTGTCGAATCTTTGACCATTTGAACTGCCTAATCGATGCTTATTGCACTATTCCGGCAGTCAATCGTGTCATAATATGAAGCTAGCCACTACCTGAATTTTTCTGCATCAGAAGTTATAATAGCCGACATGGATGAATCTGAAGCACACAATATCGATGTAAGTGTAGACAGCGCGTTTATAGAAGGTCAATCTGATGAAGATGAAGGCCGTTTCGTCTTTGCCTACACCGTAACCATTCACAATACGGGCCTTGTGCCGGCAAAGTTAGTTACCAGGCATTGGATAATTACCGACTCCAACGGCAAAACCCAAGAGGTAAAAGGAGAAGGCGTTGTAGGCGAACAGCCGTATCTGCGCCCAGGGGAGGCCTTTCAATACACGAGCGGCACCATGCTTGAAACCCCCGTCGGTACGATGCGAGGCAGCTATCAAATGGTTGCAGATGACGGCACCAGGTTCGACGCGGAAATCAGTCCGTTTACGCTTGCTGCTCCCCGCACCTTGCACTAAAAATTACCGTTTATCGATAAAAACTTGCCTCATATATGGCAACGTATGCAATCGGTGACGTGCAAGGCTGTTTTGATGAACTGACTGCTCTCGTCAGGAAAATAGCATTCAACCCTAAATCAGACCATTTATGGTTCGCGGGTGATCTTGTCAATCGCGGGCCGCAATCACTGGAAACCCTGCGCTGGGTCAAATCACTTGGAGATGTGGCCACTGCGGTGCTGGGCAATCACGATCTTCACCTGCTTGCCGCCTATGCCGGCATCAAACCTATCAATGAAACAGACGACCTTTATTCGATCTTGCAGGCCAATGATGTTGAAGACCTGATTGACTGGTTAAGACACCGGCCCCTGATGCATTATGATTCCGAACTTGATATCGCCATGGTTCACGCCGGCTTGTTTCCACAGTGGGACATTAAAAAAGCATTGTCTCTGGCCAAAGAAGTGGAAGCGGCCCTACGCTCGAAAAAATACAAAAACTTTTTGCATAACATGTACGGAAACAAGCCGGACTGCTGGGAGGAAACGCTTGATGGCTGGGAAAGGTTGCGGATTATCACCAATTGCCTGACGCGCATACGTTATTGCAGCGATGAAGGCAGGATGAACTTCGATGACAAGGGTCCGTCGGGTACACAATCGTCCGGAATGCACCCCTGGTTTGAAATCAACTCACGCAAGAGCCGGAATACGACAATTGTATTTGGACACTGGTCAACGCTGGGCCTTCATACAGGGGACAATGTTATTGCCACAGACACGGGGTGCCTTTGGGGTGGTTCGTTGACCGCAGTCAAAATCGACGATTTGGAAAAAACGATATTTCAAATTGAATGTGAGGCCAAGCTTCCCGTACCAGATATACCTTGACTGGTGTCATGGCGTCAACCGGAGATATTCAATAAATTCCATATCAAATACATTTTTCTCATCCTTGGGTCGAAAATCCCTTTTCAGTTCACTCCATTCGTTTTTATCCCATGCCGGAAAACAAATGCCGCCTTTTATATCTGCATACACTATTGTCAAATACATACGCTGAACCATTGGCAAAATGTACTTGTATATATCCGCGCCACCGATAATAAATACTTTCGCGTCATTCTCCGTCGTACGTTCAACCTGCTGCCAGTCAGTAGCCACGTCACAGCCCATTGTTCCATAGTCGCAATTGCGTGTTAGCACGATATGCCGGCGCCCAGGCAATATTCCCGGAAGGGACTCAAAGGTTTTGCGCCCCATCACGATAGGATAACCCATTGTTATTTTTTTGAAATGCTGCAAGTCCGCGGGAAGATGCCAGGGTATCCGGTTATTCTTGCCAATCACGCCGGTGGGAGTCATCGCTACTATTATCGCAATTTCCGCCACTAGGTCGCCTACACTGCTATAGGTGCCGGGATGTGTTCATGGCATTGATAGTTTTGCAGCTCGAAGTCCTCGTAGACAAAATCAAATATGGATGTAACTTTCGGATTGATGTGCATAACGGGCAGCGCATAAGGCGTCCTTTTCAATTGTCGGCGCGCCTGTTCGACGTGATTGGTATAGAGATGCGCGTCACCAAAGGTATGTACGAACTCTCCAACCTGATAACCGGTTATCTGCGCGATCATTTGTAATAGCAGCGCATAGGAAGCAATATTAAAAGGTACGCCCAGGAACACGTCTGCACTGCGTTGATATAGCTGGCAAGAGAGTCGGTTTCTGGCTACGTAAAACTGAAAAAAGGCATGGCACGGAGGTAAGGCCATGTCTTTCAGATCGCCCACGTTCCAGGCACTGATGATGTGGCGGCGCGATGATGGACTTTTCCGTAATTGGTCTACCAACTGAGTAATCTGGTCAATCGTTGAACCATCCGAGGTGCGCCAGCTACGCCACTGGGCACCATAGACTGGACCCAACTCTCCATCTTCATCAGCCCATTCATCCCAGATGGAAACCCCATTCTCACGCAGGTAGGAAACGTTCGTCTCGCCGCGCAGGAACCATAGCAATTCGTGGATGATTGATTTCAAATGCAGTCTTTTGGTGGTTAGAAGAGGAAACCCGTTCGCCAGATCAAACCGCATTTGATAACCAAACACAGACAAAGTACCCGTGCCGGTGCGATCCGCTTTTTCCGTTCCCTGCGTCATCACATGATGCAAAAGTTCCAGGTATTGCTGCATGAATCAATTATCCCGTGCGGCTTCAAATTTGCCGTATGCCAGCCATAAAACGGCCAGCCCTGCAATAATCATCGGGATAGTCAACAGTTGCCCCATGGTTAACCAGTCAAACGCTATAAAACCCAAATTCTTATCCGGCTCACGCACAAACTCAACCGCAAATCGAAACACTCCATACAATAGTATAAACAGTCCCGCGATGGCTCCAACAGGTCGCGGCTTCTTTGCAAATGCCCATAACACTACAAACAACACCAACCCTTCCAGAAAAGCTTGATAAAGTTGTGAAGGATGTCTTGGCAACCCTCCAGCATTAGGAAAAATCATTGCCCATGGCACGTCCGTGACGCGTCCCCACAACTCGCCATTAATAAAGTTGCCGATCCGACCTGCACCCAAACCAATGGGAACCAGGGGAGCTACATAATCGCACGTGCGTAAAAATCCATAGCCTTTGGCGCGTTGATAAAGCCACAAGGCGATCACTACTCCCAACAGACCACCATGAAAACTCATACCGCCTTCCCAAATTTTGACCAAATAAAGCGGATGCTCCAAAAAATGAGAAAAGTTGTAAAATAATACGGAGCCGACTCGACCTCCCACAATCGTGCCCAACACTCCGTAAAACAAGATATCGCCAACTTCACGCGACTGAACTACGGTGTGTTCCCGCTTGGCGTGTATGCACCCCAACCACCAAAATACCAGAAAACCGACGGCGTACATCAATCCGTACCAGTGCAATTTGAGCGGCCCGATAGAAAAAACAACCGGGTCAATTTCAGGGAAACTCAGCATGTTTCAATCATAGCACTTACATTATCGCCACACTTGCGGAAAGGCGACAGGAAATTCCGTGTAAAATCAAACAAGCTTGCAACCTTGAAATAACCCAAAAAATTTGACTACGCAACAGCTATGAACGAAACCAAAAATCACTTGGCGGATCAAACCAGTCCCTACCTGCTTCAACATGCAGATAATCCAGTTGAATGGTATCCATGGTGCAACACCGCACTTGAACGCGCCAAAAGCGAGAATAAACCTATTTTATTGTCGATCGGATATTCAGCCTGTCACTGGTGCCATGTCATGGCACATGAATCTTTTGAGGATGATGCCACTGCAAAAATCATGAATGAATTATTCGTCAATATAAAGATCGACCGCGAAGAACGCCCTGACATCGATAAGATCTATCAAACCGCGCAGCTTCTGCTCAACCAGCGCACGGGCGGCTGGCCGTTAACCGTGTTTTTAACACCCGAAGATCAAATGCCTTTTTTCGGAGGCACCTATTTCCCAAACGTGCAACGCCACGGGCTACCTGCATTTAAAGATTTACTGCAACACGTTTCACGCTTCTACCAAAATCAACGGGATAAAATTACCGTTCAAAATCAATCCATGCGTACCGCATTGAAGCAAATATATGAGCCTGACCTCTCAAGAGCTGATTTATCGCCTGACGTTTTTAATATTTGCAATCAACAATTAGAACAATCCTTCGATGCTCGCCATGGTGGATTCGGGGATGCGCCGAAATTCCCTCACCCCAGCAATATTGAACGACTATTGCGTTATTACGCACAGTCAAAACTCGCAGGTAACGAAAACCCTCGCACCTTGCACGTTGCAATATTCACCTTGGAGAAAATGGCAGCAGGGGGGATTTACGACCACCTGGGGGGCGGCTTCAGTCGTTATTCCGTGGATGCCCGCTGGATGATTCCCCACTTTGAGAAAATGCTGTATGACAACGGACCATTACTCGCATTGTACGCGCAAGCCTTCGCATTGACCAGTTCTGAACGATTCAAAAATATCTGTGTAGGCATTGCGCACTGGGTGATGCGTGAAATGCAATCTCCCGAAGGCGGCTACTATTCCACGCTCGATGCGGACTCGGAGAACGAGGAAGGCAAGTTTTATACCTGGGGTCGAGCGCAAGTTGAACAGGCACTCGATAAAGATGAATATACCGTATTCGCACCTCATTTCGGCGTAGACCGAGCTTCCAATTTTGAAGGCAAATATCATTTGCACGAATACGAAAGCAGAGAAGAATTATGCAAGCGGCACGGCATGAGTCATTCTGAATTAAGTTCCCTATTAGACCGGGCTAAGAAAAAACTGTTCACTCTGCGCGAGCAACGAGTTCGCCCTGGCCGCGACGAAAAGATTCTCACCAGTTGGAATGCATTAATGATTCGCGGTATGGTCATTGCAGGCCGAGTATTAGATAGCGATGAATACATACACTCGGCACGGCAGGCCTTGAATTTTCTATATCGAACCATGTGGAAGAATCAACGCCTGTTCGCAACTTACAAGGATGAGAAGGCTCATCTCAATGCTTACCTTGATGATTATGCGTTTCTAATTGATGCCATCACTGAAATGCTGCAAACCCGCTGGCATACGGAAGATTTGAACTGGGCGTGCGAGTTGGCTGACGTGCTACTGGAAAATTTTGAGGACAACACGTCAGGAGGTTTTTATTTCACCTCGGATGACCACGAGTGTCTTATTCAGCGTCCCAAAACCACAAGCGATGATGCTACTCCCTCCGGAAACGGTATTGCGGCATTTGCTTTGGCACGCCTGGGCTATCTGTCGGGTAGTACCAAATATCTGGATGCCGCCGAACGAGTGCTGCAGTTTGCAGCGCATGCTATCCAGCAATCACCCATAGCTCATACAAGCCTGTTACATGCCTGTGAAGAACAATATCATCCACCGCAAATAATTATCCTGCGTGGGCAAACGGACAAATTGACACACTGGCAAAAAACTTGTGCGTTGGATTATGTGCCGCGGCGCCTAGTATTTGCAATCGATAACGAGGAAAGAAACTTACCTGCAGCACTGGCAGAAAAGAAATTCAAAGAACCCTGCCACGAGGGAGTGGTTGCTTACGTTTGTCAAGGTATGCAGTGTGATGCACCCGTAGAAAATCTCAAAAAATTACAGGATATATTAACCAAAACTGGCATTCGGTCGGTGCGCTATTAATTTCAAACAACTAAACTTCAGACAATAAATGAATGCGCTCCGGGGCACGCTGCGACTATTTCACCTAGTCGTACATCTCGTTAAAGGCCTGCTGCTATCTTATACAAAATTACATGGTGCACTGGACCAGAATCTGACTGGAACACAGCGTAACATTATTCAGACTTGGTTACGCCAAGCTGCTGGAATTATCGGCGTTGACATACGAATACATGGCAAGCCTGCACAAGCACCCGTCTTTGTGGTTGCAAATCATATCTCATGGCTGGACATACTGATTATTGCTTCGGTGTTACCCGTTTCTTTTTTGTCAAAGGCGGAAGTGCGTAACTGGCCGGTAATCGGCACGCTTGCAGCAAAGGCAGGCACCCTGTTTATTCATCGTGGCTCCAGGGACGGGGCCGCGCAAGCTATCGAGCTGATGCGAGAAAAACTAAAGGCCGGTTATAGTGTTGCCTCTTTCCCCGAGGCCAAAACAACGGACGGAACATCCGTACATACCTTTCATCCACGCCTGTTTGCAGCAGCAATAGAGACCGGTTCTCCGATTCAACCCGTATCTTTACGCTACCCTCACGCGCGTGGTGTAAATTCAATTGTACCCTACGTGAATGAACCCAACCTGGTAAGGCACGCGTTTCACATCATGTCCGCGAAACGCACGATTGCGGAAGTGATTCTATGCAAGCCTGTATCGAGCGAAGGTCAAACGAGAAAGGAAGTGGCGCAATTAGCCAGAAATGCAATCACCAAAGTGGTAGAAAAATCGACTTGCCGCGACGGCCTAATCCAAGGCTTGTAGTGCGGCATCATAATCCGGTTCATGCGCAATTTCGCTGACCAATTCCGTATAGGTCACCGAATTATCCCGGTCCAGTATTACTACGGCACGCGCAGTTATACCTGCCAGCGGGCCATCTTCAATGAGTACGCCGTAATCTCGTGAAAAGTCTCGTGAGCGCATTACCGACAATGGTGTTACATATTTCAGGCTCTCTCCGTCACAAAATCTCGACATTGCAAACGGCAGGTCGGCTGCAACGATTAAAAATACAGTATCGTCATGCTCTTTTGCATAATCATTAAACTTTTTGGTCGAAATGGCACAGACGGGCGTATCCAAACTCGGAACGATATAAAGTATCTTTTTTTTGGCAGGGAACGTGGCGAGGGTTACATTTTCAAGGTCCTTGTTAACCAAAGTAAAGTCTGGTGCAACCGTACCTATTTCCGGCAAATTTCCGCTTGTATGAATCTCATTTCCCTGTAATGTAACCTTCGCCATTATATTATCTCCAAGTAGTGCCTCTATCTGCCATTCGACCAAGTTCTGCGTAACCGTACCAGGCAGCGTGAATCATATTGGCTTACATTCCAAACTGTCAAATCGCTGTTTGTGCATAGTCACTTTAACAATGTCTCAACTTATACAGATATATTATATAATTTCCTTATTACGAATTCAGGAGGAGATTCGTGTATAAACCTTTGACTTTGTTGTGTTTTTTTCTGCTCTCCTGCTCACAAGAACAGGCATACACTATCACGGTACAAGACACCTGGATTCGAGCGGTACCGCTTGGTGCTTCAGTAATGGCAGGATATTTGAAAATCAATAACGCTACCGAACAGGACTGTATTCTTACTTCTGCAAAAAGCGAACATTTCAATACAGTCGAATTTCACCGCACAATCATAAAAAATGATATTGCCCGAATGCGTCATTATGATGAGCTGACAATTCCGGCAGGACAATCTTTGGAACTCAAGCCAGGAGATTTCCATTTGATGCTGATAGGACCCCAATCCGCTCTGGAAATCGATGACGAAGTAATCATCACTTTATACTTCAAGCATGGTGATGAAAGTAAAGAACTCGATATCAAGATGACGGTGCGCTAATGCTTGCTCAAATTCGGGTATTATTCCATCAAGAATAGTCTGCCACAGATCACGGCATCTAATCTGCAAATTTAACGGAATTAGTCTTGAACGATTTTTTGAGGGCCTTATCAAAGGCAATCCAGTTGATCGTACAATTGGATTCATCTCTTTTCGAGATCGTATCTTTGTCTTTACACGTAAGCCTTACCGCGGTACTTATTGCCAGCATTATTGCTTTACCACTTGGTGCTGCCCTGGCCTCGTACAAGTTTTACGGCAGGGGGTTTATCGTGGCACTCTTAAACACCTTTATGGGCTTGCCCCCCGTAGTGGTTGGTCTCACCGTTTATTTAATTCTGTCTCGTTCGGGCCCCCTTGGAGTCTTGGGATTATTGTTTACGCCGACTGCCATGATTATCGCGCAAGTTTGCCTGATCACTCCCATCATTGCTGCACTGAGTCGGCAAACCATCGTAGATGCACATGCAGAATATCAGGGACAGTTGCGGGCGCTGGGCGTAAAATCGTTCCGTATGATGAAAACCCTGCTGTGGGAAACGAAATACAGCTTGCTGACGAACGTGTTTGCAGGTTTCGGGCGCGCAATTGCAGAAGTAGGCGCGGTTTTAATCGTAGGTGGAAACATCAACCACGCCACACGGGTTATGACTACGGCGATTGCATTGGAAACAAGCAGAGGTGATATCGAGCTTGCCTTAGCCCTGGGTATGATCCTAATTGCCATATCCCTGCTTGTGACAACCGTCGTAATGAGTGTAAGAGGGGTCGCCTACAGGTATTACTATTAAAAAAATCATGCCCGACTTCTGCGCTTTACCTCTTCACATCGACCGTCTGCACGTTACAAGAAAAGGCAACTCCCTGCTATGTGGCATCAACTACTCGATTAGTACTTCCGGTGTAACAACGATACTGGGCCCCAATGGAGCAGGCAAAAGTCTACTGCTGCAAGTAGCACACGGCTTGGTGGCACCTGACAAAGGTACTCTCAGGTGGAATACGCAGACACCTCGACCACAGCAATCATGGCGTGCCTTCGTGTTTCAAAAACCAGTGCTGTTGCGACGCAACGTACGCGCAAATCTCGAATATGTATTATCACTGCATAAAATTACAAAAGACAAGCATGAGACACTTATCCAGGAAGCCCTGGAGCATACGGGTTTATCTCATCTTGTTGAGCGCAACGCGCGCGTGCTGTCAGGAGGTGAACAACAACGCTTGAATATTGCGCGCGCACTGGTATTACGGCCGAAAGTGGTCCTGCTTGACGAGCCTACAGCCGAACTCGACCCGACAGGTACTGCAATTATTGAGCGACTTATCAAGAAAATCGCACACCAAGAAGCCAAAGTAATAATGACGACTCATGATCTTGGTCAGGCACGAAGACTCGCCGACGACGTATTATTTCTGCACCAGGGAAAACTGCTCGAATACTCTCCTGCCATAGAATTCTTCGAACGACCAAAAACAAAAGCGGCGCAAAATTTCGTCGCAGGAAAACTGTTGAATGGTGAAACTCCATAATGACAAGGTGGTTCCAAAAAACAATCACTTTGCTATTGCTCTGTCCATATATCAGTTCAGCCCTTGCTGCGGAGCCGACCTTTGTTACCCTTGCCTCGACCACTTCAACTGAAAACTCGGGCTTACTGGAATACCTAGTACCAACATTCAGGGAAAATACCGGTATTGACGTCCGCGTAGTAGCGGTTGGCACTGGCCGTGCACTGCTGTTAGGCGAACGCGGCGACGTGGATCTCGTGCTCGTCCATCACAAGCCTTCCGAGGAGTCATTTGTGAGAAAAGGTTTTGGCGTCAATCGTCGAAACGTAATGTATAACGACTTTATTATTGTTGGACCCAAACAGGACCCGGCAGGTATAAAAAAACTCGAGAAATCAAGTGCGGTGCTCAAACGAATACGTGACCATGGTGCCTTGTTTGTATCGCGTGGTGACGACAGCGGCACACATAAAAAAGAATTGGAACTGTGGTCCATGGCGGAAATCGAGGTACGTCAATACAGCGGTACGTGGTATAAAGAAACCGGCTCAGGGATGGGAGCCACACTCAATATCGCCAATAGCATGAGCGCCTACACACTGTCAGATCGTGGTACGTGGCTATCATTTAAAAATCGCGCTCAACTGGCCCTATTATTCGAAAATGATCCACCATTGTTTAATCAGTACGGCATCATCCTGGTAAATCCCGAACGTCATCCACATATAAAATTTGACGAAGCTGAATTATTTTCGAGCTGGCTAACCTCCGAGGTAGGACAACAAGCAATCGCTGAATTTACCTTAAAGGGACAGCAGCTTTTTTTCCCGAATGCCAGCCCGCATTGAAATTCGGGTGACGGCCAAGCCCAGAATAGAACATCAACATTATCTCGCAAACACAGGCCTGTCTTTATTCAGCCCCATTGCATGTCGCATAAAAAATCTCTTGATTGGCTGCATACGATCCACCGTATGTAATGCAAAATTACGTGCAGTAATAACAGGCTTTGAACTGGCGCCAAATGTTGTAACAAATACATCCATGGCACACTGCATGACCCGCGCTTCCCCGACCCGGGCGCGCTCATACTTGCGTAATACCTTATAGCTTCCAATATCGTGCTGTGTATTTACTAACACGTCAGCCAACACCGCTGCATCGGTAAACCCCAGGTTTGCACCCTGCCCTGCAAGCGGATGCAGCGCATGCGCAGCATCCCCTACCAATGCAATGCGCGGGCGCAGCATAGTCTCGGCTTGGCCAGAAACCAGAGGAAAACTCGCACGCTCTGAACATGGCGATACCTTGCCAAATCGCATGTCACTTGCTTCCGTTAACCTCTGTGCAAACTCATCCTTGTCAAGCTGCATCAGTTCATCGGCATACTTGTCACTTGCCGACCACACGATGGAACACTCGCTATTGCATAACGGCAAAAACGCCAGAGGGCCGGTATCCAAAAAGCATTGCCATGCAGTGTTTTGATGCGGGTATTCGGTCTGCACCCGTGCCACAATGCCATGCTGTCGATAACTCTTTTCCAAGTATTGAATCCTCGCAAATTGACGCACGCTGGAATGGCGGCCATCTGCTCCGATCAGTAATTTCGCCTGCAAAACCTTTTTATCTTTCAACACAATCTCAACGTTACCGTCGTGAGGCGTAACTTTTTCAATGGTTGAAGAAATTTGCCAGTGAACGTTATTCTGCTTTAGCAAGACCTCGTGCAGACTCGACTGAATTACGACGTTCTCCACGATATACCCAAGATGAGGGTAGTTCAGGTCCCGGGAAGAAAAGTTTATTTCTGCCGTGCCTGCCACATCCCAGACAAACATGGCGTCATAAGGTGTAACACGCTTTTTTTGCATGGGTGACCATGCATCTACATGTTCAAAAATTGCCCTGGAACCAGGGCTGACCGCCGTAACGCGCACGTCATATTCCTGGTTTGGTTTAAACTCGGGTGGAGCATTGTGGTCCACAATGGCAATCGTCTTACCTTGTTTTGCTAACAGCGCGGCGAGGGTAAGCCCTACCATGCCGGCACCGACAATGACAACATCAACCCGCAGGCTTTTATCAGGCATGACTGGATGGCAACATCTGGCCGCGCGACAAGCCTGCCAAAGAACTCAAGGTGCCCAGATTTCGCCGCACAATACGTTCTTCTAAAGGCGGTATTGCGCCTATCAGCGCAAGACCCAACCCGCGCACTTGTGGCAGGCCTGGGTAGTGAGTAGTGAATAAAGAGTTAAGCCGGTCAGTAAAACGCACACTATTTTCGACATCAGGTCTACGTCTGGTTTCGTAAGCAAAAAGTCTTTCGTTGATATCACCAGAGATATTTTCACACGTCGCCAAAACCTCTCCAAGTTCGGTGATATCACGCAGAGCGAGATTCAATCCTTGTCCTGCAATTGGATGTAACGTCTGTGCGGCATTGCCAATCAATATCACCCGTTGCTGCACACGTTTTTGGCTGACTAGCAAAGACAAGGGATACGTAAAACGCTGGCCAAGATTGGAAAAATAGCCCAAACGATAACCAAAGGATTTTTGCAAACGTTCGAGAAACTGTTTGTTTGAGAGTGTCGCATATTCTTCGGCAACAGTGTCTGCATTCATCCAGATAAATCCGCAGCGGTTGCCTACACGCGGCAGTAATGCAAGCGGGCCGCTTTTGGTGAAACGTTCGTACGCTGTGTAATGATGATAGTCCTCGGCGTCAAGACTGCCTACGATAGCTGTTTGGTCATATTGCTTTTCTTCTACCGAAATACCTAAAGTATTGCGAATAAATGACCGGGCACCATCTGCGGCAATGAGCAGTTTCGCATGCACCACCTTTCTCTCACCATGCAGAATGATTCCATCATTGCGACTTTCTACGCCCTCAATACGATACGGCTGCAAGCGGTGTACATTATCACGTCTTTGTATGCCCTTTTGCAGTGCGGAGGAAAGCCTTTCAGCCGAAACCAGATAACCAAAGCTTTCGATATCGTAACGCGCACAATCCAGGCGCGTTGCACCAAATTGTCCTTGATCCGAAATATGAATTTTTTTGATTGGCGTGGCATGCGCCTCCAGTTGCTCCCATAGTCCCAAGGCGGCATACATCTTTTTTGATGCCAGAGCCAGAGCAATACTGCGACCATCCCGGTCCTCGCTTACGTGCTCAACAGCAAGTAGAGGCTGGCAATCGATGAGCACAATACGGTAGGAAGTCGATGCCAGTGCACAAGCTAGACTGCTACCTGCCAAACCTGCGCCTGCAATCGCAATGTCGTATTGATGCCGCGCAATCACGAATGTATCAATGCGCAGACGCTGACATCAATGCCTCAATTTCATCCGGGTCGCTGGTCAGTTTTTCAGTAAGCACTTTATTACCCTCCCTGGTTACCAGCACATCATCTTCAATGCGAATACCGATATTCCAAAATTGTTTGGGAACTCCCCTTGCCTTGCGGATATATAATCCTGGCTCCACCGTCAACGTCATCCCGGGTTCGAACAACCGCCATTCTTCACCAAGGCGATAATCCCCTACGTCATGCACGTCCAAACCAAGCCAGTGACCGGTACGATGCATGTAAAATTGCCGATAATCTTCATCCTTAATGAGCTTGGCGGGCTTACCCTTCAGCAGCCCAAGGCTGACCAATCCTTTAGTGAGCACCTTCACGGCTTCATCATGTGGTTCATTCCAATGATTTCCAGGCTTAACTTTTTTAACAGCTGCAATCTGCGCCTCTCGCACAACCTCGTAAACTTCACGCTGCACCGTGGAAAATCTGCCATTGACAGGAAACGTCCGAGTGATATCGCTGGCATAGCTTTGATATTCCGCGCCTGCATCAATCAGCAGCAAATCACCGTCATTGAGAACTCGATTATTTTCGATGTAGTGCAAAATACATCCATTCTCACCACCGCCTACAATACACGGATATGCAGCAACACAGCCGGCCTTTCTGAACTCATAGACAAGCTCTGCCTCAATTTCATATTCATACACCCCTGGCTTACAGGCTTGCATGGCGCGCACGTGGCCGGCGATAGCTGCTTTGGCAGCCTTGCGCATAAGACCCAACTCACTGCGCGATTTGTACAATCGCATGTCATGCAGAAAGTAGTCGAGCGACAGTAATTCATGTGGAACATGCTCCGAAGTGCGAGAGGAACCTCGAGATTGATTTACCCAGTTGATTACTTTGCGGTCAAGATCTACATCATGTCCCATCGGATAAAAAATCCGCTCACGCCCAGATAACAACTTGGGCAATAACTCATTCAGCTTGCCGATCGAATAGGCCTTGTCAGCCAGATAGCTTTCTTTCGCACCTTTCTGTCCAACACGCTGACCATCCCACAACTCTCGTTTGGGGTCACGATCACGACAAAATAATATATACTGCCCATCCGCATGGCCCGGCAGCAGCACTGCCAAAGCCTCGGATTCATTAAAACCGGTCAAATATAAAAAATCACTGTCTTGACGAAAGACGTAATTTACATCTCGACTACGGAGAACCGGATTTGCCGATGGAATGATGGCAACCCCATCATCACCGATCATACGCATAAGCGTCTTACGCCGCCTGAGCAGTTCTTTTTCATTCATATTCAAACGATCGCAGGGCTTTAATTCGTAGATTAGTATTGACGGTAACCTTTATTCATCTTACCATTTTGTGGTGGAAAAGCGAGGCCCGGAAAAGTTGAATGAGCAAGAGCTGAAGACGTTAGAAAGTCGCATTGATCAGCTTATTCGACTCTGCGAGAATCTTAAAAAAGAAAACGATCTTCTCAAATCACAGCAAAACTCTTATACAACCGAACGTGCAGATTTGATCAGCAAAAACGAACAGGCGCGCAAACGGGTAGAGGCCATAGTCACTCGCCTCAAGTCAATGGAAGTTGCCGCATGAGTGCGAACAAATCGCCGGTAACGCTTAATATACTGGACAAGGAATATCGCGTTGCCTGCCCGAGTGGCGAAGAAGAGTCTTTGCGAGCCTCAGCACGTCTTCTGAATACCCAGATACAAAAAGTCCAGAATGGAGGTAAAGCCATTGGCGCTGATCGCGTGACAGTGATGGCAGCACTCAATTTAGCCTATGACCTTTTGATACAAAAAAACGAGCAGGAGCGTCTTACCAGTGACTTAAACAAGCGTATTCGCAATCTGCACTCCCGGATCGACGCCACCTTAAAAAATACTCAACAGCTCGAACTTTAAAAATCTATCTGCTACAGTTTCATTGAAGTCGGACACCTCTGCGGTGCAGGTGTGTTGCCTAATATATCCTTTGAGCCTATCTTCTGATGCCGGGGGCAATGCTGTAGCAAAGTGTTATTGTGCATGTCCAGTACTTGGAAAGCCTGACTCACTTCTCGGTGCTCCCACTTGAACCACCGGTTCAAGGACAAAGGTAGCCACGGTACAGGTGGAGTGTGTCCGCATCATCAGATATTGGATTAAACCCATATATTCAATCCAGGGGAACGATATGCGGTACTGGTTGATGAAATCTGAACCGAGTGAATACAGTATTGATGACCTAAAACGCGACAAGGTAGAGCACTGGGATGGCGTAAGGAATTATCAAGCGCGCAACATGATGCGTGATGATATGAAAAAAGGAGACCTTGCCTTCATGTATCACTCAAATTGCAATGAAATAGGAGTTGTCGGCATTATGACCATCGCGCGCGAAGGCTATGTAGACCATACCGCCTTCGACAAAAAAGATAAACATTATGACGCAAAAAGTGACCCTGACAATCCACGCTGGATGATGGTAGATGTTCGCTACAAGCGAAAATTAAAACGTACTATTACTCTCACCGAACTGAAGCAACATAAAGAATTATCGGACATGCGAATCTTGCAACGAGGAAACCGGTTATCAATCACGCCGATAAATAAAAGACATTGGGATTTCATCCTGTCCCTGGAGTGAAACAACCAGAAATTTTTTGAAGCTTTTCTGCATAGCCTAACAATGCACCAAAGCCAGACAAACAAAAAGATTTTTCATTGTTACGCTCAGAAAACATTAGCGTGTTAAAACTTTTCATATAAACTTGATCACACTCTGAAAATAAAAAGCATTACAAAAAACTAGTATTTACATTCTAAATGTATATACTCATGCAAATTTACAACTCAACGTTTGTTGTTTGGAGGAAACACTGATGGCTATCAAAAGAAAAGCTACCACTGCCAAGCGCAAGGCGACAAAACCAAAATCTGCCGCGAAGCGCAAGGCCGTCAAACGCAAAACAGCAAGACCAAAATCTACCGCGAAGCGTAAGGTCGCCAAACGCAAAACAGCAAGACCAAAATCTACTGCGAAGCGCAAGGCCGTCAAACGCAAAACAGCAAAATCAAAATCTGCCGCGAAGCGCAAGGCCGTCAAACGCAAAACAGCAAGACCAAAATCTACCGCGAAGCGTAAGGTCGCCAAACGCAAAACAGCAAGACCAAAATCTACTGCGAAGCGCAAGGCCGTCAAACGCAAAACAGCAAAATCAAAATCTACCGCGAAGCGCCGTAGATAGAAGCCGCGTAATCATCCGATTTGAAAAGGGCTCTTTACAGAGCCCTTATTTTTTATGAAGGCAGGCTAGACTTGTACCCGAGCTTGCGGGCTCAGGGGCTGGAAACAGCTTAATAAACGGATGTTTTCATGCCTTGCAAGCTCAGCTTAAAAACAACTTATATATTGGATTAGCAGTCTCCTCCCAATAACGATAGCCCACCTCTTGAAGGAATTTATCGAAACGTTCCCGGTCTCCTGCGGGTACCTGTATGCCGACAAGTATACGTCCATAGGCAGCACCATGATTGCGGTAATGAAATAAACTGATGTTCCACTCTTGACCAATCGCCTCCAGAAAACTCAGTAGCGCGCCCGGGCGCTCCGGGAACTCAAAGCGGAATAACACTTCATCCTGTAGTTCAGTACAACGGCCTCCCACCATGTGCCGCAAATGCAGAATAGCTACTTCATTTTCCGAAATATCCAGCGCCGGATATCCTGTTTGTTCCATGATTTTCAAAAGTTGATTTTTCTCGGTGCTCCCATCTTCCACGTTGACACCAACAAATACATGCGCTTCGCTCGTGTTCGCATAGCGATAATTGAATTCAGTAATTCCTCTGCTACCCAATAACTGACAAAATGCCAGAAAGCTCCCTGGGCGTTCCGGGATGGTAACTGCAAACAGGCATTCGCGCTGCTCACCAAGTTCGGCGCGTTCCGCTACATGACGTAAGCGGTCAAAATTAATATTTGCGCCGCTATTAACGGCGACCATAGCCCTATCAGTTATCTTTTCCCTGGTAATGTACTGTTTGGCACCAGCAACAGCCAAGGCACCTGCAGGTTCCGATAACGTACGCGTTTCATCAAAAATATCTTTTATTGCCGCACATATTTCATCTGTACTGACTAATAGCACTTCATCAATGAGATCTTTAGCAATTGCAAAAGCCTTTGCCCCGATCTTGCGCACGGCAACCCCATCGGCAAATATCCCTACATCTTTCAACTGCACTCTTTTCCCGACTTGCAACGCAGCATGCATAGTCGAGGCATCCTGCGGTTCGACCCCGATCACCTTCGTGTTCGGGCGAAAGTGCTTGATATAGGCCGCCATTCCTGCAACCAAACCACCGCCACCAATGGGAATAAACACCGCATCCAATCTCTCCGAATGTTGGCGCAGAATCTCCTGCGCGACTGTCCCCTGCCCAGCGATCACGTCTTCATCATCATACGGATGAATGTAGATAAGGCCCTGCTTATCCGCCAATCTCTGAGAATGCTCATAGGCGTCATCATACGTATCACCATGTAAAACCGTCTGTGCCCCTAAAGCCATCACGGACTCCACTTTGATACGAGGCGTAGTGCGTGGCATAACAATAACTGACTGAATACCAAGTTTATGCGCGGCTAAAGCTACACCCTGAGCATGATTACCAGCCGATGCCGCAATTACGCCCTGTTTTCGTTCCGTGGCGGATAAATGCGTGATTTTGTTATATGCACCTCTGATCTTGAAAGAAAATACACACTGCTGATCCTCCCGCTTCAAGTAAATACGGTTAGCAAATCGCTTGGACAAGGTCTGTGCAAAATCAAGCGCGGTTTCTACCGCAACTTCATAAACCTTGGCGTTTTCTATTTTTTTTACAAGTTTTTCATTCATAACTTTTCAGGGTTGCAATTCACCATGCTTTTCAAGGTGACTATGGGTATGATTCATTACCAACGCCTTATACATACAATGTCTACAGAAAAAAAGAAACAAATAGCCGCTGAAGCTGCCCTAGATTACATACAAACTGATGACGTAGTTGGTGTGGGTACGGGCTCTACCACAAATTATTTCATCGATGCGCTAGCCAACATCAAAGGAAAAATCGATGGTGCCGTTGCCAGCTCCACGGCTTCGGAACAACGATTAAAGCGGCTTAGTATACAAGTACTGAACTTAAACAGTGTCGGAGATATTCCGGTATACGTCGATGGCGCCGATGAAGCCACTTGTCACAAACACTTGATCAAAGGTGGTGGGGGCGCATTGACACGTGAAAAAATTATTGCGGCAGCCAGTGAAAGGTTCATTTGTATTGCGGATGATTCCAAGTTAGTAGAAGTATTGGGTACTTTCCCTTTACCAATAGAAGTCATCCCCATGGCAAGAAGTTACGTAGCAAGACAGTTGGTAAAACGAGGAGGTGTACCTGAATTGAGAGAAGGGTTTACTACCGATAACGGCAACCCTGTTCTCGACGTGCACAATCTTGAAATTCTCAACCCCACAGAAATGGAAAGAGACTTGAACAATATTGCCGGCGTGGTAACGGTAGGTATCTTCGCATTGCGGCCCGCCGACACCCTCATCCTTGGCAAGGACCATGGATTTGAAATCAGTTGACAATTTGCCAAGCTTCATCATGCAGCCGGTGGAAACCCTTGAAATCCTTTCGTAAACGCCTGCTCGACGGCGACCTTCTTATCGGCACGCTTATTTCCTTACCAAGTCCAGAAGTCGTCGAATTATTATCCAAGACCAAGCTGGATTGGTTATTCATTGACGGAGAACACGGGCCATTTGATATCTTGCAGATACAGCGTATGTTGCAAGCCGCGTCTTCAGATTGCCCATGCCTAGTACGTGTGCCCAGCCATGATGCCGTTGTAATCAAAAGAGCCCTGGATACGGGTGTCGCTGGAATTATCGTCCCACAAATAAATAATGCTGAGCAAGCTCATGCAGCGGTAAATGCGGCGCAGTATCCACCAAGTGGGAATCGCGGTGTCGGTCTGGCACGCGCACATGAATACGGACTCTCATTTTCAAACTATTTGACAACTGCAAACCAGGAAACCTGTGTAGTCATACAAGCTGAAACTCGTGCCGCCGTTGAAAATATAGAAAGTATTGTTGCAGTCAAAGATATAAGTGCCATTCTCATCGGACCCTATGACCTATCTGCAAACCTGGGACATACTGGACAAATTGATCATCCGGAAGTGCTTGGCGCAATCGAAAAAATTACGCGTGCCTGCAATCAGGCAAACGTAAAACTGGGATACTTTGGCGTAAACGCGCAAGCGGTACGCCCGTACATCAATAAGGGGTTTACACTCATTACAGTTGGCGTTGATAGCTTGCTGCTACTGGAAAGTACGCAACAACTACTTCAGGAACTAGCTTGAATCTTAACGCTTGGAGTACTGTTCTTTCTTACGCGCCTTGCGCAGGCCAACTTTTTTACGCTCTACCTCGCGGGCGTCTCGCGTGAGAAATCCACTTTTGCGTAAGGGCACACGCAACTCCTTATCGTAGCTCAATAGTGCGCGTGCAATACCTAATTGAATAGCACCTGCCTGGCCGCTTGAACCACCGCCTTTGACCTTAATATAGGCGTCAAAATTATTTGTCAAATCAGTTACTTCAAAAGGCTGACGAATGATCATGCGTGAAGTCTCTCGCCCAAAATAATGATCGAGAGTGCGCATGTTAATGGTGATATTACCTGAACCCGGGCGCAAATAGACTCGAGCCGTTGCGCTCTTCCTGCGCCCGGTACCATAAAGCTGATCTTGTGGCATAAGACTACAACCCCAGCAACTGAGGTTGCTGCGCGGCATGCTTGTGCTCTGAACCAGCATATACTTTCAATTTGCGAAACATCGCCCGCCCCAAGGAATTTTTAGGCAGCATGCCCTTGACTGCGGTTTCAATGACACGCTCAGGGTGTGTCGCCAACAGCTTGCCAAGACTCCTGGATTTGAGATTACCCACATAGCCGGTATAACTATAATGTAACTTTTGTTCCAGTTTGTTACCGGTAACGCGTACCTTCTCTGCGTTAACCACGATTATGTAGTCTCCGGTATCCACATGTGGCGTATAGATTGGCTTGTGCTTTCCTCTTAAACGCTTGGCAATTTCACTTGCTAATCGCCCCAAGGTCTTGTCCGTGGCGTCAACGAGATACCAATCCCGCTTCACCTCTGCTGGCTTGGCACTGACTGTGGTCATAAAGTTTCAGGCTTGAATTTTGGGCTTGAGTTTTAATTACCGAAATCTGAAAGGCACCGAATCATATTGAATAAAACTCGCTTTGGCAAGAAAATCATTATCCATTGTCGCCGGTTAAAAATAAAAAAAGGCGCGGAAAGTTGCAATCCGCGCCATGAAAATCTACCAGAAGTAGATGGAGGAGTTCTAAAAGTATTCAAACTATCAGAATATTTTTATTTTCTAATATAACTGTATTACTGTCAACTAATTTTTTGCAAAAATATTGAATACACTCAAGTTATATACCTCCAAGTGAATATATAAGGGGATTACGGTGGTTCAGATCTTCAGACGTTCGACAATCTGACCATCTCTCAGATGCCTAGTAATGATTTCATCCAGGTCCTTTTCATCTTTATAGGTGTACCAGACACCATCAGGATAAACCACTGCCACAGGCCCTTCATCACAACGGTCCAAACAACCAGCTTTATTCACGCGCACCCCGCCCTGCCCGGCGATTCCCAAATCTTTTGTCCTGTTTTTAGCATAAGTGCGTAATTCGGAAGCGTCGTGATCTTGACAACAACTCTTGTCTTCACGCTGGTTCACACACATAAAAAGGTGGCGTTTGTAGTAAGACATACTGTACTGGCAAACTGTTAATTACCAACTCTAAAAAGAAATTATACCGGGTCCCGATTTTTCGTCTGTTTTCCCGATTAAGATATAGCTCTACATATGGTAACAGGAATACCCAGAAAGAAATGCCGAACGAATACACCACGAAGCAAAAGCTTGATAGTTTGACGGACCAATGCGTCATGTGCGGCTTGTGTCTGCCTCATTGTCCGACATACTCCGCAGCGAGAAATGAAGCCGAATCTCCACGCGGGCGCATTGCCTTGGTACGTGCTTTGCACGAAGGCAAGCTACAATCCAGCCCAATGTTAGTACACCACCTCGATAGCTGCTTGGCTTGTATGAACTGCCACACAGTTTGCCCTGCTGAAGTAGACTATCCAAAAATCCTCGATGCAGGCCGTGAAATCACCCGAGACCAACACACTTTGCCATACAGGCTGATACAGTTACTGCTGTTTTTCACGTTGACCAATGTCAATGTTCGCAACTTGGTTAAAGGGATGCTAAAAATATATCACTGGCTAGGTATGGATCATCTTCTAACAAAACTATCGGTAAGACTCCCATACAGACTGCGCCCTTTCAAGCTGATTCCCAAGCCACAAAAAACAGACTTTCCCGTAACAGTACCTGGACAAAAAGGAAAAAAAATTCGCGTTGCCCTGGCATGCTCATGTGCCGGTGACCTGTTTTCAGATGCTACTAGGCACGCTGCAGAAAACCTCCTGCAAGCCTTACACTGTGAAATAGCAGAAAAACAATCAACTCACTGCTGTGGCGCATTACATCAGCACGGGGGCTATCCAAAAACGGCAAAGACCTTGATGCAGCGCTTTTGCCAAGCTTATGCAGGCAAACACTTCGACGTACTGGTTTCTATGGCCACAGGATGCGGAGCACAATTAAACCGGTACCCGGAATTACTGGGCGATTCACTTGCTGCTCCTCTTGTCGACAGACACGTGGATATCAATGATTTCGTGCTGCAACAGGTCAAGCAACATAAACCAAAATGCAAGCCTTTGCCCAGGGAAGTATTTGTGCACAAACCCTGCACACAAAAACTCGTTACAAATGAATTGAAAATTGTCGAACAACTATTATCGGTAATACCCGACGTTCGACTCAGGTTTTTTCAGGATGAATCGGCATGTTGTGGCGCAGGGGGCATTAACTGCCTCACACAAGCCAAACTGGCAGACGACTTGATTAAGGATAAAATTACCGAACTAAAATACAGCAGTGCTGAATACTTGGTAACGAGCAACATTGGTTGTGCACTGCATTTCCAGGCACACTTGCGAAACAATAACCCTTCCATCCGTGTCTGCCACCCGATAACCTTGCTAGCACAGCAAGTGCTATACTGTTGACATGCGAGAGTACGGTAAGGTAGATCAGCTTTTATCCCATCTTGGCCGCAGCTTGCATACCCTGTTTGCAAGAACCGACTTAAAATCCGCTGCTTCACCTGCAGATGAAATCAACACTGAGACAGAATTAAATGATGCTGAAAAACGGCTATCGGCGAGCCTAATGCGGGTGAACCACGCAGGGGAAATTGCAGCACAGGGTCTTTATCACGGGCACGAATTGACCGCACGCAATGAAGAAGTAAAACGACAGATGCGCAATTCTGCGCAGGAAGAACAGTCCCATCTCGCCTGGTGTGAAAAACGGCTCACAGAACTCAATGCTCGCCGCAGTGCTTTTACTCCCTTTTGGTACTCGGGCTCTTATATTATCGGCGCCACGACGGGCGTATTTGGGGACAAGTGGAGCTTAGGGTTTATTTCAGAAACTGAAAAACAAGTAGTACGGCACCTTGACAAACATCTCGCGCGTCTGCCGGAACAGGATCAAAAGAGTCGTGCGATTTTACTAAAAATGCGTGAAGACGAAGCCATGCATGACAAGACTGCACAGAGCGCAGGTGCACACGAACTCCCCGAGACCGTCAAGTTGCTGATGAGGATGGGATCAAAGATTATGACCGGAACGGCTTACTGGATTTAGTCCAGCTCATGGACCCCTGGTCCAAAGAATTGATTCCATAAAATATCTCACTCATTTCCTTTCTGAGATGCTGCTCTATCCTCACTAGCTCATCGACGTGAAACTCATGCTCACCCTTTCCAAACAGGTAATTACTTATCTGGAAGTCGTTCAGCAGCATCTTCGTGTGAAAGATGTTTTCCTGGCCTGCATTCATATCAACCATTTGGTACTGCTTCTTTGTTTCTGCGGATAAATAGTCCTGGATAGAAACCATTGCATGGTCGATATAGTGTTTCCGTCCAGCAATATCTCGTGTAAATCCACGCACGCGATAGTCCAGAATGACAATATCTTCATTAAAACTGTCAATTAAATAGTTCAGGGCCTTAAGTGGCGAAATGCGCCCACAAGTAGACACGTCAATGTCTACACGAAACGTACTGATACCATTACAGGGATGACTTTCGGGATAGGTATGCGCCGTTACATGGCTCTTGTCTAAATGTGCTACCGCAGACTTTTTCAACGTGCCAATTGCCATATTATTGTTGCGTGCTTTATTTTGAGCGAAAATCATTTCGGTCAAAGTGGGTTCCTCTGATATCAAGCAGGCGACACTTGCTCCACGAGGCTCATAATCATGAACAGCCATGTTCAGTATATTGGCACCAATCATACCAGCAACCTCGGTCAGCACGCCTTGCAGTCGCTGTACACCGTAGGCTTCATCCACATATTGCAGATATTCCTGCTGATGCGCTGGCGTATGCGCATAGCAAATATCATAAAAATTAAAACTTAACGTCTTGGTAAGGTTATTAAACCCGCATAATTCGGCCTTCGGGTTTTTGATATTCACGATACTTTATACGCTGAAGCTATCCAGGCGCGTTCGTGCTATCCGTCAATATCTCATAATCATAAGACACGTCTACACTATCGCGCAACATCATTACAACCGAGCAGTACTTCTCCATGGACAACTCCACCGCCCGCTTTACGAATCTTTCATTCAGGTTTGCGCCGACAAGAATAAAATGAAGGTGAATTTCAGTAAATACAGCCGGGATAGCATCAGCGCGCTTAGCCTCGACGACAACTTGGCAATCCCCTATTGACTGTTGCGACTTCTCCAGTATCTCCACCACGTCAAAGGCGCTGCAACCTCCCAAACCAACCAGGACCATCTCCATGGGACGCGCGGCCAGATTCCGACCACCGTGATCGGGAGGTCCGTCCATTTCAACAGTGTGCCCACTACCGGTTTCCGCTACAAACCTCCTCTGCTCCATCCATTTAATTCGCGCTTTCATTGTTACCATCAGGTTACTCGCAAGCCTGCTCATCCTGCAACACCAAAGGTAAACATATCTGTATTGTATCCAATTTACTTGGATGAGCGAGTTTACAACCGTATTAAGATATTAAGCTCAAAGCGGCGAAGAAACGTACAAGTGCATACACACACTGTCAATTACTGATACTTGACGGAAATACCAAAATGCACGCCTGCTCCAGGCAAGGGGGCACGTTGCGCATTAAAGGAGCTATGTCTACGCGCATCTTCATCCAGTAAATTTTCGCCACGCAAAAACAACCTCACATCTGCATCGGCAACTGGAACAGTATAACTTACTCCTGCATTCAGCATGGTGTAATTATCCGTTTCCATTTCCAGATGTGCGGTATGTTCTTGATCATCGACATATGTAAGCTGCATGTTTGCATGCCAATAACCACGATCAAAATCCAGGTCCAAACCTATCCTGCGTGGCGGTATGCGCGGTAGACTCCCACCCTCAGAGTCGCGTATCTCACCTCTCACCTGATCCATGAAAAGCCTGCCGTCAAGTGTATAGGAAGAAGTATTAATCAAGCGCGAGATGATTTCTGCTTCAATTCCATAAAACTCAACATCCTCATTAACATAATCGCCAAGCAGCAATTCCCCTTCATGGTCTGCAGTACCATCTTTATCCTCATCAACAGACTGTAAAAAGATGTAGTCATTTACACGATTATAAAAAGTATTTACTTGCCATCTGAATTTCTCATGCTTTTTACCCAAGCCAATTTCAAAATTAAAAGATTTCTCTTCATCAAGGTCTGTATTTCCTCGCTCAAAGGTAAGCACAGCTAAATGAGGTCCATACGCAAACAACGCAGCTTCATCAGGAGCCCGTTCAGAACGCGAAAGATTGAGACTCAGCTTCACATCATTTGCGAAGCTACGAATCAGACCTAGAGACGCAGAAAATGCATCAAAGTCTTCATCGGAACCAGCTTCCGGATCATACTCTACCCGTTCCACCCGCGCGCCAATTTCAACGTCCCAATTGCCTAACTCACGTTGCGCAATTGCAAATAAACCATAGAGTTCTGAATCAACCGGGGCAACAAAGGCCTCCTCGCCGGTGGCAAAAAGCTCTTTATCGTTATATTGAAATCCAAATACAGTTGACCAGTTCAACAGCCCAGTAAACAACTCCAGCCGATTTTCCCATGCCTTACTTTTGAATGTAACTGCTAATTCTCCGTTAGGTTCGACCTCATCATGCTCATAGTCAACATGACCTGTTCGCAGTGAAATTTGTTCTATACCGGAAACGGGGTTGATTAATTTTGCAATGAGATCATATCGGTTTTGATTCATATCTACCCGAACGCCTCCATCTTCGTCATGCTCATCATGCTCATCATGCTCATCATGCTCGTCATGCTCGTCATGCTCATCATGCTCGTCATGTCCATGTTCACCATGCTCATGGCCCGGCATGCCATAGTCGGTCTTGAATTGACTATAAGACAATCCCAGAATGAACGAATCATTGATAAACGCGCCACCAGCCCCCCAGGACTCTGTGGCATCAATATCCGAGTTTCTTAAACGTCCACGGTCCTCACGATCTTCTTCATCGGCAAAGCCATCGATATCGTAATCATTGGTTTTCCGATAAGTGTAATCTCCATGCCAAGCAAAACTCCCGGTACCGCCATTTAATTCAATGTTACTGGTGGTACCGTCGGAAACGGAAGCATGCCCTATATTTACATCAACCTCGAAAGGAGAAGCAGGTACTTCTTCGAGCAATCGATCGTTCACAATGTTTACTACTCCGCCAATTGCGCCACTACCAAATCGCAGTGTAGAGGGACCACGAATAACTTCAATCTGATTAGCCGTATACGGCTCTATCGATACTGCATGATCTTCACTTAACGAGGATACATCGAGCGAATCAATTCCATTTTCCAATATGCGCACGCGATTTGCCCCCAAACCCCGTATAATCGGATAACTCGCACCAGGTGCGAAATAGGTAGAACTCATTCCAAGTTCCCGGTTTAGTGTTTCACCAATTGAAGATTTACGTTTTTCCTCCAGCTCTTCACCTGTAATAATTGTTACAGACTGCACAAGATCGTCCGGTAACCTATTGTGAAAGGCAGGTGCTCTCACCTCTATCGTATCCAGTTCCTCTGCCGACATTGCGACCTGCGGAATTAACAGCGCTAAGGAAAGAACAACTGTACGCAATTTTTTCATCTTGGCCTCCTTGGCCTCATCGAATAATAAATACTTCTACATCATATATGTTATTATATAACATAACAAATCTCGAGTGAGAATGCCAATCCCAACGACAATTTTGTTATCGCAAGGTGAAAACGATAGAATATCCAGCCTAATCAGCTTGAGAAGCTTCGCGAATGATCGTTTTAGTAGTGTGTTTTGCAGGAAATGTGCTACGCAGATACGGGACTATGCTTTGCACAAAGTCCCGCTGTTGAAAAGCGTTAAAGAGTATTGTTATAATATAACATATGTTTAGTATATGAATGAGTATGAACCGACATGTGGAAAAGGCACAGCCATGCTAAATGTGTAAACGATGCGATGAAGCGCGCCGAGCTACTATGCTCAAAACACAGCAGCAAACTAACACCGATTCGCAGGAAGGTATTAAAACTGGTATGGGACAGTCACAAGCCGATAAAGGCCTATGAGATATTAGCCCGATTGAGCACTGGTAATTTTATTGAAAAACCACCCACCGTATACCGCGCGCTTGATTTCCTGCTCGAAAATAATCTGGTGCATCGCATTGAAAGTCTGAACGCCTACGTTGGGTGCAGCATTGAACATCGAAGCTGCGGTAGCAAGTTTTTCATCTGTGATCAATGCAACGAAGTTGAAGAGTTAAACGAACCAAAACTTAACAAGGTGTTAACCGGCGCCAGCAAGAAACAGAATTTTATTCCACATCTTGTAAACATCGAAATCCACGGAATGTGCGCCCAATGCGCACAACAATAAGAGGAAGTAAAAAATGTCGAAACTTCACTATGACCGTATAGCAATCGCCTTGTCCGGCACTTGCGTCGTACACTGCGTTGCACTGCCAATCATCGCGGGCCTAATCCCCGTATTAGAAAATATCATACGGCACGACGGTAACCACTTGCATGAATTCTGGTTTCACCAATTCATTCTGTTATTTATTTTGCCGATCAGCATTTTTGCCCTGATTTCGGGATATCGCTTCCATAAAAAACTTGTACCCATCTTAATCAGTGGTGCAGGCTTGCTCGTCCTGGTTTTTACCGCCATCTTTGCTGAAGACCTGATTGTCGCTCACGTCATTCCGCACTCCGGAGAGACTTGGCTCACTATTGCTGGCGGCATCATCCATGCCTTTGGGCATATATTAAACTACAGGGAAACCAAAAGTCTTCGGGTTAAATGCGCCACTATTTAGATGTTCCACGGCAAGCCTCATGCAGTAAGTTGACGCACGATCTTTTGGCAGCTAAAAAAACAGTTCTTTTAGCTTGGCACCCGGGTCCTCGGCGAGCATAAATGCCTCTCCTACAAGGAAAGAATTTACGCCGTTTGCCATCATCATAGCGATGTCGTCTTTTGAGTGTATACCGCTTTCAGTTACCACGTGACATGCGGCTGGAATCCTGTGCAACAGGTCCAGGGTCGTGTCCAGAGACGTAGTAAACGTATGCAGATTGCGGTTGTTAATCCCGATTAGCGTGGGCTCAAGCTGAAGCACGCGGTTCAATTCATCTTCATTATGCACCTCTACCAGCACGTCCAGGCACAACTCCTTCGCCAACTGGTAAAGTTCCACCATCTGGTCATCTGCCAAGGCCGCAACAATTAATAGCAGGCAGTCAGCGGCAACGGCCCGCGTTTCATATACCTGGTAGGCGTCAATGATGAAGTCCTTGCGCAAAATCGGGACAAAACAGGTTTTACGCACCAACTCCAGGATGGCACAGGAGCCCTTGAAAAATTTACCATCGGTCAATACCGATACACAGGTCGCGCCATTCGCCTGGTAGCTGGCAGCGATTTGCATAGGGTTGAAGTCAGCTCTCAAAATTCCCTTGCTCGGGGATGCGCGTTTGACTTCAGCGATTACACCTGGGCGTTCAGCAACCTGTGCACTACGCAATGCTGCTTCAAAGTTCCCTGGACTGGGAGCATCGGCTGCCCACTCCTGCATTTTTTCAATGGTTACACGCTGTTTACGTTCTGCCAATTCTTTTCTTTTATGCCTTAATATCCCGGCAAGGATTTCCGGTTGCGCAGACATGATTCAATTCAGAGTATTCGTATATTCAACGTATTGCTGAAACTTGCGCATTGCAGCACCCGTTGCAATGGCAGCACGCGCCATTTCCACGCCCTCTGACAACGTGGACGCCTTGTCACTCGCATATAATGCGGCACCGGCATTCAGACTTACAATATCCAAGGCAGCACCTGGTTGGTTGCTGAACACGTCACTCACAAGCTGTAGGCTCTGCGTCACATCTTGCACGACAACGTCCTCAAGACGGCTTTGGCTGATGCCATATTGCCGCGGGGAGATTTGATAATGACGTATTTCGCCTTCCTTCAACTCCACCACTTTCGTCTCATCCGCAATACTGATCTCATCCAAGCCGTCATCCGAATGCACCACCAGCACATGGCGGCTGCCAAGCAATTGCAATACCTGTGCAAGCGGCTCCAGCCAGTGTGCACTGAAGACGCCCAACACCTGATGAGGTGCATTGGCGGGATTGGTTAAGGGCCCCAACAAGTTGAACATGGTGCGCACACCCAGTTCCTTGCGGGGTCCGATCACGTGCTTCATGGCACCATGATGGGCTGGTGCAAATAAAAACCCGATGCCCAGTTCTTCTATGCCATTTGCAACCTGTCGTGGGGTCAGTTGCAGATTTGCTCCTGCAGCCTCCAGCAAGTCAGCACTGCCGCTTTTACTGGAGATTGAGCGGTTGCCATGTTTAGCCACTCTCCCTCCCGCCGCTGCAGTGACAAATGCAGCTGCGGTAGAGACATTGAACGTGCTTTTGGCATCCCCGCCGGTGCCGCAGGTATCGACAAGATTTTCTGTAGCAACCTCAACCTTGACAGCAAACTCGCGCATTACGACAGCTGCGGCAACAAGCTCAGAAACCGATTCGCCCTTCATGCGCAAGGCAACCAGCAGCCCTGCGATTTGCACGGGCGTCACCTTGCCGGACATCACCGCACGCATGACGGCGGTCATCTTTTCCATAGTGAGATCGTTACCATCGATGACAGCCTGGATGACTTGTTGAACATTCACAGTTTCAAATGCTCCATGCTCAAGTTATCCATTGCGAGGGGGTTTATTCTGGCGGATAAAATTAGTCAGTAAATGATGGCCTAAATCAGTCAAGATCGATTCAGGATGAAACTGCACGCCTTCCACTGCAAATTGCTTATGCCTGACACCCATGATCTCGTCCAGTCCACCAGAGTCGGACTGCGTCCATGCCGTCACTTCCAGGCATTCCGGAACGCTATCTTTTTCAATAACCAGGGAATGATAGCGCGTAGCAATAAATGGATTATCACATTTCTCAAATACATGCGTGTCCCGATGATAAATCATGGAAGTCTTGCCGTGCATTACTGCACCCGCCTTTACTATTTTTCCACCATAGGCCTGTCCGATACTCTGGTGTCCTAAACAAACACCCAGAATTGGTGTCTCGCCGCCAAATGCAGTGATGACATCAAGAGAAATACCGGCTTCATTCGGTGTACACGGGCCGGGTGAAATCACGATGTATTCAGGCCGCATCGCCCTTATTTCATCGATCCCTACCTGGTCATTACGCACTACTTTTACTTCTTCACCAATCTCGCCCAGGTACTGCACTAGGTTGTAGGTGAAGGAGTCATAGTTGTCTATCATTAAAACCATAGTTGCATCTATATCATCATCACGCACATTTCACCGGAACGGCTATATCATCGACCGGGCAAGTGCAGCAGCCTTTACCATGGCATTGGCCTTATTTTTCGTTTCTTGCCATTCATTTTCTGCCACGGAGTCATACACAATGCCTGCACCGGCCTGTATATAGAGCTTCTGATCCTTGATGACCGCCGTACGAATGGCAATGGCGGTGTCCATATTGCCATCCCAGGAAATATAACCCACCGCACCGGAATATATACCTCTTTTTACAGGCTCAAACTCATCGATGATTTCCATCGCCCGTATCTTGGGTGCACCGCTTACCGTACCGGCGGGGAACGCTGCCTTGATCACATCGATTGCATCGAGAGGCCTTCTAATACGGCCGACGACGTTCGAGACAATGTGCATCACGTGAGAGTAACGCTCAATGATCATCTTGGCAGTCAGCCTGACGCTGCCGATTTCGGCCACACGGCCTACGTCATTGCGTCCAAGATCTATCAGCATCAGGTGTTCAGCCAGCTCCTTGGAATCCTGTAAAAGCTCCCGCTCCAGCGCCAAGTCGTGAACTTCATCCTTCCCTCTTGGGCGCGTTCCTGCAATCGGCCTCACCGTAATCTCACCATCCTCCAGTTGCACCAGGATTTCCGGAGACGATCCGACGATATAAAAATCCCCCATATTCATGTAGTACATGTATGGAGATGGGTTCAAACTGCGGAGGCTGCGATACAGGTTAATCGGAGGCTGCGTAAAGTCAGTGCTTTGTCTTTGCGAAAGCACCACCTGCATGACGTCGCCTGCGCGAATATAGTCGCGCACCCGATTTACAGCCTGCTTGAAGTCACGCTTGGAAAATTCCGGCATAAAATTGGGCGGAGGGCCGCCCGACTGTCGCGGGACCAGATCAGGCACCGGCTGCTGCAAAAACTGCACGAGCTCATCAAGCCTTTGTTCGCCCTTTCGAAACGCCTGCTGGTCATTCGGGTCTACGTGCACTATCAGGAAAATCCTGCTGCTCAAGTTATCAAACACTACCAACTCCTTCGACACCAGCAGGAAAATATCCGGTGTCTGCAAGGCGTCCTGTTTATCTCCTCCTGCTGCTAAACGAGGCTCGATATATCGAACAGTCTCATAGCCAAAATAACCAACCAGGCCGCCCGTAAAGCGCGGCAGTTCGGGCATGTCAAACACACGAAATGTATGCAGAAATTCCCTTATCCACGTAAGCGGATTTTCCGTTTCAAATTTGACCGTATCCGTATCCCTTTCATGTATGACCTTGTTACCAAATACCTTGATACGTTCAACGCAAGACAAGCCAATGAAAGAGTAGCGCCCCCACCTCTCGCCGCCTTGAAGTGACTCGAACAGATAGCTGTAAGGTTTATGTGCAAGCTTCAGATAAGCACTCAAAGGCGTATCAAGATCTGCCAGCACCTCTCGCAGCATCGGGATATAGGTATACCCCTGGTCTTTCATAGCAGTAAAATCGGCAGGATTCACACCACCTCCGCATACTATCAAGAGGTGGTCGAACGAGCGTCGGCAAGCTGTTGACGCATTTTTGCAATCACGGTTGTGTAGTCCTGAGTATCAAATATCGCCGAGCCAGCCACAAAAGTATCGGCACCAGCTGATTTGATCCGCGCGATATTATCCACCTTGACGCCGCCGTCAACTTCCAAACGTATCGGCAAACTAGATTGATCAATCAGCTTTCGCGCCATTTCAAGCTTGCCCAAAACCGCCGGAATGAATTTTTGACCACCAAAACCCGGATTGACAGACATGAGCAATATCATATCTATCTTATCCATCACATACTCAAGCTGGTCAAGAGGCGTAGCGGGATTGAATACCAAGCCTGCCTTACACCCTCTCTCATGAATCAATTGCAAGCTGCGGTCAACATGCTGCGAAGCCTCGGGATGAAACGTGATGTAACTTGCGCCCGCTGCCGCAAAGTCGGCAATCAGTTCATCGACGGGTTTAACCATCAGGTGCACGTCAATGGGAGCTTGTATCCCGTAGTCCCTCAGGGCCTTGCAGATTACTGGCCCGAACGTCAGATTCGGGACATAGTGATTATCCATTACGTCGAAGTGAATGATATCCGCTCCAGCGTCCAGCACCGCGTTCACCTCTTCCCCCAGGCGTGCAAAATCGGCTGACAATATCGAAGGGGCAATCCAATCCGCTAACATGGTTTATCCAAATCTGTTAGTGAGTGCCGCACTGTAACCCATAGCTATATAATTTTCAGCCAAGTTTCAGTAGAATTGTCCTATGCTCACTGATAGCTCCTAACAGAACGAGGGCGCGCGATGATGGACCTACAACCTTATTACATGCCAGCCGCTGTAGCGGGCCACTTGCTTGCTGCCGTGATCTGGGTAGGCGGCATGTTCTTCGCCTTCATGGCATTACGTCCAGCGGCGGCAAAACTGTTTGACACGCCACAACGACTCCAGTTATGGCGCAAGGCGCTCGTCAATTTCTTTTTCTGGGTATGGCTTTGCATCATCACCCTGCTGGGGACAGGCTACTGGCTCATCTTTGAATACCGTGGTGGTATGGCGAACGTCGGCTGGCACGTGCATATTATGCAAGTGATAGGCATCATAATGATCTTGATATTTCTGCATATATTTTTCGCGCCCTTTGCACGCCTGCGTAAAGCGGTAAAGCGGGAAGACTTTGAAATTGCAAATGAAAGCTTCAAACAAATGCGGAAATTTATCGGCATCAACCTGACACTGGGAATCATCGTGGTGCTTGTTATGGGCGGGCTACGTCACCTGGCAATGTAAGCCCATTTATTCACTTCACGAAGGATTATCGTCTTTGCGTTGGCGGCTGGAATCAAAATAGTCGCTAAGGATAAAACCGACGGCGAACACGACAAGCATGAACAAATTTATGATGAACCAGGGTATTGTGAACAGCTCTAGCAGAAAACTCATCGCTTCATCCTCTCAGACCACTTGACGTTATCGTGCACGTCGCACCGCATTGCAACCGTCCGTTCATTTACAACCCAACGAAGCATAGTACGCCGCAAGATTCGCAATATCTTCATCCGACAGGCTCGATACCATGGGCGCCATCTGCGGGCTCTTCCTGGTACCGTCTCTGAATGCGGTAATCTGCGCTACCAAGTACTCTTCCTTCTGGCCAGCCAAGTTCGGAAAGGCCCCTACTGGACTGATTCCTGTCCCCCCATGACACGCCGCACAAATAATAGCCTTGGACTTACCGGCTTGCACGTCACCCGCATGAGCCACTATCGCAAAAAGCCATAAAACAGATAAAATCAGTACCCTTCCCACATATTTCATTTATTACTCCAATTACTGTAAGGCTGAAGAGATGCGCTTCCCTTTATCCCATCATCAGCAAAATCAAGCGGAAAACCTTGAATTATGAGAGGTATTATACAAAATAATTCAGGCAAGAGTTTATGCTGGCCCATAGTCAGGGGAAGGTTATGAGTACGTGTAACGTTATAAAGAATATTCGCATTGTCATGCTCAAGCTTTGACAACATTGAGAAGATGACGAATCAGGACGACCCCCTGGTACGATTTGCCGGGGTACAAAAGAGTTACGACGGCGAGACGCTGATAGTCAAAGACTTCAACCTGGATATTGCCCGCGGCGAATTTCTGACCATGCTTGGCCCCTCCGGGTCAGGCAAAAGTACCTGCCTGATGATGCTGGCCGGCTTTGAACCTGCGACGGAAGGCGAGATCATGCTGGATGGAAAACTGATCAACAACGTAGCACCGCACAAGCGCGACATCGGCATGGTTTTTCAGAATTATGCCCTGTTTCCTCACATGACGGTAGCCGAAAACTTGGCCTTTCCTCTCCAGGTGCGCTCCATGGGCAAGACGGAAATTGAAGAGCGCGTCAACCGGGGGCTTGACATGGTGCAACTGAGCGGCTTCGGTCAGCGGCGTCCGGGACAGTTGTCAGGCGGTCAGCAGCAGCGGGTAGCAGTGGCGCGCGCCCTGGTATTCGGTCCGAAACTCGTATTGATGGATGAACCCCTGGGCGCTCTTGACAAGAAGCTACGCGAACAAATGCAATATGAGATCAAGCACATCCATGAAAACCTGGGAGTGACCGTGGTATATGTAACGCACGATCAGTCAGAGGCACTGGCCATGTCCGATCGTATCGTGGTCTTTAACGACGGCATCGTACAGCAACTGGCGACACCAGATGAACTCTATGAATATCCTGCAAATGCCTTTGTCGCAGGTTTTATTGGCGAAAATAATCGCCTGTACGGCACCGTCCACTCCATCGACGGGAAATATTGCACAGTGACAATTGCCGAACACATTTCGCTTACAGCACTGTGCATCAACGTATCCGAAGCAGGTGAAAAAACCACGCTGTCGCTACGCCCGGAGAGAGTTGCCATCAACCCTGCTGAAGATACGGGACATGACACCAGACTACCTGCAAGAGTGGAAGAAACCATGTATCTCGGTGATCATATCCGTATCCGATTATCCGTCGCCGGAAACGAAGATTTCATTGTCAAAGTTGCCAATTGCGAGCATGAGGATCTTCCAGGCATTGGCAAAACTGTTACACTTGGCTGGAAATGCGACGACTGCCGCGCCCTGGATTACAACCCAGGTGCCTGACACCAATCGACAGACTTGCAAACTATAAAACTTTTTGTGGAATGACAATGGAGAGTATTGTTATGGCGCTCAAATCAAAAAACCGCTTTTACTTCACTGCGAAGGAAGGTGCGTCAACCTTGGCCGGCATAGCCTTGATAGTGGCGGCCTTCGGTCTGTCCACGCCAGTGCACGCCGATGCGACGGAACTGGTCGTGGTTTCGTGGGGTGGTGCCTATTCGGCTGCTCAGCAAAAAGCCTTTCACGACCCCTACATGGCTATAAATCCGAACATAAAGATTATCAACGACGATTCCGGCACAGAGTCCCTGGCCAAGTTACGTGCGCAACAGGAAACCGGCAACATAGGCTGGGACCTGATTGACGTGGATGCGACGGATGCAGTACGTATGTGTGATGAGGGCCTGGTGGAAATAATTGACCCGGACAAGGACTTGGCCATGGCACCCGATGGAACGACAGCGTCGGAAGATTTCGGGAATTTTCTGGTGTCGGAATGCGTTTTCCCAAACGTCGTCTATGCGACGACCCTCGCCTATCGTACCGATCTGGTCAAGCAGGCACCAACCAGCATGTGCGACATGTTTGACCTGGAAAATATTCCAGGTAAACGAGCGCTTGAAAAGCAGCCTATAAACAACTTTGAATGGGCACTATTATGCGACGGTGTACCCTCCGAAGAGATCTACGACGTGCTTTCTACGAGTGAGGGAGTTGAGCGGGCGCTTGCCAAGCTCGACACCATCAAGAATGAAGTAATCTGGTGGACGACAGGGGCACAAACGCCACAGTTACTCGCAGACGGCGAGATAGTGTTAGGCTCGGGCTGGAATGGTCGTCTATTCTCGCTCATCGAAGAGGAAAACCAACCCGTTGCCATGCTGTGGGATTGGCAGGTGCTTGATTCCGGGGGTTGGGTCATTCCGAAAGGCACGCAGCATCTGGAAAAAGTCAAGAAGTACGTCAAGTGGGCTACGGATACACAGCGCCTCGCCGATTTGACCAAGTATATATCTTATGGCCCGACGCGTACGTCCTCGTTGCCCCTGGTCGGCAAACACGCGGATCTCGATATTGACATGTTGCCGCACATGCCAACTTATCCGGATAACGCCAAACGTTTCCTCTTATACAACTACGAGTGGTGGGCTGATCACCGCGACGAACTGGATCAGCGTTTTCAGGCCTGGCTAATTAAGTAGAGGTCAACAGAGTACTCCGAGAACTGTGTGAAATGTAAAAGTGGACGCTGTTTCCGCTAAAAGCGAAGAAGTCCTGAAAAAAGGCGGTACTTCGTTAAAAACCAGCCTGCAGCGTTCCCGTTTCATATCAAAGGTGCGTGCACTATCTCTGGTGCTGCCGCTATTGCTGTTTGTCGTCGTTACTTTCGTCTTGCCCATCACCACGATACTGGCACGCAGTATTGACAATCGTATTGTTCCGAATACCCTGCCGAAAACAGCCGCCGCTCTTCAGAATTGGGATGAAAGCAACGGCCAACTGCCTCCCGAAGCCGTTTACAAGGCATTCATCGACGACATGAAGACTGCCGTCAAACAACGCACCCATACCAAGCTCGGGCGACGGCTGAATTACGAGCAACCAGGTATGTCCAGCGTGTTTCGCTCCTCCGGTCGCAAGATAAAAAGGTTGAAATCCGGACAAGTAACCTCTTTCCGGGAAGAGTTGATCAAAATCAACAAGACGTGGGGGGATATAGAGACTTGGCAAACCATCAAGCGACTTTCCGGCCGTTATACGGACAGTTACCTGCTGACAGCGCTGGACATGAAGCGTGCACCAAGCGGCGATATCGAGACAGTTTCAACAGATAAAAGTATTTACATTCAGCTCTTCAAACGAACCCTGATCATGAGCTTGTCGATCACGCTGATAACACTTGTACTGGGCTTTCCAATCGCGTATCTCATTACCAGCCTGCCGCAACACTACAGCAACCCGCTGTTGATTCTGGTGTTGCTGCCGTTCTGGACTTCGCTGCTGGTGCGTACCACCTCATGGATCGTGCTGTTGCAACGTGAGGGAGTCATCAACAGTATCCTGGTCGGCACGGGATTGATCGCAGAAGAAAATCGGCTCACCATGATCTATAACGCCACGGGCACCATGATCGCCATGGTACATATCCTGCTACCCTTCATGGTATTACCGCTGTACAGCGTGATGAAAACCATACCAGCCGACTATATGCGGGCAGCACAATCGCTGGGGGCGTCAAGGTTGCGTGCCTTCTGGAAAGTTTACTTCCCCAATACCATACCCGGCGTCGGTGCAGGCGTGATCCTGGTCTTTATCCTCGCCATCGGTTACTACATCACACCGGAACTGGTCGGCGGCAGTTCGGGCACCTTTATTTCCAATCGCATCGCCTTTCACATTTCATCGAGCTTAAACTGGGGGCTTGCTGCCGCGCTTGGAACGATGCTGCTTATCCTGGTACTGCTGCTGTACCTGCTGTACGACAGAATAATCGGCATAGACAACATAAGAATGAGCTAGGCATGGCAACTCTTATACCCTCTGCCAGGAAGCGCGCACGATATTATTCCAGTGATTCACTCTATTGCAGAAAGGGATATGCGACTACCGGCGAGATCGCATGGCATTATCTCTTCCGCATCCTGTGCACGGCCATTTTCCTGTTCCTGGTTCTCCCCATCCTGGTGATTGTGCCGCTTTCCTTCAACGAGTTGCCGTTTTTTACCTTCACACCGGAGATGCTGCGGCTGGACCCGGCCGGTTATTCCATGCAGTGGTATGAAGATTTTTTTACCAATTCGAACTGGCAAAGCGCAGTTAAAAACAGCATCATTATTGCGGTGTTCGCCACCGCTATCTCGACCGTGCTGGGAACACTGGCGGCACTCGGCCTTTCTCATCCTGCCATGCCATTTCGCTCATCCATCATGGCACTGCTGATCTCACCGATGATCGTGCCGCTTATCATCTCGGCCACCGGCATGTATTTCTTTTATTCCAGCATCGGTTTGCAGGCAACCTTTACCGGGGTGGTACTGGCGCATGCGGTGCTGGGTACACCGTTCGTAGTGATAACGGTTACGGCGACGATGGCCGGCTTTGATCGTACCCTCATACGCGCCGGCCTGAACCTGGGCGCCTCACCACTTCACGTATTACGCAAAATTATCGTACCACTCACCTTGCCTGGCGTAATTTCGGGGGCATTATTCGCCTTTATCACCTCATTCGACGAGGTGGTGGTAGTGCTTTTTGTCGGCTCATACAAGCAGAGAACGATTCCCTGGCAGATGTTCTCCGGCATTCGCGAGCAAATCAGTCCCACCATCCTTGCCGTGGCAACCCTGCTCATCGTCTGGTCAGTTTTGCTGTTAGTAACGCTGGAATGGCTGCGGCGGCGCAATGAACGATAATTCGGGAGTCCATTCCTGCAGATGAAATCGGCTTAATTTTTTTGCATAGCTTGCATAAATTAACTACTATCGACTACCATAGTTTGCGAACTTGATGAAGGGAGGTACACCAATGGCCGTCTTGAAAAAGAAAAGGGCTTTTACCTGGTCGACCATTACATACGGTTTACTATTTTTTATATTGGTGACTTTCAGTGCCGCCCAGACATCGGTGGCAGAATCCGAAGAAGAGTTCATCGGAGAAATCGACGTTGTTGCTACCGGCACACGCCTGCGGACTCGTTCGGTGCATGATTCCCCGGCACCCATTGATATAATACAGGGTGAAAATATACGTAACCAGGGTGCTAGCGACTTGGCTGATCTCGTTCGCAATATCGTGCCTTCGTTCAACGTCAATACCCAATCCATCGCCGATGCGTCAACACTTGTCCGCCCCATCAACCTGCGTGGTCTGCCTTCCGACCATACCCTGGTCCTGGTGAACGGCAAGCGCCGCCACCGTGCCTCGGTTATTCACTGGAACTCTGGAAATAACGCATCCAAAGGTGCCCAGGGGCCGGATATCTCGGTCATTCCCACAATTGCGCTGGAGCGAATGGAGGTATTGCGTGACAGTGCATCGGCGCAGTACGGCTCGGACGCCATCGCCGGCGTGATGAATTTCATTCTCAAGGACGACGCTGAAGGTGGTGCTCTCGAAGTAAAATATGGCCGGTACAACGAGGACAGCAGTGAAAATGCTTATACGGTAACCGGCAATATAGGCCTGCCTTTTACCAGTCGCGGCTTTGTCAACGCCAGCTTCGAATACAGTGAAGCCGACGAAACCGATCGCTCTTCACCGCGTAACGATGCCGTTGAACTGATTGAGGCTGGTAACGAGTACGTTGACCCGGTCCCTCAGAACTGGGGCAGCCCGGAAGTGAATGATGACCTCAAGACTATTATCAACCTTGGCCTGGAACTGGACGACAGCAAGGAATTCTACATGTTCGGTAATTACGCCTCTAAAGAAGTGGATGGCAGCTTCTTTTTTCGTAATCCGGGTGTTCTCGGAGGAGGTCGTGTAGGCGTATTTGTAGACAGCAGCGAGATGACGCATCTGATAGGCAACCTCAACCCGGGTGGCGGTATTGATTGTAATACCGTCGTTAGCTTGCATGACTATGGTGGAGTACCTGAATACAATGGTTTCGAGGATACCTGTTACACACACCTCTCGAGGTTTCCCGGTGGGTTTACACCGCGGTTTGGTGCCGATATAGAGGACGCCTCGCTGGTGGCTGGTCTGCGTGGTGAATTGGACAACGGCTTCAGTTATGACCTG
Organism: Gammaproteobacteria bacterium; assembly: GCA_965215055.1. Lineage (GTDB taxonomy): Bacteria > Pseudomonadota > Gammaproteobacteria > UBA4575 > UBA4575. Next base: position 823,025 of record OZ244046.1, read on the forward strand.
AGCGCAAGTTTTGGCTATAACGATGCCGATTTCTTTCTCTACAATACCCTTAATTCATCGCTGGGCGAGGCTTCGCCAACCTCATTTGATCCCGGTGATTACACCCAGACCGAATACAGTTTCAATGCCGATTTCAGCTACCCGGTAGCAGTCGACGGCTTTGCCTCCGACCTCAACGTTGCGGGTGGCCTGGAATACCGTGTTGAAGATTTTGAAATTACCGCCGGTGATACAGCCTCTTGGGAAGAAGGAGAATTGTTCGACCAGGGATTTAGCGTTGGCTCCAATGGTTTCCCGGGGTTCAGTCCGGATATTTCCGGTGACTGGGACCGCGAGAACCATGCAGCTTACCTGGACATGGAAGCTGACGTAACCGATAACTGGCTGGTTGGAGTCGCTGTGCGTTTCGAGGACTTTGAAGACTTTGGTACCACCACTAATGGTAAGCTTTCCACCCGTTTTGATGTAACCGACCGACTGGGTCTGCGTGCCACTTATGGTACCGGTTTCCGCGCACCCACGCCAGGACAGTCCAATGCCTCCAATATCTCGACTACGTGCGTATCTGATGGCGTCGGTGGGTGCAAGTTGGTGAACCAGGGAACAATCCCTGCCAATAGCGCGGTTGCCCAGGAAGTTGGCGCCAGTGAGCTAGGAGAGGAAGAGTCCACCAGTTGGGGTGCTGGAGTGGTATTTCAGGGGCAGAACTGGGGCATAACTATCGACTACTTCAACATCGAGGTAGATGACCGGATTGCCCTTTCAAGGGCATACACACTAACCCCGGAAGAGAAAGAAAAACTCATTGCGGAAGGTGTTACAGGCGCGGGTGACCTTTCGGAGTTTCGATTCTTTACAAATGACCTGGATACCGAAAACAAGGGCTTTGACGTGGTGATGAACTACTCAGGAGAGTGGTTTAGAAATGGCATCACCGATCTCAGCCTTGCCTACAACTATACCGATACGAAAGTCAAAAGCTACACGCTTGGTGTTCTGAATGAAAATCGCATCAAGGAACTGGAAGAAAGCTTACCTGAAAAACGCCTCAATGTAACCGCGACTCACCGGACGGGCGACTGGCGCTTTTTGCTGCGCTACAACTGGACGGATGACTGGTATGACGGAGACATTGATAAAGCAACCTATGATGGCTACTGGACGGTGGATGCCGAAGCCAGCTACTCTTTCAACAATGGATTGACCCTGATGGTTGGTGGCACCAACGTCACGGACGAAACACCCGATAGAAGCGTTATCGAGGACGTAGTTGGCCAACGTTACAACTCGTATGCGCCACTAGGTTTTAATGGTGCCTTCTACTACGGCCGCCTCGTGTATGACTTTTTCTGATCCAAAAGCAGAGTATTCGTTGCCCCGCTAAATACGCTCACGCACGCCTATAAACGTGTCCATCAACCCCAACAGGATAACGACGAGCAGTGCCTGCGGCATAAAGATCACCAGCACGTAGACGGCAGTCAGCCATATCCTTCTCCTGGTCATTACGGCTGTAACGGTGTGTATCACCGCCATTCCCTGTAACAGGAAAAGAATACCGGCGATACCGCATAGCTGCATGGCGAATAGCGACTTCGTAACAAGCGCCCAGGTGCCTGACAGTGCAGCGATGATCGCCAGCACCTTGCCAAGCTGTATTTCACGAAAGTCTTGCCGGAAACGTCCAGACCCGGTAACCAGGCAATACCACCAGTAACCCAGCAACAGTACACCGCTGTATGTCAGGACGGCGGTGGCAATCAGTATGCCAGTCATAAACCGAGCGCTTTGCTGGATGAACTGATGGGGTTGTTGCACAAACATGCCCTGCATTATGGGCAACAAGACCTGCTGCAGCACCCCTTCCCAAAATTGATCAAAGGTCGGAAAAAAAAGCACTATATCTAAAAACGTCAGCACACCAAGCACTGCGGCCGCCTGGAGCGAGAACGACAGTGATCGAGTAAGGTCCAAGATGCCCGCCAGTACGATGGCAGGAAGTAATTGCACGGCCACCATTACTGCCACCAAACCCATCTGCCCCAACAGGAAATAACTGCATATCGACAGGGCAAGTGCACACATTGCAGCGGTTACAAAACCCCTTGCAGTGCCTTGATGCAAGGTAATCAATACAATTGCAGCGGCACTTACCAGCACACTCAAAGGTAGCATGAACCCCAGCAACGAAAATCCGAATACGACCGTAAAGGCAGGAAGCTGTCCGGATACGACAAAGCTGGCAAAGCGCTGCATCATTCCCTGGTATTCGTTCCTGGTCCAGGCCTCATGCCTTGCCAATCTCCACGAGTATCCGACCCTGAACCTCATTACGTAAAAGTCTTTCAAACGCGCCTGGTAAATCCTTCAGCCCTACCGTTTGCGCGTGAATCCTGTCAATGTGATCCGGACGCAAATCATCCCCCAGGCGTTGCCAAATCAGCCTGCGCAACTCCTGTGGGCAATTGGACGAGCTTACACCCAGCAGGTTCACGCCCCGAATAATAAATGGCATCACCGACAGCTCAAACGAAGTACCACCTGCAACCCCCACACTGACTACGTTGCCCCACGATTTAGTGGCGCGTACAAGGCTGCTCAACGTCTGCCCTCCCACGTTGTCAATTGCCCCGGCCCAACGCACTGTCTCCAGCAGACCGTCACCGACGTTCAACTGCTCCCGCTCAACCACTTTTGCAGCGCCAAGCGCATACAGGTATTCATGCGCTTCCCTGGTGCCCGTTACAGCGATGACCTCATAATCGAGCTTATGCAAGAGATCAACGGCAAAACTTCCTACGCCGCCACTGGCACCCGTTACGGCAATTGCTCCATCCCCCACCTGCTGATTGTTTTGTTGCATCAGGTGAACACATAATGCCGCCGTAAACCCCGCCGTACCGATAATCATCGCTTGGTCCAGGTTCAATCCCTCCGGCAGAGGCATTACCAACTGTGCTGGCACGCGCGCCAACTCCGCATAACCGCCATCACGCACTTCGCTCAAACCACTGCCGTTGACAATAACCTTGTCTCCTTCCGTAAACCCGGTATCAGAAGACTCGACAACTTCACCAGCGAGGTCTATACCGCCTACCAGCGGAGAACGCCTCAAAATTTTGGCAGTACCGGTCGCCGCGAGGGCGTCTTTGTAATTGATACTTGAATAACGCACACGTATAACAACTTCACCCGGCGACAGATCATCCAGGCTCAACTGTTCAACCCCACTGCGCCTGGCCTCATCACTCGCGTAGATGCGAAAAGCCGAAAACCTTTTCATTGGATATGCTCGTTCTCTTCAGGTGAACAGCATCGCATACAACTGCTTTGCCCTGGTCAGAGTATCTTCACCGACCGGTGCCAAGTTACAAAAATGGCCCATTTTTCTTTTTGGACGTGCCTCTTTTTTTCCGTACAGGTGGAGTTTCACGTTTTGGTCTCGCATGATTTTTAACCAGTCAGGAGGATGGCTGTCCTGCCAGATTTCTCCCAGCAGATTAACCATGGTTACAGCACTGTGGACATTCGGGTTACCCAGTGGCAATCCGCATATCGCCCTCACCTGTTGTTCAAACTGCGAGGTATAACAGGCATCAATAGTAAAATGACCGCTGTTGTGCGTGCGGGGAGCCATCTCATTAAAAAAGAGATTTCCATCCTCGTCTACAAAAAATTCCACTGCCAACACCCCGCAATACTCCAGGTCATCCGCAATTGCCCGTGCGTGAGAAGCCGCCAATTGTTGAAGCTTTTCATCCACGGTTGCCGGCACCGTGCTGGTGAACAATATGCCATCTTCATGCACGTTCTCCGCGGTTGGGAAAAGGCTCGTCTCCCCTGTAAAAGAACGCGCCAGCACCACGGAAATCTCCGCAGCCAGATCAATCTTCTGTTCGAAGACGCACTCCACGGAATTCAACCCCTGCCAGGCTTGCAGACCATCTTCCAGCGTGCGCACGACGACCTGACCTTTCCCATCGTAACCCAGGCTTGCAGTCTTGAGTATCAACGGTCCAGTATTGCCACTAAACAATTCCGTCACGTCCTGCTCATTTCTTACGGCGTGAAAAGGCGTCGTGGCAATGCCCAGGGACTGCACGTATTCTTTTTCTCTTATCCTGTTCTGGGCAATTTCAACGGCGCGCGCGTTTGGACACACACGACATTGCCCTTCAAGCTGCACCAGTGCCTCGGCAGGAACGTTTTCAAACTCAATAGTGACGACTGCGCATTTTCGCCTCATGGTCTCAAGCGCACGCACGTCGTCGTAACCCGCCCGTAGATGCAAATGTGCAATTTCACCGGCCGGGCTGGAAGAGTCAGGGTCCAGTACGACAACCCGGTAGCCCATTGCCGTAGCCGCATGCACGAACATGCGACCGAGTTGACCACCACCCATCATGCCGAGCGTGGCACCTGGTAGTATCATACTTAGTCGGGCAATCGGGTATTAAGTGACCTGGAAGTCTGCGCGGCGCGGAATTCATCAAGTCTTTCTTTCAGCCCCGCGTCACTGGCCGCCAGCATTGCAACTGCAAACAAACCGGCATTAGCGGCACCGGCCTTGCCTATGGCAAAAGTTGCTACCGGTACGCCTTTCGGCATCTGCACGATGGAATAGAGTGAATCCTGGCCGGACAGATGCTTACCCGCAACAGGGACACCCAGTACCGGCACGGTCGTCATTGCTGCCACCATACCAGGAAGATGTGCAGCCCCCCCTGCCCCCGCGATAATACACGTGATACCACGTTCGGCGGCAGAACGGGCAAACTCCGCCATCAAATCAGGCGTACGATGCGCCGAGACTATGCGCTTTTCATAACGTACGTTAAACTCATCGAGGACGTGCGCAGCAGCCTGCATTACCGGCCAGTCGCTATCACTGCCCATGATCAGACTTACTTGCGGAGCGTCCATTTTCTCTGTCCTTGAACGTTATCAGGAAAAGTGCGCATTTTGACTTACGCTGTTGAATAAAACCAGTGTATAACATGAAATTAATCAGTCAGAAACAACAAAGTGCTATTTGAATCCAACCTGAAATCCCTGAAAAGGCTCTACCGAGGCAAGGTCAGGGACATGTATCAAGTCGACTCTGAACACATGCTGATCGTCGCCAGCGACCGCCTTTCCGCCTTTGACGTGGTATTACCGGACGCCATCCCCAAAAAAGGCATGGTGCTTACCACGTTATCCAATTTCTGGTTTCACCGATTCTCGGGCAAGATCAAGAACCACCTCAGCAACATCAGCCTTACGGACGTCATCCATGATCCGCAGGAACTGGCAACGGTACAGGGCCGTAGCGTTATTGTACGCAAGTTGCAGGCACTACCCTTTGAAGCCATCGTGCGTGGTTATGTGATCGGATCCGGTTGGAAGGAATACCAGGGCTCCGGCTCAATTTGCGGCGTTGCGCTTCCTCGCAACCTGATGCTCGCACAGCAACTGGAACAGCCGATATTTACTCCATCGACCAAGGCACAGGTCCACGAACATGATATAAACGTAAGCTTTGCCGAGGTCGTCAACCTGGTTGGTCACGACGTTGCTGCAGCAGTGCGGGATACGAGTTTGCAAATCTATCGGCAAGCCGCTGAGTATGCCTACGCGCGCGGAATAATTATTGCCGATACCAAGTTTGAATTCGGCCTGGACGAAAATGAGGATATCGTCCTGATAGATGAGGCATTGACACCTGATTCATCACGCTTTTGGCCACGGGATTCTTATACCCCCGGCGTTAATCCGGATAGCTTCGATAAACAATACGTACGCGATTACCTGGAGACACTGAACTGGGACAAAAAAGCACCTGCACCGCATCTACCTGCGGAGGTAATAGAAAATACCAGTAAAAAATACTTGCAGGCCTGTGAAATACTTACTGGAATCACACTCCAGGTAAGCGGCAAAAATGGCCAGTAGCGTTAAACAATTGAATACGGATGGAAAAGGCCTGTTTATCACCGGCACGGACACCGGTGTTGGCAAGACTTATATCGGCACCCAACTCGTCGCTTCGCTGCACAACAACGATATTCAAGTCGTGCCGCGCAAGCCGATTGAATCCGGCTGTCAGTCAACCGGCGGGGAGCTTATTCCCCATGACGCACATCTGTACCTTGAGGCCACACATGGAAAAATACCGCTTGCAGAAATCTGCCCCTATCGTTTCGCGCCAGCCATATCCCCGCAACGTGCCGCGCGGCTGGCCCATCGGCCCGTGTTGCTGGAGGATGTCGTGAAAGCGTGTACTGCGAACGTTACGCCTGGTGACTTCCTGGTCGTTGAAGGAGCGGGAGGGTTTTATTCACCCCTGTGCGAGGACGGCAGCAACGCAGACCTTGCGGAAAAACTGCACCTGCCCATCCTGCTGGTAGCCGAGGACAGGCTGGGATGTCTCAACCATATCCTGCTGACTGCCGAAGCGATCCACAAGCGAGGCTTGTCATTATGTGCAATAGTACTAAATCAAAAAGAGGTATGCATGGATGAAGCAATAAACAACTTCGAAGATTTAACCATGCTGCTCGATTGTCCGATCTATCAATTTTCTCACGATGAAATCTTTACAGCAGATGCAGGTAAATCACAAGCGATGCTGCAAACCATTTTTCATACTTGAATGGGTATTGATAAAACTTTGTCCAATATAATCGTTGGCTTATTGGCTTTTCCTTTTATTCTCAATCTTTACCCTACCACTTCGCAGCTAAAATAGTACTGCACTTCATTATATGAAAACCTGTCTTTTGCACTACAAAACTGACGAGCAGAACTTCTATATACATCAATAGTTGCACGTTCCGGTTTTAGTACTGCTATGACAAGTACGCCCTCGACCTCTTTAGGTTTGGGAATTATTAAGATTAGTTGACAAGGTAGGTTTTACTCTACCTCTTCAATAGACGGGTTGCCCTTGCGATCCACCCTCATTTTGAACTTGCGTTGTAGGTCTTTCTTGGTCGGTTTCGGTGGCCGTTTGTGCGGAACTGGCCCCAAGCTCATTAAGATTTTAGCTGCCTTTTCAAGTTTCTTTTCGTTTATTGGCATCTCGGAGCCTCCATCCAGAAATCATCCCACCTTTTACATGGATTGTAATCTGGTTTATGTTTAATCCAGTTAATTTTGATTTTCAGTGTTTCCTCGTGTTGAAGAAGTTTTGTTCTAGCTGGTGAAGCAATGCTTACTCCTCTATGGTTTGTTCCTACTTTCGCATCCAAGTAGGAACTCCTACCTACTTCATCCATTACCTTTCTCTGGACTTCTTTCGGAATATAAAAAACGCTCTCCTTGTTCTTGCCCCAGAATATACAAACCAAGATAATATCGTAATCTGGTTGATAGGTAAGTGCTATCTCCTCCCCTATCTTGAGAGGGTCTACCGTCCATAACACCTTTATCCCTCCATTCCCTGTAGTCGTCTTGATTGAAAGAGGCTGGCCGCATAGAAGTAAATCCGACCCACGCGCCGTTCCTGATTCTTCCTGCGTGACTAACTCTGTTCCTAATTGGCTGGTAAGAAAACTCATCAGGATGTTTTCTCGGACTATTCCAACAGCAGGATTTCCTTTCGGCATTTCCATGTTTGCCATCTCAAACGCTAAAGGCAATTTTGCCTGAAGCAGGGTTATGCTTTGATCGTTTTCGAACAACTTCAGGAGACAGTCGTTCATGCGGTTTCCGCTATACGCTTCTTTGCTAAAGAGACATACTTTCTTGATATGTCGTACCCGATGTAGTTTCGTCCTGCCTGCACCGCAGCGATGGCGGTACCCCCCCCCCCCCATGAATGGGTCAAGAACCAAGTCGCCCTGGTAGGTGTAAAGTTGAATTAAGCGCATAGGAAGCTCGGTGGGAAAGGGAGCGGGGTGTCCCGTTGCTTTAGCGGATGCAGCAGGCATACGCCAAACACTTTTAGTCCACGCTAGAAAATCTTTTTTGGAAATAGTGGGTTGCTTATTTTCAGGCTTTTTTCGGGCAAAACTTCCTTTACAAAATACCAAGATGTATTCATGGACATCTCGCAAAACGGGGTTTGATGGAGACCGCCAGCTTCCCCAAGCGCAGGAAGTTCCTGCACTGGCGCCCTTATCCCAAATTATTTCGCCTCGCATTAAAAAACCCACCGCTGCCATGTCCTGTATAATCCATGCGTGCATCGGCAAATAAGGTTTCCGACCAACATTGGCAATATTGACACAGGCACGCCCACCGGAAACCAAGACACGATACGTTTCTGCAAACACCGTTCGCAACATCTCTCTAAACGCCTGTTCGGTCATATCCTTATCGTAGTCCTTGCCAACATTGTAGGGAGGCGAAGTAACCATTAAATGCGTACTATTGTCGGGCAATTCACGCATATCCTCGCTACTATGGTTATAGATACGATTCAGTTTTGATTTTGGCACGCTATTTTCTTCCACACACTCCATCGTGCCCTTTCCTTTGCTGAAAAGTTTCCGCTCGTAGAAAGCATCAGAGTTATGTCCCAAGCGATCAGTCGTACCGAAAGACTGCATACTTGATCTACTCACGATGTTAATTTCTCAAAGGTGATGGTCTTATCCGTCATAGACTTGAACAAGTCATTTATGCGGTCTTGTGTGTCTCTCGAACAGTTACCTTCATTCAGTCTGAAAGTAAACTCATTTACATACTGGTGGCAATGCTTCTTGCTCCAGTTATGGTATACGCCATTGTAACCACGCTTGAGCAGCGACCAAACAGACTCCACTCCGTTGGTATGCGCCATGCCATTTACGTACTCTTTGGCAGAGTGTTTGACACTCTTATGTCCGTATAGCACGCCTCCGATGCCCTTATACCCCCTGTGGTCATCCGTGTAAAGAGTAGAGCCGACTTTTACATGTTTGTGGACAGCATCGCGGATAGTCTCATGGTCTTCAGCCTGTACAGGCATGGCCTTTATGCGCCCCTCCCGCTCACGCAACCCTAATACAGCTTGCTTGCCCACTGCACCGCGACCCGCTTTCAGCTTCTTGTTGGTGTGCTTGTTCTCTTCCTTCCCGCCGATGTAGGTGGCATCCATTTCTATTTCACCATGCAGAACTTCCATATTGCTCCCACATGCCATACGCAAACGATGAAGCATATACCAAGCCGTAGGATAGCCTACACCAATCTCCTTGCTTAATTGTAAGGCACTTATTCCTTTCCTTGCTGTCATCAGCAAGTGGGCTGCATAGAGCCATTTACGGACATCCTTTACCCTACTGTGCTCAAGAGGCGTATTAGTGAAAACGTTGAAGTAGCTGCGACAGTCTCCGCACCAGTAGCCTTTCTTGTAATCCTTCTGCTTGGTAATCCTTCCAGTGCATCCGCACTTGGCGCATACAGGATCATCGCCCCATTGGTTCTGCTCGAAGTATTGGTATGCAGACTTTTCTGTGGGTTTTTGTCAACTAATCTTAATAATTCCCTTTTCAAGCTCAGCAATGACGAGGCGCCGATAATGTTGATAGTGTTCTAGCTGATAACGCTCTGATTTACTCACTGCATAGTCACCTTGGGGGACACGCCAACTGCTACATCAAACAGTTACAGGCAACGATAGATGAATTCATACCACCCATACCCTCCGCCAGAGTGTCTGATGCTGGAAATTAAAATGGTAGTTTTTCCAGTTGCGCTGCATTGAGTACGTGCCAACGGTAGGCTTGCAGCTTGAGCATTCTCAACACTAGGTCCAAACATGCCATATGGTACTTCGACATGCACAGCTTCAGAATTCACTTGAGTAATAAAAGGCGCGGGTGGCGTAGATGCACAACCAGACAGGTATACAGAAAATACTGATACAAAGATAAAACGCAGTCGCATACTTCCTTCCATATATTTTGCTCCGGCACCCCCAAAGTGGCGAGCCATTATGAATACCGCACAGAGAAGCGAAGAACTCCTGCCTGTTTGCCAAGGCGTTGGGAAGCTACCTCGTATTCTCCGTCTTGTTCATTTGAATGCTGTCCTTGTCACTTTCCCATCACCCTACATGTTGTATCCGGCCTCTTCGTGCTGAGTGATATCCAGCCCTTCGGTCTCCTGTTGTTCATCCACGCGCAGACCGATAACCACCTTGATGACTTGTAAAATTACAAAGGTTGCGATTACAGTCCAGGCAAGTACCGCGAGTATGCCCTGAATTTGCACCCAGAGTTGTGAGACTATCGTCATGCCTTTGGACAAACCGGCACCACCAAATTGTTCAGCAACCAGGATGCCGGTAAGAAACGTTCCCAGGATACCACCGACACCGTGTACGGGAAAGACGTCCAGAGAATCATCGATATGCAGCACGCGCTTGATGAAGTTCGTCGCAGTAAAACAGACAATTCCGGCAGCCGCACCAATAATCAGTGCGCCCAATGGACCAACAAACCCCGAAGCTGGTGTGATCGTTCCAAGTCCAGCGACCATGCCGGTTACGATTCCCAAGACGCTGGGCTTGCCATATTTAATCCACTCGGCAAACATCCACACCAGGGAAGCAGTAGCGGCACTGATGTGTGTTACCAGCATGGCCATACCTGCGTCACCACTGGCCGCAACGGCACTGCCCGCGTTAAACCCAAACCAGCCTACCCACAACATTCCAGCACCGGCAACGGACAGGGTCAGGCTATGCGGTGGCATTGCCATGCGCGGAAAGCCCTTTCTTGCACCCATTACCATGGCAGCGACAATGGCACCCACACCCGCAGTCAGGTGCACAACCAGTCCACCGGCAAAGTCCAGTACGCCTTTTTGACTTAACCAGCCACCGCCCCACACCCAGTGACAAATGGGTAAATAGACGAAGGTCAACCACAAGGCAGAAAACCATATCATGGACGAAAACTTCATGCGTTCGGCAAACCCGCCTACTACAAGTGCTGGCGTAATGATGGCGAAAGTGAGTTGAAACATCACAAATACCGACTCGGGTATGGTGCCGCTCATCGACTCGCGCGTAACGCTTGACAGGAAGGTGTTGGAAAATCCTCCCAGCCAATTATTGATAGTGCCTCCTTCACTGAAGGCAAGGCTGTAACCAAACACCAGCCATAATATTGAAGCCAGGCAAGTAATCGTAAAACACTGCATCAATACCGACAACACGTTTTTACTGCGCACCAGACCAGCATAAAACAGCGATAATCCGGGAATCGTCATAAACAACACCAGCGCAGTAGACGTAAGCAACCAAGCCGTATCACCGGTATCTACCCCTTCCTGCGCAAGGGCAAGGCATGGAAGCAAGCAGATCAAAAAGAAATATAAGTATTTAAGTTTGAGTTTCATATTATTTCCCTTTTACAGTGCGTCTTCGCCTGTTTCACCAGTGCGTATACGTATCACTTGCTCGACGCCGGTGATGAAAATCTTGCCATCGCCAATTTTTCCCGTGCTCGCAGCCTTGGTAATTGCTTCAACGACGTCTTCAACCCGGTCCTCTACTACTCCAATTTCCATCTTTATCTTGGGCAGGAAGTCGACGACGTACTCTGCCCCGCGATAGAGTTCGGTGTGGCCTTTTTGACGTCCGAATCCTTTTACCTCAGTGACGGTAAGCCCTTGAACTCCTATCTCAGACAATGCTTCTCGAACATCATCAAGTTTGAAGGGCTTGATGATGGCTGTGATCATTTTCATGACAACATTCCTCCACTTAACTGTTTAACTGATAGTTCATCATTTTAATCATGATTTTTCAGGCAGCCTGTTTTTCCATGGCATCACTATACTTGCCTAATGCCGCTAGGCCGTTACATTTCGCCCGCCATAACAGCGCCTGTTGGGCTTTGTTTACATTGGCACTGTCGCCGCTCCAGGTTTGCATGGCCGTCTGTTGTAGTGCGCGTCCATAAGAAAACGTTAACGTCCAGGGCACTTTAACGTCCAGTGCGTTCATGGCGTTCAGGTGTGAACTGGCTTCTTCATCTGTTTGACCACCCGATAAAAATGCAATTCCCGGTACGGCCGCAGGAACGGTATTTAACAGGCAACGTACGGTTTGTTCAGCAACGGCCTCTGATGCTGGCTCGATTGTCTGCCGCAGCACCCGAGATGACCATACTAGGCTTGAGTACCATGCCTTCAAGCAAAACGTCTTGATTTCTTAGCTGGTGAAAGACAATCCTTTGAGCAAGTTCCGTAACTTCACGACACCGTTCAATTGAATGGCTGCCGTCCATGAGTACTTCAGGTTCAACGATAGGAACAATTCCGGCCTCTTGGCTTAACCGCGCATAGCGAGCCAGGGCATGCGCGTTCGCCTCGATACACGCCCAACTGGGAATATGATCGCCAATGGTAATCACGGCACGCCATTTTGAGAAACGTGCCCCCAACTGGTAATATTCTGCAAATCTTTCACGTAAACCATCCAGTCCCTCGGTAACTTTCTCGCTTTCATGGCCTGCCAGTGCCTTAGCTCCAGCGTCTACTTTAATCCCGGGGATGATTCCGTTCTTTTTCAAATGTTCTGCAAATGGCATTTCGTCAAGCGTTTTTTGTCGTATTGTCTCGTCAAACAAGATCGCGCCACTGATATAGTCGGATAAACCCGGTGCAGTCACCAGCATGTCACGATACGCGCGGCGCATTTCTACCGTGGTTGGAATACCCAATTTTGCAAACCTTTTGTTACACGTGGGATGACTTTCGTCCATGGCAAGTATCCCCTTGCCGGGCGCTACCATCGCGTACGCAATTTTATTCAGTTCCTCTACGTTCATGCGTTATTCTCCTGCGGCTGTAAACATCACGAAAAATACAAGGTTTTGAACCTCATATCTTAACAATTACTGGGGCTCAATTAAGTGCCCTACTCGAACAATTTTCAACACGTTTGTACCACCTTGCACACCCGTCAAGTCACCTTTTGTAATAATGACCAGGTCATCGTTGTGTACCACGCCACATTTTAGCAATACATCTATGGCATCTTTGTTCACTTCCACGTGGCCGCGGCCTAACAGTTCCAGGCTTGCAGGATAAACACCCTTGTACAAGGTTACCTTGCGCAAGGTTTTTTCGTGCCGGGTTAACGCATAGATAGGAATTGCCGAGTTGATACGGGACATCCACAAGGCCGTAAAACCTGATTCCGTCAAGGCTGCAATCGCCTCAATGTCCAGGTGATTGGCAATATACATTGCCGACATTGCAATTGCCTCGTCTACCCTGCCAAAGTGCGCGCGCATGCGATGATCAGGCATCTTTTTCAGCCCACGCCGTTCAGAGGCCAGGCAAACGCGGCTCATCGCCTTAACTGCCTGAACGGGGTATTTGCCAACTGCCGTTTCTCCCGACAACATTACCGCATCAGTTCCATCCAGCACCGCGTTCGCTGTATCGGATACCTCAGCACGCGTTGGAATAGGGCTGTAGATCATGGATTCCATCATTTGGGTAGCAGTTATTGCGACACGATTTTTATCGTGCGCCTTGTCAATCAGCAGCTTTTGCATGCCGGGCACTTCTGCGTCACCAATTTCAACCCCGAGGTCACCGCGGCCAATCATAATGGCGTCACATTCATCCAGTATCTCATCGATGGCATTCAGAGCTTCGACGCGCTCAATCTTTGCGATGATGCCCGCGTTACCCCCTGCATCCGCAAACAGTTTCTTTGCCAGCCTGACGTCCTCGGCAGAGCGCGGGAAGGAAACAGCCAGGTAATCTACGTCGAGCTTCACGGCGTTGCGTATATCCTGATGATCTTTTTGCGTTAGTGTAGCGGCAGCCAAGCCACCTCCTTGTCGATTGATACCTTTATTACTGTTTAATTGTCCACCCACTATTACTTCACAGTTTATCCTTCCTTCCACGACGTCAAGAATTTCCAGTACGATGCGGCCGTCATCAATCAATAACGTGTCCCCACTGCTCACGTCATTGCCCAAATTTTTATATGTCGTTCCAACTGCTACGTAATCACCCTGGTCTATAGGTAACTTCGTATCAATACAAAATCGCTCACCTACGCCGAGTTCAATAGTGCCATTCTTGAATGCACCGATTCTGATTTTGGCACCCTGTAAATCACCAAGAACTCCAACTTCATAATTTTTTTGTCGGCTGAGTTTGCGCAGGGTCTTAACCCGCCAGGCATTCTCTTCATACGGGCTGTGCGAAAAATTGAGGCGCACCAGGTCAATACCAGCGTCAATGAGCTTACTCATTATTTGCTCACTGTCCGTGGCTGGGCCTAACGTGGCGATAATCTTCGTATGCCGAAGCACCATTTCCCGTTGAGGAATTTCCGTGGTAGTTACCATGGCTGTTTCACGTCGCTATCCAGGTTTGTCGTGTTCTCGTGATTAACCATTTGCTCTTTGTTCCAATATTTCAACCGCTGGTAAAACCTTTCCTTCCAGGTACTCCAGGAATGCACCGCCACCGGTCGATAGATAGGAGATTTGGTCCTGTACATCAAACTGGTCCACTGCTGCCAAGGTATCACCTCCTCCTGCTATGGAAAATGCCTTGCTGTCTGCAACAGCTTTGGCTATCGCCTCGGTTCCACGTGCAAAGGCCTCGAATTCAAATGTGCCCAGAGGGCCATTCCAGATTATGGTGCCGGCATCCCGTATGAGTGACACAAGCCCTTGCGAGGAGCGTGGCCCAATATCCAGGATCATATCCTCGCTACTGACTTCCTCAACCGGTTTGGTCACAGCCTCTGCGGTTTGCAAAAATTCCGTAGCACATACCACGTCTACGGGCAGTGGTATTTGAACGTCCTGGTGTGCCGCCTTTGTCAGTAAGTATTTTGCGGTAGGGAGCAGGTCCCGTTCGTAAAGCGATTTACCAACCGGTTTTTCCATGGCCGCCAGAAATGTATTTGCAATGCCTCCACCAACAATTAGTTGATCCACCTTTTCCAGCAACGATTCCAGCACTGTCAGTTTTGTAGAGACCTTGGCACCCCCCACAATTGCAAGCAGGGGTCTGGCAGGATCAGCCAGTACCCTGGCCAATGAATTCAATTCTTTTATCAGCAACGGTCCGGCACATGCAACGGGCGCATACCTGGCAACGCCGTGCGTAGATGCCTGTGCACGATGCGCTGTCGCGAATGCATCCATTATGTATATGTCACACAAACTTGCCATTTTTCTTGCAAGTTGCTCATCATTGCTTTTTTCACCGACCTGAAAACGCACATTTTCGCATAGTACTATTTCACCGGCGTTAATACTGAACCCATTAAGCCAGTTCCTCTCAAACCGTATGTCCAGATATCCTTTATCATTAAAATAGTCGGCAACAGGCAACATGGACTGCGCTTCATCGTAATTACCTTCCGTTGGTCGTCCCCGATGTGATAGCAAAATGACTTTTGCGCCTTCATTCACCGCGTGTTGTATCGTTGGTATCGCGGCATCAATGCGCTTTGCGTTCGTAACATACCCATCTTTTACCGGAACGTTGAAATCTTCACGAATCAACACTCGTTGATCCGAAAGATCAAGATCAGCCATGCTCAAAATCGACACGGCGTTACGGCTGCTCCATTAATACCCAGTAAAAAGGTGGTTATTTACCCTATTTCGCGGCCATCAATGCAATCGTAGCGTCCAACATGCGATTAGAGAATCCCCATTCATTGTCGTACCAGGAGCAAACTTTCACAGTACGCCCACCCATCACCTTGGTAAGCGACGCGTCAAAGTTGCAGGAATGGGCATCATGATTGAAATCTACCGATACCAAAGGTTGGTCCACGTAAGCCAGCACGTGGTCATCAGCAGCTTCCTGCATTATCGAGTTTATTTCTTCCGCGCCCGTATCACGGGACGCGAGGAAGGTGAGATCAACCAGCGAGACGTTGATGGTAGGCACGCGAATTGCAAAACCATCCAGTTTGCCGTTCAAGTCGGGCAGCACCAAGCCCACTGCGGAGGCTGCTCCTGTCTTGGTAGGAATCATTGACGTGGTAGCAGAGCGCGCACGCCTCAAGTCGCTGTGATATACGTCCGTCAAGACCTGGTCATTGGTGTAGGCGTGTACTGTTGTCATCACGCCATTTTCAACTCCAATTTTCTCATGCAAAGGTTTTACCATCGGTGCCAGGCAGTTGGTTGTGCACGATGCATTGGAGATTACCGTATCGCTCGCTTTCAAAATGTCATGATTCACGCCGTATACTATGGTTGCATCAACGTCTTTGCCACCCGGGGCAGAAATAATTACCTTTTTTGAACCTGCTGCCAAATGCCCTTTCGCCTTTTCCTTGCTGGCAAAAAAACCCGTGCTTTCATGCACAACGTCAATGTCCAGTTCTTTCCAGGGAAGCCTTTCCGGGTTACGCTCGGCACAAACCCGAATGCGGTCACCGTTAATGACCATATAGTCACCGTCTACTTCAACGGTGCCATTAAACCTGCCATGTGCCGTATCAAACTGGGTCAAATGTGCATTGGTGTTTGCATCCCCCAGGTCATTAATTGCAACTACCTTGATCTCTTCATTACGGCCCGACTCATAGAGAGCACGCATGATATTTCTTCCGATTCTTCCATAACCGTTAATTGCAAGTCTTATAGCCATTACCTTCTCCGTGCTAATCTCGTATATAAAAATGTGTAAGGTCAGTTAAGCATCGCTAATGCTCGTGTGACAATATTTTCCTCGCTAAAGCCAAAATGTTGCATGACGACCTCGCCCGGCGCCGATACGCCAAATTCGGCAATGCCGATAGTGTCCCCTCCCAAACCCACGTATTTTGACCAGTAATCGGGATTTCCAGCCTCCACTGCAAGCCTCCTGGTAACGCTGCCGGGCAAAACAGATTCCTTGTAAACATCGTCCTGTGCATCAAACGTGTCTGTACTCGGCATTGATACCAGACGTACCTGCTGACCCTGTTGGTTAAGCCGCCGTGCAGCGGCAAGTGCAATGCTTACTTCCGAGCCGGTTGCAATAAGAATAAGCCTTGGTGGTCCCGCGCAGTCATACAATACGTAGCCACCTCTGCCAATCAGGGAGACCTGCTCAGTATCCCGTTCTATAAATGGCAAGTTCTGGCGTGAAAATACCAGGCAGGTTGGTCCCGATGTACGTTCAATTGCGTGTTTCCACGCCACGGCCGATTCTACAGTATCCGCAGTGCGCCACACCGACATGTTGGGTATATATCTAAGCGCTGCCAAATGCTCGACCGCCTGGTGCGTGGGGCCGTCTTCCCCCAACCCGATTGAATCGTGCGTATAGATAAAGATGTTTCGCAACCCCATCAATGCGGCCACGCGCAAGGCATTGCGCGCATAATCCGAAAATACAAGAAAGGTAGCAGCGTAGGGAATAAATCCACCGTGCAAGGCAATTCCCGAGTTAATGGCCGACATGCCAAATTCACGTACCCCGTAATAAACATAGTTACCGGTATTATCTTTTGAAGTAAGTTTCCTGGACCCCGACCACCAGGTATTGTTAGAGCCGGTTAAATCTGCCGAGCCACCAATCAATTCCGGCAGTAATTTAGCGTAGCCTTCCAGGGCAAATTCAGACGCCTTGCGAGTCGCTACTGATTTTTTCTCTTCAACGGCGGACTGGACTATCTCGTGAGATTCTCTATCCCAGTTTGCGGGAAGTGTTCCTTTTATGCGTCTTAGAAATTCATCAGCCAAATGTGGATGTTCCTCCTGGTAGCGACTGAACTTTTCTTGCCACTGCGCCTCTTGTTGCGCACCTTGTTCAGCAGCGTTCCATTCTCTGTAGACGGAATCCGGGATGTAAAACGGCTCATGCTCCCAGTTCAGTTGATCACGCGCCAATCGTATTTCATCCTCACCCAGTGGTGCGCCGTGAACAGAGGCCGTTCCCTGCTTGTTAGGCGACCCCCAGCCGATAACCGTTTTACAACAGATTAACGTTGGCCTTGCAGCTTCATTCCTCGCCGCTGCAATAGCACGGCTGACTTGTGTCGCGTCATGCCCATCCACGTCCTTAATGACGTGCCAGCCGTAGGAGCGAAATCGTAGTGGTGTATCATCTGTAAACCAGTCCTCCACTTTCCCATCAATGGAAACCCCGTTGTCGTCATAGAACATGATGAGCTTTCCAAGGCCGAGTGTTCCTGCCAGGGAACATGTCTCGTGGGAGATGCCTTCCATCAGACAGCCGTCACCTGCAAACACGTAGGTGTAATGATCAACGATATCCAAGCCGTTTTTATTGAAAGTTGACGCCAGGATTTTTTCTGCCATGGCCATGCCCACGGCGTTACCAATACCTTGTCCAAGCGGCCCGGTGGTGGTCTCAACCCCAGGCGTGTCACCATACTCTGGATGACCAGGAGTTTTAGAATGCAGTTGTCGAAAGTTTTTGATCTCATCAAGCGAGAGGGCATAACCCGCCAAGTGCAGCAGGGAGTACAGCAGCATTGAGCCATGCCCGTTTGACAACACGAAACGATCACGATCAGGCCAGTGAGGATTATTTGGATTATGTTTAAGGTAGTCATTCCACAGCACTTCGGCAATATCGGCCATTCCCATGGGCATTCCCGGATGCCCGGACTTTGCCTGCTGGACGGCATCCATGCTCAAGGCACGAATAGCATTGGCAAGCTCTCTACGATTTCTCATTGCAAAAGATACTTGTGCGAACGGGATTGATTCGGAAATTGATAAGTTGTCTTCAAGCCTTGAACAGAAAGGAGCACATTGTAAAACGGCTGTACTGCAAAGATAGCAATACTAAACTAAAGGCCTTCGAAAAGTATATAATCAATGATGAATAGTGACGCAGCTAAAGCAGCTATTCATCCACAGCAACGTCGGCAATGAGTTCCATGACCTGCGACGTGCGGTCAACGCCAAGGGCGACATAAGTCCAGCCTTCCATTCGATATAGGCTCAGGATGCTGCGCAGGTTGATCTTGGCATCAGCAAAACGACGGGCAACGGCAGCAAGGGCACCAGGCTCGTCACGCAAACGAATTACCACGGCATCTTCGGTCACCGGGCGCATACCGGCAGCGTGCAGGGCATCAAGGGCGCTGTCGTAGTCGCTGACAACCAAATCAATACGTCCAACTTTGCCCATGCTGGTGGCGTCAATGGCATCAATGTTGACGTGCGCACGCTCAAGTACCCCGGCAACCTCGGCAAGCAGACCTTCACGATTGGCAGTAATGACGGTGATTTCCTTCATGGCTGAATTTTATGAACAGGTAGCGAGATAATCATTGATGAATGCGTCCACGCGCTCTTCATTAACGGGCGGCACGGTCATGATGTGGGCAATATCACCTTGCACGGCCAGTTGCCACTTTTCCTGTAGTTCGGCAGGAGGAGTTGGGAATACAGCCGTCAGCGACAGCGGATTGCGCCAGGCATTAGTCCCGCCATCAAGGAAGCGTTCGACAGTATAGCGAGCCAGGTCCTGACCGCGAGCAACGCGGTGGCGAAATCCGGCGCTGCCCAAACGCTGGATGGCGTACCATAGAAACAGTGGTGCCAAGCCGCTACGTGATCCAGTCAGGGTGGTGTCGCGTGTGCCGATGTATTCTATGGAGCGGGCGATGCGATCAGCATGGTGATGCTGCGCCAGCACGATCCCGCACGGAAAAGGCATGCCAATGAACTTGTGCCCGCTGATAGCGATACTGTCGATACCACACCGGAAATCGTAGACGGGTGGGCCCTTGCAGAAAGGTAAGGTCATACCGGAAAAAGCCGCATCAACGTGAACGTAGGAACGCTCAGTGGCAAGGTCGCTCAACATGGCTTTGATACGCATGACGTCATCGATACCTTCTGTCATGGTTGTACCTATGTTGGCAAAGATGATCGGCGGTGCGTCACGATGAATGCGTAACGTCTCGTACAGGTCATCACAGTCTATGGCGCCGCTGGCTTGGGCGCGGATGGTGATATGGCGCAGCCCGAGCACGCGCATGATCTTGATGACACTATAGTGCGTCGCCTCACTGTAATAGACGATGCCGTCGGGTAGTAATTCGCGGGCTACGTACATGCCGTACATGTTGCCTTCCGTACCGCCGGTGGTAACGTAACCCCAATACTCATCTTGCGGAGCATGATTCAATGCTGCAAACCAGGCAAGCACTTCGCACTCAATCGACCTGGTGTCAACTCGATAGCTGCTGTCGTTGAAGGGATCGCCTACGTTATTCAGTGGATATCGAAAGAAAGGTTGCAGCGCATCGTAGTTAAAATCACCGGCGCATGGATAGCCGATGAAAGTGCGCATTTGTGCGTCAAGCTCGGCGCACAAATCGGCCAGCCGTTGTTCGGTTGCATCCGGTTTTGTTGCAGGAACGTCCATACGGCTATTATAGACTCGCACGGCAACAATGCCATGTAGTAGCGACTTTTCCTTACAGCTCGCAGTATACCCAGATTGCTGACAGCAAGCTCAGTTCTTCCACTTGATATTGCATCCCACACTGGGTTTTTGATTCGGGCTGACTTGCTCTCCTGCCAGGACCGAATCAAGCGCACTACGCAGGTCTTCCCCTGTTACCGGAATGCTATTCCCTGGACGTGAATCATCCAGTTGCCCCCGGTATACGCATTTCAGGTCTTTATCAAACAAGAAAAAATCCGGCGTACAGGCAGCTTCATACAGACGGGCGACTTGTTGCGTCTCATCATATAAATAGGGAAAGGTGTAGCCAAGCGATGATGCAGTTACTTTCATTTTATCCGGTGAGTCCTCCGGATAATTGTCTATATCGTTCGCGCTGATGGCGGCAATGCCAACTCCTTTGGTCAGATAGTCCCGACCAAGTGTAACAAGTTCATTTTGCACGTGAATTACAAAAGGACAGTGGTTACATATAAACATGATGAGAGTCGCCACTTCACCACGGACCTCATGCAGGCATAATTCATTACCGGAAACGGTGTCCGGCAGACAAAAGTCGGGGGCCTGTGTTCCCAATGGCATCATGTTGGAAGGAGTTTGCACCATAACGCGATATACTTATGCTTTTAATCGTCTGAATGCGTACAATAACGTGCTTTCAGCCTTCTGTTAACCCTTTAGATAATATCATTCAAGGATTTCATGGAAAATATTGCATGACTACAAGACGTGTATTTACTTCCGAATCCGTTTCCCAGGGGCACCCGGATAAAATGGCAGATCAAATCTCGGATGCCGTTCTGGACGCCATATTGGAACAGGATAAAAATGCGCACGTGGCATGTGAAACCCTGGTGAAAACCGGTATGGTCTTACTGGCAGGAGAAATTACGACCTGTGCACAAATTGATTTTGAATCCATCGTACGTAATACCGTCATCGGAATAGGCTATAACAATTCTGTCGTTGGATTTGACGGGAATAGTTGTGCAGTTATCAATGCGTTGGGCGAACAATCGCCCGATATTGCACAAGGCGTGAATCGAGCAAGCAAGGAAGAACAGGGTGCAGGCGATCAAGGCATGATGTTCGGATACGCCAGCAATGAAACCGACGTATTGATGCCTGCCCCGATTACGTACGCACACAGGTTGATGCAAAAGCAGGCCGAGGTAAGAAAAACTGGCCAGTTGGACCCGAACTGGCTGCGCCCCGACGCAAAGAGCCAGGTAACCTTCGTATATGAAGATGGAAAACCGGTGCGCATTAGCACCGTAGTACTATCTACGCAGCACGACCCTGACGTAAAAGATTTGCACGAAGCAGTAATGGAGTTGATTATAAAGCCAACTCTACCCGCAAAGTGGTTGTCCAGTGATACCGAGTATCACATTAACCCGACCGGTAATTTCGTAATCGGCGGACCCGTTGGTGATTGTGGCTTGACCGGGCGCAAAATCATCGTGGATACTTATGGAGGCATGGCACGTCACGGCGGTGGGGCTTTTTCGGGCAAAGACCCTTCTAAGGTGGATCGTTCCGCTGCCTATGCAGGCCGTTACGTGGCAAAAAATATCGTAGCTGCTGGCTTGGCTGAGTGCTGCGAGATTCAAATTTCCTACGCGATAGGCGTTGCCGAGCCAACTTCTATTTTCATCGATACATTTGGTACGGGCAAGATAGCAGACGACGAGATACAAGGCATCGTACAGAAGGTATTTGACTTAAAGCCGCATGGAATCATTACTATGCTGGACTTGCTGCAGCCAATCTATCAGGCCACGGCCGCTTATGGGCACTTCGGGCGTGACGAGGACAGTTTTCCCTGGGAGCGCACAGATAAGGCCCTAGAATTAAAGGAACATGCACTATGAACGTAGTTTGTTTACCACTTGAGGATACGATAAACCATGAGTATTCAATCCGCTGAAAAACTTGAACCCGACTTCAAGGTTGCCGACGTTACTTTGGCAGATTGGGGACATAAGGAAATCGCTATCGCAGAAACGGAAATGCCCGGTCTGATGGCGTTACGTGAAAAGCACGCCGGCGAAAAACCCTTGCAGGGGGCACGCATCGCCGGTTGCCTGCACATGACCATTCAAACCGCCGTGCTTATTGAAACCCTGATTGAATTAGGTGCAGCGGTACGCTGGTCGTCATGTAACATTTTTTCTACGCAGGATCATGCCGCCGCAGCCATCGCAACAAAGGGTGTCCCCGTATTCGCCTGGAAAGGTGAAACGGAAGAGGAGTACGAATGGTGCATCGAGCAAACTGTTCACGGTGCAAGCGGCTGGCATCCAAATATGCTGCTTGATGACGGCGGCGATCTGACTAAGGCCATGCACGAAAAATACCCTGAACTGCTGAAAGATGTAAAAGGATTGTCAGAGGAAACTACTACCGGCGTGCATCGCCTGCACGAAATGGCCAAAAACGGGGAGTTGAAAGTCCCTGCGTTCAATGTAAATAATTCCGTTACCAAGTCCAAGTTTGATAACTTGTATGGTTGTCGCGAATCATTGGTTGATGGCCTGAAACGCGCAACGGACGTCATGATTGCAGGCAAAACCGCCGTAGTGTGCGGCTTTGGTGACGTAGGTAAAGGCAGCGCACAATCGCTGCGTAGTCTGGGAGCAAATGTTCTGATTACTGAAATCGACCCCATATGCGCACTGCAAGCTGCCATGGCAGGCTATCGGGTCGTGTTGCTGGACGACGTCGTCGATACGGCAGATATCTTCGTGACTGCAACGGGAAATTACAATGTGATCACCCACGACCACATGTTGGCAATGAAAGACCAGTCGATCGTTTGCAATATCGGTCATTTTGATAACGAGATTGACGTAGCGAGCTTGAAACAATATCGGTGGGAAAATATCAAGCCACAGGTGGACCACGTTATCTTCCCGGATGGCAAACGCATCATCCTGCTGGCTGAAGGCCGCCTGGTCAATCTGGGATGCGCTACCGGACATCCGAGTTTTGTAATGTCCAACTCGTTCACTAATCAAGTCCTGGCACAGATGGAGCTATGGAAAAATTCAAGCAAGTATGAGAACAAGGTCTACGTGTTGCCAAAAGCACTGGATGAGGAAGTCGCACGCCTGCATCTGAACAAGATAGGTGCGAAACTGACCACGCTATCTGCGCAGCAAGCAGACTATATCGGCGTAAACGTCAATGGCCCCTATAAACCGGATTACTATCACTACTAATTGCATCACGTAATATCTTGCCTTAACGAAACGACAATGAGGCAATGCGAATCACTCGATTGTATGTAGACCAAGATTTGGCTTCAGGTGATGAAATCATGCTGGACAAAACGGCATGTCATCACGCGTTGAACGTCCTGCGATTGAACAAAAACTCATCTCTTACACTATTCAATGGCGATGGTTGCGACTACGCTTGCGCTATCCTTGCCCTGAACAGGAAAGACGTGACGGTAAAGGTTGTCAGTCAAAAAAAACTGACTAATGAGTCTGCCCTGACGACGCACCTGGTTTTAGGCATTTCCAAAAGTTCACACATGGACTATGCAATTCAAAAGACCGTAGAGGCAGGTGTAACTGATATTCACCCGGTAATAACTGAACGTACCACGGTCAAGCCTTCCTTAAAATCGGACGCTGGCAAGCAAAGGCACTGGCAAAGAATCATTATCAGTGCCTGTGAACAATGCGGACGTGCCACTCTACCGATGTTACATGATCCGATGGATTTATCATGCCTCGAAAATGTACCTGGCGATAAATATGGATTTATCCTGGACACTGAATCCAATAAAACATTTGAAGAGTTTGGCCACAAGGGCCTCACGTCCATCTGGTTGCTGGTCGGTCCCGAAGGCGGGTTGATGCGGTCTGAAGTCGACGCGATGCAACAAAAAGGCTATCAAGCCGTAGGGTTAGGGCCGAGAACATTGCGCACGGAAACCGCTGCACTATCCGCTGTGATTTGTGCGCAGCTATTGTGGGGCGATTTGTCTGCAAGGCAAAAACAACGTGTGAAAGCTACGAGTATCAACTCCGATTGTCATTCGAGAGGTATACGCTTGTGTCCTTAAAATTGGGCGTAATCATGGACCCCATAGAGGAGATAAACGTCTCCAAAGACAGCACTTTCGCGATGCTTCTGGAGGCCCAGCGACGTGCTTATCAAATTCATTACCTGCAAGCGTCAGAACTGTACCTAGCTGATAACGTAGTCATGGGGTATGCGGCACAAATGTCGGTGCAAGATGATCAAAGCGACTGGTATGAACTGCTTGACACGGTGCCAACAGACCTGGGTGAGCTTGATGTGGTGTTAATGCGTAAAGACCCACCGTTTAATATGGAATATATCTACACGACTTATCTGCTTGATCAATTGTGTGAGACAGGCACGATGGTCGTCAACCACCCTGCTGGTTTGCGCAATGCCAATGAAAAATTATTTGCGACTCGTTTTACCGAATGCACGGTTCCCTTCACGGTAACGCGAAAAAAACAGGTGCTCGATGACTTTATAAATATTCACAAAGAGGTCGTGGTCAAACCTTTGGACGGCATGGCCGGAGATTCCGTATTTCGCGTTCAGCATGATGATCCAAATCGAAACGTGATACTGGAAACAATTACTCACTTCGGTCGCCGAACGGTGATGGCGCAGCAATTCATCGCCGCATATAAAAAAGGTGATAAACGAATCCTGCTCATCGACGGCGAACCCATTCCCTACGCCCTGGTAAGAGTTCCGGCTAAAGGAGAACTGCGCGCCAATCTGGCCAAGGGGGGTACCGCTCAAGGCGCTGAACTTACTACAAGAGATCGGTGGATATGCGAACAGGTCAAACCTGCGCTGACTGCCATGCAACTCAGTTTCGTAGGTATTGATATAATCAGCAATTACTTGACGGAGATCAATGTTACCAGCCCCACTGGAATACGAGAATTAGACAAAATTTATGACCTGAATATATGCGCGACATTGTTTGATTCAATTGAAAGGCGGTACGAGACCAAGAAAAAATGACTCCCTGATTACTTCACACGTAAAGTATTTTCATCCAGCAAACCAGGTTTTCTCTTCAAGAAAGCGGCATCAATCAGGATTGCATATTTCCCTTGCACGTGATGATTCCAAAAATGGGAAAACTGTCTTAACCTCTAAAAGTTGGTAGAATAGTTACTCGATAACAATAATCCAATTACTTATTACTTGCATGCCAGGGATATGTCAGGAAATCTAACCAAACAACTGCTTATCGCCATGCCCTCATTGCGTGACCCCAACTTTTCCCGCACGGTGACGCTGATCTGCGAACACAATGAACATGGTGCAATGGGTATCGTTGTCAATCAGCCTATCTCTGTATCTGTGGAGGAGTTAATCAGCCGCCTGAACGTAGATAGTGACAAGGCGGTCCGTGGTAACAGTCCCGTATATGCGGGTGGCCCAGTACATATCAATCGAGGATTCATATTGCATGACTCTGACCGGCACTGGGAGTCGACATTGGTAATCGACCATGATTTGAAGCTGACCATGTCCGAAGATATATTGCTGGATATCGCTGTTGGACGCGGCCCGAGGAACATGATCGTCGCCTTAGGCTACGCTGGCTGGGAAGCGGGCCAACTGGAGCAAGAATTGGCAGAAAATGCATGGTTAACAGCCCCCTACGAGGCTGGAATCGTGTTTCACACGCCAGTGGAAAAACGCTGGCAAACCGCAGCAGATAAGCTCGGAATCGATCTACACTTGATCTCAAGTGAAGCTGGACACGCTTAGGGACATATTAAAATGCTCGTGGCTACCTTGTGGCACTTAGCGGGTATGCGCAAATGCCTAACGTAATCGGATTCGATTATGGAGAACGAAGGATAGGAGTCGCAGTTGGCGTGGCAGACATTGGCACGGCAAATCCATTGACGACCATTAGAGTACCTGCCTCAGGAATACCCTGGGACCAAGTTGACCAGATCATGGCACAATGGCATCCCAAAACTCTGGTCATAGGGCACGTTGAGCACGGTACACAAAACAACAGTTTTTTACGCGATAGAATTCATCTTTTTTGCAAAAATTTACAGGTGCGCTACGATGTGCCTATCGAGACCGTTGATGAGTCCTATTCTTCTGCGACAGCTTATGAAATACTTAAAGACATGCGCAGCAAAGGCCAACGCAGGAGAATAAAAAAGGCCGATATCGACAAGGCTTCTGCCGCAATTATTCTGCATTCATGGCTATCATCTGATTCAGGTCAGGTAAACCCATGACCATTCTGGACACCCAACAATTGCTGGTAAAGCTGGCCCAAGAGTTACGTACGTACATGGGCGAGAGAGATATCACTGACCCGGTATTTATCGGTATTCGCACTGGTGGAGTCTGGGTAGCCAAGCGTTTGCAATCATTGTTGAACGACCAAAATGAACTCGGCATCCTGGATATCACGTTTTACAGGGATGATTTTAGCCGCGCAGGCATTCAGCCGACTGTTAAGCCATCGCACTTGCCACGAGACGTTGACGACCAACACGTCATTCTAATCGACGACGTGATATACACTGGACGCACGGTACGCGCCGCCTTGAATGAAATTTTCGATTATGGCCGCCCAGCTTCAGTAAATCTGGTCACACTGGTGCAGCGGAACGGCAGAGAATTACCCATACAAGCCGACGTGGTAGGCGACTCCCTTAACCTGAATACCAAACAGCACATAAAATTGAACGGGCCCGACCCGTTAACCCTGAAAATTGTGGATTGATTCCGCGATGAGGCATTTTCTCAAGATAGGCGGACTAAATAAAAAAACACTTACTCGAATTCTGGATACTGCGGAATCATTTATCGGCGTAGACGATCAAGCAGTAAAGAAAGTGCCGCTGTTACGCGGCAAAACTATTGTTAATCTTTTTTTTGAACCGAGCACGCGCACGCTCACGACGTTTGAGCTCGCTGCCAAACGGCTTTCCGCAGATGTGCTGAACATCAACGTTGCAACTTCCTCCACCACCAAAGGCGAGAGTCTGCTCGATACATTATTTAATCTCGCGGCAATGAACACGGACATGTTCATCATCAGACATCCCGAAAGCGGTGCAGCTGATTTCATCGCCAAGTACGTCGCGCCTCACGTCAGCATTATCAACGCTGGAGACGGAAGACATGCACACCCTACGCAAGCCATGCTGGACATGTTTACGATGCGCAAACACCATAAGGATTTCCCAGACGTCAATGTTGCCATCGTCGGTGACATCCTGCACTCACGAGTGGCGCGTTCACAAATCGAGGCACTTACCACTTTGGGTATTAGAGAAGTGCGCGTGATTGCACCGAGGACGCTGTTGCCAGCTCATGTCGAACAACTTGGCGTGCGTGAATTTCAAAATTGCAACCAAGGCCTACGCGATGTAGACATAATTATTATGCTACGCCTGCAAAAAGAACGCATGCAAGGTGCTTTCATCCCCAGTGAGCACGAATATTTTCAATTATATGGCCTGACTCCTGAGCGCTTGGCACTGGCAAACCCCAACGCCATTGTAATGCACCCTGGTCCGATCAATCGGGGAGTTGAAATAAGCTCGGAAGTCGCGGATGGTCATCAATCCGTCATTTTACAGCAAGTAAATTACAGTATTGCAGTACGCATGGCGATATTATCGCTGGCTATCAGTGCAAGCAAAAATAGAGTAGCTGATGAAAGTTGAAATCCTGAATGGCCACCTCGTCGACCCTAAAAATGAAATTGATCGACAGGCGGATGTTTTCATTGCCGATGGCAAGGTCGCTGCCATCGGCAATCGACCCCATGATTGGCAAGCTGATCAATGTATTGATGCCGCGAACAAATTCGTGCTGCCGGGGCTGGTGGAACTCTCTGCCTGTTTACGCGAGCCTGGGCACGAACATAAGGCAACGATACAATCCGAAACGCTGGCAGCGGTAGCAGGTGGCGTTACCAGCCTCGCCTGCCTGCCGATTACTGACCCCGTAGTAGACTCTCCGGCACAGGTCGAGTTGATCGAGCGGCTTTCCCGAGATAGTAGTCGCTGTCGTGTGTATGTAATCGGTGCACTGACGGCAGGGTTGCACGGTGAATGTCTGAGTGAAATGGCAGCTTTGAAAGCGGCGGGCTGCGTGGGGGTAAGTAACGTTTTACGGCCTGTCAAAAACTCCATGGTGTTACGTCGCGCAATGGAGTACGCATCAAGCCAGGATTTAACTGTCTTTACCTACCCGTTCGACCATCAACTCGCGAATAAAGGCTGCGTACATGAAGGTCTTACATCCTCAAGGTTAGGTTTGCCCGGCATTCCGGCAGCGGCAGAGACTGCCGCGCTGGCCTTTCAATTGTCACTTATTGAAGAATTAAATGTCCGTACTCATTTTTGCCGGCTTTCCACTGGACGGGCGGTAGACATGATCGCCCGCACGCACTGTGACAGTCTTCCGATAAGTGCAGACACTAGTATTCTGCACCTGTTTTTAACCGATGAAGATTTACGGGACTTTGATAGTTCATGCCACAACGTGCCTCCCTATCGCGCTCGTAAAGATCGGGACGACCTGCGCGAAGGTATAAAGATGGGGACATTATCAGCGGTATGCGCTGACCACCAGCCCCATGAAATCGAAGCCAAGCTTGCACCCTTTCAATCAACAGAACCTGGCTGTTCCACTTTGGAAACCCTGCTGCCTCTATTGCTTGAACTGGTACATGAAAACGTACTGACTTTGAGTAAAGCTGTGCAAGTGGTAACGCAACAACCTGCTGAAATACTGGGTATTACTGCAGGGAATCTGAGTGTGGGCGCGTGTGCCGACCTGTGCATGGTAGACCCACAATTTGGCTGGACGCTGAATAATAAAACTATGCACAGTCGTGGCAAAAATACACCTTTTCTGGGCAAGCAGCTGAAAGGCCGAGTGACGCATACCTTCATCAACGGCAAGCTGGTCTTCGAGAACCAGCTTTAGTCCGATTCAAGCTACGTGAGAAAGCCAACTGAAGACTCATCGCAATACTATCTTCGAAGAATGTGCCGAAGTCATCGGCCATGAAACCTTGCCTGCACACCAGCATGTCATAAGGCTTAACGCGCCGAAATGTGCTAAACACGCACGTGCCGGCAACTTCATACATTTACGGTGTGACCACCAGTTGGCACTGCGGCGTCCCTATTCCATCATGCGTAGCGATTCCGACGCCGGAAATATAGAGGTCCTCTACAAGGTAGTAGGCAAAGGCAGCGCCCAGCTTGCCACACGTAAAATGGGCGACAAAATCCAGTGTCTAGGCCCTATCGGCAATACGTTTACCCTATCCGACCGCACTACGCACCCGTTACTGATTGGAGGTGGCGTAGGGATTCCACCGATGATCTTTCTGGCTGATGAACTGAGAAAAAAACCGAACATCACTCCTTTCGTGATCATGGGGTCTGAGATTCCATTTCCATTTACGGCCAAGCCGTCGAAAATTCTGGTGCAGAATATACCGAACCAAGTCATCGCCGCGATGCCCCTGCTGGATGACTGGGGTGTTGCCTCACGCATGACCAGCTTGCAGGGTTACCAGGGATGTTTTGCAGGCTACGCACATGAACTCGCCGAACATTGGTTTACAAACCTGCACGAGGAAGCGAGGCAGGGAGTAGAGGTATTCACCTGTGGCCCTAAACGGATGCTTGCAGCCGTAGTGAATTTTGCTAAACGCCACCAACTCCCTTGCCAAATATCCCTGGAAGAATACATGGCCTGTGCCATAGGAGGGTGTGCAGGTTGTACCGTGCCGTATAAGGAAAATGACAAGGTCATTGCCATGAAACGGGTCTGCGTAGACGGCCCAGTGTTCAATGCGGAACAGATTTTTTGATTATTCCAAATAGCATCCTTTCAGTAGGCGGACACCTGAAACACTGTAATAGCCTCCTGAGATGCACGGTCGAGTTTTATCGAGGTACGCAATGCCTCTTTAGTTACCCGGCAATTTCACTGATCATGTGATTGAGACGATTGACAAAGCCTGCAGGATTCTCAAGTTGGCCACCTTCCGCAAGAATGGCTTGATCAAATAGTATGCTTGCCCAATCTTGAAAGCGCTCTTTCGCCTCTTCGTTTTCCATTCGCCGAACCAAGGGGTGGGTTGGATTGATCTCCAGCACAGGCTTGGTTACAGGCACGTCGTGTCCCGCCTGGCGCAATAAATGTTGCATGTACATCGCCATTTCATGTTCGTTCAGTACAATACACGCCGGCGACGTAGTCAGGCGGTGGGATACGCGCACGTTTTCAACTTTATCCCCAAGAACTTCTTTAATGCGTTTAACGATATCCCGCGCTTCTTTCTCCTTCAGTTTTTGCTCTTTCTTACCTTCTTCGCCTTCAAGCTCGCTAAAATCAAGCTCACCCTTTGCAACGGAGGCAAGAGGTTTTCCCTGGTGTTCATTCAAATGACTTATCAGCCATTCATCTACGCGGTCAAACAACAACAATACTTCAATCCCCTTATCACGGAAAACCTCCAGATGAGGGCTGTTTCTGGCAGATGTATAGTTATCGGCGGTGATATAGTAGATCTTTTTCTGCCCGGTTTTCATGCGCGCAATATAATCGTCCAGTGAAACGTTCTGAACGTCGTTATCATTATGCGTAGACGAGAATCTGAGCAGTCCGGCAACTCTGTCTTTATTGGTAAAGTCTTCGCCAGGACCTTCTTTTAGTACTTTGCCAAATACAGACCAGAATTCCTGGTACTTGACTGACTCGTTTTTAGCAAGGTTCTCCAGCAAACCAAGAATTTTCTTAACCGAACCGGAACGAATACTGTCAATAACTTTGTTACTTTGTAGTATTTCCCTGGAAACGTTAAGTGGCAAGTCATTTGAATCGATCACGCCACGAACAAAACGCAAGTAACGCGGCAATAGTTTCTCTGCGTCATCCATGATGAATACACGCTGCACATAGAGTTTTACACCGTGTTTTGGATGCAGTTCGAATAAATCAAAAGGTGCTTGCGTGGGAACGTACAACAAAGAAATATATTCCATCTTCCCTTCTACATGGTTATGTGTCCATGCAAGAGGAGCTGCGGAATCATGCCCTATGTACTTGTAGAATTCCTTATATTCTTCATCACTAATTTCATTTCTAGGTCTTGTCCACAGTGCCGATGCCTTATTGACTGTCTCCCATTTTGCGAGAGGTTCGCCTTTGTCGTTTTCTTCACGCATTTCAATCGGCAAAGGTACATGGTCGGAATATTTGGTGATGATTGAGCGCAGGCGCCAGCCATTAAGCAGTTCGTCTTCCCCCTCCTTGAGGTGTAAAATAATTTCCGTGCCGCATTTATGCCGTTCTACGTTTTCCAGGGTATAAGACCCGGTACCACCCGACTCCCAACGAACACCCTCGCTCTTTTCCAGGTCGGCTCTGCGCGTAATCAGCGTGACCTTGTCCGCCACAATAAATGAAGAGTAAAAACCAACTCCAAATTGGCCGATGAGGCGGGCGTCCTCGCTTTGATCACCGGTCAGCTGTTCAAGAAATTCCCTAGTGCCGGATTTGGCAATAGTACCAATGTTCTGAATGACTTCATCACGAGACATACCTATGCCGCTATCGTGCACGGTGATGGTGCGCGCGTTTTTATCAAACTCGACCTGTATCTTGAGCTGGGCATCCTTGCTTAAAAGAGAATCATCCGAAACTGCGGCAAAGCGCAGTCTGTCACACGCATCTGAGGCATTGGAAATCAGTTCACGTAAAAAAATCTCCTTATTGGAATAAAGTGAGTTAACCATCAAATGCAAAACTCGAGGAGTTTCTGCTTCAAATTGCAGGGTTTCTTTCTTATTTTCCGTAGTCATCTCGTTTACATCGTGATAGTTAGAAATTCAGCAGCGGATCTTTCCATCAATTTCCAAAGATAAGACTTCACTTGGCTTTGACACACCATAGTCGGTTTGATCCTGCAAAATTAATTTCAAGTGAAG
The DNA here is from genome assembly GCA_965215055.1 of Gammaproteobacteria bacterium. Taxonomy (GTDB): domain Bacteria; phylum Pseudomonadota; class Gammaproteobacteria; order UBA4575; family UBA4575. The sequence continues at coordinate 855,391 of OZ244046.1, forward strand.
TTGCCTTACGTCAGGGTACTTTGCAAGATGACCCACGATTGCTTCGTCAGCACGTACGCCAAAGGTCTTGAGTAAAGTTCGAATGTCTTTTCTGCTATTGTTTTCCATCGCTATATCTCCAGCAGGCTTTATCCTATATTTATGGGCCTGAATTTTGAAAAATAAAGGTCTCTACAAACTTTTCAAGTATTTTAGCCGCATGCTGAAAATTATCAGCAGGCGTCAGCATTTCATCCAAGCTTTGGATGTACGGACCGGATTTCCCTGGCTCGCCACACGCCTGGTAAATTGACTGAACATGGCTTGGTAGCATTTCAAGATGAAACTGGAGCCCAAGTACATTTCCCCCATACATAAAGGCTTGATGGGCACAGCCTTTACTGGCAATGAAATTGATCGCTCCTGACGGCACTGCAAACGTATCGCTGTGCCAATGCAAGGCATGGAAACTTGCTGGCAAGTTCTTTACACGTTCATCCAGCAACTTTTCGGTCTGTTTGACAGGAAACCAGCCAATTTCCTCATACGCATTTCTGGTGACCTTCGCACCCAACACGTCTGCGATCAATTGTGCGCCCAGACACACTCCAAACACAGGTATCTCTCTGCGAATTGCAGATGCAATAAATTCCTTTTCCAGCGTTAGCCACGGGTATTCCTTGTCATCATGCACTGCCATTGGGCCACCCATGATAATGAGTGCATCCAGTTCATAAACGGCAGGCAATGGTTGAGATTGATACATGCAAGTACTTGATAATGTGCAGCCTTTTGCAACAAGCAGATTTTCAATACTGCCCAGACCCTCAAAAGGAACATGTTGCAGGTAGTGTACGTGCACGCGTTACGACTACCGATGGGTGAGCGTTTTAACTTTCAAGTGGTGTGACGACGTTCATGCTCAAGTAGCCATTGCTTACGACGTACAAGGCTGCCGTCGACATCGCCCATAAAACCACCCAAGCCCTTGACACCGATGACCCGGTGACAAGGAATAATTAACAACAGACCGTTATGTGCGCATGCACCCCCTACTGCACGAGGGCCAGATTTAATTTCCCCAGCAATTTCGCCATACGTTCGCGTCTGGCCATACGGAATTCTACTGATTTGCCACCAAACGCGCTCTTGAAAGTCAGTGCCACTTTCAAATGAAAAGGGAATATCAAATTCTTGTAAAGTGCCATCGAAATAGGCTTGCAGTTGTCTCTCGACTTCCCTAAAAAAACGTCTTTTATTTGCAGCCGAGCGTGCTCGAGGGGCAGCATGCTGAATGCCAACTATGCATTCACCTATACACGTAATGGCTAACTTTCCGATTGGTGTCTTCGTGATAATCCGATTCACTTCATCCATGGCACTTATATTTTTTCTTTGATTCTGGCAGCCTTACCCGTTCTACCGCGCAGATAATAGAGCTTTGCCCGTCTCACGTTACCCTTACGCTTTACTTTGATACTTGAAATCATTGGACTGTGCGTTTGAAAAACACGTTCCACACCTTCGCCATGAGAAATTTTGCGTACCGTAAATGCCGAACCAAGTCTACGATTGCGTTTGGCAATCACCACTCCCTCAAAAGCCTGTAAACGCTGTCGATTGCCTTCTTTTACTTTAACCTGTACCACTACGGTATCGCCCGAACTGAATGCCGGTATCTTTCTGTTGAGCTGTCGTTGTTCCAAATCGTTAATGATATTTGCCATCATTGCCTTCTTTATTTAATCAGTTCGTTGCTCTTGCAGATATTCTTCAAGCAGAGTCCGTTGTTCCTCGCTCAGCGCTATTTTCGCAATCAGGTCTGGCCTGCGCAGATAGGTGCGGCCTAGCGACTGCTTCATGCGCCAGCGCACGATCGCCTGATGGTCACCTTGTAACAGTACATGCGGTACGGCCTTACCGTCTACCTTTTCCGGTCGCGTATAATGCGGGTAATCAAGTAATCCGTCAACAAAGGAATCCTGTAATGCGGACTCTTCATCCCCTAATGCCGTAGGTACGCATCGAATCAGAGCGTCCACCAGAATCATGGCCGGTAGTTCTCCACCACTTACGACAAAATCACCAATTGATATCTCTTCATTAACCTCGGACTCCATGAACCTTTCATCAATGCCTTCGTAACGCCCGGCTACCAATACCAAGTGAGAGTAGGCATTCAGCCTCTCTATATCCGCCTGCTCAAGACGCTTGCCTTGTGCAGAAAGACAAATGACGTGATTTTCACTGGTATTTTGAGTAACTTTTCGGATGGCCCGTTGTAGAGGTTTAAATTGCATCACCATGCCAGGGCCACCACCATAAGGGCGGGCATCGATGCGTTGATGGCGGTCTGTCGAAAAATCACGCAGGTTAATAGTGTTCAAGCTGACAAGTTTATTTTCAATTGCTCGACCAATAACGCCGAACTTGGCTAGGTTCAGCACCATTTCAGGAAATATGGTAATGATATCGATGTGCATGAAACAAGCCTGTCAGGAATGCAACCAGACTAAACAGAAATCGGCTTGGAGGCAGGCGTTTTTCAGGCTGCCTGTTTAAGATGGTGCTTGACTAGGCTGGCCACGCGCTCTGATGGTTGAGCTCCTTGAGTCAGCCAGTGATCATAGCGTTCCATCTCAATAAAAAAGCGTATTTCTTGACCTTTTGCTACTGGATTGAAGTAGCCAATGCGTTCGATATAGCCACTGTCTCTGCGCTTGCGCGAATCAGTGACTACAACATGATAAAAGGGACGCTTCTTGGCACCACCTTTCGATAGTCGAATCGTTACCATATGGTTGCTTCAGTTTGTATCAACGTGACAAATTTGGGCTGAACATTGTATATGAAAACCAGTCTAAAAAGAAAGCCTAAGAGTTGCAAAACTTGGACCTACCCTAAAAAATGGCGGCTCTTTCCGGTAGAAATTATTTCCGTAAAACGGAAAAATGGAAGATCATCTTAACTCCGATGGCAGGTTTTGCATCATCCTTTGCATACCTCGCATGCCACCTTTTTTAGAAAATTTCTTCATCATCTTTTTCATCTGTAAATACTGCTTAAGCAAGCGGTTTACATCCTGCACCTGTGTTCCTGATCCGGATGCAATTCTTCGCTTGCGTGTACTTTTTATAATGTCCGGAAAACGCCTCTCATGCGGCGTCATGGAATCAATAATCGCAACCATGCGCAACAGGGTCTTGTCATCACTTAAAGCTCGAATATTTTTTGGTACTCCCCTCGCTCCAGGAATCTTATCAATAATGGCATTCAAACCACCCACGCTCATCATTTGTTTGAGCTGCCCCTTTAAGTCAACGAGGTCAAAGTTTCTACCCCTCTTAATTTTTCCGACAAGTTTTTTCGTCCTGTCCTGATCAGCTTTTTGGGTTATTTCCTCAACTAGGCCTACAACATCACCCATCCCTAGAATTCGCGAGGCAATACGATCCGGATAAAAGGGTTCCAATGCCGTGGTTTTTTCACCAGTGCCTAAAAATTTTATGGGTTTACCGGTAACGTATCGAACCGATAATGCTGCGCCACCACGCGCATCGCCATCGATTTTCGTGAGAATTACACCTGTTATAGGTAAGGTGTCATTGAACGCCCGTGCAGAATTAGCAGCATCCTGGCCACCCATGCTATCCACTACAAACAAGGTTTCAGTTGGTTGCACCGCATGATGTAATGCCGTGATTTCCTGCATCATTTCATTATCGATATGCAAGCGACCCGCGGTATCGATCAATAAAACATCCTTAAATTGCTTCCTGGCATGTGCGACGGCACGATTCGCAATATCGACAGGGGTCTGCGAAACATCGCTCGGGATGAATTCCACACCTGTTTCCATAGACAAGACTTGCAATTGTTGAATTGCGGCAGGTCGATATACGTCACAGCTTGTAACAGCAACAAGCTTCTTCCGTTGTTCACTCAGCCAACGTGAAAGTTTGGCAATAGTCGTTGTTTTACCTGAACCCTGTAGTCCTGCAACCAAAATAACTACCGGGGGTTGTGCGGTAAGGATAAGTTCCTCATTGGCATCTCCCATCAAATGCACTAATTCATCATTTACAATCTTGATGAATGCCTGACCTGGAGACAAACCTTGCAAGACTTCTTGTCCCAAAGCCTTGTCTTTAACGCTTGCTATAAATTCACGCACGACGGGCAAGGCAACGTCGCCCTCCAATAAAGCCACACGCACTTCGCGCAAGGCCTCCTGAACGTTTTCCTCGGTGAGGCGTGCCTGACCGCGTAACCTCTTAACGGTGTCAGACAGCCGACTGGATAAATGATCAAACATTACTACTCGTACTTTATCGGAGAGGCATCAGGATTAACCGGAAAACTCATGGGAACTGGATGAATTATAAGGCACACGTTCATCACTTGAAAGACGATGTGCTGCCGAAGTCCACAGTGGACGTTAAAGGGTTTTTTCCCTACACTGCAATCTGAAAAGCCTGCCTACCAAAGGACATTCTGTAGATCGTATAGTGTCAAGTATCCTGAAATACAGCACGATTTTGCTTTATGGGTTGACCTTCATGTTGATTCTGTGGCGTGCGCATCGCCTGTGCGACGACGAGCAGCCTGATAGACGAGGTTTAATGCTGGCTTTATGGAGCATCGCATGCTTGTTACATGCGGTCCATCTTTATCCACAAACATTTACGATGCACGGGTTGAACCTGAACTTCTATAATGCGCTGTCTATCGTGCTTTTTCTTATTGCCGTGCTGACGTTGATTATATCAATTACCAAGAAAATCGAATTGCTGGGGCTATTTGTATTGCCACTCGTAGCGGTAGGCATTGCATTGACGATCCTCAAGCCTGAAATTGCGGCATCTGCATCAAACATACGTGGATTACAACTACACATCGTAACATCCCTGTTTGCATTCAGCACATTAACGATTGCCGCGGTACAGTCTATTTTGCTGTTTGCTCAGGACCAGCGCTTACGCAAGCATAACCTCGACGGGATCATGCATGCCTTTCCTCCATTACATGACACGGAGAGATTGTTGTTCCAGACTATCTCTATCGGATTTGTGTTATTAAGTACTGCACTCGCAAGCGGTTTTTTGTTTCTGGAAAACATGTTTGAGCAACATATCGCTCATAAGACGATACTATCCATATCAGCCTGGGTGGTTTTCGCGTTCCTGCTATGGGGACGATGGCAGTTTGGCTGGCGCGGACAAGTGGCAATGCGCTGGACTCTTAGTGGCTTTGGATTCCTGATATTGGCGTATCTGGGCAGCAAGTTCGTCCAGGAATTGATACTGCACAGGGTGGTTCTGATACCTGCTACTTGACAAATTGCTCCACGCAGCAGTTAATGTAGGGTATGTACCACTATGGGGGTCGTATAGGCCTTGGATGATTATTCGACAAGCACACTATTTTTAGTGTTGTTTATTCTATTTATTCTCTCGGCATTTTTTTCAGGCTCTGAAACTGCATTAATGGCGCTTAACCGCTACCGTGTGCGTCACTTGGCTGATAGCGGACACCGGGGTGCGAAACAGGCACAAAAACTACTGGAAAAACCAGACCGCCTGATTGGGCTTATCCTGCTTGGCAACAACGTAGTCAATATTCTAATTGCCCAACTATCCGCTTATATTGGATATCGCCTGCATGGTGAACTTGGTATTGCCGTTGCTACCTTTATATTAATTTTTGCCATTTTGATTTTTGCGGAGCTCACGCCCAAAACCCTTGCAGCACTACACAGTGAAAAATTTGCTCTCCCCGCGGCAATAGTTTGTGTGCCTCTGCTTGCGATTGCCTATCCTTTTGTCTGGACAATCAACTTATTTGCAAATTCACTACTGCATTTGTTTGGCGTCAATGTGAGAGGTAATCCATTGACCTCACTTACCCATGAAGAATTGCGCACCGTGGTCAATGATGAAGGCACTCGTATATCAAATGAACACCAGAAAATGTTGCTTGGTGTTCTGGACCTGGAGAAAACAAGCGTAGAAGACATCATGATTCCAAAAAACGAGATCGTCGGCATAGATTTAGACAGTGACTGGAAAGATATCATCACACAATTAAAAAATATATCTTATACAAGGGTACCAGTGTACCGCGGCGATATAGACAATGTTTCAGGCTTTTTGCACTTACGCAAACTGCTACCTAGCATCATCCACAAAGGGCTTGGGCCCGAAAACTTGGAAAAAGTGCTGCGCGAACCATATTTTATTCCCGAAGGCACGAATTTAAAAAAACTCCTATTCGAATTTCAGGATAAAAAACGCCGCTTCAGTCTAGTAGTTGATGAGTTTGGAGACATACAAGGACTGGTTACCCTGGAGGACTTGTTGGAAGAGATCGTAGGCGAATTTACTAACGACCCTGCTACTTACAATGTAGAAATACGTCCTCACCAGGATGGCACTTACATGATTGATGGTAGTACTCACGTGCGTGACGTCAATAAAGCGTTGCAATGGGAACTACACGATGACGGCCCTAAAACGATTAACGGCTTGATATTAGAACACATGGAGTCGATCCCGGAACCCGGCACCAGTGTGCTCATCGATGGCTATCCAATTGAAGTGGTGCAAATACAAAATAACGCGGTGCGAACTGTGCGGATCAGTCCGCGGCGACGGTATGGTGAAGTTGCCTGAATCCGATCATTCTCCAAACAGGCACTCAAGTTCGGTAATCCATCGGGTACAATACCCGTATGGCCAAGGAGTTAAGCTACGTATGTACCGAATGTGCGGGACTTTTTTCCAAATGGATGGGACAGTGCCCTGATTGCGGCACTTGGAATACTATTGAAAAACAGGCGGCGGTTTTCAGACAAAACAAGGCTGCCTCGCTGACACACGCTGGCACTACGACCGAAATACAAACCATCAGCGAATTCACCGTTGCATCACATGCGCGCATTAAAACCCCTTTTGCAGAGCTAGACCGTGTTCTCGGCGGCGGTATTATTACAGGTTCCGTAATACTCGTTGGTGGTAACCCTGGAACAGGAAAATCCACATTATTGTTACAAGTACTGTGTGCACTTAAGAGCGAACGCACCCTGTACGTAACGGGTGAAGAGTCATTGCAACAAGTAGCATTGCGCGCGGAGCGTCTTGGTCACAAGGATTCCAGCTTGCGCGTGATTGCTGCAACTCACCTTGAAGAGATTCTTGCTAGTGCCGCACGCGAACGTCCGAACATCATGGTGATTGATTCGATCCAGACTTTATCATCTGAAAAAACGTCGGCGGCGGCTGGTTCCATCGGACAAGTGCGAGAGTGTGCCAACCAAATTACACAATTTGCAAAGCAAACCAATACCACTGTATTCATGGTCGGCCACGTGACTAAAGACGGGTCCATTGCAGGCCCGCGTGTGCTTGAGCATGTTGTGGACACCGTTCTATATTTTGAAGGTGATGATGGAGGCCGCTATCGAGTGCTGCGCGCAGTAAAAAACCGCTATGGAGCTATTAATGAAATAGGTGTATTCGTGATGCAGGATGGCGGGCTCAAAGGAGTAAGGAATCCATCGGCAATTTTTCTATCGCAGCGTAGTGATGACGTCCCTGGAAGCGTTATCACCGTTACTTGCGAAGCCACGAGGCCTTTGTTGTTGGAAGTGCAAACGTTGGTGGATGACACACCAGTACACCCGCGCAGGGTGTCATTAGGTATAGAACATAACCGTCTAACGATGTTACTTGCAATTCTGCACAGACGTGGCGGAGTCGCTATTTATGATAAAGACGTGTTTGTAAATATAGTCGGCGGCATGCAACTGAAAGACACTGCAGCAGACCTCGCTATTGTACTTGCAACGTATTCCAGTTTTCGGGATCAGGCCTTGGCTCGTAATCTTGCGGTATTTGGAGAAATTGGGCTTACAGGAGAAATACGCCCAGTGTATAACGGCTTGGCGCGCTTGAAAGAAGCGAAAGAACATGGCTTCACTAAAGCAATCATTCCCAAAGCCAACCGACCTAAAAATTCGCCGTCAGGTATTGAAGTTATAGCCGTGGAACGACTCAATCAAGCGATTGAATATATAGGCTAAATGCCCGAATGAATACCGCTCATCGACCCCAAATGTCACATCAAGGACTGGCTCCTACACACGTGGTAAAAGCTATTGACCAGTACAATAGCCAACGTGAAGTGCACGTCGCAGGTGAATTACCACTTACACTGAAGGTAAATGACCGGGAAATCGTTACCCTGATGACCTTGGGCACCCATCCGGAAGAACTGGCCTTGGGATATTTGCGTAATCAGCGCTTAGTGGAAAAAATTTCTGACGTGGCGGCCGTTAAAGTCGACTGGGATAAAGAAGTTGTTGAGGTTGGTTTAACGGCAGGAAAGAAAATTACAGACTGGGAAGAAAAACTTGGCAAGCGTACGGTAACCTCAGGCTGTGGACAGGGAACAGTGTTCAGTTGCACCCTGGACAGTCTTTACGATGTCAGGCTTCCCGATGTAACGATGAAACAATCCAGAATCTACGCCTTGCTTGCAGAAATCACCCGCTTCAATGAAATTTACAAGCGTGCAGGGGCTGTGCATGGTTGTGCACTCTGTCACGATACAAAAATCCTGAAATTCATTGAAGATGTAGGAAGACATAATGCCGCAGATGCAATTTCAGGGTGGATGTGGCTGGAGTACATCGATGGCGGCAACAAAATTTTTTACACCACGGGGCGCTTAACCTCAGAGATGGTGATGAAATCTGCATATATGGGCATACCCGTGCTGCTCTCTCGTTCCGGCGTGACGCACATGGGTTTGGAATTAGCACGTGATTTGGGGGTCATCATGATTGCCCGGGCAAAGGGACGCGCCTTTTTAGTGTACCACGGCGCTGAACGGATTGAATTTGACAGGCCTCCCAAACGTGTATCTACACCCGGCTGAAACAAAATGTTAACCACATTTATCAGAATGGCAGGCTTTAGAATAAGTCTAAAAATATGTCAATAATATAAATCATCCACGTAGCGCCTCTCATTTCAACGAAATTATACTAACTACGACTCAGGGGAATTGAATGTGTCTCAGAAAACTACACCCAAAACGATAGATTTTGAAAAATCACTGCAACAACTTGAAGCCATAGTGAGCAAACTGGAGAAAGGTGAATTGTCCTTGGAAGAGTCCATCAAGCATTTTGAGCAAGGAATAAAGCTCTCGCGGGAATGTCAACAAGCCCTACGGTACGCGGAACAAAAAATTACAGTACTAAGCAAGGAAAATGGTGATTGGGCTGAAAAGGATCTTGACGGAGTAGAGCAGCTTGAAGGCAACTGAAAAAACTCTCTCTCAGTACGCTAGTCGCGTCAATCAGCAACTTGAAAATCGGCTACCAGAAAAATCTGCCCCCCCTGCTACATTACATCAGGCAATACGCTATGCCGTACTGAGCAACGGCAAACGTATTCGACCAGCCTTGTTGTATGCAACGGGTGAGGCACTAGGCACCAGGATTGAAAGATTGGATACTTCTGCTTGTGCAGTAGAACTCATGCACAGCTACTCACTTATCCATGACGATTTACCCGCTATGGATAACGACGATATGCGTCGTGGGCAGCCTACTTGCCACAGAGCGTTTGATGAAGCCACGGCAATCCTCGCTGGCGATTCCATCCAAGCCTTGGCGTTTACAATTTTGGCAAACGACTCTGTCTCCAGCAACCAACGCATAAAGGTGATTCAACTGCTCGCCGAATCTTCAGGCTCGTTGGGCATGGCCGGTGGTCAGGCCATCGACCTCGCCTCGGTAAATAAACAGCTTAGCAAGGATGAAATTGAATACATGCACAGCCTGAAGACTGGTGCACTGATTAAAGCCAGTGTGCTCATAGCTGCCACGATCAGCGAAGTGCACGATACCGGCTTACTTAAACACCTCACGCGTTTTTCAGATTACATCGGGCTGGCATTTCAAATACGTGATGATATTCTTGATATCGAAATCGAAACAGAGCAAGGGCTCACAAAACCTTCTTACCCCAACGTCGTGGGATTGCAACAGGCAAAATCTACTGCCAAAGACCTTTTGCAACAGGCATTGAGTGAAATCCGTACGTTAGGCCCTCAAGCGAAGTCCTTGATGGAAATAAGCAATTACATGGTTATGCGTAACACATAACTACCTGACTAGTATCCTTTAAGTTCAAACAATGGTATTTATCTGATCATCACTATGGCAGACGAACGCTATCCCCTGCTCACTGGCATCAACTACCCGGCAGATTTGCGGGCACTTGAACTGCGGCAATTACCTGCACTGGCAGATGAATTGCGAGCTTTTTTATTAGATTCCGTTGCAAGTAGCGGCGGGCATTTTGCGGCCGGCATGGGTGCAATCGAAATCACTACGGCCTTGCATTACGTATTCAACACTCCTTATGACCGAATCATCTGGGACGTAGGCCATCAATGCTATCCACACAAGATACTCACGGGGCGCAAAGAAGAAATCAAGACTATCCGTACAAAAGATGGGCTGGCACCTTTCCCCAAACGCAGTGAAAGCGAATTTGACCATTTCGGCGTTGGGCATTCCAGTACATCTATCAGTGCGGCGTTGGGCATGGCCATCGCTGGTCATCAGCAAGGTAATAATCGCAAAGTTGTTGCAATAATCGGGGATGGCGGTATGACAGCTGGCCTCGCCTATGAAGCCCTCAACCACCTGGGCAACTCTAAAGCTGACGTGCTGGTTATCCTCAACGACAATGAAATGTCGATATCGCCCAATGTTGGAGCCATGACGAATTATTTAGCACGTTTGCTGTCCGGCAAAGTATTTTCAACCGTGCGTGAAGGTAGTAAAAGGCTGTTGGAACCCCTGCCCCACATTCATGAATTTGCGCGCCGTACCGAAGAACATGTCAAAGGCATGTTGGCATCAGGTACTCTGTTTGAAGAGATGGGCGTACATTATTTCGGGCCGGTCGATGGACATGACGTTTCAGGCTTGGTTAAAACTTTGCAAAACCTGAAACGCCTGCACGACCCGCGTCTACTGCATATTGTCACTCGCAAGGGCAAAGGCTATGAAAAAGCAGAATCCAATCCCGTTGATTATCATGCGGTGCCAGCATTCGACCCGGATATAGGCGTCGTTACATCAAACAAGAAACTTAAAACAACTTACACAAAAGTCTTCAGTGACTGGATTTGTGACATCGGGGATAAAGACAAACGCATAGTGGCAATCACTCCTGCAATGCGCGAGGGATCTGGGCTCGTCGAATTTTCGCAAAAACATCCCGAGCGTTATTTCGACGTGGCCATCGCCGAACAACATGCAGTAACACTGGCCGCAGGTATGGCATGTGAAAAACTTAAACCCGTCGTGGCTATTTATTCGACTTTTTTGCAACGTGCATACGATCAACTCATACACGATGTCGCCATTCAGAATCTGCCGGTAATTTTTGCAATCGATCGCGCTGGAGTGGTTGGAGCAGATGGACAAACCCATGCTGGCAGCTTTGACCTGACGTATTTGCGTTGCGTGCCCAACATGATGGTAATGGTTCCAGCAGATGAAAATGAAACTCGCAGAATGTTGTACACGGCCTATCTACAGAACTGCCCCGTCGCCGTGCGTTACCCACGTGGCACAGGACCTGGCGCACCTGTACACCCGACTATGAATGCGGTAGAGGTCGGTAAAGCAAAAGTAATACGAAAAGGCAAGCGTACTGCCATCTTAGCTTTTGGCAGTACCGTATATGATGCGTTGAAAGTTGGGGAACAATTAAACGCTACCACAATAAACATGCGGTTTGTTAAACCGATCGACGAGGCTTGCATCAGAGACACCGCTGAGCACCACGACTACGTCATTACCGTAGAAGACAACGTGACCACGGGTGGCGCCGGTGGTGCAGTCAACGAAGTGCTGGCTCCCTACACAAACTCCGTCAAAATTAAAAACCTGGGATTACCGGATCAATTTTTGGATCATGCCACGCGCGATGAACAACTGGTCGATGCAGGATTGGATGCTGTTTCCATATTAAAATCGATTCAGTCCTTCACCAGGAGTAGAAAACGTACAAGTTATACCCTGACGTAAAACCGTTTGAATTAAATCATCAGATTGTTTACGTGCTTGGATAGCTACCTGGATAAGCTGCGAGGATTCGCTGCAGTATTTTTCTTGCAACTTCCCCCGGCAAAGCATTGGCTTCCTTGTCGACTTGATGCACGGTAATCAACGTTTGTTTTCTCTGACCGAGCAAATGTATTTCATAAAGTGTCTTTTGAGAACTCGTTCCAGGCTCCTCCGTTTCCTGTGCATCAAATGCAAGAGCAGAGGGATTTAAAGATACGTGATAAATACCCTGATTGCGACTATGATCTTCAACGAACAGGCCTGAGCGGTCCAGAGCCACGCCTGTTCTGCGCCACACACGAGAAAAGACATCACCTACAAGTAAAACCGGAACACCACCGATATTCCTGATGTCAAGAAATAGGAATTGTTGATCTGCGGTGGCAAATTTCTGTTGAGCGTCTTCTCTTGAAGTTCCCAGAAGCTCCATCAGGCGAATCAGCATCTCGGCTTCACGCTCACCATTGGGTGGTTTCGGTTTCCACAAGATCTGGCCATCTTCATTGACTGCTGCAACTTCTGCACTGCGTTGCGTCAGGAATATGTTGGTAACGGCATTAGGCTGACGTTCGAGACGAACGCGGAACTTTTCGCCCGTAACTTCGAAGCTTTCCTGTTGGGTCTCAGTACCTGCAGAACGATCCAGATTTTGTTTCCACTGTGTCTCAATGTAACCAAGCACAGGCTCATCGGCAGCGAGGTCAAACCCCTCTTGCTGCCAGAATTTGCGTAATAGCGGCCAAAGTGTAACCGGGTCGGTATCAACTTCCAGCCAGCGCGTCGGCCCTTCGCGCCGTACGCGAACATCGGTAAATTCAGGTAAAACGGGAGCTCCAAGTGCAAGGCTTTGTGTTTCCAGCGCGCTGACTCTATCACTGGCGGTTTTCGGAATCTCCAGACTGTTTTCCCACTCCGGTGTTACTAAATCTGGAGGAGCTTCCAGTGGATTGGTGCTGTTGCTATCCATATATTCACTGCCCGATTTTAAGAACGCGCATCCATTCACCATCGTCAGCAATGCACTGACTGCAAGAGTAAATCGCAAAACTGACAATCGATTATTCATTTCTGTTGTAGTGATCATAGTCAGATAGAACCTGCAATCTGCAACGCATCACGTAGTGTAGCGTGGTAAGTATCTGACAAAGGTGTCATCGGCAAACGTATGCCCTTTGGGAACAATCCCATTTCATGCAAACACCACTTGACTGGAATCGGGTTGGATTCCAAAAATAAATCCTTGTTCAACCGTTCCAGTTTGGCGTTAATTTGCCGTGCCTTGGCCCGGTTTTTTACCAGGCACGCAGTGCATAACTCATGGAACAGCCTGGGTGCAACGTTACCAGTAACTGTAATCACACCGTGTCCCCCTGCCAAAAGAAACTCCACTGCCGTGGCATCATCACCACTGATCAATAAAAACCCTTCCCTGCTTTCCGCACACAGTCTTTTGCAACGATCAATGTCGCCCGTAGCTTCCTTGATGCCAATAATGTTTGCCACATGTGAAAGTCGAATCACTGTTTCGGGCAACATGTCACAAGCCGTTCGTCCCGGAACATTATAAAGAATTTGTGGAATGGCAACTGCCTTAGCGATGGCCTCGTGGTGCAGCACCAAACCTTCCTGAGTCGGTTTGTTGTAGTAGGGCGTTACCAACAGGCACGCATCGGCACCAGCATCCCGGGCACATTTGGTAAGCTCAATGGCTTCACGCGTAGAGTTCGCACCCGTACCGGCAATTACGGGTATACGCCTTTCCACACATTCAACGACAAAACGAATTACCTCACAATGCTCGGTATGAGTAAGTGTTGCCGACTCCCCCGTTGTCCCGGCGGGGACTAAGGCATCAGTGCCATTGCTGATGTGAAATTCTATGTAACGAGCCAGGCAGTCGTAATCGATCTCACCATTTGCATGCATGGGGGTTGCGATAGCGACCATGCTACCTTTGAACACAGTACACCCTGAATAGTTCGTTGAACATGAAAGCGCGTGGCACCAAGGCAAAATTATAGCATTATCAGGATAGTAAGAATTACTTTACGGGCGGTACTTATTGCATCTGCATCTTTTCATCTTGATTCGGCCAAGCCTTGATGACTGCATTCACGAGCGTGGCAAGCGGAATGGCAAAAAACACTCCCCAAAACCCCCAGATGCCACCAAATATCAGAACCGCGGCAATGATAGCAACGGGATGCAGATTGACCACTTCGGAAAACAACAGCGGCACCAGCAGATTGCCATCCAGAAACTGAATAACCGCGTACGCGACTAACACGTATGCAAACTGCGGCCCGATGCCCCATTGGAAATACGCCACAAAGGCAATCGGCAAAGTAACCACTACGGCACCGACATATGGAATGATAACCGAGATACCTACCAGAAACGAAAGCAGCATTGCATAGTCAAGGTCAAAAAATAGAAATGTTATATACGTAACAAACCAGATGATAAAAATTTCCAGAAATTTGCCGCGAATATAGTTTGCAATTTTTTGATTGACTTCAAACCACACCTGGTTAGTCAGTTCGCGGTTGGAAGGGAAAAACCCTTTTGCCCATTCAAGTATCTTGTATTTGTCCTTAAGGAAAAAAAATACCAGCAAAGGCATCAGAATCAAATAAACCATGATCGTAATCAGACCCACGACGGATTCCAGTGGCTGACTGATAAAACGATGGCCTATCAAAATTAATTGTGAGCGAATGGACCCTATAAACTCCTTGATTTGCTCTTCCGTAAATATCTGCGCAAGACTCGGGTATTTTTCGGGTAATTGCATCAAAAGATTTTGTCCTTGCGTAATCATCGCCGGCAGTTCACGAAAGAACTGTGTAAACTGGTGCGACAACTTTGGTACCAGCGAGAAAAGAACCAGTAGTAACAATGCCATAAAGGCAAAAAACACCAGCATCATGGCCAAAAGCCTTGGCATCCTGGTGCGATGCAACATTTCCACCGCACCATCCAGAACATAGGCAATTACGATACTGGCCAGGAGAGGGGCGAGTATGTCCCCGGCAAAGAGAATGACTGCAAACCCGATAAGCAAAGATAACGCAAGAATGACGACCTGCGGGTCTGAGAAATGGCGTTGATACCAGTTTTTAAGGTATGCAATCATCAAATATACACAAATGCCAAGCCAGTTATATAGTTTACGAGCGAGTATGTAGATTACAGCTTTGTCGGTCTGTTTTCAGTAAAATGTATTTTCCAATTTTTGCATTTGCACTATAACGACGACTGCCGGACAAATTTTGACCAAGTAATTATACTGTATAACTTCCGCGCAACTCCGCGTTCTTGAAATACGAAGGGAACCATTACAATGAATATTGAAAATGAGATTGAGAAAATCAAATCCATTGATACAGCGAATATCAACGAGGCCACAGGCAAGACGACAATTGTTTTGCCTGTGCTGCGGGCACTGGGCTGGGACACTACAGACCCTGATGAAGTCCGACTGGAGCACCGCGTGGCAACGCACTTGAAGGGATTTGCAGATATTGCCCTGTTTTCCGGAGGAAAGCCCCGTGTTCTGCTTGAAACCAAGGCACCCAATAAAAAATTGGCTACAACCAGGCACCAGGTCCAAGTGCTGGATTATTGTAAAATGCTCAGGGTTTCCCTGGGAGTGCTGACCAACGGCGTTACATGGCATTTTTTCTATCTTGACCGGAACTCAGATGACGAAACACCTTTGGCCGAAACTATTGACCTTGTTCAGGATGATGTGCGTGACTGTGCACGGAAGCTGCGGCAATTGTTGAGCCGGGACAAGGTTTCTGACAGTGGTGCCCAGACACACGCAAAGGAAGCCTGGATGCACCGTATTCTAGCTACTCAGTGGAAGGATTTACTTTCGTCCTGCGATCAGACGCTGGTCAACGAACTGCGAAAAAGCGTTGCCCAGTCAACCGGGGTCAACATCCCTATTGAGGTAGCCAAGCAATTTCTTAAAGAACAAGCAGTATTCCAGTCATCGCCTACTATACCTGCGAGGCCACTTGAAAGGACGTCTGAACATACCGAAAGTGTGCCGCGTAGGGTAGAGGAACATGATCAGACAAGGCAGCCACGTCATCCAGTTCCAACTCATGTCCAGGTACAAGGCCAGCGATTTGAGGTAAAAACTTGGAGAGAAGGCGTGATGAGATTTCTTTCCGAGGCATACAACAGCGCCCCTGACGCGTTTCACTCCATGGATGAGTCTACTCAGAAAAAATTACGGATTGTCCCGGCTTCAAGGATGTCCGAATTGCACAAGCCAAAACAGATAGTGGAAAGTGGCTTGTGGACAGAAATCTATGGCAGCAGTGCTTCACTAAAAGCAAGATGCCGTAAAGTTCGGCATATACTCGGCTGGCCTGAAGATTCTCTGGTATTCCTCGATGGGAACCAGCCTTTGTAGTGACAGGCCGACCACGACTGTCCCGCAAGCCAGCCTACTTTACCAACCCTATACAAAAATTTTTACGCCAATCAAGCTACGATGATAGTGCCGCCTGTTTTTCCGGACGGCAATAATTGCGCGCGTAATCCAGTAATTCTTCCATTGCATGTAAATGGAACTTTTGTCTTTGACGAACAAAAGAAAATTCCCGCTCAAGCGGGGGTTCAAGATCGACTTTGCCGAGTGTGCCCAGTTTCAGTTCTTTTTCAATGGTAGCACTTGAAACAATTGAAACCCCCATACCCACTTCGACTGCACCCTTGATGGACTCGGGGCTGCCAAGTTCCAGACAAATATTCAAGTTGTTTTTGTCCAGTCCCATTTTTGTCATGTACTTCAAAATTACATCGCGGGTGCCTGAACCCTCTTCTCGACAGATAAACGGATAACGCATCAATTCATCCATTGATATTAATTTTCGATGAGTTAGCTCATGTTCTACAGGAACAATTACTACTAAATGATCAACACGGCATACTTCGACCAATAAATTCTTGTTGGTTACCGGGCCTTCAACAATACCCAGATCTATCATGCTGTTTTCAACCATGGACACAATGCCTTCCGTGTTGGATACCTTTAACTGCAACTGAATATCCGGATACTTTTGAGTAAATCCGCTAAATAGACTTGGCAACATATATTCGGCTATGGTAGTGCTCGCACCTAGTGTCAACGCGCCACTTGCGTCACCCGTGAGCTTCTTAACGGAGTTTTCCATTTCGGCATAGCGCTCAAATATTTCCTCGGCATATTCGTAGCACTTTCGCCCTGCTTCAGTCAGAGCAACGCGATTATGAGTACGATCAAATAAGCGGGTATTAAAGTGCTCTTCCAGTTGCCGCACTTGAAACGTAACGGCTGGTTGTGTCATGTGCAGCGTTTCCGCAGCCTTGGTAAAGCTGAGTAATTTTGCAACTGTGTAGAAAACCTGCAATCGTCGATCTGCCATTTCAGCCTCATCAGGCTTTATCCATAATTACTTTGAGGGAGTATACCACCTTGGCAACCTGCCCAGGTAAGGTCGCATCGACGTGCGAGTTCCGGTGATTGAATCAGGCCACAGTTTCTTTTACCATAGCGCATTGATCACTCGTGACTGATCACGGATAACACCTGTCTCATCTGCGACGCCTTTCGTAACTACAGTTGACACAGTTCTTCATGCAAGCTTCGAGAATAAGATAAAAGTCATGCGGACAAGCCAGTTTCCACTGTTTACGCTTAGGGAATCTCCCGCAGATGCCGAGATAATCAGCCACCAACTGATGATACGAGCTGGCATGATTCGTCGCCTTGCTGCAGGTCTTTACACATGGCTGCCACTTGGTTTACGTGTTCTGCGTAAAGTGGAGGACATTATTCGTGAGGAGATGAATAAGGCCGGTGCGATTGAAATTCTCATGCCTTCGATACAACCAGCTGAACTTTGGCAGGAATCTGGGCGATGGGATGAGTTCGGGCCTGAACTGTTACGTATCCATGATCGCCACAGTAGGGATTTTTGCTATGGGCCCACGCATGAAGAGGTGATTACTGATCTAGTAAGACGAGAAATACGCAGCTATAAACAACTACCGGTTAATTATTACCAGATACAAACCAAGTTTCGTGATGAAATACGTCCCCGCTTTGGGGTGATGCGTGCACGCGAATTCAGCATGAAAGACGCCTATTCATTTCACTCAAGCAAAGAATGTTTGGAAACAACCTATCAGGTGATGTATGAAACATATACCAATATATTTACTCGTTTGGGCTTGGAATTTCGTGCAGTAGAGGCCGATAGTGGCAATATTGGCGGAAGCACTTCACATGAATTTCATGTACTAGCGGAATCGGGAGAAGATGCCATCGCCTTTTCAACTCAAGGTCACTATGCTGCCAATGTAGAGCTTGTGCCAACTTCTCCGGTACAACCACTTGCTGGAGATTCTGAGCAACCATCGGAAAAAATTGCCACACCGCATCAACATACCATTGAGCAGGTTTGTAGGTTTCTCAACGTGCCCGCCAAACAAGTTGTAAAAACACTGATAGTCAAAGGCGAAGGTGATTACCTGACCGCGTTGGTTTTACGCGGTGACCACGAACTGAACGTAGCTAAAGCCCAAAAACTGGATGGAGTAGCAAGTCCGCTTGAATTTGCAAGTGATACGGAAATTGAAGAGTCATTAGGTTGCAAGGTTGGTTCGCTTGGCCCATTGCATTTGAATTGCCCGTTATTGATTGATCATGCCGCTTATGCGCTGACTAATTTTGTTTGTGGCGCAAATGAAGATGGTTATCACTACCAAGGAGTGAACTGGGAAAGAGACCTTGCTGAGTTCAATCAAATCGAAAGCAGGGATATACGCAAAATTGCTGACGGTGACGCCAGCCCTGACGGCAAAGGCAAAATTACGATCAAACGCGGCATTGAGGTTGGGCATATTTTTCAACTCGGAGACAAATACAGTAAAGCACTTAAAACAAGTGTGTTGGGGCAAAATGCCCGTGAACAAATTGTAATAATGGGTTGCTATGGTATTGGTGTATCACGCATAGTAGCCGCTGCAATCGAGCAAAACTTCGATGAACAAGGTATTATCTGGCCGCAATCCATTGCACCATTTGCTATTTCACTGCTACCCATCAACTTGCATAAGTCGGAGCGCGTTATGGCAAGTTGTAATGAACTCTATATGGAGTTGATAAAAGCAGGTATCGAGGTACTTTTCGATGATCGTGACCTGCGGGCTGGAATATTGTTTGCAGACCACGAGTTGATCGGCATGCCGCATCGCATCGTGGTAAGTGAGCGAGGGCTGGGAAAAGGGGAGATAGAATACAAGGGGAGAAAAAATGAACAGGTTCAGCATGTGCCCATAGAAAACATTATTAGCTTTTTGCAGGATAAAATTGCAGCCAATTAATGTCCTTCTGAGCGCACCTTATATTATGAGCTTTGTGTATGCTATCCTGCACCTGATATTTTTGCTATTTTTAATAAGCACTACATTTTTAACTATCAAAATTATGGTAGTATTCATTCAAGCCAAAGCATGATTAAAAAATTACTCTATACAAGCTTCTTTACGGCGGTAGCTTTTTCACTGGCTGCTTGCGTAAGCATTCAATTGACACCTGAAGGGGAAAAGGCGCGCATGCTTAGCTCCGAGAAAGCTGCAAAATGCCAAAAGCTCGGCAAAACGACGGTACGTGTAAGACCTTCAATCCTTGCAGTTCCACGGCAACAAACTGTGATTACAAAGGAATTGCAGATATTGGCACGTAATAGTACTGCAAGTATGCACGGCGATACCGTTGCCCCAATTTCAGAAATTGATAACGGCCAACAAACTTTTGAGGTCTATCGCTGCGTGCCCCAGTAATTGTTTCAGTTGTTTAGTGTTTTACTATATGCTGATTTATTCCACCTGTTACTGAGATTTTTTCTTGCATTCCATATTCTTATAGCCTATATTGCCTTTCTTAATATTAAGAAAAAATACTATCCAAGGTTTTTTTCTAGACAATACTTATAAAACTAGCCACAGTCCAAAAACTGTGTAGCTTTACTTCGTAATTACTTCAGGATGAGGAGGAGCAATACATGAAGAAGCTTTTATTATTACTGGTGGCATTAGGTACCATGGTTGGAGCGAGTACGGTTGTACTGGCAGAGGAAACTATGTACATACCGATGCCAGTTTACCGTCAAGGCCCATATGCGGCGGGCGGCACGGGTTATTTTGGTGGCATACTTGATTATTACAACCTGATCAACGATCGTGATGGCGGTGTAGGTGGGATCAAGTTGACTTGGGAAGAATGCGAAACCGAATATAATGAAAAGCGTGGCGTAGAGTGCTATAAGCGCTTAAAGGATAAACAAGGCGGGGCGGTATTTTTTGACCCGTTGAGTGTTGGCATTTCTACGGCCTTGATCGAGCCCGGACGCAAAGACAAAATGCCGATTATTGCTGTCAATCACGGCAAAACGGCTGGTCAGCGTGGCGATGTCTTTCCTTACTACTTCATGCCTGGCATCAATACCTACGATGAACATTCCATTATGATGCATTTTATTGGCGATGTGCTGGAAGGCGGACGTGCCAATCTTAAGGGCAAGAAAATCGCGATGCTCTACCATGGTTCTCCATATGGTCGTGAGGCAATTGGCTTCATGGACAGTATGTGCGAGAAGCACGGTTGCACACATCATCCACTAGAGGTTGTGCATCCTGGCAATGAGCAACAAGCACAGTGGATCAAAATACGCAGACTTAAGCCCGATTACGTATTATTACGTGGCTGGGGCGTAATGAATCCCGTGGCTATGCAGACAGCGGTACGTATGGGCTATCCCGTCAGTCGCTTGATTGGCAATATCTGGAGCAATTCAGATGAAGACGTGATTCCGGCGGGGACAGCGGCAAATGGCTATCAAGCCATTACCACCCACCCTGCTGGCACCAACTTTCCAGTGATACAGGAAATCATCAAGTCTGTATATGGTGCAGGCAAAGGTGATCTGCAAGACAAGAGCCGATTAGGTTCGGTGTACTGGAACCTTGGTGTACTGGCAGGTATTGTACATACAGAAGCATTACGCATTGCACAAGAACGTTTTGGCAAGCGTCCATTAAGCAGTGCTGAGGCACGTTGGGGCTTTGAAAATTTAATGTTAGATGCTGGCCGCATTGAGGAACTGGGTGCGACCGGACTGGTACCGGAGATGCATCTGACTTGTCTTGATCATGTCGGCGGTCACCTGGCCAAGTTCCAGCAATGGGATGCTGGCAAACGTCAGTGGAACATTGTCTCCGACTGGATTGAAGGTGACGTGGCGTTGTCTCAATCTATCATTGACGCAGGTGCTGAAAAATATGCAGCGGATAACAAGATTACTCCGCGACCCTGTACTGCTGATAACAACGACGATGACTTTGACTTGTAAAAGCTAGTTTACTTAGCTGATAAAAGCCGGGTTTCTTTGAAGCCCGGCTTTTTTATTACTTAAAGATATATCTCTAACACTGGCTATACGCTTTTACGGAGGTACTCCCCCTTTCATTCAAAACCATCTTTTTTCATGTAATTACCATGCAGGCTAAATCCGTTTTAATCACTGGCTGTTCTTCAGGTATTGGTTTACACGTCGCGCACGCCTTGCAACGGCGCGGCTATCAGATATTCGCCTCCGCGAGAAAACGAAGTGATGTTGAGTTGCTTACGCGACAGGGACTACGCTGCATACAATTGGATGTAAGCGAATCGGGAAACATTCAACAAGCAGTTGAACTTGTAACACATGAGACCGGAGGTCGTTTGTTCGCACTAATCAATAACGCCGGCTATGGGCAGCCAGGTGCCGTGGAAGACCTTTCACGCAAGGCATTACGGCGACAATTTGATACTAACCTATTTGGCTTGGTTGAGCTTACGAATGCGGTAGTCCCCGTAATGCAAAGACAAGGGGGCGGAAGAATCGTGCAAATCAGCTCAGTATTGGGGTTTGTAGCGATGCCATTGCACGGTGCCTATACTGCATCGAAGTTTGCGCTAGAAGGTATTACAGATACTCTGCGCTTGGAGCTAAAGGATACAAACATTCACGTGTCATTGATAGAGCCCGGCCCGATTATAAGTCAGTTTCGCAAAAACAGCTTGCGTATGTATCAAAAATACATTGATGACAAAAACAGCCGCTTTCGGCAACAATATCAAGCTCTAGAAAAAAAACTCAACAAAAGTGGAGTAGTGGTTCCCTTCACGCTAGGGCCAGAGAGAGTATTGAAAAAAACTATACATGCACTTGAAAGCACCAAGCCCAAGGCAAGATATTTTGTGACTCTCCCCACTCATCTTTTTGCAACGCTTAAAAGAATCCTTCCTACTTCCGTTTTAGACCAGTTGCTAATACAATCATCTAAGGTAGAATGCCGGTAGCCCGTTCATCTGAATCTACTCCATGATGGTTTGTTAGCGTTCAGAGGGATCAATACTAACGAAGTGCAGCGCATCCCCCTGCAAATCTACTCGAATAGTTTGACCGGAATAAATCTCTCCCGTCAACAGCGCCTGCGCCAGTGGATTTTCAACCATGTCCTGTATGGCCCGCTTTAACGGACGCGCCCCATACACCGGATCAAAACCTGCTTCGGAAAGCTTGGCCATAGCAGCTTCGGAATATGCAAGCTTGATATCTCGACTTGAGAGCCTTTCTTGCAGATAATTCAATTGGATTTCAGTAATGGCACGAACGTGATCTTTTGCCAAGGGATGAAACACGATAGTATCATCAATACGGTTGATGAACTCAGGCCTGAATCTTGCGCTTACAATCTCCATCACCGCAGTTTTCATTTTTTCGTAATTTTTCTCTCCAGCAAGCTCCTGTATAACGTCACTGCCAAGATTTGAGGTCATGATGATCACCGTATTCTTGAAGTCTACCGTACGGCCATGACCATCAGTCAAACGGCCATCATCCAGCACTTGTAATAAAATGTTAAATACATCTGGATGTGCCTTTTCCACTTCATCCATCAACACCACACTGTAAGGTTTGCGCCGTACGGCCTCCGTTATATAACCTCCTTCTTCATAGCCGACATACCCTGGTGGTGCGCCGATCAGCCTAGCCACGGAATGCTTTTCCATAAACTCGGACATGTCCACACGAATCAATGCATCCTCGCTATCAAATAAGAACTCGGCTAACGCCTTGGTTAGTTCAGTTTTTCCCACACCAGTTGGGCCAAGAAATAAAAAGGAACCGTTTGGTCTTTCGGGGTCTGAAATTCCAGCTCTTGCCCTGCGTATGGCATTTGAAACTACCTGTACAGCTTCATTTTGACCAATTACTCGTTTTCGTAACACGTCTTCCATACGCAACAGCTTGTTGCGCTCACCGGTCAATATCTTGGCTACTGGAATGCCCGTCCAGCGCGACACGATTTCCGCAACTTCCGCATCGGTAACTTTATTACGCAGCAATTTGTTCTCTTTTGTTTGTGCCTCACCAGCCTGTTGTAATTGTTTCTCTAACTCCGGGATACGCCCGTATTGCAGTTCTGACATTTTCGTCAGGTCGCCTGTGCGGTGAGCAGCATCAAGCTCAATACGCGCTTGCTCAAGTGCTTCTTTGAGTTGTTTAGAGCCCTGCAGGGTTGTCTTTTCCGCACGCCAAATCTCTTCAAGTTCGGCATATTCCCCCTCCAACCTTTGTATCTCTTTCTCCAGTTCAGACAAGTGTTTTCTGGATGCTTCGTCGGCTTCTTTTCTCAAAGCCTCTCTTTCGATTTTAAGCTGAATCAATCTACGGTCGAGCTTATCCATAGGCTCCGGCTTGGAGTCAATTTCCATACGAATGCGTGACGCGGCTTCATCAATGAGGTCAATCGCTTTGTCGGGTAATTGACGATCCGCTATATAGCGATGTGAAAGGGCAGCCGCGCTGATAATTGCAGGGTCGGTAATATCCACGCCGTGATGTGCCTCATAACGCTCTTTAAGCCCACGCAAAATGGCAATCGTATCTTCCACACCAGGCTCATCTACAATGATTTTTTGAAACCGACGTTCAAGTGCAGCGTCTTTTTCAATGTATTGCCGATATTCATCAAGTGTAGTGGCACCGATACAATGCAGTTCTCCACGCGCGAGTGCCGGCTTTAACATATTGCCTGCGTCCATTGCGCCTTCTGCTTTGCCTGCACCTACCATGGTATGCAACTCATCAATGAATAAAATTATTTGACCTTCCTGCCTAGAGAGTTCTTTTAGAACCGCTTTCAGACGCTCTTCAAATTCACCACGAAATTTGGCGCCTGCAATAAGTGCGCTTAAATCGAGAGATAACAATTTTTTGTTTTTGATCCCTTCCGGTACTTCACTATTCACAATGCGTTGTGCAAGTCCTTCTACAATTGCAGTTTTACCTACACCTGGCTCGCCAATTAATACAGGGTTGTTTTTTGTGCGCCTTTGCAACACCTGCACGGCACGACGAATCTCATCGTCCCGACCAATTACCGGGTCCAGCTTGCCTCGTGTAGCCCGTTCGGTTACATCAATGGTGTATTTGCTCAATGCTTGGCGTGTGTCTTCTGCATTGGGGTCACTTACAGTTTCACCTGACCGCATAGTGTCTAATGCAGCAGTCAGCGCAGTCTTGTTGATACCGGAATCCCGCAAAATTTTCCCTAACTCGCCCTTATCTTCCAATGCAGCCAGCGCAAATAACTCGGATGCAATAAAGTCATCGCCTCGTTGTTGTGACAGCTTGTCCGTAACGTTCAGTAAATTGCTCAGCGAGCCAGATACATGCATTTCACCAGCCGTACCCGAGACTACGGGCATATGCTGGAGAGCTTGGTTGCATTGTTGTTTGATGGCATTCGTGTCGGCACCAATATGTAATAACAAGGCAGTCACTGCACTGTTTTCCTGCATAAGCATTGCATACATAAGGTGAACCGGCTCTATAAACTGATGCTCACGGCCAACTGCCAATGACTGCGCCTCCTGCAACGCAAGTTGAAATTTTGTAGTCAGTTTTTCCATTCGCATGACTTAATCTCGGGTTATGGCCTGATTGTTCATTTCACGTAGGTGAGGGCGGTCTATGCCTAATTCAAGTGTTGCTACTCAAACGTTACAGTATGTTGTAATCAGAACTTCAACCAGATCATGGTTGCCATTCTTCCCGTAACTCCGTCACGCCGATAGGAAAAAAAACGCTCGTTTTCAGTATAGGTACAATGCTCTCCTCCAAATATGGCTCTTACTCCGTGCGTGACTAAAATATTCCTGGATATTTGGTAAATATCTACTGCATATTTTCCCGGCCGCCCCGGACGAAACGCTTTTTGATGCCTCTTGTCTCTATCTATAAACTTCTGTCGCACTGCTTCCCCTACTTCAAATTTACACGGGCCAATTGCAGGCCCTAACCAACAAATAAGCTGACTCACATCCACAGGCAGTACATTCAAGGCGTTTTCCAACACTCCTTTCAATAACCCACGCCAACCTGCATGGACTGCAGCAACGCAACTCCCATGACGATTACAAAGTAATACCGGCAGACAGTCCGCGGTCAATATCGCACACACTATTCCAGTTTCCGTCGTGTAAGCTGCATCCGCCTGAACATTATCCTCGGTTGAAGCTGTCAGCCTAATGGCCGTATTGCCATGTTGCTGATTCAACCAGGTAGGTTCACCGGATAACTGTAATTCGTTCACCAACAATGTCCGATTTTTTTTAACGCACCGCGCTTCATCACCGACGTGTGCAGCTAAATTCAAACTCGAATACTTACCTCGACTGAAACCACCGTAGCGTGAAGTGGATATGCAAGCTACGTTTTCAGGGGCCGGCCAGTGCGGCGTTATCCAATCAAAACTATGCATTAGCCCTACACTTGTTCTACTCACAAAGGGTATCAAGTAACCGTTGAAAATCCTCTGGTAGCGGTACAGACCAATTGCATAGTCGCCCATCACGTGGGTGTACCAACGATAGACTCGCGGCATGTAGGGCTTGGCGAGGGAATGCTGACAGTTTTGCGGCATTACTGTTTCCACTTGACTTTACTTTTCTGCCATACACCGGATCACCAATAAGTGGGAACTTCAAGTGTGCCATGTGTACGCGAATTTGATGAGTACGACCAGTTTCAAGCTGTACGTCCAGCAGCGTACATTCTTGATAACGGTGACGCACCTGATAGTGGGTGACTGCAGGTTTTCCGGTACTGACTACGGCCATGCGTTTACGATCGACCAGATGCCGACCAATGGGGACATTCACAGTGCCTCCAGTCTCAATTTCACCGTTTGCTAATGCAATATATCTTCGACCCATGCTACCATGTTGCAGTTGCGCCACCAGACCGGCGTGACTTTGCAGTTGCCTAGCCACTACCAACAATCCAGTCGTGTCCTTGTCAAGACGATGTACGATTCCAGCCCTTGGAACGGCTTGCAGGTCAGCATCGTAATAAAGTAAAGCATTCGCCAACGTCCCTGAAAAATTTCCGGCGCCTGGATGTACAACAAATCCTGCTGGCTTGTTGATTACCAAAATCGAGTCATCCTCATAAACAACATCCAAATCAATTGCCTGAGGCACCAAGCTCACTTCATCAGTCAATTTAATCCAAAGCGTTACGTGCTCGCCACCTGATACAATATGCCTGCAACGCAGCACTTTCTCATTGACCAGGACGTTACCCTCGCGTATCCATTTCTGCAATCTCGCCCGTGAATAGTTGGGAAATAATTGCGCCAATGTGCTATCCAGTCGCAATCCCTTGCAAGATGCCGGAATGAAGCTGGATAATTGTTTTTTACAGTCCATGCTAGTACGGCTTGCCACTAAAAATGGTTATACTTCCAGCCAAATGAAAGACTATAAACGTAACCCCTTTGCATTCAGCCTGCGCCTGCTGGTTACCATTGCTTTTGTAGTTTGCATTTCGGGCTGCTCCGTTCTGAAATGGTTTGGGAAAAACAAAGAAGAAGAGGTGGAAATCGACAAGGGTGAAACGGCAGAAAAATTTTATAAAGAAGCACATGGTTCATTGATGATCGGAGATATTACCGATGCGGTTGAAAAGTTCGAGCTATTAGAAGCACGTTACCCCTTTGGTCGTTACGCCCAACAGGCTCAACTCGAATTAGCTTATGCATACTATAAACAAGGTAAAAGTGAACTTGCCTTGAACAGTATAAACCAGTTTATTAAGCTAAATCCGCTGCACCCCAATATTGACTATGCCTATTATTTGAAAGGATTGATAATATTTGACAGTGGCAAAAGTCCGATACATTGGTTGATTTCCCGCGACCCTTCAAATAATGACCCTACCTCATTGCGTGGGGCCTTTGATATCTTTAGCCTGTTGATAGGAAAGTATCCTGAAAGCAAATATGCCGATGACGCCAAGTTACGCATGATTTATTTGCGCAATGAATTAGCAGAATATGAACTGAAAGTAGCAAATTTTTACATGAAACGTGGTGCCTATGTCGCATCTGCTAACCGCGCCAAATACATTATGGAAAACTACCAAGGCGCAGAAGTTATGCCTGAAGCCCTTTACGTTTTGGAACAAGCCTATGTGCAACTCGATCTCAGCGACCTTGCAGAGGATACTCATCGAATCTACGTTCAAAACTTTCAAGCAGGGAAAGAAGGCGCTATTCAGGAAGATTTCGCGCGAAAGACGCGCAGTTGTGCACAAGGCTTTTGGAGGCGGCTACTGGAAAAACTGCGTTTTAGAACATACTACTGCAACTAACTATTCCCTGCGTCTTACTCGCCTTTCAGAAATCCGGAAGTGATCGGATAACGACGATCTTTGCCAAAAGCACGATAAGTAATTTTTACTCCCGGAGGGGCTTGACGCCTTTTATGCTCATTGCGCAATACCATACGTATCACGTACTGTACTATTTTACGATCAAAGCCCTCTGCTATGATTTGATCAGCGGTCAAATCCTCTTCAATGAATTTTTCCAAAATCGGGTCCAACACGTTATACGGAGGAAGACTGTCTTCATCGACTTGACCGGGGGCAAGTTCCGCGGAAGGGGCGCGCGTAAGCACGCGCATGGGAATCACTTGACCCAACTCATTTCTGTACGTCGCAAGCTGATAGACCAGTGTTTTGGAGACATCTTTCAAAGGTGCAAAGCCGCCAGCCATGTCTCCATACAAAGTTGCATAACCTACCGACATTTCACTTTTGTTTCCGGTTGTTAATAACATTCTGCCGGTCTTGTTGGCAATAGCCATCAAAAATAAACCGCGAATGCGTGATTGAACGTTTTCTTCAGTCACGTCCTGCGGCAAGCCGGAAAATATCGGTGCAACACTGTCCATAACTGCATTAAATGCAGCATCAATCGGAATCTCATCCAGCTCGAGACCCAAGGTATCCGCAAGCTGCTTGGCATCTTCAATGCTGATGTCGGAGGTATAATGAAAAGGCATCATAACTGCACGAACACGGTCCACACCCAGCGCGTCTACCGCAATGACCAGAGTCAATGCCGAATCAATACCTCCCGATAGGCCCAGCACGATGCCATGAAATTGATTTTTTATGACGTAATCTCTTACACCCGTCAAAAGGGCCTGATAAATTGAGGCAGGTTTCGATAATGGCGTATACACACAATCGCTGTGCATTAGATCGCTGCGACCCTTCGAGTATCTGATCATGTATACGCCTTGCTCAAAAGCAGGTGCCCACAAACATATTTCGCTATTTCTGTTAATACATAAAGATTCACCATCAAAAACAAGCTCATCTTGCCCGCCTACTTGATTTACGTAAATGATGGGAACATTTTGTTCTTCAACGCGTGCTCTTAAAACTCGTATACGTTCCAGTGTCTTGTCAACTCGATATGGGCTTGCATTAATGTTTATAATCACCTCTGCACCAGCTTGAACGCTTTTTTGCACGGGTTGATGACACCAAATGTCCTCACAAATCGTGATACCGATTTTTACTCCTTGAACGTTCACAACACACGGGGCATGGCCTTGTTGAAAATAGCGCTTTTCATCAAACACCTCGTAATTTGGCAAACGATGCTTATGATAGGTCGCAACGATTTCTGTATTATGGATAAGCATGGCTGAATTAAAAAGTGATTTACCTTCTTTGGTAGGAGCACCTAACAATAGATAAATGTCATGTACTTCACGCTTGATTTTTACCAAAGATTCATCAACGTGACGCAATATCATCGGATGAAAAAGAAGATCCTCCAGTGGGTAGCCAGTAAGCGATAATTCAGAAAATACGATTACATCTGCATACAATTTATCGCGCGCATATATTGCATTTTCAATGATCTTTTCAGTATTGCCTACAACGTCTCCTACCAGGAAATTGAGTTGCGCAAGCACTATTTTCAGGTCGCTTGTCATCTAAATGCGTATATATTAAATGCTAATCTCAAATATACTGAATGAGCCAATCAGGTATTGATAAGCTTACTCATTTGCTCGCCGATATCTGCAAGCGTGCCTGTGGTAACAACTCCCGCCTTTTCCAAAGCCCGATACTTTTGTGCCGCACTGCCCTTACCACCACTTATAATCGCACCTGCATGACCCATGCGCCTACCAGGTGGGGCAGTAGCACCTGCAATATAGGCAACCACAGGTTTGGATACTTTTTCCTGAATAAACTCTGCAGCCTTTTCCTCTGCGCTACCACCAATTTCACCAATCATGATTATTCCTCGCGTGGCATCATCTTCTTCAAACAATTGTAGACAATCAATGAAGTCCAAACCGTGCACGGGATCTCCGCCAATGCCAATACATGTAGATTGCCCCAGATTACTCTTGGTAGTCTGATCCACTGCGACGTAGGTCAAAGTACCCGAGCGGGAAATAATGCCAACATCACCACGATGGTGTATGTCACCAGGCATGATGCCAATTTTGCATTCCCCGGGAGTAATCACGCCAGGACAATTAGGCCCTATCAAAATCGATTCAGAGTCTTTCAGCACGGCGTTGACTTTTACCATGTCAAGCACGGGAACTCCCTCAGTAATACAGACGATGAGTTTAATGCCGGCACATGCAGATTCTAGTACAGCGTCGGCAGCATAAGACGCAGGAACATAAATCACGCTCGCGTCTATCTCGTGCTGACTCAATGCCTGACGAACAGTATCGTAAATGGGGAGGCTTAAATGTGTCATACCGCCTCGTCCCGGCGTGACCCCTGCAACCATTTTCGTGCCATAGGCAATTGCCTGCCCAGTATGGAAAGTGCCTTGAATACCAGTCATGCCTTGACATAACACCTTTGTGTCTTTGTCAATCAGAATACTCATGCCACGACGGACAACCTGATTGCCTGTAGAGCACCCTCGGTCAAAGTATTCACCGGAATAATCTTGGCAGACTGATTCTCGAGCAATTTCTTTCCCTTAGCTGCGTTCGTTCCTTGTAACAAAACGATTGTCGGAAGCTCTAATGTGCACACTTGTAACGCTTCAAGAATACCTTGCGCAACTACATCACAGTGCACGATACCCCCAAATATATTTACAAAGATAGAGGTAACACCTGCCTCACTTAAAATGATTTTGAATGCCTCGGTAACCTTTTCCCTGGTAGCATCTCCACCTACATCGAGAAAGTTTGCCGGTTCACCCCCATGATGTTTGACCAGGTCCATCGTGGCCATAGCCAACCCAGCACCATTTACGATACACCCGATGTTGCCGCCAAGCCTTATATAGCTTAGCCCCACTTCTTTAGCATGAGCTTCAAGAGAATCTTCCTGCGAGATGTCACGAAGTTTCTGAATATCGGGATGACGATACAATGCATTGTCATCAAAATTAATTTTTGCGTCCAATGCGACAAGGTTATCGCTATCATCAACAATTAATGGATTGATTTCAACCAAACTGCAATCATTGGACACAAACAGGTGATACAAATTAAATAAAACTTTTTGGAGCTTTGTGATTTGATTTTTCTCCAGAGCCAGGAAATAACCGATATCTCTGATCTGGTTTGACTGCAGCCCAATAGCAGGATGAACGAAGTGTGTAACGATTTTCTGCGGAGCTTGTATAGCCACCTGTTCAATATCAACTCCACCTTGTGAAGACGCAACGATTACAATTTTTCTCCTATCGCGGTCCACTAACAGGGCAAGATAAAGTTCACGTTTGATCTCAGCAACTTCTTCCAATAAAACTGCATTGACAGGCAATCCGACTTCTCCAGTTTGTCTCGTTACCAGTTTCTTACCCAACATCGAGGAAATCTTTGCGTCGAGTTCGTTTGGGCTATCGATCAATATGATCCCCCCGGCTTTGCCGCGTCCACCGGCGTGCACTTGCGCTTTGGCGACCCAAGCTCGCTTTTGCATGGACCCACAGACCGCTTTAACATCATCTCCCCGCTTTACTAAGCGTGCGGTCAAAACAGGAATGCCATAACGAGCGAAAAGAGCTTTGGCTTGATATTCATGTATGTGCATGACGTGAATGATGACATGTTGAGTTGCAGCATTATACCTGCGAATCCAGCCGTATTGCCCAATGTCTGACCCTACTTTTGTTGTGACAAATGCAAAAGGCCTTCTTTATTCACACTACGCCTTGTGATAACAGATAAACTGTACCTTGTATGTTAAGACCTACAGAATTCCACGCAGCTAAATTTGCTTAAAATGCTACTTATGATCTGATTATGCTAGTAATAGGACTCACGGGTGGTATTGGCTGTGGTAAAAGCACCGTATCTGACATATTCCATCGAGATTTCAACATTCCCATCATCGACGCCGACACCATTACGCGCGATCTTTCCCAAACCCCCAAAATCACAGATTTAATCCACAAGGAGCTTGGTGCAAACTATTTTGACAACAATCGGAAGCTGCAACGCGATCAACTCAGACTAGCCATTTTCTCCGACCCAAATATTCGCTATAGACTGGAAAAAATTTTACACCCTTTAGTGTATGAAAAGATCGGTCAAAAGATGAATTCCATTAATGCGGAGTACTGTATTGTAGTTATTCCATTATTACTGGAAACAAAGCGCACGGAAATAGTTGACCGCGTTCTAGTCGTAGACTGCGGAACCGAAACACAAATTCAGCGTGTAACACAGCGCGATCAATGTAGCAGAACACATGTTAATGCCATTATCTCCACGCAAATCGGTCGGAGTGAACGATTAAAGCTGGCAGATGACGTAATTGAAAATTGTGGCGACATAGAGTCCCTCAATAAAAAAATTATGCTACTACATGCGAAATACCATACCATGAGTAAGTTTTCCAGATGATTGTAAATGGTCTAGTCTCATGAGTGGCACCAGGCTTGAAGATAGCTCCAAAAGAAAGATTGAACTGGAAAAGAATCTCGTTCTACTTCTTACATGTTTCCGGCCAGAATTCACGGATAGCGGCAATCCCCTGACCACCATATTTAGCGCTGACGTCAGCATCATAGACAGTAAGCCCACCAATCGCATAGACGGGAACTGAACTTTCTTGAACGAGTGCGTAAAAGCCATCCCACCCAAGAAAGTCGTTATTCTTACCTGAGTGTTTTTCTGCTACCGGACCTAAAAAAACATAATCCAAACCCAGCTTTGAGGCATGCAGCAATTCGTCACGGTTGTGGCACGAGGCACTCACTAGGTAATCGTTATTCAAAGGTCTTTTATTTGTAGCCAAAAGCTGCTTGCTGGTTAAGTGCACACCTGCTGCCCGAAGTTCAACTACACACCGAGCTTCACGATTTAACACAAGGCGGGTGCGATGCTGTGTGCACAGTTTCAGGCATTTTTTAGCCAGTCGCATATATTGCACATGATTCAAGCCGTGGCAACGCAATTGAATGATAGAGATGTCTTCATTAGTGGCCACATCCTCAAAACATTGTAAAAATTGGTCCAGGCTCTCACCTACATCGGCAGTAACCGCAATCAACTTTGGTAGTCGTAATGCTTGAATAATTCCGTGATTTGCACCCGGAAACTGCGTGTGATCAAGCATGGATATTTCCTTCCAGTCATACTGGCAACTTTTATCTGTAGTAACTGGGCCTGTATAATCAATGACGTTGTAGACATCCAAATACACGTTTCGATCAGGATATGAATACGGAATTTGAATAAGCGGTAAGCATCTCTGCACATTAATATTAATGCCCACTTCCTCACGCAACTCGCGTCGCAATGCCGTTAGTGGGAGCTCTCCCGCTTCAACCTTACCACCTGGAAATTCTAGTAGCCCACCTAAATGTGTGCCGTGTCGCCGCTTGGTAACAAGAACTCCATCATCGGTATTTTTGATGATTCCAATAACGACATGAATAAAGTTTCGAGAGGCGCACGATTTCACTAGATGTGTTTTATTATGTTACGTTCGATATTCCGCGTTAATTTTAACGTATTTATAAGAAAGATCAGTCGTCCAAACATTTACGGCACTTTTTCCTAAACCGAGTTGTAGACAAAATTCAATTTCATCTTTACTCATTTCGTGCACACCCTTTTCCTCCGTATAATCATCGGCAACTTTCCCGTTGATAATTACTGGAAGCTCATTGATAAGCAGCGTCAATTTTTTAATCTCCAGGCGATGACCGACAGTTCGACCAACCGCAGCCAATATACGTCCCCAATTTGGGTCACTAGCAAAAGCTGCCGTTTTAACTAACGGAGAATGCGCTACTGTAAACGCAACCGCGCGCGCCATGGCTATATTTCGTGCCTGCTCCACCTTAATCGAGATAAACTTGGTAGCGCCTTCAGCATCGCGAACGATTGACTGCGCCAGTGTCAGAAAGACAGAGTGCAGGGCTTGCACAAACCCTGCCCTAGCCGATCTTGATAGCTCATCCAGACCAATGCCCGCCTGTCCGGTTGCCATCAACATGCAGGCGTCATTAGTAGACGTATCGCCATCCACCGTAATGCAATGGAAAGATTTTTCTACGGCAGCGATGATCATTCCATGAAGCACTTCGGTATCAATTCGCAGGTCGGTGGCTATAAATGCCAACATCGTGGCCATATCGGGACGAATCATGCCTGCCCCCTTAGCGATACCTGTAATCACTATGTTGTGGCCATCTGCATCTACGTTCCTGGACAAACCTTTGCTTACAGTATCGGTAGTTATAATCGCTCGCGCCGCATCCATCCAAGCGTCTTCCCTGAGACCATTCAGCAACTGCGGGTAGGACTGGATTATTTTTTCGACTGGCAACCGAGTACCGATCACACCGGTTGAAAATGGTAAAACCTCGGCTGTATTACATCCGCAAATCTGTGACAAAGCTGCACAAGATGCCTTTGCATCTGCCAGACCCTGCTCCCCCAACCCCGCATTTGCATTACCTGCATTGACCAGCAAATAGCGTGGTTGAGTAGTGTTCAAATGTCGCCTACAAATCTCTACTGGTGCCGCGTAAAATTGATTTGTGGTAAACACAGCAGCACTTGTTACGCCCTGACAAAGCTCAAACAGCACTACATCATCACGGCCCTTATATCGAATTTCAGTCGCCGCAGTTGAAAGCCTGATCCCTTTGATGGGAAGCAGTGCCGTTGGAGAGTTTAATGAAGTTGGCACAGATTCAAACAGCTAACGGTGAAGAACAATCCCGGGTCAGTGTTGTATATCAATATTTAGGCCGACTTTCCGTGACAATGTTTGTATTTTTTACCCGACCCGCAGTAACAAGGCTCATTACGACCTACCTTTTTTTGCTCGCGTCTGAAGGGCTGCTGTTTGGGTTGTTCATTTGTTGTCGTTTGCGGTAAAGGATGTAACACATCATCTGCTTGCGCATGCTGATACTTGACGTTATCAGGAATTTGTTGTGCTGCCTCTATTGCCTTGATTTCTTCCAAGGTAGGTAATTCTGCTCTGGCAATCAAGGAAATCGCTTCATGTCTAATTTGTTCCAACATCTGTTGAAACATGTTAAATGCCTCTCTTTTATATTCCTGCTTTGGATTTTTCTGCGCATAACCGCGTAAGCCGATACCTTGACGCAGATAATCCATGGCAGCCAGATGCTCTTTCCAGCGATGGTCCAACACCTTCAACATGATATCCTTCTCAAGCCGCCGCATGACTGTAGCACCTATATGGTCTTCTTTTTCCCCGAATAGTTCAGTCATTCGTTGATGAATTCTTTCACGCACTTCTTCTTCGGCGACGTTGTCTTCCTCATCCAGCCATTGTTTTACTGGCAGAGATAACCCAAACTCATTCTGAAATGCTCGCGTAAGGGCATCAATATCCCATTGTTCTTCCATGCTGCCAGGTGATAAATGTGCGCTGATGACATCTTCAGTGACGTCTTCACGTATAGCGACAAGATTTTTTGATAAGTCTTCCGTCTGCATTAAATGTCGCCGCTGTTCGTAAATGACTTTACGCTGGTCATTGGCGACGTCATCATATTCAAGCAGATGTTTGCGGATGTCGAAGTTATGTGCTTCTACCTTACGTTGCGCATTTTCAATGGCTTTGGTTACCCAAGGATGTTCAATTGACTCATTCTTTTGCATGCCGAGTTTTTGCATCAAACTGCGCACTTTATCAGAAGCGAAGATTCTCATTAAACTATCTTCCATAGACAAGTAAAAGCGGCTTGAGCCTGGGTCGCCTTGTCTTCCTGAACGACCACGTAATTGATTATCGATGCGGCGTGATTCGTGCCTCTCGGTGCCAATTACGTGTAGTCCACCTGCATGAATAACTATATCGTGATGCCGTTGCCAATCTGCTTTAATGGCTGCATGCTTTTCATCAGAAGCAGCGGAGCAGGATTTATCTTGCAGTACCTTGGCCAACAGGTTGCCTCCTAGCACAATATCGGTGCCACGACCCGCCATGTTGGTGGCAATGGTTACCGCCCCCGGCCGACCAGCTTGAGCAATAATGTGGGATTCTTTCTCATGCTGTTTGGCATTCAAGACTTGGTGTTCAATTTTCGACTTGCTTAAAGCCCTAGAGATCAATTCGGATGATTCAATAGACGCAGTACCAATCAAGACAGGTTGGTCACGCTTTACACAATCCTTGACATCATTGATAACCGCATCATATTTCTCTTTCATGGTGAGATATACTAAATCCCCCATGTCATCACGAATCATGGGTTTATGCGTAGGAATCACTACTACCTCTAATCCATAAATGGATTGAAACTCAAAGGCCTCGGTATCAGCTGTGCCAGTCATACCAGAAAGTTTTTCGTACAGGCGAAAGTAATTCTGAAAAGTAATTGAAGCCAAAGTTTGATTTTCACGCTGTATTTCTACATTTTCCTTCGCCTCAACCGCCTGGTGCAAGCCATCTGACCAACGCCTGCCTAGCATTGTTCGACCAGTGAATTCATCGACAATCACTACTTGACCATCACGCACAATGTAATCCACGTCTTTCTGAAATAATACGTTGGCGCGTAATGCTGCATTCACGTGATGCAATAAACTTATATTGGTAACGTCATATAGTGTTTCGCTTGTGCTTAACAAACCTTGTTTGATCAACAAGTCCTCAATGTGTTGATGACCCTCCTCAGTCAGGAAAATCTGCTTGTTTTTTTCATCGACGCTATAGTCACCAGGGGCGTTTTCCCCCTGTTGCTTAACCAGTTTAGACACGAGTTTGTCGACTGTCCGATATATATCAGAACTTTCACCCGTCGGGCCGGAGATGATTAACGGCGTACGTGCTTCATCAATGAGGATAGAATCAACTTCATCCACCACGGCAAAATTCAAGTCGCGTTGTACGCAACCCGTAATTGAAAATTCCATGTTGTCACGCAAATAATCAAACCCGAATTCATTATTGGTGCCATAGGTAACATCTGCCGCGTAGGCTTGCTGACGTTCCTGATGCGTCATCTCGCTGGTCACTACACCTACGGTCAACCCCAGAAAGCGATAAATCTCCCCCATCCAATCTGCGTCACGTCTGGCCAGATAGTCATTGACGGTAATCACATGAGCACCTTTACCACTCAAAGCATTCAGATACACTGCCAAGGGAGCAACCAAAGTTTTGCCTTCGCCGGTGCGCATTTCGGCAATATTTCCATCATGCAACACCATGCCGCCAATAAGCTGTACGTCAAAATGCCGCATCCCCAATGTACGACTCGCTGTCTCGCGCACTGTGGCAAAGGTCTCGGGCAATAATTTCTCCAAAGTAACGCCTTCTTTGAGTCGTTGACGAAAATCCAGCGTTTTTTGCTGTAGCGCGCGGTCATCGAGCACTTGATAGGATTTTTCTAGTGTATTTATTTTGTGAACGAACTTGTTATAACGATTGAGTAATCTTTGGTTACGACTGCCAAAGAATCTTTTAGTCACTTTTTGAAACATGCTATTAATAAAACATTCAAGCGTGCACTAATTCATACTATTCGTATTCAACAAAGTCACGCTCAGGTCGCCTTGCTCTATACATGCAAGTGCAGCTAGCTAGCTAATCTAATTAAATAGAGGGTTCTGAACAAAATCGTGGGAAAGTAAAAACTAACTGAAAGTAGAAGACATGTTGCGGTGCTACTGAATAAACTTTATCGGATCAACTCTAACTCCTTCTTTAAGCACCTCAAAATGAACATGTGGCCCGGTAGAACGACCTGTATTGCCCAATTTAGCAATCACTTGGCCGCGTTCAACCACTTCACCCGCCTTTACCAGGATTACCTCGTTATGTCCATAGCGGGTCATATAACCATTACTATGATCTATTTCGACTACATAGCCATAGCCGCCATTCATAGTCGCCTGGGTGACGATTCCGCTACCAACGGCAACCACATCACTGCCAGACTTACCTGCAAAGTCTATGCCTTTATGCATTTCGATTTCGTTCGTAAACGGGCTTCTGCGCTTGCCAAAATAAGACGATATCCAGCCATGAGTTATAGGCCAGCCTTGTGGGTGAGTTTCGTGCACAAACTTCTTGGCGGCCAAAAGGTCATTTAGAACTTGAAGTTGATGCTCACGTTCTTCTAATTCAGCATCAAGCCTTCCTAGTATAACATCAACTCTCATGTCAGACCGAACACCGTTCTCAAAAGATGTGTGCGGACCACCCATAGCAAGGGTAGAATCAAAAGCGAATTCCTCAGTATCAAGATCGACTGCATCCACCAACATATTCGCTAATGCGTCAATATGGCTTAGATGAGCTTGCAATAACTCGGTTTTAGCCGTAAGTGTGTCAATAGCGGCTTGGCTTTCCTGTTTAGCTAAGTTGAGGCGTTCCTTTTGTGCAATAACATCTGCCTTCCACTCACCCAAAATTGTCTTGTGCCCAAATAGCACACCGAGCAGATAGCCACTACTAAGCAAAATGATAGATAAGGTAAGCAAACCCAAAAACGTGCCGACTTTGCTCCAGCTATCTAAATAATGAGCATAGGCAAAACGTGCGCGTGCACGAGGAAAGATGATAACGTTCATATCATTTATGTCGCATTCGTTTATATTACCAAATAAAATGTCTTTGCTTAAAAGTTATCATTGAGTCGCAACTTCTAAACGGATAGAAAGCCCTGATGCAAAAACTATCCTCGTATATCGATGCAGGTTTACAGAAAAAAGTAAAAACATTGTATGGGCTCACATTAAGTATAAGAACAAGATTGCCCGTGGAACTTGCCCATCGTTGTTGGGTTGCTGGAATTGAAAACCGTACTCTTACTATCGTAGCGGATAGCTCTGACTTGGCCAGTTTGATTCGGTTTCAACAGCACGAGGTTCTGAAGCAGATAAACCAGGAACTAGGCTCTAGTGTAAAGGAATATCTGTGTCGAATAAAGATTAAAATTGGTACAGTTGCCAGTAGTATCGAGCCACCGGCTAAACCAATGCAACTTTCGAGATTCAGCGCACAAATGCTACGTGAATGTGCAAAAAGCATGCAGGACCCAGACTTGAAGAAGACATTAGAACGTCTGTCAATGCGCGACAAATAAGAACGCGCTTCACGCCTCGGTGCTGGCTGGAAGGCTATAGAATATCGGCACTACCTCTTCATTATCTTCAAAGGTGACCTCTTCCCAAGCTTCAGCCACTGCAGTTAATTTACGTAACAATTTATTGTTCAATGCATGCCCAGATTTATAGCCGTCAAAGGCACCGATTAAACTATGTCCCAACAGATATAAATCTCCAATGGCATCCAAAATCTTGTGTTTTACAAATTCGTCTTGATAACGCAGGCCACCTTCGTTCAGTATGCGGTGATCATCCATAGCAATAGAATTATAAAGACTACCGCCTAACGCCAAATTTCGAGCACGCAATGTTTCGAAATCACGCATGAAGCCAAATGTACGTGAACGTGAGACTTCTTTAACGAATGATGTGGTAGAAAAATCCATTTCTGCCTTTTGTGGACACGTTTTGAATATAGGATGATCAAACTCAATGGTAAAACCAACCTTGAAACCGTTAAATGGGTCGAACCTTGCCCATTTGTCTTGTTCCCTCACCTCGACGGATTTCTTGATGCGAATGAACTTTTTAGCAGCGTTCTGTTCGACAATACCTGCAGACTGCACTAAAAAAACAAATGGACCAGCACTGCCGTCCATGATAGGCACCTCCTGCGCACTTACGTCAACATAGGCATTATCTATACCAAGACCAGCCATAGCCGATAATAGATGCTCTACCGTAGAAATCCTTACACCATCTGCAACCAAAGTCGTGGATAGACTAGTATCTCCCACATTACAGGAACTTGCCTTGATCTCTAGCGGAGGCTCCAAGTCAACACGTCGAAATATGACGCCTGTATCAACAGGTGCAGGACGGAGGGTCAAGTATATTTTTTCGCCTGTATGAAGACCAATGCCCGTAGCGTGTATAACGTTCTTTAAAGTTCGTTGCTTTATCACCGGTCGTGCATCCTGTTTATTTGATCACTAGCACTAGCCATCAATTCAGTGCTTTTCGCTCGCATATAAACAAGAGGTTACATAGAAAGATGTATGCATTATTACATAATTTTTACAATAACACCTATCAGCAGGAGTATTTTCACTCTGGCACGGAGACAGCCCCATCAATCGGCTTGTTTACGTAGAAAAGTCGGAAGATCAAGATACCCCCAATCAGCACTTTTACGCTCTTTATTCACAGCTTCGCTCTTGCTGTCAGGTGTCGCTACCAATTGCACCGTTGGCTTAACCGGCATCGGTTGGTCTTGAGAATCAATGCCTGTAGCCACTAAAGTAGTACGCAGATTATCACCCATGGATTCATCAATAACCGTGCCTATAACAACGGTCGCATTTTCCGAGGCCAAGTCTTTAATGTGATTGCCAACTTCTTCAAACTCACCTATAGTGAGACTAGGGCTTGCCGTAACGTTGACAAGTATACCTTTTGCACCAGAAATATTGACATCTTCAAGTAACGGGCTTGAAATTGCCAATTCTGCCGCCGTCCGTGCGCGTTCTACACCCGTAGAAACACCAGACCCCATCATCGCCATACCCATTTCGGACATTACCGTTCGCACGTCAGCAAAATCGACGTTGATCAAACCCGGACATGTAATCAATTCCGCAATACCTTGTACAGCTTCACACAAAACATCATCTGCGGATTTAAATGCCTCTAATAACGGAACATCTCTACCCAACATCAGCAATTTCTCATTTGGAATCGTTATCAGGGAGTCTACATATTTGGCAAGCTCCTCAATACCAGTATTTGCGACCTGCATGCGTTTGGTGCCTTCTAACAAAAATGGCTTAGTAACAACTGCTACTGTAAGCACTTCCAATTCCTTAGCAATTTCGGCCACAACGGGTGCTGCACCCGTACCGGTGCCGCCACCCATTCCAGCAGTAATAAATAACATGTCTGCACCAGTAATAACATCGCGAATACGATCGTGGTCTTCAAGCGCGGCATTACGACCAACTACCGGATCAGACCCAGCCCCCAACCCCTTGGTAATACTACTACCGAGCTGTAAAGCAGTTTTTGTATTGGTATTCTTAAGGGCTTGAGAATCCGTGTTGGCACACACAAAATCTACCCCTTCAATTGCAGATTGAACCATGTGCCGTACCGCATTGCCACCTCCTCCACCCACACCAATTACTTTAATTACAGCACTTTGGCTGTATGCATCCATTAATTCAAACATGACCCTT
Source organism: Gammaproteobacteria bacterium (assembly GCA_965215055.1). Taxonomy (GTDB): domain Bacteria; phylum Pseudomonadota; class Gammaproteobacteria; order UBA4575; family UBA4575. The sequence continues at coordinate 896,711 of OZ244046.1, forward strand.
CTCCTCTAGATTACACGTAAATCAAAGTATAAGTTTTTAAAAACTCCCTTGAAACCAGTTCCGCATCTTGCTAAATATGCCCTCCGCATTTGAATCGCTAAACAAAGAGCCTTTTCTTGACCGCTGATTTTGATGGCCGAATAGAAGCAGACCGACGCCTGTTGCATAAATAGGGTTACGCACCACATCTGCCAGTCCACTTACAAATTGTGGAAAGCCCAATCTTACTGGCATGTGAAATATCTCTTCAGCCAACTCTACGACTCCCTCCATCTTTGAACTGCCACCTGTAAGCACTATGCCTGCCGTAACCAAGTCCTCAAACCCACTGCGACGTAATTCTGCATGCACAAGTGACAGCAATTCTTTATAGCGAGGTTCAACGACTGCCGCCAAAGTCTGGCGCGACAACCTCCTTGGTTCACGGTCTCCTACACTTGGGACTTCTATAGTGTCATCAGGATTTGCAAGTTGTTGGAGTGCACACGCATATTTAATTTTAATCTCTTCGGCATATTGTGTAGGCGTGCGCATCGCAACGGTGATGTCATTGGTTACTTGATCTCCGGCAATTGGAATTACCGCAGTATGCCTAATTGCCCCATCGGAAAACACAACAATGTCAGTGGTACCGCCACCAATGTCAACTAGGCAAACACCTAAATCTTTCTCATCCTCAGCCAGAATTGCGTAACTTGATGCAAGTTGCTCAAGGATAATATCATCTACCTCTAGACCACACCGACGCACGCATTTGATAATATTTTGTACCGCACTTACGGCTCCCGTTACCAAATGAACCTTTGCTTCGAGCCGCACACCTGACATTCCAACAGGTTCACGAATACCTTCTTGCTGATCGATCACGAATTCCTGCGGCAATACGTGCAACACTTTTTGGTCTGCTGGAATGGCAACTGCTTTCGCAGCGTCAATGACTCGTTCAACATCTCCTGCTGACACTTCACGATCTTTTATAGCGACAATACCGTGCGAGTTCATGCTGCGGATATGGCTGCCTGCAATACCTGCAAATACCGAATGTATTTGGCAACCAGCCATTAACTCTGCTTCCTCTATGGCACGTTGGATAGACTGAACAGTTGATTCAATGTTAACCACGACTCCTCTCTTTAAGCCTCTTGACGGATGTAAACCAATACCGATAATTTCTAGTTGGTTATCTTCGTTCACCTCGCCTACAACCGCTGAGACCTTGGAAGTACCGATGTCTAAACTGACCACCATGCCTTTTTCGATTTTTCGGCTCATAAACTTCTTTCCAATATCAAGTTGTTTACCAGTTGCGGATTTTTCCACTCAATGGCTAAACCATTGGTGTACCTCAGATCAACTTTTTTTACTTCCGCCAAACGAGGAGACAGGTACTGTTCGTACGCAACAATAAAACGGGAAATCTTTTTGTTTACGTTATCATCACCAATCACTAGAACCAGCCCGTTTGATAACACTAGGTGCTTGGATTGGCGACGGTCTTCAAACAGGCCTTGAGGCTTCAAGCCTAAGGGCCGTAATTGCTTCAAGCTGTTTTTAAATATACGTGCCAGCTCCTTTATCCGTGTTTGTTCTCCAAAAAGTATTGGCAGAAAGGCATATGGCTCTACTGATTGTGGAAAAAACAACTCCCCATAGGCATCCATCAATCCTGTATAACCCCATCTCGCAACAGGAGACTCCTCATCAATTTTTACCTTTAGCGTATGCGGCCACATTCTTCGCACTGTGGCATGACGTACCCATGGTAACTCTGTCAATCGTTGCTCCAATTCATGCATTGGTACGTGGAAAAATCCTTTTGCAACCCGTGCACGAACGATATTTTTAAATTCTTCGCGATCCGTCGCATGCAGTTTTCCATTTACTTTCACGTATTCAATTTGTGGCCACGTGGATATAACAGGGTTACTACGAACATACTGTATACAGTAAACAGCAATACCCAGTAGTATCGCCGCCACCAAAATATCCCATGCATCACGCAGAGAATGATAGCGTATCACCACATCTCTCCTATCCGCATTTCATACATCTCATGCTAAGCAATACGACGTTGCGGTAACGAAGTCTCTAATACTTTCACAACTAGTTCATTAAAGCTGATACCATCAGCCTTCGCTGCCATCGGCACCAAGCTATGATCCGTCATCCCAGGTACAGTGTTGATTTCCAGAAACCATGCCTGATTATCGTCATCCAACATGATGTCAACGCGCCCCCAACCACTGGCACCAGTAACTTTGAATGCTTTCAATGCTTGGTTCCGAATCTCGCCCTCCAACTTTTCAGACAAGTTACAGGGGCAGTGATAACGCGTGTCATCAGAATGATACTTAGCAAAATAATCATAAAATAGGCGAGGTGTTTCCAGACGAATCACCGGTAAAGCCCGACCATCAAGAATAGCAACCGTGTATTCCTGACCTTTGATCCATTGTTCTGCGATTATCGTATCTTCAAACTCGCGCGCATGCTCCCAAGCTGCAACTATTTCTTCTTTTGAATCGACCTTGGTTATACCGATGCTTGACCCATGTGAAACAGGTTTGAAAATCATCGGTAACCCAAGTTCTTCCACTAGTGTATTCTGGTCAACTGTACTTTTCAGTACACAGTATTTCGGAGTTTGAATCCGGTGTACCTGCCAAATCTGCTTGGTAATCAATTTATTCATACAAATGCTTGAGGCCATCACGCCACTGCCACTATAGGGTAATCCAATTACATCCAATCCCCCTTGAATGCTGCCGTCTTCACCAAGCGACCCATGCAGCGCAATGAAAGCACGTGCATAACCACCCAAACGCAACCGTTCAAAAACATCATCGGTAACGTCGATCCCCTCTGCCTCAATTTGCATAGATGTCAATGCGTTTAGCACCATATCACCACTGTTGAGTGAAATTTGGCGTTCTGTAGATTGCCCACCCATTAAAACCGCTACCTTGCCAAACCGCGATGCGTGCATCATGCCATTTCGCCAATAATTCGTACTTCCGGTATAAGCGATATACTGCATTTACTCTCTATCCTTGCCCGCACTTCGCAAATCAGTTCTTCAATATCCCTTGCCGTTGCGTTACCCGAATTGATAATAAAATTTGCATGTTTGGTTGACACTTGAGCCCCTCCTATAGTGGTGCCTTTCAGATTACACATATCTATCAGTCTGGCAGCATGATCATGCTCGGGATTGCGAAACACGGAGCCGCAACTGTGGCTACCTACAGGTTGCGATGCATTGCGCCTGTTCAACAGTTCACGGATCGTCCTGTGTGACTGTTTGCCATCACCAGAGGCAAAGGTAAAGTTCGCAGCGACAAACCACTCCTCCTTACGGCCATTGACCGAACGATAGCCTACCTGAAAATCTCGCGGACTATGCGTATACAACTGACCGCAACGGTCAATGGTCTCTATTTGTATAACAAACTCCCATATCTCACTCCCGTACGCACCTGAGTTCATCGCCAATGCGCCACCCACAGTACCTGGTATACCGGCAAGAAATTCTGCACCAATCAAGTTTTTATCTGCGCTGAAACGCGCCAGCTTTGCGCAAGGCACACCTGCTTCAGCGCGAATCATGGTGCCTTCTAAATGTTCGAGCAGGTTAATGCTCTCGTGTAGCAATATTACCACGCCACGTATCCCACCATCACGAATCAGTACGTTGGTGCCCCTGCCAAGCCAAGTAATAGGGACGGCTTTATCAAGTGACATGAGATAGCTGCTCAAATCCATTATATCGGCAGGGCGATATAAGATATCTGCTGTACCGCCTACTTTCCAACTGGTAAAGCGCGCCAAAGAGACATTTTTTTCAAGTGTTCCACGCAGCATCCTTATACCGTGCATCGCTTTCATGCCTTAATGAATTGCAAATGATTCATTCAAGTCTTGGGCAACGTTGCCAATGCTGCCGGCCCCTAAAGTCAACAAAATGTCGTTATCCTGCATTACATGCTCAAGCATCATCGGTAATTCCGCAAAGTCTTTGACCAAGATTGGATCAAGCTTGCTGCACGCACGCAATGCGCGGCTCAATGCCAAGCTATCTGCACCTGCAATCGGTTTTTCATTAGCCGCATAAACTTCGCACAGCATCAATGCGTCAGCCTTGCTTAAGACCTGTACAAAGTCATCAAATAGATAATGAGTACGTGAATAGCGGTGTGGCTGAAATAACACAACCAGTCTTCGCCTTGGCCATGCCTCACGCGCAGCAATCATGGTAGCCCTGATTTCAGCAGGATGGTGACTATAGTCATCTACCAACTGAATACTCTTATTATTAATACGAAGATTGGGGTATGCTTGAAATCGTCTTGCAATACCTTGAAAATTTTTGAGCGCCGATTGTATAAATTTCTCTTCTACACCTAGTTGTAATGCAACAATTGCAGCGGCAGTTGCGTTTAGTGCATTATGTGTACCAGGTAAATTTAATTCGAGTTCGATTACCGACTGTCCGGCAGAACGACTTAAAGTGAATGTCGTTCGTGTGCCTATCACGGCAACATCCAGTATTCGATAATCTGCATTTTGTGCAAATCCGTATGTTATGTGGGGGCGCGATATTCTCGCCAACAGGCTTTCAACTGCTTCATCTTCAATACATAAAACAGTTATGCCATAAAATGGAATATGATGGATAAATTGTAAAAAGGCATCTTTCAGTTTATTGAAGTCGTTACCGTAGGCAGAAAGGTGGTCTGAATCAATGTTGGTTACAACTGACATAATCGGCTGCAAACACAAAAAAGACGCATCGCTTTCATCTGCTTCAGCCACCAGATATTGCCCTGCGCCAAGTTTTGAGTGACTTGCAAAGCTATTTATACGACCACCAACAATAAACGTCGGATCCAAACCCGCGGCAGCAAGGATTGAGGCGACAAGACTTGTGGTGGTCGTTTTCCCATGGGTACCAGCAACCGCAATGCCATAGCGGAAGCGCATAAGCTCAGCTAACATTTGTGCGCGCGGTATAATAGGAATACGTTGTTCGTGCGCGGCAACAATTTCTGGATTGTCTTCCTTCACGGCACTGGACATCACGACCACATGCGCGCCTTTGACATTACTAGCATCATGTCTAGTAAAAATAGTTGCGCCTAATTGGCTTAATCGCCGTGTGATGAGATTTCTTTGAATGTCAGAACCATATACTTGGTAACCTAAATTCAACATGACTTCCGCTATTCCACCCATACCAGAGCCGCCAATTCCAACAAAGTGCACACGTTTGATTTTACTTGTTGCAAAATGCCTAATATTACGTGTCATCATCAAAAATCTTTAGCCAAACTAGTCTTACCATCGTTCTCCCCTAAACAGGCTTGTAAACAAGCCTTGGCAACATCATCTGCGGCATGCGGTTTTACGAACGCACGGACCGCTTTTGCCGCATCCTTAAGCACAGAACGATCTTCTGAAATATCACGCAATAATTGCGCCAAGGTAATTTCATTCAATTCATACTCTTGAATCAAAAATGCCGCACCGCTATTCACTAAAATCTTCGCATTTGCAGTCTGATGATCATCTGTCGCATAGGGATAGGGTACAAAAATCGCGCCAATACCTGCTGCTGCAAGCTCTGCCACGGTCATCGCTCCAGCACGAGAAATTACTAAATCTGCCCAACTATACGCGTCATGCATAGCATTAATAAATGCGTCCGTGCGAGCTTTAATATTATGACTTTCATATTTATCTTGCGTGTAGCAAAGACCGCGTGCTCCAGTCTGATGCCAAACTTCTGGACGCTCTGCCGTGGGAATCTGTGCCAGTGCCGCCGGCACAACTTTATTGAATATTTGCGCACCTTGACTGCCACCAATTACCAGCACTCGCAAGGGTCTACTGATTGGCTCTGCAATCGCATATTCACGCTGAATCTGTGAAATTTCCATACTTACAGGGTTACCTACCACCGTAGCGTTCTGACGTGTGAAAGTAGCAGGAAAACCACTCAGGACACGCGTGGCAAACGGCGCAAGCAAACGGTTTGACAACCCTGCGATTGCATTTTGTTCGTGAACAATCAATGGCCTTCGAAGCAGCACTGCAATTAATCCACCTGGAGCAGTAACAAACCCGCCCATACCCAAGACGGCACAGGGTTGATGCTTGATAAATAACCAGACTGTCTGCAAGCCAACCAAGGTCAACCGAAACGGTGCAAGCAGATAAGCTGCTATACTTTTGCCACGTGGACTGTGCGCTGCAATCCACTCGATTTGATAACCTGCTTTGGTCACCACTTTCGCTTCAATGCCTCTTCTCGTACCTACCCAAATGACAGGTACGCCTCGTTGTTCAATCTTCTTCACCACCGCAAGTGCGGGGAAGACATGGCCGCCTGTACCCCCGGCAAATATCATGATTGGAGGATTTGCGTGCTTCATAACAGTGCCAATCGTTATTGCGCTGGTAGTTCCACTACGCTTTCAACATATACGCGCGCAACAAGACCGATTGCCATGCACACTACTAGCAAACTACTTCCTCCAGCACTAATTAGTGGTAGGGTTAGCCCTTTTGTTGGCAATACGCCCATGTTCACGCCTATATTGACAAGTGTCTGTAGTCCCAGCCAAATTCCCGTCCCGTAACATATTTGTGCGCCAAATTTCATGCCCTGCATTTCAGCTAGCTTGCCAATTACAAAGCACCGATGGAGCAGAATGGTAAATAAAGTCAACAATGCAATAACACCAAGCAGACCTAATTCTTCAGCAATTACCGCGAACACGAAATCAGTATGTGCTTCCGGCAAATAAAATAGTTTCTGTACACTTGCGCCTAAGCCTAATCCCACCCAAGAACCGCTACCAATTGCAATTAATGATTGAGTAAGTTGAAATCCTGAATCATAGGGATCAGACCACGGGTTCATGAATGCAGTAAAGCGCTCCATGCGATAAGGCGATGAAGCCGCAATAAATGCCATAGAGGCTACAGAGGCAATGATTAAAATTCCAAACTTCCAAATTCTGGCACCTGCTAAATAAAGCATCCCCAAGGCAGTCGCCAACAGTACAATGGCAGCACCAAAATCTGGTTCAAGTAGCAGCAAGATAGAAAGTACAACAAGAACAAGCATAGGTTTTAGAATTCCAACAAATGACTCCCGAATTTGTTTGCCTTGCCTTACCGCATAGCCTGCAAAGTACACGATGAATAGCAACTTAACGACTTCCGATACTTGGAACCCGAATGGCCCTAGCATCAGCCAACGTGTGCTGCCATTGACTGTTTTGCCTAACCCAGGTATTAAAACCACTACTAACAAACCCGTCATGAGAAACAACAGTGTCACACTTAAATTTTCCCAATGTATTAAACGAATCCTTGTCAACACGAACCCTGAAAATATACCGAGCAGTGCAAAGACAAATTGGCGCTTGAAATAATAAAGTGGATCGCCAGTTGCCCGGTCGGCAATTTCAATTGAAGAAGACGCTACCATGATCAGGCCCAAGCCCAACAGCAACATCGCTGACGTTACCAACCGTGCGTCACAATGTTTTTTTAACTTGATATGCAGGTTGATAGATGGTTGTCGAGCGGCTTGTCTGGAAATATTCATAAAGCTATCTCCTTGACACAAAACTCGAAATCTTCACCACGCGCAATGTAGTTTTCATACATGTCAAAACTGGCACAAGCGGGTGACAGCAGTACTTTATCACCTGATTTTGACAGGTTCTGTGCAATGCAGACAGCGTCACGTATCGAATTCACCGTATGTGTAGATGCTGCGCCATGCAACGCCTGCTCCAGCAAGCCTGCATCTTGACCAAATAAAACTACATGCCTTGCATGTCTAGACACCGCATCATGTAAAAGATGTAAGTCTCCGCCCTTGAAGACACCACCCGCTAGTAAAATAATATCCGTCTGCAGGCTGCGCAGGGAACTTATCGAGGCTCCAATGTTGGTGCCTTTGGAGTCATTAAACCAGGACACTCCACCTGCCCTGCCTATAAGAGACAAACGATGCGGTAGCCCTTTGAAGTCCTTCAACGTACCGAGCATCTTTTCCAAAGATAGTCCTAGTGCCTCGCCTATTGCTAATGCAGCAAGTGAATTCAAAACCCCGGTCTCGCCTTGCAATGCAAGTTCTTTAGTGGCTAACAAGCAATGTTTACCTTTTGCCAAAAAGGTATTCCCGTCATCATGCACCACGCCAAACCCTTCGTCACTCGAATGACTCAGACCAAAACTAACAACCGTTCCCGAAGTTTTCATTTTTGCTACAAGCTTGTCATCTCGATTGATAACACTAGCTGCTGCACCCGCGTAAATTTTCGCTTTAATACTGGTGTAACGGCCTACGTTTTTGTGCCGGTCCAGATGATCCGGTGATATGTTTAACACTGCGCTGACCCGGGGTTTTAACGAATGAGTAGATTCAAGTTGAAAGCTCGATAGCTCCAACACGAATAACTCAGCATCATGGAAACTAAGCAGTTCTATGGCAGGAGGACCTAAATTGCCTCCCGCATAGGCCTTCACACCTGCTGACTTTGCCATTGCGGTGACTAGACTCGTTACTGTACTTTTGCCATTTGAGCCGGTGATGGCAACAATTGGCTTTTGCGTGTTGCTAGCAAACAACTCGACATCCCCATAGCACTCTGCACCTTGTCTGACCGCAGCTCGAATGTGTTGGTTATTTATATCAACACCTGGACTTACTAGTATTTGTTTAGCCCCCTTGAACAAACTCGTCGATAGTTCCCCTAGATAGATCTCAACGCTTGGAAATTTTTTCTTGAAGGTGTCGAGCTTAGGGGGCAGCGTGCGTGTATCTGCCATTACAAATGATATTCCACAATCGTGTAAATAATGCGCCATAGACAAACCAGTCACCCCAAGCCCTATAACCACGGTTTCACGATTCTTACCCATTTGTTGTCCGTGCAATATAAATCCCTTTATGTTTACCGAATTTTCAACGTTGCCAGACTAATCAGCACCAAAATCAAAGTAATAATCCAGAAACGGACGGTAACCCTTGGCTCCGGCCAACCTTTTAATTCAAAATGATGATGCAACGGTGCCATTTGGAAAATTCTTTTGCCAGTAAGCTTGAAGGACACTACTTGAATTATCACGGATACTGCTTCAAGTACAAAAACTCCTCCCATGACTATGAGCAAAATTTCCTGCCTTACTAACACTGCTAGCATACCTACCGCTGCACCAAGTCCCAGCGCTCCCATATCCCCCATGAAAACTTGTGCGGGATGGGTGTTAAACCAGAGAAACCCTATGCCGGCACCTACCACTGCGCCGCAAAAAATCACTAACTCACCAGCCGATGGCAAATAGGGTATTGCAAGATAATTCGAAAACTCCACGTTGCCACTTGCATACGCAAATACACCAAGGGCACCGGCAATTATTATAACCGGCATAACCGCAAGACCATCGAGACCGTCAGTGAGATTGACTGCATTGCTGGAGCCTACAATTACCAAATAGGTTAAAAGTACAAACCAAATTCCTAGAGGAATAAATATATCCTTAAAAAATGGAACGTATAAATTGGTTTCCGTTGGAATTTGTGCGCTGTAGTACAAAAGCGCAGCAATGCCGATGCCAATTGCAGATTGCCAAAAATATTTACTTTTTGCGGCTAGCCCTTTACTTGAATTACTTAGTAATTTTTTAACGTCGTCCACTGCACCTATAGTTCCAAACAGAAAAGTTGTCCCCATCACAAACCATATGTAGCGATTTGATAAGTCACTCCATAACAGGGTGCTGGCAAGTATCGCAGTCAAAAGGAAAACCCCACCCATAGTTGGCGTACCTGCTTTGGTAAGATGGGTTTGTGGCCCATCGCCTCTAATATTCTGACCAATCTTGTAAATTCTTAATCTACGAATCATCATCGGGGCTATGACAAAGCAGATTATCAATGCAGTAAAAACGCTTAAAATGGAGCGTAAGGTTAGGTACTGGAATGCATTAAAACCAGAATGAAATTCTTCCAGATATGCAAATAATTCAAGCAACATGCTTACTACAAATACCTTGTGAACTAATGGGCAAGCATATACCCGTAACAATTTTTTCCAACTGCATAGCACGAGAACCTTTAACCAACACACAAGTCTCTTCGCACAGATCTTTTTGTAAAACTTTGATAATGGCGGCATGGTCTGAAAAGTGCTTGGCGCCAACACCAAAAGAATCCACAGTATGTTTGGCTAAGTCTCCAAGTGCCAACAAACGCGTAACCCCGAACTCTTTGGCCATTTCTCCTGCCTCTTTATGTAATTTAATACTCTTATCCCCCAATTCACCCATATCCCCAAACACCAGCCAAGGTTCGCCACTCTCTTGTCTCTGTGCCTTCAGAGCTGCATGCAGTGAAGCCGGGTTTGCGTTATAGCAATCATCTAATATACAGGCACCACCAATACCCTTAAGCCGAACCAAGCGACCAGGTATTGGTTTAGTGCACTCAAGCCCAGTTTTTATGTCTTCAAGATCAATTCCTACGCCCAAGCACGCTGCAGTAGCAGCTAGTGCGTTATACAGTGTATGTGAGCCTATAGCCTGTAATCGGGTACGGATTTCTCCATGAGGTGTGGCCATTTTTATCAGACCCGTGCCAATTTTCCGGCCTGACACATCTGCGCCTTGACCAACGCCAAACGTTATTTGCATACGTTGACCAATGTCTTTTCCCCAGAGCCGACGATAAGGTTCGTCTGCATTAACTACTGCAATACCACGAGGATTTAAATATCGATACAGTTCGGCCTTGGCGCGCGCAACGCCCTCTACCGAACCGAACCCCTCTAAGTGTGCTGGTCCAATGTTTGTTATTACGCCCACATCCGGATTGACCAATTGTGCAAGAGTTGCAATTTCACCAACGTGATTGGCACCCATTTCTATAACGGCGTAACGGTGCCTTTCATGCAAACCAACTAACGTAAGCGGAACGCCAATGTGATTATTCAAATTTCCGCTAGTGGCCAACACGTCACCCCGCGTGATTAAAATTTGCCTGATTAATTCCTTGACAGAAGTCTTGCCATTTGATCCGGTAATCCCGATAAAGGGAATCTTGAATTTATTACGCCATGCTTTCGCTAAATTACGTAAGGCGGTGTAGGTATTCTGAACCACTACTTGTGGACATTTGACACCCAACTGACGTTCAACTAACACGGCCCCTGCTTGGCTGGCTTGTCCGGACTCAATTAACTCGTGCGGGTTAAAATTTTTTCCAACCAAAGCAACAAACAGGTTTCCTGTTTGCAACCTGCGTGTATCAGTTGATAGACCAATTGCTGCCATATTTTCACCAATTAATCGGCCATTTGTGATGCAGGCGATCTCGGTAAGTGTGAATTTCATCGTCCGTAATTTTGTAAATACATTTTTGCTACTTTCCTATCATCAAAAGGAATGTATTTATTATTCACAATTTGTACTGCCTCATGCCCTTTACCTGCAATCAACACTGTGTCTTCACGAGCAGCGCTATTTATCGCATACTCAATGGCCTGTCGGCGTTCAGGAATTAAAGAGTAGTTAGCTAAAGGTGAAAATCCGATAATTACTTCTCGCGCGATACGTTCCGGATCCTCCGAACGAGGATTGTCATTGGTAACAATTGCATAATCAGCAAATTGCTCAACTGCCCGAGCCATCAACTTACGCTTGCCGGGGTCGCGATTGCCACCGCAACCAAATACGCACCAGAGCTTACCTGCGCTCTGTTCACGAAGAGCCTGCAAAACACTTCCAAGTGCCTGAGGGGTATGCGCGTAATCTATAATTACAGTGGGCACGTCATTCACACCTGTAATGGCCTCCATGCGGCCAGGTATGATGCCCACTGAAGAGATGGCTTTGATGGTATCCTTAAAAGAACACCCGCTTACAAGTAGCGCACCAATGGCCGCAAGTATATTGCTAACATTAAATTTTCCCAAAAGCCTTGTTTCGACGGCAGCACTTCCCCAACTTGAGTCAAGTTCTATTGTTGTAATCTTGTTTATAGAGCGAACTTCTTTCGCATAAATATAAGAGCCAAGACTCGGGCAAAAATTATTGTAAGAATAAGTAACAATATTTACTCGTTGCTCCAGCTCGCATGCCAACTGATATCCAAATTCGTCATCAATATTGATAATCGCGTTTTTTAAATTTGGCATTTGGAATAGAATTCGCTTGGAACTGCCATAATCTTTTAAGGACTGATGATAGTCCATATGATCACGGCTCAGATTAGTAAACACTGCTGTGTCAACCATCACACCATTCAATCTGCCCTGCTTGAGACCGTGAGATGAAGCTTCTATAATCGTATAAGAGGTCTCCTTTTCAACAAAATCGTTTAGTAGGGCCTGAACACATATTGCATCGGGCGTAGTATGAGCACTGGATTTGAAGTTGGGATAAATACCATAGCCTAGAGTTCCAATTACCCCACAGGATATTCTTAATTGGTGGAATACCTGTGCAATAAACTGGCTGACCGAAGTCTTGCCATCTGTCCCAGTAACACCAATTACATCTATATGTATAGATGGATTGTGGTAAAAGCGCCGCGCAATAAGACCGAGTTTATCTTGTAAAGAAGGAATCATGATACTGGGAACAAAATCTGGCAGCTTTTTTCGTCTTTCTTTGTGACCCTGCTCCCAAGCAATGGCAACGACACCACGAGCAATGGCCTGTTGACAAAATTCAAGTCCATGTCTACGCAATCCCTGTACTGCGAAGAATAAATCGCCTGCTTTAGTAAGGCGACTGTCCAAACTAAGACCAGCAATCATCGTATTTGCATCGGATGCTTGGACTTGCGCCCAACCCTCCAGCAGGTCTACCAGTGACCAAGAGATTTTAGATAGTATTTGCATGCGCTTGGCTCACACGATTTCGTGAGAAATTGAGGGGATTTTCCTGTAAAGGTATTTTATCCGGTGCGATATTGAATATGCGTAGAGCCCCGCTCATAATTTTTGCAAATATCGGCGCCGCGACTTCACCACCAAAATACGCACCTCTACTTGGCTCGTTTACCACGACTACCAACACAAATCGCGGGTCACTTGCAGGAGCCATCCCGGCAAACAGAGACAAGTACTTGTCTTCCTCATAACCACCCTTTGCAGGCTTATGAACCGTACCGGTTTTCCCTGCAACCCTATAACCCGGAATTGATGCGCGAACTCCCGTTCCCTCATCAGAAACTACCGCCGTCAACATGAATTTAATTTTTTTCGCGGTACGCGGCGAAAATACCCTAGATGAATGATGCTGAGCGGAATCAGCATCAGATTTATATAACATCGAAACAGGCAATTTTCTCCCTCCAGATGCTAATACAGCATAGGCGCGAGCTAACTGCAAAGCCGTCATCGACATACCATAACCGAATGCTAAAGTGGCGCGCTCAACTGCATACCAATCTTGAAAGCTTTTTAACCGGCCTGCAACCTCTCCTGGAAATCCCGACTCGGTTAATTGACCAATGCCAATAGCATTGAAAGTCGACCACAAACTTTGTGACGGGATTGCTAAAGCAATTTTTGTTGCACCTACATTACTGGACTTGAGAATAACGCTACTCACCGTAAGTTGGCCATAATTTTTAATGTCTCGAATGGTATGGTTACCAACTACATATTCACCTGGTGTCGTATCAATAAGAGTATGTGGAGAATAGCGATTCGACTCCAGTGCCACCGCGATAGTGAATGGTTTGATAGTTGACCCCGGCTCAAAAACATCTGTAACTGCGCGATTACGGTAGGTACTCCCGGGGTAGTCTTTACGATTGTTAGGGTTATATGACGGTACATTAGTCATCGCAATTATTTCACCCGTTTGCGAGTCAATCATTACCGCAGAAGCAGAGCGAGCACCATATTGCACCAGTTTTGTCTTTAACTCACGATAGGCTAAATACTGCACCCTGTGGTCAAGACTTAACTTTATGTTCTGACCAGGTTGTGGTACCCGAATTGCTTCTACATCTTCAACAACCCGATTTAGCTGGTCCTTGATAACCTTTTTGGCTCCCGCTTGCCCGCGTAGCTGCCGGTCGTAAGCAAGTTCAATACCCTCCAAACCTTTATCATCAATATCCGTAAACCCCAGAAGATGTGAGCTTACTTCTGCAGTTGGGTAGTAACGCCGATATTCGCGTTGCAAATAAATTCCGGTAATATCTGTTTGTCTTAACTGCTCGGCTTCTTTGGGGGTAATGTGACGCTTTACATATAAAAATTGACGAGTATTTTTTTTTTGTAATTTCCTGAGCAAGTTATCAGCGTTCAAGCCCAAAATATCTGCGACTTGCTTAACAGAATCATGGTTGTTTAAGATTTCTTTCGGGTCTGTCCACACGGAATAAACCGGCGTGCTCACTGCGAGTAGTTCTCTGTTTCTATCCAAGATCATGCCGCGATACGCTGGCATTTCCACTACTCGCAGATGGCGCGCCTTGCCTTCCTCCTCTAGAAAATCATGTTTAAACAGCTGTAAATAAGCTGACCTCACGAACAAACCACAAAGTCCCAACACCAAGAGAAACATCAGGAAGTGCCGCCGAGACGCAAATATAGTGGTTTTCTCCATGGATTTAAGGCATGCCTAAAAATACCAATTTATCCTTATGCACAAGGCTCATATCTAATTTTTCACGTGCAAGTTTTTCTACTCTGCTATGTGTTGCCCAAGTACTTTGCTCCAATTGCAGACGTCCCCACTCCACTTGCAATTCATCAAATTCTGTGTGTGAACTCTGCAGTTCGATAAACGCCTTGCGAACAGCATGTTTTGAATAGACGACCCCAACTCCGGTAAATACATTGGCAATAAATAAAATCGTAATTAATGCCAATCTTCTCAACATGCGACGCGCTCCATAACATGCAGCTTTGCACTTCTTGCTCTTGAGTTTTCAGCTATTTCTTCATCTGAGGGCTTAATCGGCTTGCAAATCTTTTTTAATTGCAGGGTAGACTGATTGGTTAAAGGTAGCTTGCGAGGTAAGTTCGGTCGACTGTATTTTCGAAATAAATTCTTAACTAATTGGTCTTCTATAGAGTGAAACGTTATTACCAACAAGCGGCCCGACCGGGCAAGCAACTCAACACAACTATCCAGTGCCTCTTCCAGTGCTTCCAACTCCTTATTAATAAAGACACGTATAGCCTGAAAAGTACGCGTTGCAGGATGTTTCCATTCACGTGATTGGTCAATCGCCTGCTGCACTACTTTAGCCAGTTGCATCGTCGTTGCTAATGGGCTAATTTTTTGTTGTTTCAATATTGCAGTAGTAATTTTTTTTGCATGACGCTCTTGACCGTATACCCTGATTACGCTTTCCAGCTCATGGGCGCTAACCTGCTGCAACCATGTTGCGGCAGGTATGCCTTGATCAATGTTCATACGCATATCGAGTGGTCCATCCCGCATAAAGCTGAACCCTCTCTCCGGGCTATCAAGCTGCGGTGATGAAACTCCTAGATCAAATAAAATTCCGTTCACTTTTCCATTTAGGTGATGTTTTTCCGCAATTTGTGAAATCAGTGAAAAATTTTGGTGCTCAATAGTTATACGTGGCTCTTCAGTAAATAACTTTTTCCCATACGCAACTGCCTGAGAATCCTGATCAATAGCAAAAATACGCCCATCAGGACCCAGCTTATTTAAAATCTGGCGACTATGCCCTCCTCGTCCAAATGTGCAATCAATATAAATACCTTTTGCGCATATCCTTAATGTTTCTATTACCTCTTTAAGCAAAACAGGTTGATGAAAGTCATAGGTACTAACCTGCATAATCAAATGGAAAGCGCTTCAAGCGCAGAAGTAATACCACTCGATTTATCCTCTTCTTTAGTCCAGCGCTCACACATCTCTTCCCAAGTTTCCTGATCCCAAAGCTCAAATTTATTCCCCTGACCAATCAGAACCGCATGTTTATTCAAACCGGCAAATTGTCGTAGTGGCGGGGGAAGCAGAATGCGATTCTGCCCGTCCATTTCACACTCTGTAGCATGACCAAGGAGCAAGCGCTGCAGACGCCTTACCTGCTTGTCGATACTTGGCAACTGGATAAGTTTTTGTTCGATACGTTCCCATTCAGGAAATGGATAAATCAATAAACAACGATCAACGTCAACAGTAATGACTAAGCTTCCACCACAGCTTTCATGAATGCGTTCATGGTAACGAGCTGGTAAGGACAGGCGGTTTTTCTTATCCAAATGGAGGTGATTAATACTTCTGAACATAAAATAAACCTCATGGAACAATGCTCCATGAAGTCCCACAATATCCCACTTTTTAACACTATAGAAACGCTACTGCCAGATTGCAAGCAAAATCCGGATAAGAAATTAGAAAATTCTTATGTAGCCAAGGAGTTAAGACATTCACATCCTTTTTGAATCATGCTAATAGCATGAATAACTCCTGCATATTAAATGACTTAAATCAAAAACATAAAACTTTAGATTAAAATAGGTCTCATTTTATCTGATAAGTCGAATGAGCTTCGATATATACAGGCAGGTAGATGAAAAAAGCCATGCCAAAAAGCAAGAATGTCAATTCGGGAGTTAGCCGATAAGCCGGGTTCTGTCGAGGACAATCATTCATCTAGGATTTATGTCACCATAAATCTCATAAGCGACCTACCCAGGAGCCACACGGGCCATGTGTTGGAAAATACTCCATGCCCCTCTATTTGGTCTTGCTTCAGGTGGGGTTTGCCTAGCCACAACTGTTACCAGTTGCGCGGTGTGCTCTTACCACACCGTTTCACCCTTACCTAGTCGCCCGTCAGATTAGTATTTATAACCAAGCTAGACAGGCAGACAGGCGGTTTACTTTCTGCTGCACTTTCCATGGACTCACATCCTCCAGATGTTATCTGGCACCTTGCCCACGAAGCCCAGACTTTCCTCCTCTTTGCCTATTCTATGTGTCCCAAAAAACGGCAAGTTTCCAAACTAACCTTAATTCCGCACACAGTAAGCATAGAAGCGATTGCCTAGCCAACTCCCAAGCTAGTTGTAACATATTTGTGACTAGTTTTCAGAGGTATTATTCAATGCTAGTGAATACAGTTGATTGCGTTTGAGGCCGATATGTTTAGCAACAATTTCTACGGCATCTTTATGAGAGATATATTTTCGCAAATCGGCCAAAAGCAGCCGAGCTTTTTCAATCGACTCTATAGTTTCTAGTGACTCATTCCCACTTATCACAAGTACATATTCACCTTTAACAGATTTGGGAGATGCATATAATGCTTGCTGAATTCGTACCAGTTCCCCACTAAAATGTTGCTCAAACCTTTTCGTCAATTCACGCAAAAGGGTTGCCCTCCTATACCCACCAAATACATCGATACAGGCCTGAATTAATTGCCGAATTCGGTGAGGTGATTCATAAAATACCATTGAGCGTATTTCATGTTGAAGAGCAAGTAAACGGGCTTGTCGTTCTGCGGTTTTTCTGGGAAGAAATCCTTCAAACACAAAACGGTCAGTTGGGATGCCTGCTACGGATAGAGCCGCCACTACTGCACTTGCACCAGGAATTGGGCGCACTTGTATGCCCTCACGTCTTGCGAGGGCGACCAGTTTATACCCTGGATCACTGATTAAAGGCGTGCCGGCATCAGAAACAAGTCCTATATTCACACCATTAAATAGTCGTTTAATTAATACTGGAGCTTTTTTGGATTCATTAAAATCATGTAGCGACTCCAATTTAGCTTGGATACCATAGTGCTCTAGAAGCTTTCCTGTTATACGAGTATCTTCAGCTAATATAATCTCGACCCTTTTTATAGTATCTAATGCTCGCAGAGTAATATCTGCTAAATTGCCAATCGGTGTAGCAATAACATATAAAATGCCCTGATTACTCATTGTGAGAGACAGCCCGGTTTTTGATTCTGGCGAGCAATAGCTAGCTGAGACCTTTTTGAGAACGTTTCATGATGCACAAGACCCCATATATTACAATTTTAATTATCTTTGCATGCGCACTTTCTAGCTGTGCAGATATGCCCTCCTCCAGCGGCCAGGCTTCTGACGCGACAAAATCTCAGATTCAGCACGTCCAAAAACTGCTTGAAACCGGAAAACATCAGGAAGCAGCCACCATATTTTGGTCTATTGCTGCAACAAAACCTTCTCCGCAACGCGAAGCCTTACAAATAAGAGCTGTCGAAGCTTTATTACGGCCACAAACTAAACTGCAAGCCCGACAATACCTCAATGCAATTGATGAGCGCATGCTTACACAAGATTTGTTTATAAAAAAGCGTGTCGCAACGGCAGAACTTGAGTTGATGAGCGGACAACCTCAATTAGCACTTGAAGCAGTACAGGCGAAATTTATCGAGCTTTCCACAAAATACAAACCACACGTACTGGCAGTGCGTGCCAGAGCCTTACAAGAAGTTGGACAAACCCGCGAGTCAATTGAAGCACGTGTTACGCTCAGTCCATTGCTTAAAAAACCTGATCAACTCAGCAGGAATAAGCAACTGATTTGGCAATCATTATCTAATCTCGATATGGAAGAAATTAACGAATGGATAAAAAGCCGCTTGGACCCTCGTCTATCAGCATGGTTAAGTCTCATATCCCTGCAGAAACAACCACATGAAACCTTGCATTCTTTGGAGAATCATCTGCAAAAATGGCACTTGCAACATCCAAACCATAGTGTCCCTAATCGTATATTGGAGTCAGTTACAAAAAATTGGAAGCCTCCTCGAATATCGCCAAACATAATTGCCTTGTTATTACCCATGACAGGACGTTACAGCGATGTGGCACAAGCCATCTATGCAGGAATCACTACTGCGCGTGAATTTGGTGAAGCCCTCGATCCTCTGCCAGAAGTAATTTTATACGACACAGGTGATAATCCATCTACAGCCATAAATTATTACCACAAGGCCGTTAATGAAGGGGCAGACTTTATCATTGGCCCACTACAAAAAGAGGCAGTAAACATACTAGCAAGTCAAAAACAGCTATCCGTGCCATCCCTTTCCCTCAACTATGCTGATAATATACTAACGGGTTCACAAAACTTATTTCAATTTGGTTTACTTCCAGAGGATGAGGCCAGACAAGTGGCAGAACGAGCCTCTCTTGACAATCACTTGACAGCATTAGCACTAGTTCCGGAAGGTGAATGGGGAACTCGTTTGCTTAAAGCCTTTACTTCGCATTTTTTTTCACTTGGTGGTGTAGTGCTACAGTCTGAACGCTACATTACAAAAAATGCAGATTATTCAGCTACGATCAAAAGTCTTTTACAACTCGACCAAAGTGAACAAAGACATCGCAATATACAGTCCATCCTCAAGCAAAAAGTCAAATTCAAACCTAGAAGGCGCCAAGATGCGGATTTTATTTTTATCGCGGCATCACCTCGGCAAGCTAGGCTGCTGCGGCCGCAATTAAGTTATCACTATGCGTCGGACTTACCTGTATACGCGACTTCCCATATCTTTTCCGGCAAAGAAAATACGTCTGCTGACCAAGACATCAACGACATTATTTATTGTGACATTCCCTGGCTATTGTCAACTGACCCTGTCGTTGAACTATTACGTGACCTATCAGACCTACAGCTATCAAATAACCAGTCTCATTTACCGCGCTTCGCGGCATTAGGCGTAGATACCTATCAAATCATCCCACACTTACGGTACTTAGCAACCTATGAAAATGAACGCTATAGTGGAATGACAGGGAAAATAAGTATTGGCAAACAAAATCGTATCTATCGGGAACTAACCTGGGCAAAATTTAAGAGTGGCTTTCCTCAGAAGCTCCGCACTGAAACCTTGGCCCCCTCTAACCTATTTCACCATGATGAATAGGCAAAGCAAAGGCCAGTTTGCTGAACGTAAGGCCTGCCAGTACCTACAACAGCAAGGATTGACACTTGTCGAAAAAAACTACCGCTGTCGTAGCGGTGAAATTGATCTGATTATGCAAGATAAAAAGCAACTAGTATTTATTGAAGTACGTTATCGGACAAATGAACACTATGGGACAGCTATTGACAGCATTGACCGAAATAAAATAAAAAAACTCATTTTGACCGCGAAGCACTATTTAGCTAGCCGCCGATTAGACGTCTCAACACGTTTTGATGTTGTGGGGTTCGACACGTCACTCAACCCAAAATGGATAAGCGACGCATTCAATGCACATTAACCTTGATCGAAATGAATCATGAACCTCGAAGCACGTATTGAAGCACTATTTAATGCCAGCATCTCCGCAAAGCGAGCCAGCATCCCTACACTAAAATCTCCAATTTCCAAAGCCTCCAAGCTAATCATTCAATCTCTGAAAAATCATGGGAAAATTCTCACCTGTGGCAATGGTGGTTCTGCTGCCGATGCACAGCATTTTTCATCTGAACTGCTCAATCGTTTTGAACGCGAACGTAGAGGTTTAGCAGCAATTGCCTTAACCACGGACAGTTCAACCCTAACCTCCATTGCCAATGATTACGTATATGAGCAAATTTTTTCTAAGCAGATACTAGCCTTGGGAAACAAATCTGATGTGTTAATTGCAATCACCACCAGCGGAAATTCGGCAAACGTATGTGCCGCAATAAATGCCTCCCACCAAAAAGGTATGTCCGTTATTGCACTTTCTGGTAAAGACGGAGGAAAGCTACCTGCCTTACTGCAAAATAATGACATTGAGATACGTGTGCCCAGCCAATCCACGGCACGCATTCAAGAAGTGCACTTGGTGGTATTACATTGCCTTTGCGATCTCATTGATCGGCAAATCTTCGATCATTAATCCTTTCATACACCAAGGATGCCTTTAGATACCCATATTGCTCGTCGTCTTATTGATGTATGTGGGCAACAAGCCGTACTTACTGATCAAAGTGAGTGTTGGGCTTATGGTTATGACAACAGTAAAAAACATGCATGTCCAAAATTGGTTGTGCTACCGAAGCAAGCAAGTCAAATTCAAAAATGTGTACAAATTTGCAACGAATTTGGAATATCGCTGACTACTCGCGGGCGAGGCACTAGTACGACAGGGGCGGCGGTCCCCATACAGTCGGATATTGTACTTTCAACAGAGCACATGAACCAAATACTGGAGATTGACCATGTGAATCGGAGTGTGCGTGTCGAGCCTGGTGTACTTAATGCTGAGGTTCAAAATCGCGTTGCCGAACATCATTTGTTTTGGCCACCCGACCCGAGCAGTGGGGAATATTGCACAGTAGGAGGCAACTTAGCCTGTAATGCGGCAGGGCCTCATGCAGTTAAATATGGAACCTGTAGAGAAAATACACTAAGTCTGCGAGCCGTCACGGGTAGTGGCAAAATTATCCATACCGGTAACGCTACAACCAAAGGAGTGATGGGCTTGGACCTGACGCGCTTGCTAATTGGTTCTGAAGGAATCCTAGCTATCATTACCGAAGCACGACTGAAACTCAGCCCTAAAGCCGAATGTATTACCACTATTCGCGCCTTATACAAAGACAACAATGCCGCGATCAATGCCGTCATCAACATCCTTGCACAAAATGCCTTGCCTTGTGCACTTGAATTTATTGATCGTCACTCACTGGATTTGATTCGTCAACAGACAAACATAAGACTCGATTCACAGGCACAGGCTATGTTAATGATTGAAGCAGATGGTTTAACGCAAACCGTCGATAAAAGTGTTGAGGCCATTTTGCATGCTGCGAAAAATACAGGATGTATCAACATACAAGCCGCGCAAGATACACAACGAAAAAGTAACTTATGGTCTGCGAGAAAGGCCCTTTCACCTGCCTTGCGCAATTTTGCACCCAACAAAATCAACGAAGATGTAGTGGTACCTGTTTCTCAGCTCCCACACTTACTACAGGGACTGGAATCACTCAGTAAAAAATATGGAATTCCCATTTTCAGCTTTGGCCATGCAGGAAATGGCAACTTGCACACCAATCTTTTATATGACGCATCCAACTCCGAGGAAATGAAATCTGCTTTTCAATGCCTGGATGAGGTATTCAATTTGGTACTGAGACTAAACGGCACACTATCCGGTGAACATGGTGTAGGAATCTTAAAAAGAGATTACATAAGTAAAGAAATTGACCCCGATACACTAAGCTTAATGCAAAAGATCAAGCAGCAATTTGATCCTAATAATGTCTTGAATCGGGGCAAAACCCTACCTGATGTAACAAGCGATGCAGTAAAAACTTAGGATAAAAAACATCTGCTAATGTTATAAACTGTTCTCTAATAACCGCTTATATAGCTCAACATCAACTTCACTAAAACAACAAGCGATGATCAAATCAAACTTTGACTCGTATTCACGCATATAATTAATTGCAATTACGGCGGCCTCTTCCTTGGGATAGCCATACACTCCTGTGCTAATCGTGGGGAAAGCGATAGATTTAATGTTGTTGGAACAAGCCAGGTCAAAGCTACGCCGATAGCATTGGCTCAGTAATTCCGGTTCTCCTGAATTTCCACCTCGCCATATCGGACCAACAGTATGAATAATCCATTTTGCCGGTAATTCAAACCCAGGCGATAACTTTGCATCACCAGTTTTACAGCCCCCCAGCGTCTTGTTAAATTCGAGGAGTTGACTGCCCGCGGCACGATGTATCGCGCCGTCCACCCCACCACCGCCGAGCAAGCTCTTACTTGCTGCATTTACAATTGCATCTGTTTTAAGCGAGGTAATATCGTCCAGCAGGACTTTAACCATGAAAGCGAAGGATAAAGCTTATTTAACTACGCGCAAGTGTGAACGTTTAGGTTTTGTAGCACCATCTCTCGTTTCATCAGTAGATGGTGGTATGTCTTCTTCAGCAAATACCATACCCTGCCCATTTTCGCGTGTATAAATTGCCAATACATATTCAACAGGAATCTCCACCCTCATAGGTTTGCCATCAAATCGGGCATCAAAACTCACTGCATCTCGGCCCAAGCTAAGTGAATGTACTGCATTAGGTCCAATATTCAGAATTATCTTACCTTCTTTTTCAAATTGGCGAGGCACTTTGACCTGGTCGCTATTGGTTTTCGTGAGAATATACGGAGTCATGCCATTATCTACAATCCACTCATACATCGCGAGTATTAAATAAGGTCGGCTTGATGTCATATTAGGGGATTAAAGAAAGATCTTTAAAGTTTTAATTAGCTTCATAACAGAGCCAATTCAATCAGACCAAGCTATCCGGCCACATTTCAACTTCCTCCTTTGACAAACTGCTCTTAAAGGAAGGCCGGTTAAATACACGCCCCGCATATTCCAAAATTGGTTTTGCCGCAGCGCCTAATTTAATCCCAAAACTTGGGAGCCTCCAAATAATTGGAGCAATACTACAATCCACCAAGCTAAACTCATCACTTAAGAAATATGGCTTTACCTTGAATAGCTCGACGGCCGAAAGCAGGCTTTCTTGTAAATCCTTACTAGCAACTTTAGCTACATCGGAACATTCAGAACATAAATCATCCAATGCCTCATACCAGTCTTTCTCAACATGAAACAGTGCCAAACGGGATTTTGATCGAGACACCGGGTCAACCGGCATTAATGGAGGATGCGGGAATCGTTCATCTAAATACTCCATAATAACGTGTGCATCATAAAGAACAAGCTCACGATCAATCAATGTCGGAACTGAGTTATACGGGTTAATATCAAATAACTCTGGTGGCTTATTATTTGGATCTATATGGATAACGTCAACGGTGATATCTTTTTCAGCTAAGACGATTCGTGCACGATGACTTTGCGCGCAACGTGGGTCTGAAAATAACGTCATTCCGGAATGACGGTTTGCAGCCAAAGTCATGGATTCCTTTTTAGCTATTTAACTATCACGAACACGTAAAAAAATAAACTAGTGTACGTCTTTCCAATAGTTGCGTTTCAAAAAGTAGGTGAGCACGCCCAGCATGACTAGAAAAAACAGCACACCAATTCCAATTTTCTTACGCACTAATTGGGCTGGCTCACTTAAATACGCCAGAAAATTTACAATGTCAGTTACTACCTGCCCATATTCTTCTTCGTTAAGCAAACCTGGTTGAACCTGTTCAAAGCCTTCAAATTCCTTGTACTGTGCTTTATTTTCACGTGATTCATCACTACGGTACACAACCTTTCGCAGGCCTTGCAAATCAGCTAGTACATGTGGCATTGCCGTATTTTGCAGGTACAAATTATTTACCCCAAAAGGGCGTGTATCATCTACATAAAAGGCCTTAAGAAATTCATACACAGATTGCGGCCCGATTGCGCGCACATGAGTGCTTAAATCTGGAGGATCAATGCCTAAAAACCATTTCTTTGCATCTTCTCGCTTCATCGACACAGTCATCAAGTCACCAAATTTTTGTCCGGTGAAAATCAAATGCTTCTTCGTGAAGTTTTCGCTAATGCCTAAATCGTCTGCAACCCGCTTATAGCGGCTATGCTGTGCAGGATGACAGCTTAAACAATAATTAACAAAATATTTGGCACCACGTTGCAATGAAGCCTTGTTATCCAATTCGATTTTTACTACTCCAAACAAGTCTTTAGGATAATTGCCCCCGCTATCTGCACTCCAAGCACAATGCGTATACAGCATTAACACCATGGTGAATAAAATTTTTACAGGTATTCTCATAGTGTCACCCGGGAAGGCACCTCTTTTTCACGACTCAGGCTTGTTAAAAGCGGCAGTAATAAAGTAATAGACAGATAAGCCAGGGGAATAAGCCAAGTCAACCAAACCAAGCCTTCATTATCAGGACTTTGTACATACATATTATAAAAGCTAACACCACCTAACTGATAAATGTCGTACAAAGTAATGCCACCAAGAATGATGATAAAACTTCCGGTCCAAAAAACTATGGAACGTGGCTTGCTATATGCCCACAATACAAAGAAAAATAAAAAATACAATTCGGAAAAGCGTAAGGCTAATTGTTGATATAAAGGCGTAACCGGATTTAGACCTAGATAACCCAGGATAATAAACGTAGCTGCAAAAATAGCGAGATTAATTTTAAACAACAGACTTCTAAAACGAATTGATTTAATTGGGTTGCGATCAATCCATGGCAAAAAAAACAGCACTACTATTGCCAAACCCATTGCTAAAAAACCACCAAATGGATTAGGAACCGCGCGCAGCACCGTATAAAATGGAGTGAAATACCAGATTGGTGCAATGTGATCGGGAGTATTCAGAGGATTGGCAGGATCAAAGTTGGCATGCTCTAAAAAGTAGCCATACATCTCGGGAATAAAAAATACCACAAATGAAAAGATTGCCAGAAATACGACTGCGCCAAAGATATCTTTAACCGTGTAATAAGGATGAAATGGAACGCCATCAATCGGATTTCCATCCGAGCCTTTAATTTTCTTGATCTCAACACCATCGGGATTATTTGAGCCTACCTCATGTAGCGCCAAAATATGGAAAACGACTAACACCAGTAATACAAGTGGTACCGCAATTACATGTAAGGAAAAGAACCGGTTCAAGGTAGCATCAGAAATTACAAAGTCGCCACGGATCCACTCAGAAATCGCTTCACCAACAAATGGAATAGTATTAAATAAATTAATGATTACCTGTGCACCCCAATACGACATGTTTCCCCATGGCAACAAATACCCCATGAAAGCCTCCGCCATGAGCGCGACATAAAGCAACATGCCAAGGATCCATATTAATTCGCGTGGATTCTTAAAAGAGCCGTACATTAAGCCACGAAACATGTGTAAATACACGACAATAAAAAAGAACGACGCCCCCGTTGAGTGTATGTATCGAATTAACCATCCCCAATTTACATCACGCATAATATGTTCCACGGATGCAAAGGCCAACTCTGCATCAGGTTTATAATGCATAGTTAAAAAGATACCGCTTAAAATCTGAATAACTAAAACTAGAAGCGCTAACGAACCAAAGAAATACCAAAAGTTGAAATTTTTAGGGGCGTAGTATCCAGACATATGCTCCTTCCACATTTTGCTGAGTGGAAAGCGTGCGTCTACCCATTCAAACAAGCCTTGCAGTTGATTGCTCATGCCAAGGCCTCTTCTTTCGTCATACCGATCAATATTCTTTTTTCACTGAGAAAATAATAAGGAGGAACCTCAAGATTCTTATTTGCTGGCATGTGTTTATAAACACGTCCTGCCAAATCAAACCTCGATCCATGACAAGCGCAATAAAACCCCCCTAGCCAGCTTGAGCCTAATCCTTTCGCACCCGGCTCAGGGCGAAATTCAGGCGAACACCCGAGATGCGTGCAGATTCCGATTAATACCAAAAATTCCTTGTTTATCGAGCGATATTCATTTCGGGCAAACACCGGTTGATTTTCCTCTTCCGAATTAGGATCTCGAAGCTTCGATGTCAACTTACCCAAAGTCTTTATCATTTCAGGCGTGCGCCGAATTATCCACACAGGCTTACGACGCCACACCTCTTGAATTTGCTGGCCGGGTTCCATTTTACTTACGTCTACTTCTATTGGCGCGCCCGCGGCCAAGGCACTTGCGCTTGGATTCATACTGGAAAAAAAAGGCCAAGTCGCGACCACAGTGCCAATTCCTCCGACAACTGCTACGCCGCCCGTTAGAGCCTTGCGACGACCGTGATTAATGTTGTCTTTTGCCATGTAGTAGGCTCTCCTTACTAATTGTCAACGAAACATCAATAATAGAATATAGAATCAAGCGTATAGGGATTGATTTAGTGCCTATTTTTTTATAAAACTCAGCAGTAGGACATTCTCAACAACCTTCAAGAACGCCGACTTTCAAGAGCTATTCAGGATGGCGCAAGTTCTGAATTTCGTCAAGTACAAAATCTCTGATTACGCAGGGTTATCAATGTCTACAAACTCGTGTAAAAGATCAAATTTTTGAGCCAAGTGATTACCCAGTGCCTGAATTCCGTAGCGTTCCGTCGCATGATGACCTGCAGCAAAATAATGTATACCTGCCTCCCTGGCAATGTGTGCAGTAGGCTCTGATATTTCACCACTTATATAAGCATCCAGATTGTATCTAGCTGCCAACTCGATAAACCCCTGTCCAGCGCCGGTACACCAGCCAACGGTTGTGATCGAAGCTGATCCAGCGTTGACGTGAATACAATCACGTCGCAGGGTTGCGTCAATCAAACGTCTAAAATCTTCTGCTGACGCAGCCTGGATCAAATGCCCGTAGCTACCACAAACAGATTGCGAATCAGATTGCAGCAGCCCATCAACCTGTATGCCAAGTATGCGCGCCAATTGTGCATTATTTCCAACTTTCGGATGTGCATCCAGCGGCAAGTGATAACCCAGCAAATTGATGTCGTTCTTTAGTAATACGGCTAAACGCCTGCGTTTTATGCCGATCACTCTCGCATCTTCATTTCTCCAAAAATAGCCATGATGTACCAAAACTGCATCGGCTTGTTTATCGCATGCAGCATCCAACAAAGCCTGGCTAGCCGTCACCCCGGTAATCAGCCTTTGAACCTTGTCTGTCCCTTCAACTTGCAATCCATTCGGACAGTAGTCATCGAAACGATTTATTTGTAGAAAATCGTTCGTATATTGTACAAGTTTTTGCAGGGCTACCATGGGTATTGCAACAGTTGAATTATCCACCTGGCAAAACAAAGTATCGACAAGTATATGCAAACTATCGGCATTTATCTTTCAAACCAAAATAGTTAAAACACGGATAGCCAGCCCAGAACCAACAATTTACTTACACGTCTCGTGTTTCAAGGTAAGGAATGGTTGAGCGCAGCAAGAAAAGCTTGGTTTTCATTTTCAGTACCTACCGTAACGCGCAGGCAATTTTTGAGTAGATCATTATCCGCAATATTCTTGATCATGATTTTATTTTCAAGTAGGTGCTTGAACACAACGTCAGAGGAGATATTTAAGGTTTTAAATAAAATAAAATTTGCTTCGCTGGAAAATACTTGGATACCACTCATATCCTGCATTGCTGCAATTAACTTCTCCCGTTGCCCGCAAATGAGCTTGGCTTGATTATCGAATACAGAAATATTATTTAGTGCGAAATTAGCACTCGCCTGCGTTAGAGCATTAATATTATACGGTAGGCGCAATTTATCGAGTTCCTTTAACCACTGCTTGGTACCTGACAACCAGCCAAGGCGTAAGCCGGCTAAGCCCATCTTTGACAGCGTGCGTAACACCAGCACATGTGGATATTCTTCGGCCAGAGTCATCATGGAATATGAAGCAAATGGCGTATAGGCCTCGTCAATGATCACCATTCCAACTGCCTGCCGTACAATTTCCTCAACATCTTCCTGTGGCCAAAGTGTACCCGTAGGATTGTTGGGGCAAGCCAAAAATATCAATGCCGGCTTATATTTCCGAATGTTTTTACATATCAGACCCAACTGTAAGGCGAAAGACTCTGCTGCCAGCGGCACCTCGACCACACGCACTCCGACAAACTCACCGATAAGCCTATACATTGAAAAACCAGGTGTTACGGTAAGGATACAAGCATCAGGCTTAGCAATTGCCAGAATCAATAATTGAATCAGTTCATCCGAGCCGTTACCGAACATCAGATCAAGGCGAGGAGATATTGCAAATGTATTTCGAAAGGCCTGTTTAAGCTGTGCCATTTCCGCGTCGGGATAACGGTTCAGCTCAACCTTTTTTAAGGTATCCAACCATTGTTTCTGCATCGATTCAGGCAAAGAATACGGATTTTCCATTGCGTTGAGCCTGATCAGACCTTTTGTATCAGGCGGCTGATATGGGCACAGCTTCATAAGCTCCGCACGTAACACCTGCTGTGGAGTAATAGCCACTACGGCACTCTATATTGACGACAATAGGTTATTTTTGCTGACGGCGATATTCTGCTGATTTTGCGTGTGCAGACAGGCATTCACTATACGCCAAAGTAGCGGCTACGCTGCTCAGTTGACCAGCACCTTCACGCGAGCACTGTATAACACTCGTACGTTTTTGGAAATCATATACACCCAGAGGAGAGGAAAAGCGCGCAGTGCCAGCAGTAGGTAACACGTGATTTGGACCTGCACAATAATCACCAAATACCTCGGGTGAATAATGCCCTAAAAATACTGCTCCTGCGTTACGTATTTTTTTAACCAACCGACCAGGTTCAGCGACGCATAACTGCAAATGCTCGGGAGCAATTTCGTTAGCAAGCCTGACTGCCTCATCAAGGTTATCAACCTGTATAAAAGCGCCATAGTCATTAATAGACTGTTTAATCGTATCCATGCGGTCAAGGCCGGCGAGCAAGTGTTGCATTTGCTTAAAAACCCGATCAATGAATTTACTTTCCGTGCACATTAATACAGCACGTGCATTTACATCATGCTCAGCCTGTGAAAACAAGTCCATCGCTACCCATTCAGGGTTTGCACTACTGTCACAAATTACCAGTACTTCAGAAGGGCCCGCGATCATATCAATACCTACTTGACCAAACAGTTGACGTTTTGCATTAGCGACATAGGCATTACCAGGGCCCACGATTTTATCGACTTTAGGAATAGTCTGAGTACCAAACGCAAATGCAGCAATAGCTTGCGCACCCCCTATGGTAAACACTCGATCTACTCCAGCAATTGCTGCAGCTGCTAATACCATTAGGCTCACTTCACTTTGCGGTGCTGGAACGGCCATGTAGATATGCTCAACTCCAGCAACTTTTGCTGGAATTACATTCATCAATACAGTAGATGGATATGCCGCGGTTCCACCTGGCACGTACACACCTACTTTTTCCAAAGCTGTGACAATCTGGCCCAATTCATTACCATCTTCATCTTTGATTGACCAAGATTGCAACATTTGTTGTTGCGCATAGTTACGAATACGTAAAGCTGCAATACTCAAGGCTTTACGTTGTTCCACAGCTATACTTTCCAACGCGGCCTGCATCCGTGACTTTGGGACCTCCAGTTCACTGACTTGCTTGACAGCGATCTGGTCATAGCGATGAGTAAGCTCCGATAACGCTTCATCGCCACGTTCACGTACAGCATCTATTATTTCTTTCGTTCTACGGCCCACGCTTCGTTCAGCCAGTTGACTTTTCAACAACCAAGCCTTAAATCGTGCAGGGAAATCTGCGTCTTGCGTAGTAAGACGTGTAACGCTCAGCATGTAAATTATAAATGCTTACAAGGTGTTAGGCATTACGCCGCACTTGCTGCGGATTTTAAATGACGTCGTTCGCGCACGGCACGAGCAAGCATGCGTAACAGACCCTCTGTTTCTTCCCATCCTATACATGCGTCGGTAATACTCTGACCATAGGTTAACTCAACTCCTGGTCGTATATCTTGTCGCCCTGCGACGAGATGACTCTCCACCATAACCCCAAAGATGCGCATATCTCCAGCGCTCAACTGATTAGCGATGGACTGCCCAACCTCCACTTGTTTTCCATGTTGTTTAAGGCTGTTGGCATGACTACAATCCACCATCACTCGTGGGGCTAAACCAGACTTTTCCAGCAGACTTGCTACCTCGTTAATGCCTTGTGGGCTATAATTCGGTTTTTTACCGCCACGTAAAATTACGTGGCAATCTTTATTACCAGTGGTGGAAAAAATTGCTGATTTACCAGCCTTGGTTACAGACAAAAAGTGATGTGGGTTCGTTGCCGACCCAACAGCATCGATAGCTACCTGCAAACCACCATCCGTAGAATTTTTAAACCCGATCGGGCAAGACAGGCCCGACGCCAACTCCCGATGAACTTGGCTTTCCGTAGTACGCGCCCCTATTGCACCCCAGCTAACTAAATCAGCAATGTATTGAGGGCTGATTAAATCCAAATACTCAGTGCCTGCCGGCATACCCATCTCGTTCAAACCCAACAACAGACTACGTGCAATACGGATACCCTTATTAATCTCAAAGCTATCATCAAGGCCAGGGTCATTGATTAAGCCTTTCCAGCCTAACGTAGTGCGAGGCTTTTCAAAATAGACACGCATGATAATCATCAAATCACTGACCAATGCATTGCGTAACGCCTTCAAACGCCCGGCATATTCTCGCGCAGCAACCGGATCATGGATTGAACATGGTCCGACAATGACAAGCAATCGATCATCCTCGCCACGCAGAATCTTCTGCACTGCAGCACGTGCGGTAAATACGCACCGAGACGACTTGTCGGTAATAGGAAGTTCATTATGCAGTGTGGCAGGTGCGATCACCTCCTTGATCTCTACGATCCTAAGGTCGTCCGTTTGATATATCATGGTCGTCTCTGCCCTTGGAAAGTCTATAGCTTTTCTGCTGCCAGTCTAAACCGTTCAATAAGAGGCTTAAGTGTAGCAGATTTTATCTTCATTGCTGCCTTGTTAACAATCAGGCGCGAGCTAATATCTACAATGTGCTCTATGGGTACTAAGCCATTTGCCTTAAGCGTATTTCCGGTAGCAACCAAATCTACAATACAGTCAGCCAAGCCCAACATTGGCGCCAACTCCATCGACCCATACAATTTTATCAACTCAACCTGCTGGCCTTTTGCCGCAAAATGCTTGCGCGTGCTTTGTAAGTATTTTGTTGCAACGCGTATACGGCGGCTTTTAGTCATTTTACCTTCCACGCCTGCTACCATAAGTCGACACCTTGCAATGCCAAGATCCAAAGGCTCATAAATCCCCTCACCACTAAACTCCATAAGGATATCTTTTCCAGTAATGCCCAACTCGGCGGCACCATACTGCACATAAGTAGGCACATCTGTAGCACGAATAATTAATAACCGGATACTGGGTTGACTAGTCTGCAGCACTAACTTACGTCCATCCAAATCCTTATCCGCAACAGTGATATCCATTTTTGCAAGTAAAGACAGACTGTCTTCGAAAATACGGCCCTTGGATACCGCAATCGTCACTATATTTTCGCTATCGCTGCTCATGTCCATAAGAGATAAAAAAGATCACTTACCTCAAAAAAATGCTAGTAAGGAACACGTCGTATATCGGCACCAAGTTGTGCCAATTTTTCTTCAATACACTCATATCCCCGGTCGATATGATAGATACGGTCAACAACAGTCTGTCCTTCCGCAACCAGCCCTGCCAGAATTAAACTTGCCGATGCACGTAAATCCGTCGCCATAACAGGTGCAGCGACCAGCTTATTTACACCATTCACAATAGCAGTGCTGCCCCGGACTTTTATATTCGCGCCCATACGTTGCATTTCCTGTACGTGCATAAAGCGATTTTCAAACACAGACTCCGTGATCGTACCCGAACCTTGGGCAATACAATTCAATGCTGTAAATTGTGCTTGCATATCGGTAGGAAATGCCGGATAGGGCGCAGTATGGATATTAGTGCTTTTGGGTCGGCGATTACACATGTCAATTTCGACCCAATCATTGCCATAGTGTATCGTGGCCCCTGCTTCTTCCAATTTTTGCAACACCGACTCTAAAGTTTTTGGCTGCGTATTTTTTAGCTTCACATGGCCGCCTGTAATTGCGGCAGCAACCAGAAATGTACCTGTTTCAATGCGGTCTGCTAATATGCTGTACTTGCAACCATGCAGTTTATCGACACCGCGCACCGTAATTTTATCAGTGCCTACACCTTCTATATCGGCACCCATTGCAATCAGGCAGTTAGCTAAATCGACAACTTCAGGCTCACGTGCGGCATTTTCAATGATAGTAGTACCCGTGGCGAGCGTTGCAGCCATCATCAAATTCTCCGTGCCGGTAACTGTTACGCTATCCATGACAAGGTGAGCCCCCTTCATGCCTTTTGATTTGGCATGGATATAGCCACTTTTCACCTCAATAGTTGCGCCCATTGCTTCCAGGCCACGCAAATGCATATTTACTGGCCGAGAACCGATAGCACACCCTCCAGGCAACGACACCTCTGCATGGCCAAACCGCGTTAACAACGGACCTAACACCAAAATTGATGCGCGCATGGTTTTAACTACTTCATAAGGTGCAAAAAACTCATTAATGCTACTGGCATTCACTTCAATGCTCATATGCTCATCCAGCACCAGGGAAACTCCCATTCGTCCTAATAGCTCCATCGTCGTAGTTACATCTCGCAAATGCGGCACATTGGCAATATACATTGGACCATCAGCCAATAGTGCAGACGCCAAAATGGGCAGCACGGCATTTTTGGCACCGGAGACACGCACCTCTCCCCGCAACGGACAACCACCATTAATTAATAATTTCTCCATAGTGGGAAAGTTATTTATGAGTTAGAGCGAGTAACAATTACCAGAAACCTTGACGAAGCAAACAACTTCTTATCAGCTGACCAAAATACTGTAATGCAGATGAGCTTGACTAAATTCGGCAAGCCTTTTAATCACTATTAATTTTCGAGCCTTTTTGAAAGCTGTCTGTTGCATCAGATACACCACTATTTGCAAGGCGTTCAATGAGTGCGCTTAGCGAAGTCTCCTTGATCTCTTGATTAAAGCTACTACGAAAATTTTTCGCGAGGCTCAAGCCATCTACTTTCAAATCAAGTACCTTCCACCCATTCTGCTCATTGTTCCTGAAAACGTAAGCCACCTGTAAAGGTGCCTTACCAGAACCTATGTCAAGCTCTGTTTGAACTGTGTGATATTTATCTTCCTGCATACCATGAGAGGGCAATACTTTGATTTTGGCACTACCATGATCCACTAATGACTTCGCATAAGTGCGAATCAACATGTCTTTAAATTCCGAAATAAAATTTATACGCTGTTCCTCACTGGCTTGCTTCCAATACCTACCCAAAACCAATTTACTTATCGAAGTTAAATCGAGGATAGGCACCACGATTTCATTGATCAGCATACTAACTTGCTCAGGATTCTCCTTGAAATGCTCCTTGTTTTCATTGAGTGTTTTAAGCACTTGTGTGGAAGTCTCCGTAATGATCTGTTCAGGTAAACGCTGATCAACAGCAGCGGCCTGATCAGCAGTGAAAATCATTAGTAACAAGACTACAGCGGTACAGGGCCTAACGACAGTACGAGAAAGACGCATAAAATTGATCACGATTAACTTCTTCCTTTATTAAAAATTAATTTTTGGATGCGGCAGGTAAGTAGTTTTCAAAGATCACCTTCGATGCTAATTGACGGTGATTTTTCCAGTTGTACTCCCCGACAAGCGCAAACCAAGTAAATTTTATTGTACACCTTATCTTCAAGGCATCATCTTTAACTCCCAGCCGTGGCACAAAAAGACTCCACACGCCCCCTCCAAAACACAATTTGCCGGTTTCGTTGGTGCCATAAATGCCATAATTCGACTAGTGCAAATATGCAAGCTGATACCGTTTAAATATCTCGTGAGAACATCGTGTAGAATGTAACGCTCGACTTCGTACAACCAGTTCCGTCATTAATCATCATCCGAACAAAGTTTAAGAATACTCTACAATTACAGCATTTGGTTCCGGTAAGCGTTATATTCGTTTGCAAAATATATAACGACGCTTCATTTTATCAGGCGCCATTTTTTCAGTATCAACCACAGCCTCCCTCAGCACCAGTTACATATGTATTTGTTCATTATTGCTTTGGTTGCAGGGTTTTTACTCCTGATGTGGAGTGCCGACAGATTTACAGATTATGCACTTTGCCTAGGTCAACATTTGCATTTTTCAAAGTTCGTGATCGGGTTCGTCATACTCGGGTTTGGTACATCTGCTCCGGAACTGCTAGTTTCCGGATTATCCGCTTGGCAAGGGAACCCCGGCTTGGCGATTGGCAACGCCTTGGGATCCAATACTACGAATATTCTACTTATCCTGGGTGTAACTCTATGCATTGCACCGCTGTATGCAGACAGAAGCATTTTAAGCAGAGATTTCCTGCTACTAATTGCAGCGATTGTATTATTAACCTTACTGATTCTGGACCAGAAACTGCAACAATCGGACGGCGTCATTTTAATACTGGCCTTGGGATTTACTCTATACCTGCTGACACGTTTCGAACTGAAAGGGCGAACGAAGGAACAACCTCCTCAAAGTTCCATTCACAAAAGCCTTACAATTTTACTGATAGGTTTATCTATCAGCTTAACTGTTTTATTACTCAGCTCTAAGCTAGTCGTATGGGCCGCGGTTTCAATCGCGGAACACCTGGACGTTAGAGACTTGGTTATCGGTTTAACGATTGTTGCCTTAGGTACCAGCTTGCCGGAACTGGCTACGTGTATTACAAGTGCCATAAAAAAGCACAGCGAACTGGCCTTGGGAAACATTATTGGTTCCAATATTTTCAATACATTGGGGGTTAGTGGCACAGCAAGTGTAATTGCGGCATATTCAATTCCACAGCAAGTCTACATGCGTGATATCCCCATTATGGTCATCGCAACTTTGGTACTATTTCTGCTGATTTGGATTTTTTCAAGAACAAAAAAAATCCCTCGCAGCCTTGGAATTTTGTTTATTGCGGCTTATTTGGCCTACATATTTTTCATTTACCAGCAAACCTTGTAATCAGGTCAGTATTTTACGCCTCTATCCCGTATGAATATTCCAAACGATATATCCGAACGCGCTAAAGAAATACGCTTGGCCCTGTTTGATGCTGATGGCGTACTTACTGACGGCAATTTGTACATAGACCCAAGAGGCGCCGAGTTGAAAGTATTCAATACACAAGATGGACACGGCATTCGCATGCTGCTATACCATGGCATCGAAGTAGGTGTAATAACGGGACGCAATTCTGAAGCACTTGAATGCCGCATGCGAGACCTGCAAGTAAAGCATGTATACCAAGGTTGTAGAGATAAATTTAATACATTCCAAAAACTGCTATCTAAACTGAACCTGCACGAGCATCAAGCTGCATTTGCGGGAGATGATATTGTTGATCTGCAAATCATGTCGCGCTGTGGTTTAGCTATAGCAGTCGCCAATGCACATGCCTTTGTTAAACGACATGCGCATTGGGAAACATCAGCAAAAGGCGGGCATGGCGCAGTAAGAGAAGTATGCGATCTCTTGCTTGATGCACAAGGTCTGCTGGACAAAGCTCTGTCATACCACTTGCGCTAGGGCTACTTGGAAGATGTCACTTAGACTAGTTTGGATATGCTGCTTAATTGTTGCAGGCGCGGCGGCGGCATTATGGTTTCTGAATCAGTACGCCACTCACACAGAAATCGCAGCCGCAACAACACCTAGTGTCCCTTCTAATATTCCTTCGACAAAATTTAGCAATATCAAAATGATCATTAACTCTTCACAAGGCACACCGCAGTACAAGCTTTCTTCACCTGAGTATTGGCTGTACCATGAGGGACAGCGCGCTGAGCTTACGCTTCCCGATATTACTATCTACTCTGATAATGGCAGCAAGGTACATGCCACAGCCTTAAAAGGACAAACCCATGATGACAACAATGTAATTATCCTGATTGACGATGTAAAAATTAACCAGCCAACGTCCGAAAATAACCCATATTTTTCAAAAATAATAACGGACAGGCTGACAGTGTTTCCTGAAAGTCAACGCGCTACAACTGACTCAGCCGTAACGGCCATACGCAAGTCCCACATAGTAAAAGCATCCGGAATGACATTAGACTTAAACACACAGGTTCTCCATTTACACGGCGATGTAGAAGGGCACTATGAGCCATAAGCACCTGCCATTAATACTATTCCTGATATTTATTGCTTTACATGGCAATTCGGTGACGGCGAGTTCGGATGACTCAAACAAACCAATTGATATCAAGGCAGACTCCGCTGAAATAAACGACGCTACTGGAATCAGTGTATATAGAGGCGATGTAAAAATCACGCAAGGCAGCAGGTTACTTACCGGTGAGAAAGTGGTAATCGAGATCGCTGACCAGAAAGCTAAAAAAGTTACTGCTGAGGGGAATCCCAGTACTTATAGACAAACTACTGACGATGGAAAAACCACATATGCCGAAGCAGGAAAAATAATTTACAGCCTTGACATCAATAAAATCGTACTGATGAATAATGCCAAGCTGACTGAAGACGACAGTACGCTATCAGGTGATCGCATCGTCTTTTATACCGATAAAGAAACCATTAGTGCTGGAAGCACTAATGAAAATAATCGAGTACACATTTCTATTCCCCAGAAAAAAACAAATAAAAAAGAAAATTGATAAAAACTTCACGTGTAGCGAATCGTGCTTAACAGAGGCCACACACATACATTACGCGTAGAAAATCTATGCAAACGATACAAAGCCCGAGCCGTAGTAGACAGCGTCAGCCTGAATACCAGCTCTGGTGAAGTCGTAGGTTTACTGGGCCCCAATGGTGCAGGAAAGACCACGTGTTTCTATATGATTGTAGGCCTACTTCGCTGCAACGAAGGAAAAATAACCTTGGATGGCCTGGATATCACACGCATGCCGATGCATATGCGGGCGAAGCAAGGTATAGGTTACCTGCCGCAAGAAGCATCTATCTTTCGCGGCCTCACCGTTGAACAAAATATATTAGTAAGCCTGGAAGCCAGGAGCGACCTGAAAAAGCACCAGCGCAAGCTAAAGTGCAATGCCTTACTTGATGATTTGCAGATAGCGCATATTCGTGATCATAAAGGGATCAGCCTATCCGGTGGAGAAAGGCGGCGTACAGAAATTGCCCGAGCACTTGCCATGCAGCCGAAATTCATCTTACTCGACGAACCCTTTGCAGGTGTAGACCCAATCTCGGTAAAAGACATTCAGCAAATATTCAACCACCTGCGTGATCAAGGTATCGGGCTACTTATTACAGACCACAACGTCCGTGAGACGTTGGAAATATGTAGTCGTGCATATATTCTCAATGAAGGCCAGATGCTTGCAGAAGGGACACCCTCCAGTATTTTAAACGATCAACGAGTGCGTGACGCCTACTTGGGAAGCAGCTTTTCTCTTAACCGCCTCCCTTAAAACTGGTTGAATATACGCCGCCAATCAACCAGCCAGTCGCACTATATAACCACCGTGGGTTAAAACATTATCATTCTGATATAACCCTCGCACCTAATAGTGCAGCAATTTCATGCCATAATTCAGATATGCTGTTAAAGCCCACGTTACAAGTTCGCCTAGGTCAGCAATTGGCCATGACGCCCCAATTGCAGCAGGCCATTCGTTTGTTACAGCTATCATCCTTAGAACTCAAAATCGAGATCCAGGAGGCATTCGAATCTAATCCCATGCTGGAAACTGATGAAAATCAAGAACCGGAAAACCAAGCCATGGAACTCCAGCAAGCAAAAGATGACGAATATCCTCAGGAAATTGAAAGTAATGGGACGCTACCCGACGATTTACCAGTAGACGTCCAGTGGGATGATATCTACGAGCCGAGTTATTCGCCATCATCAAGTCGTAAAAACGAGAGCTACTCCAGCTACTTGGAAAATCAAGGGAGTACAGAACAGGGCTCTCTGGAACAACATCTTTTATGGCAATTGGAACTGAGCTCATTGTCCGAACAGGACCGCATGATAGCAGTTGCCTTGATAAATGCCCTGGACGAGTCGGGTTACCTGAAGGAGACGCTTGAAAGTATCCAGCAGAACTTAAACAAGGACTATGCAATTGAGTTGGGTGAGATTGAAGCCGTGCTTAAATTCGTGCAACGTTTTGACCCGGTTGGTTCCGGGGCACGATGCCTGCAAGAATGCCTGGAAATTCAACTTCAGCAAATGGCCAGTGACACGCCGTTTCTATCCACGGCACACCTGCTCGTAACAAGGCATTTGGACATTGTCGGCACTAAAGATTACAAGAAATTAACGAGGCTCACTGGGCTTTCCAACGAAGAGATTGCACATGCTATTGCATTGATTCAATCCTTGCATCCAAAACCAGGGGACTTGGTTAGCACTCAAAAACCCGAATATATTGTTCCAGACGTCCATGTACGCAAGCATAAAGACACGTGGAGAGTAAAGCTGAGCCCTGAAAGTGCGCCCAAGTTACGCATCAATGACGTCTATTCCAAACTGATTAAAAGCTCGGTTGATAGCAGCGCAACTGATTACATGCGCTATCAACTACAGGAAGCACGCTGGTTCATAAAAAGCCTGGAAAGTCGTAACGAAACTCTGTTACGGGTTGCAACCTCCATTGTCAGACATCAAAAAAACTTCCTTGAATATGGTGACGAGGCAATGCAGCCCCTGGTGCTGAGAGACATTGCCGAAGAACTCAATATGCACGAATCTACGATTTCCAGGGCAACAGCCAACAAATACATGGATTGTCCGCGAGGTACCCTCGAATTCAAGTACTTTTTCTCCAGCCATGTACGTACAAATGATGGAGGAACATGTTCCGCCACGGCAATCAAGGCCATGATTAAAAATTTAATTAAAAAAGAAAATCACGCCAAGCCCTTAAGCGACAACAAAATTGCTGCAGTGCTCGAACAAAAAGGGATCAGCATCGCGCGCCGCACGGTTACCAAATACCGTGAATCCATGACCATTCTACCCTCTAATGAAAGAAAGCAATTTGCTTAAAGAGTGTTAATCTCATTGTAGCTATGATTTACTATTATCCTCTACTGGAAAGGAATAATTATGCAAATAAATATAACCGGTCATCACCTCAAAGTAACCATTGCACTAAAAGACTATATCGAAAAAAAATTCCAGCGACTAACCAGACATTTTGATCACGTAATAAACATTCACGTCGTCCTAACCGTAGAAAAAATTATTCATCGAGCAGAAGCATCTCTGCAAGTAAGCGGTAATAAAATATTTGCAGACGCAAGCGATAACGGCATGTATGCCGCAGTTGACTCCTTAGTGGACAAATTAGACCGTCAAATAGTAAGACATAAAGAAAAGCTGAAAGATCACCATCAAAGCGAAGTGAAGCACCACGTAATTCATTAAGCTCTTTACTCCCTTAATCATGCGCCTTAAAGATTACATCTCTGAAAAAGGGATTGTCTTCATCCGCTCAATCAGCAGTAAGAAAAGAGCATTCGAAGTCTTAAGTGAATCGCTGGCGCAACAACACCCAAGCCTGACCAAAAATAAAATTTTAGATGCACTTTTAGCGCGCGAGAAACTTGGTAGCACAGCGTTAGGAAAGGGAGTTGCAATTCCCCACTGCAGAATGGCAGGGCTCGAAAAAATCCATGCAGCGATACTCAAACTTGAAAAAGGCATTGAATTTGAAGCTACTGACGACTTGCCGGTTACACTCCTGTTCTGCATGGCCGTACCTGAAGAGGCGACCGATGACCAACTTCAAACACTGGCGGACCTGGCAAAACTTTTGGATAACGAGCACGTCCGCCAATCCGTTATGAAATGCGAGGATGCAAAATGCCTACATCAACTGCTCTGCCAAAATCCTGAATCCCTCACTACTGCGTAACCTGGCATGCTAACTACATTACTGATACATCCACCTCGCTTCCCGACCCATGCTCCTACTCAGTTTAGAGGGCGATAATTTTGCTACCGTCCGCCGATGACAACGTCGAACCTGAAAGGCAACAAAAAAACACTGCATGGCGTATTCATGGAAGTCATTGGCGTTGGTGTGCTTATTAGCGGGCAAAGCGGACTGGGCAAAAGTGAACTGGCTCTGGATTTAGTGAGCCGTGGACATGGGCTTATTGCAGATGATGCACCGGAGTTTGCGCGTACTGCGCCCGAAACTATCAATGGAACTTGCCCTCAACTGTTACAAAACTTTCTTGAAGTACGTGGACTGGGGGTATTAAATATACGTGAAATGTATGGTGAAAGTGCTATCAAAACGAACCAGCGCCTGGAACTGATCATTGAACTGCTCCCTCCTGAAATGAACGTCGTAGAAAGTGAAAGGCGCATATGTATACCAGAAAGGAAAACAAACGTGCTTGAAGTAGGCATCCCGACGATATCGTTAGTGGTTACCCCGAGTAGAAATCTTGCGGTATTGGTGGAGGCTGCCGTACGAGATTACCTGCTGACCAAAAGTGGCTACAATGCCAGCAAAGACTTCACCGAGCGCCAGAAAAAAGTGATCGATACCGTTTAGTTGCTTACTCGACAACTCTACCAAGCATTGGCTATTCGTTCATAAACCCCGTAGCCGTCCATAACACTCGCTTGGTTCACCTGATAAAATATTCAGCCACTTCAGAAAACTCAAACACAAACGCGCCATAGTGCGGCATCGAAATCCAAGACTATAAAAAATGGCTGTCTCCATACTTACAGTTACCCACGGAAAAGTAGGGCATGAACTGCTTGCTGTGGCTAAATCCATGCTCGGCATATTACCCATAACGTGCAAGACCCTGTCCGTGTCTGATACAAGCAAACCGGATGAAATATTTGATAAAGCCAGGAAACTCTGCACTGAACTTGATGAAGGAGATGGCGTACTGGTCCTGACCGACATATTTGGTTCAACGCCAAGCAACGTCTGCAACAAACTGGGAGAAATCGCGCACGTGCGGGTACTTGCCGGCTTGAACCTGCCCATGTTGATCCGGGTGATGAACTATCCGAACCTGGACTTGCCCAAGCTCGCTGCAAAGGCATTAAGCGGTGCACGTGACGGTATTATCGACTGCCAAGCCAGAAAATAATAACGAATGATAAGTAAAGACATTACTGTCGTTAATAAACTTGGCTTACATGCGCGCGCGGCCGCAAAACTGGTCGCACTGGCTTCAAGCTATCAAAGCAACGTATCGCTTGAAAGAGAAGGGAAGCAAGTCAATGGTAAAAGTATTATGGGTGTAATGATGCTGGCAGCAAGCCAGCATTCGGTCGTGACCGTAATTACCGAAGGCAGCGACGAAAAAGACGCCATCGCCAGCATCGAAAACCTATTTAAAAATTACTTTGATGAAGAAGAATAATCCAAGGTAATTATAAAATATGGCACTGATCATTTCAGGCATTGGGGTATCAAGAGGCATTGCAATCGGTAATGTGCACTCCTTGTACCGTGGTATGCCCGAGGTGTTCAAACGCAACCTGGAAAAAGACGAAGTCAAGGGCGAAATTGAGCGCTTCCAAAGTGCCGTAGACGAAGCCAGTCTTCAACTTCGCAGTATTAGAAATACAATTCCTGAAGACGCATCCAAAGACGTTGCGGCATTCATCGACTCGCATATTCTCATGCTCAGCGACTCCATGTTACGCAAAGTACCCGTCGAAATTATTCAGGAACAGCTATGCAATGCGGAGTGGGCACTTAAACAACAACGTGACAAACTGGTCACAGTATTTGAGCAGATGGAAGACGACTACCTGCGCACACGCATAAACGACGTAGAACACGTCATCAACCTGGTTCAACAGATTCTTAAAGATCGGCAATATACGGTAGAAGTAAAGTCGAGCCCCCTGAAAGGCAACATCATCGTAGCGGACGACCTCACGCCTGCAGATACCGTTGTAATGCAAAATCAAAGCATTGCCGGCTTTATTACCGAATTGGGCGGTCCCCTGTCACACACTGCAATTCTGGCGCGCAGCCTGGGAATTTCCGCCGTAGTAGGCATACAAAGTGCGCGTGCGCTGTTGCAACAGGGGGAACAAGTCATCATCGATGGCGAAAGCGGGATGGTATTGGCCGGCGTTGATAAAAATACGATTACACACTATCGACAAAGGCAACGAAAGCAAAGAGAGGCGAAACGCAAACTTGCTTCATTGCGCAATGTTCCCGCCAAAACACGTGACGGTAAGCGCATTAGCTTACAAGCAAACATTGAACTTTCCGAGGATATAAGCACACTCAAACAATCTGGAGCGGATGGAGTAGGTCTATACCGCACCGAGTTTCTATACATTGATCGCGACGAACCTGCCAACGAGGCCGAACAGCTTAACGCATACCGCAAAGTTATTCGCATACTGAAAGGCAAGCCGCTAACCATACGCACCCTGGACCTGGGCGCTGAAAAAGAGTTTGACCCTGATTTTCAGGGGCCATTGACACAAAATCCTGCACTAGGTTTGCGCGCCATTCGCAGGTCTTTACGAGATACCGATTTATTCAAACAACAACTGCGCGCCATTTTACGCGCCTCGGCCGGCGGGCCAGTCAGAATCCTGTTACCGATGGTCACCAGCCACTCCGAACTCAGACAATCCTTGTCGATCCTGGCCCAGGCTAAACAAGCATTAAAAGACGCAGGCCATCATTTTGACCCTGACATCCCGGTTGGTGTAATGATAGAAGTGCCTGCAGCGGCTCTTTCAGCAAACATATTTGCAAAGCAACTTGATTTCCTGTCAATCGGCACAAACGACCTGATTCAATATACGCTTGCCATTGACAGAATTGATGATCAAGTAAACTACCTGTACGACCCCCTGCATCCATCCGTGCTCAAACTGATCAACCTGACCTTGCAGGCAGGGCGGCGCGCTAAAATCCCTGTAGCCATGTGTGGCGAAATGGCCGGCGACACGCGCTACACGCGCCTGCTACTGGGCATGGGCTTGCAGGAGTTCAGTGCACACCCTTCCAACCTGCTGGAAGTCAAGCAGATCATCAATCGCAGCAAAATCTCACAACTGGAAGTCCAGGCCAAAAAAATTCTGGGTACGACCGTACCTGACAAAATCGGCCCCATGGTCGATGCACTGAACAGCTAGTTTTTACTTTTCACCCTTTGGCAAGACACCTGCAAGCGGGTACACTTGCCGCAAACTTTTATATACCCGTAACCCCTAGCTGAAAAATGCCTGAATACATCACACAGATGCAAGACCACACTTTGAAGGTCGTCAATGAAGCCCTGCAAACGGGAACCATGCAGCGTGCGCGGCGCATACTCAATGCACTGCATCCGGCCGAGATTGCCAACCTGCTGGAAGCACTTCCGCATTCCCAACGCGGCATTGTATGGAACATGCTGGATCATGACGATGACGGCGATATTCTGTTGAACCTGGGTGATGAAGTTCGCAACGGTTTAATCAAGCTCATGGACAGTGACGCGCTAGTTTCCGCCACGGAAGGCCTTGAGATAGACGACCTGGCAGACTTGCTCGCAGACCTGCCTGATGCGGTAGCACAACAAGCCCTCGCTGGTATGGACCACCAGGACCGACAGCGTCTGGAGGCAGTGCTGTCATACGACGAAGATACCGCCGGTGGCTTGATGAACACCGACACCGTTACAGTACGGCGTGACGTTACCCTTGACGTAGTGTTGAATTACCTGCGTGCACGGGGTGAGTTGCCCCCTGCTACAGACTCGTTATTCGTTGTAGACCGCTACGACCATTACGTAGGGACATTGGCGCTGTCAAAGGTACTGACTCACAAGCCGACCAAGCTTGTACATGACGTATTAGAAGATAACGTCGAAGCATTTCGGGCAAACACCGAAGCCTCCATCGTTGCCAGGTCATTTGAAGACCTCGACCTGGTTTCTGCTGCCGTCGTTGACGAAAACGATAAACTGATTGGCCGTATCACGATTGATGACGTTGTAGACGTAATTCGCGAAGAAGCCGAGCATTCAGTACTCAGCATGGCGGGTTTATCCGAAGAGGAAGACCTATTCGGCCCAGTAGTCGCATCCACGCGGCGGCGTGCAATTTGGCTGGGCATCAACCTTCTAACCGCCTTTCTTGCCGCCTGGGTGATTAGCCTGTTCCAAACGACACTGGAAAAAATCATCATACTGGCAGTACTCATTCCTGTAGTT
Source organism: Gammaproteobacteria bacterium (assembly GCA_965215055.1). Taxonomy (GTDB): domain Bacteria; phylum Pseudomonadota; class Gammaproteobacteria; order UBA4575; family UBA4575. The sequence continues at coordinate 941,516 of OZ244046.1, forward strand.
GCAAGCATGGGTGGAATCGCCGGCAGTCAAACGTTAACACTTGTTATTCGCGGTCTTGCACTGGGGCAAGTGGGGCGCAGCAACACAAAGCTGTTACTACTCAAAGAACTCTCCGTAGGCTTCCTGAACGGCATGATGTGGGCCGTTATCGTTGCACTTGTCATTATCTTGTGGTTCAAAAATTACAAGATGGGAGGAGTTATTGCCGCGGCGATGATGGCGAACCTGATCTGTGCTGCCCTTGCAGGCGTTTCCATTCCGATCATTTTACGCAAACTCAAGATCGACCCGGCGATTGCAGGCGGCGTTGTTCTTACCACCATAACCGACGTAGCTGGAATTTTCGCGTTTCTTGGTTTAGGAGCCTGGCTGCTTTTATAGTACGAAAAGCTGGGATTTCACGATGAGATCCCACCGGGGAATAAGAAATTGTGGAGGAATTTGCCGAGGCTAGTCCTGGCGTTTATCTTCTTCCTGTTGCCTGCGCCATTGCTCGACGGCCTCTTCTTTTCGTTGCAGCCAAATATCCTTGCGCTCTGCGATACGCCGGTTACGCGCACCCTCCTTTAAGGGGATGGTACTCCTCCCGAAGAGAACCTGTTTCAGAAAGCGCATGGCGAACTGCAACCGCTTATCTTCATCTTTTACCAGTTCGTCAACTTCATTATCACTTATATCGAATACCGACCGAAACCCTTTTGACTGAACAAACTCCGCGAAGCTATCCATGTCATAGCTGCACATATCGAAAAGTTGCAGACTGCGTTCCGAAGGCGCGCCGACTGTAGGCCCACTGGACCTCTTCTTCAGAATGATGTCCCGCCATTCACGATTCATCTCATCGTACTTCTCAATGCCCTGTTCACGGCGATATTCCGCAACGGTTTGCTTTTTCGGTTCAAAGTGTCCGAGACAGTGTTCTTCCTTCACTACAAAGTAGATATCATCCACGCTGGCGGATTCCTTTTTACGCACCCCCATGTTGCCCAAGGCATAGTAGCGGCAGGCCGCGGGACGATCTTCATACACCCCGCAGCCATCCTTGGTCAGATGCACGCACTCAGTGGTACCCGGCTTGGTAATCATCTTGAGCCCCGGCATATTGTGGTAATCCATTGCAAAGGGCATGGTGTACCTGGCTACAAACTCCTTCGAATCGATAGCAAGGCGATTTTTTAACCGGATAACGTCGTAAGGCGTCAGGGTGATATCAATGTTCTTGCAGCAAGCGTTAAAACATGCAATGCCCTTGTGACAATGAAATTGAAACTCACTGTCGACGTTTAATTCCTGTGGCTGAATAGGGCTTTCAACCGGAACCCCCTGCTTTACATCCTGCGTGTCCACCAAGGGTTCACCTCACACGCAGTGATAACAGGAAAGATCTGTGCGTCTTTCTTTTTACGTTACACGCTGACAGCCGGGCACCCTCTTGCAGCATACCCCGCGGCCTTGTACCAGGAAGACGTGCGTCAGGCGACTTTTGACGGGGGCCTGGATATCGCCTCAGGCTCGTCATCGGCCGTCTTGATCAACTGCACGTACGGAACCTTTTTCAGCTTCCATTCGCCCGTGTGCCGATCAAAGGTAGAGTTTGCAAAGCACTTCCAGTTGTCGTCATCGATCTGCATATAATCGGCGCGATAGTAATAACCCGGATAACGTGTTTCCTCTCTGAACTGAATGTGCTTCATGTGCGCATAAGCGGCAATGAGTCGATGATAATTCTCCCAGGCACGCAACAGTTCATGCAAGTCTTTAGCGCGCATTTTAAGAGAGTCTTCACGCAACATCTCCAGCTTGCGTTCCGCCACGTCCAGCATCGCCTTGTTCGTTTGATACATGGTAGACACACCGGCCACGTACTCATCCATAATTTTTTGCAGGCGGAACTGGAACATCTTAGGCGTAATGTAATGCGGATTGATATCGATTGCCGTGGTGTAATCCTTATGCTCCAAAAATGTTTTTACAGGCGCGTAAATTTCCGCAGTGATATCATCTACCGACCTTGCCATTTCCGGCTTCCAGTCCTTGTTATCCATGGCAAATTTAACCAATGCCTTGGCCGCGATGCGCCCCTCTGCATGAGAGCCGCTGGAAAACTTGTGCCCCGAGGCACCCACGCCGTCACCCGCAGTAAACAAACCCTTAACGGTAGTCATACGATTGTAGCCCCAATGATAGTGGTCAGGCGTACCGGGAATATCGTCCGGCCCTGAACACCAAATACCGGCACATCCAGCATGAGAACCGAGAAGATAAGGCTCAGTCGGCATAAGCTCAGACATCTCCTTATCGGGTTCAATGTTTTCCCCGGCCCACACGCCGCACTGACCAATAGTCATGTCCAGAAAATCTTCCCATGCCTCGGCTTCCAGGTGCTTGATTTCCTTAGGCGTCATATTCTCCGCGAGTTTCGCCATGGCAGATGGCGTATCCATCAGGATGGGACCACGCCCTTCTTTCATCTCCTTCATCATCAGGTGATTACGCAGACAGGTACCCATTTTGAAGCCGACTGCGTAAGAGTCATAACCGCTTTCTTTCAAGCTCCCGTAATTTTTCTCCTGGTAATCTTCACCAAAGGCATTCATGGCTTTTGCTTTGAACAACAAGAACCATGCTCCAACCGGCCCATAACCGTCCTTGAAGCGTGCAGGGACAAAGCGGTTTTCCATCAAGGTCAGTTCCGCGCCACATTCCGCGGCCATCGAATACGTGGAACCGGCGTTCCAGACCGGGTACCAGGCGCGCCCGGTGCCTTCACCCACTGAACGCGGGCGGAATACATTCACCGCGCCCCCAGCGGCGAGCAGGCAGCACTTGAACTTGAATACATACAACTTGTTATCCCGCACACTGAAACCGGCGCATCCGGCAACGCGGCTTGGGTCATTCTTGTCGGTTTCCAGCCGCACGATGAAAATGCGCTCCAGAATATTTTCGGTGCCCAGTGCCTTCTTGGCGGCTTCGGCCACGATCCACTTATAGGACTCACCGTTGATCATTATCTGCCACTTACCCGAACGTACACATTTGCCGCCTTCCACCAGGGGCTTACCTTCATCGCCGGGCTGCTTCCAGATGGGCAGGCCCCATTTTTCAAAGTTGTGTACAGAATCATCAACGTGGCGACCAACGTCATAGACGAGGTCTTCGCGCGTGATACCCATCAAATCCCCGCGCACGTAGCGGACATAATCCGCCGGATCATGTTCGCCCATATAGGTATTGATTGCAGAAAGTCCTTGTGCAACGGCACCAGACCGGTCCATTGCTGCCTTATCTACCAATTTGACTTTAAGATCTATCCCCTGCTCCTTGGCCTTGTCCATCCAGCGCTTGATTTCAAATGCAGCACCGCTGGCAGCCATGCCTCCACCGATAATTAAGATATCGACTTCCTCTTCGATAATCTCCGGACTATCAAAACTGTATTCGCTCATTATTACTTGCCTCTGCTGAAAAATAAGGCCGAGCTTCCCCTTATGCTCGGCCTGGAATAATTAAAAACGGGCTCAGTTTGCGACGAACTGACTCGTGTCGCAGTCATGCGTACCCTTGGTAAACAAGCTGCTGTGGTCTGAAATTTCATCCAGGTTTGCTTCGTTCTCACCACCATAGGGGTCTGCCGACCCTTCCGGAGTGGTACGAATCGGAAACTTGAAGCGTTTCATGTTGCCATTGCGGAATTTAATCGTCCACATGATCGAGTCCGTGCCGCGAAGTGGTTGCACCGATGCACCCAGTGGTACAACGTCTGCATAATGGCGGCACTCAATGGCCTGTTGCGGGCAGATTTTTACACACGAATAACACTCCCAACACTGCTCAGGCTCCTGGTTAAACGCCTTCATGGCATGGCCGGTCAGCGAACCGTCTTTATCAAGCAGCATCAAGTCATGGGGGCAAATGTACATGCAAGCAGTTTTATCCTGGCCCTTGCATCCATCGCATTTATCGGTACGTACGTAGGTAGGCATATCTATTCTCCAAAATTATTCAGGCTGACTTCAGTATTTTTGTGTTCCGTAGCACTGAGCAATCAGAATAAGTCAAAATAGTAGTTCAACTCCTTAATCTAAACCCTTTAGAGTAAAAATTCCAATAGCTATAACTTTCCAAGCCATAAATCCCACTTATTCTGCATTTATGGACAGCATTTGCAGGTATTCCTGGTTAAACATGCTACGCCGAAGTGAGGTCCTTGAAAAAAGTGCCGGGCTTGAAATCAAATATTTTGTCCAGCTCCAGTTCCGTAATCAGCTGATCGACAGCCTCCTGGCCGTGTTCCTTCTGTACTTCGGCCAGTATGAGCTTGGCACCATTCCTGGTGTAGCCGCCTGCGACTTGTGACTGATTGCGTAGCAATTCTCGCGCTTTATCCAGAGTCATGGTAATAAAAGCAGGTTACGTATATTTGCTACAGCATACCACCTGTGAATCTGAAATAATGAATGCCTTATGAACGAGCAATCCCGGCAACAGACCAGGCGCATGGGCAAAGGCATGATATACGCCGCCTGGGTCCTGGTATTTATTTTGATGGTATGGCTTTTTGACGTCATGGAAACCGGCAAGCGCAACCCGAACCAAAAAGTGAGAACCCACGTGCTTGCGGGAGGACAGAAGGAAATCGTCTTGCAGAGCAGTAGATACGGCCATTACGTAACGACCGGCAGAATCAATAACGAAAAAGTTACCTTCTTGGTTGATACCGGTGCCAGCTACGTTTCCGTGCCGCAACACGTAGCCAGAAAAGCAGGGTTACAAAAAGGCCGCCCGATCGCTGCAACAACTGCAAACGGCGTGGTAGTCGTATATGCCACGACACTGGATACAATCAGTATCGGGGACATAACATTGTACGACATCAAGGCTGACATCAATCCACACATGCAAGGGGACGAGGTCTTGTTAGGCATGTCATTTCTCAGGCACCTGTCCGTAAGCCATGCGGACGGCCAATTGACCATACGTCAATAAACACGTTTCGTTCAGGGCGTGAAGGCAGTGCGTAACACTTTGGGCACCGGTACATTCTTCAGCCTCACGTACCTTGGCAGGCCGTCTTTGTAAGGCGGATAGGCTTCACCCTTAATCAACGGCGCCAAGTAGGTATGGCAACGCCTGGTAATACCGAAACCGTCTTTTGTCATATAACTTCGCGGCAGCATTTTCTCCACGTTAGCCACCTTTGCCAACGGCGCACTGCCAATCTTCCACCTGTAAGGCTTGTTGGAAGTGCGCACAATTATCGGCATGACCGCGGTCTTGCCCTGCAAGGCGAACTGCACCGCCGCCTTGCCTATGGCATAGGCGTGATCCACGTCCGTTTTAGAGGCAATGTGCCTGGCGGCGCGTTGCAGATAATCTGCAACGGCCCAATGATATTTATAGCCGTGCTCCTCTTTCACCATGTCTGCAATTACCGGGGCCACGCCTCCCAGTTGTTTATGGCCAAATGCGTCCGTAGTACCGGCGTCAGCTATGAATTTTCCATCCGCGAAGCGCGCGCCTTCCGAAACACAAATTACGCAATAACCGTATTTTTCCACGCATTCTTTTACACGCCTTAAAAAGGCTTTCTTATCAAAGGCGATTTCCGGAAATAAAATAATATGCGGGGCATCATCCTTGTCCTCCCTGGCAAGTCCGCTTGCCGCCGCAATCCAGCCGGCGTGTCTTCCCATCACCTCCATAACGAACACCTTGGTAGAAGTTTTCGCCATCGACTTCACGTCAAACGCAGCCTCTTTTATCGACACCGCGACATATTTTGCGACGGAGCCAAACCCGGGGCAGTTATCCGTAAACGGCAAATCATTATCAACCGTCTTGGGAATACCGATGCACTGTATGGGATAGCCCATCTTCCTGCTGAACTGTGAAACCTTGAGCGAAGTATCCTGAGAATCGCCACCGCCGTTGTAAAAAAAATAGCCGATATTGTGCGCCTTGAACACCTCCATCAGCCTGTCATACCGTGCCCGGTCTTCCTCGACACCTTTCAACTTGTAACGGCAGGTGCCAAATGCCCCCGAGGGCGTATGCATCAAGGCGGAAATTGCCCTTGCCGACTCTTTCGAAGTATCAATCAAATCTTCCGTCAGCGCACCGATAATCCCATTGCGCCCCGCGTAAACCTTGCCGACTTTATCCCTATGCTTGCGTGCGGTTTCAATCACGCCACATGCGGTCGCGTTAATAACCGCCGTTACTCCTCCTGATTGCGCATAAAATACATTGCGTTTTTCCATCTTGTTTCCTGGTCCTGCGTTATTGACTCATGTTTCGGGAAAGGCACCACTGCGCACGCTTTCATAATCCGCCTGGGTTTGCAACAACGCCGTTATACAGTGCTGCAAATCGTCATACTCCTCCACGTCCGTTCCCATCTGCTCAAGCTCTTTATAAAAGAACTTGCACTGGTAACGTGTTTCACCACACTTGATGACAATAAAGCTGCAACCGTTCACCAGCCAAAACAGTGCCGGGCATTCAGTCAGGGCGGGGTCCTTGGCGTCAAGTTGCACCTCCACGTCCGCGAGCTGAATTTCAACCTCCTCCTTGTTCCAGCGCTTGCCGACGGTCTTGCGTACAACCTGGTATTCTTCTTCAGTATAGTCCGGTATCTGCGTCATGTTCCGTTTCTCACCACGTCCTGGTCAAGTTTCATTCTGGACCAACTAGGCCAGTCCCGGAATAACTAATCAGGCTAGTAGGCATTACCCCGATTCTGGTGTACAAATCTTAAAACAAATAAGGAGGGAAGCAATGCGCATTATCCTGTTAGGTGCGCCTGGTGCGGGTAAAGGGACACAGGCAAATTTCATCAAAACAAAATACAATATTCCACAAATATCTACCGGTGACATGTTGCGTGCGGCAGTCAAGGCTGGCACCGCGCTCGGATTACAGGTCAAGCAAGTGATGGAATCCGGCAGCCTGGTATCTGACGAGATCATTCTCGCCCTGGTAAAAGATCGAATTACTGCGGACGATTGCGCAAAAGGATTCCTGTTTGACGGTTTTCCACGCACCGTCGCACAAGCCGATAGCCTGAAAAACCAGGGTGTTACCATTGACCACGTAGTGGAAATAGACGTAGATGACGAAGAAATCATCAAGCGAATGAGTGGTCGGCGCGTACACCTGGCATCAGGGCGCACCTATCACGTGATCTTCAACCCTCCACAAATTACAGGCAAGGACGATGAGACCGGTGAAGACCTGGTACAGCGGGAAGACGACCAGGAAAAAGTCGTGCGCGAACGCCTCAAGGTTTATCATCAACAAACCAAGCCGCTTATTCGCTACTATTCCGAGTGGGCGGCAAGCGGAGATACTGCCGCGCCCAGGCATTGCAAAATTAACGGTATTGGCAGCGTTGAAAATATTCGTGAGCAAATTTTTACGGCATTATCCTGAATGACCGTTTGTTGGTTGTCGATTGGAAATTTTTCTCGCAATATCCATGCTTCTTGTCGCGGTCTGGTATTGGCAAGACGGATTACGCAGTCGTGAGATAGTACTCAGGCGTTGTCATCAGCTTTGTGCGGCGCATGACGTCCAGTTACTCGATCAATCGGTACACGTGGCCAGGCTTCAACTTGGAATAACTGCCGCGCGCAGACCATGTATACGCAGATACTATGCGTTTGAATTCAGTATTGCCGGTGCGGATCGATACTACGGCGTTGCCGTGGTTGCCGCGCGGCAGATTGAATACCTTTCCCTGCTGCACCCCGACGGCGAAATAATCGAAAAAACAGGTCTCGCGTAACTGACTTACACCCCTGGAAAATGATGTACCACGTACAACTCGAATCCGGCGCATATTCATTTAACGCCGAAGACCACGAATCGATACTCGATGCCGCGATTCGAGCCGGAGTGCCACTTGATTACGGTTGCAGCAACGGCAACTGCGGCCTGTGCAAGGCACGCATTGTCAGCGGCGCGACAAAAACACTACGCAAGCATGATTTTGTAATTCGTCACGCGGAAAAAATTCAGGGCTATGCACTGATGTGTTCCACCGCGTGCCAAGGCGACGTAATAATCGATGCCAAGGTAACCGAAGACGTTACCGCAATTCCGGTGCAGGACCTGCGCGTGAAAGTACGCAAAATAAACCGCATCAGCGACGAACTGGCAATCATTACCACGCAAGTCTCGCGCGCCGTGCGTCTCCGGTTCATTGCTGGCCAATACATGAAAGTTTGCGACGACCAGGGGCACTCACACGACTACGCCATCGCAAGCTGTCCCTGTGATGAAAAGAGGCTTGAATTCCACGTGCGCAAAATACAGGGAGACGCCTTTTCAAACATGGTCTTTACAAGCTTGAACGTGGGAGATTGGCTGAACATACGCGGCCCCTATGGTGATTTCGTAATTCACGAAACCGGGGAAAGCCCGTTGGTAATGATTGCCTTTGACACGGGCTTTGCGGCAATAAAAAGCCTGCTGGAACATGTAACCGCGCAGGACAACGAACGGACTATCTTCCTGTACTGGCTGGCGTGTGGAACGGATGGCCTGTACCTGGACAACCTGTGCCGATCCTGGAACGATGCACTGGACCAAATGCACTACCTGCCAATCCACCTGTCCAGGCATGCCAGCGAGATGATGGACAGCCACTACGAAGGCATAAGCATGATAGAAGAAAAACTGTCCGAATCACTGCACCACGTCGACGACCTGGAAGATGCAGACGCCTACGTCGTATCGCCTGAACCCGTTGCGGAACTCGTGCGACAATTACTCATGCACAGGGGATTTCAACCGCAGCGAATACACCGCGAACCCATACGTGGCAATCCCAACCTGAAATGTATTCACCCCTCGACCTGAATGACCGCCGATTACAAATGCAGCTTTACCGCAACCCTGATCAAGGATGATTTTGCTTGCGAACAGGCGCACCTGGTTACCCGGCGTGGGGGCCCGGATATTGCCTGCGCATCCGCAACGGCAAGCGAGCGGTGTCAAAAACTGTTTGAAAAATTCAAACAGGTTGGGCTACCTGCATTTGACGCCACAGACGACCTGCTGGAAACCCCACACAGCGTATTTACAAAAATCCAGTTTGGTGGCCTGCTGGGAATGGCGCAAGACGTTGCTGATGCCTCTGGTGTGCAGCGCGTTGACAACATCTTCCAACTGGTTGAGCGGGCGTTGCAACGTTACAGCGCAATCGATGATATTCCGTATCAAAAGTATGTTTCCGCCATGAAGCAATGTAAAATCAAGCGCAGGCGAAAAGCAAAATAACAAAATACGATTACGTGGAGTCAGCATGAGTTTTCAGACGATTATTTCAACGGACGACCTGAACGCCAATTCAGCGAACGAGAACTGGTACATATTCGATTGCCGGTTTGTTCTGAAAGACCCGCACGGCGGGCGCAAAAAATTCGATCAGGGCCATATTCCCGGGGCGCAATTTACAAACCTCGATGAAGACCTGGCTTCACCGACGACGCAAACGTCGGGGCGTCATCCGTTGCCCGATGCGGATACCCTTGTTAAAAAATTACAGTCATGGGGTGTCAACAATGATTCCCAGGTTATTTGTTACGACGACGTATCCGGTGCCTTTGCAGCACGAATGTGGTGGTTACTGCGATGGCTGGGGCACCAGGACGTAGCCGTACTTGACGGCGGTATCGAAAAGTGGGTAGCAAGCGGATTGCCGCTTGAAACGGACGTACAAACAAGATCGCCCGGAACGTTTTCCGGTAAAGCCAACGATGAAATGTGGGTAGACATAGCGTTTGTACAGAAACGGCTTGCGGAAAACGACATTGCCCTGCTGGACGCGCGGTCGCACGAAAGATATGCAGCCATAGACAAAAAGACCGACCCGGTGCCCGGCCACGTTCCCGGTGCAAACAACTATCCGTTTGCAGAAAACCTCAATCAGCAGGGAACGTTTTTATCCAGTGAGGAACTGCGTAAACGGTTTGCGGCCACCTTTTCCGACTATCGGCCGGATCAAATTATCAACATGTGTGGGTCCGGCGTAACCGCGTGTCACAACCTGCTTGCCATGAACATTGCCGGACTTTCCCAGACTCGCCTGTACGTCGGATCGTGGAGTGAATGGATCAAGGATAGCGATCGACCCGTGGCTACGGGGGATTTATAAACCTCCTTTTCATTCATAAGCTTATAAAACAAATATGAAGTGTGCACAGATAAAAGATTCGTAACTTTCCTGCTTATTTATAGACTGATACCATAAAATGATTACTTTCTATAAAAGGGGAAATTTGCAAAAAGTTGTATCCTACAATATATAAGGGGAAATTATTGTTGACTTTATTTTGACATATCTGCTATATTTGCGATATGTCAAAACTAGAGCAGATTTCCGCCAAGCTGCGCGCCATTCGTGCCAGCCTCGACCTCACACAAGAACAACTTGCAGACCGGCTCGGTGTCTCCTTTGCCAGCATCAACCGTTGGGAAGGCGGCACGGTCATGCCACAAAAAGCGGCGCGGGAAGCCATCGCTACACTTGCTACCGAAGCAGGAATTGACACAGACGATTTAGCCACAGAACCTGTCGAGGCCGCCGTGCGCGTAACGCGGCGACGGGCCAGGCATCGCACTGCCGTCCCTTCTACCAAGCCCATGGAACAGATGTTGTGGGATGCTGCCTGCTCCATTCGTGGCGAGAAAGACGCGGCAAAATTCAAGGACTACCTCCTGCCACTTCTTTTTCTCAAGCGGTTGTCAGATGTATTCGACGATGAAATCGAACGCTTGGCCGAGGAATATGGCGACCGTGCTACCACGTTGGAGATTGTCGAGAGCGACCATGACCTGCTGCGTTTCTACCTGCCACCGGAAGCACGCTGGGCAATCATCAACGGGCGAGAAGACTACGAATGGCCGCTCGATGACCAGGGACAAAGCACGCGACCGCGGGACATCGGGGAACACCTGACCAAGGCAGTACGGGCAGTCGCCTGGCAGAACCCCTCCCTCAAGGGCGTTATCGACCCGGTCGACTTCGCAGCCGAGCGCAACGGCGAGCGCGACATCAACCCGGCAAAACTCACTGCCGTCATCGAAACCTTTTCTGATCCGAACTACCGGCTTGGTCTTGCCGACGTACAACCCGACTTTCTCGGACGCGCCTATGAATACCTGCTGCGCAAGTTCGCGGAAGGTTCCGGCCAGAGTGCGGGGGAATTCTTCACACCGACCGAAGTCGGCTTCCTGATGGCACACCTCATGCGTCCGAAGCCCGGCGAAAACTGCCACGATTACGCCTGCGGCTCGGCCGGGCTGCTCGTCAAGCTGCAACTTGTCGCCCGCGAACTGGACCCCACCAGTCGCGTACCGCTCAAACTCAGCGGCCAGGAACTGCAAGCCGAAAGCTACGCCGTCGCCCACATGAACGCAATCATCCACGACATGGAGATAAAAATTGCGCGCGGGGACACCATGATCAACCCGAAATTCAAAACTGGTGCCGGCCAAATCACCACCCACGACGTCGTAGTTGCCAACCCGATGTGGAACCAGCCGTTCAACCCGGACGTATTCGACAACGACCCGTTCGACCGCTTCCGTACACAAGGCGGCGTGACCACCGGCAAGGGAGACTGGGCATGGCTGCAACATACCCTCGCCTGCCTGAACGAGCGCGGACGGGCGGCAGTAGTGCTCGACACGGGTGCCGTAACGCGCGGCTCCGGTGCCAAGCACGAAGACAAGGAGCGCAACATCCGCAAGTGGTTCGTTGAGCAAGACCTGATCGACGGCGTAATCCTGCTTCCCGACAACCTCTTCTACAACACCAGTGCCGCCGGTGTAATCGTAGTGTTGTCGAAGCGCAAACCCAAAGCAAGGAAAGACAGGATCGTACTTCTCAACGCCAGCGCACGAGTAAAGAAGGGACGCCCAAAAAACTTTATCCCAGAGGAAAGCATCCGTCCGCTTGCAGCAGCATTCCTTAAAGGTGAACCGGTAGAAGGTGAGATCGCCGTTATCACGAAGGAACAGGCAGAGGAAGCCGATTACAGTCTCAACCCGAGCCGGTGGGCGGGGCAGACAGATGCAGTGTCGCAGCGTCCGATCAAGGAAATTCTTGTCGACATGCAGCGTCTCGATGAAGAAGCCTGTGAAATCGATGCGGCACTGGCGAATATACTGGAGCCCCTGCGGTGAGCGAGGCATGGACATGGCGTCCTATTGGAGAGTTGTTCGAGATCGGTGCAGGCAAGACCATGTCCGCAGCGGCACGCAACGGGGCTGACAAGACGCCGTTTCTTCGGACTTCAAATGTCCTGTGGGACGAAATTGATCTGTCGTCCGTTGATGAAATGTCTATCCCTGAACACGAATTGCTCGCCAAGCTGCTGAAGCAAGGTGACTTGCTCGTTTGCGAAGGCGGAGAGATTGGGCGTGCAGCTATCTGGAATGGCGAAGTCGAAACAATGTCGTTCCAGAATCATCTACATCGGCTACGCCCTTCGGTCGCAGAAGTCGATCCTCGTTTCTACGTGTATTTCCTTCAGTCGGCATTCACACAGCTCGGTATCTACGAAGGTGCAGGCAACAAGACCACAATCCCTAATCTGTCGCGTAGTCGGCTGTCGGCACTTGAAGTGCCACATCCGCCGATTGTTGAGCAACAGGCCATCACTGCCACTCTCTCTCGAGTACGGGACGCAATCAAAGTACAAGACCAAGCCACTGCACTCGCCCAAGATCTCAAACGCGCTGTGATGCGCGAGTTGTTCACGCGCGGCCTGCACGGCGAACCTCAGAAAGAAACCGAGATCGGCCCAGTACCGGAGAGTTGGCGGCTTGCTCCATTTGAAAATGTTGTTCTGCTCCAGCGTGGATTTGATCTTCCCGTATCTCAAAGAAAGAATGGTGGCATTCCCGTGTTTGGCTCAAATGGAATCGTCGGCTATCACGATCAGCAACCATCCGATGCTCCCGTTCCTGGCATTATGGTTGGCCGCAGTGGAAGTGTTGGGAAAGCGTCGTTTTCGGAAGGTCTGTACTGGCCACTCAACACGACCTTGTTTGCAACAGATGTTTTTAGGAACGACAAACGGTTTATTTACTATTTCCTTGATCAATTCGATTTCTCTAGATTTTCTTCCGGTGTGAGTGTTCCCACACTCAATAGAAATTCTTTCGCGGGCGTAACTGTTGCAGTACCTCCTATTGATGAACAACGCGAGATCGCTTCCATCCTCGAAACCATCGACCGCAAAATCGACCTGCACCGCCGCAAGCGTGCCGTGTTGGACGAGCTTTTCAAAGCGCTGCTGCACAAACTGATGACGGGGGAAATCAGAGCTGCTGATCTTAATCTCTCCGAACTCACAGGTTCTTGAATTGTATGAATGTCCCTCGAATCCATCTTGAAAAAGCAAGGCATTGGGTTAGTACTATCATTGGTCTATGCGTGTTGCTTATCGCAATTATTAATATTTATCCCGTTTTTCGTGATTGGATTCTTTGGCGAAAGGAAGTTGCAGTACCGAAGAATGAGTTAACTATACTCATATCCCAGTTCCGGTCCGACCCGGATGGAAAGTACACTTCGCAGGTCGAAGCCGGGCTTCTTGAAAAAGGTTGGGAATCAGTCCGGTTTCGACGAACTTTATCATCTGAAGAGATAGTTGAAAGCAGCCGCGAAAAAAGGGCTTCTGAGCGAGAGATGGCAACAAGTCTCTTTCTACGACATGGTGGTGACGTTTTGATTACCGGTGAGGTAGCCGCTCTAGATGGTATTGTGCGGGTTCGAATATTTGATAGAGACGGTACTAATTCGGCAAATGTTGATCTCGATTTTCAGACGGAGTGGATGAAAGTTCTTACGCCCTATGTTGAGAGAATTGTCTTGGATGGACTTACTCGCGCAGGGGCTTTCCGTTTTGGGAAATACGATGATGAATTCCTACGCCGTGCATTGCCAATTGAGTCTAAAGCACTAAATCTCGCCGAGTTAACACTAACTTCAGAGGAACTGCATAAGGAAGTTAGAGGGGTACATAGGCGTCTTTCAACTAAAATTGGCTATATTCTTGGAGACGTGTCTCGTCTGACTTCTGTGCGCCAAGAACTAGAAAGAAAATTATCAAACAAGAGTTCTTTCAAGACTGATCATGACCGCATACTGGCTATGGCAGATGTTGCTGATTTATCGAGAGCGGAGGCACTAGTTCTTGGCGATACACGATTGCTAGATTCAAGTTTTGCATTATCTCGGGAAATCAGAGGATATCTTGGGGTTTCAGAAATTGATGTTGCGGCCCAAGACGAATTAGAAAAAAATCCATTAGCCCGGGATATATTGGAATCTGAAAGTGTCATAGCCCTCGCGTGTAGAGATCAACGTAGAATCGACGAACTGTTGAAGCTATATGAGCGGATCGCCGCTTGTCGCACCGATACGATGGATACGAGCTGCCCTGCTTGGGCAACTCGCGCCATATTCTCATTACGATATGGACGTATTGCTTGGTCGTCCAACGTCTTGCGCATCCAAGCAGCCGCATACACCGCTAGTCATTGGGCTTCGACGGGGTATGGAGGACGTGTTTCTCATTGGACGGACCCTATGACTCATGCCGATAGATTGTTGCGAGCACGTTTAGGTATTGGCCCTGACACACATATTCCTTTCCCGAGCGAGGTTCAACTTCTTCCCAATGGTATCCCTGATGAAAACGCTTGTCCGAATTTGATCAGGTTATTTGTTCTTCTGCCTGAGCTTAGCAAAGAGCAACACTTGCCAAAGGGGAAATGAGATGCAAGCGTGACCAGCCTCAAGATCAACGAAGCTAGCTCAGTCCAGTTTCCCATGGTTCGCCACGCGGCGGGGACAAGAAGACGGACGGTTGATGTGGTTTTAAGACGACGCGCTGGGAAGGGGGTGCTATAGGCGCTTATAGGGTGCTATAGGGCGCTATTAGAGACTATAGGGCATTATAAGGGCGTTACAGGGGTGCCATGGGGACACTATAGGGGTGCTATTAGGGGGCACTATTAGGGGGCGCTATTAAGGTTTGAAAACCCTCGAACCGGGATGAAGTACTACTGATGTATGGCAAATCCATAAACAAAAAACCCTCCTGGAGGAGGGCTTATGATGTCAGGCTGGGCGAACCATATCGAGCCCATCAAGGGCACCCGACAAGTCCAAGTATAGACATAAACATCACTCATCGCAACAAATAATAAATGTCTGGAACCAATTCACCATACGCTCGCGCCTTTGATCAAGCCAGAAATGGTCGTTCATCGGGAATTGACGGGGATTGGCCGTTTCCTCTGGGCGTGGTCGGACTGCGCGCTGGAAATCCAAGAAGACGGACGATTGATGTGGTTTTAAGACGATGCGCTGGGATGGGGCGCTTATGGGCGTTTATGGGCGCCTATGGGCGCTTATGGGCGTTATAGGGCACTATTAAGGCTCGCAAACCCTCGACCGGGATGAACTACTACTACTGATGAATATCCTGGCACTAAAAAGCGACCTCCCCAACTACTCCGTTGCCGGAGAGTGCTTACCTGGAGCACTTGTCATCAGGGAGGGACCTTTGATAGCCAACATAGCCCCTGCAGGATTGGGAATCAAGGGGCAAAAGATACAAGCGTGACCAGCCTCAAGATCAGCGAAGCCGGCTCAGTCCAGTTCCCCATGGTTCGCCATGCGGCGGAGATCGGCTGGACACCGATTTCACCGGAAGAAGCACTGCGAAAACGTGGTGACGCGGCTGGAATGCTGTTTCGCAGTGAACTCCGGGCGGCACTCCGGCAATTCAATCCCTGGATGACGGATGACGCCGTTCGCGCTGCTTTTGAAAAAATCGAGGCATTACCGCCAACGATTGAAGGTAACCGGGAAATGCTGGCCTGGGTGCGCGGTGAGCGACAGTGGCATGACGAGAACGAGGATCGCCAGCGGCGCGTCCAGCTTGTCGATTTTGACAAACCGAGTGCCAATACGCTTCACGTAACCTGGGAATGGAAACTCAAGCCCCCGGCTCGCAAGGGTAATCGCGCGGACGCGATGTTCATTGTCAATGGCGTACCAGTCGCTATCGTAGAGCACAAAAACCCGAAAGATGCGGATGCGATTGAACGAGGCATCGCGCAATTGAAGCGCTACGAGTCGGAAACGCCCGAGTTGATGGCTGCACCGCAGCTTTTCAACGTCACGCACCTCCTTGAATACTGGTATGGCGTTACCTGGAACGTCTCGCAGCGTTTCATGGCGCGCTGGAAGGAACAACCGGAAGAGAGTTACCGGTTCGCCGTCCAATCCTTTTTCGAGCCGACTGATTTCCTGCGCACGCTGCGGGACTGGGTGCTGTTCTACGTCGAGGATGGCGAGACGCGAAAATCCGTGCTGCGTCAACATCAGCGCAGTGCGGTTGACTGCATCATCGAGCGCTGCGGAGAGACAGAAAAGCAACGTGGCCTGATCTGGCACACACAAGGCTCCGGCAAGACTTTTACGTTGCTAACCGCTGCCCGACTGATCCTGGAACGCAAGGATCAATTCCGTACGCCGACGGTGATCGTGGTGGTAGATCGAACAGAGCTTGAGGGACAACTCAAGGGATGGGTAGAGAGGCTGCTCGGTGAGATGCAACAACAGGATATCGCGGTATGGAACGCAACTTCCAAGGCCAAACTTCGGGAGCTGCTCCAGACCGACAAGCGCGGCCTGATCCTGTCCATGATTCACAAGTTCGAGAACATCGAGAAGGACGCCAACGTTCGCGACAACATTTACGTGTTCATTGACGAGGCGCATCGCTCGGTCGCCAGGGAGCTCGGTACCTACCTGATGGCAGCGTTACCGAACTCGACCATTATCGGCTTCACCGGTACGCCGATTGCCAAGACCGCGCACGGGGAAGGCACCTTCAAGATATTTGGTGCCGAGGACGAACAAGGATATCTTGACAAGTACACCATTGCCGAGTCCATCGAGGACAAGACGACACTGCCGATCCGCCATAGCATGGCACCGGGCAAGATGACGGTGCCGGCAGAACAGTTGGACAAGGAGTTTTTTGAACTGGCCGAGGCGGAAGACGTCACTGACGTTGAGGAACTCAACAAGGTTCTCAAAAAAGCGGTCGGCCTGCGTACTTTCCTGACGGCCGATGACCGTGTCGAGAAGGTCGCTGCATACGTCGCCAAACATTTCCGGGAAAACGTGGCGCCGCTCGGTTACAAGGCGTTCCTGGTGGGTGTAAACCGTGAAGCCTGCGCCAGGTACAAGCAGGCACTTGACAAGCTGCTGCCGCCTGAATGGACGGCACCGGTTTATACTGAAAACGCCACTGACGTGGTCGAACGCCCGCTGGTTGCAGAGTTGCAGCTTTCGTCAGAACGCGAGGCGGACGTGCGCCTGATGTTCAAGAAGGCAGACGAGAATCCAAAAATTCTTATCGTTACGGACAAGCTGCTCACGGGCTTTGATGCACCACTGCTCTATTGCATGTATCTCGACAAGCCGATGCGCGATCACGTGCTCCTGCAGGCGATCGCACGTGTAAACCGCCCCCACGTAAACGCGGACGGTACTGCCAAGAAAATTGGCTTGATTGTCGATTTTATCGGCGTGCTGCGTGAATTGAGAAAGGCGTTGCAATTCGATTCCGCCGACGTGAGCGGCGTGATTGAAGACCTCGACCTGTTGATGCAGGACTTCCATGACAAGATTGCGCAGGCGAAGGAGAGCTATCTCCGCGAAGATGAAACAAGCGGTGGTAAAGATGAGCGCCTGGAGAAGATTATCTACGGACGCTTTCTGAACCCGGAGTCACGCAAGGCGTTCTTCGAGGCTTACAAGGAGATTGAAGCACTTTGGGAAATCCTGTCGCCCTCGCCGGAATTGCGTGATCACATCATGACTTTCAAGCAACTTGCACAGCTCTATGCCGCCGTGAAAAACGCCTATGCGAGTAACGTCAATTACGTGGCAGACCTGGCCAGCAAGACACGCCTCATGGTGCAGGAAAGCGCGGTACAGGAAGGTCTTGGGTACCAGGTAAAAACGGTGACGTTTAACGTGAGTACTCTCAGATCACTCCAAAATGAACCGGGTTCTGATGAAGCCAAGGTGTTCAACCTGGTGCGCGGTCTTCGCAAGGAGATCAAGGATGAGCCGGACCTGGCGCCCGTACTTCTGCCTTTGAAGGAGCGTGCCGAGCAAATCCTCAAGGACCTGGAGGATCGTAAAACGACCGGGCTTGAGGCGATGGATTTGCTGGCTGAACTCGCCAAAGAAAATGAAACGACTGTCAAGGCCACGAAAGAAAGCGGGCTTTCACCCCGTGCCTTTGGCGTTCATTTGAAACTGAAAGACGATGCAGCCCTGGAAGCCGCGGGTATATCAACGCTGGACCTGGCACGGGAAACTGAATCACTCCTTGACCGTTTTCCCAACGCGGCTCTCAACGCCGACGAGCGACGGCGGTTGCGTGCCGCCCTCTACAAACCGCTCCTGCAATTGGACAAGGATGAGCGGGGTCGCATCGTTGAGCTCGTGCTTAAGATTATCCTGGATACGGATGGCGAAGCGTAACGAGCAGCGGGAGGCGATCTGTGACCGCGTTGAATACTGGGCACGGCGGTTGAACGTCCGACCGCGGGTGGTTCGCGTTCGGCACATGACGCGCAAGTGGGGTTCGTGCTCGACGTCGGGCGTCATTACCCTGGCTGCTGACCTGATCGATCAGAGTTCAAGCTTCCGGGACTTTGTCATTGCACATGAGTTGCTGCACCTGCGCGTACCCAATCACGGGAAGCTCTTCAAGGCGTTGATGACGGCTCATCTGCCCGACTGGAAAAGGCACGACGTAGAGAGGTGTCGCACCTGATTCCCTCGCCCGGAAAGTCGCGTAAAAAAGTGGATTCTGCTATGGTTAGGGGAAAGGGTGTGTGAGGAGATCAAGTGAAGTTCTGTAGTAACTGTGGTTCTGCGGAAATATCATTAGCAGTGCCCAAGGGCGATAATCGACCGCGTTTTGTGTGCGCATCCTGCCAGCAGATCTTTTATCAAAATCCGAAAATCGTAGCCGGCTGCATCGCCGAGTGGCAAGACAAGATCCTGATGTGCAAGCGCGCGATCGAGCCGCGTCACGGCAAGTGGACGCTGCCGGCGGGGTTCATGGAAAACGAGGAGACGGTACACGAGGCCGCACTGCGCGAAACACACGAGGAGGCAAGCGCGAAGGCCGTGAATTTAAGCCTGTACACGGTGTATAACCTTCCGCATATCAACCAGGTCTACGTGATATTTCGCGGCGAACTGGTGGGAGGTTGCGCAAGCCCCGGGGAGGAGAGTTCGGAAGTTGCACTGATGGAGGAAAAGGATATTCCCTGGCGCGAGATTGCCTTTCCCGTTATCAGGGAGAGTCTCGAATTATATTTTGAAGACAGGCGCAATCATGCCTTTACCCTGCATTACGGGGACATGCGCCGGTTGCCAAACCGATCCTACGAGATCAAGCGTTACTGATACGGGCCGTCAGCCTGCCTTTGAGCCGCCGAGACAAGGCGGGGATTTTCTTATCGCGCCGTTTTTTTCCTGCCATTCCGCAGGCGTCAAAGTATGCAGGGAAAGCGCGTGTACCGGCCCTGCCAGTTCTTCTTTCAACAGTTGATTGAGTTCCCGGTGCCGCGCAACCAGTGTCTTGTCCTCGAACCGGCTGCTTACCACGGTTACCTTGAAGTGTGACTCGGCATCGGCAGGGACGTTGTGCATGTGGCTCTCGTTGGCAACTTCCAGAAAGACGGGTTGCAACGTGTCCTGAATTTTACGTTCAATAGCAGTTTGTATCGTCATGGCAGGTTTATAGCAGTTTCCGTTTGAGTGAAGTATACACCGGTAAGGGTAGTTTTTATGCAATGGAGAAGAATTTGAGGGCGGTTTGCGTGGTTTCGAGGGCGGCCTGTTCCGCAGAGGTGCCGCGACATTTCGCTACCGTAGCCAATACGTGAGGCAGGTAACAGGGTTCATTGCGCCTGTCCCTGGGCCGGGGAAATCCGGCGGATAATTCCCCGGTTGTAACGGGCAGGTCCTTGGGTAACAGGTAGGGTGCATCGGTTTCTATCATCAAGCGATTTTTGGGAATGTGCCTGATAATGTCGTGCAGGTGCCGGCCGCGCTGCGGATCACAAATCCAGCCGGTGATGCCAATATGGCAGTCCAGGTCGATATAGTGATCAAGTTCTGTTGCGGTGCCCGTGAAGCAATGTACTGCAACCTTGTCGAGTTGTTTTCGATACCGGGCCAGTAGTTGCGTGAAGTCCCGGTGCGCGTCACGCACGTGCAGAAAAATAGGCATGGCAAGTTCTGCGGCAAGCTCAAGCTGGGCCTGGAAGGCAAGTTTCTGTTCGGCGGGAGTGGAGTAGTTGCGATTAAAGTCCAGGCCGGCTTCACCAATCGCAACCACGTTTTCATGCCCGGCGAGCCTGCGCAGTTGCAGCAGGGTTTCATCCGTCCATTCTTTGGCGAGGTGCGGGTGAACGCCCGCAGTCGAGTACATGCCCTCGTATCGTGCAGACAGTTGCAGCGCGTGTTCGCTGTCTTTCACGCTGGAGCCGGTGAGTATGAAACGTTTCACTCCCGCCTGCCGGGCGCGTTCGACTACTTCGGTTTCGTCATCACGAAAAGCAGGACTCGTAAAGTTGAAGCACGTGTCTACCAGTTCCACTTTTTACCTTATGCCGAACCGGCGCACGCTGCGCAGAATTGTTCTTCGTTCTCTTGCAGGGAGGCCTGACAACTGCGACAGAGCCTTGCACAGGTTGGATGAAGTCGGCTGTCCAGGCTGATGCGCTCATCAAAGACGAAACAGTCTCCATGCCAATAATCACTACCGAAAGTTGACAGGTAGTCGAGTATGCCTCCCTTGAGCTGGAATACCCGGTCAAACCCCTGCCCGGCGATAAAGGGCGCGCCTTTTTCACAGCGAATGCCGCCCGTGCAGAAGGTGACGATCGGCTTTTCTCTCGGAATATCTGCAAGCCTGTCGATGGAGTTGCCAAGTTCCCTGAAATGTTTCAGCCCCAGGTGCCGCGCGTCATTGAAGCTGCCAAGTTCGTGCTCGAAGTCGTTGCGCAAATCCAGCAGGGTAAAGTCCCTGCCCTGGTCCAGCCACTGCTTCAAGGTGGTACTTGTCACGTATGGTGCGCCAGTGCGGGTTCCGGCGGTGGCGACCAGTTCGTCACGGATTTTAATCAGCAGGCGTTTGAACGGAACCATTGATGAGTACGTGGAGTTGAGCAGCAGGTGCTGAAAACCACATTTTGATTTTATCTGCCGGATGGCAAAGTCGACGTCCGCCTGGCTGCCGGCAAGGCTCACGTTGATCCCTTCGGGGCTGATAAACATGGTGCCCTTCAGGTGCGTCTGGTCGCCTATGGCCTGTAGCTGCCCGTGCACTGATTCGACGTCATCAACTTCGGCGAATTGATAACCGGCAACGTTGGTTACTTGTTCGTACATGGTCGATAAAGAGATAAGGGGTGCACAATAATTCTACATTTTGCATGATTTTCCTGCATAATTTTTACGGCATGAACAAGGCACGATGAGCAGAATGAACG
This sequence comes from Gammaproteobacteria bacterium, assembly GCA_965215055.1. GTDB lineage: Bacteria > Pseudomonadota > Gammaproteobacteria > UBA4575 > UBA4575. Next base: position 963,140 of record OZ244046.1, read on the forward strand.
TCATTACACCTATTGCAAACGGGCCGCTGCATATTACCGGTACGCTTGAGCTGAAGGACGGCAACGGCGAGTTGCTGGAGAAGACGGAGGAGTTGTACCTGTGCCGCTGTGGACACTCCGAAAACAAGCCTTATTGTGACGGCCGGCACAAGAAAAATAATTTTCAGGATGACGGCAGGTTCAAGAAGCCGCCTGCTTCAGAAGAGGACTTGCGCAACGAGGGACTTTTGGAGATCAAGGTGCAAGCCAACGGCCCATTGATTTTCAGGGGCGCGGCATGTATCCAGGATACGGCGCAACAAAAGATCATGCGCAAGGTGGGTGGCTTGTGTCGCTGCCAGCAAAGTAGTAACCGCCCCTTTTGTGACGGCACTCACGCCAAGATAGGGTTTGTTGCGGAATAGGCGGTTGCAGCGCGCCTGTTTCTAGAAATCGCTGGTAGAGGTAAATAACCCTACGCGCAGTTCCCTGGCAGAATAGATTTGTCTGCCGTCAACGGACATTACGCCGTCGGCAATGCCCATCGTTGCGCCTCGCTTGACTACTTTTTTGACGTCAAGCTGGTAGTTGATCTTTTTGGCCTCGGGCAGTACCTGGCCCGTAAAACGCACTTCATTTACACCTAATGCCCGGCCCCTGCCCAGGCCGCCCTGCCAGGCAATAAAAAATCCCAGTAATTGCCACATTGCATCCAGGCCCAGGCAACCGGGCATGACGGGGTCTCCGGGAAAGTGGCAATCGAAAAACCACGAGCCGGGCCTGATATCCAGTTCGGCCTGAATTTCGCCGTGATTGTAATGACCGCCGTCGCCCGTGATGCGGGTGATCCGGTCAACCATAAGCATGTTCGGCATGGGTAGCTGGGCATTGCCCGGCCCGAACATCTCGCCGCGCGCACAGGCAAGCAGTTCTTCATAGGCGAACGAGTTTTTTGCGGGTGTATGCAAGTGTTCAGTAGAACCGTTGAGGCAAGCCTGTCTTTATCTTCGTTGCCGGGCAATCGAGAGCCCGGATTGGAGACGTCAGCCTTACCAAGTATAACAAAAATAGCGCATAATGGGGACCGCAGTTGATATCGGCAATGATCTCTTGTGAGAATGCCGCACAGGGAGTGCATTATCCGATAAGAAGTTCACTTAATTTCACGGATTAAAGCCGTATATGGGGAACAAAAAATTCAGATCTTGTACTTTTCAGATCTGGATAACGGTGGTAATATCTGGTAATCGCTACTATAGTAGCGATCTATAGTATAGTTATAGATGGCGTAATTATAGTTAAAGCATAATTATGAGGTGGTCGTAATGAAGAAGTTTTTAATCAACGCCCGCTATTTTCTGGCGCCTTTACTGATTGTAGCGGCCCTGTTTGGAGTGCTGGCAGGTGGCCCCTGGTCGTGGGCAGGAGTCGTATTGCTGGGCATGGGAATTATCATAGATACCCTTACCAAGGCACGTACACCGGGCGCAGGTCTTGACCAGGATGGCGAGACGTATGGAATCGTGCCGTTGCTGAACGGCACCATGTACGGGATGCTGGGCATATTTATCCTGCTACAGATTGCCCTTGCCTGGCGAATATGGCAGTACGTCAACGGCGTGCCGATTGGCGAGACTACCCTGCTGGGAATGACCGTGCAGGACGGTATTACCGGTACCCAGTTGTTTGGTGCAGTATTTTCAACCGGTATTTTTGCCGGTCTCGGTATTATTTATGGACACGAGCTGGCGCACACCAAGGGTTTCAGTTTTGTGATCGCACGCTGGATGATGGGACTAAGTGGCAAGGCACACTTCTGCTATTCCCACGTCTACAACCATCACCTGGAGCTTGGTCACCAGGACGACCCGGCGACTTCGCCAAGAGGTCGCAGCCTGTTTCTCCACTATCCCTTATCCGGATTTGGGCAAAGCAAGTTCCTGTTCATGATGGAGAAGCAGCGGCTTGAGCGAATTGGCGTACCTTTCCTGTCGTGGCAGAACCGCTGGATTCGCGGCTATTTCATGGCTTTGCCGGTCGTGCTGCTGTACTGGTTCGTAGGCGGCTGGCTCGGCTTGCTGTGCCTGGCAGGTGTATGGATCATGTCCAACTTTGAGCTCGAGGCTCTGAATTACCTGGAGCACTACGGCCTGATTCGTGAAAAAGGTCAACCCATTGACTATCGCCACAGCTGGGATAACAGCACGGCGTTTACCAGTTGGTGCTTCATTGAGATTGGACGCCAGGCTGACCATCACGACCGTGGTGAAACCCACTTCTGGGAGCTGGACGAGGTCGGCGCACCGAATACCGAGCGCGGTTACTTTACCTTGTATGCCCTGGCGTTGTTGCCACCGGTATTCCATGCTTACATGAAGCGCGAGCTGGCCAAGTGGGACGAGGAAATGGCCAGTGAAGGTGAGCGCAAGATAGCAATGCGCATGAATAAACAGGCGGGTTACGCTTAAGTTTACCTATCTACCGCCCTTATCCGTAGTAACACGGATAAGGGCGTTTTTTTGCCTGTAATCTTTTTATCACCCGGTTTCAACCGTGCTGACACGTAATATCCTGTAAAATGTCCTGATGGCTGAAAAACCTGATCCCATGCAACAACCATTGCCCGACGTAGTGAGTACCTTGCAGTCTGCCGATGAGCGCGCCTGGTTTGAGAACGAGCTCATTACAAGTCGGCAACGGTTAAGAGATATGCCTAGTCAAGCGAGCAATTTCGAGCGCGCCCGGCTTGAGCTTGACATTGCCCAGGCCCTGGCGGGATTGCATCGACTTGACGAAGCCTGGGAGAGCGCACACCCGCTGGTGGGGTTGTTTGTCGCAGAGAAGGAATTCGAGCACGCCGTTCGAGCCTGCCGGGTGTTGTACCAGGCCGACCAGGAGTTGTCGATTTCCGCCCTGGGACAAGGTTGCTGGCTGGCCGTGACCTACCCCATCGAGCCGAGCCTGTCGGTCGAGATGCTGCACTATATTGTAGATGAGACCCCGGACCAGTCTGATGGTGCCGCAGTAGCAGCCATGGCGGCACACTATATTGCGGATACGCGCACCGGGCACGGGGACCTGACGTTTCTCACCATGCAAGTACTGACCAAGGTGGCGAAACGACACCGCAACATTGAAGATGAAGAGTCGATAAAAATCTGGGTCGAGATTCTTGAACTGAATGACACGGACAAGTTGTTTACGCGACTGGCAAAAATTATTGACGTAATGGTTGGCGACCAATGGTGGTTTGACCGCGATCAATTACGCGCACAACTGCCCGTCAACTAGTTGCGTAACATTCAAACCCGGATGCAAGAGTAGTAAAAACAACAGCAAGGAAACAAGAACGTGAAACAAATCAAAGCCTGTGTATTTAACGCCTACGGCGCACTCCTGGATACCTATCTGCCGTTTTTGCAATATCGTGACCAGCTCGGTGAAAATGCACTTACTATCTACAAGCTCTGGCGGGCCAAGCGGCTCCAGTATTCATCTCAACTGAGCCTGATGGACCGTTACACGGATTATGAAAAGATTCGAAAATACGCGCTTGATTTCGCCTGTGGCGTACACGGTTTGAATGACGAGAAGATCAAAAAAAATATTCTCAAGGCGCACTCGCAACTGGATTGCTACCCGGATACGAAGGAAGCCCTTGAGACCATAAAGAAAAGCAAGATCACAACGGCCGTTCTCTCCAATGGAACGCCCCAGGTACTTTCCTCTACGTTACGACACGCAAGTATTGATCACTTGCTGGACAGTGTTCTCTCGACGGGACAGATTCGTACCTACAAGCCTTCACCGGCGGTGTACGAGTTCGTGGAAGAACAGCTCGCGCTGCCGCGTAATAAAATCAGTTTCATTTCTTCAAACTCGTGGGATATTGCCGGTTCCGCTTCCTACGGGTTCTACTCGATATGGATCAACAGGTATGGCCGCACGCCCGAGTGCCTCCCCTACAAGGCTGATCTTGAAGTTACTTCACTGGCAGACATCTGTACGGCCTTGCAAGCGTAGTTTCATTGGGGCCGGGCCCTGTAGCATTTTTACGCCGCAAGGTTTATACTGAAAGCTGGTGAAGAGTCGCTGTGTTGGCGTGCTCTACTCGCCTCTAAAGCAGAGGAGGACCAAGTCATGCAAACCGATAAAATTAAAGCCCCAGAGGGACATTCCATACACCACGTCAGCTGCCCGCATGATTGCCCCGATTCATGTTCCATGCTGGTGACACGTGATGACCGGACGGGAAAAGCCGTGCGCGTCCAGGGTGACCCTACCCATCCCATTACACGCGGCTACCTGTGCAACAAGGTGAATCATTATCTTGATTTTGTCTATAACGATAATCGCGTCCTCTACCCCCACAAGCGCGTAGGACCAAGAGGTCCAGGGGCAAAGTTTGAGCGCATTACGTGGGATGAAGCCCTGGATACCATTACGGATAATTTCAAGAGTGTAATCGAGAAATACGGCAGCGAGGCCGTTCAGCCGTATTCCTATTCAGGCACCATGGGGATGGTGGGCTACTGGACCATGGATTCTCGCTTCTGGAACAAGATGCAGGCGGCCGGACTGATCCAGTCCATTTGTATTTACGCCGCCATGTGGGCCGGCTTGCATACCTACGGGATGGCGCATCCCAACAAGTCCGTGCATGAAGCTGCCAAGGAGGTCGACCTCATGATCCTGTGGGGGGCAAACCTGGTGAGTACGGGCGTGCATGCGATTCCGTTCATCCGCGAGGCCAAGGAACGCGGCATGAAGCTCATCGTGATCGACCCGCGTGTAACGCGCACTACCATGATGGCAGACTGGCATATCCAGCCCAAGCCCGGTACGGACGCCGCACTGGCACTGGGTATGATGAAGGTAATTGTCGACAAGGGGTTGCATGACCTCGAGTTTCTCAAGGAACAAACGAACGGCTGGGAGGCCTTGCTGGAAACCAAGCTGCCGGATTATCCACTGGACAGGGTGGCAAAGATTACCGGCGTTACAGCCGCTGATATCGAGAAGCTTGCCCTGGAGTATGCCTCTACCAAGAAGACCTTTATTCGCGCCAATTATGGCTTGAACCGCCATCAAAACGCCGGGCAGATGTGTCGCTCAATCCTGGTCCTTCCATGTATCACCGGTGCTTGGCGCGAGTCTTGTGGCGGAGCCTGCTTTGGCAACCTGGAGGAGATGTGGCTGCGCTGGGACATGGAAAAGTTGCACCGGCCCGACCTGGGTAAGAGAAAGCGCACTATCAACATGGTGCAGATAGGTCGCGCCCTGGCAGATCATATTGACGCCGACGGGAACAAGATGGACCCGCCGATCAAGAGTATTTTCATCTATAACTCGGACCCCGCCAATTGTGCACCTAATTCCAACAACGTGCGCAAGGGCCTGATGCGTGATGATCTTTTTGTCGCGGTGCATGAGACTTTCTGGACCGACACTTGCCAATATGCCGATATTGTCATTCCAGCGGATACAGAGCTGGAGCGCACCGACATGGTGGCAACGTACGGCAACTGGTATTTCACCATGAACAAGCCGGTGATTGAGCCGCTTGGAGAGAGCGTGCGTAATTCCGAGCTGTTTCGCATGATGGCAAAGAAGATGGGCTACGTGGAGGAAGGCGATAATGCCTTTACGCAAACCGACGAGGAGATTATCCGCGATATCATGTTTGATGAAGGCGAACATAACCCGTTAATGGAGGGCATCAAGTACGAGGATATTCTGAAGAATGGTTTTGTACGCGCCAATACTGATTCGGAACGCAGGAACTTCATGAAGAACGGCTGGCCAACACCTTCCGGCAAGATTGATATCTGGTGTGAAAAGCTGAAGGAGGGAGGCGTTGATCCACTACCTTCCTATGAGCCGGAGATTGAAGGACAGGAAGATCCCAAGCGTGAAAAGTATCCATTACAGGTGTTGAGTAGCGCGTCGCATTATTTCATCGGTGATTCGTTCCAGTCGGTACCTCGCCTGCAGGCAATGATGTCAAGGCCAACGGTAGAGTTGAACGTGGAGGACGCCGAGGCACGCGGCTTGAAGGACGGTGACTTGTGTCGCCTCTATAATGATCGTGGTGAAACCTTTGCCTACGCCGTGATTATTGACGGCCTGTTGCCAGGCGTCTGTTCTACGCAAAAGCAGTTCAAGGGAAGTAATACTCCCGGGGGTGTAAATATCAACGCGCTCAATTCGGAGATGCTGACCGACTTCGGCGACAGCCCCACGTTTTATTCGTGCCTGGCTGAAGTTGAAAAGGCCAGTGACGAGATGCGCGTGAAGACTTTGCTGGATGAATGGGGCGGCAAGGAAGGCTACGTCAAGAAGTGGCGTGAAGACCCTCGTAACCATGGAGTTGAGGCAACGGATGAGGAGATTGTAAAGTTTGCCGAGGAGCAACACCCGGGTATCTTCAGCTAGACTGGATTGACCGGGAAGATAAGCTACGAGGAGTATGCAAAAAATGACAGCCGTACAAAAAGACTTTCATGATCCGCTTGATCACTACATGAGGGTACTGCCTGAACCTGACCGTGAAGTACACAGGAAGCGGGTAATAATAAAAAAGGGCACTATTACCAACGTCAGGAACCTTACTCACGATACTCTTGAGCTTGTCATTACAAGTGATGACGGCCAGGGACTGGGAGGTATCGCCGGCCAATATGCCACTATCAAGGTACCTGGCGTCAAGAAGCCGCGTTCCTATTCCTTTGCCAAGGCACCGGAAGACGAAAATCCCGGCGAACATACGTTTTATATTCGCCTGGTGCCCAATGGCGAGCTCTCGGGCTGGCTTGCAAAAGGTAATCGCATTGGCAAACAGGTTGAAATTGCAGGACCCCTGGGAACCTTTCAGCTTGATTCTTCCAATGACATGATGATCTGCATTGCAGGCGGTAGCGGGATGAGCGCAATCGCGGCAATCGTCGGACACGCCGCCAACCTGGGGGTCGCGAGGGATTGCTACTATTTCTACGGTGCACGCACGCAGGGGGATTTGTATTGCCAGGAAGAAATGCAGGCCGTCAAGGATAAATGGAACAAGTATAATGTATTCGAGTTTATCCCGGTGCTGTCCGAGGAGCCTGGTGATAGCGACTGGACCGGGCCACGCGGATTTGTAACGGAACATTTCAAAAACGAATATCTTGATCAAGGCAAGATCAGCGTTAATGGCATAAAAGCCTATTTCTGCGGACCACCTCCCATGATTGATCACGGTGTAAAGGTGTTGATGGATACGGGCCTGGGTGAAGAGCATATCTATTTCGACAAGTTTGAAGACGCCAGTTCACCTGTGCCGGTTGTCGATAATACCAAGTGTGTCTTGTGTGATGAGTGCCTGCTGGTCAAGCCGGTAGCAAATTGCCTGGTTGAAGCAACGAACTTCAAAATTAACGGCGGTAACGAAGTTTCCAGTTTTGAGCGCGTTCAGCCTGCGCATACGTCGGGGCTGTACTACAACTCTCTTTATATCAATGAGAAAGAGTGTATACGTTGCTTTGCCTGCGTTGACGCGTGCCCGCACGACGCGATCGCCGTCGACTATGACAAGGTCCCGAAGACGTTAAGAAAATATAGTTGATAAAACGCGCGCGTTGCCGGGGTCACCCAGGCCAGCCACTGCAAGACCAGATGAAACCAGTTATAAACCTGAGAAAGACGTGGGTAACGTTTGCGGCTGCGCTGTTCATGACGGTGCTGATGCATGCAGGCGACATGGAGAGCGTTCACGCAGCATCTTCCGAGCGGAAAGTACACACTCCCATCCTCGAGGAAGTCTCCGAACTCACGGAGGAAGAACTGCTGCGGCTACAGCAGGAAACAAGTGAACCCAAACCGGATTCCGGCAGATTTACTCGCGGCATCCTGTGGAAGATTAAAAAAGACGAGGAGTTGATCGGCTACGTATTCGGCACTATTCACATGAATGACGAGCGTGTCGGCAAGGTACGTGAAGATATCATGGGCATATTCAGTGAAATGGACAGTTTTGCCATGGAGTCGTTTCCCAGTGACCATTACTGGAACCCCTATCATGGTGTACAAGCGATCAAGGCTGACATGATCCTGCCCAGGGGTGAAACACTGGAGCAGCTTATCGGCGCGGAGTTGTACGCCAAGGTCGAAGAGGCACTGCTAAAGGTAGGGCTCGACAAGAAGACAATCATTCGTCTCAAGCCCTGGGCGGCGATGCGGAGTTTTGCGGTGCGCTCCGATAATGATGAAGACCTTATTCTTGATTACGAGTTGCTGGACCGTGCTGCCGCGCAAAAAAAGGAATTGTACCAGGTTGAAAGCATAGAAGAATTCCTGGCCACTTTCTACGCGATGCCTCAAGACGTGCAAATCAGGTTGCTCGAGTTTACGGTAAATGAATACGGCGAAATGAGAAACACTATCAACATGATGCTTGATGCCTACTTGCAGGAAGACTTGTTGAAGATGCACCAGATAAGCACGAGATTCATACCTGACGAACCTGAAAACGAGTATTACCGGCAAACGTATCTAAAACATGTCGTCAAGGACAGGAACGTTGTAATGGAGCACTATATGCGCAAGCCCATGCGTGAAAAAAATACCTTCATTGCAGTAGGCGCACTTCACCTCTACGGCGACCAGGGTGTTCTCGCGTTGATAGAGAAAGACGGCTACCAGGTCACGCGAGTACCCTTGGACAAGATATAACTGGTGAACGTGTTCAATCAGGCTACCGCGGTTTTGTCCAGCTTTTCAGCGTGCGCCTTGATGTACGGGTAAAAACGGTTCGCACGATCTTCGCTCAGAAAAACCGATTGACCAGGTACTCCCTTGACCGGCACCGGAAACTTGAAACCGCTTTCCGTGCGGTACCACAGTTTGCCAGACAGGAAAAACATGAAGTACACGCTTTCATTGTCTTGCAAAATTTTGTCCACCTTCATCATTACGTTTCCCGTCGTTGAAAGTTAAAATCTCTCCCCTAGTTGAGCCAAGTCATACACGCAATAAAAAACCCCGTTGCTCACGCTTCCGGGGTTTTTGCAAGATTTCGGAAGGTGAGCTGTGACCTTCCATTATCGGAAAGTCTCGCTACATGGGTTTTCTCACCTGTACCATGTAACACGTCGTGGCAAATACACGTCTCAATGCCGCATACGTCTGCCACGATCGTCTAAAATATGTATGAACCTGTTGCATAAAAATATCCATCAGTAATACATTATCATATTTTTACAAGGCTGGGCGCAATATCTCAAGAGGGAGTCTTATCCGGTAAAACCTGGTTCGGCCTGTTATATGATTAAAGCAGAGAATATAGAATAGTAAATACTCCCGGGCAGCATAAAAAACCTGGCAGACTTCGGTATCACCGACGCACGGGATTTCATACACTTGGATACCATGAAAAAAATTATCATCGCACCTGATTCGTTCAAGGGTAATCTCACTTCACTGGAGGTTGCTTCGTGTCTTGAAAAAGGCATCAGGCGAGTAATCCCTCGAGTAAAATGTATCAAGGTGCCCATGGCAGATGGCGGTGAAGGCACCGTGCAGTCCATGGTCGACGCCGCCAGGGGCAAGTTCATCAAAAAACGTGTAAAGGGGCCCGCGGGCAAACTGGTTACCGCCCGCTACGGCTGGCTGACCAGGCGCAAAACCGCGATCATTGAAATGGCACAGGCCTCCGGCCTGCACCTGGTCGACGGCCGTACAAAAAATCCCCTGAAGACGACAACGTACGGCACTGGCCAGTTGATGCTGGATGCAATGAACCGGGGGGCAAAGGAGATCATCATCGGTATCGGTGGTTCTGCGACCAATGACGGCGGCGCAGGTATGGCACAGGCACTTGGCGTGAAGTTTCTGAACGCCAAGGATAAAGAGATCAAGGAGCCCGGGTGCGGAGGCATGTTGATCAAGATTGCCGCTATTGACATGCGCAGCCTTGACGCCAGGGTGCACGATACTGATATCGTGGTTGCCTGTGACGTGGAAAATCCCCTGTACGGCAAAAAAGGAGCTACGCACGTATTCGGCCCGCAGAAAGGCGCCACACCCAGGATGGTGGACACGCTCGACGCCCACTTGAAACACTTCGGCAGGCTGATCAAGCGAGATCTTAAAAAAGACGTAAGCCGCATGCCCGGGGCAGGTGCAGCAGGCGGACTGGGTGCAGGCCTGGTGGCTTTTGCCAACGCACAGTTGAAAAGTGGTATTGATATCGTGCTGGAGGCGTCCGGATTAAATGGACACATGAAAGACGCCGACCTCGTCATAACCGGAGAGGGACGTATAGATTTTCAAACTGCCTTTGGCAAAACTCCCGCTGGCGTTGCAAAGGCCGCAAAGAAGCACGGTGTACCGGTTATTGCTATCGGTGGTGCACTGACGGATGACGCGCGCGAGGTATTTGCGCATGGAATTGACAGTCTTGCCAGTGCCGCGGCAAAAAACATGTCGCTGGAAGAAGCCTTGCGGGATTCACGTGCTCACTTGCAAGATGCCGCAGAGCGGGTAATCCGTACTATTTTGATCGGTACCAGGATGACCGGTAAAAAGAGATAGCGTTTGACAGCTACGGCATTATTTCGATAGGGGTTCCATCGTTAACCAGGTCCCAGATCTCGTCCATATCCCGGTTGTTGACTGCGATAGACCCGTCCGTCCAATCCCATAAACCAAGCAATCGCCAAGCCCAGGCGAAACCATTGGGTTGTCCGTGAATCACAACAGTGCCGCCTGGATCGATACCCGTTTCGCGCGCACACTCCAGGTCCTGTTGATTTGGATAGGAGATGCGAATCGTTTTGTAAAACCCGCTGGCTTCATTCCTGGAGTCCAGTATATATTTTCCTTCCGGCGTGCGTTCATCACCTTCAGTCTGCTTGGGACCGACGGGGCGAGCACCCAGTCTCACGTTATAAGCACGATACGCCTTGCCGTCTCTTACCAGGTAGAGCTTGCGTTCTTTTTTCTTGACGATTACGGCCTCGGCACTGAGCAGGTTGACCAGCCCGGAAACTTCCTCGCCGTTCGCATAACCACGTTCCCCCCACTGTTCCCCGTGGGCGTTATAGTATTTCCACGTACCGTGCTTTTTGCCTTCCGCGTATCCGCCGGAGATGTGCATGTATCCGCCGTCCCATGCCTGCCAGGTACCGTGTTTTACTCCGTCCTTTACACAAAAAGCCGCAATGCCCAGCTTGCTCCAGACCTCGCGATCTTCCGTGGTGCCCTCGTCGCATTGCAGCGCAACTTCGGCAAGCACGTCCCTGGTTTTGTTATGCTCGTGCTCCATCATCCAGCCAATCCACAACGGGCTGGTAAGCAGTAATAACAGGGCGGCTGTTATCAGCATCGCTATTGGTGCCTTGAGAAATCTTTTCAACCGCACGCAGGCTCATCCATTATTCGATATAACCCGACTGCATTCCGTTCAGGTATAACGTCTCATTGCGGCGTCAATAACAAGTGTCACGGCGACGTAAATGAAAAGGTAAAGCAGTGCCTCTGCGGTAAAGGACAGCACCAGCACCCAGGCGGAAAGCCTGATGGCCAGAAATGCCGTGATTGCAGCAATCAAACCAGGAATATGCTTGATCATAGAGGAGCAGGCAGATCGGAACTGCCTACCAGGTATTGATCAATCCCGCGCGCCGCACTTCTGCCTTCGGCTATTGCCCAGACGATCAGGCTCTGCCCGCGCTGCATGTCTCCCGCAGTAAACACGCCTTTAACGCTGGTCATCCAGTTTTCATCGCGCACCACGTTACCGCGTTCATTCAGTGCAACGCCCAACTGCTCCAGCATGCCGGATTTTTCAGGCCCGAGAAAACCCATTGCCAGCAATACCAGGTCGGCGGGCAGGATCCGTTCACTCGCGGAAACTTCCTCGAAGGAAACGCGCCCATCGACGTTTTTCATTTCAACGTCGATCAATTCGAGTGCCTTGACGTGGCCGTTGCCATCATCGATAAATCGTTTGGTGGACACTCCGTATACTCTCTCCACTCCTTCTTCATGTGCGGAAGCGGTGCGGAAGATACGTGGCCATTCAGGCCAGGGATTATCGCTTGTCCGTGAACCGGGAGGTCTTGGCATGATCTCGAGCTGGTGTACGGACCTGGCACCCTGGCGGTTTGCAGTACCCAGGCAATCCGCACCCGTATCACCGCCGCCGATGATAACAACGTGCTTGTCCCTGGCACTGATGAAGTTGTCCGGCGTGGCATCGCCTTCACATACCCTGTTCTGCATGGGCAGATATTCCATGGCCTGGTGAATCCCTGCAAACTGCCGACCCTGGATTGGTAAATCACGGGCAACGGTCGCACCACCCGCCAGCAACAGTGCGTCAAAGTCCGCCCGAACGTCATCCACGGAAACGCTATCACCCACGTATGCGTTGGTTTGAAACACGACTCCTTCGTCGCGCATCTGTTGCAGGCGTCGGTCCAGTACTCTCTTTTCCATCTTGAACTCGGGAATACCGTAGCGCAGCAGGCCACCGATGCGGTCGGCTCTTTCAAAAACCGTAACACTGTGCCCGGCGCGGGCAAGTTGCTGTGCGCCAGCCAGGCCGGCCGGTCCGGAACCGATCACGGCAACTTTTTTGCCGGTTTTTACACTCGGGAGATGGGGTTGCACCCAGCCGTTTTCCCAGGCCTTGTCGATAATGGTAAGTTCCACGCCCTTGATCGTCACGGGATCGTCATTGATACCCAGTACGCAGGAACCTTCGCACGGGGCCGGGCACAGTGTCCCGGTAAATTCCGGAAAGTTGTTGGTGGCGTGCAGACGTTCAATCGCTTCCTGCCATTGATCACGATATACCAGGTCGTTCCAGTCCGGAATCAAGTTCCCCAGTGGGCAGCCTTCATGGCAAAAGGGAATACCGCAGTCCATGCAGCGCGCGGCCTGCTCCCGCAACGGGTCGACCTGCCACGGTGCCATAACCTGCTTCCAGTCCTGGACCCGCTCTTCAACGGGGCGATAGGGTTGCCCGGCGCGTTCGTATTCCATAAAACCGGTGATCTTAGCCATGCGCAGCTTCCATGATGGCTTCATCTTCAGGAGTACCCTGCTCACGCGCCTTTTTGATTGCGGCCAGCACGCGCTTGTAATCTTTCGGCATCACTTTTACAAACCGGGATTGATACTCGTTCCAGTTGTCCAGGATGTTTTTCGCAACCTTGCTCCTGGTATATTCCACGTGCCTGCCGAGCAAGGTCTTGATGGTTTCGGCGTCCTCGCTTTCTTCAATATCTTCCAGGTCGACCATGTCGAGATTGCAACGAATTTTGAAGGATTTCTTTTCCGCCAGTACGTAGGCGATGCCACCCGACATGCCTGCTGCAAAGTTCCTGCCGGTAGACCCGATTACAACCACGCGGCCGCCCGTCATGTATTCGCAGCCGTGATCGCCGACTCCCTCGACCACTGCATTTACCCCGCTGTTGCGCACGCAGAAACGCTCACCGGCAATGCCGCGAATGTAGGCTTCACCCGAGGTCGCACCATACAGCAGCACGTTGCCGACGATGATGTTTTCCTCCGGTACGAAGGTGGAATGCCTTGGAGGATAGACGATGATCTTGCCACCCGACAGACCCTTGCCCAGGTAATCGTTGGCGTCACCTTCGAGCGTCATGGTAACGCCCCTGGGTACGAACGCGCCAAAGCTCATGCCGGCCGACCCGTTAAAATGAACGCGAACGGTGTCTTCGGGCAGTCCCTGTGCGCCATAGCGCCTGGTGATGTGATGACCCAGGATCGTGCCCACGGTGCGATTGGTATTTTGTATCGGCAGAATAATGTTCACCGGTTTACGCTGCTCAATGGCTTCCCTGCACAAAGGTACCAGCGTGGTGACGTCCAGCGATTTTTCCAGGCCGTGGTCCTGCCTGGTCGAACAGTACACGCCGACACCCGGACCCGCCTCGGGCTTGTGCAGAATACTGGTGAAGTCCAGGCCGTGCGCCTTCCAGTGATCGATGGCGCGTTTTACATCAAGCCGGTCTACCTGGCCGATCATTTCATCAACCGTCCTGAAGCCGAGTTGCGCCATGTATTCCCTGACTTCTTCGGCAATATACTTGAAGAAATTTTCCACGAACCCGGGCTGGCCGCTGAATTTTTTACGTAACCTGGGATCTTGTGTCGCCACGCCTACGGGACAGGTATTCAAATGACAGACGCGCATCATGATGCAGCCCATCACTACCAGTGGTGCAGTGGAAAATCCGAATTCTTCCGCACCCAGTAACGCAGCAATTACCACGTCGCGCCCGGTCTTCAGTTGTCCGTCGGTCTGCACCACGATGCGGTCACGCAAGCCGTTCTGCACCAGTACCTGCTGGGTTTCAGCCAATCCCAGTTCCCAGGGCAGACCGGCGTGTTTCAACGAGCTGACGGGTGAGGCACCGGTGCCGCCGTCATAACCGGATATGAGCACAACGTCGGAGTGTGCCTTGGATACGCCGGCGGCAACGGTACCCACGCCAACTTCCGCTACCAGTTTCACGTGCACGCGCGCTTCGGGATTTGAGTTCTTGAGGTCGTGAATGAGTTGCGCCAGGTCTTCGATCGAATAGATGTCATGATGCGGTGGCGGGGAGATCAGGCCCACGCCGGCCGTGGAGTGGCGCACTTTCGCAATCCAGGGATAGACCTTGGTGCCCGGCAATTGCCCGCCTTCACCAGGCTTTGCGCCCTGTGCCATCTTGATTTGCAGGTCATCGGCATTGACCAGGTATTCACTGGTAACGCCGAAACGACCGGAAGCCACTTGCTTGATCGCGCTTCTTCTCAGGTCGCCGTTTTCATCGGGTGTATAGCGGGCCGAGTCTTCGCCGCCTTCACCGGTATTGGATTTGCCGCCGATGCGGTTCATTGCAATGGCCAGGGTTTCGTGTGCCTCCTTGCTGATTGAACCATACGACATCGCACCCGTTGAAAAACGCTTCATGATGTTTTCAATCGGCTCTACTTCCTCTATCGCAACGGGTTCTTGCGCGTGTTTGAATTCAAACAGTCCGCGCAAGGTTGCAAGGGCCGCGCTCTGGTTATTAACCTTCTCCGTATATTCCTTGAAAATATCGTACTGGCCGGAACGCGTTGAATGTTGCAGTTTGAAAACGGTTTCAGGGTTGAACAGGTGATACTCGCCGTCGCGACGCCACTGGTATTCACCACCCCATTCCAGGTGCGGCTCGTCGGCAGGCCGGTCCAGAAAGGCGTTGTGATGACGGACGCTCATCTCCCTGGCCACTTCTTCCAGGCCAATGCCGCCGATGCGTGAAGCGGTCCAGGTAAAATACTGGTCCACAAATTCCTTGTTCAGGCCGACGGCTTCAAAAATCTGGGCACCACGATACGACTGCACCGTCGAGATGCCCATCTTCGACATTGTCTTGGTCAGGCCCTTGTCCACTGCCTTGATAAAGTGCCTCACCGCGGTTTCATGTTCCATCTCCGGTACGTGGCCCTTGCCTATCATGTCGCCCAGCGATTCAAAGGCAAGGTAGGGATTGATTGCACCGGCCCCGTAACCGATCAGCACCGCGAAATGATGTACCTCGCGAGGCTCACCCGATTCAATTATCAAGCCCGCTTTTGTGCGCGTGCCGGTGCGTACCAGGTGATGGTGTACGCCGGCAGTGGCCAGCAAGGCGGGTATGGCGGTCAATTCCCGGTTGATGCCGCGGTCGGAAAGAATGACGTTGGTATAACCCTCTTCAATCGCGGTATCGACCTGCGCACAAACTTCTTTCAATGCCTGGTGCAAACCAGGTCCGCCCTGCGCAACCGGGTACAGGATGGGCACTGTTTTCGTCTTCAGGCCGGGCAGGTTGACGTCACGAATGCGTGCCAGTTCGTCGTTGGTGAGAATCGGGGAACGAATCTTGACCTGGCGGCAGCTTTCGGGTACCGGCTTGAGAAGATTTCTCTCGGGGCCGACGTTGGTAGCCACCTGGGTAACCAGTTCTTCACGAATGCCGTCCAGTGGCGGGTTGGTAACCTGTGCGAACAACTGTTTGAAATAGTCGTATAAAAGCCGCGGACGGTTCGACAACACTGCAAGCGGCGTGTCGGTGCCCATGGAACCAATCGGCTCAAGGCCATTGGCCGCCATGGGTGCCATCAGCATCCGCAAATCCTCGTGCGTATAACCGAAGGCCTGTTGACGTTGTAACAGCGTGTCGTAATCGGAACCGTGTATCTGTTTCGGATTGGGCAAGTTCTCAAGCGGCACCAGGTATTGCTTCAGCCAGGTCGCGTAGGGATGCTCTCGCACGAATTCCCGCTTGATTTCCTCGTCATCGATGATACGCCCCTGCCGGGTATCTACCATGAAGATGCGCCCGGGATGCAGGCGTTCCTTGATCAGGACGTTTTCCGGTGGAATGTCCAGCACGCCGACTTCGGACGCCATCACTACCATGTCGTCCCTGGTAACGTAATAGCGCGATGGGCGCAGGCCGTTGCGATCAAGTACCGCACCGATCACTTCGCCGTCGGTAAAGGCGATGGACGCGGGGCCGTCCCAGGGTTCCATCAGGCAGGAGTGGTACTCGTAAAAGGCCTTGCGTTCCTCGTCCATGGTTTCATGCCCGCTCCAGGCCTCGGGAATCATCATTAATATCGCGTGCGCCAGGGGGCGGCCACCCATGTGCAGATATTCCATCACGTTGTCGAACGTGGCCGAGTCACTGCCGCCCTCGATTACAACCGGGAAGAGTTTTTGCAGGTCGTCACCAAACAGTTCGGATTCACACAGGGATTCACGGGCGTGCATCCAGTTGATGTTGCCGCGAACGGTGTTGATTTCACCATTGTGGCAGAGGTACCGAAACGGCTGCGCCAGGTTCCACGAAGGAAAAGTGTTGGTTGAAAAACGCTGATGCACCAGTGCCAGCGCGGATTCGAAATCGGGTTCAAGAACGTCCGGAAACATCGGCTCGAACTGTGAACCGGTAAGCATTCCCTTGTACACGAGGGTGCGACAGGAGAGCGATGGAATGTAAAAACTGTTGCGTTGAGACAGGTCGGAGCCAAGTACGGCGTGCTCGATCCGCTTGCGAATTACGTAAAGCTTGCACTCGAAAGCCGCTGCATCTTTTACGTCGGTGCTTCTACCGATAAAAATCTGTTTGAAGGTGGGCTCACCTGATTTCGCAGTAGGCCCCAGCAGGGAGTCATCCGTTGGCACGTCACGCCAGCCCAGTAACTGCTGGCCTTCTTCTGCCACGATCTTGTTGCATTGCTCGATACACTGTCGGCGTTGCTCGTCGTCGGTGGGCAGGAACACCATGCCCGCGCCGTAGTGTCCATATTCAGGCAAACTGATGCCTATGCCCTTGCAGATGCGCGTAAGAAATTTATGCGGCAGTTGAGTAAGCAAGCCCACGCCGTCGCCCGTATTTTCCTCACAGCCACAAGCACCGCGATGAATCAGGCTTTTAAGGATGGACAGGGCATTCTGGACAATTTTGTGCGACTTGCGGCCCTTGATATCGACCACAAAGCCCACGCCGCATGAATCGTGCTCATAGGAAGGGTCATACAGACCACGAGAGGCAGGTTTATTACTAGGCATTCCGGGGTAAGCCCTTGTCAGACCAGGCGTTCCATCGTTGTTATAATTACTAGGTTATAGAAATTATACCATGCCAAGCGAATCCAGCCGCTAGTGAGTACTGAAAAGATAAATAAGCAATACTAAAAATGATAGCCGGTTATTTCAAGTACTGGGGGAAAGCTCAAAAGGACGGTCCAAGGTGTTCCCCATGCGCGTGGGGATGAACCGGTCCAGGGCGACCGTTCTATTTAAGAGAGAACGGACAACTAACCGTATTTAAGAGAGAACGGACAACTAATTTAATTCAGAGGGTAAACCATGGTTATTAAACTGTATGAAAACAAAGAGAAAGGTTTGGTTCGCTATCGTATTTACGAACTTGTAAGAAAGGGCTTATATCTTGGCAATGTTGATATTTTGAAGCGGATATTTTGAAGCCAAGCAAGTTAGCCCGGAAAAGAGGGAATACCGCGTATTTCGACTTTCAAAATTGATGAATCCAATCATAGAAAAGTTTGCAAGTTCCGAAGGTCTAGCTTTCGATGAAGAAAAGATTTTAGCCTGGTTTAATGAAAACGGGGAACTTGATAATGATGGGATACTGGTTGCACCTGTTGAATGATGACGTTATAAGGAGGTATTCAATTAGTTAATTTCCTAGCTTCTTCCGTATACGGGAACGGCTGCACCCGTTACGCCGTTTGCCTGTTGCGAGCATAGATGCAGGATTTCATTGGCCAGGTCGGTTGTCGGTACCCAGTTGCTGAAGTCTGCGTTTGGCATGGCGGCGCGGTTTTGCGGGGTGTCAATCGTTCCAGGTAAAATACAGTTTACGTTGATGTTGTTCATTTTGTGTTCGGCGGCCAGGCTTTGCGTGAGGGTGATGACGGCGGCTTTGCTTATGCAGTAGGGTGCCATCTTTGCCTTGCCTTCCAGGGCCGCGCGCGCCGCGACGTTTACGATCTTGCCCCTTCCTTCTTTTAGCATGTGTGGGATGACGGCCCGGCACGTTAAAAATACGCTCTTGACGTTCATGTTGAGCATGAAGCTCCAGTCTTCAACCGGCGTTTCATGTACGGGTGTGCCCATTTTGAAGCCACCGGCAACGTTTGCCAATATGTCTATGCGCTTGAAACGCTGCATGATTTGATCAACTGAGTTGTTTACGGAGTCGACGTCGGTCAGGTCCGTTTTGAACAGGTCAATGTTTTTCGCCTGCTTCCAGTGGGGATGTTGCAGATGCTCAAAGTCGATATCGATCAACGCAAGCTGCACACCGGCCTGCAAGAAAAGTTCTGCCGTTGCACTGCCCAGGTTGCCGGCTGCACCCGTGATTACGGCGATCTTGTCTTTGAAGTCATGTTCGGTCATCTTTTTTCCATCGAAAAAAAGGGAGCAGAGGCTGCTCCCTTAATAATAACCACCATAAGTGGTGGCCCCATAACACTGGTTACGTACTCAGGTATTCACCAGGTAAGTGCTCCTCCAGTTTGGTATTCGGTGACGCGGGTTTCAAAGAAGTTCTTTTCTTTTTTCAGGTCCAGAATTTCAGACATCCACGGAAAGGGGTTGCCGACTCCGTCGTATTGCGGTGGCAAGCCGATCTGCGCAAAACGCCGGTTGGCAATGAATTTCAGATATTCTTCAAACATCGGCGCGTTCAGGCCCAGTATGCCGCGTGGCATGGTGTCGTAGGCGTACCGGGTTTCCAGTTCGACGCCGCTTTTGACAAGGGCGATTATTTCCTGTTGGAATTCTTCGCTCCAGAGGTGTGGATTCTCCAGCTTTATTTGATTGATGACGTCAATGCCAAAATTCATGTGCATGGATTCGTCACGCAGGATGTATTGAAATTGTTCAGCCACCCCGGTCATCTTGTTGCGACGACCCATGGAGAGGATCTGTACAAAGCCAACGTAAAAGAAGATGCCTTCAAACACTACGTAGAAGGCTATGAGGTCACGCAGCAGACGCTGGTCGTCTTCGGGTGTGCCGGTTTTGAAGTCCGGATCGCCCAGGCTGTTGGTATAGGGCAACGCCCACTCGGCCTTGCGCGCGACTGCCGGTAGTTCGCGGTACATGTTGAATACCTCGCCCTCGTCCAGTCCCAGGGATTCGATACAATACTGGTAGGCGTGGGTATGCACGGCTTCTTCAAAGGCCTGGCGCAGCAGATATTGCCGGCACTCCGGGTTGGTGATATGCCGGTATACCGCCAGTACCAGGTTGTTGGCGACCAGGGAGTCCGCCGTAGAGAAGAAACCCAGGTTGCGCTTGACGATGGTACGTTCGTCTTCGGTCAGGCCGGATGGACTTTTCCACAGGGTAATGTCCGCAGTCATGTTGATTTCCTGCGGCATCCAGTGATTGGCGCAGCCGTCCAGGTATTTCTTCCACGCCCAGTCGTATTTGAACGGAACAAGCTGGTTGAGATCCGCACGGCAGTTGATGATTTTTTTATCATCTACCCGAATGCGCTCGGCTCCCATTTCGATGTTTTCCAAACCCGTTACGCCTTGATGACGTGCCCCAGGTTTTTCGTGGGACTCTTGCGGATGCCTTGCTTTCGGGGTGTCCGCCGGTATCACGGGGTCGGTAAATATGGCCGGTGCAGTTGCACTTGTTTTTACCTTGCGTGCATCGGCAATCGGATCTTCCCAGCTTTGCATAAAGCTTTCTCCTCTAGTTAAAGTGATTACTGGCAGGCTTCACATTCGGGGTCCAGAATGGAGCAGGCCTGGGGTGCATCGCTGCTGTTGGTTTGTACGGCGTTGAGTTTGTTGTCCTGTTCCTGGAGCGTGCTTTTTTCTACGTGCGTCGCTCCCATGGAGCGCAGGTAGTAGGTGGTTTTCAGGCCACGTACCCACGCGAGTTTGTACAGGTTATCGAGCTTCTGGCCCGAGGGCTCGGACATGTAGAGATTGAGCGATTGTGCCTGGTCAATCCATTTCTGCCGGCGCGAGGCTGCTTCGACCAGCCAGCGCGGGTCGACTTCGAAGGCAGTGGCGTACAAGTCTTTCAGCTCGCCTGGAATGCGATCGATGGGCTGCAGGCTGCCGTCATAATATTTTAGGTCATTGGCCATGACTGCGTCCCAGAGGCCATTGGCCTTGAGGTCCGCAACCAGGTACGGATTGCTTACTGTAAATTCACCGGACAGGTTCGATTTTACATACAGGTTTTGATAGGTAGGCTCAACGCTCTGCGTCACGCCGCAAATGTTGGAGATAGTGGCCGTGGGGGCAATCGCCATGGTGTTGGAGTTACGCATGCCTACTTGCTGGACGCGCAGGCGCAAGCCGTCCCAGTTCATGTTGACGGAGCGGTCCTGTTTCAAATAACCGCCGCGATTCTCGCCCAGTATTTCAATGGCGTCGCAGGGCAGGATGCCCTGCTCCCACAGTGAACCTTTGAAGGTGGCGTAGGTGCCGCGTTCTTCCGCCAGGTCGGTGGATGCCTTGATGGCGTAATAGCTCACCGCTTCCATGGAGTGATCGGCAAATTCCACGGCTTCTTCACTGGCGTAGGGAACGCGTTGCTTGTAGAGGGCGTCCTGAAAACCCATTATGCCCAGCCCCACCGGGCGATGCCGCAGGTTGGAATGGCGGGCCTTGGATACGCTGTAGTAGTTGTATTCGATAACGTTGTCCAACATGCGTATGGCCGTGGAAACGGTCTGCTCCAGTTTGCCGAGGTCGAGGCCGTTTGAGTCGACGTGCGCGGCGATATTGACTGAACCCAGGTTGCACACGGCAATCTCGTCATCACTGGTGTTCAAGGTGATTTCGGTACACAGGTTTGATGAATGCACGACACCGACGTGTTGTTGCGGAGAGCGCAAATTACAGGGGTCCTTGAAGGTAATCCACGGATGCCCGGTTTCGTATAACATGCTCAGCATCTTGCGCCACAAGTCGACCGCGCCTATTTTCTTGAAGTTCCTGATTTCTCCGCGCTCGGCTTTCTGCTCGTATTCCTCGTAACGTGCTTCAAATGCCTGGCCGCTTAGTTCATGCAGGTCCGCCGTTTCGTGCGGTGAGAACAATGTCCATTCGCGTTCTTCGCTGACGCGCTTCATGAACAGGTCCGGTACCCAGTTGGCAGTGTTCATGTCATGCGTGCGACGACGGTCGTCGCCGGTGTTTTTGCGCAGTTCAAGAAATTCTTCGATGTCCAGGTGCCAGGTTTCCAGGTAGGCGCACATCGCACCTTTGCGTTTGCCACCCTGGTTGACCGCTACCGCGGTGTCGTTGGCAACTTTCAGAAAGGGCACGACGCCTTGTGATTTGCCATTGGTTCCCTTGATGTGTGAGCCCATGGCGCGCACGCGCGACCAGTCATTGCCCAGGCCACCAGCAAATTTGGATAGCATGGCGTCTTCCTGGATGGCTTCAAAGATACCGTGCAAATCATCCGGCACGGTGCTGAGGTAGCACGAAGACAACTGCGGGCGTAATGTGCCGGAGTTGAACAGGGTGGGCGTTGAGCTCATGAAGTCGAACGAAGACAACAAGTCGTAAAATTCGACCGTGCGGGCTTCACGCTCTACTTCGTTGACGGCCAGGCCCATGGCAACGCGCATGAAGAAGGCCTGGGGTAATTCAAGACGAACGCTTTCCTGGTTGCCTGAGCAGGCATTCTGGATAAAGTAACGATCGTACAAGGTCTGTATGCCCAGGTAGGTGAATTGATGGTCGCGTTGCGGACGTAATGCCTTGCCGAGTTTTTTCAAGTCGTATTCGGTGGCAAGTCTTGTATCCAGTAATTCCAGTTCGGCAGCCTTGCGAATGTAACGTTCAAAGTAGTCGGCATATTGAGACGATATTTCCTCGAAGGTCGCTTCCATCGATTTTCCGTATACAAAGCTCAGTGCTTCACGACGCAGGCTGTCAAGCAACAGGCGCGCGGCTACGTACGTGTAGTTGGGCTCCTGTTCTATCAAGGTGCGCGCGCTCATGGTCAGCGCCGTGCCAACTTCCCTTTCCGGAATACCGTCGTACAGGTTGCGCAGGGCTTCGTCGATGATGGGTTGCGCCTGCACGTCTTCGGTCTCAAGACACGCCTCTTTCACCACGCGCACAAGACGCTCAAAGTTCAAAGGTTTTTGATTGCCTTGTGTGTCCAGTACGCGAATGGTCGAGGTGGTATCCGGTGCCGAATGACGTTGCGCGTTGCGTTCGGCAAGCTGTGCGCGCTCCTTGGCGCGTTCTTCGCGATACAGTACGTAGGCACGCGCAATCTTGTGCTGGCCATAGCGCATCAAGGCCAGTTCGACCTGGTCCTGGATGTCTTCTATGTGAAAGGTCCCGCCTTGAGGGCGACTGCGGGAAAGGGCGTAAAATACCTTCTCGGTAATCTTGTCGGCCATCTCGTGAATGCGTGAAGATGCCGCGGCATTGCTTCCCTCTACCGCGAGAAAGGCCTTGGTAACCGCAATCTTGATCTTGTCACGATTAAAGATGGTTACCTTGCCGTTGCGCCGAATTACACGATATTGTCCGGGTGCGGTCGCAGCAATTTCCACACTCGCTGGAACTGGCTGGTCCTGTGGCTTGTCTGCGTAGGCAGAAATGGCGGGCTCTGGTTGCATTGGACTCCTCAAAAATTCCCTTGTTAAAGTTGTTATTGACCTGCCTTCAGGGGGCGGGTGTGGGTGTCTACCACTAATAAGGTATGGATGTTTATACTATAAATAGGGGTATTGGTTCGGTCAAGCACAATATTTTGTGGTAATCATGTTCTTAACCCCTTGAATAAGCTGTGTGTAAGTGGGTGCGTCACACTACGGCGAAATTAAAATTTCCCGAGTAATCGAGGGGTTACAAAACAACGAAGGTCCCCTCCCGTTTTTTACCTTAAAATCTGTCAATAAATTTAATAGAAAAGTTTTATAAATGTTTTATGACTGCTGAAACTAAAAAAATGAACAGTCGAACCGGTACTTGTGTGATGCTGGATTAAGCATTGCATACCGGATAAAGTAACCGGACATGAGTAAACCTGAAGATATCCCGATCACTTCGGAATTGGCGGACCACGGCGGCTGTGCAAATTCGGAACCGGTTGCTTTGCGCGTAATGGGCGATAGCATGGAGCCTGAATTCAAAGATGGCCATATCATCATCATTGATTCGGCAGCGAAGGTGGAAAGCGGTTGTTACGTCCTGGCCATGGTGAATGACGAGTATATTTTCCGGCAGTTGATCATCAGGGATGACCGCTACGTGCTGAAAGCACTCAATGAAGGTTACGAGGAGATAGAGGTTCCAGGTATTGGTGCAATACGCGGCGTGATCGTGCAGCGTGCAGGTACCCGGCGCAAGGAGCACAAGCATTACGTCTGAATGCAACCGCTTCGTGTAAACGATTTCACGGATTTATTACTTGTTGCGGTACCCCTTGATGGTGTCGATTGAACGAATGCTCAAAGACATTAGGGATAATGCATTTGAAGTAAAGGATAGCGACGCGACGCTGGTTTTATTTCGCGGTTTGAATGGCCTGGATTTAAGGCGCAACGTAAAAGAATATAAAATTGACGAATTTCTTGCACTCAAGCCCGGCGATATTTTTGAATTAAAAGCACCTGCAAGTTTTAGTTCACGCGGCGATATTGTCAAATACTTTTCACGCGCAGATACCAGTCGCAGTGATTACAAAGGCGATAATATGATAATTGAATTTCACGTACACAAGGGTGGGCGTGCAGTGATAACGAATGCTGCAATGTCAGAGTTTATATTTACCCCAGGGCAAAAAATGAAAGTCATTGATAATATACGGGATGTAAACATAACAGTAGATGGTGGCACCGAACACTTACACTTTCGTAATCGGTTAGTTGTAGAACTTGACGAGTAATTATTTGATATACTACAAGTATGAGTATGAATAGCTTCCCTTTTGAAGCAAGAAACATAACCGAAAGTGGTAAGTACTGGCGCGATGTTCGTTTTTACCTTTTCAATCTGGCACTTAAAACAAAAGATAAAAAAGAAGTATCACGTTTGCGACAACTAGCTTACAAGGTGCCAAATATCGATAAAAAAGACATCCCCGAATGGGTACTTGAACAAGTCAAACTCGATAGACAAAAAGAAAATTAAAGGGATTCAATAGACAGGGACTTGTCGAATGATAACCACCGACTCGCTGGTCAATCTTTATAGCGGCCTTGGCACGCTTAAAGACAAAACGACCCACGCGCAGCACGTTTTCACGCCACAAATAAAGGAAGGGTTTGAGAAAAGGTCAGGCTTGAGGTTCGTTCTCTCTGAGCCCCTGCTCGACGGCGATCACGGCGGCTTGCACACGTGAATGAATATTGAGCTTTCTCAAGATGGCTTTTACGTGCAGCTTGACGGTGCCGTCGGATATGCCCAGGTTTCTCGCAATTACCTTGTTGCTTTGTCCTTCGGCCAGTAAGCTCAGGATTTGATATTCTCGTGGCGTCAGGTTGTCCAGGGGGCTGGGCTCCGGTTCCATCGGATATTCGCCTTTGACGACTTTGGCCAGGATCTGTGCCAGGTTGGGTGCCACCACGGTCTCTCCTTGTACGACGTCACGCAGGGCTGCAACCACGTCGTCCGGCTCCATGTCTTTCAACAAGTAACCCTTGGCACCTTTGCGCAGAGCCTCCACCAGGTCACGCTCCTCGCCACTGGTAGTAAGCATGACTACCGGGGGTTCAAACTTGGTACGCTGTAGCTGTTTCAGAACCTCGAGACCAGACATTCCTGGCATGCGCACGTCCAGTAATACGATATCGGGTTTCAGTTCCCGTGCCCGCTTGATGCCTTCCCGACCATCGCCCACGGAGGCAACGATTTCAATGCCATGCCGACTCAGCAGGCTTTGCAGTCCTTCGCGAAACAGGGTGTGATCGTCGATGATCACGGCGCGCAGTTTTATCTCGGCTGTCATCTTGTAATGTCTCTATATCACACCGGTTGGTATGTCCTGCAAGGTATCGGGCAGGTAATCAAATTCCAGGCGTATCTGTACGCCTTCACCGGACTCCCCTTCAACTGCCAGTGTACCACCAATACGGTCGGCACGGTCCTGCATCACGCTGAGGCCCACGTGCTCGCCGTCGGTATTTTGTCTCTGCTGCTCTGATATGCCGACGCCGTCGTCTTCGATCAGTATGGTGTAATGCCCCTTGTCGTCACCGCGCATCATTATGCGCACGGTGCTGGCTTCACTGTGTTTACGCGTGTTGGTAAGTGCTTCCTGGATGATACGCAATACTTGCAGTTCGATCTGTGGGGGCAATGCAGCGGCCGGCCATTCCT
This sequence comes from Gammaproteobacteria bacterium, assembly GCA_965215055.1. GTDB lineage: Bacteria > Pseudomonadota > Gammaproteobacteria > UBA4575 > UBA4575. The sequence continues at coordinate 988,997 of OZ244046.1, forward strand.
GTTGCAGAAATACATGCACGTCGTCACAGTCCTGCTTGAAGCGCTCTATGACTTGTTGGGTGGCAGCTATCAGGCCGTGTTCACCAACGGGCAGGCGAAAATGTGCGATGAGTTCGCGTAATTGTGTGTGGGCCTCGTCAATGGTGGATTCGATGCGCTCCAGCTCTTGCCAGGTTGCCGCTTCGTCGCCCTGGTGTATGGTCTCATCCAGTACGCGTACTTGATATTTGATGCTCGCCAACGTCTGTGCAAGTGAATCATGGAGTTCGTTCGCGATGTTGGTTCTTTCGCGCATGATGGAAAGGGTATTTGTCTCTTCATCCAGGCGCGCTTTCTCAACTGCAATGCCAAGATGCCGCCCTATGCTGGTAAATAGTTCCCGGTATTCATCACTACCCTTGAACCTGTTTTCGTCAATATAGAAGTTGTAGACTCCCAAAATCTTGCCGCGGTACTGTAGCGGCACCACGAGAATCGAAAGTTTCTCGTCATCAAACAGGCTGCTGCTTATTTCGCCTGGACACGCCATGACGTCTACGGGAATGGCCTGGTTGCCGCTGGAGCCGGAGGTGCCTTTCGGCAGGTATGGATGCCTGTCCTGAAACGTCTCGTCAAGGCCGATTTCGGCAATGAGGGAACAGGTTTTGGGCCTGGTCTCAAGGTAGACGGCGGCAGCGCGCGCCTCTACAAGTTCGGTCATGGTGTGCAGAAAGCGGGTGAGCAGGTCATGCAGGTTACGCGACATGTTGATGCTCGTTACGACGTCGTACAATGTCGATAACGATTTGTTTTTGTGGGCTATGTGCCTGGTATGGCGTTGTAGCTGGGCCTCGGCGTCCCTGGATAAGGATTCCAGCATTTCGGCGACAAAGTTGATGTCCTGGCCAAGCTCGGCTACCTCGGTATTGGAATATCCGGGCATTCTTGCAGTAAGTTCGCCGGCGCGAATTTTCTGCGTCCACAAACGCAGGGCAGTAAGAAATTCACTTGCGCTGGAATCCAACGATGCCTGCAATTCGGTATTTGCCGATGAGGGAAGTTCGTGGTGCCGAGGGGTGTTCACTGGTCTTGGTCCATGGTCCATCTACGACTGATTATATGCGCACTATACCAAGCAGGAAGCCCGTCTGAATAAAAAACCGCCAAAATTCATACACCACGATCGGATTTTGTTGTAGGATTCCAAGGGTTTGGTGATAATAGGCAAGACAGCCCGCCGGCTGCGGGCATACCCCTTAAATATGAATATGAGAGTACCGCCATGAATGAGTTCACCAAGACGATGCTGGTAGTCGCAGCGATGACGATACCGTGCATTATTTTGGCGATTGCAATTATCGCGAAATTTTAATCGTATATCCGCTTCCGAAGCCAAGTGCAGTGAAAACACTCATTTGCACCTTGCCTGGTGATTGGTAGAAGACGTCAAGTCATCCAGTAACCCTCTTCCTTTTACGTTTTTTGCATAACTGCATTGGGCCTTGACCAAATAAGTATTACTCGTGTCTGAAATAATCTACAACGTATTAACAGGGCTGGATAGACTTTTTGGAGGAGAAGGAATCCTTTGGGTCGTGGTCATACTACTCATCGTGTTTTTCTTTTTCGGGCGAGGGTCCAGCAAGTTCAGTTACAGGTTCAGCAGGGTCGCCCCCGCGCTGATGACGAGCGTGGGTATCTTAGGCACTTTCTGTGGCATTTTCATCGCGCTACATCCACTGGAGTTCTCTCCCGGGGAAATCAACGACAGTATCAAGGCATTGCTGGATGGGATGAAGACGGCGTTCATAACGAGTCTACTTGGCCTTGCCTTCGCAGTTTCCTTTCAGGCGTACAGGTCCTGGCAGTTGAGTCGAACCAGGTCCGGGAAGGCTGTGTCGTCAGAACAACGTGAAGTCCTGGACCGACTGGATGCGATCAGGCAGGCCATTGCCGGAGAAGGTGATTCCAGCATGGTGACACAGATGCAGAAAATGCGTGACGAAAACCGTGATGGATTTAAGAAACTGGACGGATTAAACGAGACAATCCGCAATGCTCTCATACAAAATTTAGAGGCCCTGATCAAAGACATACGTGAGTTGGTCGGCAAACAACTGGGGGATTCTCTGCAGAAGCTGATCGACAGCATAGAGGAAGCACTGATCAGGCAATTCGGTAAAACCTTTGTTGAGTTCAACGCGGCAACTCAATCTATAAAGAAATGGCAGGAAGACCACCGAGAGCAGGTAGAGCAATTGACCGCTGCTTTCAATACGGCGGCGAATCACATTGCACAGATTGCAGCGGATTGTGAAAAAATTCCACCGACAATGAACCAATTATCAGAAGTCATCAAGGTCGCACACCAGGACGTGGAAGCCTTGAACCGCCAGGTAGAGGCTTTCGCAGGAATGCGTCAACAGGCTGAACAATCATTTCCCGTTATTAAACAGCACCTCGACAAGGTCGGCGTGGACCTGGAAAACAGTGCAGCAGGATTTGCAGGGTTGGAGAAAACGATACGTACCACTTTCCAAAGCGCCGAACAGGAAGTTCGTCAAATCGCTCAACAGCATTCAGAAAATGTACAGTCCGTGGCGGCCAAGATGCGCGAAACACTTGAAAAAACACAACGTGATTCCGCTGACAAGGTGACAGGAATTGTTGAATCTGCTGTCCAACAATTTAGTAAAGAAATAGACGGTGAAATAAACCGCATTACTAAAGAGTGGGGAAGCAACATGATATCTATCGCAGAACGGTGTCAGGAGGCTATTAACAAGGTTAAGGGTTCCAGGTCAGGTGATAGATCTTCATTATAACGAACCAGGTGACAGTGAACAGTGGGCACCAATCTCGGACCTGATGGCGGCACTCATGCTTATCTTCATGTTCATCGCCATCATTTTCATTCGCGTGGTTGTGGAAACCGAAGATGCCCACCGCGAAGAATGCAATAACATCTATAAAGAGCTCAAGGAGAAGTTTGACAGCGATTTTGTCAAGTGGAATGCAGTTTTGTTAGAAGATTTGACTATCCGGTTCCGCGACCCCAGGGTCTTATTCGAGCCCGGCAAGGACCATATTCGTCCACGCTTTGAAAATATTTTGAGGGATTTTTTTCCACGTTACATGGGAATCATCCACTCGAAAGAATATCGCGACGACATTCGTGAGATAAGAATCGAAGGACATACGTCCAGCGACTGGAAAGGTGCGCGGGACCGCGAGGCATACTTCATGAACATGGATTTATCACAAAAGCGTACTCGCGCAGTCCTGCAATTTGTTTTTGAACTACCGGAATCGATGCAGTATGCCGAGTGGGCCAGGACACACATTACTGCCAATGGCCTGTCGTCCAGTCAGTTAATCCTGGATGAGAAAGGCAAGGAAGACTACGTGCGTTCACGACGGGTGGAGTTTCGCTTAATGACTGCATCTTGCCGAAAGGCAGGGATGTATGACAAGGCAAAAAAGGCGATGGCACATGAAGATTGATGACGGAGTAATTTCCGCTACATTGAATGTAATCCGTCGACAAGTCGGAGGGGAACCTGTGAAGTTCATTCCTCGTCCACCCGAAAAACGAGTCGACAAGGATCTGAATACTCCCTCGGAAGTCACAGCTTTATTCCATCCAAGTGGTTTGCTGATACGCAACAGGCGGCCTGTATTCGCCTATATCCGTGACCATACCATCGGCGGGCCATATCAAACTCCAGGTGACCGTAAAAGAGTTCACTTTGCGGTGTGCCGGACTTTGCAACAGATGAAACAACAAGGGCGCTTCCATAGATATCGAGTAACTAATCGGGATGATGACCGCTATCTTATTGATGTGAGAAGGGATGGCTGGGGCGAAGTAGAGGAGCAGGAAGTGTCCCTTTTCCCTTGTCAAAATTGCCTCAGCGAAATCCAATATCGTTGTTTTCATGGTGGTTTGGAAGATTCCGTAAAAAAGGAAATCGTAAAGCAATTCAAAGCCAAGGAGGTGCTTGATCTTCTGTGGCAGCATCTTGATATCTTCCAACACTTCGAACAACAAATGAAGGATGCGCAACCAGCAACATTGCCAACTGGCTATCCCCAAAATTGGCACAATTTATCTAAAAAAATTCGCAAGTTGCGGAATTTCACCTGTGAGGAATGCGGAGTACGGCTAGGCAGTCATCCGCAGTGTCTAGACGTGCACCATAAAAGCGGTGATAAACGCGATAATCGTGACGACAACCTGGTCTGCCTGTGTAAGCTCTGCCATGCTGATGAGCACACGCACTATGGTGTTAGTCCAGGCCATCGCCGCATCATAGAAACCGCACGCAAATACCAGCCCCTGGTTTGACAACCACTACTCTATCGAGCTTACTCAAGGCAAGTCGTTTGTCAGTCTTCGGTAGGCGGCGAATAGTTCGGGTCGTTCGGGTTCAGGAATACGAAGTGAAATTGTTTGGGTTGCAGTTCGACAAAGTCAATAGTTGTACCTTGTAGTAGTTCCAGGCTGGATTCCGCTACGATTATCTCTACGCCGTTGGATTCAAACCGGTGGTCTTTTTCTTTACTACCACCAGTATCATCAAATCCCAGTCCGTAATGTATGGAGTTGTCGGCCTTGCGGGTTGCCGCTATCCGTAATGGTGTATTGTCCAGTTTTGATTCCAGGGCAGATTTTTTGACCTGGTCGGCGGCGGCTTTGGTGATTTCTACGCTCATGCTCGCGTGTACGGTAACTTTTGTCGTCCTGTAAAAACGAGGTGTAATTGTATTACATCCTCCAGGAACGGGTTTTTATAAAATCAAGAAAATTTGCAACCCAACGGTTTTTTCGGGTGTTTCGTTGATGGGTATAGCAGGCGAGAAGGTTTTTATGCAGGATGCCGTCTTTTTTTCCGTTTATGCCAAAGCCTCGACGTACGTCGAAGGCGTACTTGGCACGGCTTGTGATACACGAGAGTTTTGAATAATGGAATTCATGTCCGGCAACAGGCTGATCGGTAACGTTCGGCCAGGGGTGCCGGGTGGTTTTTTGTAACAGGGTATAACCGCGTCCGATGGGCCGGGTAAACATTTCGCACTCGGCGTCAATGACGCCTGCCATTTCACGCCGCTTCGATTCGAAGGTAATGGCATTGCACAGGTACATCAGTCCCCCGCATTCGGCATAGGCGGGTATTCCCTGTTCGATGGCGTTGTGGATAGCCTGTTTGATCCTGTCGTTGCCCGCAAGTTGCTGCAGGCGTTGCTCGGGAAAGCCGCCGCCGATAAAAAGTGCGTCTGCATCGGGCAACCGGGTATCGTTAAGGGTATCAAACGGGAGTAGTTGCACGCCGTATCGAGTGAAGGCGTCCAGGTCATCGGCGTAGTAGAAGCCAAAGGCTTCGTCCCTGGCGTATGCGATTTTCAGGCCATTGCCCTGGGCAGGTGTTGCTTTTTCTTCCGCAACGTCGAATGCTGGCACTGCACCGGAGATTTCCAGGAGCCGGTCAAGGTCGATCTGTTCTGCTGTAACAGCGGCTATGCGCGCCAGCTTTTCTTGTGCCGCCGGGTCTTCGTTGACGGGCATTAAACCGAGGTAGCGCTCGACCAGTTCCAATTCGGAGGTGCGTGGCACTATGCCCAGTACAGGAATGTCGGTGTATTGCCGTATGACGGCTTTCAGTTTGTCCGCGTGGCGACTGCCACCGACAAAGTTCAGGATCACCCCGGCAATGTTTATCGCAGGTTCGAATTGCTGGTAGCCCAGCAACAGTGGTGCCACGCCGCGTATCGTGCCGCGGGTGTCCAGCACCATGATTACGGGCGCGGCAAGCAGTTTTGCCAAGGCTGCATTACTGGTGCTGCCGTCTGTAGCCAGGCCGTCATGCAGCCCTTTGTTGCCTTCAATAATGCTGATGTCGGCATTGCGGCTGTGAGCAGTAAACAGGGTTTTGATCTCTTCTTCGGTCTGGGACCAGAAGTCGAGGTTGTAGCAGGCTCGCTGCGTGGCCTTGCTCAACCATATGGGGTCGATGTAGTCGGGTCCTTTTTTGAAGGCCTGGACGTCCAGGCCCCGGGCACGCAAGGCTGCGCAGATGCCGAGCGTTAATACTGTTTTGCCAGAGGATTTGTGGGCTGCGGAAATTAACAGGTGTGCCACGAGTCTTTACAGCACCTGTAGCGGTGCCCGGGAGTTACGTCGGAGTGGAACGGACAAGATCCGATTCGAGCACTTGATCAGACAGGCTTTCTGGTAAAAATTCGAGTATGGCGATGCCCACGGTAACGATTACCAGTGCCAGGCACGTACCGCCAATTCCCAGCAGGATTTCAAAAATACTCGGTACGTAAGTGGCCACTACGCCATCGAAGAAGCTGCTGCTTTCTTCCATGCCGGGAAATAATACCAGGGGGTAGGCCTGGCCACCGATAACGATCACGTAAAGCTGGGCAAGTCCGCCGATGATGACCAGGCTGGCGGCCAGTGTGATCGCGCCCCTGGATTCGCTCATTGGCTTGATGAATAGTAAAGCGAGGGGAACCAGGCAACCGATGATGATTTGCACTATCCAGAATAGAAAGGTGTATATGCCGCCACCCAGTAGAATAAAATGCTCGACGCCGTGATGTTCGGTGGCGTACAGGTTGGTCAGGTGATAGGCGAGGACAAAGTAGACTACCGCCGCTACGAAAATACCTAGCAGGTTTTTGAGCCTGGCCAGGGTCGCATCACCCAAAGGCCGATGTGTCCATTTGCAGCTCGCCTGTAAAACGAGAATGAATACGGCAAGACCAAACGCAAATGACATGATGATAAACAAGGGTGCCATGATGGCGGCGTCATAGGCCTGGCGGGCAACGAGAAAGCCGAAGATGCACCCTGTGCCGGTGGTCAGGATGAGTCTCCAGATGAATGCTATGAACCCCGCCAGTTTGCTGAATTTGTTCATTTTTCTTTCCATCATCATCCACAGGTATACGGCGGTAATGAAGATAAAACCGGTATATAGAAAAATGTTCCAGGCAAAGATGGATTTGAAGTTGTATTTGGTCATGGCGACGATGAGCCGGTCGGGTCTGCCCAGGTCAAGGACCAGGATCGCCAGTCCTCCAACCAGTAACGCGATGGCTAACAGGCCGGATAGTCTTGCCAGGGGCTTGTAGGCTGCCTTGCCGAATACTGATGAAACGGAAGCCACGTTCAACGCGCCCGATGCGGCTACGATCAGGAATATCGCCGCTACGTGTGGAAGGCCCCATATGATTTGGTTGTTCATGCCGGTAATGTGATGGCCTTCTATGTCCATGTGGTGCGCCGCCAGTACGCCGATTAGTGTAACTACGCTCAAGACGGCCAGTAACGCCCAGTAGCGCGGCGATTTTGCTTCTATCGAGCTGAAACGGGTGGTTTCCACGATTAGATTCCCTGGTATCTGACGCCGGTGTTCAGTCCCAGGTCGGCACGGATTTGTGTGCCGCCGTATTTCTCCAGTTGCCTTGAAATTTCGCTTTCGGGATCGTTCAGGTCGCCAAACAGGAGTGCCTTGTGACCGTCTATTTCACAGGCTTCCGCACAGGCGGTGTTGTTGTCACCCCGGTCTACTTTGTGTACGCACAACGTACAGCTCTCTACGCAGCCTTTGCCGCGCGGGGAGTGAGGTAGTTGATCCTGTAGCGGTTCGTGGATGAATGAGCGCGCCTTGTAGGGACAGGCCATCATGCAGTAACGACAGCCTATGCACGTGTGCTTGTTTACCAGTACGATGCCGTCTTCACGGCGAAATGAGGCGGCAGTGGGACATACGTCTACGCACGGAGGATGCTCGCAATGCTGACACATCATCGGCAGGGAGGTGACGTGCCCGGTTTGCCTGTCTCTGAGGTTGAGTTTGCGTATCCATTGCGCATCGGTCGCCGGTCCGTTTACGCTCCATAATCCGTGTTCTTCGTTGCACGCGGTTACACAGGCGTCGCAATCTTCCTGACAGAGGTTGGTATTGACCAGCATTCCCCAACGCTGCTGGCTGCTGACGGCCTGGTCGGCGGGCTTGGCACCGGCGGCCTGGTACAAAACTATACCGGGTGCAACGGTTACGCTGCCAAGGGCAGCCATGGTACGCAGGAAGTCACGTCGTCCAGGATCGGAGGGTTCGCTGTCCAGTTTGTAAGGCATGGTCTTTTGCTGTTTTTAAGGTCTCTTTAATAAGAATGTACCGCATCAAGCGGTGGTTTTTCACGTGTTTTCTGCAGGGTGGACGCGCCCGGTTTGATCACTTTGCGAATGGCTTCTCCAGGTCTGTCGGCATGACATTGAAAGCAGTCGATGGTCACTGCCGCGAACTGGTGGCAGTTTGCGCAAAAGTGCGTTTCTTCGGAGTAACGCGCATATTCGCCCTGGGCGTCAGGTGTAATGTGGCAGTCGATACACCCGGTCAGGCTGTATTGCTTCGTTCGAATGCCCCGTATTACTGTTTCGTCCCGATGGTCAAGAATGAAGTCGAAGTGTTTTCTGCGCATGATCTCTACAGGTTCTACGCACAGGGTCTTCTCGTCATATTTGCCGCGTGGTGGAGGAATATCTTCGGGGGCGGCGGCAAATGCCCCGGCCAGGAGCACAACAGTGAAAACTGTGATGAGGTACCACGATATCGGACGGCAACCCTTTTTTGATGCATGCATGACGGCGACGGGATTTCAGGTTCAATGCCCCAAAGCCATGTCGATGTAACCCGTAGGACAAACGTCGGCGCAGATGTGACACCCGATACATTTGCTGTAGTCGGTGTCGACGTAACGGCCAATCGTAGATTGGTCTTTTTTCACGCGAAATACGGCGTCCTGGGGACAGTAGACGATACAGTTGTCACACTCGAAACACATGCCGCAACTCATGCAGCGATTTGCTTCTTCTACGGCCTGTTCGTCGGTAAGACTCTGCTTGCGCTCTTCAAAATGACCCAAAACCTGTTCGGCATCTGGTCCCTGTTGCTTGCGAGAGTTGCGCGACGAGAAGGGGAAGTGCCCCAAAAATAATTTGTCAGCAGAGATGATTTCATGCTCTGAACGATCTTCGTAGTTGTGGACGGAGAAATCGGATTCGTCTGTACCGCGATGATCGCCTTGTTGATATTCTCCAGGCTCAAGCCCGGATTCGCGCAATTTTTCCAACAGGCTGAAATGATGCACGTCGACCTTGGGACGTTTCTTGATTTCCCGATTGCCGAGGTAGTAGTCGATGCTGTCGGCAGCAATGGAGGCTTGACCAATTGCCGTAGTCAACAGGTGAGGACGGATGATGTCACCGCATACGAAATGACCTTGTCGTTCAGGTACGGCATAGAATTTGTCGGCGTCTATCAGGCCATGGCCGTTGTCGAATTCTTCCAGGCCGTCAAGGTTGCCTCCCTGACCAATGGCGGAGACGATCAGGTCGCATTCGATGTCAAACTCGGTGCCGGAAACGGGTACGGGACGATTTTCTTTCATTTCACATGCGGCCATGCGCAAGGAGGTGGCACGCCCTTTTTCATCGATAATAACTTCGACGGGCATCACTCCGTCCATAATTTTCACGCCTTCGCGCACGGCATCTTCTACTTCGTGCTCGGTGGCGGTCATTTTTTTACGCGGAAACAGGGAGGTCAGCGTCACTTCGGCACCCTGACGCGCAGCGGCACAGGCTGCGTCATGGGCAACGTAACCACCTATGACGTACTCGGGAGCTTCGTCGTGGCCCAGTTTTTCAATTTTTCCAAGGCGACGAGCAACGGATACGACGTCGATGGAGGTGTCTCCCCCGCCAACGCATACTACACGGTCAGCGGTAACTTGCAGACGACCGGTGTTGAATGCTTCCAGAAATTTGACTCCGGATACACAGTTGGGCGCATCACCGCCAGCAACCGGTAGACCGCGACCGGATTGACAACCCAAAGCCCAGAGAATGGCGTCAAATTGATCTTCGAGTTCTTCGACGGATATGTCTTTGCCCACGCGCGTGTTCAGGCGGGCTTCAATGTGCCCCATGTCAAGGATGCGCTGAATTTCATGGTCCAGATGGTCACGCGGTGTGCGATACCCCGGGATGCCATAACGGAACATTCCGCCAAGTTCTTGATGGTCGTCAAAAATTACACTGGCGTGTCCTTTGCGACGTAATTGATAAGCCGCCGCAAGCCCCGCCGGCCCACCACCTACGATGGCGACTTTCTTACCGCTGGTTTCCGCAGGTGCGGTGAATCTGAATCCCTGTTCAAATGCAGTGTCACCAATGTATTGTTCTACGGCGTTGATGCCGACAAAGTCTTCGACGTGATTGCGGTTGCACCCTTCCTGGCAGGGAGCCGGACACACACGCCCCATCATGGACGGGAAAGGGTTGGCATCGGTGGAACGCAGAAACGCATATTCCTGCATGGATGTCCCAGCTGGCGGTTTTTCAATGCCGCGTACTACTTGTAACCAGCCGCGAATGTCTTCGCCGGAAGGACAGCTTCCCTGGCACGGCGGCGTGCGATGCACGTAGGTCGGACATTTGTGTGAATGGTCGGCTTCAAAAATATTGTCGCCATGATTTTTCCACTGGCTGGCTCCATCTGTAAATTTTCTGAAAGTAAGTTTTTGAGGTGCTTGTCCTTCAGAGCTCGACATACTGTACTCCTTTGAATGCTGTTTCAGTTGAGTCGTTTAACCTGGTAGTTGCTTCAGGCAGCTTCGGCTTGTTCTGTTTCCTCTGACTGCTCACCGACGGTCTCTTCCCGAGGTTGTAGTACGATTGCGTTACTTACAAGTTGGTGCAGGCTGACGATCTGGTCCATGCGAAAGTCGTAGTATGGAAAAACCTTGGAAAATTGGCTTTTGCAGATCGCGCAAATGGCGGCCATGTGGGTTACGCCGTGATCGTCCACAACACTTTTGAGTGCTTCCATACGAGGCAGTGCGCCTTTCACGCGCAATTCGATTAAATCATCGGTCAACAAACCGCCGCCGCCGCCGCAGCAATAGGTGCCTTCTTTGATGGCGTAACTTGGCATGTCCACGTAGTGGTTGCACACCGCTTTTATAATGTCTCTCGGGATGGAAAATTGACCGCCGGATTTGCTCCCCATGCGCGAGGCGCGCGCCACGTTACACGAGTCGTGATAGGTCACGACCATGTCGTCATTTTGTGAAGGGTCTAACGTCAATGCGCCCGCCTGTATCAGGCCATGGGTTACTTCGCAGATGTGCTGCGGCACCGGATAGTCCGGGTCGAGAAAGTCGAACGGCCCGGCAAGGGTGTTCAAAAATGAGTAGGCCACACGCCAGGCATGCCCGCATTCACCAAAAACGATCCTTTTCGCACCCAGGTCCAGCGCAGCTTGACGTATGCGCAAGGCAAGTTTGCGCATATTTTCGTAACTGCCGATAAACATGCCGAAATTTGCCGCTTCACTTGCATAGGAGCTCAGTGTCCAGGAGATACCCGCTTGATGAAATACTTTTGCATAACCTATCAGTCCGTCAATGTGAGGTTCAGCAAAGAAGTCAGCTGAAGGCGTAATCAGTAAAACCTCGGCACCTTTTTCATTCAACGGAAACCGGACGCTTACACCGGTTTCTTCTTCGACGTCTTCTTCAAGACCTTCCAAGGTGTCTGCCAGCGCGGGCTCCGGTAAACCCAGGTTATTGCCGATGACGTGGGCCTTGCCGATGATTTCGTTGCAATATTTCTGCCCTTTGCCTACGGCATCCATGACTTCGCGCGCCGCCATGGAGATCTCCGCAGTATCAATTCCGTAAGGACAATACACTGAACAACGCCGACATTGAGAGCACTGGTGGAAGTAGCTGTACCATTCGTCCAGCACTTCTTCGGTAAGGTCCTGTGCACCCACTAGCCTGGGAAATAGTTTGCCCGAGAGTGTGAAGTAGCGACGATAGACTTTGCGATACAGGTCCTGCCGTGCCACCGGCATGTTGTTCGGGTCGGTCGTACCCAGGTAGTAGTGACACTTGTCGGTACAGGCGCCGCATTTTACGCAGGCGTCCAGGAAGACTTGCAACGAGCGGTATTTTCCATTCAGTTCGGCCATTTTGTCTATCGCCACTTGTTGCCAGTTGTCTACCAGTTCACCAGGGAAGCCCAGCTTTTCCTGGAACTGCGCCTTGGCTACAAACGGCTTGCTGTGCGCCATTACGCCCTTTTGCAGATGAGGAATTATCGGATATTCTCCAATTGCCGGAGTTTCAAATTCTGCGGTTGCCATCATTACTCCTTTTTCAGCATTTCAAGCTTCATTGCCCAGTCGGCTACGTGACGACGCTCACGAGGATTGTCCACTTGGTTGCGCGTCGGGCTGAAAAATACCCCGGGGGCATGCAATAGCTTGCTGAATGGAAATATGAGCATTAATAGGATGACCAGGCTTAAGTGGATGATCAGAATCAGGTCGCTGGGCAGTGGTGACCAGTTGAATACCATTAGGCCCAGTAAAAAAGATTTCAGGGAAATGATGTCGGTATGGTCTACAAACGTCATCAGCGCCCCTGTTGCACCGATCGCTATCAGCAGCAATAGCATCAGGTGATCGGAAGGCGCGGAGATATAACGCACGCGGTCCACCAGTACTCTCCTGCCCCACAGTCCTGCCAGACCAATCAGCATCAAGAACGCAGCATACATGCCGAACGGCTGTAAAAAAACGACCCAGCCCCATACGGGATCGGTGAAATAACGCAGGTGCCGCAATAATACCAGCAACAGGCCAAAGTGGAATAACCAGCCAAATAACCACGTCCATTTGTTCGATTTGAACAGGCTCTCGAAGATGGTCAGTTCTTTCAACATTCTGAAGGCCACACCGCTGCGTGTGGTGGGTGCCGGTGTAGTTGGAATTTTCAACGGCGCGGGCGTTGTGGCGTATTGCCAAACCTTGTGAACAACGCCACCGATCAGTACGGCAGTTGCCAGATAGAATAAAATTGCAAACGTTATGGTCAAGGCCGACATTGATAATCAACTTCCATATTCAGTGATGGCTTCAAACTTTATCTCATGCCGCCGGGCACCGCCTTCCGGCAAGGAAAAAACGCTGCACAAAGATATTCATCATTGAAGCGATGCTATGGGCCAGCGCCAGTGTCACAAGGCTTGTCATTCTCGTGAGAGGCGGTCGTGCTGCCATGACACGGACTGGACTTCCACGCTGGTAGAATAAAGTCCGTTGCCGAATTTTTCAGATACAGGTGTTTGATGCCACGTAACTGGCCCTGGCGGTTTCCATGTTGCGGGTTATACGCAACCCGTCGGTTTTGGCAAACCAGCATATTTACACGCCTGTTTTGCCGGACCGTAAGGAAACAGTTCGTACAGGTATTTGCTGTTGCCTTTGTCTTTGCCCAGCTTTTTACCGATGGCCTTGGTAAGCACGCGCACTGCGGGAGCAATTTGATACTCTTCATAGTACTCGCGCAAAAAATTGATCACTTCCCAGTGATTGTCTCCCAATTCGGCACCATCCGCAGTGGCCATGGCATCGGCCAGTTCCGGCCGCCAATCGTTGAGGTTTGCCAAATAACCTTCTTCGTCCGTTTCATAGGACTGTCCGTCTACTTCTAATGGCATATGATTCTCCTGCTTATCGCACGTTGATCAGAAATAGTTAAAGCCAAGACTGAACAGTGTCGTGCTCAGTCGTCAAGTCTACAAAGCCGTTATAGTCGACTATATTTATGCCCTGGATGACTCTGTCGTCACCAAGGCCACGCGCCTTGATATCAGGGCGCAATACGAAAAATGAATAATCTTCCATTGCCCGGGAAATCTTGTCGCTGAATCTTGTGTTCTGCATTGCACCGATGACGGCGTCCTCAAACAGGAGCACGGAACTGCCCTTTTTGGCAAGGCGCAGACACGAGTCAAGCGCGTTGCGCTCGAACGGGGATTTGTTTACCAGATGTAAGGTCGGCACAGCAGTTTTCTAAAAGCTCAGTACAACGTCCTGCTCGTCGATAATGGCAGACAATTCCTCACGCTGCACCACAAACAGCGAGTCTTTTTCCGCCCAGTCGTCATCTTCATCTTCATATTTCAATGCCTGCAAATCATCCAGGGTCAGGCCGCGCTCTTGCAGAGATTCCTGTTCAACGTAGATTTTTTTAATGTCGTAATCGCCCAGCGCAGTGTATGTCCTGGAGAAGTTTTTCATGCCAATGTCTTCCGTATCCTGATCCTTGGTAAGTTGGTATACGCCGTCATCTGCAAACACCAGGCTGATGTCCTGGTCGAAAGCCGCGGCAATCAGCACTACTTCCAGTGATTCCAAGGCATATACAGTCCCATAAGGTGCCTTGCGGTTCAGATAGCAGAATTTTTTGACTACCCCGCCCTTGTCTTCTTGCACGGTCAATCTCCAAAGGTTATCAAGCGGTCGGTTTGAATACCGGCTTCAATAAGCTGCCCCAACCCGGAAATACGAAAACCCTCGGCCAAGTTGCTCGCGCCCTTGCCGTGTCGCTTCCTCTCATCTTCATCCAGCATGCCGCGGCGCTGCGCGGCAGCCACGCATACGACCAGGTCCAAGCCATGTTGCGCGGCCAGCTCTGACCATTCGGCAGTAAGGTTGCGGTCGTCCTGAGGCGGCACGCCCAGACTTGTGCCGTTATTTACACCGTCGTGATAGAAGAAGACGCGAAAGACTTCGTGTCCTTTTTTTAATGCCGCTTTGACAAATTGCAATGCTGAGTCAGAAGATTGATGCGTATATGGTCCCTCGTTAATGACGATTCCAAATTTCACGCCGACACCTCATGCCTAAAAGCGGATGTGCGTCGAGGAGTTCAGGCTGCGACGTGCGCCGCGCCAGTTGTCAATGTGGAACTTGGTGAATGGAAGCCCAGTTACCTCAAAGAAACGTGGCCAGCCAATACGCTCTATCCAGTCGTTGATACGCTCCCAGTCTTTGGCATGATCCCGGTAGGCACGCAGGATTCTTTTGACAACCGCAGTAGCTTCCGGCCAGCGCGGCGGGTTATTGGGAATTCCGGCCGCGACCAGCTTTTGGAAAGTGGGCTTACCGCGGGCATTGCTATGATTGCCGCCTACCCAAATCGCCAGTTGGCTGTGTTCGGCATCGTTGATCTGCATGGGCGGACAAGGCGGATAACAGGCACCACAGCAAATACATTTTTTCTCATCAACTTCCAGGGAGGGCTTGCCGTTTACCTGCGCCGGACGAATCGCCGCCACCGGACAGCGCGCGACTACGGAAGGCCGCTCACAAACGTTGGATACCAGTTCATGGTTGATTTTTGGCGGCTTGGTGTGTTGTACGTTAATCGCTATATCGCCCTGACCGCCACAGTTGATCTGGCAACAGGAGGTGGTGATATGTACGCGGTTGGGCATGTTGTTCTCACGAAATTCGTCAATGAGTTCATCCATCATCGCCTTGACAACCCCCGATGCGTCGGTGCCGGGGATATCACAGTGCAACCATCCCTGCGTATGCGCGATCATGGCAACGGAGTTTTTCGTTCCTCCTACTACAAAGCCTTCCGATTCCAACGCGTCAATCAGCGGCTGCACACGCGCTTCATCCGCCACCATGTATTCGATATTGCTGCGAATTGTGAAGCGTACATATCCTTCTGCAAATTCATCACCGATATCGCACAGTTTGCGCAAGGTGAACACGTCCAGAATACGCTGGGTGCCCGCACGTACCGTCCATATCTTGTCCCCATTTTCAGATACGTGAAGTAAAACACCTGGACGAGGATGTTCGTGATAATCCCAGTTGCCGTAGTTTTTGCGCATCAGGGGATGCATGTACTGGAACCCGTCTGGGCATCCTGATTCAATCGGCGGGCGGTGTTCTTGCGCCATATCTTCTCCTAATTTTGTGACTCTGATGTGACAGTGACGGACATATTAGAGATGCAGCAGGCAGCGACTAGCCGACAGCAGCCTGTTCCGCTTTTCTCTGATACCATTTCTCGGCTTCTTCGTCCCAACCGTCGGTGCGCAGATAGGAGCTTTGACGTGGTTCATCGATCATGTTGGGGTCGACCTCAACGCCAACGCCTTCCAGGAAGTTGACGATGCCGATACGCTCGATCATTTCACCACAACGTTCATGCTCAAGGCCATTCTCGGCCCAGAAATCGATGGTTTCTTCTGCAAGCTCGACCAGCTTCTCATAATCTTCTTCAGTCTCCAGCTTCATAAAGGGTACGACTACCGTCCCCATCAGGTCGCCGATTTTAAGTGTGCGTTTACCACCAATAAGGATAGTAACGCCCTTGTCATCACCAGGTGATAGGGCTTTTACCATGACGTTCAGGCAGTGCATGCAGCGCACGCAGTCCTGATTATTGACTTGCAGAGTATCATCGTCTTTAAGGGCGAGAGCTTTGGTGGGACAGCGGGTGATAACATTGTCAATGACATATTGTCGGCCTTTGCGCTTGACGAATTTTTTCACCTCTTCCTGATCAACCTTCATGTCGTCACGCCACGTGCCAATAATGGAAAAGTCCGAACGCTCAATGGAGTTCATGCAATCATTGGGGCAACCCGATACCTTGAACTTGAATTTGTAAGGAAGCGCCGGTCGATGTACGTCATCAGTAAAATTGTTCAACAAGGTACGATGAATTTTCATTTCATCCGCATTGGACATTTCGCACCGTGCCGAACCAACACAGGACTGACCGGTACGCACGCACGGCCCCGCGCCGCCCAAGTCCCAACCGTAATCATTTATTTCATCAAAGAAGTGTTGAGTATTTTCAGTAGTGGCACCAATAAACATGATATTGCCTGTCTGTCCATGAAAGGTGACCAGGCCCGAACCCCATTTCTCCCAGCTGGTGCCAAGCTGGCGCAGCATATCGGTAGTATAGTAATTACCCGCGGGAGGTTGTACGCGCAGGGTATGAAACTCTTTGGATTCCGGGAAAGCAGCACCTACCTCCGAAAAGCGTGGAATAATCCCACTGCCATAACCGAATACCGACACCGTCCCACCTTTCCAGTAACCCTTGCGCGTTTCATAGGAGTGCTCCAACTGACCCAACAGGGAGTTGGCTACACCTTGAATTCGTTCGTCTTTATGCTTGTCGCGCAAACGCTTGATGCCAGAAACAAAACTTGGCCAAGGACCCTTTTCCAGGTCATCGAGCATGGGGGTGGGGTGATGCGTATCGGCCATGGCGAAATCTCCTAAAAGTTGGTCAAAGACTCAGAACCATTTTCAAATTACGGTAGAGAGTATACCGGAATTAATAAGGCACATAATATATCTTATCAGATATATAGTGCGCATCTGAAAAGCCCTGAAAGCATACCCTGAGTATCCCTCTCCATGGGATAGCGGCTCTAAATATAACTTATCTCAATAGAGATAGAATTGATCGGAAAACTATATTTTGGAATTTCAGATTTCACATACAATTAATATCCACTTACATAATACGAAGGTGTGAGGGCTTTTCTGATTTGCAGTACTTAATGTGGGCGGTAGCTGCAGGCCGGCTAAAGTAAAAAGCTTGCAAATCTATAGCTATATTTATATTTATTTACGAAATTAAATAAATATAAAACAGGTTGACACTCTTAACGAAAAATGAAAATATCCTTCTTTATAGAAGTGTATAGAGAGGTTTAACCGTACAAGTTGTCTATAATCGTTTCAATCTTAAATACCTATAATCTATATTAAATAGAGATATTTTTTTAAAGGAGTGGAAACCATGGGTACTCAAACTACTCAATCTGAAGCTTCCCTTCCTGATCCGGCAGCCATTATGGCCGTTGCCAGGATGGTTGCAAATGATGAAGACCTCCGCAAGCGTGCAGCAGAGGGCGATACCGCTGACCTGCTGTCGAAGCTCGGGATCGATGCTCCGTCAACGACCAAGGTAAAAATCCTGATGAACGACGACAGTATGCATTACATTGTCCTGCCTCCAGTGCAGCGTTCCAGCGAGATGCCAGCGGAGACGTTCCAGTATGCCGAGTCCCTTGCCGAGAAAATGGCGAATGACGAGGACCTGTGCAAACGTGCAGCAGAGGGCGACACCGCCGACCTGACACCGGGCCTCGAGATCAATGTTACGCCAACGACCAAGGTGAAAATCCTGCTGGACCGGGACGACGTCCGTCATCTTGTGCTGCCGGGTACAATAAGGAGCGGAAGTGCCGGCCGAGAGCTTTCCGACGAGGAATTGGCAAGTGTTTCTGGAGGGTTTGGAGGGACCTTTGAGGAAGACGCTTTCGACTCTGACTATGGAGGCAACTGGAAGCATCAGTGGAGATACGAGACCTTTATATAGCGGTAGCTGGTCGGAAGATACTGAAAAAGCTTTTAATCCTGGATGCAAGGCAAGACTTGTGCAGTCGTAGTCTTCCTGCGATTTTTCATCCAGGATAAGCTGGGCAGGCTCACCTTTCTAAAGGCGAACACAATTTGCCTGTCCGGAAGGCTTTGTTTATTCTGGAGCTATTACAAGAGGTCCTTATGTCTCCTTAGCAATGCAGCAATTTTCGCTTGAGAATGATACTGCTTACCGCCAGTGGCGCGCCCGCAAACTGCAGAATTACCCCGAACACGTTGAACAGTTGTTCGTCAATGTTGACAACCCGTATCAACTTGCACATGAAGAAAAAGAAGCGTTATTGCGCGTCTGCCAGAAGACAAATTTCGCCATCTACAAAACCTCTCACGCAGGAGCAGAGGATAGAAGAATCGTAGCCGCCATAGCCAAACCACTGGGCTTAGTGCGAATGGACGCCAACTTGTGTGCCGACCGGAATCGGATATCTTCCATACAGGTAATGGATGGAGGCACGGGCAGTTACTACATCCCATATACGGACAAACCGCTGAACTGGCACACTGACGGATATTACAACCGGGACCATCAGCGGATTCGTGCATTTCTGATGCACTGCGTCCGTCCGGCAGATTCCGGGGGTGAAAACACCTACCTGGACCCGGAAATTCTCTATATCCTGTTGCGTGACGATGATCCGAAAAATATTCAGGTCCTGATGAGTAGGGATGCAATGACAATTCCGGCAAATCAACGAAATCCTGAATCCATGCGCGAAAAAAAGGCTGGCCCAGTTTTTTTAGTGGATAAAAAAACCCAGTCTCTGCACATGCGTTATACCGCGCGTTCGCATAACGTGGCATGGAAAAATGATGCCGCCACTGAACGGGCAAGGCTCAAACTGTTAGAATTACTCGATAACAACGACTATCTATTTCGTTATCGTTTGCAGAGTGGAGAAGGCATTGTTTGCAATAACGTGTTACATAACAGAAGCGCATTCACCGATTACCCATCCTCAAGGCGTTTACTGTATCGGGCGCGTTTTTATGACCGCATATCCAACAATAATTGATTGCGTACCCAACGATAGTTGGCCAAGCTTCACTCATGCTGTGGCTAAGTGAAGTGCTCATGCAGCATCACGAGCTGCAATCATTTGAGGAACTCAAGAAAAAGCTGGGTGAGCGTGCCCGCCAGGGCGAGATGTTCTTTCGCATGGATGTTCGGCCACCCTTCCATGACACGCCGGAGAATTGGGAAGACATCCTGGAATCCGTGTTTACTTCCGCCACCAATATCATCGACTAGCATCCTGAATGTACTGGCAAGATCAGGAAGATAAAAAAAAGCGGTATGTCCTACCCGACGATATCATGGACATATCTTTCAAGGTACATTGCAGGCAACTGCCCTTGGACCACGCCTACGCCCTGTCGCAAGCCATTCAGCAGGCATTGCCCTGGATTGCTGATGAGCCACACGCCGGCATTCACCTGATTCATGGTGCGGAATCCGGTAACGGCTGGATGCGCCCCCAGGACCCCGATGCAGTATTACATCTGTCGCGGCGCACGCGCTTCACGTTGAGACTGCCCAAGCAGCGCATGGCCGACGCCCGTCGACTGGCTGACAAAACCCTGGAAGTAGGCAGTTATGCACTGCAACTAAGCAATCCGCAACCCAAGCTGCTGTCACCGCTGACAACTATATTCTCCCGCTACATCGTTACGGATGACATTGAAAACGAAAATGCCTTTCTTGACCATGCTACGCGATTACTCGAAGATGAAGGCATTCGAGTCAGCAGAATGATGAGCGGTCGCCCTCACGTGCTGCGTATGCCGAAGCGAAATCTATGTACGCGCAGCCTGATGCTCGACGGCCTGGAAATTGAAGAATCCGTTCATTTACAGCAGTATGGCCTTGGCAAAGGACGCAAGGTCGGCTGCGGCCTGTTTCTACCTCATAAGGGTATTGACGCGGTAGCACCTGTTCAGGAAAAATAAAAGCATACGCATATAATTGGTTCATCAAGTAAAAATTGATATTTGTTGTTAGACAGAGGAGTAGATATGGCAATAGATATTAATGGCAAGGAAATTGAAACTACGGGCTCAGGGTTTCTGGCCAATACGGAAGACTGGAATGAAGAGGTCGCCAAGGCGATCGCTGAACAGGAAGAAATTGAGCTTACTGACAAACACTGGGATGTCATCCATTATCTCAGAGATGAATACTTTAATAACAACGGCAACTTGCCGAATACACGTAACATAGTCAAGGCAATGGCCAAGGCATGGGATGACAAAAAACTGAGCGCCAAGGCTTTGTATGACCTGTTTCCCGGTAACCCCAGCAAACAAGCCGGGCGTATTAGTGGATTACCTGAAAGTCGGCGCAAAGGGGGCTACTGAACCGCCACACCCAACCGTGTTGCACCTAATACGGAATACAGACAATGTCTTGATGGGCTACTATATTAAAGTGGATATTCAGGTTTGTACGTGAGGAATTGACATGAGTTCCAAGCAGGAAAAAATAGAAAAATTGCTCGAAATGCAAAGAAAATTCATTGAGTACGAGCGATCTGGCGAGCTGACTGCGCAAGGATACTGGTTTCCCAACAGTGGTTCAGAATTGGATGGCTATAAGGAAGAGTACATGAAGACCGCAATGGAAGTGGTTGACGTTGCCCATGAGGAAGTGGGCTCCAAAAAATAGTCAACTCGTATTTTCAAGTATCACTTGGCTTAACGCGGCAAATCCATCGCCTAACGACGATTTGTGGGGACCTTGCGGCATTTCAATCCTGTCAGCCGTGGGAATTGATGATACTTAAAGTGACAATCGACGAGAAGACCTTTCCTCTGGAGGTGGACAGTGACATGATGCAGCGTGCAGGGGATGCGTTTCAGAAGATGGACGCGGACATGGACAAGGGCTGGCAGATGAGCCGCACGTGGGTAGACCTGCCGAACGATGTACAGCGCTGTCAAATCGCGGCGGACAAGATGCTCACTGCAATCCAGCAGGAGAAAGCGGCTACCGTGGGGCTTATGGCGGCATATATAATGAACAAGATACCTGACGTTCACGCCGTTGATATCGACACTTCGGGGGATATGACATTGACGGAAATTATACTAGAATGAGGTAATCAGCTATCCGAATTTTTTCGGGAAAATCGGCACACTCATCTTGGGGGTAGTTATGGCAGAGGACAAACTTACGTTTCGACGCTACAAGGATGGTGATCACATTACGACGCAATGGAGTAGAGATGTCGTTCAAAATGGTTTATCGGAGATTTGTCCTACCTATATTCATCGCACCCCTCCGTGCCAGGCTAGTTGTCCTTCCGGCCACGACATTCGTGGCTGGCTGTCTATCGTACGCGGCATTGACAAACCCGTAGGCGACATGACTTGGCAGGAATACGCTTTCCGCCGAATGACAATGTCCAACCCTTTTCCGTCGGTAATGGGCCGCGTGTGTCCCGCCCCTTGCGAAGATGGGTGCAATCGCAATGAAGTCGAAGAAGCAGTTGGCATCAACGCCGTTGAACAATACGTCGGGGATTGGGCGCTACAAAAAAATATGACGTATTCCGTGCCCGACCAGGAAAGCGGTAAAAAAGTCGCTATCGTCGGCGGCGGCTGCGCCGGCCTGACAGCTGCCTATTTTTTGCGCCAAAGAGGTCATGCCTGCACGATTTTCGATTCCTACAGCCAACTTGGCGGAATGATGGTGTTCGGCATACCAGGCTACCGCACACCGCGTGAGGTATTGGAAGGCGAAATCAACCGGATCATTGATATGGGCGTGGAAGTAAGGCTCAATACCCGAGTTGGGACAGACGTCTCGGTAGAAGAACTGGAGCGTAATTTCGATGCCGTCTTTTGGGGTATTGGTGCGATTTCCGGCAGAAAACTACCTATTCCGGGTGGTGATGCGCCCAACTGTGTGGACGGCATGTCGTACCTGCGTGCATTTAACGAGGGACGTTTGAAATATCTTGATGGCCGCGTGCTGGTGATTGGTGCAGGCGATACTGCAATGGACGTGCTGGCCGTAGCAAGGCGCATCGGCAACATTCACAACATCACTGAAAAAGACCGCCCGGACAACGTGATCCTGGGTCACACTGTGCACGATGTTGCTACAGTAGCGCGCCGTAAAAGTGCTGACGTGTGGGTAGTGTACCGCAGGCCAATCTCACAGGCACCGGCAACCAAACACGAACTTGACGCCGTGATTCGTGAAGGCGTGGAAATCCATGACGGCCTGTCTCCCATAGAGGTCATCAAGGATGACTTGGGTCGCGCCAAGGCCTTGAAGGTGGCACCGGTGGAGAACGTCGATGGCGAGTTGCAGGTCAAGGAAGATAAGGCCTTCGACGTTGATTGCAAGCTCATCGTCAGTGCGACCGGCCAGACAGGCGACTACACTGGTCTTGAAGAGTTCGACAACGGTCGAGGGCTGATGGATGCCGACAAGGTCTACCAGGTGGTGGGCAAGCCGGGACATTTCGTTGCCGGAGACGCTGTCAAACCACACCTGTTGACTACGGCTATCGGTCAGGCATCCATTGCTGCGGAAGGCATTGACCACTATCTAAATGGCCAGGAGATACCCAAACGGCCCAAAATTGATACCCATCACTTCAAATTGCTGGATGAATTGCGCGGACGCGACCTGGAACCCGAAAAATTCAAACCCGGGGAGGCATGGGGCACCGACTCCGCAGATTTTGCCGTGCATAACTATGAGGACCGCTCGTCCACCGAAATTGCAACCAGCGATCAATTGCATCTCGCCTACTTTGAACGTGAACCGATGAACCGGCGAGAAGAAGCCAACATTACCGCCGAAGAGGTGCTGAACAACTTTCAGGAAAGATTCTCCTCCCTGGAAGAAGAAAAGGCGATCGAAGAGGCAGGCCGCTGCATGAGTTGTGGAATGTGCTTCGAGTGCGACAACTGCGTGGTCTATTGTCCGGAAGACGCCATTTTCAGAGTCAAGAAAGACAAGCGTGCCATGGGACGCTACGTGGATACCGACTACGACAAATGCGTGGGCTGCCACATCTGCGCCGACGTTTGTCCCAGCGGTTACATTAAAATGGGCCTGAGTTACTAGCTGACTACCTGTAAGGCAGACTTTTACAAAACGGGAGTTTCAGGCCAGCCGCTTTTCCATTCGCTGGTGCTTCAATTCAGGCCGTTCACTTTTGCTCTCGCCCTTGACTACGTAACCGTTTTTGGCATAAAAACCTGTCGCACTCTGACGAGCATACAACCAACAGACCTGTAGCTGATTGGCGCGCACAATTTTTTCAAGTTTGCCAAGGATGGTACTGCCAACCCCCTGATTCTGATAATTCTCGTGGACGGCCATATACCGAATACGCGCCGTATTATCGGGTTCGACGTGTATCCTGCCGACGCCGATCACTACATGATTGTGGTATGCAGCCACGTGAAAAGATCGCTCCTCCAGTTCATCCCGCTCACTGCCGCGCGGCAAGTTGAGGGGCTTGCGCAACATCTGCCACCGAAATAGAAAATATTCAGCAAGCTCTTCAGGGGTAACGGGGGATTTATAGATAATCAACGTGAACGTTATGCAAACACTACCCAGGTAGTTGCAATATATTTCACCCCGCGCATCAATACCACGCCACGGTGCTCATGGGTCCAAAAAGGCGGAAACAGGACCAACTTACCGGTTTCAGGTGTGATCTTTACATCTTGAAATAAAAATTCCGTTTCGCCACCGGCCCCGCGCACATCATTCAAATACCAGATTGCTACGAGCTGGCGATGACTGAATTCGTGGCTCCCGCCGTCAACATGCCAGTGATAATGTTCGCCGGGGCGGGTTCTCTGTATACCATAGCCCATATCCTTGAATGGACCTTTGAAAAACGTATAGCTTTCGCGAAACTCCTTGATAGCCGACCCCAAGGCACGAAAAAGCATTCGGTCAACATCTTTCCAGTGTGCCTTGCCACTCACTACAAGATCAGTCGACTTCTTGATGCTGGAATCTTGATTGGCCAGTTGTCCAATACGCCCTTCATACTGCTCGTCTTTCGCTTTCTCGAATCGCGCGATGACTTCCTTGCAAAAATCATCTGCAAGTGAACCAGGCTGCTCGAAAATAAAACTGTTGGGCTTGATTTCACGGATAGTCCGTAGTGGTTGCACAGCTGCATCTCTGACGATTGCCTGACTCATCTCTTACAGAGTCCTCTCCTGCACGATAACCTCCAGCTTTGACAAACCGCCATCAGGTTCCTTCTCATAGCAGTCCAGTATATCGCTTGCCAAATCTGACCAGTGTCTTACACCCGTCGCAACAAGCCTCTTGAGCGGTTTGAGGTCATTCGTTTCAGCCCAGGTCTGATACGCGTCCTGAAAACCAGGAAACAACTCCTTGCGCATGGCGACCAGGTTAGCTGCATAAAAGTGCAAGGATGCCGGATTATAGTTTTCAATCAAGCCGGGCAAAGTAGAGATACAATCTGCAAGCAGGTCTTTGACTGCCCTCGCCATGATTTCTGCGCGTGACCGAGGCAGGCTTACCATCATCTTACGCCAACCTCCACCCAGCTCCAGTGCGGCAACAAATTCACCGATTTCATGCAAAGCCACTGCCTCCAGTTCACTATCCGTCATCTCATCAAGCGCAGTGTCCACATCCTTGTTAAAGTCATAAAACGACAATGCTTTCGCCATCGCGTTCTCGTGCTTATGCCATTGCCACTCCTGAAATCTTTCCCATAAATAGCGGCGCAGTGATTCACGGCGAATGAATACATTCTTCCCCAGCGTCATGGCCGGAGGCGCGGTCAGGTCACGCGCACACTCATCCGCAGAAACGTACATGGTGAAATCGCTGTAGACCTCTTTGGCTTCGAGCCTGGCCAAAAAGAAGTGAGGGGCTGCACGCAAGCCTACACCGCCACTGTACACGTACCCTTTGGGCGCGAGAGCCTTGTTGATGTTATTCGTATCGAACGGGCCGAATTCCCGACCGTCTATCGACAGGGAATGAAAACTTTCCTCCGCCAAACTTTCCCACAGGCTTTCGCGTTCCTGCATCCACGCGCCCACGTCTTTTTTTGGCAACGTGTCATTGTATGAGTAACCATTTTCCCAGCGAAAGTATTCACGCATTTTCAAAAGATAATCGCACAGCGTATAGTTTGCGGCATGATGCGCGTCAGAGATGTCGCAGTTCTTTTGAACCGTTTCGCAGAGTAACTCAGCATGATCGAACATGAGTTTATTATACGCCCACTGGAGCCTGACCTGAAATTATCGAAATGTGGCTTGAATGATAGCCCACCACAACCAAGCAATAGGAAAACAACGTGGTTAGACTGAAGACCCAGTGGAACCTGAAAGACAAAAAACGAACACCGGAAAAAATTGCCAGCGTGATCAGTTTCAACCTGTGGGTATTGGCTGCAGATGCATGCTTGTTCCTCGAAAACGAAGGCTTTGAAACTCGTACACAATCACAGCGCCTGGACGTCATCGCGGAATTTGTCGCCTTTGGTGCACACATTGCCGACCGCATGGTATTCGACGATATGACCGCCGCCGAGCGAGAATTGTTCATCAACGCCTTGGGCCAATACCTTGCCAATACCATGCAGACGAATTGCGAGGAAGTATGCGGCAAAGGTGAATACCGCAAGGACTTTATCAACCTGCTGAACGACAGAATGAGCGAGTATTCCGAATGCGGTTACAGCCACACCGACGGCCCCGCCTTTTCCATGCGGCGTCTGGCAGGCAATCACGTGCAAGCGGTGATGGGCGAAAAAGACAACAAGTGGATTCCTGATTACGTCATCGACTCGGAAATTCCGAAACTGCTACTGGGGCTCAAACGGGTCTTCAAGGGACAAGAGACATCCTTGCGTGAGGCCGATTTCGCGCCACCGCCTATTCCTGAAAACGGTGTATGGGGAGAGGAGTAGACTGCCTATACCCAGCAGGTAAATAAAATATTCAGGTCGCGCATTTATGATACACAACGTTTTGGTTTGAACAATGATATGAAAATGTTTGCTGTTGCCAAGACATGGATAATCAAGGCGATACGGGCACTTGCGAATCGGCTCCGACCTAGCCAACCGGCCGCGACGATTCCATTGTCCGAACCTTCGCACCCAGGCACGGGCCCCGAGCCCCCCATCGAGAACGGAAACCTAGGTCATGGTGACCGGAGTTCCAGAGGAACAACCGGACCCATCGATGATGAGAATGGAATCACGGAGCCGAGCAATACCCCTGAAGTTGGCCCGGAAAATACCGTTGAGACCACTTCTCTAGCTAATGACGATCCAGGAACGCAGTCTACCGGAGGCCCAGAGAGGCATCCCGAAAGGGATGACCCAGAGCCACCAAAATCCGGGCGCGAGCCGCCCAATATTCCAGGAAAACGAAACTCAGGATCTTCGAATCAACCATCCAAACGACCATCTTCTCTGCCTTCTTCCCGCCCGGAGTTGATCTGTCGAAAGAGCCGGGCTTCGACAACTTGGGAGATCATCCTTACTAGCACAGACGAAGAGTGCCAACTTACAGCTGTACATCTTGAAGGTAGGCACTTGGACCATAATGCGCACGAATGCCACGTTCCCTCGCTCACTGGGTCTCTTACCGCTTCATGTCAGGACAAGAAAGAACACAAGATTCCTCTGTTCGAAGGTGCCCCTCTCATCTTCAAGCTGCGAAAGAACTGGTCCGGCGAGGGACGCAAGACTGCCAAGATCAGGAACGGACACTTCATCGTCATCGCGCCGGTCAAATGGGAAAGGACGGGTCGTGTGCGGGTTGAACCGGAAGGTTGTGCCGATACAGAGTTCTTAGCGCACTATTTCTATCGGGATGCAACCGCAACGGATGAGAGCGTCGGCGGTTTTCGCGGGTGGAGCGGTTCCCTCGTTCCCACTGGCATTGAACTGACCGGACAGCGTGTCTTTGATGACTCGGATGAGGGCGATCTGTTCGTTGGCAACGCTCCAACCTTGAAGTTCCTACCAGAGATTAAACAGGCACGAGTCGGCGAGGAAGCCAAAGCTGGCTGGGCACAAAATTTTTTGCCGAACGAGAAATCACTTCCTGAAGTTTTGGGTCATCGTGAAGGGCATTTCTTTCTCCGGGTTTACGATTCACGGGTAATGCTTGATAGCATGGAGTTCCGGTATCTGTCCAAATTGGGTAAGATCATCGTGAATGGTGCACAGTATACGCAAGACACGGTTCTCTTACCGAAATCGACAGGGCATCCACCTACGGAGGTGCGTTTCGTCGGAGCCGATGACGAGATGATTTCCCCTGAAGTTCTCGAAGTTCCGCCGAACCCGGACAAAGATCGCATATCGTACAGTTTTGGGTCTGGCACGGGTGACGTAAAAATCATCCTGGATCTTCCCCGAATTTGGTGGCGGCTGGAGGGCGGTCAGTCCGACTCTGGTGAGTGGCGAGATACGTTGATCGTCATGACGCGACAGGAATTCCAGCAATGCGCTGACTCGGCGACGTTGTGGCTGCTGTCGAGGCGTTTCAAATCGGTTCGCGCAGGATTCGACGATGAAGTAACGCGTTCGTATACCCGAACGATGGACAAGGATCATATAGAGGTCCCCTTGGTTCACTTCGTCGACTACGTACAGATCAACCAGCGACTAAATGATGACGTCCATTTCAATATTAAGTGGGCTGGGAAAATCGTGCCACTCATCATGATCTCCGCAGACCCAATGCCGAAGGTCCTTTCGTTCACCGCGGAACCTGCGACGATTTTCGCTGGGCAGGAGACGATTGTGGAATGGACTACACGAGATGCAGGCGACGCACGCGTGACCATAGACCCAGACATAGGTGTGGTGGACAGCGGTGGGAGGTTCACCGTCCGCCCTGCGGATACAACCAGGTACACGCTGACGTTGCGGGTTCCCGGCACCAACGACATCAACAGCACCGTTACGGTTACCGTCGAGCAGGTTGGCAAACTAGGTGAACGGCTGGCCGCTCGGGTCATGTCTACCGGGGGTGGATGGAGGGATGGCAAGGGGTTCAGTTTCCGTGAACTACAGAACGCCAGCCTGACCGTGGCGGAAGCAATTGACCAATCCATCCCCATTGATAGGCGCCGTCGGACCTCGCATCGGGCCAATACAGAGAAAATCAGGAGCATGCTCGATGTCTGATATCGACATACAAAATTGGCCAGAGTACATCCGGCAACGCTATGAGAACTACCTGAAGACCTCGTTCTTCTTCAAAGAGCCTACTCTGCGGAGGTCTTTCCAAGACGCCCTGCGCAAAGAGGAAAACCTCCTGAAGAAACCTTCTCCGGAATCCCATCGAGAGTTCGCACATGGAATGCGGGCGCGAGCGCTGGCGACAGAGTGTTTTCCTGACAAAGCCGAGGGTCTCTTGCCTGCATTGATTGATAGCGAGCTGTATACGCATCAGGAACGCGCCATCCGCGCCACGCACATCGATGCTTTGAACGTGGTCGTTGCCACTGGCACCGCCAGCGGCAAGACCGAGAGCTTCCTCTATCCGATCCTGTTCGAACTCTACCGCCAGCATCTCGACGGAAAGCTCGAAGAGCCGGGAGTGCGGGCCATGATCCTTTACCCAATGAACGCACTGGCAAACGATCAGCGTGAACGCCTGGGGTCGGTTTGCAAGACATTGCACGATTCGGGGTCAGCTTTCCAGCCGACGTTCGGGCAATACATCGGACAGACGCCGAATAATAACAGGGACAGACGGCGCAACGCCACGGCGCGCGCGGAGGAACGACTGCCTGGTGAACTCGTCTTTCGCAAAGAAATGCGTCAGTCCCCGCCTCACATTTTACTGACCAATTACTCGATGCTGGAATATCTGCTGATCCGTCCTGACGACAGCCCTCTATTCGACGATGGGCTAGGCACGCACTGGCAGTTTGTCGTGCTGGACGAGGCGCATCAATATCGCGGCGCGAGGGGCATGGAAATGGGGATGCTGATCCGACGCCTAAAGCAACGCTTGCGCGACGGGGGCCGGAAAGATCCGTTTCGATGCATCGCCACCAGCGCGACCATTACCTCCAGGCAGGGAGACGAAGATAGGCAGGCGGTTACCGAATTCGCCGCGGAGCTTTTCGGGGAGCTGCCCTTCTCGAAATGGAAGATCATCTTTGGAAAGTCGCTTCCTCAGACCGAAGACGGTTCCCCACGGCGTTATCACGCGTTTCTCCGCGCGCTTGAGGGAGCCTTTCTCGTTCACCGCGAAAGTGGGGATGCCGTGGTACTCAACCGCAAGAGTGAGGGCGGTCAGCCGCTCGAGATCGCGCTCTGCCGGGAATGCGGTCAGCACTACTATGTCGGCCGAGAACATGAGGGGAAGCTGAAAGAAGCCGACCGGGACCCGAGTCATCCTGGATTCGGTGTCGACTACTACTTGCCGACGGACGATGGAGATGAATTGCTGTGCAGACGCTGCGGTGCCTTGTCGAAGTCCAAACCTGGATGCGAATGCGGTGCTGCGATACTTGTGAAGAAGTGCGTCTCGCACGACGAGAAACCCGACCAGCTTAGAAAGTGCGAGGTCTGCGACTACCAGCGTGGTGGGATCGGTGATCCTGTTCAGGAAATCGTACATGGGTCGGATGGGCCGAATTCCGTGATCGCAACCGCCTTGCATGAACTCCTTCCCAGCGACCGACGCAAGACTCTGGCCTTCGCGGATAGCCGCCAAGAAGCGGCGTTCTTTGCCTGGTACATCGAGAATTCCTACGAGAAGCTGCGCGACCGGAACTTCATCCTCAAAGCTATCAAGTCCGACCCGGTCGCCGAAGAAGGGCTGTCCATCGACGACCTCCGGAATCGTTTGCTCCGGGAGTGGGACGAGGCCAGGCTCTTCAGCGGGGCGGACACCCAGGAAAAGAAAACCCGTCAGGTGCTCACGTCCATCCTGCGCGAGGCGGTAACCGATGAGAAGAGGCTGTCACTGGCCGGCGTAGGCTTGGTCAAGTGGTTCATCGCACTTTCCCGGGATCTGCGTGTGCCGGATATGATGCGGCGACCACCATGGAATCTCAACGAAGATGAAGCGCATGCCTTGATCGGTTACCTGCTGGACGAGATGCGCCCGCGCCGTGCCATAAGCCTGCCTAGGGATGCCGGAACGCCGGTATGGAGAGACATCTCACCCTGGCCGCAACGGGCATTCGGCATCGCGCCGCGAGATCGGCGGCGTAACGTGCTGCAATGGGGCAACCCTCAATCCGCGATCGTAAGTCATTTCCTTCACCGGCTCCTCGCAGACAGCGACCTACCCGAGAACGAAAAGCGATCCGCGGCGATTGAACTGATGAAGAAAATTTGGCTTGCCTTGCAGGAACCCCATGATCCCGTACTCCTTCCTGCAAGAGAGAACGGCACTTTTTGGCTCGATTCGTGCTGGCTTCGGATCAAGCCAGCCATCATGGATGAAATCTGGGAATGCGACATCTGCGCGACACTTGCTAGCTACAATGTCCGAGGTATCTGCCCGCGAAACCATTGCCGCGGCAAGCTCTCGCCGGTCCGTCAAGAACGCCTCGATGGGAACCACTACCGAATACTCTATGAGAGTTCCAGGTTGCCACCCAAACTGCGCGCGGAAGAACACACTGCCCAGATCGACGCTGACGAGGCGCGCAAGAGGCAGGATCAGTTCAAGAACGGCGACATCCACCTGCTCAGTTCCTCGACCACATTCGAAGTCGGCGTCGACCTCGGCGATCTGGAATCCGTCTTTCTCCGCAATGTCCCTCCGGAGTCATTCAACTACGCTCAGCGCGCCGGGCGCGCGGGCCGGCGGGATACACCTGGCCTTGTTCTGACCTACTGCCGCCGCAATCCCCACGACCTGTATCATTATGAGAATCCCGAAGGTCGCGTGATGAACGGTGCGATTCACCCGCCGCGTCTACGCATGACAAACGAGAAGATCATCTTGCGGCACATGGTTGCCGTCGCCCTGTCCGAATTTTTCAAGAGAGACAGAAACAGAATTAGGTTCAAGTGTGTTAAGGAATTCGTTGGCGACTGGCTCGTACCGCGGGCGACAGAAGATCTTTACCGTTTCTGTGAAGCCAATGGCGAGTTGAAAGACACTTTGTCCCACATCGTCCCTGAGGAAATGCATGGCCGGGTCGGGCTCGGGGACAACACCTGGGTTGAACAAATCGCAGGCGAGGACAGTCGTCTAGCCTTCGCAGAGAAGGAAGTCTGTGCAGACTACACCGCGATGGAGGTTCTTCGCAAAGGATATTTCGAGCAACGCAAGGACAACTGGAGCGCGCGTATCGGCAAGCGTATGGATACCATTGCCGACGAACGGACGCTGGACTTCCTTTCCCGTAAGGCTGTCATCCCGAAATACGGATTTCCGGTGGACGTCGTCGAACTCGATGTCCGTTCGACGGACGGCCACCCGACCGGTGTCGCGCTCCAGCGCGACCTGTCCCAGGCGATCGCTGAGTACGCTCCCGGGGGCAAGGTGATCGCCAATAAGCTCGAGTGGAAATCCTGCGGCGTCAAGGTGGTTGCCGGCAAGGCGTGGCCCGTGCGCCATTACCGGTACGACGATGCGCGCAACTTCAAGCAATGGAACGAGAAGAGCGATACCGAAAGGCCACCGGGCGAACGAAAGTATCTCATTCCCGAGTTCGGCTTCGTGACTCCTCTGTTCGAAAAACCCTCGGAGCCACAGGGACGGGCGCACCGCCTATATACGACACGGCCTTTCTTCCCCGGTTTCGACACACAACCCGAAAACAAGACCGTTCTCGGCGTGCAGGTGACGAGTGCTGTCCCCGGAGTTCTGGTCATCCTGTGCGAAGGCCGGAACAGGAAGGGATTCTATATCTGCCGTTCCTGTGGCAGCCACATGGTAGCGCCGCAGGCCAGCCACAAATCGCCATCGGGTTCGGATTGCAGTGGCACCCTGGAGCGGTTCTCTCTCGGCCACGAACTCGCTACCGACGTCGTGTGCCTTCAATTCCCGATGGTCCATGGCGAGTGGGACGCGTATTCGGTCGCCTACGCGGTGCTACTCGGTGCGGCAGACACGCTGGAAGTTCCAGACACTGATCTGAATGTCACCATTACCAGCGGCGATCAGCAAGGAGAATCAGCAGTCGTGCTCTACGACAACGTACCGGGCGGTGCTGGGCTGGTGGCGCAGCTGGAACACGAAGAGGTTTTCTCCGATGTCCTCGGTGCTGCGAAGGAGCGCGTGCAAGGTAATTGCGGGTGCAACTCGAGCTGCTACGGCTGCTTACGGAGCTATCGCAATCAGTTCGCACACGCTCATCTCGATCGCCTCCGTGCCCTGGAGATTCTTGCCCCACAGGTTGAATCTAGCATCTGAGTGAGGTTGTTGCTGCAATATCAGGTTAGTCACCGCGAAAATAGTGGCTTGTCGCGTCATGAGGAGTAGATTTCTGATTATTGAAAACGAGTATGAACTGTGTAGTATAAATAAACGGAAAAAAGGACCGTAGCACGGATTTTAGCAGGTAGCTTTTTAAGGCTCGATTACTAGAGAGGTGGAATTGTGAATCGTAGTTTACCCTTAATCCAGCTTGGCGGAATTGTACTAATGTTCGCGACAGCCGGAGTGCTCGCCGCCGAGGAAGGTAACCGGAGCGGCGGTTACGTCGGTTTTGAGATAGGACTGTCGAAATCCAGTAATGTGGATACAACGCTGTCCGGCGTCAGCCACGAGACACGCTGCGACCGTTTGCTTTATGCAGATCCGAACGACGCACCAACTGACGAGAGGTGTACGGATAATACCCCCAGGCGCCTGTTCGGCAACAAGTTTAATCTTGGGGCTGGTTTTGTAGGCGGTGTTACTCTGGGCTATGCCTATGGCAACTTCCGCTTCGAAGGCGAGTACCAGTACCGCCATCAGGGTGGTGACCGCCAACTGGTGGTAGGTAGCCGCAGTAATGAGGCACTGGCTACCAAGGATTCCGAGTGGAGTCAGGACATTCCACCAACCAACAGACTTTCCGACTACGAAGTGCATCAATTTTTCGCCAACGTTTATTACGATTTTCTGAACAGTTCGGCCTGGACGCCTTACCTCGGTGCCGGTATTGGTATAGCCAGGATCGAGATGGACTATGATAATCTTTTCGTGCGCAAGACTGATTTGGGCACTGAAGAATGGCAGAGGGCTGCTGCAGACACGCAAAGCAGTATGGATGTCGGCCTTGAGGAGACGCAATTCGCTTACCAGATCATGGGCGGAGTGGACTACGCCCTTACTGAACGGGTTTCCATCGGCATGAAGGGGCACTGGACACGCCTTGACGGATTCACCAAAAAGTCCCGGAAATGGAATCAGATACGCAGTCACAAACCCGTGCAGGCGGACGGCACGACCCCTTTTACAAGCGATATTAAAGTGGACGACATAGACCACTGGACGGTAACGGTAGGGCTCAAGTACCGCTTCTGACCACTGGATCGTTTCGCGTCAATAAAATGTGACTTTATGGGCTGTTATCTGGCTGCCTTAGCTGCCTCCGGCAACCACGTTGCGACCTTTGACAAGGACTTCGACCGGTTTGGACGACGTTAAGCGATGGAAACCAAGAGCGTGAACCATTTTTGGACACGCTTCATGCGAACATGTTTCTCCCGTCTTATTCTTTTTTCCACTTCTCAAAGTTGTCGGTATTTTTTTCCTGGCCATCTTCATAGCCTGCGGTGTAGGCTTCATTAATACGCTGCTCTTCACGCTGCGGGTGCCCCAGATATCCACCCTGCCATCCAAGCACGTATTCAGGATCCACGCCTGCGGATTCCATCTTGGTTACGGTGTCTCTATACATCTGGTCCATGTGATCTCCTTGTTAAAGAATTATGTTTAATCTAACCTGTTTTGCTGGAAATGTGCCAGGGCATCACCGGAATCAATTGCATTTCTAACCCTTGCGGCGGCATCCTGCATATTTTTCTCTACACCCACGTGAGCAAGTGCAATTGCGCCCGCATAAATCAAACTGTCGCGTGCAGGGCCCTCCTTTCCTTCCAGGGCTGCCGTCCCCGTTTCAGCCGCATGACGGGCAAGTGCTTCAATGTCAACTTTTGCCGCAGTTTCATCTCCTCCTTTGGCAGCAGGCAGGTCAGGCAGGGGAATTGCGCGCACGTCTTGTTGAATATTGACTTGTTGCGGGTGAATGCTGACTTCAGTTAATTCGCCTTTATCTTGATATTCGAAGTATTTTGATTCCTGTTTCAGGGAAGGAATCACACCACCCTCAACGCCCCTTACAAACACGGCTGAATCAAACCCTGACAGTTTTGCCAGATGCTCGTAAACCGGTGGATAAGGTTTGTGCACGTAACCAGTCATCAAGTGCGTGGCATGTCTGCCGCGCACCGGGCCAATCAGGACTTCGACGGTAGTAATAACGGGGCGCTTGACGATTTTCGTGCGCAGAGGAATCAGGTCATGCAGGGCAGAACAAATTTCTCTTTGATCAAGATATGCCCATCCGACTTTCGGATCGTTGATCCGTTGCACGGCCTGTTGGGGCGTGAAGTCAACGTTGACGTTTGCAGCGCGCAATATCTTGCGGTGGGTTGCGCCATATTTCGGTCCCACCGCCTCAGCACCGTGTGAAACGGCGGGCAAGCCACATGCAGCCAGCACCGCAGGCAAAAAAGGCGACGCCGGTAAACCACGGGTATAGCCGTCATACGGGTCAGCAATATCAATAACGTGATCAACGTCCGCAGCAACAATATTGGACGCATTAATAATTGCTTGCAGCGACCCGCCGTTTTCATCCAGTGTCTCACGCTTCATGCGCAGTGCAATCAGGAAAATACCGGCCTGAACAGGATCAGCAGCACCTGCAAGAATATGATGCATGGCGTCCTGCGCCTCTTCAAACGTAATATCTTTGCTGTATTCAGGCCCCGTCGCAACGCGCTGAATGTACGAACGCATGGCGGTAGCTGCGTGTGGATGCTGCTCAACTGTAGACATAAGCTATATGATGGCATGTAAAACGTGGCATAGCAGGATACAAAAGGTAACATATCCCCTTATATACCCACATTGAGGGGATACGGAGGAAATTACAAAAGCAATAGTGTAAAAACTGCACGATCAAGCGATAATTAAAGGATTATGCCTGACTGATGCATGATGCAATCAGGGACAAGCCTTAAATATCAAACTTTGGAGTCGATATGGCTGACGATGAGATAGATTTTTCAAGTGGAATGGCGGCATTTGAAGCCAAGCATTTCTCCCGTGCGATGCAGATTCTCTCGCCGCTTGCTGAAAAGGGCAATGCCGATGCGCAACACCGTTGTGCCATCATGTATCAAAATGGCCTGGGGGTTGCCGTAAATCCGCAGGCGGCGTTCAAGTGGATGAAAGCGGCGGCTGAACAGGGGCACGCACTGGCACAGCATGGTTTGGGTTTCATGTTCATGGAAGGCGATTGTGCGGAAAAAAATGGCACTGAGGCCGTAAAGTGGTTTACCGAAGCTGCCGAACAGGGACTACAGGGGTCGCAAACTACTCTCGCGATGATGTATGAAGAGGGCCGCGGCGTTACCCAGGATTTGGAAAAAGCCAAAGAGTGGTATGCACGCGCCGGGTTCTCGCCGCAGGAAACGTAATTACCGGCAGTTACATGCTTTTTCAAGCGAGCCTGTTCTTCCACCGAGATCATCATTAAACTCGCAACAAACTCATGCGTCCCGCACATTTACTGGTAGTCTTGGAGAAAGAATTTCAAGGTGCTGCTGAACACCACACACCGGTGATGCTGTGGGGGCCGCCGGGCGTGGGTAAATCACAGATAGTCGCGCAGGTTGCGCAAAAAAACGACGTCGAGGTCATTGACGTGCGCTTATCACAAATGGAGCCCAGCGACCTGCGCGGCATACCTTTTCGTGTACAGGACGTAGTGGAATGGGCGGTGCCGGCAATGCTTCCGGACAAGCAACGACACGGGGAATGCGGCATTTTATTTCTGGATGAAATCACTTCGGCGGCACCCAGCGTTTCCGCGGCAGCTTATCAGCTCATACTCGACCGACGCCTGGGACAGTATTGCGTACCTGATGGATGGGCCATTTTTGCCGCCGGTAACCGCCAGGGCGACCGTGGTGCAACCTATGCCATGCCCGCACCGTTGGCAAACCGCTTTTCCCATTTTGAAGTCGACGTCAACCTGGACGATTGGGTGGCATGGGCTTATGCCAACGGGATCGATGAAAGGATTATCGCTTTCTTGCGCTTTCGGCCTGACTTGTTATTTGATTTCGACCCCGCGCACAATCCGGTAGCATTCCCATCTCCCCGCTCCTGGGAGTTCGCACATCGCGCCTTGCAAAAGTTCTCACAACAACCTGACCTGCTAGCCGGTACGTTACAGGCGTGCGTAGGCCAAGCTGCGGGTATCGAATTGAGTGCCTTTATCTCCAATCTTGAGCAAATGCCTGACCTGGAGGCAATTATTCGCGGTGAGGAGGTTGCGGTTCCTGCAGAGATCGATCTGCAATACGCGGTTGCCACCGCACTCGTCGGTCGAGCAATTCGGGCTGCAAAAACGGGAAATGCCGATACGATACACGGAAATATCCTCAACTATGCCGGCCGTTTTCCACAACGTGAGATGGGGGTGATGATGGTCTCGGACCTGCAACGCGCAATCGGCGAAAACCTTTTTAGTCTGCCGGAATTTGCCGTCTGGGCAAACAAGATCGCTGATATCATGATCTACGATCACGTCCGTTAGAACCTGATACGTGCCTTCGGTGGATAATACTGAAATCCAGCACAAACTCGCGGCGGCGAGAACGCGACTGATTTTGGACAAGCCTTTTCTGGGGGCGTTAGTCCTGCGCCTGCCCCTGGTAGCTGCCGACCCCGGCTGGTGCAGAACGGCTGTCACCGATGCACGCAGCCTTTTTTACAACCGGAATTACATCCATGCACTTGACATAGAAGAAACGCAATTTGTTCTAGCCAAACAGGCACTGCATTGCGCCCTGTCACATTTCGCAAGAAGACAGCACCGCATAAAACGCCGCTGGGAACTCGCCTGTGATTACGCGGTGAATCCCTTATTGATACAGGATGGTATCAAGCCCCCTGCAGGGACCATGGTTGAAGACAGTTTCCTCGGCATGACTGCGGAAGAAATCTATCCCTGTATTGAAGAGTTTGACGATGATGACACAAAAACGGAAAGGCAAGAATCTACCGGGAAAGGTAATTCAAACCAAGATCAACAAATGCAAGGTTCTTGCAAAACCAGTCCCGATGATGCTGATCAAGTACAGGAACTTGCGCAACAACCGCCGGAATTGACCCCGCAGGAACAAGAGGAATTGTCGATTCAGTGGCAACAAAGACTTGCAGGTGCAGCTCAGCAGGCCTTGCAGGCAGGAAAACTTGGCGGCTACATGGGGCGCATGGTAGACCTCATGCTGCAACCCGGATTGCCGTGGCGCATGTTGCTTGCACGCTATATGACTGCCAACGCGCGCAATGACTACAGCTACTCGAAACCTTCATCCCGCCGAGAAGGCACCGCAATATTCCCGAGCCTGCGCAGTAGCCATATTGACGTAGCGATTGCAATTGATACCAGTGGTTCTATCAGCGACGGGGACATGAATGAATTTCTGTCGGAGGTAGATGCGATCAAGGGCAACGTGCGGGCAAGGATTATATTGTTACCCTGTGATGCAGCACTTGCACAGGACGCACCGTGGATCTTCGAGCCATGGGAAGACACTGTCCTGCCAACTGTTCTACAGGGTGGCGGAGGTACCGATTTCCGCCCGGTTTTTGAGTGGTTGAGCCGACAAGACCATCCCCCTCACCTGCTTGTCTACTTCACCGATTGCGAGGGCACGTTCCCTGACATGGCTCCAGATTATCCGGTCATCTGGCTTGTAAAAGGCAAGAAGCCCGTCCCCTGGGGGCAGAGAGTTCAGCTTAACTGACATGCAGCTTTCCCGTGAAGATCAATTGCGGCTCAATGTCCTGATCGCACAATCCCTGCAAGCCATTCGCATAGACGAATCACGTATGCGTATTCATGCCCTGGCAGAAAAAGGCGAGGCGAGTGTGCAATTGAACCCTACTTGCAAAGATGAAAAGTATATACAGCTGATTCGGCAATTCCTGTCTACCCACTATCTAGAGTCTCCCGGCGGCTACCCGGTATTTTTGAAGCGCTGGACCAGAATGGGGCAGGCACGTAACGACAGTTTGGAAAAGCTGCTGCTCATAGCGGAGCCTGAGGCCGTAGCAGCGGTCGTACACGCGCCCGGACTTACTGATGAACTGGCACGCCGTGCCTGGTGGTCGGGTGCCAATGCCGAAAACGCACGCCAGATGCTCGAAAAGAAAAGCGTTGTCAATGGCAAGATGGGCGTGGAAGTGGCACGCTTTCTAGTCGAATTTTTGCCTTTTGAAGAAGAACAAAAAGCTATTATCGACAGTGTCCGCCTGGTGCTTCAGCCGGATTTGATCGATGAGAAAGTGCGCCGCAATATCTGGAATCGAGGCAAGCGTAAAAATTCATACTACGTGGGATTTCTGCAACAAACCCCTCATGACCTGCCAATTGAAGTTGCAGCACATGAAAAATGGGAAAGCCTGTCAGGTACCTTGCAGGTTGAGATCAAGCAGGGAAATAACGTGGCGAAAATGCTGCACCAGGCGATGAGTCCCGCCGGCCAAGCGTTTTTGAGCACGGCGGACATGGTGCTGCAAAAGCCTGGCGATCAAGACGTAGCAGTAGCAATTCTCAACGCCATAGGAAATTACTTTCGGGAAATTGAAATCCATCCTCCGACATGGCGTGATATAAAGTCATTATCAGATTATACGGATGAATTTCTTGCTGGTAATGACCCCAGGATTGCAAGGATACTAAAAGTGGATACGTCTCTGTGGCCGCAATTGAGAGCACTTTTCAACCTGTCCATGGTCGGTGAAACACTTGTTGATCCGATATTTGGTATGACGGATGCAATTGGCTCCGTCATGAGGAAAAAAATAGCACCTGTAGTCAAACCTGTATCTGAATATTTACAGTCACTTCAGTCGTAAAGGCCGTGTGATACCCTTCCATATCGCCAACCGACCACCATGGATTATCTACCTCTATTTCTGGATGTAAAAAACAGGCCATGCCTAATTATTGGCGGGGGTGCCGTTGCAGCCCGCAAGGTGGCCATGCTGGAACGCGCGCGGGCGGCGATTACTGTTATTGCCCCGAAAATATCGGTGGCACTGCAACAACGAGTCGATGACGGCACCATAACTTGGCAAAGAAAGAAGTTCTCGGAGCAGGACTTGCAAGGCTATCAGCTTGTCATGGCTGCTACAGATGATCGACGGATCAATGCAAAGGTTGCCGCATGCTGCCGTAGACGGGGCATTTTGGTTAATGCCGCAGATGATTCAAAGAATTGCGATTTCATATTGCCATCCATCATAGATCGTTCACCGGTGCAGATCGCAGTATCCACTGGCGGTGCCTCTCCGGTGCTGGCAAGGATGTTACGCACGAAGCTGGAGAACAGTACGCCGGCAGCCTACGGACAACTCGCAAAATTGATAGAAGATCATCGGCTTGAGGTCAAGAAGAAGTTCATATCCGTCGATCAACGAAGAAAGTTCTGGGAGCAGCTATTGCAAGGGCCGGTTGCAGAACTCGTTTTTGCCGGACAACTACAAGGTGCACAAAAATTGCTGCAAGAAACCCTTGCCAAAGCAGACGAAAAGGCACTGCCGCAAGGTGAGGTCTACCTGGTTGGCGCCGGACCGGGTGACCCGGACCTGCTTACCTTTCGCGCCTTGCGCCTGATGCAACAGGCTGACGTGGTCGTGTACGACCGCCTGGTATCTCCGCAGATCATGTTGCTCGTCCGCCAGGAAGCAGAACAAATCTATGCCGGAAAGGAACGTGCACAACACACTCTCCCGCAGGAGACAATCAACCGGCTTCTGGTACATCTGGCAAAAGAAGGTAAGCGGGTCTTACGACTGAAGGGGGGCGACCCCTTCATATTTGGCAGGGGCGGTGAGGAAATTGCTACCCTGATAGATGAGCAGATTCCATTTCAGGTTGTACCCGGTATTACCGCAGCCACGGGATGTGCGACCTATGCAGGTATTCCGCTTACCCATCGTGAGTTTTCCCAAGCTGTTATCTTTGTCACCGGGCACCTGAAGGACGGCAGTGTTGATTTGAACTGGCAGATGCTTGCACATCGCAACCAGACGCTGGTCTTTTACATGGGCACCCAAGGTTTAAAAGAGATATGCACCAACCTCAAGAAACACGGGTTGGACGCAAGCACCCCGGCAGCCATGGTAGTACAAGGCACTACCCCCAACCAGAAAGTCATCATCGGTAATCTGGACGACCTGCCACTACTGGTACAACGGCATGACGTCAAGCCGCCAACGCTGGTGATCATCGGAGAGGTAGTGCAACTGCATAAAAAGTTGCACTGGTTCGACCCGCAGAAGGACATTACGGCTACTGCCGTCAAGGTCTTTGGAGCAGGCAATACATAATTTGAGTGGAACAAGTCTGAGTGACTCCAAGGTAAGGATACTCAGCATTTGATCAAATAGATCTGTTATTATTCTCGAATACCAAATTCACTGAAGGTGCCCCGGTTTGTTTTCAAGCGCAGGGGTGAAACAGGGAAGACTGTGTAAATCAGGCGCTGCCCCCGCAGCGGTAATTGAGTCCAGAGTGAACCGGTAGCCACTGCGTTTGGCGCGGGAAGGTGGTCCATTCGAGCCGCCAGGCTGCTCATCAGCCCGAAGACCGGCCTTATGTGATTCAGGTAGTTGCGGTGGGCGACTCAAGCTGAAGTTCGTATCCGCAGGTATATGGCCTGCGCGTTTCATTGTGTGTCCGCTGTCGAGGCTACAGATTACGAGGGGCATGAAATGAGATGCTACAAATTTTTTATCCTGGCTTTGATCAGTTTTGTCTGTCTGCCCGTGTCACGAGCTGACGAAAAGCCGCAAGTGCTGGGTGAGGTGGTCGTAACCGCTGCAGGATACGTTCAACCAGTGGAAGAAATTATCCCTTCCGCAATCGTCATCGACCGTGAAACCATAGAACGCAATCGACCTGCAGATATTGCCGACCTGCTACGTTGGCATGCGGGCCTGGATATCGCCAGAACCGGTGGCTTTGGTCAACAAACCTCGGTATTTCTGCGTGGTACAAACAGCAACCACACTGCGGTGCTTGTAAACGGCGTAAAAATAAATGCTGCGACCACTGGTGGTGCAGCCTGGGCAATGATTGACACTTCCTCTATTGAACGCATCGAGGTTATCAAAGGCCCACGCTCCACGGTCTATGGTTCCGAAGCAATAGGAGGAGTGGTCAACATTATTACCTCTGCACGGCAGCCATATAACAGGGCGGAACTGCGTTTTTCCGACGGCAGATATTCCACTACGGAACGAGGCGTTGATCTCAGCTATGTGAACGACTATTGGTCCGGGAAATTTTCTTTCAACCGCTTTGATACCAGCGGATTTCCCGCACGAAATATATCTACCACTGACCATGGACACGATAACGACACCATCAGTTTCGATGTAAACGTAAAGCCGGGTATAGGTGAGCTTGGATTCGGTTACTGGCAGGCAGCAGGTAATACTGAATACAGCGGCTACCCAGATAACCTCCTGGACCAGGATCACAAAAATGAGGTATTGCACGCCACGTTCAGCCTGCCCTTGTCAAAAAACTGGCAGTCTTCTCTTTCGGTCTCAAAGACCAAGGACGAACTTCTGCAGAACCAGGTAAGCGGTTCGGGTACCAAGGATTTTGCCTTTACGGATAGAGTCGTCTATGACTGGAAGAATGACCTTTCAATTGCCGACAATGTACTTGTATTTGGTGTATCTGTAACAGATGAAGACACCGAATCGCTATCCTACGGAACAGGCTATGAAGAAGATACAGATATTTGGTCTGCCCATATACGTAACCAGTGGGCCAAAGACAGTCACGTTCTGTTTACGTCAGCTCGATATACCAACCATGAGAGTTTTAATGAGGCGATTACCTGGAATTTCGAGTACGGTTATCATACGACTAGTGATACAAGGGTATTTGCAGGTTTGGGTACCGGGTTCAGAGCTCCAGATAGTAACGCGAGATTTGGATTTGGAGGCAATCCGAATCTAAGGGAGGAAACCTCTCGTTCGGTCGAAGTGGGAATGAGCCACGACTTTAACCCGAACACCAAGGTATCCCTGCGCGCTTTTGAAAACAAAGTGGAAAACCTGATTATGTATTCGGATGATAGGAATCGCAACGTAGACAAGGCGCGCATACGGGGAGTTGAACTGTCCTTACAGCATCAATGCGAACAATGGGAGGCATACCTGGAAGGGATCATGCAGAATCCTCGCAATGAAAGCGATAACGCGCCTTTACTGAGACGCGCCAAGCGTACGCTGACGGCAGGCCTCACCTATCAGCACAAATCGTTCTTCGTTACTTTGCATGGGTTGCTCACCTCGCAAAGAAGAGACGTTGGCGATGTTACCTTGCCTGGCTATGGGCTCTTCAATCTGTCTACCGGGGTTGACTTCCCATACACCACTCTGTCTCTGAAAGTGGATAATCTGCTGGACAAAGACTATGAGTTGGCTTCGGGTTACAACGTGCCTGGCCGGTACGTATCTGCGGAATTGCGGTTCAGATTTACAGAATAAAGGTAGTCATACCAAGGATGTCCAGGAAGCACGCTACAATCTATACCAGAACCGGTGATGGTGGTGAGACCGGTTTATCGGGCGGCAAACGGGTACACAAGGATTGTCCGCAAGTGCAGGCCATTGGCGACGTTGACGAACTCAATTGCGCGATAGGAATGGTGCTGGCGCAAGACGTACCGGACGACTTAAGAGAAATCATGCTGCAAGTTCAGCACCAGTTATTCAATCTCGGAGCAGAGTTGAATTGTGCACAGTTGAACCTGATTTCAGAAGATATGGTTATGCAGCTAGAGCGGCATATAGACGATTACGACAGCCAACTTCCGCCACTGAAAAACTTCATCGTGCCCGGCGGCGGTCACGCGGCGTCTCTATGTCATTTGGCGCGCGCGGTATGCCGGCGCACGGAACGCAGTGTAGTTACAGTAAGTGGACAACAGCAGACAAACGCGAATATACAAATATATCTGAATCGCCTGTCAGATTTTCTGTTTGTAGTGAGCCGATATTTATCCAAATGCGCAGGTCAGAAGGAAATACCCTGGCTTGGACAGCAGAACTGAAGAGGCAATCAACAGGGTCGCGTACCAAGCAGGATATCTTTAGCTTGCAATTGCTTGAGCACCTGCTCTCCACCCCGGTATACGGCTTTCGGGTTTGGATATTGCAAGGTTGCAACGATTTCGTCCAGTAGCTGTTGGCCTGTTTTTGCACCTTCTTTCTCAATCAGGCCAACCAGCATCGCAGCTATCGGATTCAGTTCCATAAAACCTACTTTGTCTTGCCTGTTTCTGTAAACCATAAGAAAAACAGGCTGTGAGTTGGGTTCAGTTGGCTGAAAATCGGGCTTGATTTTATGCACTGGAAAATTGTAGCTGTGCATTTGAGCCAGTGGAGATAACACAGGCACGGCAGTCATCATATTGCCGAGCGGATCGACGTTTGCAATATCTGCTTCAACATCAGCAAATGCCAGGTAAATTTCAAGCCATTCGTAATGTGCCAGTTCCTTGATAAAGGCAGGATCTTCAGGTTGAGGTTCGCGCTCTTCCCGTAAATAGGTGAGAAATTCGCGCGGGATATCCTTGAAATAGGGTGTTACAGATTGATGGCTTGCAAAAAAATGTCGAATCATCTTGTGCCAGTTTTCATGGCTGTACAGT
Organism: Gammaproteobacteria bacterium; assembly: GCA_965215055.1. GTDB lineage: Bacteria > Pseudomonadota > Gammaproteobacteria > UBA4575 > UBA4575. The sequence goes on from OZ244046.1 coordinate 1,033,266, forward strand.
TTGTGCAGGACCGGAAACGCATTAGTGATAAACCTTTCCACGTTGCGATAAAGCAGTCTACGATAGATGGCCATGCGCCGGTCTTCAATTCCGTTCGGTGCGCGCACGTTATCAGGGTCCCTTACATGCGCAGTGAACGCGTACTGAATTTCCTTGAATGAGGCGTTTTCTGTAATCATTCCAATTAACTTGCTCAAGCGAGAGACATAGAGGCATCATTCCACTTTTTTTGTAACCTGCGTATCCCGTTTACTTCTTTCATTAGCACTTCAAGTGGTGGAATGTTGAAATCTCTTTCCAACAGGGTTGGAAATACTCCGAACAACTCATAGGCCTTTTCGAGAAGGCTCCAGACGGGATTAATCACGTCAGTTCCGTGAGTATCGACGATTAAATCCTCTGCTTCATTGTAATGGCCGGCTATATGGCAGTAGGCAATGCGTTCACCAGGCAAGGCACGTAAAAATTCTCCCGGATCATAGCGATGATTTACCGAGTTGACGTAAACGTTATTTACATCAAGTAACAAATTGCAATCTGCCTCTTGCAGAACGGCGTTAATAAAAGTTATCTCGTCCATTTCTTTGCCGGGCACGGCATAGTACGAGACGTTTTCTACCGCAATTTTCCTTTCCAGAATTTCCTGCACGCGCCTGATTCTACCGGCTACGTAATGTACCGCTTCTTGTGTAAATGGAATCGGCAACAGGTCATACAAGTGCCCGTCATCAGAACAGTAACTCAGGTGTTCGCTGTAACAACGGATATTGTGCCGGTTCAAAAATTCTTTAACGTCTTGAACCAGTGATTCGTCGAGCGGCGCGGGGCTACCCAGCGACAGTGATAATCCATGAGTAACAAAGGGGATTTGTTCCGTAAGCGCACGCAGGCGTTTACCCAATTTGCCACCAACTCCGATCCAGTTTTCCGGTGCAATCTCCATGAAGTTGATGTCCGTTGGAAGGGCTTCCTTCAACTCATCCAGAAAATCACGGCGCAAACCAAGGCCTGCACCTGTTACCGGGTATGTCTTTTTTGACTGCACGTTGTATGGCTTCCCCTTTAACCAGGCAAGCTTCCTGTCATCGGCAGGTAATGATTTTAGCGGGCGGGATCATTTCCCTAAAAATATACGTATGGCAGGGTTTATTGGCTAACAAGGCATAGCTAGATGAGAAACGACAAACGTAATGTTCATCGTTTCTCAAGTTTGACAAAAAAGATTTGATTCAACTGTCACTCTTTTCTTTTTCGCTATTTATCTTCACCACATTTGCCCTCACCACACTTGCCTTCACCGCGTTTGCCTTTATCGCATTTACCCTCACCACACTTGCCTTCGCCACATTTACCTTCGCCGCGTTTGCCTTCACCACATTTACCCTCACCGCACTTGCCTTCGCCGCGTTTGCCTTCACCGCATTTACCCTCGCCACATTTGCCTTCACCGCACTTGCCTTCGCCACTCTTTTCTTCTCCACACTTGCCTTCACCATGGCTGCCTGCAATCATATAGCCCGAGGAAAAGGTAGTGATTTCGAAAGGATTTTCCTGCGCACTCGCGGCTGGAATTGCAAATGCACCTGTAGCAAGAGCTGCACCAACGGCAGCAGCAAGGGGCTTCAGTTCAGTTTTTTTGGACATGTTTTATTCTCCTGATACATATTGGGGGTGGCATTCACCAAAGTTACAGATATGTGACTGTGCCAACCTTTCAAAGTTCTCATTACTAAATGTATCTCTAAAAATACACGATTCCTTATCTAGTATATATTCTTATTGCGATATTCGCATAGATCTATGATTGCGCACGCATTGCACTTGGGTTTGCGCGCGATGCAGGTGTAGCGACCATGCAGGATCAACCAGTGATGCGCGTGCATTTTGTATTGCTCGGGGACAAATTTTTCCAGCCTCTGTTCGACGACCAGTACATTTTTCCCCGGTGCAATTCCGGTGCGGTTTGCAACCCTGAAGATATGGGTGTCAACAGCAATGGTGGGCTGTCCAAATGCGTTATTAAGCACTACGTTGGCTGTTTTTCTCCCCACGCCAGGTAGGGTTTGCAGCCCCTTTCGATCACGTGGAATACGACCACCGTGCTTGTCGATAAGAATTTGGCTGGCCGCGATAATATTTTTTGCCTTGTTGTTGAACAGTCCTATCGACTTGATGTAAGTCTTCAGCCCTTCCTCTCCCAATGCCAGCATCTTTGCAGGGGTGTTGGCGACTTTGAACAGGTCCTTGGTAGCCTTGTTCACGCTTACGTCCGTCGCCTGCGCGGATAATATCACTGCTACCAGTAGTTCGAAATTGGAGCCGTGTTTGAGTTCGGTTTTGGGGTTGGGGTTAGTCTTTTTCAGCCTGCGAAAGATTTCTTTTCTTTTTGCTTCGTTCATTGTCGATTTAATACGGCATTTTTCTTGCGCTCAAATAATTCCTGTTTTTCCTTTTCCAGTCTTGTCAATCTGCGGGCACGTTGTTCTCTATTATCGCGTGAGAACTTCGCGAAGGCTTCTTTCCATTCACGTTGCTGGCGTGTTGATGCTCCAGCACGAGCGTCATCAAAATACGTATTGGCTACCAGTTCGATGCAGTCGACCGGACACGGTGGCAGGCATAGTTTACACCCCGTGCAATACTGAACGATAACCGTGTGCATACGTTTTGCAGCACCCACGATGGCGTCGAAGGGGCAGGCCTTGATGCAGAGCGTACAGCCAATGCACCGCTTTTCATCGATACGCGCAATAAATTTACCCGTTGGAATGATGGCGTTGCTGTTTGCCACGTGCCGCTATTTCACGCGCATCCCCGGCACAGCTCCATGGTCAGGCTGTAGCAAAAAAATATCTTTTCCACCAGGACCCGCGGCCAGTACCATGCCTTCAGACGTACCAAAGCGCATTTTACGCGGTGCCAGATTGGCCACTACAACAGTCAGGCGCCCCTCGATTTCCTGCGGCGAATAAGCCGACTTGATCCCTGCAAACACCTTGCGTTGTGCGTGGCCCGTGGGCGCACCCAAATCCAATGTCAACTCGAGTAATTTATCGGCACCTTCGACGTGTTCAGCCTTCAGAATTTTCGCCACTCTGAAATCCAGCTTGGCAAAGTCGTCAAAGCTGACTTCGTCACTAATCGGATCGACGGCCTTGGTGGGAACGTCTTCCAAAGCAATTTCATTACTTGCCGAGTCCTCGGTCTGAGGTGGGCTGTCCTCCCTGGAATCTTCAACCATGTCTGTAATGGATTTCTTTTCAATCCGTGTAACCAGGGATTTGAACGTATTGATTTCATGTCCATCCGGCAAGGCTTTGGCATCAGACAAATCTCTCCAGTCAGTCATCGTATTCAGGAAGTTTTCTGATTTCGTGGCAAGCTCCGGCATGACGGGTTTCAGATAGCCGACCAGCAAACGATACATGTTCAGCCCGAAGCTGCATACCTGGTGCACCTCATCCCGTCTTGATCCATCCTTGATGTTTTTCCACGGTTCAAATTGGTCAATCAGCGCATTGGTGGTATCGGCCAAGTTCATAATCTTGGTGACGACATTTGCATATTGCCTATTTTCATAACAAGACGTTATATTTTCATTCACGCTGCTCATTTCATTAAATACTGTCGTGCAAGCCGCAGGAAAGGTGGCAACAAGCCTGCCACCAAAGTACTTGGTGATAAAGCTTGCACAACGGCTGGCAATGTTCACCAGTTTTCCAACCACGTCGCTGTTTACACGCTGTTGAAAATCATTCAGGTTCAAATCGATGTCATGTACACCTTCGCCCAGTTTCGCAGCAAAATAGTAACGTAGATATTCCGGATTCAAATGATTGAGGTACGTGCGCGCCTTGATAAACGTGCCGCGCGACTTCGACATTTTCTTGCCATCAACGGTCAGAAATCCATGACAATAGACCGCGGTAGGAATGCGATAATCCGCGCCATGTAGCATGGCTGGCCAGAACAGCACGTGAAAATAGGCAATGTCCTTGCCGATAAAATGATACACCTCGTGCCTGCTGTCGGTTTTCCAGTACGCGTCAAAATCTTTATTTGTGCGGTCGCAATACTGTTGCAGACTTGCCATGTAGCCTACCGGTGCATCCAACCATACGTAGAAATACTTGTTAGGCGCGTCGGGAATTTCAAAGCCAAAATAGGGTGCGTCCCTGGAGATATCCCAATCCTTCAGGCCGATATGGAACCACTCTCTGAGCTTGTTGGTAATCTCCGGCTGCAAGTGATCGCCCTCGATCCAGTCTTGCAACACGTCTTTGAAATTGTTTAACCTGAAAAAGTAATGCAGGTTTTCTTTTTTGACGGGTGTGGCCCCGCTTATGGATGAATAGGGATTGATTAATTCCGCCGGGGTATAAGTCGTTCCACAGACTTCACAATTGTCCCCGTACTGATCCTTGGCATGACATTTGGGGCATTCACCTTTAACGAAGCGGTCAGGCAGAAACACTTCGTCTTGCGGGTCATACAGGTCCGTCACCATCCTGGTAGTAATATGCCCGTTTTTCCGCAAACGTTTATAAATGCGTATCGCGTGAAACCTGTTTTCTTCAGAGTGCGTCGAGTGGTAATTATCATGCTCGATGTGGAAATCGGCGAAATCCTTTTCGTGTTCTGCTTTGACCCTGGCAATGAGAACCTCTGGTGTAACGCCTTCCTGTTGCGCCTTGAGCATGATCGGCGTGCCATGCGCATCGTCCGCGCATATATATATGCAACTCTCGATCTCGTCACGGCGCATCTTTTGAAACCGCACCCAGATATCAGTCTGGATGTACTCTACCAGGTGCCCGATATGAATAGGCCCGTTGGCATAAGGCAGGGCACTGGTAACCAGGATATTGCGCTTTTGGTTAGACATGATTTTGGCTTGCCACCTTAACAGGTTGCCTGAAATACCGCTATTTTTTATGGCGTTTGGCTACTCGTGCAAAGGGCTTTGTAGTGGATACCAGATACCAGCTAGCGTGATATAGTAGGCATCTTCTTAGCCGTTAGCCTGACTGTATCCTGGGAGAACAAAACACATGGCCGAGCTTAACAGAGAAAAGATCGAAGCTGCACTCAAACAGATCCAGGACCCTTACCTTGGCAAGGACCTGGTGACTGCTGATACCGTGAAAGACATTGATATAGAAAATGACACGGTGAGCATCGTCGTGAAGCTTGGCTATCCCGCCAAGGGTATTACGGGCGGGCTTGCCAAGGAAATTGAGAAAGCAGTCCTTGCTGCGGGTGCGGCCAGTGTCACTGCTGACGTGAGTTGGCAGATTGAGGCACGCACCGTGCAAAAAAGTCTCAAGCCCCTGGAGAACATAAAAAACGTCATTGCGATCGCGTCTGGCAAAGGAGGAGTGGGGAAATCCACCACGGCGGTCAACTTAGCCCTGGCATTATCAATGGAAGGGGCAATCGTGGGCGTACTGGACGCGGATATTTACGGCCCCAGTCAGCCACGCATGCTAGGCGTCAGTGGACAGCCTAAATCCAGTGACGGTAAAAGCCTGGAGCCAATGGAGGCACATGGCCTGCAAGCCATGTCGATCGGGTTCTTGATTGATGAAGAAACCCCGATGATCTGGCGCGGCCCCATGGTAACCCAGGCACTGGAGCAGCTACTGAATGATACACGCTGGCGCAAGCTCGATTACCTGGTGGTTGACCTGCCCCCGGGAACGGGTGACGTACAACTGACCCTGGCGCAAAAGATACCTGTGAGTGGCGCAATTATCGTAACCACGCCGCAGGATATTGCCCTTCTTGACGCACGCAAGGGATTGAAAATGTTTGAAAAGGTTGAAGTGCCCGTGTTGGGAGTCGTGGAAAACATGAGCATTCATATTTGCAGTGAATGCGGCCATGAAGAACCTATCTTTGGCCAAGGTGGTGGTCAGCGCATGGCCGAAGAATCAGGTGTTGAGGTGCTGGGTGCGCTGCCACTCGACATTCATATTCGGGAACAGGCAGATGGTGGGAACCCGACGGTCGCTGCCATGCCGGACAGCCGCGTTGCCGAAATCTACCGCGAGATTGCGCGTAAGGCGGCGGCCAGGCTTGCAGCGCGAAGTAAGGATTATAGCGCCAAGTTTCCCAAGATCGTTATCCAGAATACGTAGTCATCCTGATTATGGCGATTAAACCGGATCACTGGATTCGTGAAATGGCGCAGCGGCACGGCATGATAGAACCATTTGAAGCAAACCAGGTGCGCACCAATCGTCACGACCGCGTGATTTCCTACGGCACGTCCAGTTACGGCTATGACGTACGTTGCGCGGATGAATTCAAGATTTTTACCAATATCAATTCCGCTATCGTGGACCCGAAGAGTTTCGACAAGGAAGGGTTTGTTGATCTCAAGGCAAACGAATGCGTGATTCCTCCCAACTCTTTTGTGCTTGCGAATACGGTGGAATATTTTCGCATCCCGCGCTCGGTGTTGACGATCTGCGTGGGTAAATCAACGTACGCGCGTTGTGGAATCATCATCAACGTTACGCCGCTGGAGCCCGAATGGGAAGGGCACGTGACGATTGAAATCTCCAACTCGACTCCACTGCCAGCAAAAATTTATGCCAATGAAGGCATTGCGCAGATGCTGTTTTTTGAGGCCGATGAAATCTGCGAAGTCTCCTACAAGGACCGCGGAGGAAAATACCAGGGACAGAAGGGAGTTACCCTTCCCAAGGCGTAACGTTGCAACTTCATGCGCGGTGAAAAATCCATTAAAATTAATTCAGAATATCCACACCATCACTAGGCAAATCATGACAAAGAATCTGACGATCAGGACCAACGCGGCCCAGCCTGCTCACCTGCCGTCGATGCCCATGAAATGCCGTGTCGTCCTGCCGTTCATCGCAATGCTGATCCTTGCCATCCCGGCGCGAGCCGAGACCGTGACGGATTATGATCGGTTTAAGCTGTGGAACGATTGCCGTCCGATGGAACTGATAGTTGAAGACTTGGACAAGGATGAGACGGACATCGGGCTGACGAAGGACGCCATAACGGTCGCGGTGCGCAGCAGGCTTCGCGCGGCACGACTCTACACGGCGAAGCGGGGGCCGCACTACTTGTATATCAACGTGAACGTAGTTGGCACAGCATTTAGTTACTCAGTCGAATACAAAAAAAGGGTAAAGGATCGCGCATCCGGCTTATCGACATTTGCTACAACTTGGGACACCGGCGGCACAGGTACGCACGGTCCTGATGCATCCTACATCCTGTCGTTGGTATCCCAATATGTGGACAAGTTCATCGATGAATACCTGCGAGTAAACGAGGATGCCTGCAAAAGCTAGGTGAACGTAGCGCAGAGGCCGTTTTGTTGCTCTAAAACATCTCTGAAGAATCAACTTCAGTCTGCGTGTCAACTTCTGCGACGTTTCGCGTGGGAATAAAATCTCCGGTGATCATCTGGTCGTAGCTCATTCCAGGTCCTACCATGGGGTAGACACCTGCATCGGGATCAATCATAACTTCCAGGAAGGCCGGGCCTGGAAAGTGGACAAATTCCTTGATCACTTTTGCAAGGTCCGCCTTATTGTGCAAACGCATCGCATATTCGTAGCCGTCCGCCTGTGCCGCCTTGACAAAATCTTTTTTGTGCAAGGACTTGTCACTGGCGGACAGTCTCCCCTTAAAAAACAATTTCTGCCACTGCTTGACCATGCCATCGCCCAAGTTGTTCATCACTACTATTTTCACTGGCAGCTTATAGGTCGTTACCGTTTCAAGCTCTCCCAGGTTCATGCGTATGCTGGCGTCACCATCAACGTCTATGACAACCAGGTCGGGCCTGGCAAGCTGCGCGCCTATTGCCGCCGGTAAACCAAAACCCATGGTTCCCATGCTGCCGGACGTCAACCAAAGCCGTGGGGATTTGAAGTCAAAGTACTGCGCCGCCCACATTTGGTGTTGACCTACGCCAGTGCTGATAATCGCCTCGCCGTTTGTATATTTGTTGATTTCCTCAATCACTGCATAAGGCTGAATCAGGTCGCTTTTCCTGTCGTAGTTCATTGCATAGGTGCTCTTCAACTCGGCAATATGTCCATGCCATCGGTCAAAGCTCTTGGCAAACTTGTGCTTGTGAACACCGTAATCCAGCAGCTTTTTCAATGCCCTCGACAATAGACCGACGTGGTGCCAGTCCACGGTTTTGACCTTGTGTATTTCTGATGGGTCAACGTCGAAATGAGCTATGAATTTTGCCCGTGGTGCGAACTTCTCCGGCACTGCGGCTACACGATCATCAAAACGTGCACTTATCGCAACCAGAAAGTCACAATCATCAACAGCGTAATTGGCAAATGCCGTACCATGCATACCAAGCATGTGCAAAGAACGCGCGTGCGTGGTGTCGTAAATGCCAATACCCATCAACGTGGTCACAACGGGAATTTGGAATTTATCGGCAAACGCGCGCACCTCGTCAACTGCATTGCCGTTGATCACGCCACCACCTGCATATATCAAGGGACGAGCAGATTTCTCAAGGGCATCAAAAAATGACTGGCAATCTCGATCAGACAGGATGTTTTCCCTGATTTCCTCGATACGCTCGCGGTAGCCCCGTATGGGTAGCCGACCTTTGCCTTGAAAAACTCCATGCCAGTTTTGCACGTCTTTCGGAATATCGATCACTACCGGCCCAGGTCGCCCCGTTCGAGCAATTTCAAAGGCCGTGCGTACCGTCGCTTCCAGTTTTTCGGGGTCAGTCACCAAGAATATATGTTTTGCGACAGCGCCCATGATGTTGGCGACGGGAGCTTCCTGAAAACCATCACTGCCGATCGCAGGCGTAGGTACCTGACCACTGATCACGACAATGGGTATGGAATCTGCCATACAATCACGGACTGGTGTTACCGTGTTGGTTGCTCCCGGGCCCGAGGTCACCATGACCACGCCAACCTTGCCACTGGCACGCGCGTAACCGGATGCCATGAATCCTGCGCCTTGTTCATTGGCAGGCACGATCAAAGGCATGGAGTTATTGGTTTCGGCATTAAATCGAAACACTGCGTCATAGGTGGGTAATATGGCACCGCCACTGTAGCCAAAGATGACTTGTGTGCCTTCTTGAGCAAGCACTTGCATGATGATGTCGGAGCCCGACATCATTTTCCCGGCCAACGGGTGGGCAGTTTCCTCTATCCTGCCACCCTCAACAGGTAAGGCTTGTTGCATAATGCGCTGGCTATTATGGATTGCCGCAGCTTACTTGGCGGCAATTTCTTCCAGTTGCCTGGCACGAATAACCTGGCCATCCAGTCCTGCGTCTTTGCCGCTGCGCCCGTAGGCCACGCTCATTAAAGTGCTGTAATAAGCCACTGGAATGTGAAATTTTGTGCCGTACTTGTCATTGATCTGGTCCTGATAAACTTCAACGTTCATTTGACATACCGGACAGGGAGTAACAATCATATCCGCTCCACCATCGTAAGCAGCTTCAATAATGTCCTTGATCAATGCCTGGCTTTTTTCGGGTTCGGAGAATGCCAATGCCCCCCCGCAACAGGATACCTTTTTGTCGTAATTTTCAACGGCTTCTGCACCCATGGTCGTAATGAACTTGTCAAGGTATTTCGGATTCTCAAAAGACTCCCCTTCAATCCCAAAAGGGCGGTTGGTCTGGCAACCCACGTAACCCGCGATTTTAATTCCCTCAAGTGGCTTGGTAACGTGCCTGCCCAATTCTTCATAGCCAAAGTCTTCAATCAGCACCTCTACCATGTGGCGGATGTTATTTTCATTCTTAAATTCCAATCCCGCCTCCGCCAAGGCCTTGTTGGTTTCCGCCATAAGATCATCATCACCTTCCAGGCGCTCTTGAGTTTCGCGCGTGGCAAGCCAACACGCCGCGCAGGTAGCAACAACGTCCTGCCCGGGGTTATGCTGCTCGGACAAGGCAAGGTTGCGTGCGGATAGCGCCAGGCGAGGCAATTCACCACCGCCACAATAGCCGATTGACGCGGAACAACAATTCCAGTCCGGAATGGTATTAAGCTTGATATCCAGTTCCTCGCACATGGTCTCGACGGACTTCAGGTAATTTGACGACGAACTTCCCCGTTGCGAAGAACAGCCAGGATAAAACGAGTATTCTTTAGTCATGTTGCCTACTTTGCTTTCACGCTGGTATCTTTCCCGACACGCGCTTCTTCCAACTCTTGCGCTTTTTTAATCATAGCCTGAAATCCCTTTTGGTCCTTAATCGCATGCCCAGTAAAAATTTCCAATGGATGAAGGCGCCTGGCCAGCACCATGCCCAGTCCTACGCCTTTCATTCTATAGGCTTTTTTAATGCCTTGCTTCAAGCCGTTCATAAAATACAGCCTCAAACTAAGTTTAAGTTCATTGACTCGCCCTTTTACCATTAAATTGTCCCAAAACAATTGTGAAAATTTTAATGTCGGCTCCTCCCTGGGCGCAAGTCCAAGCCGTTTCGCGTAGTGTGCAAGTCCGTGCATGATGTGGGTGATCGGCAAATCACGCGGACAGCGTACAATGCAATTATAACAAGACGTACACTTCCACATTGAACCCGAAGAAAGCACTTCTTCGCGCTTGTTTGCACGTATCATCATAAACAGTTCTTGCGGTGGATGCTCCCAGGCAGGCCCAAGTGGGCAAGATCCTGAACATACGCCGCACTGAATGCACATCTTTACCCATTCACCCTCTTCGACGTTGTCTTCAACTTCCCTTAGAAAGTCGTTGCGGTATTTTTCAACTAAAGGGATATTGATTGCTTCACTCATGTCTTCACACTGATATCCAGTTAAAACTTAAACGGGCTTAGTCCTATTTTCTCAATCGTTGCCGCCATATCGTTGATGAGCTGCGGCGCGCGCTGTACGTCAGTAATCGCGACCTCGTACGTCGCAATACGCTCTACCTCCAGGTTCAACTGTGTCAACGTATCGTCAATTTTCGACATGCGCGTATGTGCCAGCTCTGAACCCTTTACAAAGTGACATTGATAATCTTCACCCTTTTGGCAACCCATCAATATCACACCATCATACCCGCTGTTCAGCGCATCCGTTACCCAGATAGTGTTCACCGAGCCTAAACAGCGCACAGGTATGACGCGCGTATAAGCACTGTATTCAATACGATTCTGGGTGGCCATATCCAGTGCCGGATATGCGTCATTTTCACAGGCAAGTACCAGGATGCGTGGTTTTTCCTCGCCCTCTTCCGGTATTTCTACATTTTTTATTTGCTGGCCTACCGTATCAATAGAATAGTTTTCAAACGAGATAACACGCACGGGACACGCACCCATGCACGTGCCACAGCGGCGGCAGCGTGACTCATTAAACGTCGGATAGCGCTGCTCATCTTCGTTTATGGCACCGAAAGGGCACTCTACCGTGCATCGTTTGCACTGTGTACATCCTTCCCTGCGAAATTCGGGAAAACTGAGGTCTCCGGAACGAGGATGCGCCGCACGACCTTTGCCTGCATTTTCCACCGCCTGTACAGCTTTCATGGCAGCACCCGTTGCATCTTCACGTGCTTGCCACATATCCATGGGACGGCGCACAGGTCCCGCCGCGTAAATACCGGTGCGGCGCGTTTCATAAGGAAAACAGATAAAATGTGAATCAGCAAAACCATGTGCCAATTGCGGCAAATCAGAGCCCTGTCGATAGTCCAGGTTCAAGATTGACTCAACTTCAACCGTTGCAATGACTCCCTCCTGTTTGTCCGCTCCATTTCCCTTGCCGTCCGCCTTTTTCAAGTCGGCATCAGGGTCAACACCTGCATTCGGCACCATGCCGGTTGCCAGTACCACCAGGTCAACCTTCGTGACGACTTCTTCGTCCAATATCAAGTCCTTGAACTTGACTTGCAGCGTACTATCCGAACTTGAAACTTCAGACGCTACACCCTTGGTAAAAATTATGCCTTTATCCTGCCCGCTGCGATAAAAGTCCTCGCCGCCTGCCCCTGGTGTGCGTAAATCCGTATATAAAATAGTTGCGTCCACATCCGGGTTAGTGTCTTTCAAGTACATCGCCTGCTTAATGCTGGCGGAACAACAAAAGCCGGAACAAAATGACAAGTGCCCCTCTTTGGTGCTGCGCTGACCAGCGCATTGAATGAACAAGGCCTTTGCTATCTCCTTGCCATCCGAAGGACGCTTTATAGCCCCCCCATTTGCCTTGCTCGCAAGTTGTTCAAACTCCAACTGCGTAACCACGTCCGAAGATTCATCGTACGAAAATTCGGTGAGCCGACTGGCATCGTAATGCTTGAAACCACTTGCCTGTATGACTGCGCCAAACGTTTGTGTGCTGGCTGCTCCACTCTCGGTAACGACGTCGACCTGGAACCTTCCTGGTGCACCGGACGTTTTGGTAACGGTAGAATTCAAACAGATGGTAATGTTCGGATCAGCCTGTGCCTGCGCAACCAGGTTTGCAACTCCCGAATCTTCAGGGTGTGCGTAGGGTGAGCGCTGTGGAATACGCTTGTAAAGTTTCGCCGCGGTGCCACCCAGTTCACCGCTCTTTTCAATTATGGTTGCAGGATAACCAGCTTTAGAGGCCTCGATTGCAGCAGTAAGCCCGGTATAACCACCGCCAACCACAAGCAGGTTTTTGTTCAGAGTCTGCTCAGCGCTCGACGCTGGAACGGCCATATGCTGCACCTCGGCACAAGCCATGCGTACATAATCATCCGCCATTTCCTGTGTGGTCTCTCGTGCATCATCGGTATCGGGACGGGCCCAAATCACACCCTCACGCAAATTGGCGCGTGCAACTGCAACATTTTGAAAGTTAAATGCTTCTGTTTTGGCCCTCGGAGAACACGCTGCAATTACCGCGTGTGTAACCTCGCCATTTTCTATATCTTGGCGGATTACATCGACACCATCACTACTGCACAGAAACTCATGTTTTTTTGTAAAAGCTGCCTTGCCCTCACGCGTGGCAATCTGCTCCAGTTGATCAGTATCCAGGCGCTCACCAAGCCCGCATCCCTTGCAGATATATGCACCAATCTTTTGCTCTCCCGCCATGTAGTATCAAGCCTCCACGCCACTTACTTTGTTCACCACCTGGATAGCGCGCAATGCGGCAGCCGTTGCACTTTGCACTGCGCGATTGACGTCCAGGGCATCGGATGCGGCACCCGCGGCAAAGATACCGCCATTTTTTTCATCCAGCTCAATAAAACCATCGCGATTAACTACAACGTCCATCGGAAACTCATCCACGCTCGGCTCCATACCTACCGCCAATACAACCAAGTCATGCTCCTGGTCATAGCGATGATAACCTTCAGTATCGACACCACGGCAAACCGGGTTACCGTTCAGCTTGTTTTCATCTATACGCGCGACTTTCGACTTCACGAATTTCACACTGGGATTATCCTGTATTTTCCTATAAAAATCCTCGAGACGGTCGATGGAACGAATATCAATGTAATAAATCGTTACCTGCGCATCATCTCCATATTTTTCAGTCACGTAAGTACTCTGTTTAAGCGACGCCATGCAACAAATGCGCGAACAATGACGTAAGTGGTTACGATCTCGCGACCCCGCGCACTGTATGAAAGCAACGTTTTTTGCCTCTTTACCATCTGAAGGACGAATCAACTTCCCGCCCGTAGGCCCGAATGGGTCCATCAGGCGTTCAAATTCAACACTGGACAGGACATTTTGTATGCGGTCATGGCCATAAGGTGTAATTTTATCGGCGTCATAAGGCCGCCACCCCGTTGCCCAGACAATGGCACCCACCTTGACAGTAATTTCCTCTTCCTGCATCTCCAAATCAATCGCGCCATATTTGCATGCTGCCTTGGCTTTTTTTGCATCCGCACTACCGATAATACGTGGATCAATCACATAGCGTTGTGGATACGCCATATTGTAAGGCAGATAGGCGCCCTTGCGTTTATCCAGGTTGTAATTAAACTCATTGTCGAACTCCTCCTCTACGGCTTGTGCACAATCACCGCAGGCCGTGCAATTATCATTCACGTAACGCGGATGGATTTTGAGTGCAACGGTATAGTCGCCGGCAGTGCCAGTAACATTCGTCACTTCCGTCATGGTGAGGATATCCAGGTGTGGATTTACCTTGGCACGGCGTTGGTTGATTTCCAGGCCGCAGGTAGGAAAGCACAGCTTGGGAAAATATTTATAAAGTTGAGTAATTCGCCCACCTACAAAAGGACGCCTCTCAACCAGGATAACATCCTTGCCCGTCTCAGCCGCCTCAAGCGCAGCAGTCATTCCACTTACACCCGCACCAACGACCAGGATGGTCTTATTGGTCGCTACTATTTTCGTCATCAGAGTTGCTCTCCTCATTTCGGGAAGATAATGCAAACCTTGCCATTACCTGATACATTCCTTAATTGAGCTCTACCACGATACCGCGAATCCGGCCACTTCGCCAGCACGGACAGGTTTATTAAGATTGAATTTTCCAATGCCTTGATAAAATAAGCTAAACGTTTGATTTTTGATACTCATTAAAAAATACTATACGCCGTTATCATGGAAGCAAAATCGTTCAAGCCGGAAGAATACTTTGTAGAAAAAGAGCCCTACTATGAGACAGTGGGCGATGAAGTCGAAGTTTTTGAAGCGGCCTATAAAAATCAACTCCCCGTTCTTCTGAAAGGCCCCACGGGTTGTGGCAAAACTCGCTTTATGGAGTACATGAGTTGGCGTTTGAAGCGACCTTTAATTACCGTATCCTGCCATGATGATTTGACCGCCTCTGACCTGGTTGGCCGCTACCTGGTTACCGGTGGAGAAACCGTTTGGATTGACGGCCCCCTGGCGCGTGCCGTGCGTGCCGGGAGTATCTGTTACCTTGACGAGGTAGTTGAAGCACGCAAAGACACGACCGTGGTTATACATCCATTGTGCGATGATCGCCGCGTGTTACCCATGGAGAAACTGGGTGAACTGCTGGCGGCACCCGTGGAATTTTGTATGACCATTTCCTACAACCCCGGCTATCAAAGCGTATTAAAAGACTTGAAACAGAGCACCAGGCAACGCTTTGTTGCACTGGAATTCAACTACCCGAATGCAGCCACTGAACAAAAGATCGTTGAGAAAGAAACCGGGATTGACAGTGAAACTGCCAGGCAGCTCGTTAAATTTGCACAGATGACGCGCAATCTCAAAGGCAGCGGTTTGGACGAAGGTGCCAGTACGCGCCTGCTTGTACACACCTCCAAGCTGATTGTAACGGGTGTCAACCCTGTAACTGCATGTGCAAGCTGCATTTCGCAGGCACTTACAGACGATGCCGAAATGTTGACTGCGGTGAACGAACTAAGTTCCTCCGTATTCTGAGCCAGGGGCAATAACCACCCAGTATCAGGTACCACCTTAAGAGCATTGCTATTTATTACTGCTTTTGCAATACTGCCTCCGCTGCCGAACCATCACTTTGGACAGGTAGAGAGTACAGAAAACGCGAATCAAGCGAAAAGATGAAAGAACCAGCACTGATACCCCCCCCCCCCCCCCCGTAAAACAAAGAATGTCCAGTTCTAACTCCATAGAAGCCGATATGCGGGACGGATACCTCGATCAGAATACGGTAGTGGCATCCCACCATGATTACTACGAGCGTGACAGCTACAAGCGCGCACTTGACCTTACCATCTTGATCGTTTTTCACGTTGTCCTGTCGCCACTCTGGCTAGTGCTCTGGAGCCTGATTCCACTGGCGATTTGGCTGGAAGACCGAGGGCCCGTATTTTACCTTCAGCAGCGAATAGGTAAAAACTGGCGTACCTTTACTCTTATCAAATTCCGCACGATGACCAAGGATGCGGAACAGGCTACGGGCGCGGTATGGGCATCAGAAAATGATCCCCGTATCACCCGGGTAGGCAAGGTATTAAGGCGATTGCACCTTGATGAATTGCCACAGGTAATTAACATTCTCAAGGGTGAGATGAGTTTTGTCGGGCCGCGTCCGGAGCGTCCCGAACTGACCGCTTGCTTTCTTGAAGAAATGCCGAACTTTGCCTTGCGATTGCGGGTATTGCCCGGTATCACCGGCTTGGCGCAACTCAAGGGGAGTTATCACTCCAGCCCTCGAAACAAACTGCGCTATGACAACCTCTACGCCGAAAAACTTTCCCCGGGCCTGGATTTGAAGCTACTGGTGCTTTCACCCATCGCCGTGCTCATCAGAGAGATGCGCGCACGCTCTCCGAAAAAGAGGAAGACGTTATACAACGCGGAAGAGTGCGCATAGCTGCACCTGCGCCCTGCAAACTGACTCCATCTTCCACATTCGTAGTGTTATCAGGTGCTCACATCCTGCACACTACCCCTTTTGCAAGACCTCATCTAGTGCGTTATGCCGTTTCGGATCATTTCCATCAAACAATCTATCCGCCTGGCACATGATACAGGTACGACGGTACAGGACCTGTTTGAGAGAAAACGAGCCAAAACCACTGAAAACCCTCGGCAGATAGTGGATGGCGTCCATCAACTGTTATCCATTGCACAACGCGTTGATGACGGGGAGGCAGAAGATTCATTATCTAATGCAGACTTCACTCGGTTGGGCGACTACGGTATGCAATTGCTGACCGACTTGAACTCATGGTTGACTAATAACGCACCAGGTCATACACAAGCAGCCGTACAACAGGTAATTATCTCACTGGCAGACTGGATCATGCGGCACGACGGCCAACTACAGACCCTGGAGCCCATTGTAGATGCCTTGGCAACTTTATCGAATCAAAGCCAGTCCACGAACGAATTAAGAGAATTAAGCCGATTTATGGCGCGTATCATCAATGCATGTGATGAAACAATAAAAAATGACCTGGAACAGGCCAATCCGGGGCGACCTTGGCGCATCCTGCATCTGAATTACGGCATCACTGCTACCCGCACACATGACACGAAACTGATACGCGAAACATTTGACAGGCTTGTAAACACCCTGCCCCAGGATGCCGCGCAATTTTTCACCGAGGGTATGCAAGAAATGGAACGATTGAACTACCCGCAGCACGTGCGCAAAGTTATGCAAGAATACTTCCAGCAGTGGGCCCGGCGAACGGTGCATTAATTGATGGCTGCAGACCCCCTGGACGCGCCGACATTTGCAACAAGTATCCCAATGATACAAAATCCAATGACCGACATGTATTTCAACAAGGGGGTCTCCATGTCCAACGATATCATAAGCAGAAAGGGCGAAGTTGTCGGCCAGTGGGACGGCAACGATGTAAACGACCTAAAAGATGAATTGGCGCGTATCAAGAGAGAATTGCAAGGCGACCGTGTCGAGCATACGGGCGTGCCTCATAAAGAACAGTTTCCGCAAGACTTGCAAGGATTTACAGCGTACATCATCTGGGCGGTAGACAAAAATGAGAACTGTCTGACTGGTTCTGGTGCAAATCGTGTTGAACCGATTGCGCAAATTCGGGAATTTTATGCCAACGAAATTGCCAAGGATGCAATGGGCCGGGCGCGCGATTGAAAATCAGTTGAGCGATCTTCCGGAAATAAGATTCCCCAGCACCGACTCAGAATTTACTTCTACAACGATGGTCTCGTTAAGCGGGATTTCCCCCGCCTGGACGTGAGGCATCAACTGCTCGGCAACCTGTAGCACCACCAGCATTCCTTGGCGCTCCTGGTTGTCTTGCGTAATGGCTTCGCTTTGCATTTTCAATTGCCTGACGTATTGACTGAATACCTGGCCCTGCTCTTGCAGGGTCAACCTTTGAAACGCATCGGTAAAATCGACGTGAATTTCACGGTCCAGTGAATTATCCTGCGTAACAATACCTATTCTCAGCGGGCCGTCTATTTCCATGGCAATCAGCAACATTTTCCAATTCCGGTAACGACTTGCCATTATCTCGCAGATAATGTCTGAAATCAGCACTATTGATTCGCCTCACGTATTCGAAGGCAGCATGGAGAATTTTGAGGCATTGGTACTCGCCAACTCATGCAAGGGCCCGGTGCTGGTCAACTACTGGTCGCCAAAGGCTGGCCCCTGTCTGCGCCTGTATCCACTACTGGATAAAATCATTCACGAGCTTGCAGGGAAAATGCTGCTGGTAAACATCAACACCGATAAACAGCGCAGCGCAGCCAAAGAGCACGGAGTAACCAGCCTGCCAACGATCAAGATATTTGTGAACAGGGAAGTAGCAGAAACCATTCACGGCTACAAGAACGAGTCTGAGTTGCGCGCAATCCTCGGTAAGTATATTCCCGGCGAAGTGGATTTAATCCTTGCAAAGGCTCTTGAATTGAACCAGGCAGGCGATAAAGACCGCAGCTACCAGTTACTGGCGGATGCCTCACTCCAGGATGCGGGCAATATACGTTTTCCCTTGATGCTTGCAAAAATTTTGATAAAAGACGGTGAGCTGCAAAAGGCACGTGATCTCTTGGGAAATCTGCCCAACGCATTCAAGCTCACAGAAGAGGTAAGCAATTTATTTGCCCACGTCAGCTTCTTGCAAGCGGCAGAAGACCCGGTAAGCGTTACGGTACTGGAAAAAAACCTTGCACAGAACGCCCAAAACCCGGACCTGCACTTCAAGATTGCTGCCAAGAAAGTCATCAATGATGATTATGAAGGTGCACTTGAACACCTGCTGTCTATCATACGGCAGGACGATAAATATAACGATGACATCGCGCGCAAGGGAATGCGCGCTATCATGCAACTGCTACCTGACAAGGACCCATTAAGAGAAAAATATCAGCAGGAAATGAATCGTTACATGCATTAATAAAACATTCATGGAATCAGGGCAATTTCATCCCCGTCACAAATATCCTGGTCCAGCGTAGCAAACTGTTTATTGATGACAACTTTTACCTTATCCACGTCCAGTTGTTGCGCCCACAGCTTGCCGCGTTCCGACAACAGTGATACGAGGTCACCTGCAGTACGTGTTGCATCGGACAACACCAGCATTTCACGTTCTTGATGGGCAACCTGCGCCAGTGTGGCGAAATAGAGCACCTCGACTTTCCTTTTCTCCAGGCCTTGACTTCGTAGCACGGTTCTTTTCCATTGCAGGTAGCGACTCCAGTTGCATTGGAACTGTTCACCTAACTCATAAAGTGTTTTCCACGAATAAATCCCGGTATCATGATTATCACTGAAAACCAGTTTCACGGCATACCCGCCAACCTGACTGATACGCTCGATATTGATATCCTCCTTTACACGGACGAAATCACCTTTCCCTCGTACAGCTTTTACTTCGGCGGCCGGAGAAAATACTCTTAGATATTCACACGGATAGGTGAACCGCGAGCCGTCATCAAAGGCGACTTCAAGCTCACGCGTAGAGCGGTTCAAATTTATTTCAGCAGGTGCCGGAGACGCCTTCGACATGTAAGACGGAACTATTGTTTCCAGGTAACATGAAATATACAGCTAAAGCGACCACTTTCATATTCGAATCAACACATGCGCACTGGTGATAACAATGATGTGCCTCTTACTGCCGAGGAAGCAGAAGAGCGGTTGGAAGAACACGTAGAGGCCGTACTGTCATCCAGGCGCACTGCAACCCAGGCGGCGCAACGACTGGCGGCATTCAATCGACAACAACAGGAATTTATCCTGCACTGGGTAGCCGCCGTGGCCGAGTCAAACTCCGAAATGGCCTACCAGGTTGCAACACTGGCTCCACGAGCTGTGCAGCGTCTTGACCAGCAAGGCGTCGAGGCATGGATTCTTCACGCCATGGACGAGTATGACAAGAACGGCATAGTTTCAGGTATTTCCACTATTCAGGATATAGACCGATTTGCTCAACAACAAGACTTGCGTGTCACCGGCCTGGCTTTGGAAGACGTAAGCGGCATCTTGGAAAAATTCGTACGCGGGTTACAAGGCAGGAGCCTGACTATCCAGGCAAACGAAGAGCATTACACCGACACGCAAACGATATTTCTACCGGCAATAGCGGCACTATTTGATAACCGACAAGATAATTTTTATTTCTTGAAAATCATGGCAACTCATCAATGGGCACAAACGTGGTATGGCACTTGGCACGTAGACCTGGCAGATATCTTTGCACAATATCCAAGTGCCGAATCAGCAAACAAACTGTTTCATGCACTGGAAACCATACGCCTGGACGCCAACTTGAAGCGTGACCTGCCGGGCCTGTATCGGGAAACGCAAAGACTGTGCGCGACCCTTGGTGAGCGGCCTTCTCTCGATATTGACGGCGATATCATCGACACACTTGTACGCCCTGGCAGTGCCGTTACTGACAGCATAAAGGGGCTTGCAGCCACCTATGGAAAGGTCGAATTGCCATCCTGTTTTTACCAGGGAGTATTGAAACCGGAGAAAGTCCGGCAAGTACGTGATTTGCGTACTCAACAGGACAAGACAAAATTCCAACGGGCGCTCGCTCAACTGATGGAGGAAATGGAAAGCCCACGTGAAACGGACAACAATCATCAACCTGCGCGTAGCACCACGCTTCAACGCGTTGAATCGGATGAATCACCGCAAGACCTTGCTTTTGAACTACAGATTGACGGCAACCCCGTGCCATTGCCTGACGATATAAAAAACACGCTTACCTCCATTTACCAGGATTTTGGCGAAATCCAGGACGACTACCTGGTACCTGCCGGGGCAGGGAAGTACGACCATACTGCCCGCCAGGAACACAATGACCCTGACGACGTCTGGAAGGGCACCTATCATGAAGAAGGCGCTTTTTTATATAACGAATGGGACTACGCGCGCCAGCATTATCGAAAAAACTGGTGCGTATTGAGAGAGCGTGACGTGCATCCGCAGCACGACGACTTTATTGCTGATACCTTGACCAAGCACCGGGGAATTATCAGGTCACTGCGCCGCACGTTTGAAGCCATGCGTGGTGAAGACAGGCGCCTGAAAAAACAATCGTCTGGCGAAGACATTGATATTGACGCGGTCGTCGAATTCTTTGCAGACGCAAAGACAGGCCTGGAAATGTCTGATGAATTATTCACGAAAATGCATAAAGTAGACCGCGACATTGCAGTGATGTTCATGGTAGATATGAGCGGTTCCACCAAGGGATGGATAAACGACGTTGAACGTGAATCACTGGTATTGTTGTGTGAAGCCCTCGAGACGCTGGGCGACCGTTACGCGATCTACGGTTTCTCAGGCATGACGCGCAAACGCTGCGAGTTGTTTCGGATCAAGCGTTTTGAAGACGCCTACAGTGATGAAGTACGAGCGAGAATTAGTGGCATTCATCCACAGGACTACACGCGCATGGGCGTTGCAATTCGGCACTTGACCAAACTGCTGAGTGCAATCGAGGCAAGGACCAAGTTACTGATTACGCTATCGGATGGTAAACCGGATGACTACTTGAGCTATCGAGGCGAATACGGCATTGAAGATACCCGCCAGGCCCTGTTCGAAACGCGACAACTCGGCATCTATCCTTTTTGTATTACGATTGACGAGCAGGCAAGTGACTACCTGCCGCACATGTACGGAACAATCAACTACGTAATCGTGACAGACGTTAGTGAACTACCTTTCAAGGTATCGGATATCTATCGACAACTCACTACGTGACCAACAAGGCACTCAAGGCAAGTGCCCAGGCTATCTACAAGATTTTAATCGGCAGTATAAAAGCCAAAGACAGTGCTACGATGAGAACTGCGGTTTCCAGCCATAACAAGACTGTAAAGTTATCGATCCCTGAAAAAGACTTCTTCATGCTCCTATCCTCTATAGTTGGTACGAATTTTAAGCATATTATATGCTTTCTATATTAGTATATTATTATATTTTTATAATACTTTTAATACTCAAATATAGATATATGCCTAAAACCCTGTCTGACGTGTTTGCAATTTTTAATTGCAGCCAGGGTTGTTACGCGGTTCAGACGTTAACACCCTGTCTACTCTTTTACGCAGATGCGGAATGGTTTCAGACTCGAACCAACTGTTATTTTTCAACCACCTGGTATTTCTCGGCGAAGGGTGCGGCAACGGAAAGTATTCAGGCCCATACTGCCGCCAGGCTCTCACCGTCTTGGCAAGTGTTGGACCAGGATTTGTCAAATAGTACTTTTGCGCGTACCAGCCAACAAGCAGGGCAAGTCGAATATTCGGCAGCAGGCGTAATAATTTCTGGTGCCATAACTCCGCACACTCCTTACGAGGTGGCAAATCACCCGAAGGACCCTTGCCTGGATAGCAGAATCCCATCGGGATAATTGCAATCTTGGTGTCATCATAAAAAACGTCGTCACTGATACTCATCCACGCTCGCAGGCGTTTACCACTGGGATCATTCCAGGGTATGCCGCTTTGGTGCACCTTGATACCCGGTGCTTGGCCAACGATGAGAATTTTGGCACTGCGCTTCGCCCGCAAAACCGGGTTTGGCCCAAGTGGCAATTCCGCCTGGCAGTTCCGACAGGAGCGAACTTCGGCAAGCAACCGATCCAGTTTCGTCAAGCCCGCCATCGACAATCAAGAATCCCGTTTCTTTTTCGGGTTGCTGCGACGCCTCATTTGATAGCTGGTAATCCTTCGCATGAGTTGCGAATAGGGAAGATTTTCCAACCCTCCAAACTTTTCTTTTGCCGTCGTGACCAGGGCATCGATATCTTCAACTGCCTCGGTCGGACGGCGTTCGACCTGGGCCTGCAAGCCCAGTAATCCACCGTTTTGGACTTTAATTTCCTGTGCATGCGCCAATGCCTGGTCGACGTCCAGGCGCTGCAACGCGAAGCGTGCATTCTTGCGCAGCATCGAGATCAATTCGCTGCAATATTGCAAGCCTTGCATGGAAGTACAGGCCACGCCTTCACGATCAGCCAGGTTAAAACGCTGTGCCTTGCTGCAATTACAAATGCGCGAGTTGATCGCCTTTTCAAATACACAGCGTTGAGGGTTGATGTGATTATAGGTGCTTTTATATTGTTGCTCATCCATGTCCTGAATGCCCCGCAACCCCTCGCGCACAGTGTATTACTTTTCCCATTCCCTCAAAATCGGTGCCTCTCTGGGTTCACGTAACCGCTGTTCTGCTTCAAGCTCATTTTCTGCAAATATCATTCTTATACTGGTTCGGCTATCAATCTCCAGCACCTCGCGCTGCTCCCTGACAAACTTTTTGGCGTGCTTGAACGCATCATAGCTGTCAATGCACTCAAGCTCCTTAACGGCCCCGGTAGATGCCAATGTGATTTTATAAACAAAGTACGGCATGATTTACTTTTCAAAAATTACCACTTCATATTAATTATAATGAGTTCATCATCAAAATATATCGACGTTGCAGCAGTTGCAGACCTCGCGCCGGGCAATACCCTGAAAATTGCCACCCCTGCAGGTGCTATTTTACTCGCCAACGTCTCAGGCAAACTATATGCTGTTGATGATACATGCACCCATGAAGACTCTTCCCTGTCCCTTGGTTGTCTCAAGGGCGAACTGGTAAGTTGCACCCTGCATGGAAGCCGTTTTAACGTGCGTACCGGCCAACCTGAGGAAGAGCCTGCAACAGAGGCCCTGTGCCGCTACCCCGTCCGCGTAAGAGACAGTCGTATAGAGATCTGCCTTGAACCCACCGGGGAAGCGTAAATGAGCAATTGGGTACGGGGCAGCGTAGTTGCCAACAAGCACTGGACGGAACGCCTGTATTCTCTTCGCATAGAGGCTGATATCGATCCATTTGTTGCTGGCCAGTATGGCCGTCTTGGGCTGGACATCGGCGACCAGATTGTCGGCCGTCCTTATTCCTTCGTGAACGCACCTCGTGAAGACACCCATGAATTCTACTCGATAGTAGTCCCCGAAGGCCTGCTCTCACCCAGGCTTGCCAGGCTGAATGCCGGTGATTCGATATGGATTGACAAGCGCGTCAACGGTTTTTTCACTTTGAACGAAGTACCCGACAGCCGCGATATCTGGATGTTGTCAACGGGCACGGCCATAGGCCCATTTTTATCTATCCTGAAATTTGATGAAGTCTGGCGGCGATTTGAAAACATCATACTGGTACACGCCGTACGATTTGCCAAGGAATTAACCTATCAGGACACCCTGCAAAAACTCGGCGAGAAACATAAAGACCGACTTCAAACAGTGTCTTTTGTAAGCCGCGAAAAAACCGACTTTGCATTGCCAGGCCGCATTCCCACGGCAATAGAGAACGGCATGCTTGAAGACAAGGCAGGCATTGCCATCCATCCGGATGACTCTC
Source organism: Gammaproteobacteria bacterium (assembly GCA_965215055.1). Classification (GTDB taxonomy): domain Bacteria; phylum Pseudomonadota; class Gammaproteobacteria; order UBA4575; family UBA4575. Next base: position 1,057,559 of record OZ244046.1, read on the forward strand.
AAGTCATGCTATGTGGCAATCCCGACATGCTTGCCGACACGCGCGCTACACTTGCAAAAAAGGGCCTGAAGAAAAATCTGCGCCGTACTCCAGGGCACGTCACCACCGAGAGCTACTGGTAGCACCGCGCACTCAAAATCAACCGGGAACTTTTTTAGGGTAATCAAGGCTGACCAGCTTACCCCCGTACATGGTGACAGCCTTCCACGTATCTACACGAAATTCAATCTGTGCCATACCGCAGGTTGGCAGGTTGTCAATCCCTGCGTTGCCCAGGTAGTTGCATAAATTCGTAAAGCCGGGATTATGGCCGACCAGCATGACGCACTCGTAACTATCGTCAATACCGGTTACAACGTTTACAAGCGCATCCAGCCCGGCCTCATAAATAGCGGGCTCGCGTAGAATGTCACCTTCTTCGACGCCTGTCTCTCCGGCAATAATCTCGGCAGTAGTGATAGCGCGAACTGCGGGACTGGAAATGATGACATCAGCTTTATAATTACGCCTTGCCAGTCTTTTACCCATCTCGGGGGCGTCCCTGAACCCTCGCCCGTTCAGCGGTCGATCAAAATCGCGCAAACCTGGATCATCCCAGCTCGACTTGGCGTGGCGAACAAGCATTATCGTCAGTGACATGTTACTGCACCCTCGCTAAAGGGCTTGCCGTCGGCACCAGTTGGAGATAACACTTTCTCACAACGGGTATCAGCGCGTTTCCTCGCGTGCCTTACTGCCAAGATAACCACCGTGGTGGCGTTTGCCGAAATCCTTCCGACCGAACCCTCTCATCTCCATTAACAACAAGGCCAGCGCGTCACTAATCGCGAGCATTGCTGCAATACTTGAAGTAGGCGTCAGACCCAATCGACACGCCTCCTTGATCGTACCCATATCAATCACTACGTCGCTTAATTCGCGCAGCTTCGAGTCCGGGTGCGAGGTAATTCCGATCACGGTATGCAATCCCAGTTCACGCCCGGCAACCAGCAGGTCCAGCACCTCGCGTGTTTTGCCACTGGTCGAAAAGGCAACGATGGCGTCGTTTTCCTCGATCAGCCCCAAGTCACCATGGGCAGCCTCGCCCGGATGTACGAACGACGCCGGCGTTCCGGTTGAACACAGCGTCGCGGAAAACTTGTTGGCGACGTGACCTGCCTTACCCATTCCCGTAGTCAGCACCTTGCCGGCACACTCCTTCAACAGGTGTACGGCGCGTTCAAACTCATCCGTTACCGGGATAGAAGTTATTGCCCGTGCCTCTTGCGCAAATATATCTTTTACACGTTTCTTGATATCCATGTTGCTTCCGTTTTAATGCATGGCCAACACACCGTCAGCAGGTTAAGCGGCGACAATTGCATTGCGGACCACGCCAATCGACTCTATTTCACACTCTACTACATCCCCCGGCATTAAATACTCGGGTGGATTACGCACGTACCCTACGCCACTTGGTGTTCCGGTAGCAATAATGTCACCGGGTTCAAGCACCATTCCTTGCGAAAGACTTTCAATTACTGCTGCGACGTCAAAAATCTGAAACTTCGTATTCGAGCTTTGCTTTATTTTGCTATTAACGCGGCTTTGCAGGTCAAGCACCTGGGGATTGGGAATTTCATCAGCCGTCACAATCCACGGTCCCATCGGGCATGCCCCGGTAAAACTCTTACCGATAAAAAACTGCTTGTGACGCTTCTGGTAATCGCGCGCCGATACATCATTGATAACCGTATAACCAAAAACATGTTCAAGCGCACGCGCACGTGCAATTCCCTTGCCGCCCTTGCCAATAACTACACCCAGTTCCACCTCCCAATCCATCTTGTTTGAAACCTCGAGATTCACCGGAATATCGGCATATGGGCCATTCATGCTGGTCACGGCCTTGGTAAACACGATGGGATACTTGGGCAGCTTGGGCGCTTCAATCGCATTACCCGTGGTTTCCTCGACGTGCTCGATATAATTCCAGCCAAGGCACATGATATTCTGACGTGGTCTTGGAATTGGTGACAACAGCTCCACTTCCGACAAGGGAATCCACCGTTCGCGGCTGGTTTGCTCAACAAGCCCGCGCAAGGCCTGCAAGGCCTGCTCACAATTGTCGATCACCTGCAACATGCCGTCCAGTTCAGTTGGCCAGTCGGCACTCAATGCAGGCATCAGCACGTTATCGGCCTGCACCACGGCAAGATGCACTTGCCCATTGTAATTACACGTCGCTAATCGCATAGAAACCTCAATTGTACAGCTTGAGCCGCAGTTATAGTGTAAAGTCTGAGTCCATCCTTACGCATCCGTCAAACGCATGAAACTCACCGTGGTCAGGATAACGTGAAAAAAATAATCATCTTGCTACTCATTGCGACCTTGACCGCCTGTTTTTTCATCTTTGGCCTGCATCAATATTTTGACTTTGCCCATGTCAAGTCACAACAACAAGTCATCATGGATTATGCTCACGCGTACCCCTTGAAGACCATATTGATATTTTTCTTCATATATACCGTGGTGGCGGGCCTGTCCTTACCGGCCGTCGGGATAATGTCGATCCTGGCGGGGGCAATTTTCGGCTTGTTTACGGGAGTAGCTATCGTATTACTCGCGGCAACTATTGGTGCAACCATTGCATTCTGGTTTTCACGCTATGTATTTCGTGACCTCGTGCAAAACCGCTTTGGCGACAAATTGCAGGCCATCAACCGGGGCATTGAAAAAGACGGTGCATTTTACCTGTTCACACTTCGACTCATCCCGATCTTTCCTTTTTTCGTCATCAACCTGGCCATGGGGCTTACTCCCATGCGTACAACCGTATTTTTCGCAACCAGCCTGCTGGGCATGGTCGCCGGCTCGTTCGTATTCGTTAACATCGGCACCCAGCTTGCAAACGTAGAATCACTGGACGGAATACTCACTCCCGGGATCCTGTTTGCATTCGTACTCCTGGCAATCTTCCCCTGGCTTGCCAGAAAAATCGTAACCACGTTGAAAGCACGGCGCGCGTATAAAAACTTCACTCGACCCAAAAAATTCGACTACAACGTTATCGTCATCGGCGCTGGCTCCGCGGGCCTGGTTTCAGCTTACATCGCAACAACCGTCAAGGCCAGGGTCGCCCTGATAGAGAAAAACAAGATGGGTGGAGACTGTCTAAACACCGGCTGCGTTCCCTCCAAGGCACTGATACGCTCGGCAAAGTTTATTACCCAGGCCAGGCGCGCGGAACAATATGGTTGCCAGCAAACGGAGATAAAGTTTGACTTCAAAGACATCATGGCGCGCGTGCATCGAGTGATTAAAACAGTCGAGCCGCATGACTCCGTGGAGCGTTACACGGCGCTTGGCGTTGAGTGCATACAGGGCGAAGCCAGGCTGAAAGACCCCTGGACAGTGGAGGTCAATGGAAAGACCTTGACCACCAGGACCGTCATCCTGGCTACCGGTGCCACCCCTGTTATTCCGAACGTACCCGGCCTGGGTGATGACTACTACACCTCCGACACCATTTGGAACCTGGCCGAACTACCACGACAGATGGTAGTGCTGGGAGGAGGTCCAATTGGCTGTGAACTGGCCCAGTGTTTTGCCCGCTTTGGAACGTGCGTCACACTGGTACAGAGGGCTTCCCGGATCATGAAGCGGGAAGACCCCGAGATTTCAGAGATGGTCGCCGAAAGCCTTGCACGGGACGGCGTTCAAATCAGGACACAGCACGCCGCGGTAGAAGTAGTAGGACGTGACGACTCAAAGACCCTGGTTTGCAGTCACCAGGACAAAAATATAAAAATTCCATTTGACGTCATACTTGTCGCAGTTGGACGCAAGCTGCACACGCGGGGCGTTTGGGATGAAAACCTGGAAATCGAAGTCGGACAAAACGGCAAACTCGAGTTGAACGAATACCTGCAAACGAACTATTCCAACATCTACGCCTGCGGGGACGTTGCAGGCCCCTATCAATTCACCCATGCCGCGGGCCATCAAGCCTGGTATACCAGCGTAAACGCCTTATTCGGAAGGTTCAAAAAGTTTCGCGTTGACTATTCCATCATGCCATGGTGTACGTTTACAGAACCTGAAGTCGCACGAGTGGGTCTTAATGAAAAAGACGCACGCAAACAAAACATTGAATACGAAGTAACGCGATATGACATCTCTGACCTGGACCGCGCCATCGCCGATGAAGAAGCGCACGGCGTAGTAAAAGTGATCACGCCCGCAGGCAAAGACAAGATACTCGGCGTAACGATCGTCGCCGATCACGCGGGAGATCTAATTACCGAATACATCCTGGCAATGAAACACAAACTGGGCCTGAACAAGATTCTCGGCACTATTCACGTTTACCCTACCATGGCAGAAGCAAACAAATACGCGGCTGGTGAATGGAAAAAGGCACACGCACCTGAAAAGGTACTACGCTGGCTGCAAAGATACCATGCTTTTCAACGTGGTTAGAACGCCTTAACCGTATACACGCACCCATGCACGAGACGCTTCACCTGTTAAAGCAAACGGATTTCCCAAGAATTCACCGCGGCAAAGTCACGACCTTGCAAATCAACCTCGGTTATCGATGCAATCAATCTTGCGTGCACTGTCACGTTAACGCCGGCCCTCACCGCCACGAAATGATGTCCGCGCAAAATATCGAAGTCGTAATCGAATATCTACGGGCGCAGGACATAAAAACACTTGACATAACCGGGGGTGCGCCTGAACTGCATCCCCAATTCAGAGAACTGGCAAGTGCTGCACGGGAACAATCGTTACACGTGATAGATCGTTGTAACCTGACTATTCTCGAAGAGCCGACACAGAAAGACCTGGCGAATTTTCTGGCTGAACACCAGGTGGAAATCGTGGCTTCACTGCCCTGTTATCTTGAAGAAAACGTCGACAGGCAACGTGGTAAAGGCGTGTTTCAAAAAAGCATCCAGGCGCTGCAAAGACTCAATGCGCTCGGTTACGGCAACAACCATGAACACCTGAAACTTGTCCTGGTATACAACCCGCAGGGGCCGCAACTTCCTCCTCCGCAAGAACCACTGGAAAACGACTATCGTAAATTCTTGGCAAAACACGACATTACTTTCGATCGCCTGTTCACCATAACCAACATGCCCATCCAGAGATTCGGCAGCACCCTGGTCAGCCAGGGAAAGTTCAAGGAATACATGCAACTGTTACGAGACGCCTACTTTGAAAAAAACCTGCAATCCGTGATGTGCCGTTCGTTGATCAGCGTAGACTGGCGGGGCTACGTATACGACTGCGACTTCAACCAGATGCTCGGGCTCGGCATCCCTTACGGAAACCGGTTACACACGCACCTGTCGGAACTGGTGCATACAGACCTGGAAAACAACGAAATCACCGTCGCCGACCATTGCTACGGGTGTACCGCTGGCCAGGGCAGCAGTTGCAGCGGTGCGCTGAATCCATCCTGACTGCCAACCCGGGAGACCGTGCGGTCATCTCGCTGTCAGCTTGATCTCTATTCTCCTGTTTTTAGCGTAGGCCTCGGGGGTCCTGTTTGCATCCAGGGGGTGGAATTCACCGAATCCCGTTGCCGCAAGCCGTTCTGCGGGAACCCCCTGGGCAATCATGAACTTTACAATTGCCAGGGCCCGTGCAGTCGACAACTCCCAGTTTGAAGGGTATTTCCAGGTGTAGATGGGCCTTCGGTCAGTATGTCCATCAATGCGCACCACCCAGTCGAGGTCACCCGGTATATCAGCGGCAACGGCATTGAGGATTCGGGACAGCTTTACGACCTGTTTTTTCCCCCGTTTGCCCAGCTTGGCAGAACCCGTATCAAACAGGAGTTCCGAAGGCAGAATAAACCTGTCGCCCACGACCTTGATATCGGGATTTTCACCCAGCACCGCCCGCAACCGGCCAAAGAACTCCGAACGATAGCGTTCCAGCTCCTGCATCCTTTCAGCCAGGGCGATATTAATCCGCGCAGCCAGTTCCTCCATGCCTGCATCCCCGGCATTCGGCGCAAGACCCAGTGCCCTGGAGAGGGCACGAAGTTGATCTCGCAAGGCACCTACCTGGTGACTGAGCAACTCCACCTGCGCCAGGGCTTGCGCAGAAACCTCCCTCTCCGCGAGTAAAGCTTCATCACCTTCTCGCAGCTTAACGCCAAGGTTCGCTACCTCCTGTTCCAACTGGTTGCGTAATCCGGTCAATGACGCCACGTCCATTCGCAAGAGTTCAATATCCCTGCTTTTTGAAGAAAGCTGCGCCTCCAGCTCACCAACTTTTCTCTGCAGGCCAGTACTGGTAGTTTTCTCAAGTGCAAGCAGGTCAGCCAGATGAGCAACCTGCTTGTCCAGTTTAGCCAGCGTTACCTCTTTGCTGCTCAGGGTATCCGTCAAGTAAAACTGCCCGACGGTGAATACGAGCAACAGGAAAATAATGACTATCAACAACGCCGCCAGGGCATCTACAAAACCTGGCCAGATATTTACTCCGCGACGGGAAGAGTAAGTCAGTTGCACGGCTATTCGGATTGCCGTCGATCAGCCAGGGCTGCGCCAATAGTGCGCGTCAGGATACGAAGTTCCTTGCGCAGTTCTTCCGAAAAGGGTTGCTGATTTCGTTTCAGGTATTCACCCAGCTCGGCCAACTGGCGAGTAAGGGTAAGCAGGTGTGAATCAAGTCTCGACTGTTCATCGGCTTGAGTGCTTAAATTTCTTTGCAAACTGTTTATGCCGTCAGCGGTTTGTTCAAGCAGTGCCTGGACGTATACGGGCACCGGCTCACCGTCTCCCGACAGGGCTCCCGGGGAGAGGTGCGTTACATCCGAAAACCACTCCTCCAGTTCATTAAAAAATATGCGTTGTGCATGTCCGGCCTGCAGGTCCAAGAAGCCCAATACCAATGCACCCGCCAGGCCGAACAACGAAGAACTGAAGGCAATACCCATTCCCGATAGCGGTTGTTGCAAGCCTGCTATCAAGTTTTCAAACAGCAGCAGGTTATTCCCGCTCCCGCTCTCCATGGACATCCCTCTTATGGCATCGCCGACCGAACTGATCGTGGCCAGCAGCCCCCAAAAAGTGCCCAACAGTCCTAAAAAGATCAGCAGGCCTATCAAGTAACGGGATATGTCACGCGATTCCTCCAGCCGGTTACCGATGCTGTCCAGTAAAGACCGCATGGACGTAGTAGACAACGTCAAGCGATCACTTTCCTTTTTTGACAACATGCGCGCCACCGGTGCCAGCAGTGGTGTAATTCTTTTCGCCGCCTGCAGGTTTTTGCTACCCAAAAGGCCGACAAGCCGCTGTATGAGCGAGTTCCGTGGTGTGCGCTCCCCGGTACCTCGAAAATCCTCTATCCAGTCAATCTCTTGATACAGGCTGAAAACCTGTCGAAAGTTGTACGCTATCCCGACGATCAGCACGAGTACGATCAGGGCATTAAACCAGGGGTTGGTTCTAAAGGCGAAAATTACGGGATCATATACAAAGGCAGTCGCGATGGCCGTAGCCAGCACGAAAATCACCATCCACATTAAAGTCAGGTAGGGTTTCGTCATGGTAGATATCCGGCGTTACATGGAATACGGCCTTCTACGTTCATCTCGTTTCATCAATTATATTTGCGGCATTACATGATACCCGCTTCACGAACGGCATTTCTTGATTAAATTGTAGGCCTTTTGTATCTCCTGGGTTTTACTGGTAGCAACCTCGATCATCTCTTCAGGCAGCCCCTTGGAGACCAGCTTGTCAGGGTGGTGCTGGCTCATCAACCTGCGGTACGCCTTCTTGACTTCGGCATCCGGTGCAGAAGAATCAACGCCTAAAATTCGGTACGCATTTTTCAGTTCAGACTCGGAAGTGGCACGCGCAGCCTCCTGGTAAGCGCGTTGTTGCGCAAATATCAGGGACTCCAGTTGCGACAGCAGGGTATGCGGATAGCCCAACACGGTGCAGATGTGCTTCAATACGCGCTCTTCAGCCGGGTGTTTTACTCCGTCTGCATAAGCAGCCTGCAACTGTATCTCTATAAACATCTGCTTGAGTGTACCCTTGCGATGACACTCCCTGCGAAACTGCTCAAGCACGTCATCCAGCGCAAAATCAGCCTGCTTGCCCTGGTTGAACAGTCCGACCGCAGCTTCCCGTTGTTCCCCGTCCAGGCGCATTTGTGTCATCACCTGCTCTGCCATTTGTATTTCCTCCGGTGAGACCCTTCCGTCCGCCTTGGCAAGATAGCCCATCACCGAAAAAGTGGCCGTAAAGAACGCAAGTTGCGTGCGCTCCTGCGAGCCCAAATCAAACTCAACCTGTTCGCGCTGGGCTGAAGACTTGTCAAACTGGTGACCCAGCATGGCACCGATCATGGCGCCAAGGGGTCCGCCCAGGGCAAACCCCAGGGTTCCTCCTGCCAGTTTTCCCCACCAACTCACGACAGGACCTCCTGCAAGTCAGTACTGCCAGGGCCTACCTGGCACACGTTCTAAACCCGGCGAAGACGTCGTTGCGGTCAGGGCCATAATAATTGCGCCACGTGTTGCGCAGCATACGGCCGCGCGTCGTCCAGGCCCCACCCCGAAGCACCCTGGTCTGCCCGAACAACGGGCGGGAATACTCGGTATAACAACCAGGTGAAAATCCCGGGTAGGGAGAAAAAGTAGACGCAGTCCACTCCCAGACGTTGCCAATCATTTGTCGGCAGGCAAATGCGCTATCGCCCTCCGGAAAGGCGTTTACCTCGAGCGGTCCCAGGTTCCCGCCATCCAGGTTTGCGCGGCCTTCGTGCAAACGATCGCCCCAGGGAAACATTGTTTTCTGCAACACGCCGTTCACTCGCTCGTTCGGATCACAAGCTGCTGCAAACTCCCATTCCGCTTCAGTGGGCAAGCGGCGATTCGCCCAGTTGCAAAAAGCCTCGGCCTCATACCAGCTGACGTGGCTCACCGCGTGCGCCGATACAAGCGGATTCCATTGATCGAACTGCCTGGTATACCATTGCCGGTCCGAGTCCTTCTTCCAGTAGACCGGGTGCTCAAGCCCTTTTTCACTACGCCATTTCCAACCGGCACGGCTCCAGTATTGTTCTTCTCGATAGCCGTTTGCTTCAACAAATTCCAGGTAATTTTCATTACTTGCCGCGTGCCTGGCGATTTTGAACGGCGCGACCGTAACCCTGTGCGCCCATTTTTCATTATCAAACCTGAACGCACCATCACGTTCCGCACCCAGCAAAAACGTGCCTCCTGGAACCTCGATATCCTCGTACTCGGGAGGCGTCGGGGACTCCTTCCGTTCGTTTTCCCGTATAAAACCAGGTGCCGGATAGCCCAGTGTCTGACGTGTACAGATGAAAGCCTCGTTGTGCATATCTTCATGAAACAAGGCCAGCAAGTAAAAATGCTTTGTCGAATCATCAAGCTCGAGTTGCTCCAGTTGAGCAATTTCTGCCTGCAACACGTCGTTCATATATGCAAAGGTATCGGCAAGGCCGGGTAACGGAAGTTGCCATCGCTGCTCATGCGGAATAGATATCGAATCAAACAATGCGTCCGCATCAGCTCGTATTGCCCGTTGCCCGCCCAGATGACGCAACACCCAGAACTCATGAAAATAGGCGACGTGGGCTATCTCCCAGCACAACGGGTTAACAGTCGGCAGCAACGGGCCCATCAACTGCTCCTCGTCAAGTCCCTCGACCAGTGCCAGTGTCCTGGAGCGCGCATCCAGCAATGACGCAGTAAGGTTTTCAACCGTGGCAGACTCGTTATTCATATTTTTATCGCCCTTGCAGTTGAGAAATCATGCAATCCACTTGGTACCGGAACAATAACGTGTAATATTTGTTACCTGCATGAAAATTATCCTCATTACCCCTGCATTACCCCGCTCGCGAGCGGGAAATCGCGTCACTGCCGCAAGGTGGAAAAACATCTTATACGAGTTGGGGCATCAAGTAGAAGTTAAAACCGTCTTTACCGGCGGTCAATATGATGCAATGGTCGCATTACACGCCTGGCGCAGTGCACAGTCAATCCGTCAATTCAACGTGCAATTTCCACAAAAACCGCTCATCGTGGCATTGACGGGTACCGACCTGTACAGGTTCATCAACACCCATCCCGGGCCGACCCTGCACTCGATCAAGGCAGCCACGAAACTGGTTACCCTGCACGACCTTGCATACCTGGCAGTCCCCCAGGACAGCCGTAAAAAGATATCCGTAATTCATCAATCCGCGCAACGGGTTACCCGTATAAAAGCCGCGAACAAAAGACACTTTGACGTCTGCGTAATCGGCCACCTGCGCGCGGAAAAAGATCCGCTACGCGCCGCTTACGCAGTGCGCAACCTGCCTGCCAGCTCGCGCATTCGTGTTAAACAGTTTGGCAAGGCACACACGCAAAAGTGGAGTAAATGGGCGCAACGGGAAATGCAAAACAACCCTCGTTATCGCTGGTACGGTGAAGTACCGCACTGGCAGATACGCAGGCAATATGCCTCGGCCGACTTGATGGTACTGAGTTCAAAAATGGAAGGTGGCGCCAACGTCATCTCCGAAGCCTGTGTTGCAGGGCTGCCGGTTATCGCATCGGATATCGCAGGTTCCACAGGGCTGCTGGGAGAAGACTATCCAGGCTACTACACTACCGGCAATACCGGGGCCTTACGGGAGCTGTTGCTCAAGACCGAAACGGATAAAGCCCTGTTGACCAGGTTGCAAAAAGCCTGTTCAGCAAAGGCCAGGCTGTTTACTTACGCAAGAGAAAAAAACGGTTGGAAAAAATTATTGCGAGATAACTGAAAGTCAGTCCATTTTTATATAAATGGATTCAGCCGCGTCCTTGCGCTCCTCTACCTGTCCAATCACACGTGTGTGCGGATATCCCAGTCGATGCAACTCCTCGACACACGAACCTGCACGTTCAGCAGGCACTGCGGCCAGCAACCCGCCTGCCGTTTGCGGGTCGAACAACAGTGGATAGAATTCATGCTTGACTGCCGCCTGTTGATTTTTAATGGCGCGGCGCAAGCGCACGTTTGAAGGTTGCAACGAACTGAAAATACCCGCCCGTATCATCTCCAGCGCACCGTCAAGCACGGGCAGCGTATCCAGGTAGATACTCACGTCCACCTGTGCGGCACGCACCATTTCCACCAGGTGTCCCAATACGCCAAACCCGGTAATATCCGTACAGGCACACACACCATGGTCATGCAGGCATTGTGCGGCAGCATGATTGGAATGCAGCATGGAATCGATCGCACCCGTAATCCAGCGACCCCTGGCCTTGCCACGCATATCCGCGGCAAACAGGGTCCCCGTGCCCACCGGCTTGGTTACAATGACGGCGTCTCCGACCTGCATACCCTTCTTGGCCAGCAACTTCTCCCTTTCAACCAGGCCGGTAACACTCAACCCAAAAGAGAGTTCCGCGCCTTCACTGGAATGACCACCTACCAGCGCGGCATCATGCTGGTTCAACACCTGCAGTGCCCCGGCCATCACCTGGTAGAGCTGTTGTTCCACGACCTGCTCCCTGCCAAAGGGCACCGTGGCGATTGCCATGGCCGCCTGGGCCTCCGCACCCATGGCAAACACGTCACCCAGGCTGTGATTGGCGGCAACCTGTCCAAACACGTAAGGGTCATCGATAAAAGAGCGGAAATAATCCACCGATTGCACCTGTACCTTTCCAGCCGGAACGTCCAGGACGGCCGCATCATCGGGAGCATCGAGTCCCAGCAATACATCATCACGCGAAAGTGGGGAAAGCCGGTTCACGACCCGGCTCAAGACGTTACTGCCAACTTTCGCTCCACATCCCCCGCAGCGCATGGCAATGGCAGAAATCTCCGCGGGAACGTCTTCTCCAATCAAGTCACTCTTGATCTCCTCGTTATCATCTTCCATCTCCGGAAGTTCGCTGTATTTACGCATGAACCTGCGGTCGATATAGTTCTTGAGCGTCCATGCCCATGCACCTTCCAGGGCGAGAGCACCGCGTGAGACCACCGCATACTTGTTCCCGGTACTGACCAGGCTCAGAAAACTGATTTGCGGCACGTGTTTTTTCAAAGGCTTGTTGGTGAGTGCGCGTTCCAGGTTTTTATACAGCGGTGGACCCTGGCGCACTGCGAATACGCCCGACTTGGGGCGCGGGTACCCGGTTACCGTGGCAATGTCCCCCGCTGCAAACACGTCGGAGTGAGACACCGACTGCAAAGAGTCATTTACCTTTATAAAGCCGCGTTCATCTACGGCAAGCCCGGACTTTTCATACCATGCCGGGGCGGCGGCGTGCGTTGCCCAAATGACGGCATCCGCGTGCAGGGATGCACCGGAATCCAGCTTGACGACAGTAGCATCGACGCGACTGGCTCTACAGTTCAGGTGCACCTGTACGCCCCTTTCTGACAACACGCGCGTAAAACGCTTCTGCACAGAATGATTATGCGTGGGCAGAACAGACCCGTTTTCCGAGATCAAGTGATAGCGAAGCTTATCCGTATCCAGGGAGCGTTCACGCAACAACCTGCACAGGTGAAACTGTGTCGACAACGTAACCTCCACGCCTCCGGCACCGGCACCCACCACGACAACCTGGTAATCCCCTTTTTGTTGCAGGACCTGCTGCATAGTTTTATCCCAGCCCAGCAAAAACCGGTTGATGGGCTTTACCGCCAGGCCGTGCTCCTGCGAACCCGGTACCTCGAAGTGGGAAGGCGTGGAACCGGTATTAACTGACAACACGTCATAACGGACGGGCGGACGGGTACCGCAGATTACTTCCTTATTCTCCAGGTCGAGAAAAGTCGCGGATGTATGGAACAATCGCGCACCGGTAAATCGCGCCAGCGGGCGAAGATCAATATGACTCTCATCATAGCCGTAGTGTCCTGCAATATAACCGGGCAGCATCCCCGAATAGGGAGTGTGTACGTCGCGGGTTATCAAGGTTATCTGCAATCCAGGCAAGGGCTTCATGCCAAACTTTTTCAGCACGGCAACGTGGCTGTGACCGCCTCCGATCAGCACCAGGTCCTTGATAACCGGGGTATGCTTCGAGCCCTGCACAAATTATCTCCTTTCGCAGCGGTTACGCTCACCGCCGCCTCCTGGCTGAAACAGCAGGCGTCTACCCGTGTCCTGCTACCCGTCCAGGAAGAGTCTGTGAAAAATAATCACTCAGAAACTGGTCAAACGACACCGTATCCGAAGCCTCGATTTGTCGTTGCTTTTCAATGGAACGTTTGACGACAGCGTTAAAAAAGCGGGTATCTTTTTCATCCAGGGTGTCACTTTGCAGTTGATCTTGATGGGCTTCGGAAAATCGGCGCGCCATTTCGAAAAAACCTTCCTTGCAAGAACGCATCTCATCCAGCACTTTTGCAGAAGGTGTCAACGAGGGGTGTTCAACCAGGGAAACCTGCTCTTGCAGCGCTGCCGTATAGTGATTATTTTCGTTTTGTTCGTCCAGTATCTCACATATCGCCTGCATTTCCTGCAAAATTTCCAGCCCCCATTCCCGCAACAGGACTTCCCGTTCACCTCGCATCAGCACGAGCTTCGGATCGCGGCCCCGGTGCGCGGCGTTATTCTCATTCCCGTCAATGGCCTGCCGTTCGGCACCACCTATGGGCGGGCTTTGTTGCAACAGGCAGAAAATCATGAGGGCCTCCAGAAAATAAAGCTGGCTGTCGCTGATACCCAGCGGCTCGAACGTATTCAAGTCCAGGGAGCGCAGTTCGACGTACTGGACACCCCGCTGATTGAGCGCGTGCACGGGTTTCTCATTATTGACGGCGAGCTGCTTGGGTCGAACCGTGCTGTAATATTCGTTTTCAATTTGCAGGATATTGGCGTTCAATTGACGGTACTCACCTGCAACCTTTACGCCAATTTCCTCATACTCGGGACAAGGTGTTTCAATGGCTTGCGTCAGGCATTCCACGTAAGAAGACACGTCGTCATAACACGCCCGAACCCCCGTCTCATTTTCCTTCTTGTTATTGTAGCCAATGTCTCCCATCCGCAGCGTGGTCGCATAAGATAAAAAGTAAGTAGTGTCGTTAAACTTCTCCAGCCTGCCCGGTTGCCCCTCCAAAAAGGATTTGCAAATCGCCGGTGAAGCGCCAAAGAGATAATAGACCAGCCATCCATAGCGTTGCAGGTTACGAATCAGTGCAAAATACTGGGTCGAAATAAAATCCTGTAACGACTCATCGCAGTGCAGTTGTTCACGATAATACGGCCAGAATGAATCCTTCAATGAATAATTGAAATGCACGCCCGCGATTACCTGCATCATCTTGCCGTAGCGATAGCCCAGGCCACGGCGGTAAATCGTCTTCATCATGCCCAGGTTCGAGTTACCGTAGTCGGCAACGGGAATACTTTCCTCACCTGCAACCACGCACGGCATACTGGCACCCCACAGTAATTCGTCGTCCAGGTGTGCCCAGACAAAACGATGAGCCTTGTGCAGAAACTCGAGCGCCGCCGTTACCTCCTGTTGCGGTGGAGTGATGAGCTCCAGCAGTGCCTCCGAATAGTCCGTTGTCATATACGGGTTGGTCAGAGCGGAGCCCAGGCCGGCGGGATGTGGCCGCTGCGAGATACTGCCGTCACGGTCAACCCGCAGCGACTCCTTTTCCAGCCCTATGTTACCGCCAGACAGCAAGTGCTGCTGCTGGTCACGAACGATTGCCGATAATCTTTTGTGTAATTGCTGATACATTCACCAGGAAGTTTCGCTTGATCTCTGGCCCGAACCGGTCCCGCAAGTGTACAGGCTTGCGCAACCTCCAGGCAAAAACCGCGAATACTCGTTACTACGCCAACTCATCCATAAGACGCTGCCAGTCAAAGGCGGGGCCCGGGTCCGTTTTACGTCCTGGCGCAACGTCCGCGTGCCCAACAATCCCGTGCTTGCCCAGGGACGGATAGGCGATACGCAACGTATCAATCAACACTGCCAGCACCGAATACTGGGCGTCTTCGTACGGGGTTTCATCCGTCCCCTCCATCTCTATGCCCACTGCAAAATCATTACAATCCCTACGCCCCCGGTACTCCGAAGCCCCTGCGTGCCACGCGCGGCGGTGAAAAGGAACGAACTGCACCACGCCGCCGTCTCTCCGTATCAACACGTGTGCCGACACTCGCGATTCAGCGAGAGAGGCAAAATAAGGATGTGCCTGAAAATCGAGCTGGTTGGTGAACAACTGTTCGATGCAGGGCCCGCCAAACTCGTTGGGTGGCAGGCTTATATTGTGAATGATGATGATTGAGGGCACGGCGTTATCGGGACGGTCATCGGCATTGGGCGATGGCACGTAACGAACGCCTGCGAGCAGGTGGCTTGAAGGATCAATGCGCACGACTAAAATGAAACCACGTTCTTGTCACAACGACCAAGCGTAACACTTGCAAAGGTGTTACAAAACATCCTGCAAAATTTATCCAGTCCAGCAAAAAGGCCTCGCAGTGCGAGGCCTTGAAGAAAAGCGGCATGGAATTGCCGTATGATTACATCATACCGCCCATGCCACCCATACCACCACCCATGTCAGGGGCTGGTGCATGAGCATGCTCTTCCTCTTTTGGTTTTTCCGCCACCATCGCCTGCGTAGTAACCATCAGGCCGGCTACGGATGCCGCGTTTTGTAACGCCGTGCGAGCTACCTTGGTCGGGTCCAGGATACCCATCTCTATCATGTCACCAAATTCACTCGTGGCCGCGTTATACCCGTAATTGCCTTCGCCGTCATCGACCTTGGCCAGTATTACGGAAGCTTCTTCGCCTGAATTGGTGATAATCTGGCGCAAGGGCTCCTCCATGGCACGAATGGCAATACCAATACCCATGTTCTGATCATGGTTATCGCCTTCCAGGCTTTCCAGCACCTCGCGTGCTCGCAGGAGCGCAACGCCACCACCGGGAACCACGCCTTCCTCAACTGCCGCGCGAGTAGCATGCAGGGCATCCTCCACGCGCGCCTTCTTTTCTTTCATTTCGACTTCGGTAGCCGCACCTACCTGGATTACGGCAACGCCACCTGCCAGCTTTGCCATGCGTTCTTGCAGTTTTTCCTTGTCGTAGTCCGAGGTAGACTCCTCGACCTGCGCCTTGATCTGCTCGACGCGACCCTGGATGTCGCTGGCCTGGCCTGCACCGTCAACGATAGTAGTATTTTCCTTGGAGACGCTGATCCGTTTCGCGCTGCCCAGGTCATCGAGACTTGCCTTCTCAAGTGACAGGCCGACCTCTTCGGAAACTACCGTGCCGCCCGTCAATACGGCGATATCCTGCAACATTGCCTTGCGGCGGTCACCGAAGCCGGGCGCCTTGGCTGCACAGACCTTGACAATGCCGCGTATGGTGTTGACCACCAGCGTGGCCAGTGCTTCACCTTCCACGTCCTCTGCAACAATCATCAGGGGCTTGCCGGCCTTTGCCACGCTTTCCAGCAGGGGCAACAGGTCACGGATGTTCGAGATCTTTTTATCATGCAAGAGGATGTAAGGGTCATCCAGTTCGGTAGTCATATTATCCTGGTTATTAACGAAATACGGTGACAGGTAACCGCGGTCAAACTGCATACCTTCCACGACCTCCAGCTCATTTTCCAGCGCGTTGCCTTCTTCGACCGTAATCACGCCTTCCTTGCCTACTTTATCCATGGCATCAGCAATGATGTCGCCAATTGAAGTATCGGCATTTGCAGAAATGCTGCCGACCTGGGCAATGGCCTTGCTGTCCGCGCACGGCTTGGACGAGCCTTGCAGACTTTCCACGGCCCTGGTTACGGCCTTGTCAATACCGCGCTTGAGGTCCATCGGGTTCATGCCTGCGGCGACCGCCTTCATGCCTTCACGCACAATGGCCTGGGCCAGCACCGTCGCTGTAGTGGTGCCATCACCTGCAGCATCAGAAGTCTGCGAGGCGACCTCTTTCACCATCTGTGCGCCCATGTTCTCAAACTTGTCTTCCAGTTCAATCTCCTTTGCCACCGACACGCCGTCCTTGGTTACAGTTGGCGCGCCAAAAGATTTGTCTACAACAACGTTACGCCCCTTGGGCCCTAAAGTTGCTTTCACTGCATTGGCCAGAACGCTGACACCTTGCGCCATGCGTTGCCTGGCGTCTTCGCCGAATCGTACTTCTTTTGCACTCATGATTATTTTCCTTCCAAATGCGTTATAACGTTAATAGTTAGAGGCTAGCCTTCGATAACTGCCATGACGTCGTCTTCACGCATCACCAACAGCTCATCTCCGTCTACTTTCACTTCAGTGCCGGAATACTTTCCAAACAGCACCTTGTCGCCAGCCTTCAAATCCAGTGCCCGAACCTCACCACTGTCAGTAATCTTGCCATTTCCAACGGCAACGACTTCCCCCTTGATGGGCTTTTCTGTAGCAGAATCGGGAATCACAATACCGCCGGGGCTGGTACGTTCCTCTTCCATACGCTTGACGACCACCCGGTCATGCAATGGACGTATCTTCATTTGGATCGCCTCCTGATAATTAATTTACGAAAAACTGTTTTTATGTATTTTTCAGTGCCTGGTTGTTAGCACTCTTATTTAGCGAGTGCTAATCATACGGCCGTGCCTTGACATGTCAAGCGTTTTTTCAGGTATTGCGCTAATCGTCGTCGTAATGGCGAGTGGATTTGCCTTCGTAGACGTTGCCCCCGTGCATCCTGGTTCCGGGTGCGTGCACGTCAGCGATGAACAACGGCTTGCAACGGGCGATAATGAACCTTCTCAGGAAAGGGACCAGGCAGACAAACCCGACGGCGTCGGTAAAAAAGCCGGGCGTGAGCAGCAGTGCACCGCCGACCAGCAACACCACTCCTTCCAGTATCTCGGTCGTCGGCATACGTCCCTGGCCGAGAGCCTGGCTGAAACGCTGGTACGTTCGCAGACCCTGCACGCGCAACAGCATTACTCCAACAACCGCCGTCAGCACGATCAGGCCTATCGTGGGCATCACTCCGACAAGTCCTCCCAGTTGTATCAACAGGTAAATCTCGACGATTGGCACGATTAAAAAAACCGCCGTCAGCAAGGGAAATATTCGGATACGCGGGAATGTCATGGCAAGTGTTCTTTACAGTTATAATATGAGAATGCAAGGCTTGTTTTTCAATACCCCCGGCGGCAGACGTCCTCGCGGACTCCACGGCTAGAGACTACTCATCGTGGCCGACCACCTGCTAGTATTAACCACTTTTCCGGATATTGATACTGCCCGGCGGCTTGCCAGGCAGATAGTGCGTGCCAATCTCGCCGCGTGTGTGAACATCCTGCCACAGGCACAGTCCATATACAGGTGGCAAGGTGAAGAACACGAAGACAGCGAGCACGTCGCACTGATAAAAACGACTGCAAGCAGCTATCCCGGGCTTGAGTCCCACCTGCGGAGCCACCATCCCTATGAACTTCCGGAGATTATCGCGGTTCCTATTACCAGGGGCCTGGAGGATTATCTAACTTGGCTGAAGGAAAACACACGCACCTGAAAAACCTGGGCATCTTGTCGCTGTTGGTGATCGTATTACTCAGTACGGTTTGCCAGGCAGCAAGCGATACGCCTTCGGCTCTCCGGTCACCGGCGTTGACTTTCGCCGAGGCGACTGCTGAAGAATCCACGCCAATCAACCGACCGGGCAAGCTTTTCGAAATTGGCGGCACCGGCGAATTCCTGCCTCCCGATGCCGCGTTCCAGGTATTCGTCAAACAAGGCAGTAGCGACCACCTTGTCACGCACTGGCAGATTGCGGATGGATATTACCTGTACAAGGACAAGATCAGCGTCACGCCAGGAGACGAGGCGAAGATTACGCTGGGCACCATCGACCTGCCTGAAGGAAAAGAAGAGTACGACGAGTACTTCGGCAATATCATCAGCATCGACCACGACTTCCAGGCAGACGTTCCGATACATCACGTTGCAGCGGGCGTGGTGGCGGCTGATGTAATCGTCCAGTACCAGGGATGCGCCAGGGCCGGACTTTGTTACCCACCTATTACCAGGAACGTTACCGTCGCACTAAACAACGGTGCGGGCAGTACAACCAGCAACGCTGCCGCAATCAATCCCGGTTTTCAATCCGAGCAAGACCGCATTGCCGACGCACTTGCCTCGAAAAAACTCTGGCTCAGCGCAGTCATCTTTTTTGGCCTGGGCCTGTTGCTCGCGTTCACGCCCTGCGTGTTGCCGATGATTCCAATCCTCTCCAGCATCATCATTGGACAGGGCAAAGACATCTCTACCGCCAGGGCATTCACGCTGTCCCTGGCGTACGTGCTGGCGATGGCTGCTACCTATACGGTTGCCGGCATCATTGTCGGCTTGTCCGGGAAAAACTTTCAGATCTGGTTCCAGGACCCGTGGGTTCTCGGCACCTTCGCGGGGGTATTCGTACTGCTTTCCCTGGCGATGTTCGGTTTTTACGAACTGCGAATTCCTGCCTCCATACAATCCAGGCTGGACGCGATCGGTTCGAACCGGCAGCGAGGCTCCCATATCGGCGCAGGCATCATGGGCGCCCTTTCCGCGCTGATAGTCAGCCCGTGCGTAACCGCTCCCCTGGTAGGCGCACTCATATACATTGCGGCAACGGGAGATGCAATGATTGGCGGTATCGCGCTGTTTGCCCTGGGCATGGGTATGGGCACGCCACTGCTTGCAGTGGGTACCTCGGCGGGAAAATTCCTGCCCGCGGCCGGTGCATGGATGAACACCGTCAAAGCCGTATTTGGAGTACTCCTGCTTGCCGTAGCCATCTGGCTACTGGAACGCATCCTGCCGGCACCGGTAATCCTGTTACTTGCAGGTATGCTGTCCATCGTCTCGGCAATATACATGGGCGCACTGGATGCCGTCGGGAAAACCGCCTCCGGCTGGCGCAAACTGGGCAAGGGCCTGGGGCTAGTCCTGCTGGTATACGGCGTAATACTGATGATAGGCGCAGGCAGCGGCAGCCACAGCCTGCTGCACCCCCTGCAAGGTATCACCGGCCAACGTGCCGTGTTGACCTCCGAAAACTCGACTCCCGATAACGCCCACGCTTTACCCTTTCAACAAATCAAGGGCATTGCCGGGCTTGACGCCTCATTGCGGCAGGCGGCAAAAGACGGCAAGCCCGTAATGCTGGACTTTTACGCCGACTGGTGCATCACGTGCAAGGAAATGGAAGCCTTCACCTTCAGCGACGCCAGCGTGCAAAAATCCCTGCGTGACTTCGTGCTCCTGCAAGCAGACGTTACCGACAATGACGAACTGGACCAGGCCCTGTTGAAGAAACTGGGGCTGTTCGGTCCACCGGCAATCTTATTCTACGATGGTACGGGCAAAGAACTTCGCAACTACCGCATTGCGGGTT
Organism: Gammaproteobacteria bacterium; assembly: GCA_965215055.1. Classification (GTDB taxonomy): domain Bacteria; phylum Pseudomonadota; class Gammaproteobacteria; order UBA4575; family UBA4575. Next base: position 1,077,960 of record OZ244046.1, read on the forward strand.
TCATGCGTGCGTCAAAATTCATCTCCCACGTCGAGAACCTTGAACAATCCACCCCCTAAGGCAATCCGCACAACCTGCCCGGAAAATTAATTTACTGCAATCCCGTGATTTTCATGTAGAATTGCGTGTAAATGTCGGCAAGATCGAAGCATTTATCTACAAGATAACCATAGGCATGGCCAAAATCCTGCTACTGAACGGTCCCAACCTCAACCTGCTGGGACAGCGTGAGCCCGAAGTATACGGCCATGAATCCCTTGCTGACGTAGTACAACGGGCACAACAAAAAGCCCGGCAACGAGGCCACCAGCTCGAAGACTTTCAGAGCAATGCCGAGCATGAACTGGTTGACCGCATTCACCAGGCTGAACGGGACGGTATCGACATCATCATTTTCAATCCCGGTGCATTCACGCACACCAGCGTCTCCCTGCGGGATGCGCTGCTCGGCGTCGAGATACCCTTTATTGAACTGCACCTGTCCAACGTATTTGCGCGCGAGGAATTTCGCCGGCATTCCTTTTTATCCGACGTCGCACTGGGAGTAATTTCCGGTATGGGCGCAGTGGGTTACGAACTTGCGGTAGAAGCCGCCCATGACAAGCTCACGGAACGCTAGATGGATATCCGTAAAGTAAAAAAACTGATAGAACTGCTCGAACAATCGGGTATTGCCGAAATCGAGATCAAGGAAGGCGAAGAGGCCGTTCGCATCAGTCGCGGCACCTCTACCGTGGTAGCGCACCCGCCGCAAGTTCCCGCCCCGGCAATCGCTCCTGCCCCGGCAGACACCCCCGCGACGGATGCTGCACCTGCGGAGAAAAAGGACGAACTGCCTGACGGGCATACCATCAAATCACCCATGGTCGGCACCTTTTACGAGGCACCTGCACCCGGGCAAAAGTCCTTCGTCGAAGTGGGGCAGTCGGTACAGGAAGGCGATACCCTTTGCATTATCGAAGCCATGAAAATGCTGAACCAGATTGAAACCGACAAGGCCGGCGTAGTCAGCGCGAAACTGGCCGAGAACGGTCAACCCGTCGAGTTTGGGCAAGCACTGTTCGTGATCAGCTAGCTTCGAAGCCGGGCGCCTGCAAGTGCTGGACAAAGTCGTTATTGCCAATCGCGGCGAAATCGCCTTACGCATCCTGCGCGCCTGTCGCGACATGGGAATCAAGACAGTCGCCGTTCATTCAGAGGCCGACCGTGACCTGATGCACATCGGCATGGCTGATGAATCCGTATGCGTGGGTCCGGCCGCGTCAGCCAAGAGCTACCTGAACATTCCCGCCATCGTCAGTGCGGCGGAAGTAACCAACGCAACGGCCATCCACCCGGGCTACGGGTTCCTGTCAGAGAACGCCGAATTTGCAGAGGCAGTCGAATCAAGCGGTTTCATATTCATCGGGCCCAGTGCTGAAACCATACGCATGATGGGAGATAAAATCACTGCCAAGCGCACCATGGAAGCTGCGGGCGTACCCTGTATACCCGGCTCGACGGAACCCCTTGGCGAAGATGAAGATGAAAACCGCCGCATGGCGCGCGATATCGGCTATCCCATCATGATAAAGGCCGCAGGCGGCGGCGGCGGTCGTGGTATGCGCGTAGTACTCGATGAAGACGAGTTGCTCGAAGCGATTGTACTCACGCGCACCGAGGCAGAGATGGCGTTCGGCGATAATCGCCTGTACATGGAAAAATTCCTGCAGGCACCTCGCCACGTTGAATTCCAGGTATTGGCGGATACCCACGGCAATGCCATCCACCTGTGCGAGCGGGACTGCTCCATGCAGCGCCGCAACCAGAAGATAATCGAAGAAGCACCCGCGTTTGGCATTACTGAAGAACAGCGCCAGGCGATTGGCGAGTGCGTTGTCGATGCATGTCGCAAGATAGGTTATCGCGGTGCCGGTACCTTCGAATTCCTGTATGAAAACGGCAAATTCTACTTCATCGAAATGAACACCCGCGTCCAGGTGGAACACCCGGTAACCGAGATGATTACCGGCATCGACATCGTCAAGCAGCAACTGCTCATTGCGACGGGCGAAAGACTTTCATTTATCCAGGAAGATATTCAAATCCGCGGACACGCGATTGAATGCCGCATCAATGCCGAAGACCCCCGCACGTTCCTGCCTTGTCCGGGGAAGATTATCCACTTCCACTGCCCCGGGGGACCGGGCGTGCGTGTCGACACCCACTTGTACAACGGCTACACGGTGCCGCCGCACTACGACTCCATGATAGGAAAATTACTCACCATCGGACACAGTCGTGACGGCGCGATCACCCGCATGACGGGTGCCCTGCACGAAATCGTCATTGACGGCATTGCCACAAACGTCCCGCTGTTACAGGACTTGATGCGCGACCGCGTGTACGTCAACGCCAGGCACAACATCCACTACCTCGAAACCAAGCTCAAAGAAGCGAAGGGAACATCCTGACAACGTCAGGCAGTGCGCAAGGCCTGTTGCCGGGTGATTATCAAAGGGAGCTAAAGGAACTTGAGTACGGCGACTGCAAGGGCAAGCAACCCCGCGTTTACGCCATACATGCGGACTTCCAGCCTGGCCAGTTTTGCGTCAAGGTATTCACGCGTGACAAGGTGGCCTTCATTCTTTGAAAATACTTTGGCGACAGCTTCGGCTTTTGCCTGCTCGAAGCCAGCGTCTTCCAGTTCCCTGGCAATTCCCAAAGTGTCCAGCATGACGAAAGTATAGTACGTATGACCGCCCGTATCATCTTAAAGAAAAACCCTGATGAATGACGAAAATTCAAAACTGCTGGTAGTGCAGTTGAACGGTGCGCCAATACTGGAATACGACCGCGATAAAAAGCTCTCCCGGGCACAGCACGAATCACTGCGTTTGATAGATGAAAAACTGGGCCAGGGCATCACCTTGCACAATACGTTCATCGCGCGACCCGACCTGGAACAACGTGTTGAATTCATCACTGCGAACCTGGTTTCAGCCCTGCTGGGCGAAAGAAACGAAGACGAAGCACTGGCTGCATCAAGCTGTGCTTACCTGGCCAGGACGTTGCCAGACCTGAAACAGATCAAGGCACAGGAAGAAAACGGGCAGATAACAATAGAACTGGTATTTGACCGCGCGTACCAGCAGGAAACGAAGATAAACTACACGCCACTGGACAAGATCATCACGCGGCAATAAGAGATAGTCTCTGCTTTCACGCCCGCGACCCCGTTCCAGAACCTTCCCTACAATAGTTCCACCAGTACGGCGACCACGCCTGTGAAAAGAGTTTTATTACGCTATTGAGTAATTTTACTCAATAGCGTAATATATCCACATGATTACCTATGAACGTGCACAAATAACAACTCTCCTGGACCGCTTGGATGAAGTGCCAAAACACCTGATTTTCATCACCGGACCGCGTCAGACGGGTAAAACCACGCTTGTACAACAAGCCTTGAAGCAGCTTGACCCTGAGCACTGGCTCTACCTTACTATTGATACGCCCGTTGATGCGCCCGAATCGTTGGTCACGCACCCTTTTGACCTGGAATCCAATGATGACGTTCTTCCAATTACCAAAGAGAAGGACACAAAGTGGTTGACGCGCGAATGGGAACAGGCCCGCGTGAAAGCCGACCGTTCGGAGCAGAACTTCGTCTTGACGTTCGACGAGATACAGAAGATTCCAAACTGGTCGGAAACAGTTAAAGGCTTGTGGGATGCAGACCGGCGTCATGGCCGCTTGCTCCACGTAATTTTACTGGGTTCAGCACCTCTGCTTATGCAGCAGGGCATGAGTGAAAGCCTGGCCGGACGCTTCGAGACCATCCACATCACGCACTGGTCGTTCACTGAAATGTCCCAGGCATTCGATTTTGACCTCCAGAGATACGTCTATTTTGGAGGATATCCGGGTGCCGCAGCACTTGTCCACGACCAGAGCCGCTGGCGCGAATATATCGTCGAGTCGCTAGTTGAGCCGAACATTGAGCGTGACATTCTTGCAATGCGACGGGTAGATAAACCCATACTGCTGAAACAGCTGTTCGAGCTCGGTGCTGAATATTCCGGGCAGATCTTCTCCTACAACAAGATGCTTGGCCAGCTCCAGGATGCCGGTAACACGACCACCCTCGCGCACTATCTCGACCTGCTGTCGAAAGCCGGCCTGATTACTGGCCTCTCGAAATATGCCCGTAGTGGTCATCGTCGCAAAGGCTCTAGTCCCAAGCTCAACGTGCTCAACACTGCGCTCATGTCGGCCCATTCCGGATACACGTTCGAGGAGGCCCAGGCGGACCGAAGCTTCTGGGGACACCTTGTCGAAAGCGCAGTCGGGGCACACCTGTTCAATTCAGGAACACCTGAACATCACCTCCACTACTGGAGGAACAACGGGCACGAGGTAGACTTCATCCTGGAACGCGGCAAGAAGCTTGTCGCCGTGGAGGTCAAGAGCGGCACACGCCGGGCAAATATGAGTGGGCTCGAAGAATTTGAAAGGCGGTTCAAAGGTACAAAACCTATCCCCGTCGGTGAGGGCGGAATCCCTGTTGAGGAATTTCTATCGGTCCCGGCTCGAAAATGGTTCGAAAATTCGTGACCTATTTCGCTCCACGCACATGTACTGAAATCGGTAAAAACGACTCTCGGGAAGAAGTCGAAAATTCACCATCCCTGCCTTTGGAGAATTTTCGGGAGGTCGATGCCTACGTGTTGCTCGGTTCGCCAGGCGCTGGCAAGACAACGGTATTCAAGCACGAGGCAGAGGAATGTGAGAACGGCCACTATGTTACCGCACGTGACTTTATTACACTTGGCGATAATAAGCCTAAGTTGTACAGTAAAACGCTGTTCATTGATGGACTCGACGAAATACGGGCAGGGTCTGCCGACGGGCGCACACCATTCGATGAAATTCGCGCAATACTCGACAAACTTGGTTACCCAAGATTTCGCTTATCTTGCCGTGCGGCAGACTGGTTCGGGACCAATGACCGCAATCACCTGGCGGCTGTATCGCGTGGTGGAGAAATTACCGTTCTTCGGCTCGACCCGTTATCCAATGATGCTACTCGCGAGATATTGCACGACCATCCTGGCATCAGCGACACCGACGATTTTATCAACACAGCCCGAGAGAGAGGAATTGGAGCCCTGCTCAGACATCCCCAAAGTTTGCGGATGCTGGCGGATGCAGTAGCAGGCGAGGATTGGCCAGAGACGCGGCGGAAGACATTCGAACGGGCCTGCGAAAAACTCGCCCACGAGCACAATTCTGCGCATAAATTAGCTCGTCAAGACCATCCCAGTGTACCCGAGATACTGACTGCGGCAGGACGACTTTGCGCCGTGCAGCTCTTGACCGGTAGTGCAGGGTACACCTTGCCTGGTAACGAGGGTAATCGCGAATACCCGGGACTGGAACAAATACCCTGCGAAAAGCAAAATACACTTCGCCATGCGCTACATACCAGGTTATTCGAGTCTCCTTCCGAAGGCCGCGTTGTCCCGGTTCATCGGCAAATCGCCGAGTTTCTCGCTGCAAGATACTTGACCAACCTTATTGATAAAAAAGGCCTGCCAGTCGGACGTATCCTTGCCCTGGTGACAGGCCATGACGGCGGCATCGTATCGGAGTTGCGCGGCTTTTCGGCGTGGCTCGCGGCACACAGCAAACGCAGTCGACTGGAAATCATTGCGCGTGACCCGCTAGGGACGATCCTTTACGGCGACATACAGAGATTCTCCACTGATGAGAAGCGTCAGTTGCTGGATTGCATGAGGCGGGAAACACAAAGAAATCCCTGGTTTTGGCGTATGATCCGGATGGATTCCCGACTGGGCGATCTTGCGACTCCCGACATGAAGGATATTTTCCAGGAAGCCCTGAATGATCCAGGGCGCGATGGTGCACAGCAATCGTTGATCCTGATCCTGCTTGAGTCACTCAAACATGGGCAGATATTGCCGGTAATTACCGATCTCATGACGGAAATCGTTAGAGATGAGAGGTGGTGGCCAAGAGTGAGGCGTAGTGCTCTCGATGTACTCATCCGATATCGGAAAAACGGTAAACTTGCAACCACCGAACTCAAGAAACTGCTGACCGACGTACACACCGGGTCGGTATTGGACTCGAAAGATGACCTACTAGGCTTCCTGCTGCGTGAACTCTATCCCGGAGAATTGTCTGCATCGGATATCTGGCAATATTTGCGGATGCCGAAAGATGTACATTATTTCGGAGCGTATAAATTATTTTGGACTACGTGCGTTCCCGAGAAATCGACAAACACTCAGCTTGTCAAACTCCTCGATGCACTTGTCGAGCGATTTGATCAATTACGATCCATGTTTGTGGATTCTCCGGGACAAGTCATCTTTCTGAATCATGTGCCTGCTGTCTTGCTAGGCCGTCTTCTCAAAGAAACTCCACCAGAAGAAATTTCCTCAGATCGCCTGTTCGAATGGTTGCGTATCGTATCGGACCGCGAACTTCAAACTCCAGGAGAAGATACTGAAGCCATCAGGGAGTGGTTAACCCACAATCCCGACGTGCAGAAAGAGATCATGAAATTAGGACTAAAGGATTGTACCGGGTCCCCCAAAGTCATCGAATGCATGTATTTCGTAGAACACCAACTGTTTAATGCTGAGCCACCTGCAGATTTCAGCGAATGGTGTCTTGAGCAGGCAATAAGCCAAAGCGACCACAACATCGCGGAGTGGCTCGAACACAAGGCTGCATTTTTCGTATATAACTATGAGCAACGACTTGGCAGCAACACCGACCTTCCAGGCGCGTTCACCAAAAAGTTGGCCGATCTTAAAAAGGGAGATGCACTGGAAAGGCAGAGACAAAATCAGCATGAAACCGAGATGGAACAACATCGGCGAGAGTGGCACGATAGCGTAAAACCGCATGAAACGGCACTCCGCGAAAATCGATGCAAACCGGCAATTCTTCACCAACTGGCCAAGGTATACTTTGGAAGGTTTATTGATATTGGAGGCAAGACTCCCCGAGACCGGTTTCAAAATATTCTTGGCGACGATGAGAGCTTGATCGAGGCCGTTCTTGTCGGATTGCTTGAATCAGTACATCGGGACGATATTCCGGATGCCGCCGAAATCATCGGCCTCGCCACCCAAAACAGGAGTCACTACCTGGCCCTTCCTTTTCTGGTCGGATTGGAAAAAATACCGAAAAATGAACACTTTCGGCTCACCGGAAAACAAATGAGTCAAGCTCTTGCCTTTCACTACACTATGCCTGTAGACCAGAAACCGGACTGGTATAAGCGATTGCTGAGATCTCACCCGGATGTAGTTTCCGACGTTTTTATTCGATACGCACACTCCCAGGTCCATGGTAGACCTCCCACCAGGTTTCTGTACGAACTGGCATTTGATCAAGATCACGTGGCGGTTGCCCGCCTGGCAGCGATGCCACTGCTTGAAAAATTTCCCGTGCGATGCACGAAATCGCAATTACCAGACTTAAGCGATTTACTTTGGGCAGCCCTTCTCCACTGCGAGCAGGAACCTTTCCTGGAACTGGTTGACAGGAAACTCAGCTACAGCAGCATGAATGTAGCTCAGCGCGTCTACTGGCTGGTTGCAGGCCTTTTTGCTTCGCCCATCTCGTATTGCGAAAAGCTGGAGTCATACATTGCCGGGAATAAGCGCCGGACCGGAAACTTGGCAAAACTCGTGGTGGAAACCGGAAAAGCCAGTTTTCCCCAGGCATTGATCGAACGTCTGGACGTTGCGGCATTACAACTCCTGATCCGGTTGCTCGGTGCTTTTTTTGGACCCCGCTCAATAGGAGTACCAGACCAGGTACGCAACTTCATTGATCAACTGGCATCTCGTGCTTCCGAAGACGCTGCCGAGGCCCTCCATGATTTGACGACCGACGATCATCTACAGTCCTGGAGTGCCCATCTCACCGATGCGGCGTATCGCCAGGACCTTGTGCAACGCGAAGCCGACTTTCGCCTTCACCATTGCGATATCGACCAGGTGCTTGCGACACTCGATAACCTCAAACCCGCAAATGCCGCCGACTTGGCCGCGCTAACGTTTGAATACTTGCGCGAAATTGCGAGTAGAATCCGCGATGGGAACACGTCCGACTGGCGTCAATACTGGAACCTGGATCAAAAGCGCCCTGAGCATCCCAGGCACGAGGATCTTTGCAGGGACACACTGTTGTCCGATTTGGAAACCAGGATGAATTCATTAAACATTGAAGCCCAACCAGAGGGTCGTTATGCTGACGACAAACGGTCGGATATTCGGGTTTCTTATGGTTACTTCAACGTGCCGGTGGAAATCAAAAAAAGCAATCACACTAAATTATGGAGTGCGATCAATAAGCAGTTGATCCCGAAATACGTCCGCGACCCGGGCACAGAAGGTTATGGCATTTACCTCGTATTCTGGTTCGGCAGGGAATTTTGCCAGGCACCACCATCAGGACTGCGACCGAGAAATGCCACTGAACTCGAAAAACGTTTACTCGCCACGCTCTCGGAAGACAAAAAGCGCAAAATCAAAGTCTGTGTGATTGATGTCGCGAAGCCCCCAACAAGATAGACAGGAAACAAAGATAAACTACACGCCACTGGACAAGCTCATCACGCGGCAATAAGAGATAGTCTCTGCTTTCACGCCCGCGATCCAGTTCCAGAACCTTCCTTACAACAGTTCCACCAGTACGGTGGTCACGACTATAGCCAGTATCATCATGGAGCCCAGCCTCAGCGTCATGCGTAGCTCCAGTTCTTTCATATCGCGCCTCAACGAAGCCTCGAGCGCTTTTATATCGCGCTTCAACGAAACCTCGAGTTCTTTCATATCGTGCTTCAACGAAACCTCAAGCTCTTTCAGGTCTTGCTTAATTGCCAATCGTTCTTCGATCAATTCGCAGAGCGTTCCAACTCACGGCTGGATTGTCTGCGCTTATTCGTATGTTTAGTCATGCCTCGTTCCCTCTTTTTTATCGTCCCTCGAGCAGACGCCAGCGATGGCCACCTGTATGACTTATTCAAGAATTATATATCAGGCGAAGATAAGTTGCATGACTATGGAACCCAGCTTCAGCAGTAGCAATGCTACCAGCTTCGGGGTTTATGAAACTTTGTGCCGGGGATTGGGTTCGGGAGTTGAGACCTTTCCAGGGCGTTGGGTCGGATACGCCTTGCAAAATTTGCGTGTTTCCGAAGTGGGTGCGATGGATACCTTTTTCTTGGCGTGATGAGCCCGACCTGCTTGTTGTCGTGATGTTTCCTCACTAGGTGCATTGCTTCGGCGATGTCACCGTCATTGGTGACAACAACCGCGCAGTCATAGGCATCTAACCACCCGTCGTTCAACACGTGCACGGCGAGGTTGACATCAGAGCCCTTTTCTTCAGTTCTGATAACTTCGACTGTGCGGGAGCCATCAACCGGATTCGCAAGAGGAGCCCGGACTTTATGACTGAGAAAATGGCCGAAGTAAACCTCCACTTCGGGTCTGTAATGCTGGAGGGCACGCAGATAAACGTTTTGCCGTTGGGATTTTGAAGGGTTGTTGGGAGTGTCCGATACCCTCGCCGTGAAGTATTTGATCTTTAGGATGTCATGCCCAGAGCCGAGAACTGTTTGGAACAAGGCCAACAGATCAAGCCACTTACAGCGTGAACCCTTGAGTGCTCCATAATAGAGGTTAAATCCGTCTACATAGAGGATGGTACGCATCAGGAATCTAATAAAGCAGGGGCCTCCGAAGAGGCCCCGCAGCCCCGCAGTCGAAGCTGCGGGGGGAGCTGTCAGTATTATACACAACTTCTTTTCGTATGTGCAAGCAGGCAATTGAGTAAAATTACTCAATATATACACAGGGAAAGATTTTCGGGCGCAAAAAAAACGGGCACCTTTCGATGCCCGTTTTGAGTCTCTCGGAAAGTCCTTTTCTAAGAGGGTATTTTTAAGATACAAGTAGTATTAGAACCACTGCACCATACCAATCTGCCAACTCTCATTTTTCTCACCCATTCCAACGCCATCGCCATTGATGCCGAAGTCATTTTTGGAGTTGCTGTCGTTGTCCACTTCACCGTAGACCAGTCGCAGTTCAGTACCAGCCGGGAAGGTGTAGTACAGACCTACTGAGTAGGCTTCGGCACCGGAATCAGATTCATTGATGCCGGCACAATCTGTAACAAGCTCACCAGTGGCGTTATACGTTCTCATAGAACTACCGCACTCAAAGTCGTCGGCTTCCATGTACATGAAGCGGAAGTCCAGCGGTCCGGGGAAATCGTGCTTGCCGGAAATCAGCCAGGCATCGCGCTCGAAGTCCACCATACCAGTGGCCACTCCCGTCATATCTGTACCTCCGGCAAACGGTCCGGTTCCAACCTCGGCACAGTTTTCCCAGTCATATTCCATATCTTCATAGGCTGCGGAGATACGGGTGGAATGACCGTTACCCCAATCGTGGGTGTACTTCACTGCGTAACGGATGGTCTCGTCATCGGAGTCTGAACACTGAAGACCTGCGGCTGCCCATTCATCATGCTGCTGATAGCCGATGGCCACCCACAACTCGTTGCCGTTGCCGACACTGGCCGTGTACGAAGCACCAATTGACAGTATTTCCGGGTCTACTTCTTTCGTCTCCATGCCGCGGGGAGTAACTTCGTATTCCTCGCCTTCCCAATGGTAGGAGTTGTCATTCGACCAGCCGACACGCACGTGCAAGCCGCCCCAACTGGCAGGTGAGAACCACTGCCACATGTTCGCCTTGCGGCGCATGAAACCTTGGCCACCTACATCATTTCCATAGGCTGTGCCGTCAAAGCCAGTGTTACCATAATTGGTGCCAAAGCCTACCAGGCCAAGCAGGGTAGAATGAGTATGGCTACCTGCATCATAGAACGGGTCAATCGACTGTGCAGTCACCTCGTTGTAGGGCGTCAGCCATCCAGAGGCCATTACCTCGCCCCAGGGACCACTCAGACCAAGTTTACTGTTACGGTTACACCAACCGTTATGGCTAAACCCGCTGAGACGGTTAAACGTCGTAAACTGTTCGCACTGGAAGTTGGCCTTGATCGGTACGCCACCCATGGACATCCCTGTGTCAATGGAAGCTGCAAAACCAATGTTGGCTGCCTCATTCTCCATCTTGATCAGGTCACGTGTACGCGTACCCGTGTCAACAGACCTGAAGTCCAGCGCCCAGTTCTGCCATCCATAGATGGTCCAGTTTGAGTCTGCGTTACCGCCCCCTACGCCACCGGCAAACGATGCCAAAGGCGACATCACAAGGCCAAGCGCAAGCGCGGTACCTAATAATTTAATCTTCATGAAGATACTCCTCTTCGTCTTTAAGCTAGCTTTTTGAAAAAAAAGTACTCGATAAATCTCATTACCAAGGATTTACATGCATCGCGCGACAAGTCGCCTCCCTTTGCATGCTTCCTCCCTATTTCAGCATGAAACTGACAGTCCTCGCCTGCTTCACGCATCAAAAAACACGGCAGATGCCGTATTTAATGCGCTAGTCTGTCTGATTGAAACAAGGTATGTCAAGCATTTTGTAACAATTTTTTAATAAATTACATTATGTTTTCCCCGCCTGACAGGGATTTTGCGGGAGCGATTATACCGAGTCTGCGTTCCTTTCTATCAAAAGGAGTTCCCGAGATGAGCAGGGAAACAACTTGTACCCTGGTATTACTTCTCTATTCGGTGCTCTTGATTCCAGCCAATCTCGGCTAAACCTGGCCAATTTCGCTCGGTATCCAGTAACTCCCGATATCGAGAACCTGCGAAAACTTTCGTAAATATAACAACTTACGCTCGATTTCATCACGGCTGACGTAGCCGGAAGTCAACACGCCTGAAGTACCGTTTACCACGCTGACGTCCGGTACGCGCTCGGTGATGCGTGGCCAAAACCCCAGCCGCACACGACCTTTTTTGCGATGACCTGCCGCACGACGTGCGTGTGAAGTGCTTGGTAATGAGATTTATCGAGTACTTTTTTTTCAAAAAGCTAGCTTAAAAACGAAGAGGAGTATCTTCATGAAGACTAAATTATTAGGTACCGCGCTTGCGCTTGGCCTTGTGATGTCGCCTTTGGCATCGTTTGCCGGCGGTGTAGGTGGCGGTAACGCAGACTCAAACTGGACCATCTATGGATGGCAGAACTGGGCGCTGGACTTCAGGTCTGTTGACACGGGTACGCGTACACGTGACCTGATCAAGATGGAGAATGAGGCAGCCAACATTGGTTTTGCAGCTTCCATTGACACAGGGATGTCCATGGGTGGCGTACCGATCAAGGCCAACTTCCAGTGCGAACAGTTTACGACGTTTAACCGCCTTGCCGCATTTCATCATAACGGCTGGTGTAACCGTAACAGTAAACTTGGCCTGAGCGGCCCCTGGGGTGAGGTAATGGCCGCTGGATGGCTGACGCCTTACAACGAGGTTACCGCACAGTCGATCGATCCTTTTTATGACGCAGGTAGCCATACCCACTCCACGCTTCTTGGCCTGGTAGGTTATGGCACCCAATACGGCAACAGCGGTTTTGATGGTGCCCTTGGCTATGGAGAAGGTATAGGCGGTCAAGGCTTCATGCGCCGCAAGGCGAACATGTGGCAGTGGTTCTCACCTGCCAGTTGGGGCGGCCTGCACGTACGTGTCGGCTGGTCAAATCAGCACATCTGGGCTACTGATGAATCGGAAGTGACGGCCAGAGATTTAGAAGTTCATGAACTGGATCCGGAAATACTGTCCATCGGTGCCTCGTACACGGCCAGTGTCGGCGACGGCAACGAGTTGTGGGTAGCCATTGGCTATCAGCAGCATGACGAATGGGCGGCTGCAGATCCCAAACTTGCGTGTTCAGATTCCGATGACGAGACCATCCGTTACGCAGTGAAGTACACCCATAACTGGGGTAACGGTCATACGACCCGTATCTCCGCAGCCTATGAAGATATGGAGTACGACTGGGAGAACTGCGGTGGTGGTGATCAGGATGCGGATATGGATGGTAATCAACACCTCGAAGGAGGGGCAGGACCGTTTGCTTTCCACCTGACAGGTGGCAGGGTCGATTTCGAACGCGATGCCTGGCTGATTTCCGGCAAGCACGATTTCCCCGGACCGCTGGACTTCCGCTTCATGTACATGGAAGCCGACGACTTTGAATGCGGCAGTTCTATGGTGAATGGCGAGATGGATTGTGCCGGCATCATGGAGTCCGATTCCGGTGCTGAAGCCTATTCAGTAGGCCTGTACTACACCTTCCCGGCCGGCACTGAACTGCGACTGGTCTACGGTGAAGTGGACAACGACACATATTCCCAGAACGACTTCGGCATCAATGGCGATGGCGTTGGAATGGGTGAGAAAAATGAGAGTTGGCAGATTGGTATGGTGCAGTGGTTCTAATACTACTTGTATCTTAAAAATACCCTCTTAGAAAAGGACTTTCCAAGAGACTCAAAACGGGCATCGAAAGGTGCCCGTTTTTTTTGTGCTTAAAAACCTTTTTGCATGCGCTGCTGGTCTTGCTTAAGGGCTTCCGCAAGTGACTCGAACTTCGTGTCATACCTCTTCTCGATAGATCCGTTTGGGTAGTTGTGCAGCTCGATGAACAATGCATAGACCAGCGGGTAAAGCAACCTAGGTGCGAATAGAATCGACGCACTTCCACTTACGTGAGCACGGTCCGTTTCCGGAAAATAACGCGTATCCGTGATGGCGTTTTTTCCCAGATATTGCAGAAGCGAGTTGGCCGTCTTGGCTATGTCCCACGTCCAGGCTTCCTTGCTATTTAAGATCTCTATGTATTTTTTCTCTACTGCGCGGCGATTGTCGGGAGAAAGCTGCTTGAAAAATTTTTGCAGATTATGATGCTGCCCATACGACGTGCCGGCATTATCCAGGGCGTACTTGAGAAGCATCTCGATGGCATATAAACCAATAATCTGTTGACCGATAAAAAAACCCAGCAAACGCGGGTCTTCGCGTTCATATGGAAAAGGTGCGTTGAAAAGAGTTAATAACCCTTCCATCCAGTGGACAGACGGCTTCTCGCTCATGATTTTCCCAGGTAGTTATTTTGAAAAAGAGTCTGATTACACTATTGAGTAAAATTACTCAATATATACACAAAAGAAGGAAATGAGAGATGACTAAATAAAAGGGAAGACTCCATACAAATCTGTAGTCAAGTACTGTTTCAGCTTATCCGAAAAAACGGCTGGCTGCATAAATAATAAGAGCCAAGATCTTCCTCCAGTGATTCCTGCAACTGCGAAAGAACACGGCAAGTATACCGGGACGCATCCCCTTTGCCTCATGCTGCACTCTTTCCAGCTCTGCTGGCGTCAAAAACTCCACTGGTGGGTCAATTACGGGAATTTTCCCTTTCTTGAACAAGGCTGCGGTCTCATTTACCTTGGGTTGTGCTGCTTCATTCCAAATGTTAATACCAAGTTTGGCTGGGTTATCAACCCAACCATCATGATTTTTTACGAGTTGCAATTTGTATAATTCGTAATTGTTACTCGCCTCGAAAGTTTTCCCTGTGGGGGCGTAGTCCTCGTGATACATTTTGGCTCTCATACCTAAACCTCTTCAGTTATAACTCGAATGCCCAACTCAGGATAGACACACTTGACACCGAATAACGCATCAACTCTATGTTTTTCCTTCGCAGCCGATTCTGACGGCTGTACATCGAAATACTCAAGTACACCAAGTTTGCAGAAGAATGCTTGCCTGTATGACTTACCTGAATCTCCCAATACGGTGATTGCCGCTTTGTCTTTAGGCTTGGCATCAACATTTTGGTCGGTAGTCGTGTTGCTTCCATCATTTAAGTCAGGATAAATCTTAATCGTAGCTTGACCAGTAGCATCAGGTGTTACATCTTCAAGCACTGTGAAAGTCATGGGATTCCCCGTGATCGCATGATTACCTCGCGGCTCGACTTCCTTTACGCCTGCGATTTGAATCAACTGGCCTTTGTTCAGGACTTTGGTGTCATTATTTGCCCAACCGTCCGTTGCAAGTTCTCCGCCTGCTTGATCAGCACCTCTCACTAGTGGAGTAGATGCACCCCTGTCTGCTACTCTAAAAATCGGTATATTGGATGACTCACATACTTCAAATTTTTCCAACCATTCCTTGCAATGTTTCCCCATGGCTTCATCCATGGGAGGACTATTTACCCATTCTAAGTGATCGCTAAGATGTACAATGTCCAGTGGGTCCATAATCGCATAAAGAGTACCGCTCGGAATAACCACATGCTCTAAATGTGCATACACAAGTTGTACAATCTCGGCAGTCATCTTATCGCCCGGCGTACCATCGGTATAGTACAACCCATGCCCAAGTTCTTCCGCGCCCGCCTTATCATAGAGATTGGCCAATTTTTCAATACCCGCCTGCATGGTACGATCCATGTCGTTGTCATCAAGGTAGAAGTGGTCACCCTTTACTTTTAGCTCAATCGTTGAGCAGGGCGGACTTGGTGCCAATTTAGCACCTGAGCCTACTCTGTGCCTGCATGGCTTTTTGATGTGAATGGTATCCCCAATCTTTCCCTTAAGATGCTTCCTAGTATAGGGAGGAAGAGCCAGTCGGGGTAAAATCAGCTTATTCTCCAGCCCGCGTAAGACCTTATCAGCAATGTTGGGCGCAATAGAGCTGGTTCTAATACCTGCCGTTTTTCCAGTCATTCCATCTTCAGGATAATCCAACTCTCCCCTAAGTCTTTCAAATTCTTCGAAATCATCGCCGCAATCATAAATATCTTTTTCAGCCTTTGTTTCAGGTTTTTCGGCAGTCTCGCCGAAGTTTGATATAATTTCTTTCAACGCCTGAATTTGCTGTGCTTCAGTCTTTAGCGCAATGCGACGTGCCACTCTTGGTTTATCCACGAACATCGTGACTATCTTCCAAGCCTCGTCTGTATCGCTCATAAATCTCAGCATGTGTGTCGTCAAGTAGAATTTTTCATCACGAAGAAAACTTATAAAATTATCTAGTAAATCATCATCAGCTTCATCAGCAACATCAATGGATTCTTCAAGATTCCTGCACATTTCAAATACTTCATTATCACTCAAAGCATTTTGCCAAGTGCCCGGTCTTAAATTTTCATTTATGTTTGCTAACCGTTCCCTCTTTTTAATCGCCTTCAGCACCACTACCCCTAAAGTAGATACTCTCGCTAACCTGCGCTTTGCTATACGATTAGCTTCGTACAGGTCTCCGGATTTCTTTCCAGTTTTCATAACTCAATTAATACCATAATAAATAATAGTTTTCAAGTATATAATTATATTCTGATATATCGTCTTAGTTATACTCAACATCAACAGGGATTTTGCGAGGGCGGTTATACCAAGCCTGAAATCCTGGCTATAAAAAGAAATCTGGCCTGTAAAAGACTTCCCGTGTCTGCACGTTCTCCAGTATTCTTGCAAAGAAGTATGAGTTTTTATATGCTTTGAAGAGAGTATTAACCTATTTAATATGCTCTTAATAGATTATGACGGCTCAAAATCCATTATTGAAAGCACCACCCTACCTAGTCGAACGGGATTTGAAGCTCCTAGGTGCAAACCTGAGGACGGCACGCCTGCGGCGTAACCTTACGATCAAGGACGTTGCGCAGAAAATTGGCACAGGGCAGCGGGCCGTCATGAATGCAGAGAGAGGTAAGCCGTCAACGAGCATTGCCGTCTACGTGGCCCTGCTTTGGGTGTTTGACCTGTTGAGCCAGTTCGAGGACGTGGCCGACCCTGCAAAGGACGTGGAAGGACAGGCATTGGCCAAGTCGAGGGAGCGTTCACGCGCCCGGGTAGCAAGGGAGCTGGATGATGACTTTTGAGGTGACGCCGAACGAATGCTACGTGTACATCACCTTGCCGGGCGAGACGCAAGCCGTTACTGCTGGACGTTTCTCTCTGACCACGGACCGTTATGGCACTGCCCTTGGTCGTTTCGCGTACGGTCGAAGGTATTTGGAACGAAATGACAGCGTTCCGATTGATCCGATTGAGCTTAAACTAGCGCGGCAGACGTACGAAACAGTGGCCCTGAACGGTATATTCGGGGCGCTGCGCGATGCGGGTCCTGACTCTTGGGGTCGCCGTATTATCGAGCGCTGTGCAGGAAAAATCGAGTTGAGTGAGATGCACTACCTCCTCAAAGCGTCGGATGACCGCACCGGGGCACTCAGCTTTGGTCTTGAACAACAACCTCCACCACCACGACAGGAATTTAATCAAACCCTGGACTTGGCCAAACTTCAGACGATTGCTGACGCTATCGTAAATGATGAAGAGTTACCAGAGGACGCGGTAATTAACCAGATTGAAGATCTAATGCTGATTGGCACTTCGATGGGCGGCGCCCGTCCGAAGGCTGTGGTTGAGGATGAGAGCGGTCTGTGGCTTGCAAAATTTAACCGACAGGATGACAAATGGAACAGCGCAAGAGTCGAGCACGCGATGCTCGTGCTGGCGAGAAGCTGTGGTCTATTTGCAGCAGAGAGCAAGGTGGTACCTGTAGGCGGGCGGGACGTATTGCTGGTGAGACGTTTTGATCGTGAAAAAACGAAGAAAGGCTATCTCAAGGCGCGCGTGGTGAGCGCGTTGACACTCCTGCGGGCCAAGGGTAGTCACCCCAGAGATAAATGGTCCTACGTGCTTTTGGCTGAAGAACTTCGCCGAGTGTGCGCGAAGCCGCGCCAGGATGCAGCCGAGCTATTCCGCCGTATGTGCTTCAATGCCCTCATCTCTAACACTGACGATCACCCACGCAACCATGCAATCGTCGCCAAAAGCCGCGACTGGAACCTTTCGCCAGCTTACGATCTCACGCCAACCGTTCCGGTCAGTGTCGAGCACCGTGACCTGGCATTGATATGTGGCGATAAAGGTCGATACGCGAACGCCGAAAATATCCTCTCGCAAAGCGTGCGCTTCCTGCTCGAACGTGATGAAGCCGAAGCGATTGTGGCAGAAATGAAAGATCGAATTGAGCAACGCTGGTATGAGGTGGTGCGCACTGCAGGAGTTTCGGAGCGGGATTGTGACCTGATATCAGGCGCATTCGTCTATCCCGGATTTGGACTCTAAGCAAAACCAAGCTTACTTTTGAGGAACTCTTTTCCGGTCGACCAAGTCTGATGTACAAAAAGATTTACCGTTCTTTTACCAGAATATCAAATATAATATATTCAAAGTCCAGGTAGCTATTAACATTGAGCCACCGGTTTACTACAAAAATGCACGCTTCACCATGAGACCGACACTTATCCTTTTTTTGCTCGCGCTGGCTATTGGCAGCTTGGCACCGCCGGCGTTCTCGAAATGCAGCAAGGAGGACGTGGATTTCTACCTGGAGAAGGGCTTTACGCACGAGCAGATTACGCAGTTATGTGCGGCAGCTTCCGATGCCAGTGTGCCGGATTACAAGCCTTATCAACAGCAGGTCATTATCTACAGTGATGAAGCCGGGCCCAGTGCAAGGGACGGCTTTACGCGCAAGGAAAGCAAGGCCATCAGGGACCTGGAGGACGGCGTGGACGTGATCGGACTCAAGGTAAACCAGGATGCCATCCAGTACACCTTGAAGATATGCCTGGCCGTGCAGGAAGGAAAGGAGTACAGCCAGCGTTTCAAAACGTGTCCGGAGGTATTTCACAGTATTGCACGCAGCGGGCTTGAAATAGTCGTTTCGGGAAAGAAGTTCATGTTCTTCGGCCAGCAGGCAGTCCGGGTAAAGGGGAATATCCAGCACAAGTCGAAAGTGAATTTTGATGATTATCCAATACAGTTCAAAAAACAGTTGAAACGCGCATATGACTGGAAAGCCAACAAGGATGTTGCCTACCTGCCCATTCGCCACGGTTACTCGTTGACCAAGGTGCTCAATGCCCTGAATACGCTGGCGAAACCGGCAGAGGAAGGCGTTACGCTGGCGCAGGATACGAGCGCGGAAGGCGTGGAAATGGAGGATGAGGATAAGCCGAAAAAGAAACGCTGGTGGAATCCTTTCGACTAGGGTTGCGGCACGCTAGATAAGCAGTGATTTCCCCGTCATGGCGGCGGGTTGTTCAATTCCCATTATCTCCAGGATCGTGGGCGCTACTGCGCTCAGGCCCTGGCCATTCGTCAGTTTGCGGCTGTTCTCGCCTATCACCAGGCACGGGACGGGATAGGCGGTATGTTGTGTGTGTGGCTCGCGAGTGTGCGGGTCCACCATTTCATCGCAGTTGCCGTGATCGGAGGTCAACACGACGGAGACGCCGTTTGCCACGGCTGCATCCAGGACGCGGCCTGCATGCGTGTCCAGGGCTTCCAGGGCCGCAATTACGGCCTTTTTGTCGGCAGTATGTCCCACCATGTCACCATTGGCGAAGTTGGTGATAACCAGGGCGTACTTGTCATCGTCCAGGGCCTTGATAACTTCGTCTGCGACCTGCTCGGCACTCATTTCGGGTTGCAGGTCGTAGGTGGCGACTTTCGGAGACGGTACTACCTTGCGTTCTTCACCTTCGTAGGTGTCTTCGTTGCCACCGTTTATGAAGTAGGTAACGTGGGGATATTTTTCGGTTTCTGCACAACGGAACTGGCGCAAGCCATGCTGGCTGATGATTTCCGCCAGGTTTGTTTCCGGTTTGCGCGGCGGAAAAATCACCGGGCCAAGATATTCCTTGCCGTATTTGGTCATCATGCTCAGTTTGAAGGGCTTGTAGTCCGGGCCACGATCAAACACGGTAAAATCGTCCTTGACCAGTGCCTCGGCAAGCTGACGCGGCCGGTCATTGCGAAAGTTGTAGAAGACTACTTCGGAGTCACCCGTTACGGGTTGAGCACCCTTGATTACCGTGGGCAGGATAAATTCGTCGGTATCGCCGCGTGCGTAGGAGTTGTCTATCGCAGCATGGACGTTGTCGGCTTTCTCGCCCTGTAACAGTGCCAGTGCCTGCCATGCCTTCTGGGTACGCTCCCACCTGCGATCCCTGTCCATGGCGTAGTAACGCCCCATTATTGTCGCCACGGAGCCCCTGGCCTCGTCCAGCGCGGGCTGTATGTAGTCGATGTATTTTTTTGCACTGCGCGGCGGCGTATCGCGGCCATCTGCAATCACGTGCAACAATGGCCTGACGCGATGCGCACGGCACAGCCGCAGCAGCGCGACGACGTGGTCGATATGGGAGTGCACGCCGCCGTCCGATACGAGCCCTATCAAGTGAACGCGCCCTTCTTTTTTCTTTGCATTTTCGACGGCTCTCAGCAAAGGCGACATTTCAAAGAAGCTGCCGTCGGCAATGGCATCGTTGATGCGAATCAGGTCTTGCCTGATCACGGTGCCGCAACCTATCGTCATGTGCCCCACTTCGGAGTTGCCCATCTGCCCGGCGGGCAGACCCACTGCTTCACCCGATGCTTCCAGTACGGTGTGGGGGTAGCTGGCAAAATACTTGTCCAGCCTGGGGGTGTTGGCCTGCAATACTGCGTTGTTGGCCTTGCTGGGGTTGACGCCGAAGCCGTCAAGGATGACGAGTATGACCCGGTTGGAAATTTTTGTTTGTCTGTTCATTACGAGGTATCAGAGTGAGCATCCTGGTTGTCGAGTTTGTTTTCATTCGTACTGACTGTTATTACGCGCGACAGTAACAGGCCAAGTTCAAACAGGAACCATACCGGTAACGCCAGCAAGACCTGTGAAACGATATCAGGAGGCGTCAATAACATGCCAACGATGAACGCCGCCAGGATGACGTAAGGTCGCTTGGCCGCCAGTTGTTGAGGTGAGGCAATGCCGAACTTGACCAGTACGAGGGTAGCAATCGGTACTTCAAATGCCACGCCAAAGGCAAGAAAGATTTTCAGCACGAAGTCCAGGTAACGACTGATGTCGGTCATCACGGCCACTCCCTGCGGCGCCACGCTGGTGAAAAATCCGAACATCAGCGGAAACACGATAAAGTACGCAAAGGCCATGCCGACGTAAAAAAGTATGGAGCTGGAAACCAGGATGGGAAAGGCAAGCCGCTTTTCATTGCTGTACAGCCCCGGTGCAATAAACGCCCATACGTGATAGAGGATGACGGGAACCGCCAGCACGATGCTGAGCAGGAGCACGAGTTTGAACGGCGCCAGGAAGGGTGACGCCACGTCGATGGCCACCATGGAGCTGTCTTGCGGCAGGTGCGCCAGCAGTGGCACGGCCAGCCAGGCGTACAGTTTGTTGGCAAAGGGGAACAGGCAGAGAATCAGTACCACTACGCAACCTGTAATCCATAGCAGCCTGGTGCGAAGCTCGTACAGGTGCGACAGCAGCGACTGCTGCCTTTTGTTCTCTTCGGAGGCGTCTTCTTCAGTCGGTTTCATGCTTTTGGGCAGTTTGCTGCTCGTGCCCCTGCTCCAGTTCCTTGCGGGTGTCTTTCAGGATTTCCTTCAGTTCGCCAATCTCACCTTGCTGTCTCTCCAGCATTTCCTTGATTTCAGCAGCTTCAATTTCAGATTCGATATCGGCACGGACGTTCGCCACCAGGCGCTTTGCCTTGCCAATCCACTTGCCGACCTGCCCGGCCAGCAGGGGAAGGCGTTCGGGTCCTACTACCAGGAGCGCCACGACCATGACAAGCGTGAGCTCCCAGAATCCAAAGTCGAACATGGCCTAGTCTTTGGATGCAGGCTCGTTCGTTTCGGCGTCCTTGGGTTCGCTTTCGTCTTTCACTGATTTCTTGAAGTTCTTGATCGCGCCGCCCAGGTCGCCGCCCATGTTGCGCAATTTCTTGGTGCCGAAGATCAACAGGATTATCAGCAGGATTATCAACAGTTGTAATGGCCCGATAGACATGTGTGCTCTCCAATAAAAAAATCCAACGTTACTTGACCGTGGTTTCGCGCTGCGCCTTTTCCACGAGCCCCGACGTTCCAAACCTCCTGTCGAGTTCCACCAGGACGGCTTCGCAGCTGGTGCCTTCGTGGGCAAGCAGTACCATGCAATGAAACCACAGGTCGGCGACTTCGTGAACCAGGTGAGGGATATCACCCGTACCGGCAGCAGCAGCCGTCTCACCCGCTTCTTCGATAATTTTGCCGGCAATTTTCTCCACGCCCTGCGCGTATAAACCCGCTACGTAGGATTCATCGGCGCGCGCGGCCTTGCGCTGTTCCAACGTCTCCGTCAATCGTTGCAGGGTCTCGTTCGTGTTCATATCAAGAGGGTATCACATTGTCCGTCATTACATTCTCACCACGATGCCCTGCGCAGCCATGTATTCCTTGGCCTGCCGTATGGAGTATTCGCCGAAATGAAAGATGCTGGCGGCCAGTACCGCGTCGGCCTTGCCTATGGTAACGCCTTCGGCCAGGTGCGCCAATGAACCCACGCCGCCCGAGGCGATGACGGGAATACCGACGGCTTCGCTTATGGTGCGCGTCAGTTCAAGGTCAAAGCCTGCCCTGGTTCCATCACGATCCATGCTGGTAAGCAGGATTTCACCCGCGCCACAGCTTTCGACTTTCATTGCCCATTCGACGGCGTCCATGCCGGTAGGCGTGCGCCCGCCGTGTGTAAATATCTCCCATTTCGACGGTTCGCTGTTGGTCCGCTTGGCGTCAATCGCAACAACTATACATTGGGAACCCGCCTTCTTGCTTGCCTGTCGAATGAGTTCGGGGTTGGATACTGCCGCAGTGTTGATGCCGACCTTGTCGGCACCGGCGTTCAGCAGGGCGCGCACGTCTTCTACCTTGCGAATACCACCGCCTACTGTAAGTGGAATGAATACCTGGGCGGCCACCCTCTCGACTACGTGTATCATGGTGTCGCGGTCGTCTGAACTGGCGGTAATGTCGAGAAAGGTAATCTCATCAGCACCTTCAATGTCGTAACGCCTGGCAACTTCGACGGGATCGCCTGCGTCCCGTATGTTGACGAACCTGACGCCCTTGACCACGCGACCGGCGTCAACGTCAAGGCAGGGGATGATGCGCTTGGCAAGGGACATCAGGCAGGCGTCCGGTCAGAAAACCCTTGAGGTGGCCACGTGTACGCCAAGGTTACGGACTACAGGTGTCGGCAAGTTCCTGCGCGTGCTGCAGGTCTATGGCTCCTTCGTACAGTGCCCGACCAACGATGATGCCGATGATGCCTTCTTCGCCGCACTCGCACAGGCGCTTGATGTCGTTTTCGTCCGTCACCCCGCCCGAGGCGATGACGGGGATGTGGATGGAGCTGGCCAGTTCTACCGTGGCCTCTACGTTCAAGCCGCCCATCATGCCGTCACGACTGACGTCCGTGAATACGATTGCAGCAACGCCGTCCGATTCAAAATGCTGCGCCATGTCAACGGCGTCGTGGTGCGACAGTTTCGACCAGCCGTTAATCGCAACTTTGCCGTCCCTGGCGTCCAGCCCAACGATAATATGACCGGGAAATTCCAGGCACAGGTCGTTGACAAAATGCGGCGCACTTACTGCCTGGGTGCCGATAATGACGTATTGCACACCTGCATCAAGGTAGGCCTGTACGGTGTCTTCGTCACGAATCCCGCCGCCAACCTGGATGGGAACGTCCGGGTGGGCGGATGCAATGGTATGAATCAGTTCGGCGTGCTTCGGGCCACCGGAAGACGCACCGTCCAGGTCAACGATGTGAATACGCCGGGCACCCGCCGCTACCCACCGGTCGGCGACCGCGACCGGGTCATCGGAAAATACGGTAACTTCGTCCATGCTGCCCTGGCGCAGGCGCACGCACTTGCCATCCTTGAGGTCAATCGCCGGAATTATAATCATTGAGATTCCACGCCTTTGCCGTCCCAGTGAATAAAGTTGTCAAGCAGCCGCAAGCCCACGGCGGCACTTTTCTCCGGATGGCATTGCAGCGCAAATACGTTGTCCCGCGCAAGGGCGGAGGTGAAAACAAGTCCGTAGTCCGTAGCACCCGCCGCCAGTTCGGTCTCGGCGCACTTGACAAAGTAGCCGTGCGCGAAATAGAAGTAGCTGGCTTCAGGGATGCCTTCCCAAAGAGGATGCCTCTGCCGTTGTTCGATGCGATTCCAGCCCATGTGGGGAACCTTGAAACTGTGCGCGGTTGTACCTGTTGAAAAGTGATTGCCAAAATATTCTACGCTACCTCGATAGAATGCCAAACATTCGGTGCCACCGCCTTCTTCACTTTGCTGCATCAGTACTTGCATTCCCATGCAGATACCAAGAAAGGGCTTGTGCCGCAAGGCGTCAATAATCGCGGACTGCAAGTCAAGTTCTTGCAGTGCCGTCATGCAGTCCCGCGCTGCGCCCTGGCCCGGAAATATGACCTTGTCGCTGGCGGCAATTTCCCGTGGACTCGAGGTTACATGGACGCGGTCGGCACTGCGCTCAACTGCCTTGGCAACCGAGTACAGGTTGCCCACTCCATAATCAACAATGGCGACGCGGGTCATTGCTCGGTTCAGGCAATCTCTTCCATGGTCAACAAGACGGGGTTACACGCAGCCTTTTCAATCTACAGGCTCCCCTTGGTCGATGGAATCTCTCCCTGCATACGTTCGTCCGGCGCGACGGCCATGCGCAAGGCGCGACCAAAGGCCTTGAATACGGTTTCGGCGACGTGGTGCGAGTTGTCACCGGACAGGTTGTCGACGTGCAGGGTTACGTGGGCGTGGTTGACGAAGCCCTGGAAAAACTCGCGCGTAAGGTCAACGTCAAAATCGCCGATGCGCGCGCGCGGAAATTGTACGCGAAATTCCAATCCAGGTCGGCCGGAAAAATCGACGACGACCCTGGATAACGCCTCGTCCAGGGGTACGTAGGCGCTGCCGTAACGCTGGATGCCCTGCTTGTCGCCAACGGCGCGCGAAAAGGCTTGGCCAAGGGTAATGCCCACGTCTTCAACGGTATGGTGGGCATCGACTTCAAGATCACCACGCGCGTCTATGGTCAGGTCGAGCATGCCGTGACGCGCCACCTGGTTGAGCATGTGTTCAAAAAAGGGCAGGCCGGTCTTGAGGGACGCCTGGCCAGTGCCGTCCAGGTTCAACTGGATGGCGATTTGCGTCTCATTGGTATTGCGCTCAACGCTGGCAGTCCGCGCTTTCATGGGGGTACAAAGGTTGATGTCTTGTTCAGTCGATTCCGCAATAACGGGAACGTGGAGTTGTCAGGTTAAGTGTTCAGTCCATCGCTATAGTTGCAGCCAAAAGGTCACCGGGCCATCGTTGACCAGGTGCACTTGCATGTTGGCACCAAATTTTCCTGCTTCAACTTTAGCATATTTCGATTTTATTTCGCCTAAAAAATAAGCAAACAGGGCCTTCCCCTGTGCAGGGGCGGCCGCCGAGGAGAAGCCGGGACGCAGGCCTTTGCCGGTATCTGCAGCCAGTGTGAATTGCGGCACGACGAGAATACCGCCTTTTATCTCTGTGACGTTCCGGTTCATCTTGCCGTTTTGGTCGGCAAAAATACGATAGCCCAGGATGCGCCTGCACATGCTGGTGGCAATGGCTTCGTCATCGTGTTTCTGGACTGCCGCAAATACCAGTATGCCCCGCTCGATGGCGGCGATGGATTCGCCCTGGATGGAGACGCTCGCGGTGAGCGTGCGTTGCAGTAGCGCAATCACGATAACTGTCGACTGAATTCCTGCGTGGCGCGAACCAGCGCGTCCACTATTTCCGCTTCAAAAGCGGAGTGCCCCGAGCGCGGTGCGATGATGAATTTCGCTTCGGGCCAGGCCCGATGCAGTGCGTACGCCTGTTCAAGCGGACATATCACGTCGTAGCGTCCATGTACTATCACGCCCGGTATGCCTGCAAGTTTACGGGCGTCCTGCAGCAGTTGATCTTTGCGCAAAAACGAATCGTTGATGAAGTAGTGACACTCGATGCGCGCCAGGCTCAAGGTTATGTGTTCCTCTGAAAAATGGTCGAGTACGGAGGGCTTTGGCTCCAGGTTGGAGGTGCTTCCTTCCCAGACTGACCAGGCACGTGCTGCCTGGCGACGAACGTCCAAATCGTCCGAACACAGGCGCCTGTAAAAGGCGGCAACGAGGTCGCCGCGCTCCTGTTCGGGAATCACTCGAATGTAGTCCTGCCACAAGTCGGGATACATGCGACTGGTTCCATCTTGGTAAAACCACTGGATGTCACGTGGACGGCACAGAAACACTCCGCGCAAGACCAGTCCACTGACCCGGTCCGAGTGGGTCTGCGCATAGACCAGTGCCAGCGTCGAGCCCCAGGAACCTCCAAATACCAGCCATTTTTCGATGCCCAGTTCGTCTCTTATCCGCTCAATATCGGCAACGAGGGCCTGGGTGGTGTTGTCACGCAGTTCGGCATGGGGGATAGAACGGCCGCAGCCGCGCTGGTCAAACAGGATGATTCGATAGCGCTGCGGATCGAAAAAACGCCGGTGAAACGTCTCGCAGGCCGCACCCGGGCCACCGTGCAGAAATACCACCGGAATACCGTCCGGGTTGCCGCATTCTTCTATCCACAGGGTGTGCAGGTCGGATACCCGCAGTCGAAATTCGCGGTAGGGCTCGATGGCCGGATATAGTTCAAGTAATGCCATTGCGCGCGAAAGGTTATCTCTTCCAGAATGCCGGTGTAAGAATTACCAGCAGGGTGAAGATTTCCAGTCGTCCCAGTAACATGCTGAGGCATAGTACCCACTTGCTGAAGCTGTTGATAGCGGTGTAGTCGGCACCTACTTCGCCCAGGCCGGGGCCCAGGTTGTTCAGGGTCGCAGTTACCGCGGAAAAGGCGGTTACCTGGTCAAGCCCGGCGGCCATGAGCAGGAGCAGGATGACGACGAATACGCCGACGTAGGCGGAGAAAAATCCCCACACGGCTTCAACTACACGACTGTCTACCGGCTTGGAGCCTATCTTGACGGCAATTTTTGCGCTGGGATGCACCAGGCGCGTCATTTCCCGTACTCCCTGCTTGATGAGCAATAATACGCGCACTACCTTGATACCGCCGCCGGTGGAGCCGGTACAGCCGCCGATAAAGCTCGCCAGTAACAGCAACAGGGGTAGAAAGCTCGGCCAGATGTAGTAGTGGGTGGTGGTAAAACCGGTGGTGGTGCCAATGGATACGGCATGAAAAACGGCCTTTGCAAAGGCGTCTCCCCAACCCGGATAGACGCCGTTGATAACTAAAAATACGACTGTAATCATGGCAACTGAAAAGATTACCAGCAGGTAGGTTCTGAATTCCGCGTCCTGCAGGTAATGACGCAGGCTTTGTGATTTCCAGGCGATAAAGTGCAAGCCGAAGTTTGCCCCTGACAGTAGCATGAAGATTATCGATACTATTTCTATCGGCGTGCTGCGAAAGTATCCTATGCTTTCACTGTGGGTCGAAAAGCCGCCAATCGCGACCGTGGAGAAGCTGTGCGCGACGGCGTCAAAAGGACTCATTCCCGCCAGCCAGTAACCAAGTGCACAGGCGATCGTCAATGACAGGTAGATGTACCAAAGTGCCTTGGCTGTTTCCTTGATGCGCGGCGTGAGCCTGGTGTTCCTGGCAGGTCCGGAGGCTTCTGCACGGTACAGTTGCATACCGCCAACGCCCAGCATGGGCAGGATCGCAACGGCCAGGACGATGATGCCCATGCCGCCAAGCCATTGCAGTAGCTGGCGATAAAACAATATGGATTTCGGCAGTTCGTCAAGGCTGGTGATGACGGTAGCACCCGTTGTCGTCAGCCCGGAGATGGATTCGAATACGGCGTCGGTGATGCCGAGGGAGAGGGATTGACTGAACCACAGGGGCAATGCACCGAACACGCCGAGTACGGTCCAGAACAACACCACGATTAAAAATCCGGCACGTAAACGCAGGTCGTCGTGGAATTTGCGCACTGGATACCACAGCAGCAGGCCGGTAACCAGGGTAATGATGAATGCCGATATGAAGGGTATCTTGGTGCCGTCTCCATACCACACGTCTACAAGAACCGGCAGCAGCATGGTAATGCTGAACCATGCCAGCAAAATACCCAGTACTCGCTGTATCACTTGTCGTTGCATGGATGACGTCTATGGCAGTTTTGAAAGCGGCGCGTACAAGGGCGCGGGTACCTGGAGTCAGATAAACGTTGCACTTACTTGAAACAGCCGCTCGGTCTCCCTGACGCTGGCCTTGTCCGCCAGGAAGATGATGACGTGATCGTCCGGCTCGATTTCAGTATCCGGGTTGGCCATGATGACGTTTTCACCGCGTGCAATCGCACTAATGGTTGCGCTGCCCGGTAACTTGATCTGCTTGATGCTGCGTCCAACTACCCTGGACGTCTTCCTGTCACCGTGGACAACTGCTTCGATGGCTTCGGCGGCACCACGACGCAATGAGTGCACGGCGACGATGTCGCCCTTGCGAACGTGGGCAAGCAGCGTGCCGAGGGTGATCTGCTGGGGTGAGATCGCAATGTCGATAGCGCTGCTTTCGACCAGGTCAACGTAGCTGGGTCGATTGATGAGTGACATCACTTTCTTGGCCCCCAGCCGCTTGGCCAGCATGGAGGACAGGATGTTGGTCTCGTCATCATCGGTAAGTGCACAGAATACGTCGGTGTTTTCGATGTTTTCTTCAAGCAACATGCCCTGGTCGGCGACGTCGCTCTGCAATACTATCGCCTTGTCCAGCGATTCGGACAGGAAATCGGCGCGACCAGGGTCTCGCTCGACAACCCTGACCTGGTACTTGTTTTCAAGGGACTTGGCAAGGTGAAAGCCGATGTTGCCGCCACCCGCCAGCAGAATACGCTTGTAAGGCTTGTCGGTGCCGCGCAACTGGGCGGTGAGTGCAACGGCATTGTCGGAGGAGGCAATAAAAAATACTTCGTCATCAGCTCGAATGGAGGTCTTGTCGTGCAGGTCAATCGAGTTGTTGTTGCGATAGATGGCCGTTACCTTGGCCTCGGTCTCGGGCATCAGTTCCCAGATGTCCGGCAGGCGTTTGCCAACCAGGGGGCTGTCCTGGTGTGCACGCATGGCAAGGAGCTTGATTTGTCCGTCGGCAAAATCCAGGACCTGTAGTGAACCGGGATATTCGATCAGTTGCTGCACGTGTTGTGAAATCAGGTGTTCCGGGCTGATGAGTACGTCTATGGGTAACGCCTCCTGCATGAACAGGCCGCGATGCGAGAGGTATTCGAGCGTGCGAATGCGGGCAATCTTGGTAGGCGTATGAAACAGTGTATACGCTATCTGACACGCGACCATGTTGATTTCATCGCTCCTGGTCAGTGCGATGATCACGTCGGCGTCCCTGGCGCCCGCGCGTTCCAGCACGGAGGGGTGCGAAGCCTGGCCCACTACGGTGCGCAGGTCGGCTCTGTTCTGAATGTCCTGCAACACGGCAGAGTCCGTGTCGACAAGGGTGACGTCGTTGGCTTCACTGGCAAGACTGAGTGCCAGGGATTCGCCTACTTGACCCGAACCCAGGATGATGATTTTCATAAAAATTCCTCGCCGAACCGGCGTTGCGATTCGCTGGATTGCCAGCAAAGCAGCATAGGGGAAATTACCAACTTTCCGCAAGCACTATATGGACTGTGCTTATACGCAGCAGTAAAAAATATTATGGCTCGCCAACGTGCCGCTAGGCGTACAGCAGGCGTACCGCCAGTGAGGCGTATACACCGGCGGTGAGCCAGCGAAACCACCTGGACCTGGCCGCATTTTCGGAAAGAATTCGCCGCGTCATGCCTGCAAACAGCCCGATACTGCCAAATACGATAGCGACCAGTGCCGTAAAGATCACGCCGTACGTCATCATCTGTAGCCATATCGGGGAGGAGTCGGCAGTGGCGAACTGCGGCAGAAAGGCCAGGAAAAATAATGCCACCTTGGGATTCAGGACGTTCATCAGTACCCCGCGAATAAACAGGGACGACTGGAGATAGCGAACTTCTCCTGCGGGTGAGCTTGCGGTGCCTTTACCCGCTACCAGGCCATACGCCAGGTATAACAGGTAGCAGACGCCGGCGATTTTCAAGGCTTCGAACGCGAGCGGCGAGGTCTGAAAAATTACAGACACGCCGAGTGCAGCGGCAAGGGTGTGTACGAGGTTGCCACTGGCCAGTCCCAGCGCGGTAGCAACGCCGGCCCGCGGCCCGCCGTGCAGTGCCTGGGTAGCCAGAAAAATGATGTCCGGGCCCGGGGCAATGGTCAGCAGGAATGATACTGATATGAAGTAAAGGAGTGTAGGTGCTTCGAGCACGGTTCACCTGTTCAGTGAAGTCGTTTCATATGAATGAAGCTAGAAAGGCAAAGGAAAATTTCTGG
This sequence comes from Gammaproteobacteria bacterium, assembly GCA_965215055.1. Lineage (GTDB taxonomy): Bacteria > Pseudomonadota > Gammaproteobacteria > UBA4575 > UBA4575. Next base: position 1,108,312 of record OZ244046.1, read on the forward strand.
CTGAAGCTACTTCAGGAATGAGTTTTCTGACGTCAAACCACTTTCAGCTAAAAAGAGCAATCTGATAGACGATTATCGACGTGATCCCGATCCAATACTTATGCTCCACTGTCGTGATTTACCTCGAGTCTTTGGGCCACCAAGCACTTCCCAACCGATACCAATGAGCTTGCCATTCTTAAAAATATAAGGAACAAATTCATCATCTGTTGTGTTTGCATCATTTTTACGAGCAACCCTCATATAATAAATTTCCATCTTGATATCGTTTTCGTAGTATTTATCAGGGTTCTTGCGTTCTTTCTCAGGAAGTCCCTCTTGAGTGGGTCCAAGTATCGCCAATACTTCTTCCTTGCTGTCTCCCAGTTCCACCTGGTCAGCCACGTCCGTGTACCTCGAAATCACACTGTCAACCTTATAACCAGCACAGCCCGAAAGACTTGCTGCCAAAACGAGTACGCCAATTCCTTTTACATACATATATTTTCCCCAGTGTGCAGCACCCTCAGCGAGGGGTCCAGTTTAAGCATTCTCGCAAAATCCGGTGGTCAACTTGCCACAAGTTTGACCGGTTTGCACTTTATTCTCGCACCTTCAATATTTTTCTGCCTCTTGCGTACTTTCAAAGCGCTGGCCGTGCACGTTGTGCGCGTTGATGAAGTCTTGCGCGGTGACGGCTTTCCTGCCGGATAGCTGCAATAACTCCAGGCGCAACACGCCTTTACCGGTAGCAACGTCAATCCCTTCCTTGCCTGCCGCAATTATGGTGCCGGGTGCCTGCGGGCCTGGGCCGTTATGCAGTACGGCTTGCCAGATTCGCAAACGCTGGCCGTTCAAGTGTGTATGGGCTACGGGCCAGGGATTGAAGGCGCGAATTTTTCGTTCTATCTCCAGTGCGCTTTCATGCCAATCAATTTTGGCGTCCTGTTTTGCCAGTTTTTTCGCACAGGTGACACGGTCGGCGTCTTGAGGTGCAGGGGTAAACCGGTTACTTTGCAGGTCGTCCATCACGTCGGCAATGGCTTGTGCCGACAGGTGCGCGAGGCGGTCGTGCAGACTCGCGGCGGTATCAGTGGCATGAATGGTACACGCCAGTTGATGCAGTATGGGCCCGGCGTCAAGTTCGCTGACCATTTGCATGATGGTAATGCCGGTCTGCCGGTCGCCAGCCAGTATCGCGTGCTGGACGGGGGCTGCGCCGCGCCACCTCGGCAGCAGGGAGGCATGGACGTTGACGCAGCCCAGTCGCGGTGCCGCCAGCACTTCAGCAGGCAGCAGTATTCCGTAAGCGCTCACGAGCATGACGTCGGCAGCCAGTTTTTTCAGATGATCACACTCGTCTTCACCAAGGCGCACGGGTTGATAAAGTGGAATATCAGCCCGCTGGGCAATCTCTTTTACCGGGCTCGGCCGTAGTTTCTGCCCGCGTCCCGCCGGTCGGTCCGGCCGGGTGTATACCGCGATAACCTGGTGTGAGCTTGCCAGCAGTGCTTGCAATGAAGCCGCCGCAAACCCGGGCGTGCCGGCAAAGATGATTTTAAGTCCCCCGGACATGGTGCGGTCCGCCAAGGATTTGTGGTGCGCCTCAGATCACGTGGGCGCGTTGAGGCGAGGAGTCGTCTTTGCCGCCTTTCTGATGCTTGAGCAGTTTTTTCTTGATGCGCTGACGCTTGAGAGGAGACAGGTAGTCCACGAACAGCTTGCCGTCCAGGTGGTCCATCTCGTGCTGCACGCAAACTGCAAGCAGGCCGTCCGCTTCATGGATAACCCGTTTGCCGTGTTGATCCAGGGCCTCCACGGTAATTTTTTCGGCGCGTGATACGTTCTCGAATACCCCGGGGACGGATAAGCAGCCTTCCTGCATTTCTTCTTCTCCCTGGCTGGCAACAATTTTCGGGTTGATCAAACAAAGGGGGACGTTCCTGTCTTCCGAGACGTCTATCACGATGATTTGCCATTGCAGGTTTACTTGCGTAGCAGCCAGGCCTATACCCTGGGCGGCGTACATGGTCTCGAACATGTCGGTTACCATGCCCTGCACCTGTTCGTCCACCCGTTCGATCGGCTGTGCCTTTTTGCGCAACCGGGGGTCGGGAAAATGTAAAATTTCGAGTAAGGCCATTGCGTTGCAAAACAAGTAGTATGTTTACCTGGATATCATACCTTGACTCTGCATTTAGAACATAGCAATGTCAACAGAGCCCGGTAAACTGTTTACAGTTACATGTCATTACAACTGCAAGAAAATCATAACAGCTTATGCCTCAAACAGAGGATTGGTTAGCACTTGCCCACGTTGATCAGCTTGGAACGGCAACGTTTCACAAGCTGCTGCGCAGGTTTGCATCTCCCGATGCCATCTTGCAGGCCAAGCGTGGTGAGCTGCAAACGCTTGGTATTCCAAAACGGGTTATAAACGGAATCCTGGCACCCGATGAAACGGCTATCAGGCGTGACGTTGAATGGTTGCAGGATGATTCGCATCATCTCGTTACCATAGGGGACGCAGACTACCCGGCATTATTAAAGCAGCTTCCCGATCCACCCGTGGTGCTGTACGCCACGGGCAGGAAACAGTTGTTGTCGGAACCGCAGCTTGCAATTGTCGGCAGCCGCAATGCCAGCTACCAGGGCAAGGAGATTGCGCAATCGTTCGCACGAAGTCTTGCGCAGGCCGGCCTGGTAATCACCAGTGGCCTGGCAAGCGGTATAGATGGCGCGGCACATCGCGGTGCATTGCAGGCGCAGATCGGCGCGACTATTGCCGTTACCGGATGCGGGCTTGATCACGTCTATCCCAGCAGCCATCGCAAACTGGCTGAACAGATCGCGCAACAGGGTGCGATTATTTCGGAGTTTCCCATCGGGACGCTGCCCAAGCCCGGACATTTCCCGCGACGTAACCGTATCATCAGCGGGTTAAGCCTCGGGGTGCTGGTGGTAGAGGCTTCGATAAAAAGCGGTTCGCTGATCACCGCGCGCCTGGCAGGTGAGCAGGGGCGCGAGGTGTTTGCAGTCCCCGGCTCCATCCGCAGTCCCCTGTCAAAGGGCTGTCACGCCTTGATCCGCGACGGTGCCAGGCTGGTGGAGACGATGGCTGATATTCTACAGGAGTTGAAAAACCACGTGCCCGACGAAACAAAGACGATAGAGGAGGCTCCACGTTCCGCGCCCCGCCCTTCCCCCGCGCAGGACCCGGACCATGAGAAAGTTCTTGACAGCATGGGACATGAACCCATAAGTATTGATAACCTGGTCGACCATAGCGGCCTGGAGGCAAGCGCGGTATCGTCTATCCTGTTGATCCTGGAACTTAACGGACAAGTCTCTCATAATGGTAACGGTGTGTACGTGCGCACCCATCACTCCTGAATCACAAGCCAAGCCCGAATGAGTAAAAACCTGGTTATCGTGGAATCACCGGCCAAGGCCAGGACGATCGAGAAGTATCTCGGCAAGGATTTCGGCGTACTTGCCTCTTACGGACACGTGCGTGACCTGATTCCCAAGGAAGGTGCCGTGAACCCGGATAAAGATTTCGCAATGAAGTACGAGGTCATCAAAAAAAATGAAAAACACGTTACCGCCATCTCAAAGGCATTGAAAAAATCTGCGGCACTCTATCTTGCCACTGACCCTGACCGCGAGGGCGAAGCCATTTCCTGGCATCTTTGTGAGTTGCTCGATGAACGCGGTCTTTTGAATGACAAGGCCGTGCATCGCGTGGTATTTCACGAAATTACCAAGCGCGCGGTTACCGACGCGATAGAGCATCCAGGCGAGCTTTCCAGCAACCTGGTCAACGCGCAGCAGGCACGGCGCGCAATGGATTATCTCGTAGGCTTCAACCTGTCGCCGTTGCTGTGGAAGAAAATCAAGGCGGGGCTTTCTGCCGGACGAGTGCAAAGCCCTGCCTTGCGCTTACTGTGTGAGCGCGAAAAGGAGATCGAGGAGTTCGTGCCGCAGGAATACTGGAGTATCAAGGCGGATTGTGAAAAAGATGAACAGGAGTTTTCTGCAAAGCTGCACGTGTACCAGGGCAAAAAGCTCGAACAATTCGATATCAATAACGAGCAGGACGCACTGGCCGCCAGGGAACTGCTTGAACAGTTTGCACGCGGCAGGCTTGTCGTCACGGGGGTAGATAAAAAGGAACGAAAACGTAATCCCGCTCCCCCTTTTATCACTTCAACCCTGCAACAGGAGGCGGCGCACAAGCTGCGCTTTCCCACCCGGCACACGATGCGCGTGGCACAACAATTGTACGAGGGGGTTACCCTGGGCAGTAGCACGACGGGGCTGATCACTTACATGCGTACCGACTCGGTAACGCTGTCGCAAGAGGCATTGCGTGAATTGCGCGGGTTCATTGCACGGAAATACGGCAAGGACAGCCTGCCGGGCAAGGCGCGCATTTTCAAAACCAGGTCAAAAAATGCACAAGAGGCGCACGAGGCGATTCGTCCCACTTCGGTTGCACGCACTCCTGGCGAGGTCAAGGATTTTCTGAGTGCGGACCAGTACAAGCTCTATAACCTGGTCTGGAAACGCGCCGTGGCAAGCCAGATGATTCACGCTACCCTGGACCTGGTCGCAGTAGAGTTTGCCTGTGGCGAAGGTAACGTCTTGCGTGCCACCGGTTCATCAGTAAGGAATCCCGGTTTCATGCAGGTCTACCAGGAGGAACAGGGTAACAGGGAAGAAGGCGGTGAGCGGATGCTGCCCGGGCTGGAGGTCGGTGAAGAGGTTGCATTGAAGGAGATCAGCGCCAACCAGCATTTCACTGAACCACCACCAAGATTTACAGAGGCAAGCCTGGTGAAGACCCTGGAAGAGTACGGTATCGGCCGCCCTTCCACGTATGCCAGCATTATCGCAACGTTGCAAAATCGTGAGTACGCCGAGCTCGAGAGCCGGAAATTTATCCCCACGGACATGGGCAGGCTGGTAAATGATTTTCTTACCCGGCATTTTACCCAGTACGTCGACTATGATTTCACCGCACGACTTGAGGATGACCTGGATGAAATCTCACGCGGTGAGAAGGAGTGGGTCCCGGTCTTGCATACCTTTTGGAAGTCGTTCAGTACCCTGGTCATCGATAAGGAAAAGACGGTAGCGCGTGATGAAGCCGCGCAGGCACGCAAACTTGGAACGGACCCGGAGTCAGGCAAGCCGGTCAGCGTGCGCATGGGGCGCTATGGGCCGTTCGTGCAGATCGGCAGCAAGGATGACGAGGAAAAACCCAGGTTCGCAAGCCTGCGTTCCGGCCAAAAAACAGGGGAGATCACCCTCGAAGAGGCGCTGGAACTGTTCAAGCTGCCGCGCGCACTGGGTGAAACTCCGGAAGGTGAGCCGGTGCAGGCGAGCATCGGGCGGTTCGGCCCGTACGTAAAGTACGGTAGCAAGTACGTCTCGATCAAGAATGATGATCCCCATACCATTACGCTGGAACGCGCACTGGAGGTAATCTCGGAGAAAAAAATTGCCGATGCCAACAGGGTAATCAAGGATTTTGAGGAGCAGAACATACGCATATTGAAAGGTCGCTACGGGCCTTACGTTACCAACGGTAGTAAAAACGTAAAAATCCCCAAGGAACAGGAGCCTTCGGCATTAACGCTGGAGGATTGCGAAAAAATGATTGCCAATGCGCCGAAAAAGGCTCGGCGAAAAGGCAAAAAAGCTGCGGCAAGCAAGCGCAATGCAACCAGGTAGAGACCTCTCGTTCATCCCGTGTCGGCAAACCAGATCCACCAGGCTGTAACGATCATCCGGCAGGGCGGGGTAATCGCCTATTCAACGGATACGGTGCTGGGGCTGGGCTGCGATCCCGGTAACCGGGCCGCGGTCGAGCGCGTCTTGTGGTTGAAACGGCGCAGCGTGGAGAAAGGATTGATAGTATTAACGGCAGATCTGGACGTCCTGAAAGAGTTTTCACGGCCCCTGTCGGAGGCACAAACAGCAAAGGTCTCATCGGTTTCTGCTGAAAAACCGATAACCTGGCTGTTGCCTGCAAGCCGTTCAACGCCTGCCTGGATCACGGGAAGGCATGATTACGTGGCGATACGACTCACCCGGCACCCTTTTGCAGGTGAATTATGTAAATCGAGCGGTGCGATCGTGTCTACCAGTGCGAATTTTTCAGATTATCCCGTTGTCGAGGAGGAACGGCACCTGAGAAGCTGGTTTGGCCCACACCTGGATTACGTAATCACGGGTGCTCCCGGTACGGGTGTGCCAAGTGAAATTCGCAATCTTATCAGCGGGGAAGTGCTGCGCTAAAAGCCGAACGTAATGACTATGACACCGGACATCGATATCGTGCTGGATTACCTGCATACCCTGCAAAACCGGCTGTGTGAGTCGCTGGAAGAGGTGGACGGCACTGCCAGGTTCGGTGAAGATGCCTGGCAGCATCCGGACGGGGGCGGCGGTAAAACCCGTATCCTTCGGGACGGTGCGGTGTTCGAGCAGGCTGGAGTAGGATTTTCTCACGTCCACGGCGACCGGTTGCCGCCTGCGGCGGTCCATCAACGCCAGGAGCTGGCAGGCCGTAATTTCCAGGCGACGGGGGTATCGGTTGTCATTCATCCCCGCAATCCGTACGTGCCTGCCGCTCATTGCAACGTGCGCTTTTTCATTACTGAAAACGAGCCGAAGGTATGGTGGTTTGGTGGCGGATTCGACCTTACCCCGTATTATGGATTCAAGGAAGATGCCGTGTCCTGGCATCAAACTGCCAAGCGGGCCTGTGACGCCGTTGACAGCAAGCTGTATCCGAAATTCAAGCAGTGGTGTGACGAGTATTTTTTCATCAAGCATCGCAACGAGGCACGCGGTATCGGAGGGCTGTTTTTTGACGATTACAACGCCAATGGCTTTGCAGCGAGTTTCAAGCTGCTTAAAAGCGTCGGTGATCATTTCCTGCAGGCTTACCTGCCGATCGTGAAACGACGCAAGGGGCACGCCTTCGGTGAACGTGAACGCAGTTTTCAGCTGTACCGCCGCGGGCGCTACGTGGAATTCAACCTCGTTTATGACCGCGGCACGCTGTTTGGCTTACAGTCAGGAGGGCGGGTTGAGTCGATCCTGATGTCGCTGCCACCAAAGGTTCGCTGGCAATACGCCTGGCAGCCCGAAGCAGGAAGTGCCGAAGAGAAGTTGTATAAAGAATACCTGCCTGCCCGCGACTGGCTGGCCTGAGCACGTGATGGCCACATGGATACCGTCCCGCATTTTTTGCAAAAGACTTTTGCAATCCTCTACAATGCCCATGGCCCGTGACAAAACCGAGTAGCTCGAATCATGGAACATCTCGCTATATGCAGCGGTCGCTGTAAACACCCTGGACGCAAGGCACGCCGATCAAACAGCAGCGTAAACCTGTCGTCAACGCGATGAGCGGTTATTATCCCAAGACACGCATGCGCAGGATGCGCACGGATCATTTTTCACGCGAGTTGCAGCGTGAGCATCACGTTCACGCAAGTGACCTGGTTTATCCAGTGTTTGTAAAAGAGGGTGACGGGCAGCGTGAAGCCGTCGCATCCATGCCCGGAATTGAACGACTCGGTATTGATGAACTGGTCAGGGAGGCTGGGCAGGTTTACGAGCTTGGCGTACCTGCGATAGCCGTCTTCCCGGTCGTTCCCGCCGAGCAGAAATCATTGCAGGCCGAGGAGGCGTTCAATGCGGACGGGCTGGTGCAACGCGCCATTGCCGCCGTAAAAGATGCACTGCCGGAACTGGGGGTTATCAGTGACGTCGCACTGGACCCGTTCACTTCGCACGGACAGGATGGATTACTGGATGACCAGGGTTACGTGATGAATGATGAGACGGTAGAGGTGCTCATCAAGCAAGCCCTGTCCCATGCACGGGCAGGCGCGGATATCGTGGCACCTTCGGACATGATGGATGGACGTATTACCGGCATACGCAACGCGCTCGAGCTGGAGGGTTTTGAAAATACGCGCATATTGGCCTATTCGGCAAAATATGCCTCCGGTTTTTACGGGCCCTTCCGTGACGCCGTAGGTTCGGCTGCAAGCCTGGGCGGCGGAAACAAGCGCACTTATCAAATGGACCCCGCCAATTCCGACGAGGCATTGCGTGAAGCAGCACTGGACATCGATGAAGGCGCGGACATGATAATGATTAAACCGGGCCTGCCTTACCTGGACGTGGTCAGGCGCGTCAAGGAGAAATACAGGATGCCGACTTTCGTGTACCAGGTGAGCGGTGAATACAGCATGTTAAAGGCCGCGGCACAAAATGGATGGCTGGATGAAAGAGATTGCGTGATGGAATCGCTGCTGTGTATCAAGCGCGCAGGGGCGGATGCCATACTTACTTATTTCGCAAAAGACGTTGCAGGATGGTTGGCGAAGCGATAAACGTCGATGCAACGGGGCGCTGCACATAATACGCCGGATCGATACGCGGTCATTGGCAATCCTGTCGCGCATAGCAGGTCGCCGGAAATTCACTCGTTGTTCGCCGAACAAACCGGTGAAAATATCAGTTATGAAAAAATCTCGGCCGGGAAACACGATTTTGTGCGTGCCGCCAAAGATTTTTTCAGCGCTGGTGGCAAGGGTTTGAATGTAACACTGCCGTTCAAAACCGATGCCTGTACGTTCGTCGACCAGTTGACCGACCTTGCAAAAAACGCCGGCGCGGTAAATACAATTATTCGCCAGGATGACGGCGGTTATCTCGGTGCCAATACCGATGGTACCGGTTTGCTGCGAGACCTGAAAAAGACCTTGCGCCTGCAGTTGTCAGGTAAAAAAATCCTGGTTATCGGTGCAGGCGGGGCGGTACAGGGAATTATCGAGCCACTGCTTGGCGAAGATCCCGCGGAACTGCTGATTGCCAACCGCACGCTGGCCAAGGCGGTTGAAATTGCAGGCAGGTTCCAGGCGATGGGTGAAGTACAAGGCTGCCACCTGCACCGCATACCTGCCAGGCATTATGATTTGATTATTCACGCCACGTCCGCGGCCCTGCAGGACCATGAGCTGAAGTTGCCGGGTGAAATTGTTGGCCCGCGAACCTATTGCTATGACCTCTTGTACGGTAACAGCGATACCTCTTTCATGCGATGGGGAAAACGCCATGGTGCCATGGGTGTTGTCGACGGGTTCGGCATGTTGCTGGAACAGGCGGCGGAATCATTTTACCTGTGGCGAGATAAACGACCAGATACTGCCATGGCATACCGGTATTTACGCCCGCAAACCACGGCGTAACCCGCCCGGGCAGCGAGTGAACGTGAGTCGACTGGTTGCATACGCAAGGCTGATACGCCTGGATAAACCGGTAGGCATTTTCCTGTTGCTGTGGCCAGCCTTGTGGGCACTTTTTATCGCGGCAGACGGTGTTCCTGACGTGCGGTTGCTGGTGGTATTCATTGCCGGTGTAATCCTGATGCGCTCGGCAGGCTGTGCCATTAACGATTACGCGGACCGTAATATCGACCCGTTTGTAGAGCGTACCCGGCAACGGCCCGTTGCCAGCGGTGCTATCCAGCCCGTCGAGGCACTGGTGGTATTTGCAACACTGGCAGGGGTTGCCTTTGTGCTGGCGGTCGCTTTTCTAAACCTCCTGACACTGTATTTCTCTGTACCTGCCATCCTGCTTGCGGCAAGCTATCCCTTTATGAAGCGGGTGCATTTCTTCCCCCAGGTGCACCTGGGCGTTGCGTTTGCGTGGTCAGTCCCCATGGCGTTTACGGCAGTACACAATGACTATCCGCCGGCTGTTGCCTGGCTGCTGTTTGCCTGCACGGTGTTGTGGACTACGGCGTATGACACCATGTACGCCATGGCGGACCGCGAGGAGGATTTGAAAATCGGGGTCAAGTCAACGGCTATCCTGTTCGGACGCCTGGACAGGCTCATCGTCGGCTTGACGCAGGTTTCAGTAGTCGCCTGCCTGGTCCTGGTCGGCACTTGTACACGCATGGGCTGGATATACCACGCGGCAGTGGGCGCAGGTGCCTGTCTTTTCGTCTATCAACAGGTGCTGATCAGGCGTCGCCACTCGCAGGATTGCTTTCGTGCCTTTCTGAACAACCAGTATTTTGGACTGGTAATCCTGGCAGGCATACTCGCGCACTATTGGCGTTAACCATCAAGTTTCGTGCGTGCGACGCACCATACGTGGACCTTTTCAGCACCGGCCTTTTTTACACATTTCGCAAGTTCGTTCACGGTGCTTCCCGTGGTCATCACGTCGTCAATGACGGCCACGCACTTGCCCTTGAAGAGGGGCTTCGAAGTCCGCAAGGCAAAGGCGTTCCTGACGTTCGCGTAACGCTCTGCCGCAGGCAGTTCCATTTGCGCATGGGTTTCCCTGATACGCCGAACGTCTTTGAAGCTGATGGAGCTGTTGAGGCTCTTGTTCAGAGTACGAGCAATTTGCAATGCCTGGTTAAAACCACGCTTGCGCAAACGCCGGCGATGCAACGGTACGGGGAGCAGCACGTCCGGTGCCGTTAAATCCTGCTTCCGGATATGGCGTTCCAGGAGCCGGGCAAGCAATATCCCGTAGTTGAGCTTGTTACTAAACTTGAATTGATATACCGCATCCCGCACGAACTGGTCAAACAGGAGCGGCGCCAGGGCGCTATCAAAGTATAAGTCACGATTGCTGCAGGCACCGCAGACTGCCGCGCTGGCACCCGACAACGGTGAGGCGCAGCGCATACAGGCATGCGTGATCCAGGGCAGGTTTTCATAACAGCGGCGGCAAAGATCAAGGCCGTCTTCGCCCTTGCCGTTGCAGTACAGGCATACGTCGGGATACAAAAACTTGCCAAATTTTTGCATCGCCACGTTGATTTTCATGCCTGGAACTAGGTGCGCAAGTTGACAGTTGAGTGCAAAAGACTAGACTTTACGGAGAACCTGACCACGATTCCCATCATATCCTATTCAATACAATGCAAATTGGCACAATTCGACACGATTGGCAAAAGCACGAGGTGCTGAAGCTCTACGAGCTGCCGTTCAATGACCTTGTCTTTGAAGCGCACCGCGTGTTCCGTGCGCATCACGACCCCAACAAGATGCAAATCAGTACCCTGCTTTCAATCAAGACCGGGTCGTGCCCGGAAGACTGCGCCTACTGCCCGCAAAGTGGCCACTACAATACGAATATAGAACCCGAACGCCTGCTGCCGCTTGAAGAGGTCGAACAACACGCCTTGAGCGCAAAGGCAAGCGGAGCCTCCAGGTTTTGTATGGGTGCGGCCTGGCGCAGCCCTTCAGACAAGCACCTGGACCACGTGGTCGAGATGATCAAGATGGTAAAGGATACGGGCCTCGAGTCTTGTGTAACGCTGGGCATGCTTACACAAGCACAAGCGCGGCGGCTAAAAGATGCCGGTCTCGATTTTTATAATCACAACCTTGATACTTCTCCGGAGTTCTACGGTAACGTAATCACTACCCGCACTTATCAAGATCGCCTGGACACGCTGGAGTACGTGCGCGCCGCGGATATCAAGGTTTGTTGCGGCGGCATACTGGGTATGGGCGAATCGCGCGAAGGTCGGGCAGGACTGTTGCTGCAACTCGCCTGCCTGCCACAACATCCCGAGTCCGTGCCTATCAATATGCTGGTGCAAATCGAGGGTACGCCCTTGCATGGCCTGGAGAAACTGGACCCGTTTGAATTTATACGCACGGTGGCTATCGCGCGCATCATGATGCCGAAGTCTCGCGTGCGCCTATCTGCTGGCCGTGACGAGATGAATGATCAAACCCAGGCGTTGTGTTTTTTCGCGGGGGCCAATTCAGTTTTCTACGGGGATACGCTGCTAACGGCAAAAAATCCCGCGACGCATACGGACCAGTTGTTATTTGATCGGCTTGGTATTGAAGCCGACCAGCCCGTAACAGGTAAACCTGCACTTGCTTCCAGGTCCCCCGGGAGGCAGTAAGTCGAACTCATGAGTGACCTGGCGGCCGCACTGGAGAAACTGCGGCGAGAACACCTGTATCGCACCCGCAGCGTTCGTTCAACTGGCCAGCAGACGGAACCCGTCATAAACGGGCAAAAGGTCTTGTCATTTTGCAGTAATGACTACCTCGGGCTCGCCAGTCATCCAAAAGTTACAGAGAGCTACGTCAAGGCAGCCAGGAAATACGGCGTTGGCAGCGGTGCATCGCACCTGGTTACGGGACACCACCAAAGTCATCATGACCTGGAAGAGGAATTGGCCGACTTTATCGGCTGTGAAAGAACGTTGCTGTTTTCCAGCGGTTACATGGCAAACCTGGGGGTGGTGGGTGCACTGGCGAACCGCGACACTACGGTCTTTGAAGATCGCCTGAACCACGCATCGCTGGTTGACGCAAGTATCATTGCACGTGCACGGCTTAAACGCTACCAGCACCTGGACGTTGATGAACTGCGGCAAAAATTATCTGCTGAAGAAAAATCGTCCACGCTGATCCTGACGGACGGCGTATTCAGCATGGATGGAACGGTTGCCCAGGTTGCCGACTTGCAAACCCTTGCGAAAGATTATAACGCGAAACTGGTCATAGACGACGCGCACGGCATCGGCGTTCTTGGAGAAAACGGGAAAGGCTGCACGGAAGGCCAACTGGCAGCAGATACCATCCTGGTCGGTACCCTGGGCAAGGCCCTGGGAACGTTTGGCGCCTTTGTTGCAGCCAGGCAGGATACTATTGAATGGTGCATACAACGTGCCCGAACCTATATTTACACTACCGCGTTACCGCCATCCCTGGCGGAAGCCACGCGCACAAGCTTACAGTTGATACGTGAAGAGCCTTGGCGAAGGGCAAAACTACGGGCCCTGATAAAACGCTTTCGGCAACATGCAGGACAAGCAGGCCTGCCAGTTGCAGATTCGATGACGCCCATACAGCCTGTCATCACGGGTTCATCGTCCACCGCGCTTACTGTCGGTGCGAAACTGCTCGAAAAGGGAATCATGGTTGCGCCCATTCGCCCGCCGACGGTGGCACAAGCCCGCTTACGTATCAGTTTTTCGGCTACGCATACTGAAGATCAAGTCGACAGGCTGGTTGAAGCGCTCGTGGAAGTCAGCCGGTCAAGCCCGGGCCTTGGTAACTAGCCGGTTACAGGTGACCCAGTTCAGCAAGCGATTGCACCGTGTTGCCTATCACCAGGTGGTCCAATACCTTAACGTCTACCAGTGCCAGGGCATCGCGCAAGGTGCGGGTAATGTCAATGTCGGCATTGCTGGGCTTGGAGTCTCCGGACGGGTGGTTGTGCGCAAAAATGACGGCCTGCGCATTATACGCAAGCGCCCGCTTGACTACTTCGCGCGGGTGTACTTCGGTGGTGTTCAGGGTGCCGGCAAACAGTTCTTCAAACTGGATTACGTGGTTCTTGACGTCCAGAAATAAACAGGCGAACACTTCCTTGGTGTAATCACGCATACGCGCTGAAAAAAATTGCTCGGCGGCAGCGGGGCTGTTAAGTGGACCATCCCGCACCAGTGATTTAAGCAAGACCCTGCTCGCCATTTCCATGCAGGCTTGCAGTTGCACGTACTTGGCCTGTCCCAGGCCATTCATTTTGCAAAACGTCTTCTGGTCAGCGCGCGTAAGTTGGCGCAGGTCGCCAAACTCGCTCAGCAGGTCGCGTGCCAGTTCAACGGCAGATTTGCCTTTCACGCCGGTGCGTAAAAAAATTGCCAGTAATTCGGCGTCGTTGAGTGCCTTTGCCCCACGTTCCAGCAGGCGTTCGCGCGGCCGTTCTGATGCCGGCCAGTTGGAAATTGCCATATGTGCGTCCAGTCCGGTTAAAAGACAAGTTCGATGCAAAAAAGACGCCATTGTAATCGAATTCACGCCATCACCGATACCTGATCTGATAGACTCGAACTCATGTCACTGACCAACAAGAATATTCTGCTGGGCGTAACGGGCGGTATTGCCGCGTACAAGAGCGCGGAACTGGTGCGCGAGTTGATCGAAGCTGGCGCCAGGGTGCGAGTGGTGATGACGGATGCCGCCAAGGAATTTGTTACGCCTTTGACTTTCCAGGCACTGTCCGGACAACCCGTGACCAGTGATGAGTTCAATGGCGTCGTGGCAGATGACGGTATGGATCATATCGCCCTGGCACGTTGGGCGGACGTGGTGCTGATTGCGCCTGCCAGTGCCAATACGATGGCCAGGCTGACGCACGGCAGTGCGGACAACTTGTTGAGCGCGGTGTGCCTGGCTACGGAGGCACCGGTGGCCCTGGCACCGGCAATGAATCGTACCATGTGGCACAACGCCGCCACCCAGGATAATTGTGCATTGCTGAAAAAGCGTGGCGTGTTGATATTTGGCCCGGCCCTGGGCGCACAAGCTTGTGGCGAGGTGGGCGAGGGACGCATGTTTGAGCCGCGTCAACTGCTGCTTTCCCTGGGTAACCTGTTCAATACGGGTGAGCTGACGGGCATAAAGGTGCTGGTTACGGCAGGGCCGACGCATGAACAGATCGACCCGGTCCGCTATATAAGTAACCGCAGTTCCGGACGTATGGGTTTTGCGATGGCCGAAGCCGCACGCGACGCAGGTGCCAGCGTGCGGTTGATCAGTGGCCCCGTGGCATTACAGGTACCTGAATATATCGAATGTACCCACGTGTCCACTGCGCAGGACATGGTGGACGCAGTTCAACAGGAGATTGAAGGGCAGCAGATTTTCATAAGCTGTGCCGCAGTGGCAGATTATCGACCCGTTGCCAGGCAACCCGAAAAGATAAAAAAATTGCATGCGAACCTGTCGCTTTCCCTGGTACGTAACCCGGATATCGTCCTGGAGGTGGCCAAGCTCGAAAACAGGCCTTTTATAGTGGGGTTTGCTGCCGAAACCAGGAGGCTCAAGGAACACGCGCTGCAAAAATTGCAGCACAAGTGCCTGGATATGATCGCAGGCAATGACGTGTCGGATCCCCAGCTTGGCTTTGACAGTGAAGAAAATGCGCTCGAGGTATATTGGACGGGCGGACATTGCTCGCTTGCGCGGGATAAAAAACCTAAAATCGCACGCAAGCTGATAAGCCTGATTGCAGAGCACTATGCCAGCAGCCGCAAACGAAGTAATGTCACGATCCTTAAAAATCCCAAAGACAGAAATAAAAATCTTGGATAGCCGAATTGGCAAGGAGATCCCCTTGCCTGTTTATGCTACATCGGGTTCGGCAGGGATGGATTTGCGTGCGTGCATGGAGATGCCCTTGCAGATCATGCCTGGTGAAACGGCGCTTGTTTCAACAGGTATTTCTATTTACATCCGTGACCCCGGGATGGCGGCGATGCTGTTGCCGCGCTCCGGCCTGGGTCATAAACACGGGATCGTGCTGGGTAACCTGGTTGGCCTGATTGACTCGGATTATCAAGGCCCCCTGATGGTGTCGCTGTGGAATCGCGGCAGCGAGGCTTTCGAGGTAAACGTCGGCGACCGTATCGCACAACTGGTGATCGTGCCCGTCGTACAGACGGAGTTTGAGGTGGTCGAGGAGTTTACGGCTACCCGCCGCGGTACAGGAGGTTTTGGTCACACGGGGACGACTTGACGCTACATTCCACCACCATGCAGATCAACCCGAGTATTTTTCGCGCCTATGATATTCGCGGTATCGTTGAAACCTCGCTAACACCCGGGGTAGTGACGTCAATCGGACGGGCCCTGGCGGACTTGTATCCGCATAACCGGACGGTGGTGGTTGGCAGAGACGGGCGGCTGTCCAGTTCTACCTTGAAAAATTATCTCGTGCAGGGCTTGCAGGCCAGGGGGCGTGAAGTCATCGACATAGGCGAGGTGCCCACGCCGGTGCTTTATTACGCGACGCATGAGCTCGATACCGGTGCCGGGATCATGGTAACCGGTAGTCACAATCCGCCCGAATACAACGGCTTCAAGATAATCATGGACGGCAAAACGCTGCACGGGAAGGATATTCAAGCCATTTATGAATCTATTATTGATGAAGACCGCAAGGTATCGGACGGTGCCTCACCCGGGACTGTTCGACAAGAACACTTGCTGGAGCGTTATATCGCGCGCATCTGTGAAGACGTCACGCTCTCGCGTTCGCTGCGGGTGGGTATAGACTGTGGCAACGGTATTGCCGGACCGGCTGCATTGGCATTGTTCACTCGCCTGGGCTGCGAGGTTACTGCCCTGTATTGTGACGTGGACGGCAATTTTCCAAACCACCACCCAAACCCGAGTGAACCTGAAAATCTCGAGGCGCTAATACAGTGCGTGCGACAAAATAAGCTGGATACGGGGTTGGCCTTTGACGGGGACGGTGATCGCATCGGTGTAGTTGATGACCAGGGTAACGTGCTGTGGCCTGATCGCCAGATGATGCTCTACGCGCGTGACGTGCTGTCAAGAAACCCGGGTGCAAAGATAATTTTTGACGTGAAGTCATCAAGAAATCTGCATACGGTGATTGAGCAGGCCGGGGGCGAGGCCATCATGTGGAAAACCGGACATTCGCTTATCAAGAGTAAAATGGCGGAAACCGGTGCCTTGCTTGCCGGTGAAATGAGCGGACATATCTTTTTCAAGGAACGCTGGTACGGTTTTGACGATGCACTTTACAGTGCCGCGCGGCTGCTGGAGATCGTCACGCGGCAGGATTTGCCTGCCAGCAGGTTATTTGCCACGCTGCCCGATGCAATCAGCACGCCTGAAATCAACCTGCGCCTTGAACGTGACGGTGCGCAACATTCCTTTATGCGGCAATTTTCCGCACAGGTGCAATTACCAGGGGCTGAAATTAATACGACGGACGGCATACGCGCGGACTACGCCCACGGCTGGGGGCTGGTGCGCGCCTCGAATACCACTTCTTCCCTGATTGTCCGGTTCGAGGCGGAAAGCGATGATGCGATGGAGGAAATCAAGGGTGCATTCCGCAAATCGATGCTGGCCGTCGATGCCAGCTTGGATTTACCCTTCTGAATCAGGTATAAAAGCACGCACGTTTGCCGACCTTGCGTGATGGCACCCTCTCGCAGGTGGCCTCGTATCAACGTTGACTTTGAAAACCGTATAGTACTAGCCACATGAAGCCTTATCACAACGCCGCGCGGATTGCCAAGGTCCTGACCGAGGCACTGCCTTATATACAGAGGTTCACTGGCAAAACCGTTGTTATCAAGTACGGCGGGAATGCCATGGTGGATGAAGCATTAAAAAACAGTTTTGCCCGCGACGTGGTGTTATTGAAGCTGGTTGGCATCAATCCCGTTATCGTTCACGGTGGCGGTCCTCAAATCGGGCAACTGCTTGAAAAACTCGGCAAGCAAAGCGAATTCGTAGACGGTATGCGCGTCACGGACAGCGAAACGATGGACGTCGTGGAGATGGTACTGGGTGGATTGGTAAACAAGGAGATCGTGCAGCTTATCAATCAACACGGGGGGCGCGCCGTGGGGATAACAGGGAAAGATGGCGGCTTGATCTATGCGAAAAAGATGAAGGTGACGCGCCATTCCCCGGAGCTTGATGCACCGGAGATCATTGACCTGGGACACGTGGGGGAAATAACGGGAATCAATCCCTCGCTGCTTAATCACCTGAAACAGGAACAATTCATCCCGGTAATCGCCCCCATAGGTACGGGAAAGACAGGGGATGCCCTGAATATCAATGCTGACCTGGTCGCGGGAAAGATCGCCGCGGTGTTGCAGGCGGAGAAGCTGATCTTGCTGACAAACACGGCCGGGATTAAAGAAGACAACCAGTTGCTTACCGGGATCACCAGCAAGGAAATAGAAAGACTTATTTCAAGCGGGGTGATCAGTGACGGCATGCTGCCTAAAGTCAACTGCGCATGGGAAGCGGTTTCCTGCGGAGTAAAGACCGCGCATATCATAGATGGCCGCGTGCAACACGCGGTGTTGCTGGAACTGTTCACTGACCAGGGCATCGGTACCCTGTTGCGCTGCTGAAACGGATTCTCCTACCCACATGCCCGCGCCAGAAATTATCGATCCCAAGAAGGGCTATCGACAGGAACTGCGCCGCTTGCAGAGGGAACTGATCAAGCTGCAACACTGGATTCAGACCCACGGCTTGCGGGTGGTGGTGGTGTTCGAAGGCCGCGACGCAGCAGGCAAGGGCGGTGTGATTCGCCGTATCACGCACTACACCAATCCCCGCGTTGTGCAGGTGGTGGCATTGCCCACACCGACCGAAGAGGAGCGACACCAGTGGTATTTTCAACGCTACGTCGCGCACCTGCCCAGTGCCGGCAGAATGGTCCTGTTTGATCGCAGTTGGTATAACCGTGCCGGGGTGGAAGCGGTGATGGGCTTCTGTTCCAAAGAGGAGCTGGACGAGTTTTTTGTCAGTTGCCCGCAATTCGAGCACATGTTGATCCGTTCCGGCATCCGGCTTATCAAGTACTGGTTTTCGATTGGCGATGAAGAACAGGAACGTCGTTTTCAGGCGCGCCTGGACGAGCCTCTCAAACGCTGGAAACTGAGCCCCATGGACCTGGCGTCGCGCTCCAGGTGGAAGGCCTATTCACGTGCACAGGACGAGATGTTCGCACATTGCCACACCGATTTCTCACCGTGGCACCAGGTCGACAGCAACAACAAGAAGCTGTCACGACTCAACTGCATCCACCACCTGCTGTCGGAATTCGACTACGAGGACCTGACGCCGCCACCGATGGAATTGCCGCCCCGCCCTGCACCCGATGATGACGGTGAGGATACGAGGCCGCACCCGCCCTTTGTTCCACAGGTATATCGATTTGAAGACGGTGCAGGCTCGTGACGACATATATTGACCACTGACTGAAAGACAGCATGAGCAAACTGGTAACTCTCTGCGTGGCACTCGCACTCTGCATGACAAGCCTGCCGGGTACGGCAGGGCCATTGCATGACGCAGCAATGTTAAGTCAAATTGAGGCGGTTCGTGCCTTGTTGGAAGCAGGTGCGGACGTCAACGCGCGAGACAAGAATGAGAATACACCCCTGCATCGCGCAGCGGTGCTCGGTAACGCTGAGGTGACCCGTGTACTGCTGCAGGCAGGTGCAGACGTCAACGCACGAGACAAGAATGAAAATACGCCTCTGCATGGCACAACGCTTTTTAGTAACGCTAAGGTGACCCGTGTACTGCTGCAAGCAGGTGCAGATGTCAACGCGCGAGACAAGAGTGAGCAGACACCTCTGCATGGCGCAGCACTTGGAGGTTACGTTGAGGTGATCCGTGCCTTGCTAGAAGCAGGTGCACATATCGATTCGCGAGGCAAGAACAAGAATACACCCTTGCATCTCGCAGCGAATGCAGGTCAAGTTGAGGCAGTCCACGTGCTGCTGCAGGCAGGCGCAAACGTCAATGCGCGAAACAAGAGTGATTGGATGCCCCTGTATGGTGCGTCAGGAAAAGGCCACGTTGAGATAGTCCGTATGCTGCTGCAGGCAGGTACAGACGTCAATGCGCAGGACAAGAACAAGGTAACACCCCTGCATCTCGCATTATTGCAGGGTCACGTTAAGGTGGCCCACGTGCTGCTGCAAGCAGGTGCAGATGTCAACGCACGAGAAGACTCCGAAAGTACACCTCTGCATTACGCAGCTTTGTTAGGTCAAGTTGAGGCAGTTCGTGCCTTGTTGAAAGCAGGTGCAAATGTCAACGCACGAAACAAGGACGATCGAACACCCTTGGATGCCGCCCAGTTTGGCATGGAGGCAACGGAGGAGTCGGTTGCCCCGTTTCAGGAGGTAATCAAGGTGTTGCAGGCAGCAGGCGGGCGATCAACTAGGCAGGGACGCCAGCAGGAATGATGCATGCTCGCCTTTATTCCGATTCCGTATGCTCTAAAAATTCCTTGATCTGCCCAATGTTTTTTTCTGCAGGTATATCGATTTGAAGATGATACAGACTCATGACGACATATATTGACCACTGACTGAAAGACAGGCATGAACAAACTGGTAACTCTCTGCGTGGCACTCGCACTCTGCATGACAAGCCTGCCGGGTATATCAGGGCCACTTCATGACGCAGCAGAGAAAGGCGACACTGCGAAAATCCGCGCCTTGCTGGAAGCAGGTGCAGACGTCAACGTGCAAGGCAAAGATGGGTATACGCCCCTGCATCATGCAGCAGGACTAGGTCAAATTGAGGCGGTTCGTGCCTTGCTGGAAGCAGGCGCAGATATCAACGTGCAAGGCAAGGATGGGTATACGCCCTTGCATGCCGCAGCGGTGTTCGGTCACGCTGAGGCAGTCCACGTGCTGCTGGAAGTAGGCGCAGACATCAACATGCAAGGTAAGTATGGGTATACGCCCCTGCATCTCACAGTGCCCGAAGGCCGCGTTGAGGTGATCCACGTGTTGCTGGAAGCAGGTACAAACGTCAACGCGCCAGACGAGGATAGGCATACACCCCTGCATCTCGCAGTGTCCGAAGGCCGCATTGAGGTGATTCACATGCTGCTGGAAGCAGGTGCAAATGTCGACGCGCGAAACAAGGACGAGCGGACACCCCTGCATTTCGCATCAGTGCAAAGCTATGCTGAGGTGATTTACGTGCTGCTGGAAGCAGGTGCAGATATCAACGCACGAGACAAGAATGGGGTGACACCCCTGCATGGCACAGCGTTGAAAGGTCAAGTTGAGGTGGTCCACGTGCTGCTGGAAGCAGGTGCAGACGTTAACGTGGCAAACAAGAACAAGGGAACACCTCTGCATAACGCGGCAAAGCAAGGCCATGTTGAGGCAGTCCACACGCTGCTGGAAGCAGGTGCAAATGTCAACGTGCGAAACGAGAATGGCCATACGCCTCTACATCTCGCAGCATTCGAAGACCATGTTGAGGTGATCCACGTGCTGCTGGAAGCAAGTACACATATCAACGTGCGAGACAAGAATGAGCTGATGCCCCTGCATGGCGCAGCGTTGAAAGGTCAAGCTGAAGCGGTTCGTGCCTTGCTGCAGGCAGGTGCAGATGTCAACGTGCGAGGCAAGGATGAATGGACGCCTCTGTATCTCGCTGCGTCCGCAGGCCACGTTGAGGTGACCCACGTGCTGCTGGAAGCAGGTGCAAATGTCAACGCGCGAGACAAGAATGAGTGGACGCCTCTGCATCTCGCAGCGTCCGAAGGCCACGTTAAGGTGATCCACGTGCTGCTGCAGGCAGGTACAGACATCAACACGCAAGGCAGGAATGAAATGACACCCCTGCATAGTGCAGCAGGGCTAGGTCAAGTTGAGGCAGTACGTGCCTTGCTGGAAGCAGGCGCAGATGTCAATGCACAAGACGAGATCGAGCAGACACCACTACATTACGCGTCATTAAAAGGCCACGCTGAGGTGGTCCGTGTGCTGCTACAAGCAGGCGCAAACGTCAACGCGCGAGACAAGGATGAGTGGACACCCCTGGATTTCGCCCGGCTTGGCATGGAGAAAACAGAGGAGTCGGTTGTCCCGTTCCAGGAGGTAATCAAGGTGCTGCAGGCAGCAGGCGGACGGTAGTCCACTTTACCAGAGGGACGCCAGCAGGATTGACGCGTACTCGCTTTTATTCCGATTCCATATGCTCTAAAAGTTCCTTGATTTGACCAATGTTTTTTTCGCAAGTATATTGATTTGAAGACGGCGCAGGCTCGTGACGACGTATAATGACTGTTCCAGGCCGACATACATTGATTACTGACTGAAAGACAAGCATGAACAAACTGGTAACTCTCTGCGTGGCACTCGCACTCTGCATGACAAGCCTGCCGGGTACGGCAGGGCCACTGCATGACGCAGCAATGAAAGGCGACACTGCGAAAATCCGTGCCTTGCTGGAAGCAGGTGCAGATGTCAACGCACGAGACGAGTTCGTGGAGACGCCTCTGCATAACGCAGCGAATGCAGGTCAAGCTGAGGCGGTCCGCGTCTCGCTGGAAGCAGGTGCACATGTTAATGCGCGAAGCTTCAGCGAGGTGACGCCCCCCGCAGCGGTATTCGGTCACGCTGAGGCGGTCCGTGCCTTGCTGGAAGCAGGTGCAGACGTCAACGCGCGAAACAAGAGGGGTCGGACGCCCCTGCATAATGCAGCGGGGTGGGGCAACGTTGAGGTGACCCGTGCCTTGCTGGAAGCAGGTGCACATGTCAATGCGCGAGACGAGTTCGAGTATACACCCCTGCATACCGCAGCGAGTTTCGGTCACGCTGAGGTGGTCCGTGCCTTGCTGCAAGCAGGTGCACATGTCGATGCGCGAGGCGGCAGCTTCGAGAAGACACCTCTACACGCCGCAGCGGGTGAAGGTCACGCTGAGGTGGTCCGTGCCTTGCTGGAAGCAGATACACATGTCAATGCGCGAGACAAGAATGAGATAACACCCCTGCATTTCGCGTCAGGAAAAGGCCTCACTGAGGTAGTCCACGTGCTGCTGGAAGCAGGTGCAGACGTTAACGCGCGAGACAAGGACAAGCGGACGCCCCTGGGTGCCGCCCGGTATGGCATGGAGGAAACGGAGGAATCGATTGCACCGTTCCAGGAGGTAATCAGGGTGTTGCAGGCGGAAGGTGGGCGGTAGTTTACTTTACCAGAAGGACGTCAGCAGGAATGACGCTCGCTCGCCTTTATTCCGGTTCCGTATGCTCTAAAAATTCCTTGATCTGCCCGATGTTTTTTTCCGCATCCTGCTCACCCAGTTCGATTAAACGGTCCAGGTATTCGTGCTGAAACATCAATAATGAAAGCGAGTCGGGACTGCGGGTATCGCGGGTTCCAAAACCACGGGTAAAGTACCTGAAGGGCTGCGGCAGGTTGATTTCATATCGACTCGCAAGTTTGCCAAGGTCTTCACTCGGCCGCAAAATCAATAGGCGAATCCGCTTGAACCGCTCACGTGCCGCCTCGCTGATTTCAGCGTACAGTTCGTTCACGCGCTCCATGTTGGCCGCATCGTGATCGAGCAGGTCCAGGAACATGGAGTCCAACAGGATGCCTATGATCTGCGCGGCAGGTGCGTATTCGGTGATGACGTTCTCGTCAGCAACGGTCTGCCTGTCGCGAAAGCGCGTGGAGATCGCGATGATACGCTTCGCACCCAGGTGCATGGCAGGAGAAAGCGGCGCGATAGAACGTATGCCGCCATCGCCATGCCAACCATCATCTATTTTCACGGCAGGAAACACCAGCGGTAATGCCGCCGATGCCATGATGTGTTCAATCGTAATCATCGTTTCTTCACTGTACCTGCGTGGCCGCTGCCAGTGTTCTTCTGCGTCTCCCTGTACCCAGGTGACGGCTCTGCCAGTGCCGTAGTTGGTGCTTGTAATGCCAAGTACACGTAAATGTCCCCGTTCGATATTTTCCTGAATGCCCCGGATGGGATGCCCGGCCAGCGAGGATAGTTTTTTTTCCAGGTGCTTCCTTAACGGGTTGCTATCCAGCAGGCTGCGCGCACGCGGGCCCAGGCGACTGCCGCCAAGAATAAAGCTCAGTCCCCAGCGAAAAAAGGTGGTGAAAAAGTAGTAGTTGTCGGTGCGAAAGACTTTGTCGGTTGTCAGTTCCGCCCACAGTTCGACAAGCCGCTCTACTGCTTCGTCAAAAGAGCCCTGGTAGGCCGCAAGATAGGCGGCATTGACCGCGCCCGCAGATACGCCGGTGATAACCGGTGGCTGAAATCCTTCAAATTCCTTGCAGATGTAACGCAATACGCCAACCTGGTACGCGGCACGTGCACCACCGCCGGTCATTGCGAGGCCAAGGTCGGTATTTACCAGGTTGGACATGGTTTCCGTCTGAATGAGCTATCTGTTTCCTGAACTCGCAATGATTTTCTGAAACTTCGAGTACAATATAGCCGTATCTTAATCTTCATGCGTGAAAATTGCATAGTACCGATATGAGTGACATCGATCCGCAAGAGACGCAGGAATGGCTTGATGCCTTGCAAGCCATTCTGGAGCGGGACGGCGCACAGCGGGCTCACTACGTCATTGAGCAGCTCATCCACAGTGCACGCATCGCCGGGGTAAACCTGCCCTTCCATAATACCACGGCTTACGTCAATACGATCCCGGTAGACCAGGAGGAACGGCTGCCTGGTGACCCCAGGATGGAGTACCGCGTGCGTTCCCTGGAACGCTGGAATGCCTTGGCCATGGTGGTGAGAGCGAATAAAAAATTCCCGGAACTGGGTGGACATATTTCCACGTATGCCTCCGCAGCAACGCTGACCAGTATCGGTTTTAATCATTTTTTCCGCCCGGCTACCGAGGACTTTGCTGGTGACCTGGTCTATTTTCAAGGGCACGCTGCACCCGGTGTATATGCCCGCGCCTACCTGGAAGGACGCATTAGCGAGGAGCAGTTGCAGCACTATCGCCGCGAGGTGGAGGGCAAAGGCCTGTCTTCGTATCCTCACCCATGGCTGATGCCGAATTTCTGGCAGTTTCCGACGGTGTCAATGGGCCTGGCGCCTATCATGGGGATCTATCAAGCGCGTTTCATGGAGTATCTGCACGACCGCGGCATCATCGACAAGGGTAATCGCAAGGTGTGGGTCTTCACGGGTGACGGCGAGATGGATGAGCCGGAGGCACTCGGAGCCATTTCACTGGCCGCACGCGAGGAACTCGATAACCTTATTTTCGTCGTCAATTGCAATTTGCAACGCCTGGATGGCCCGGTACGCGGCAATAGCAAGATTATCCAGGAGCTTGAGGGCAGCTTTCGCGGTGCCGGCTGGAACGTTATCAAGGTGCTTTGGGGCAGTAACTGGGATCCGCTACTGGCGCAAGACAAGGAGGGTATCTTGCGCAAGCGCATGGAGGAGGCCCTGGACGGCGATTACCAAAACTACCGTGCCAAGGGCGGTGCCTATGTACGGGAGCATTTTTTCGGGAAGTACCCTCAGCTTGACAGGCTTATCAGGAATATGACTGATGATGATATCTGGCGCCTGAACCGTGGTGGACACGATCAGCAAAAGGTGTACGCCGCTTATGCAGCAGCAGTAAAGCACCAGGGTCAACCGACTGTCATCCTGGCAAAAACTGTCAAGGGATACGGTCTGGGTGAAAGTGGCGAAAGCCTGAATATTGCCCATCAATTGAAAAAACCGGCGAAGGAGTCGCTCATCGCATTTCGAGATCGGTACCGCATTCCATTTGAAGATGAGGAGTTGGAAGACGTGCCTTTTTACAAACCCTCGGAAAATAGTGCCGAGATGCGTTACTTGAAAAAATTGCGCACCAAGCTGCTCGGTGAATTGCCAAAGCGAACGACAACAAAAGTCAAGTTGCAGGTTCCATCCCTGGAGATCTTCAAGGATTTGCTGACTGGCAACGGGGAACGCGAATTTTCAACGACCCTGGCGTTCGTAAGGATTTTGTTTGCCCTGACGCGGGACAAGTCCATCACCAAGCATATCGTCCCTATCGTGCCGGATGAGGCGCGTACTTTCGGCATGGAGGGTTTATTCCGCAGCATGGGAATATATGCGCACAAGGGGCAGCTTTATGACCCCGTCGACGCAGATGAGTTGCTGCCTTACCGTGAAGACAGGGCCGGTCAAATACTGGAGGAAGGAATTACCGAGGCGGGGGCGATGTCTTCGTGGATTGCCGCAGCGACTTCGTACAGTTCACACAATATGCCGATGGTTCCATTCTATGTCTTTTATTCCATGTTCGGCTTTCAGCGCGTTGGGGACCTGGCCTGGGCAGCAGGTGACAGCCGGGCCCGCGGGTTTTTAATCGGTGGCACGGCAGGGCGTACCACGCTTGCAGGGGAAGGTCTGCAGCACCAGGACGGGCATAGCCACCTGCTGGCTTCCACTATCCCGAACTGCCGCGCTTATGATCCGGCTTTCGCCTATGAGCTTGCCGTTATTGTGCATCACGCACTTGAAACCATGTACGTCCAGCAACTGGATTATTACTACTACATTACCGTGATGAATGAAGCTTACGTGCACCCGTCCATGCCGGCCGGTTGTGAAGAAGGGATTATCAGCGGGATGTATCTTTTGCATAAAACGACGCCGCAAAAGGCACACGTGCAACTGCTTGGCAGCGGTGCAATCCTGCGAGAGGTCATACGGGCAGGTGAAATGTTGCAGCAGGAGTTTGATATCACGGCAGACGTCTGGAGCGTTACCAGCTTTAACAGGTTACGCCAGGATGGCATGAAGACTCAGCGCTGGAACATGTTGCACCCGCAAGACCCTCCGAAGATCGCGTACGTGGAGCAGTGCCTGGAAAATGCGCCGGGGCCGGTCATCGCGGCATCGGATTATATGAAGATCCATGCCGACCAGATTCGCCCTTATGTAAAAGCAAGGTACGTGGTCCTGGGTACGGATGGCTTCGGCCGCAGCGATACGCGCCAACAATTGCGTAATTTCTTTGAGGTGGACGCGCGCTACATTGTCCTGGCCGCCGTACACGCGCTCGTGGAGGAAAATGCGGTCGACAGGTCCCTGGTGAAGGCCGTGTTGGAAAAATACGATATCGACCCCGAAAAACCTGCACCAGTAGTTTCATGATGTAGACAATGACGAGGCTTGAGGAAATACGTGTCACTGATATCGAGGATTTCGATTCCGTTGACGTGGTGGAGGTGTTGGTCAAGGCAGGTGAGCACGTGGAGGTTAATCAACCGCTTGTGACCCTGGAGAGTGAAAAGGCGATGATGGAGTTTCCTTCTCCATATGCCGGGGTGGTGCAAAAGGTCAAGGTAAACAAAGGCGGGAATATCCGCCAAGACGACGTCCTGGTAGTTCTCGAAGTTGCCGTGGAAGAGCCTTCTCCTGGCCAAGAGCTCACTCCCGAAACTACGCCGACAGAAAAGGCACCCACCACGCAGGAGGAGCCTCATCAGTCTCTTGCAAATGCCCAACGTTCAGACGGGTCGGAGCCCGCTTATGCAAGCCCCGGTGTGTATCAGTATGCACGCGAGCTCGGGGTAACGCTTGACCAGGTGCAAGGCAGTGGACGACAGCAAAGGGTAATGAAGAAGGACGTACAAGATCACGTGCGTACCAAGTTGCAGGGAAAAACCGCCCAGGCAAAACTCTCCAACTTCTCATCTTTGGGCGAGACGGAAGCCGTAGCACTGACCAAGGTTCAAAAGCTCACTGCCGATAATATGCTGGCTGCCTGGCAAAGTATTCCACACGTAACTCATTTTGAACGGGCCGACGTCACGCTGCTGGAACAACGACGCAGGCAGTTGGCCGAGGAGTTGAAAAAGAAGGGTGTCAAGCTCACGCCACTGGCGTTCGTAATAAAGGCACTGGTCGCCACGCTTAAACGCTTTCCCCGATTCAATGCTGCATTTGACCCCACATCGGAACAACTCATTCTGAAAAAGTGGTTTCACGTCGGTGTCGCGGTGGATACTCCGGAAGGCCTGCTGGTGCCCGTGTTACGGGACGTTGATAAAAAAACTGTCGTACAGGTCGCCGCGGAGTTGGTGCAAATCAGTGATCTTGCCAGGAGCAGAAAGCTCACTCCAAAACACTTGACGGGTGCCAGTATGACGATTTCAAGCCTGGGGAATATAGGTGGACGAGCGTTTACGCCGATTATCAATCCCCCTGAGGTGGCAATACTGGGGGTGTCCAAGATGATTGTACGGCAAGAGGTTGTCGCAACCGGTACAAGACAACAGGTATCATTGCCTCTCTCTTTGTCTTATGACCACAGGGTGATAAACGGTGCCGAAGCAGCACGTTTTTGTGCGCATTTGAAAGCTGTCCTGGAAGATACCTGGAAACTTGCTTTTTAGGGTATCGGCTACCTTCCCATGCGCGTCGGAGTTCCCAAGGAAACCAAGCCGGATGAGTACCGTGTCTCGCTATTACCCGTAGGTGCGCATCTGCTGACGGAAGACGGTCACGAGGTGCTACTGGAAACACAAGCGGGTTACGGCAGCGGCTATCGCGATGAGGAATACCTGGAGGCAGGAGCGAAAATCGTGGATTCGGCCAAGATGATATTTGACGAGTGTGATTTGCTGGTAAAGGTTAAAGAACCACAGCAGGAGGAGCTGGACAGGGCGTCGCCTTCACAGATTATATTCGGTTATTTCCATTTTGCCAGTTCGCGAACGTTGACTGAAAAATGCCTGCATAAAAATATCACGGCACTTGCCTATGAAACTCTCAGTGACAGGCACGGGCAGCTACCACTGCTGAAACCGATGAGTGAGGTGGCAGGCAAGATGTCGATCCAGGAGGGTGCGAAGTGCCTGGAAAATCCTATGCTGGGACAGGGTATATTGCTCGGAGGCGTTGCAGGTGTTGCACCAGCGAACGTGGTTGTTCTTGGAGCCGGTGTCGTTGGGTCCAACGCGGCTCGCACGGCCGCAGGTCTTGGTGCAAACGTGGTGGTCATGGACGTCGACACTGAAAAACTCCGGTACCTGGACGAGGTAATGCCCGATAATGTCACGACTATCTATTCTGATCCACATTCTATAGAGCGGTTTGTATTACAGGCGGACCTGGTGATTGGTGCACCACTTGTGCCAGGAGGACGCACGCCCAGGCTGATTGACAGGGATTTTCTCGGAAAAATGAAGCGAGGTGCGGCATTGATAGACGTTGCCATTGACCAGGGCGGTTGTTTTGAAACAAGTAGACCGACTACGCATCACGACCCTGTGTACGTTGTTGATGATATCGTACATTATTGCGTTACTAATATTCCAGGCGCGGTAAGCCGTACCAGTAGCCAGGCGTTGTGCAACGCGACGCTGCCTTACATACGCAAGCTCTGTAACTTGGGATTGGACGATTTTCTTGGCGAAGGCAGGGGGTTGCGCAACGCGCTGAATATGCATGCAGGGAAAATCAAGCACCTGGGCGTTGCCAATACTTTCCCTGATCTCCCTAACAGTTTTTAGAGGGGTGGGTGGTGGGCCCGGTAGGACTCGAACCTACGACCAAAGGATTATGAGTCCTCTGCTCTAACCAACTGAGCTACAGGCCCCGTGAAGTTTTCGATAATGCGTGCGCCGGACGGCATCGAGCAGGCGGCCAAAGCGGTCTCCGACGGCAGTTTCTTTCATGCAAGCCATTGTAGCGACAACGGCTTCATCTCACAATCGGAAGCGAGGTCGCCTGACGACCCTGTGCAGTGTCACGGCCAGATAATGTACAGGAGTGCGAACCTGACAGGATGTCTAATCCCTCTTGCCAATATCCTTTCTCCGTGATAATCCTGGTTTATGGATTCCACCCTGCTGCAGGCTATCCACGAACACTACCTGCGGGACGAAGACAACGTCGTTTCGGACCTGCAGACGCTTGCCCGTTCCTCCGCCCGGGTTTCGCATCACATTAATGAGGAGGCCCGCCGCCTGGTGCAGGAGGTGCGCTCCCGGCCCAAACGCCTGTCTCCCCTGGAACGCCTGCTGACGGAATATGAGCTGACTACCGATGAAGGCATGCTGCTGATGTGCCTGGCGGAAACCCTGCTGCGGATACCGGACAAGGGTACCGCCGATCTGCTTATTGCCGACAAGATCAAGTGTGCCGACTGGGAAAAACATCTTGATCACAGGGACCTGCTCGTCAATGCCTCCACCTGGGGCCTGATACTGAGCGGACGCATACTGGCGAACTTGCCTTCAGCAGCATCGGACCAGGAGAACGTCTGGCGTGGCATGCTGGCACGTCTCGGCGAGCCAGTCATTCGCAATACTATCCGGCTGGCCATGCGTATCATCGGCAACCAGTTTGTCATGGGTGAAACCATCGAGAAGGCGCTGGAACGGGCAAGTGCGGATGGCCGCATTTTCGAAGATTTTTCCTTTGACATGCTGGGGGAAGCTGCTCTCACCAGTGCTGAAGCTGAGGGCTACCTGGCTTCTTATCTGCACGCAATTGAATCCATTGACAACACGGCTGATGATCAACACGACCTGGGGGTTTCCGTCAAGCTCTCGGCACTGTGCCCTCGTTTTGATGTTTTCCACTGGCGGCGGGCACGCAGGGAGCTTGTTGACAAATTGGGACAACTGGCCCGTGCCGCTGGAGAAAAGGAAATTTTCCTGACGGTCGACGCGGAAGAAAGTGAAAAATTGATGTTGAGCCTCGAGGTATTTGCCGAGGTATTAGGTGATCGCGCCAACAGGGACTGGCACGGGCTTGGCCTTGCCGTGCAAGCGTACCAGAAACGTGCCATACCGGTTCTGCACTGGCTGGAGTCTCTTGCCAGGAAAACGGAATGCAGGATTCCCGTACGACTGGTCAAGGGCGCTTACTGGGACACGGAAATCAAGCTCGCACAGGTCCGGGGACTGGAAGACTTTCCGGTGTTTACCCGTAAATGTAATACTGATCTGTCATATCTCGCTGCCATTCTTACACTGTCTGAATTGAAGGACTGGTTGCAGCCCCAGTTCGCCACGCATAATGCTTACAGCGTTGCCTGTGTAAAAGCCTTTTTTTCACCTGGTGAATGCGAATTCCAACGCCTGCATGGTATGGGTGAAGCCCTGTACGAAGTCCTGAATGATAATACGGACACGCCTTACCGCTGCCGGGTCTACGCACCTGTTGGCAATCATGATGTCCTGCTGCCTTACCTAGCAAGACGTCTGTTGGAAAACGGGGCCAGTACTTCTTTCGTACATCGCATTGCAGACCAGGATGTACCAGCAGACGCGATCGTGGCTGATCCCATGGCACAGGTCCATCAGAATACGGGACAACACCGCCACCCCGCTGTGGTCATGCCGGCGCAGATGTTTCAACCCAAGCGCAGGAATTCACCCGGTATCAATCTGGCTGACAGGACTATAGTCGCAAGGCTGCTGGAGGACATCGAGAAAAATTCCATCGCTGCCATCGAGAAAGGTAAGCAACCTGGTGGTACGGTCATGCCGGTATTACAACCCGCAACTGGCCGTGTTATCGGGGAAACGCTGTTTCCAGCAGCAGATGTCATAGATGCTGCCATCAATAGCGCTGCTTCAGCCTGGCAACACTGGGAAAGCAAGCCAGCAGAGTCACGCGCCACTTTACTGGAGAAAACTGCTGAGCTACTGGAAGCGAACCGACCTCGCTTGCTGTCTCTGTGCATGCGCGAAGCAGGCAAGACGATCAGCGATGCGCATGACGAAGTTCGCGAGGCGATTGACTTTTTGCATTTTTACGCTGCCGAATGCCGGCGCCTGTTTGACGTACCACGGTCTTTGCCAGGGCCGGTGGGTGAAGACAACCGGATGCTGCTGCGAGGTAAAGGTGTGTTTTTCTGTATCAGCCCCTGGAATTTCCCGATTGCCATCTTTACTGGCCAGGTTGCAGCTGCCCTGGCTGCCGGCAACACGGTACTGGCCAAGCCGGCTGAATATACTACTGCCATCGCCGAAGCCGTCACCGCGCTATTCCATGAAGCAGGCGTCCCTGAAGATGTACTCCATTGCATACCTGGAGAGGGGCCGAATGTCGCTGCACAGGTTCTGCCAAATAAGCACATCGCGGGAGTCGCATTTACCGGGTCTGGGGAGGTGGCCAGGAGTATTACCCGCAAGTTGGCTGAGCGAACCGGTCCCATTCCCACTTTTATTGCTGAAACCGGTGGTATCAACGCTATGCTTGTAGATAGCACGGCCCTGCCTGAACAAGTGGTAAGGGATGCAGTGCAGTCTGCATTCAACAGTGCCGGACAACGCTGTTCTGCCCTGCGTGTACTGTACCTGCAGGAAGAAATCGCTGATCATGTTACTTCTCTCATTCGCGGATGCATGGATGAGCTGGTGCTAGGTGACCCCGCGAACGTTGAAACGGATATCGGGCCCGTAATCAGTGCGCAGGCCAGGGATGAAATACAAGCCTATCTCAACACGGCAGCAGCCAGTGGAAGGCTGTTGCACCAGGCAGGAGGAGATATTATCCCGGACAAGGGTTTTTTCGTCGCCCCGGCCCTGGTCAGCCTGGATTGCATCTCTAACCTGGATAAAGAGGTCTTTGGTCCGGTCCTGCACGTCGTTCGCTTCCAGGGTGAAGATATCATGGCGCTCTGTGATGAAATCAATGCCACGGGTTATGCTCTCACTTTTGGTATTCACAGCCGGATCAACCACCGCATAGATGCTGTCAGCAGGCGTATCCTGGCCGGCAATGTCTATGTCAACAGGAATATGATTGGTGCCGTGGTTGAATCCCAGCCTTTTGGCGGGAGTTTCCTTTCCGGAACCGGCCCCAAGGCAGGTGGCCCCAATTACCTGGTACGCTTCTCCAGGGAACAAAGTGTCAGTAATAACACAGCTGCTATCGGCGGGGACCCTGAGGTGTTTTCCATCAGTGAATAAAAAGGTAGTTCCCCTTCAGATCATCAAGATATGATTTTTATTCCATTTCAAGGAAGCTGCTCAACTGCCCTGAACGACTCGGATGACGAAGTTTGCGCAATGCCTTGGCTTCTATCTGGCGAATGCGCTCACGGGTAACGTCGAATTGTTTACCCACTTCCTCCAGCGTATGGTCCATGTTCATGTCGATGCCAAAACGCATGCGCAATACCTTGGCTTCGCGCGGGGTGAGCGATGCAAGTATTTCACGCATGGTTTCACTTAAACCTTCGGAGGAAGCAGAGTCCACGGGAGATTCAATTTTCACGTCTTCAATAAAGTCGCCCAGATGAGAGTCTTCTTCATCACCAATAGGTGTTTCCATGGAGATCGGCTCTTTGGCAATCTTCAAAACCTTGCGTACCTTGTCTTCGGGCATTTCCATACGTACGGATAACTCCTCAGGCGTGGGTTCGCGCCCCTTTTCCTGTAGTACCTGGCGGGAAATACGATTGAGCTTGTTGATGGTTTCAATCATGTGTACGGGAATGCGAATGGTGCGCGCCTGGTCCGCAATGGAGCGGGTAATCGCCTGACGTATCCACCAGGTTGCATAGGTGGAAAATTTGTAACCGCGACGATATTCGAATTTGTCGACTGCCTTCATTAACCCGATGTTGCCTTCTTGAATCAGGTCCAGAAATTGCAGCCCTCTGTTGGTATATTTCTTGGCAATTGAAATCACCAAGCGCAAGTTGGCTTCAACCATTTCTTTCTTGGCACGCCGTGCCTTCGCCTCACCAATCGACATGCGCCGATTGATTTCCTTGATTTCACTAATGGTGATGCCAGTCTCGTTTTCTATGGCAACCAGTTTTTTCTGTTCTTTTACAATTTCGGACTCCAGTCTGACCAGGGCCTTTGCATATCTGACACGTGACTTGGCATGAGAAGAAACCCATTCCACGTTGGTTTCGTTATCGCTAAATTTTGCAATAAATTTTGTGCGCGGCATTTTCGCATCACGTACGCAAATCTGCATGATGTGCCGCTCGTGGGAGCGAATTCTCTCTACCGTTTTACGCAGGTCGGCAGCAATGATAACTACGACTTTCGGGGTGAGCTTGATGCGGGTGAATTCTTCGGCAAGCCGCTTGCGCGCGTTTGCCAGTCTCTTGGCACTGCTTCTGACACTGGGGTACGATAATCTTTTATGAAGCTTTCCCATGCCCTTGAAGTATTTGCGCACTTCTTCAAGATCAGGCCCTGTATCCAGTTCTTTCTCGTCTTCGTCCTTGTTCTCGGCAGCAGCTTTACGCCTGTCTTTGTCGGCCTGACTGGTTTGAATCGCAGGGGAAGGGATTGTATCGGTGTCTTCATCCGGGTCGATAAATCCAATAACCAGGTCCGTAAGGCGCAGTTGCTCGGATTCAACCCTGGCATAAAATGCCAGTAGTTTTTCAATGGCGACCGGGTAGTGCCCTACGGCAAGCAGGACTTGCCGCAAACCATCTTCAATGCGCTTGGCAATTTCAATCTCGCCTTCCCGCGTTAACAGGTTGACAATGCCCATTTCACGCATGTACATGCGCACGGGGTCGGTGGTACGGCCAAATTCGCTATCGACCGTAACAAGCGCAGCCGCGGCTTCCTCGGCAACGTCATCGTCCGTGGCGGTATCATCGGCAAGTAACAGGCTGTCAACATCAGCCGCCTGTTCGAGGACGTTAATGCCCATGTCGTTGATCACGGTCACGATATCTTCTATCTGTTCCGGATCAACGATGCCGCTAGGCAGGTGATCGTTGACTTCGGCATAGGTAAGAAAGCCTTGTTCCTTGCCCTTGGCAATGAGTTGCTTAATGCCGGATTGCTGATCTTCTTCCATTCAGTACCAGTTCCAAAAATCTGTTAAAAATCGTTGAGCTAAACGGTTAATTATACCAGAAAAAAACTGAAGTAGATAAAGCGTTTCAGGGCCTTGCCCGGTGTAGCAGGTCTTTGAGTTTCTGCTTTTCGTCTTCGCTCAAACCATCTGTACTTTCTTTATCAATGAGTTCTCGAACGTGAGTTTCGTGAGTTTTACGTCGAATCCACGTCATGGCGTCCCCAAAAGCCTGGGCAGGATCTTCCAGTTCGGGGGAGTCCCAGGTCAGCAGCTTTTGTATCTGTTGTTCTTCCTGGTGATCACGAAAACGTTCTATCAATACGGCGTGGCTAAGTTCAGGTTGTTCTTTCCAGGAGGTGATGATTTTTGTCAGCAACGCAACACCAGGAATGGTGGATTTTTCCAGCTCCGCAACTGAATCTACTTTCAGGGCCAAGGAAGGATCACGTAACAATGCCGCAATTGCCAGCCGCACGGGGGTGCCTTTGGTTGATACGGTCCGCGTGGCATCAGTTTTTTTTCGGTCGGCTGTGGCTACGCCATAGTGAATCGAAGAGCCGACTATCTTTTCCAATTCTTTAAAGATTAATTTCTTGAATATGCCCTGGGGAAATTTCTCCAGCAAAGGCCTGGCCGTTTGAGCAAGCCTGGCCTTTCCCGCAGGGGTTCGAATATCGATGTCTTCCTTCAGCTTGTCGAGTATGTACGTGGATAGGGATTTGCCTTCTCTGACGTATTGTAAAAAAATTTCCTTGCCACGCTCGCGTATCAAGCTGTCCGGGTCTTCGCCTTGCGGTAAAAACAGGAATTTTGCCTCACAACCATCTTTGAATACGGGAACAGTTTGCTGCGCTGCACGCCACGCGGCATCACGGCCCGCCCGGTCGCCATCGAAGCAAAACGTTATTTCCCGCGTATAACGATATAGTTGCTGAACGTGCTGCGCGGTAGTGGCGGTGCCAAGCGTGGCGACGACATTTTCAATGCCGTGTTGCGCCAATGCCACGACGTCCATATAGCCTTCTACTACAAGGATCGATTGGGTAGTTTCTTTTGCCTTGCGCGCTTCGTACAGGCCATACAACGCTTCACTCTTATGAAAAATTGGAGTTTCCGGAGAATTCAAATATTTCGGTATTTCATTGCCCAGCACTCTGCCGCCAAATCCAATAACGCGCCCACGCCGGTCCTTGATCGGGAACATGATGCGGTTTCTAAAGCGGTCGAACTGATTGCCCTGGTCGTTCGTCTTTATCAGGCCTACTTTGATCAGTTGTTCTTCAGTTGCCACACCCTCGAATTGATTTAATAGATTGTTGAAGCCATCTGGCGCATAGCCCAAATTAAACTTGGCTGCAATTTCACCACTTACCCCACGGGTTTTCAGATACTCTACGGGCTGGCGGGATTGAGATAGCATCTTTCGATAGTAGGTGTTTGCACGTTCAAGAACGGTAAACAAGGCCTGATAATCATTTGTGACAACGGCAGTTCCGTCTCGGGGAATTTCGAGGCCGGACTGTTGCGCAAGTTTCTCGACTGCTTCCAGGAAGTCAAGGCGTTCAAATTCCATCAGGAAACCTATCGCCGTGCCATGCGCACCACAGCCGAAGCAGTGATAAAATTGCTTATCCGGACTGACCGTGAAAGAAGGGGTTTTTTCGTCATGAAACGGACAGCATGCCATGTACTCCTTACCCTTCTTTTTCAGTGGTACGTAGCCTTCGATCAGCGCAACGATATCGGTTCGAGCGATGAGATCGTCGATAAAGGCCTGCGGAATTCTTCCGGGCACCGGTAGTCAGACCTTGACTAATGAAAGGCCGTAGTAGCCTTCAAATGATTTTTGCATTGAAGACGCGCTCGTGCTCTGCGATGGCATATCTGTCCGTCATGCCCGCGATATAGTCTGCAACGACGCGCGCACGGCCGCTATCGCCTTTTTGTCCTTGACAAAAGCTCGCCCTGTCGCGATGCTCATTAGGCATGAGATGAACGTCATTGTAAAATGCGGCGTACAGGTCGAACAGGATCTTCTTGGCCTTGTTGCTCATCCTGTGTACACGATAGTGTTGATACAGGTTCTCACGCAGAAAAGATTTCAATTCGCGGTTTTTTGACTGCATGGGTTCACTGAATTGAATCAGTGGACTTTTACCAGCACGAACGTCGTTTATGGTAGCAGGCTGTTTTTGTGTAATGGCAGCTTGGCTGGTATCGATTACATCCGTAACAAGTTCGTTTATGATGCGGCGAATCGATTCGTGTATTTTCCTGCGCTCGCTGATATCCGGGTACTCACTGGCAGTCATCATAAAATGGTTGTCGAATAATTCAACGTCGCTCAGCTGCTTGACGGTGATGAGGCCGGCGCGCAGACCGTCATCGATATCATGGTTATTATAGGCAATTTCATCGGCAACGTTGGTAAGCTGCGCTTCCAGGCTTGGTTGCGTTCCGTGCAAAAAGCGCTGACCCAAAAGGCCCAATTTTTCAGCATTGTTGCGAGAGCAATACTTGAGGATGCCTTCTCTCGTTTCAAAGGTCAGGTTGAGTCCGTGGAACTTCGGATACTTGAGTTCAAGCCCGTCTACGACTCGTAGGGATTGTAGATTGTGCTCGAACCCTCCGTGTTCTCTCATACATTCGTTGAGCGCGTCTTGGCCGACGTGGCCGAACGGTGTGTGACCAAGATCATGGGCAAGTGCTATCGCCTCACAGAGGTCCTGATTGAGATGCAGTGCCCGCGCAATCGCACGCGCGATTTGCGCAACTTCGATGGAGTGCGTGAGGCGCGTGCGAAATAAATCGCCTTCATGGTTTACAAAGACCTGAGTTTTGTACTCCAGTCTGCGAAAAGCCGTGCTGTGGATGATACGTTCACGGTCCCGTTGAAATTCACCTCGATGCGTCGCTTTGGGTTGCGGATATTGACGCCCTTTTGAAAGGGCATCATGCGCCGCATAGGTGGCCAGACCAGCATCGGTCAAGGGGGTTGCAAGCACCGCGCTCATGCACCTACGCCTTACAGTATTCCCGCAGCATATCTGCCAATCGTGAGGCAGGAAAATCCGATGCAAGCACTGCGTTACCGATATCTTTAAGCAGTACTAGGCGCAGTTTTCCGGCACGTGATTTTTTGTCCATGGTCATCAACTCCATGAAGTCGGAGATATGCATGTCTTCAGGCGGTTTTTCAGGCAATCCGACAACGTCCAGCAGACTTTCAATGCGTTCACGATCCCGTTCGCTCAGCCACCCGAGCCTGACGGACAGATTTGCTGCCATCAGCATGCCACAAGCGACTGCTTCTCCATGCAGCCAGTTCATATAGTTTGTATGGGTCTCAATCGCATGGCCAAAAGTATGCCCGTAGTTCAGTAACGCGCGTTGGCCGGTTTGTTCCAACTCGTCTTCAGCAACGATTTGAGCCTTGTTTTCACACGAACGACACACCGCATGAGTCAAGGCTTCGGGAGCACGCGCCATCAGTTCGCCGATGTTATTTTCCAGCCAAGCAAAAAACTTGGCATCACGAATCAAGCCATATTTGATGATCTCGGCCACGCCTGCACTGAATTGCCGGTCATCCAGGGTATCCAGGGTGGCCAAGTCGGCGATGACACAGTTTGGCTGGTAAAAAGAGCCAATCATGTTTTTCCCCAGTTTATGGTTCACTCCCGTTTTACCACCTATGGAGGAGTCAACCTGAGCAAGCAGCGTGGTCGGAATTTGTATGAAATTTACACCGCGCTGGTAGGTGGCTGCGGCAAATCCGGTAATGTCGCCAATCACGCCACCACCCAGCGCAACCAACGTCGTGTCTCTATCACAGTGATGCTTCAGTAGGGCGTCATAGACAAGACTGACGGTCTCCAACGTTTTACAAGTCTCTCCATCAGGAAGAATCAATTGATGCAAGCGATGTTGTCCGCAATGGGCCAATACGTCTTGCAGGTACAAGGGTGCAACGGTTTCGTTACTGATGATAAATACTGCGTCACCGCGTATATGCCGACTCAACTGGGCAATAACGTTTTTACCAATGTATATCGGATAACTACGCCGGCCAAGTTGTACTTCAAACGTGATCATTGGAAAGTGTTATTTCTTGAGCACACGCCCGTTCAGTAATTTTCAAGACTTGGTCCACGACCCAATCGGTAGCGCGATGGTCCGTTATAATTACATGATGCGCCACTTTTTGATAAATCGGTTCCCTTTGCCGAAGTAGTTCGATTATTGTCTGTTGCCGATTCGAAGCTTCCAGCAACGGACGGCCTGAATCACCCACGGTGCGGTCAAAAAGGGTATCGACGGAGGCGCTCAGATAAAACACCCTGCCTGTTTTCAACAATAAATCCCTGGTGTTTTTCGAGAGTACGGCCCCTCCGCCCGTCGCAAGCACGATACCTTCCAACTGGCACAGTTCACGAATAACTTCTTCTTCATGTATCCGAAACCCGCTTTCACCCTCACGTTCAAAGACGGTAGCGACGCTGACTCCGACTTTTTGTTCGACTGCCTTGTCGCTGTCGTAAAATTGCAGCCCAAGCCTTTTCGCGACTTCCCTTCCCACTGTTGATTTTCCGGCACCCATTGCACCGATGAGTATGATATTCCTGGTTTTCATCAATCAAAGACGACCGCCATTCACGAAACTTGACTGCTCAAAACCTGTCGAATACTTTTCCGTCCCCATTATCGGGTTGGAAAGAGTGAGGAATATAAACAATACCTTCGGTCAAGCAAGTTTGTATTTAATCGTCCAAATTTGCGATAGTTGTATTATACGTAATCGAAAAAGGCAGTGCATGTGGCCATCCCGATGATTTATCGCAACGGTTCGTTGTAAGCTCATGCCTGCGTTGCTGAAAATGTCAAAGGTAATAAAGCTGTTCTTTATCGGATGCGGCGGGATATTCGTCGCAGCAGTGATCGCTGTCTTGGCAGTATACTTCTATTTCGCTCCTGGCCTGCCCGACGTGGCCATGCTCAAGAACGTGGAGTTGAGAGTACCGCTTAAAGTCTACAGTCGGGATGGAAAGCTGATTGCCATGTACGGTGAGGAACGCCGTCAACCCCTTGACATCGAGGCCTTTCCCAAGCGAATCGTGCAATCGTTTCTGGCCGCCGAAGACGACCGATTTTTTGAGCACCCGGGAATCGATTATCAAGGTCTGATCCGAGCCGCTATCAATGTCCATTTTACGGGTAAAAGGCGCCAGGGAGGCAGCACTATTACCATGCAACTGGCGAGAAACTTCTTTTTGGGCAGTGAGCGTACCTATACACGCAAGATCAGAGAAATATTTTTGGCTTTGAGGATTGAGCGTGAATTAAATAAAAACGAAATCCTGGAGCTTTACCTGAACAAGATCTATCTGGGTAACCGCGCCTATGGTGTAGCAGCGGCGGCAAATGTCTACTATGGCGTCGACGTAGACGAACTGAATCTTGCACAAATCGCCATGATTGCCGGATTACCCAAGGCCCCTTCCCGTTATAATCCTATCGTTAATGCCGAACGTGCGATTTTGCGTCGCAATTACGTACTCGATCGCCTGCGAAAACTGGGGCATATCGACGAAGAATCCTATCTGCTTGCTAAAGACGCACCAGTCACCGCGACGCACCATTATTCCGGGATTGAAATCGATGCCCCCTACGTCGGAGAAATGGTGCGCACACATATTGTCGACGCCCACGGCCCCAAGGCCTATAACAAAGGCTATCGCGTGTTTACGACCATCGATGCCTCTCTTCAGCAAACAGCGCAGCAAGCACTGCGAAAAGGGCTGCAAGCCTATGATCAACGTCACGGCTATCGAGGCGCGGAAACGCGCGTGGAACTTTCTTATACGGACACGGGCACTATTGACTTTGAGCAGATGGATGAGGTGCTGACCGGATTTCGCAAAGTGGGTGAATCGATTCCAGCCGTTATTACAAAAACCGAGCAACAGAGTATCGAGGTTTACCTGGGTGACCAGCAAACGATCACTCTGCCAATAGACAAGGCACGGTGGGCAAGGGCCTACACCAATGAAAACACGATGGGCGAGAAACCCGAAGATTTTACCAATATGTTTATTCCAGGAGATGTCATTCGCATAGCCGAAAACGAATCAAGTCAATGGGTGTTAAGTCAAATCCCCGAAGTGGCAGGT
Organism: Gammaproteobacteria bacterium; assembly: GCA_965215055.1. GTDB lineage: Bacteria > Pseudomonadota > Gammaproteobacteria > UBA4575 > UBA4575. Next base: position 1,148,661 of record OZ244046.1, read on the forward strand.
GCATTTGTTGCCGTCAATCCGCAAACCGGCGGTATTCTGGCATTGACAGGCGGCTATGATTACAACTACAGCAAGTTTAATCGTGCCGTTCAGGCCAAACGTCAGCCAGGGTCCAGTTTCAAGCCTTTCATATATTCTGCTGCACTGGATTCCGGTTATACACCGGCGAGTCTTATCAATGACGCCCCTGTGGTGCTTAAAGATACGGTCCTGGAAGGCATATGGAGACCTCAAAACTATAGCGGAAAATTTTTTGGGCCTACACGTCTGCGCGAAGCGTTGATCAAGTCGCGTAACATGGTATCCATTCGTTTGCTTAAAGAGATGGGGCGTAGACACGCCATACAACACATCACCAGATTCGGTTTCGAGCGCGAGAAGTTACCCTATAACCTGACTCTGGCTTTGGGTTCCGGCGTAGTTTCACCATTGGAACTCACGGCAGGCTACGCAGTGTTTGCCAATGGTGGCTACAGGATTGAACCCTATTTGATCGAACGAATCGAAGACGCGAAAGGCAAAGTCCTGTACCGCTCCAACCCGCCAACGGTTTGCGAAGAGGCCTGTCAAGCCCTGCAAAAAAAATTGCAGGAAGACAGTAATGAGTGGCTGCAAACAGATGGTGAAACGGCAATGGAGTTACGCATTGCCGAGCAAGTATTGTCAAAGGGAAACGCCTATCAAATAGTGAGCATGATGCAGGACGTCATACAGCGTGGTACAGGTGCCAAGGCGCGCGTGATCGGACGCAGTGACTTGGCGGGTAAAACGGGCACTACCAATGACCAACACGACGCTTGGTTCAGTGGTTTCAATGGCGATATTGTCGCTACAACCTGGGTGGGATTCGACCAGAACAGACCATTGGGCAGCAGGGAGACGGGTGCCGTTGCCGCATTACCTATCTGGATTGAATTCATGCGTCGGGCACTGGCAGACACTGCAGAAAACTCCCTCAAACAGCCAGAAGGTATCGTAACGTTACGAATTGACCCCGCTACAGGGTTACCCGTTGACCAGGACGGCGATCAAGGTATCGAAGAGACCTTTCGAGAAGAATACATGCCTACACTGATCACGGAGAGAAGCCGACAACCTTCTCATCAACAAGGCAGCGAAGAAGCGGATATACCCGAACAACTCTTTTAGTTCGACAAGAGTGCAAAAGGGTTTTACAAAAAAACATGGAAAACGGCGGCACAGTTTCGGAGTGAGCGGAGGAAAATCAGCAATGTGTTGACTATGTCAGCACGAAACTAGTGATAGGCTGGACTCAACTCCCTGACTGCCTCTACCAGAACCGCAACCTTGTCCGGGCTGACGTGCTGCTGTATCCCATGACCCAGATTAAAGACGTGGCCGCTTCCCGCGCCAAACTTATCCAGGATATTTTTGACTTCGGTACGAATAGCCTGATCACTACCATACAAGACATTCGGGTCCAGGTTCCCCTGCAAGGCGACTTTTGTGCCAACCAGAGAGCGTGCCCGGTCGATTTCAACCGTCCAATCCAGGCCTATCGCGTGACACCCGGTTTCCGCAATGTCGGTCAACCAGTCCCCGCCACCCTTGGTGAAAAGGATGATCGGGGTTTGGGCATCCGCTTCACTTTGCAAGAGTCGCTCGACAATTTGCCGCATCGGTGTCAATGAGAAGCGAAGGTAGGCGTCTCGTGTCAGTACCCCTCCCCAGGTGTCAAATATCATTACCGCCTGCACTCCGGCGGCAATTTGCGCAGACAAATAAGCCGCTACGGAACTGCTTAAAACTTCAAGCAGGCGTTCAAGCACCTGGGGCGTTTTATAGAGCATGGTTTTTATCTTGCGAAACTCTCTGCTGGTCTGTCCTTCAACCATGTACGTCGCCAGCGTCCACGGGCTGCCGGCAAAGCCGATCAGTGGTACACGCCCGTTCAATTCTCTTTTTATCATCCGCACGGCATCCATGACGTAGCCAAGTTCATTCATAGGCTCAAGCCTGGCAATGCGATTTACGTCACTCATACCGGTAACCGGATTGCTGAACCTGGGGCCTTCACCATCGATGAATTGCAAGCCTAGCTCCATCGCGCCTGGAATCGTCAGGATGTCCGAGAACAGAATGGCCGCGTCCAGGCCAAAACGGTCAACGGGCTGTAGGGCTACTTCACACGCAAGCTCGGGAGTTTTGCACAAAGCCAGAAAGTCACCCGCGCGTTTTCGAGTAGCGCGATACTCCGGCAAGTAGCGTCCGGCCTGGCGCATGATCCAGACCGGCGTGCGCGCGACCGGTTGCTTCAGCAACGCGCGTAAAAGAAGATCGTTTTGCAAGGCAGGTACGCGCATCTGCACGGCCATATGGAGAATCAGGTGTTTAACGCGGACCTGACCCTGGCGCTAACGGCTCCCATATCGGCGCGCCCCAGAAGTCTGGGCTTGAGTATTGCCATCACCTTGCCCATGTCCTTGACGTCGCAGGCACCCGACGTGGACAAGGCTTCAGTGATCAATTCACCCAGTTCTTCTTCAGTGAATGCCTTGGGCAGATACTCTTCTATGAATTGCAGTTCCAATGTTTCCTTGGCAACCAGGTCCTGGCGGTTTGCCTTGGTAAATTGGCTGATGGATTCACGGCGTTGCTTCTGCATTTTTGTCAATACGGCCATAATGTCTTGATCGGAAAGTTCCTGGCGGGTGTCTACTTCCCTTTGTTTAACGGCAGCAAGTATCAACCGCACGGTTTGCAGACGCGATTTCTCGCCACCGCGCATTGCGGATTTCATGTCTTCGGTGAGCCTGGATTTAAGAACGGACACCAGATGGTGCTGGAGACGGGGCCTAGTAAAGGCGGCGGCGGCGCAAACTCGTGCGAGCTACACGTTTAAGATTGCGTTTCACTGCTGCTGCTGCCTTGCGTTTTCGAACTTCAGTCGGTTTTTCGTAAAATTCCCGGCGGCGCACTTCCGTGATGGTGCCCGCTTTTTCACAGGAACGACGAAACCTTCGCAAGGCAAAATCAAAAGGCTCATTTTCTTTTACACATACACTAGGCATATCAAATACTCTTTGACTTGGTCCGCAAATAAAGGCCGCGATTATACCGACAGATATCCATAATTCAAATATACCGTTTAATAAACCGTAAAATCCACAAAAACCTGCATCAGGTTGCTGCGCAAGCATTCAAATCGCGTGATAATGTCCACATGAGAGTACTTGGTATCGAAACTTCATGCGACGAAACTGCCGTAGCGATTATCTGTGAAGATCAAGGGCTGCTTGCGAATCATATCTATTCCCAAACCGCGCTACACAATGAATACGGGGGAGTGGTGCCGGAATTGGCTTCGCGCGACCATATTCGAAAGTTGGGAGCACTGTTTCAACAAGCAATGGCAACGGCAAATCTTTCACTGTTGCGTGATATCGATGCACTTGCCTATACATCAGGTCCCGGGTTAATGGGGGCATTATTGGTGGGTGCAAGTTTTGGCAGAAGCTTGGCCTGGGCGGCGAACAAGCCTGCGATCGGCGTACATCATATGGAGGCGCATTTGCTTGCGCCGCTGCTGGAAGACGTAGCGCCCGATTATCCCTACATTGCTTTGCTGGTTTCAGGTGGACATACATTGATAGTAGAAGTGCGTGCGATCGGCAGGTATAGAATTCTTGGCGAAAGTATCGACGACGCAGTGGGAGAGGCGTTTGACAAAGTTGCACAGATGCTGAACCTGGGATACCCGGGCGGGCCGCAGATTGCAGAATGGGCGCTGCGCGGAAACCCCGATCGTTATACGTTTCCGAGACCCATGCTTGATCGTCCTGGATTGAATTTCAGCTTCAGCGGCTTAAAGACTCATGTATTGCATACGCTGAAAAATCTGGCCGAGACGAACGATCAAGCACGCGCCGACATCGCGCGCGCGTTTGAAGACGCCGTGGTAGATACACTGGTAACCAAATCCATCCGCGCAATTAAAGCAACTCGAACCAAAACTCTGGTCGTCGCGGGCGGGGTAGGAGCAAATCAGAAATTGCGCCGACAACTGAGGCAGCAGCTTGAAAGGATGGCCGTCAAGGTGTTCTATCCTGCTGCGGAATTTTGTACCGACAATGCAGCGATGGTTGCACAGCTTGGCTTGTTGCGCGTGAGCAGTGGTCAGTGCGAACCATTGCGGATAAGCGTGTGGCCGCGCTGGTCGCTGGAAAAAGTTCAGTTCCAGTAATTATTTCTCACCAATCCTTGTTTCGCTGCCGGCAAGCAAGTTGCGGATGTTGGTTAGATGTCGCCAAAAAATCAATATGGTAATCATTGTCAATATACCTGTCACCCACGTGCTCATGGGCAAAAACCACGCGTAACACAGCATGACGGACGTTGCTACCAGTGCCGCCAGTGCAGAATAGCGAAACAGCAAAGCCACGATTATCCAAATCACCGCCCACAGAACTCCCAGTGACCACTGTAGACCAAACAATATGCCCAGCGTCGTCGCCACGCCTTTACCGCCCTGAAATCGATAATAAACGGGATACATGTGCCCCAGTACTGCAGCCAACCCTGCGACCGCGGCAAGGAGTTCATTGTCTGTCAAACTGCCAACAAGCAAAACAGGGACAAATCCCTTGAACAAGTCGCCGCATAACGTAATCGCTGCCGCGGATTTATTGCCCGTGCGCAATACGTTGGTCGCTCCCGGATTGTTTGACCCCGACGCGCGAGGGTCGGGCAGGCCCATAGCCCGGCACGTCAGTATCGCGCTACTTATCGAACCAAGCAGATAAGCAATGGCAGTTATTATAATTTGAATTGTAACAGCACCCATAAAAGTACCACGGTGACAGCATTGCACGTTTCACAACTTGGCGACGGCCCCGATCTTGTATTGTTACACGGATGGGGGTCGAGTTCGAAAATATGGCGCACCTGTGCGGACAAACTGAGTTCGAAATTTCGAGTCTGGTGTATAGACCTTCCCGGGCACGGTAACAGCCACGCCGCAGAGTGGGACTACACTACCGAACAAGGCATGGAATTGCTGGCACGGCACTTGCCGCAAACCTGTTTCATCATTGGCTGGTCGCTGGGAGGGCTGGTTGCACAACTGTATGCAAAACAATATCCACGGCGCGTCGTAAAATTAATGTTGATTGCCAGCGCTCCGAGGTTTACCGCCGATACACAGTGGCCGCATGGTATGCCCAAGGATATTTTCACGGACTTTTCCCGGCAGTACACAAAAGCACCTCACCACACCCTGCAAAAATTTTGTGCCTTGCAGGTACTGGATACAATGCCGGCAAGGCAGGTTTTATCTCAACTGACTGCCGCCCTATCCAACCGGCAAAGGCATAAAATTCAATGGGGGCTTGAGTGGTTGCGGGAGACGGACCTGCGCGCCAACCAGACTCTCTACTCCTTACCAATAGAATTGCTACACGGCGAGAAGGATCGAGTGCTATCCATTTGTGCGGCAGAACAGACTGCCGACACGTGGCAAAATACCAGGCTGAAAAGAGTAGCCAATGCAGGCCACGCACCATTCATTTCACACCCGGATTGCTTCTTGCGCTGGGTTGACGACGGCATCAAACACGGGTGACTGCTTCGAAAATAAACAAACAGCGCTTGCGCGATGATTTTTCACGCGCGGCGGGCAGCTATGACGCTGCCGCAGTGGTGCAACATGCAATTTGTGACCGGGTACTTGAGCGCCTGGAAACATTGAAGTTGCGGCCACGCCTTATCTTGGATATAGGAGTGGGAACCGGGCGAAGCCTGGAGGGCCTGCAATCACGATTTCCCGATAGTGCGATCATCGCGTGCGATATTGCCCTGCCGATGTTGATGCGGTGCCGCCGGCAACGCGAATACACGGGCATGCTGGTTTGCAACGATGCTGAGCGGTTGCCATTTGCAAATGCGTCAATTGACTTGATTTTTTCCACTTCGACTTTTCAGTGGTGCGCCGACCTGGACTTGGTGCTGTCGGAATGTGGGCGCGTGTTAAGTTCTGACGGCACGTTGATTTTCTCCACGTTCGGGCCGGACACGCTGTGGCAATTACGCAATAGCTGGACTCAAATAGACGACCTTGATCACGTACACGATTTCATCGACATGCATCATATTGGAGACGCTCTGCTCACAGCTCAATTTTCTGACCCCGTGGTCGATATGGAAGTCATCACTATTCAATACCAGTCGCTGCGACAATTGCTCCGGGACTTGAAAGATACCGGCAGCCGAGGGAAATTCGATACTTCAACATCGAAAACCGCATCGGGTTTGACGAGCAAGAAAAAATATCAATCGCTGGTAAAGACATACGAACAATACCGTCAGGAAAATGGCTTACTGCCGGCAAGTTACGAAGTCATCTACGGGTATGCGCGCAAATCTACTGCTGGTTACAGACCGAAACAGCGTGACGAGGTAACGATACCTGCTGCCAGTGTCAAGAGAATATAAACTCATCGCAACGATAGGCTAAACACTGCCCGAAATTCCATGGCACTATTATCTCTGTTAGCCTGTAGCAGGAACCCGCACCGATCAATTACGATTCCAGAAAATCGCTGACAGAAATAGCATTCCCGAATGAAAACGTTTATCGGACATATCCGACCATGAGCAACCGTACATTCCGCATCGTTGCACTGCTTGCTTGCGTGTTGGCCCTGGTGGTAGTCGTACTTGGCGCCTACGTGCGGCTTTCGCATGCAGGGTTGGGTTGCCCGGACTGGCCAGGTTGTTACGGGCATTTGCTGGGCGTGCCGGAGTCTGCGCAAGAAATGGAACAAGCGAACAGTGCTTATCCACAACGCGCCGTGGAAACGGACAAGGCCTGGAAAGAAGTCATTCATCGTTACCTGGCAGGCCTGCTGGGATTGTTGATTTTACTGCTTGCCATCGTGGCATGGAGAGGCCGCAACTTGGCTGATCAGCCCGTCATATTGCCCATATTCCTCGTCGGCCTGGTAATTTTTCAATCTCTACTCGGGATGTGGACGGTAACTTTGTTATTAAAACCGGTCATTGTAATGCTCCACTTGTTGGGGGGGCTTGCCGTATTATCGCTGCTCTGGTGGCTGGTGCTACAGGCCACCCCTATGGGCATACACAAACATCAAGACACAACGGCTTCGATGCGAGTGATTATTGTGGTGGGTCTGCTGCTATTGCTCGGGCAAATAGCAGCAGGCGGTTGGACCAGTGCCAACTATGCAGCCCTGGCGTGTCCGGATTTTCCTACTTGCCAGGGCCAGTGGTGGCCAGAAGTGGATTTCAAGGAAGGCTTTGTATTCTGGCGAGGAGTGGGAATCAACTATGAATTTGGTGTGCTTGACAGCCCGGCACGCACGGCTATTCATCTAAGCCATAGGCTGTTGGCAGTTGTAGTAGCGATTTACTGGCTGACCGTACTCGTGCGCATTTTACTGGCAAGAGACACTGCAAGGATTCTGCGCCGCGTGGCCGGCATAACGTTGATTTTGTTACTCGGACAAATCACACTTGGCATCACAAACGTAACCATGCATCTACCCGTTAGTATTGCCGTGATGCACAACGGCGGCGCGGCACTGCTGTTGCTCAGCGTGATTACGCTCATCTACCTACTCCGGCCGGGCAATGCGCCTTGAAGGTTATGCCATGATAATTTGAGCTTTCAGTTTTTTAATCGCGTTATTTTCCAGTTGGCGTACACGTTCCGCCGAGACCTTATATTTACCTGCCAGCTCCTGCAGAGTCGCCTTGTCTTCCGTCAACCAGCGTCGTACAACGATATCGCGGCTGCGCGGGTCCAACGTAGTCAATGCAGTTTCCAACCGTTGTTTTTGATAGCTCTTCCAGTCATCCTCCTCGACGCACGTTTGAGGCCCGCCGGAATCATGGCTCAAATAGGCGACCGGAGCAAAAGAATCCTCCTCCTTTTCGCTGCTCGGCATATCAAAACCAAGGTCGCCGCTGCCAAGGCGCTTTTCCATTTCCATGACTTCCGCAGGCTTTACCCCGAGTTCTTCGGCTATCTTTTCGACCTCATCCCGATTCAACCAGGCCAGACGTTTTTTAGCATTGCGCAAATTAAAAAACAGTTTGCGTTGCGCCTTGGTGGTGGCGATTTTAACAATGCGCCAGTTGCGCAATACAAATTCATGTATTTCGGCACGAATCCAATGGACCGCAAATGAAACCAGGCGTACGTTTTTATGTGGATTAAACCGTTTGACGGCCTTCATCAGTCCGACGTTGCCCTCCTGTATCAAATCTGCGAGGGGTAAACCATAGCCGCTGTAGCCACGGGCTATCCGGATAACAAATCGCAAGTGGTGCACGATCAAGGCACGTGCTGCATCCAGGTCTTCATGCTCATACAGGCGCATGGCCAGCGAGCGCTCTTCTTCAAAGCTTAGCACCGGTATTTGACAGGCAGTGGCAATATAGCTGTTCAAAGTGCCCGCGGACACTGCCATGGGAACCTGTAAAGGCGTAATAGACTTCGATTTGCTCACTGAACTCACTCAAAAACCTCCTTAAAATAAACGGAATAACCCTGTTTCACAGTAGATTTTAGCACTCTATGAAGGAGAGTGCTAATAATAAATAGTGAAAACGGGAAAATTTTTTACCGGCTCATCCCGGACCAGAGAGATTTACAGCGCTAAAAACCCCTTATAGGTCATTTTGGCTCTATCCTGGAGATGTGGCGTCTGACCACCAGCCATGACGCGAGCAGACCCAAGCCAACGCTCAGGGCGAGCAGGCCCAAACCTTCTAAAACGCTGGGGAAAATAAGCTCAAATTTACTGTCGTAGAGTCCGATCAAATTTTGAGCGGGTTGAGCGATCAACAGCAAAACAGTCAGCACCAGCAACAGAGCAAGTGCTCCACCCAACAGGCCATGCCACATTCCACCATACAAAAAGGGGCGGCAAATAAATTTATTCGTAGCGCCGACAAGTTTGGCAACCTCTATCTCCTCACGCCGATTCTGAATATCCAGCCGTATGTTGTTGCCAACAACGAGCAATACGGATACCGCCAGCATGAAGCCAATAATAAAGACCGCGCGGCGTACGATATGGATAATGGCCTGTAGACGCTGCAACCACTGCATGTCGAGTTGTACGTATTCAACGTCGGGAAACGTTTGCAATTCATTACGCAGGCGATCGAGGCTGCTTGGATCTTTTACATCGATAGCCGGCGTGAGTATAAAGACAGGGGGCAGAGGGTTTTCTTGCAGCCCATCCAACAAGTTCCTGAACTCACTATGGATGCGCAGCTCTTCCAGGGCCTCTTTTGCGGACACGTACTCGACACTCGCAATTTTTGCATGGTCGGCAAAACGCGCGTGCAATTTATCGATGGTTTTTTCACCGGCCTGAACCTTCAAAAATACGGTAATCTGGCCTGCATCCTGCCACTTGTAAGTAACAGCCTGAAGATTGTCAAGCAAGACGTGCAGACACGCCGGCAACGCCAAAGTGATGGCAACCACTAACAGCGCAAGTGCAGTGGCAAAGGGTTGTTGATAGAGCTTGCCCAGGCTGAATATCAAGCCACGTAGATGATCCCGTCCATAGGCACGCAAGCGGGTAATTGCTTTTGGCTTCACCAAAGGCCGTGAACGAGACTTGGTCTTCACTTCAAATATCCATGCCCGACTTGGGTTTTACGTTGTCGGCCCGTTGCAGTGGCTTTACAAGTCAACGCATCTTCCATTTTGCAACCGGACAATGCGTTTATTCATACGGGCAATCAAGTCCAGGTCGTGGCTTACAACCAACACCGTCACGCCCACTTGGTTGAATGCAATGAATAGCTGCATAATTTCCGCCGACAGCTCCGGGTCGAGGTTGCCGGTCGGCTCATCCGCCAGCAGGATAACCGGTTTATTGACTACCGCGCGTGCAATCCCCACTCGCTGCTGCTCGCCGCCGGACAACGTAACAGGCATCACCAGCTTTTTATCAAGCAGGGATACCTTGTCCAGTGCGGCACGGACACGACGGTCTATATTGGCCTGCGCATAGCCTGCAATCCGTAGAGGTAGAGACACGTTTTCAAAGACATTGCGGTCGTATAACAGGTGATGGTCTTGAAACACTATGCCCATCTGTCTACGCAAGGCGGGAATTTTTCGTTTTGGGATACGAGAAATATTTTTTCCGTCAACAAATACCTGTCCTCGCGTAGGTCGTTCAATCGCCGCGATAAGTTTCAGCAGGGTACTTTTACCTGCCCCGGACGCTCCGGTAAGAAATACCATCTCGCCTTTTCCCAGAACGAGATTTAACTGGGACAGGGCTTGCCGATTTCCCGGGTAATATTTACTGACGTTCTGAAGTTCTATCATTCCTGGAGATATCCTTGTGACAACTTGGCTTCACGACGACTTTTGCCCAAGCAGCGCACGCGCGTAACGGGATGCATTGAATACGCGCAAATCTTCAACTGCCTCACCTACGCCGACGTAGCGGATTGGAATTTGAAGTTTATCGGCGATGGCCAGGACTATTCCACCCTTGGCGGTACCATCGAGCTTCGTGATACAGAGCCCCGTGACGTTCAGAGCCTGGTGAAACTCCTCAGCCTGTCTGATGGCATTCTGTCCGGTGCCGGCCTCCAGCACCAGCAGGACTTCATGCGGTGCTTCCGGTTCGATCTTCTGCATGGCTCGCTTGATCTTTTGCAATTCTTCCATCAGGTCCTGCTGCGTATGCAAACGACCTGCAGTATCGGCAATCAAAACGTCAACGTTGCGGGCCTTGGCAGATTGGTAGGCGTCAAACACCACTGCGGCACTGTCAGCGCCTCTCTGCTGCAAAACCACCGGCACATTGATTTTTTTACCCCATGCCTGTAATTGCTGTACGGCTGCCGCGCGAAAAGTATCCCCAGCGGCCAGCATGACGGAGTAGTGGCTTTCATTCAGGCGCTGCGCAATCTTGCCAACGGTAGTGGTTTTACCTGCACCATTCACACCGACCACCAACACGGTAAACGGCTGCACATTCTGCACCAGCAAAGGCTGATTGCACGGTGCGAGAATTTCAGTAATTCCTGCTTGCAAGGCATCGTACAACACTTCCACGTTGCCTAATTGCTTGCGGTGTACGCGGGCACTCAAGTCGGCCATGATTTTACCGGCAGTCTCCACGCCCACGTCCGCCAGCAACAGGCGATCTTCCAGTTCAGTGGCAAGCTCGGCGTCAAGTTCTTTTTTCCCGAGTACCGCAGCAGCCATCCCTTCGGTGAGTGCCTCACTGGTTTTGGACAACCCTTCGTGTAATCGAGATAAAATTCCCATTGCGTACGCAGATTTCGAACGGCCAATTATAATATGGTTTGGTGAATGAGAGTCCGGCATACTACGGCGGCACTCATCCTAACATTTAAGTGTAAACGGATATAAATGAAACCGACAAAAATCTCCCTGTTACTGCTGGGCGTGGCGGCCTTGGCATCCGTTAGTGGCAAGGCAGAAACCACGCATGAGAAAACCCTTGCCAACGGCATGAAAATCATCGTCAAGGAAGACCACCGTGCCCCCGTTGTAACTTCACAAATCTGGTATCGCGTGGGTTCCGCTCAAGAACACAGCGGTATTACGGGGCTTTCACACCTGCTTGAGCACATGATGTTCAAGGGCACGGAAAAATATCCTGCGGAAACATTTTCCTCCACGTTGGCCGAGGTCGGGGCACGGGACAACGCATTCACTGGACGTGATTACACTGCGTATCATCAAACTATGGGAAAAAATAACCTGGAAATCAGTTTTGCACTGGAGTCCGATCGCATGCTGAACCTGATTTTTTCACCTGATAAATTCGCCAGTGAGCTTGAGGTGGTCAAAGAAGAAAGGCGGCTGCGCACCGACGACAACCCGAATGCGCTGGTCTACGAGCAACTGTATGCAACCGCCTTTATCAACAGTCCCTACCATCATCCGGTTATCGGTTGGATGAATGATCTTGACCACCTGGCAATAGAAGACCTGGAGCAATGGTATGAACGCTGGTACGCACCTAACAACGCTACGTTGGTAGTGGCGGGAGACGTGCAGCCGCAAGCCGTATTCGCGTTGGCCGAGAAACATTTCGCCAAACTCAAAGAGCGCCAGGTAAAAACGAACAAGCCGCGTATAGAAACCCCACAGACAGGTGCGCGCCACGTTACCGTCAGGGCGGTGGCCGAATTGCCGTACCTTATGCTGGGTTACAAAGTACCTTCATTAACCACCGCCGAGCAGGATTGGGAAGCGTACGCGCTTGCGGTACTGGCAGGTATTCTCGATGGCGGGCGCAGTGCCCGACTCAGTAAATACCTGGTGCGTGAAAAAGAATTGGCCGCCGGTGCGAGTTGCGGCTACTACATCTACGCGCGTTACCCTACGCTATTCTTATTTGACGCCACGCCAACTGCTGCTCACAGCGTGGCAGACGTAGAGCAGGCGTTATATGCAGAAATCAGGAACCTGCAAGAGACACTGGTGAGTGAAGAAGAACTAGTGCGCGTCAAGGCACAAGTTATCGCCAACGAAGTTTATCAACAGGACTCGTTACGAAGACAGGCCACCATAATTGGCATCCTGGAGACAGTAGGGCTGGGCTGGCAGGTGATGAACGAGTACAGCGCACGTATCAACGCGGTTACAGCGGAACAGGTTCAACGTGTCGCACGCAAATACCTGGTCGAACAAGGTATAACAATTGCGTTACTCAAGCCACTGGACAACGAACCACAAGCGAATGCAGCTACGATGCAGCAACATTAACCGGATTTACGCAGCGTGAATATCAAATACTACCTGCTGAGCATCTGCCTGGTTCTGGCGAATTCAACTTACGCTGCACCACAGATCGAACAATGGCATACCGAAAACGGCGTGCGGACCCTGTTTGTTGCCGCACCCGAACTGCCGATGCTGGACATCGCCGTCACATTCGATGCCGGCAGTGGACGTGACGGCGAACTCGCCGGCTTGTCGCAGCTTACACACGGCTTGTTAAATGCGGGCTCGGGAACCCTGGACGCTGATGCCGTCGCGGAAAAATTCGAGGACGTTGGTGCCCGTTATGGTGTAGGCGTTGACCTTGACCGCTCCAGCGTCACGTTGCGCAGCCTTACCGAGGAAAAACTGCTTCATCAGGCACTGACCACATTTATTGCCATCCTTGCGCAACCAAGCCTTCCTGACAAGGACTTTCAACGTTTGAAAAGACAGGCACTGATCGCCATCAAAGACAGCGAGCAGCGTCCAGGTGACATTGCCAGCAAAGCCTTTTATAAAGCTGTATATGGAAATCATCCATATTCACAGCCTGTTTCAGGCTACCAGGACAGTGTGCAGAAAATTACCCTGGATGACGTTAAAAAATTCCATCGGCGTTACCTGGTCTCCGACAACGCGCTCATCGCTATAGTAGGCGGTATCGACACAAACAAAGCGAGGCAGATTGCCAAGCAAATCTCGGTCAGCCTTGCAAGTGGTAAAAAGCCGGCGCCGATGGCTGCACCAAAACCACAGCTTCCGGGCACAGACCTGTACATCCCCTACCCGTCTCAACAGGCGCACGTGCGTATAGGTCAACTGGGAATCCGCCGCGGTGACCCGGACCACTTTACCTTGTACACCGGCAATCACGTCCTTGGCGGGAGCGGTTTTACCTCACGCCTGTTAAAGGAAATACGCGTGGAGCGCGGACTGGCCTACAGCGCGTACAGCTATTTTTTCCCTCTTCAAGTGAGCGGCCCTTTCGTGTTGGGGCTGCAAACGCGCTCCGACCAGGCGCAACAGGCCGTGGATATTTCTTTACAGGTTATTGAACAATTCACGTCCACGGGGCCGACGGAAGAAGAACTACAGCTCGCAAAGAACAGTATCATTGGAAGTTTTCCCCTGCGCATTGACAATAATAGAGATATCCTGGGGTATTTATCCTTGATAGGTTATTACAAGTTGCCCTTGGACTATCTGGACACCTTCATCGAGCGCATATCCAACATCTCACAAAAAGACGTTCGCACAGCGTACCAGCAACGGCTGCAATCACATGACATGGTAAAGATCATCGTTGGCGGTCCGGAAAAAGAATAACCTGCGCATCATTGGCGGTAATTGGCGCGGCCGCCGGATTCAATTCGTAGACGTTGCCGACATTCGCCCTACGCCCGACCGGGTACGTGAAACACTGTTCAACTGGCTATCCACAAAAATAGTCGGTGCACGCTGTCTCGACTTATTTGCCGGGAGTGGCGTATTGGGATTTGAAGCGGCTTCGCGCGGTGCCAGTCTTGTTGTACAGGTTGATCACAACACGATGGTTGCAGACATGCTTGCCCGACAAAAACAGGTTCTCAACGCGCAACACGTTCACATTGTACGGCAGGATGCGTTGGAATTTTTGCAGCAGGCCGATCAATCATTCGACGTGGTATTTTTAGACCCACCGTTTAATACCGGATTGCTCCAGCAGGCCCTGTCTACCCTGGTTACGCGCAACCTGATTGCCCCGGCCGCTTTGCTGTACACTGAATCCTCAGCACGGTCCGAGCCACCGCAAAGCCTGGCCACTTTCAACTGCGTCCACGAAAAGGTAGCCGGGCAGGTGCGTTACGGATTGTACCAGGCCATGACGCATAAAAAGTAACGGGTGAAATATTCTCAAATAAACTTACTCTTGCAAAGTGCTTCATACTAGAATTCAGATATGACAACTACCGCAGTCTACCCGGGGACTTTTGATCCCATTACGAATGGTCATACCGACCTGGTGCGCCGTGCCTGCAGTATATTCGACCAAGTCGTGGTTGGAGTAGCAACTGCCAGCGAGAATAAAGAACCGTATTTTGGCATAGCCGAGCGCGTAGAACTGGTGAAGCAGGCGTTGGCAACTATTACGAACGTAGACGTACGCAGGTTTGACGGCCTGCTAGTGGAATTTGCGCGGCAACAAAATGCCAAGGCAATCTTGCGTGGCTTACGCGCGGTCTCCGACTTTGAATTCGAATTTCAACTGGCTAGCATGAATCGCCGGCTTGACGACAGCTTTGAATCTATTTTTCTAACTCCTGCAGAAGAATACTCGTTTATCTCTTCAAGCCTGGTGCGTGAGATTGCGTTCCTGGGCGGAGACGTATCAAAGTTTGTTTCTCCGCCCGTCGTGAAAGCCCTGCAAAAAAGGGCTGCCCGGAAGCAATAACCTCTGATACATACTCTGCAATTATCCGGCTAACCATATACGAACGTATATTACTCGTCGGTCAGCTTGACTACCAAAAAGCCTTGCCAGGTAATCCGCCTGGAATCAGCACCTGAACTTTCGATTTGAACACCGTGAAACGTAATCTCCCTTTTTCCAAGTTGATTACGTTATTGCTGGTGACGTGCGCCTTACAGGCCTTCGCCAAAAATGAAACCGGGCAGTATCCAGTATCCGATTTTGCCGTAGCCAGTGCTCACCCGTTGGCCACGCAGGCAGGCATCGACATTCTCGCACAGGGTGGAAACGCATTTGATGCCGCAGTAGCCGTCACAGCAACCCTGGCAGTGGTCGAACCGTATTCATCGGGGCTGGGTGGTGGCGGATTCTGGCTGCTGCACGTTGCAAAAGACAACCTGGACGTCATGCTGGATGGACGCGAAGCGGCTCCACTTGCTGCGACGCGTGACATGTACCTGGATCAGGATGGCAAGCCCACGCAAGACTCCATCACGGGGCCTTTGGCAGCTGGCATTCCGGGAGTACCCGCCGGGATTGTGCATCTATCCAGGAAATATGGCCAGTTGCCGTTACACACCACGTTGGATTTCGCCATACAAAAGGCACGCGACGGTTTTGCAGTGTCGCCACTCTACCAAAAGCTCGCTACCAGGGTGTTGGGCAGGTTGCGCGGTTCACCACAGGCATCTGCAATTTTTCTCGACGATGGCGAAGTACCAAAGGTCGGATATATCCTGCGGCAACCACAACTGGCTGAAGTGCTGGAGCGTCTCCGTGATTTCAAAGAAGATGGATTTTACACAGGCGAGGTGGCACAGAAACTGGTCGACGGCGTGCAGCAGGCGGGCGGGATATGGCAACTCGACGACCTCAAGCAATACCGGGTCAAAGAACGCCACCCGATTGTTGGCAGATACAAAAACGTGAACGTCGTCAGTGCCGCGTTACCTTCATCGGGAGGCATCGTGCTGATGCAAATGCTCAACATGCTGTCAAAAGTTGATACAAGTGCACTGGACGCGACACAGCGAACCCATACACTCGCTGAAATAATGCGGCGCGCATACTCTGATCGCGCACACTACCTGGGCGACGGCGACCACGTTACCGTTCCAATAGAGCGATTATTGTCAGCATCACACGCCGAGAAACTGCTTGCGGATTTTGATCCTGGGCGTGCAACGGCGAGTCAGAATTACTTACCCGGTAACGCACAAGAAGGACAAGATACCACGCATTTCTCCATCATCGATCAAGAAGGCAACTATGTTGCGGCAACGCTTTCTATCAACTATCCGTTCGGTTCCGGGTTCGTACCGGGTGGCAGCGGCGTGTTATTGAATAACGAAATGGACGACTTTGTCGTCAAGCCTGGGCATCCCAACCTGTGGGGCCTGGTGGGCAGCGAGGCAAACGCCATTGCACCGGGAAAACGGATGTTGTCCAGCATGTCGCCCACCTTTATAGACGATGGCCATCGTATTGCAATCCTGGGCACACCGGGCGGCAGTCGCATTATCACCATGGTATTGTTATCGACCCTGGCGTTTATCGACGGCGCGGACGCCAAAACCATGGTTGAGCTACCACGCTTTCACCACCAGTTTCTACCGGATCAAATCCAGTTTGAAGCCGCTGCACTGTCCCCGGCGACCCGTGCATCACTAACAGCAATGGGACACGCGCTAATGGAAGTACAGCAGGATTACAGTTACGGCAACATGCACGCGATCATCTGGGAAAAACAAACCAATCGCGTAACGGCTGCCAGTGACCCGCGCGGCCTGGGTAGCGCACAAGTAGGAGAGCAGGAACCTGCCAATCGTCGCCAGAAAGATTTTTAATCCCTACGGACGTCTGGCATTATTTTTTAAGGTACCTTACGATAAAGTTATGGTTATTCATTTTCGGCCCCTTCTCCCGCTTGTTCTGATGTTGCTGGTGGTCGGCTTGACGTCCGCATGGTCCCTCGCCGGTTGTAGCACGGCCGAAACTGTCTTACAGATACCCACGCCGAAGCAGGAAGAAGATAGCGAGTCCGATAGTGTGGCGACGTCCGAGGAACACGTGGATGAGGATGCAAGAGAAAATCGCCCTGAACAGGCATCCGAGACTGCCGCGAGCTATACAGACAGCGCTTCAGAACCTCCGGAATCGCCCGAACAGATGAGTACAGAGGAACACGTAGATCAGGATACAAGAGAAAATCGCCCTGAACAGGCGTCCGAAACTGCCGCGAGCTATACAGACAGTGCTTCAGAACCTCCGGAATCGCCTGGACAGATGAGTACAGAGAAACACGTGGACCAGGCGGGAGAAAATCGCCCTGAACAGGCATCCGGGACTGCCGCGAGCTATACAGACAGCGCTTCAGAATCTCCGGAATCGCCTGGACAGGTGAGTACAGAGAAACACGTGGATCAGGATACAGGAGAAAATCGCCCTGAACAGGCGTCCGGGACTGCCGCAACCTATACAGGCAACGCTTCGAAACCTCTGGAATCGCCTGGACAGATGAGTACAGAGGAACGCCGCACTGCGACACTCGGCCGTGCCGAGGACGTTTTACATGAAGTGGACGAGATTCTATACCAGGCCCGACGCAACAAGCCCAATGAATCTGCCACCGCGGGTAACATGGCAGGTTCCGCAGGCGGGGTGCCGAACACTAAATCAGGAGGCCAAAGCGGTTACGGAACTACCGGCGACAAAGCGAATACTGACAAGCCTACTGATGAAACAGAAGCATCCGAAGCAACAGAAGATGTAGAGAGCGGAAGTATCGCGACCGACCACGTGCGGGCGCGCCATGATTATGATGAAGATGACGATATCGTGACCCGCCAAGTCTGTGACTTGGCCCGCCAAGAAAAAAATCCTGACGTGCGCAAAAAACTGGAGCAAAAATGTCAACAACTTCGAAACGAATAATAATCCTGCTGGCGCTTTGCGTTGGAATTGGTGGGTGCAAGACATTGTCCTCCAACCCCATTGGTTGGCTGGAGAACACGAACGACGCGCCCGCCGAACCGATACCGGAACAGTGGTACCTGGATGCCGGCATTGCGCGTTTTACAGGTGAATTGACTGAAGAAGAACGAGTTGCGGGTAAAGGCTTCGCGCAGGTACGCCTCGCCGAGACCCTGTACCTGCCGCAACAACTGCGTCAAGCGATGTTACGCAGCGGTGGTTGGCGTAACGTGTGGCTGATCCCCACTCGGGCACTGACTGACCTGCGCATCGAAGGCAAAATCCTGCACTCGGACGGCACCAGTTTGAAACTTGAGATTAAGGCTACCGACGCTACTGGGGCATTGTGGCTGGAACGCACCTATAACCACAAATTTTCCGAGACAGACTATGTCGAAAAGCAGCAAACCCGGTCTACTGATAGACTATTCGACCAGATAGCGACTGACCTGCTGCGTGCCCGTGACCGCCAGGAAATAGCCTCCTTGCAGGAAATCCGTTCCGTGGCAGAACTGCGGTTTGCCCGTGAGTTTGCGCCGCAGGCGGTGGCGCGTCACCTGTCCGAAGAGAAAAACGGACGGACCCGGCTGGTTTCCCTGCCGGCCCGGGACGATACGATATACTGGCTCACGCTACAGCTCAAGGAACGCGACGACCTGTTTCTTGAAACCGTGCAAAACTACTCGGAAGATTTTGCCGCCCGTATTGATACACCGTACCAGGACTGGGCTCGGCAAAGCTACTTTGAGCGCGCGGCACGAAATGAAGTCGCCGCGAAAAGTTGGCTGCAAGGGATCGTAAGCGCACTGGCCATTATTGGCGGTGCAGCCGTTGCTGCAAGCGGCAACGAGACGCCTGAAGCGCGTGAACTGGGCCAGATCCTGGTTGGTGTTGGAGCAATCGGGGTATACGACGCCTACCAGGATCATAAATCTACTGAAATCCATGATGACGCCTTGAAAGAACTAGGGCAGTCGCTGGACTTGGAAGTGGAACCACAAGTAGTTGAAGTGGAAAACCGGACGCGAACGCTGACCGGTTCAATCGAGCAACAATACCAACAGTGGCACGAAGTTCTCACCGAGGTTTACCAGTCGGAGCGCGGCGGATCAAACTGAATTGGATGGCTTGCGGGGTAGCCGCACTGATGGCGGTGGCACCTGCCTGGTCGGCAGATACCCGCGAGCAGGCCTTACGCGCGATGGCTGCAGCAGATTGGGCACAAGCTGTCCAGGCTTGGCGCCAGGCAGAAGGCCCGGGCCTGGCCGGCTATCGTAGCCAGGTCCAGGCTGAACTACAGTATCAGCAGGTCGAACCGTTGCTGGCGGCGGCACAGGCTGCGCGACAGCGCGAGAACTGGCAGGCCGCAGATGACGCCTATCGCAAAGTGCTGGCCGCGGACAACTATGTGAAGACAGCCCACCAGGGACGCGCGCAAATCAGGCCTTATTTAATCGCGCATCGGGAACTGGCAGCCTTGCGCGCCGCAGGTAATCCGTACGACCCGGTACTGCAAGCCCGGATACAGCAGTGGCTCACCAGGCTCGATACGCACAAGCTGAAAGATCGCAAGCTTCTTGCAGCACGCCAGGAATTCAGTGCACTGCTCAAGGCTGCAAAGATACCAGTGCAACTGACACTGACCTCGGACGGCAAATCGGACCTTGAAATCTACGGCGTTGGCCGGCTTGGCCGCGTGACTCGCAAAGTACTGTCGTTACCGCCGGGAGACTATACGGCAATTGCCAGCCGCCCGGGATTTCGGGATGCGCGCACAAAAATCAAGCTGCGGCCGGGTCAGGCCGTTACCCACGACATGCGATGCACGGAACCCATCCGGTGAACTACGCCTATCGGAAAATTCACCCTCGGCCGTATCAGCCGCATACACCCGGCTCGTCCGGGCGTTCGCCGTTCAGGCAGTGGTTGCTCTGGAGCACATTGCTGGTAGTACTGGTGGTGAGTGTAATCTGGATAGAACGCAAGGTATATCCAGTACAGTTTGAAATACAGCCCGCCGAGGCAACCATGCACATTGAAGGCCCGCACCTGCGTTACGGTAAAAATTTTCTGGTATGGGAAGGATCACATACGGCAACAGTAGCAGCACCCGGGTATCATACCCAACAGGTAACGTGGCAGGCGGATCAATCAATGTCGCGCACTGTCCACGTGACGTTGAGTCCGACGGATGGAGAATTGCTGGTGGTCGTAACGCCGGCAGTCAAAGCGCAGGTCTGGATTGACGGCAAGCACCGAGGGCTGGCAGGTGCGCCTCTGACCGGTGTTACTGCCGGGAGCCATGAACTCCAGGTGCGCGCAGCAGGCTTTGCGACCCACAGACAAAATGTGGATATCGATGGTCGGGGACAACGAACGGAACTGGCCGTAAATTTGCAAACGGTCAGTGTTCCTGCCGTTTCAATGCTTCGCAGCCAGCCGCCGGGTGCAGACGTACTGATTGACGGCACATATACAGGGCAGACCCCGATCAAGGTTGAGCGTGCCGCGGACACCGAGGTCCAGGTAACCATGCTGGCACCAGGATATACTCCAGTCACGCAAACCCTGAAGCTCAAAGCTGGCAAACACAACCGTACAGTGACACTCAAGCGGCGTGAGGGGGTGGTCGAAATAAAGCCCGTTCCTGCCAACGCAATAGTGCGTATCAACGGACGTCCGGAATCTCGCCGTCGGGTGCGCCTGCCGCAGATAGCGCATATAATCGAGATTTCGGCACCCGGATATGTCACACAAACGCATCATGTCACTCCGCATCCGAAAATGGAAAAAATCATGGCGGTTGCGCTACTGTCCCAGTCCCAGGCACAACAGGCCAAGCGCCGCAAATTCGAGCATGGGCTGGGGCTGAAATTCATGGCATTTCATCCGTCCGAGTCCATCATGCTGACAACCACGCGCCGCCAGGTTCCCTTGCGATTAACCCGGCCGTTCGCGATCCTGGATCGGGAAGTGACCAACGCACTTTACCGGCGTTACCGCGCGGCGCATGACTCCGGGAACTACCAGGGCCAAGCACTCAACCGGCCGAACCAGCCCGCAGTGCAGGTTGACTGGAAAGATGCAGCACTGTTTGCCAACTGGTTAAGCCGGCAGGCTGGAGTGCCAGAGTTTTACCACGTGCATAAGGATGAAATAACCGGTTTTGACGCCAATGCTGTCGGTTATCGGCTGCCCAGCGAGGCGGAATGGGTGTGGCTGACTCGTTCTGGTCGGCGTTTCGTCTGGGGAGACACGCTGCCCCCTCCAGTTCAATTCGGCAACCTGGCAGATCAAAGTGCCGCCGACATCCTGTCCCCGGTGCTTGACAGCTATAATGACAACGCCGCGGTCAGCGCAGACGTAGGCAGTTTTCAGGCATCTGCCCGGGGATTGTACGATTTACCGGGTAACGTGGCAGAATGGGTACATGACGTATTTCAGGACCGTTTACGATTGGTAACGGAACCCGAAGCCGAGCGCGTCGACCCGTTGGGAGAGATGAGCGGACATCTGCACGTCATCCGGGGTTTTGGTTGGCGCGATGGTACACGTAAGACCCTGGGCATTGACCTGCGTCGCTATGGCCGCGATGCGCGTGACGATGTTGGATTTCGACTGGCATACTACTTGGAAAAACCATGAACATTATCCGGCTTGGAGCGACAATTCTGCTGGGTGCAATCGGCCCCACTTTGGCTGATGATGCAACTGAATCTGCCGCCGACCCGCTTCCTGGAAGCCCTGTCGTGATTCAGCCCGCACCCGATGCAGGCACCGTGCCGAAGGTTGGCACGAAAATCAGGAAAACCTTGCCCGGTACAGGCACAGCACCAAGAACCGGCAAGACCGTACGGGTACCACACCCTGCCCCACCTCGCCCGCCGATGCCGCGAGAGATCATTTCCCTCGACGAAGCCGTGGACTTTCCCAGTGACATCTGACACCGCTGCCGGAAAACCTCTCAGGCGCTGGCAAGACCATGAAGCACTCTGGCAAGTGCTGGCACTGGTATTGGCCTTTATCGTCGTGCATGCAACGTTTGAGCTTGGTGTCCGTCCGGTAGCAGTAGCCGAACTGCAACGCCAGGAAGCGCAAACTGAACAGGACGTACCGCCGTCGCTGGGTGCACGAATAGCGGTCATCATCAAGGATTACGAACAGGAAGCCTGTTTCATCGCCCTGTTATGGGCACTTGCCATCATGTGGATGAAGGTACAGAAACTGCGCAACGCCCGGCGATTGCTGGCACTGCCTGGTCGCGGTAGTGAGAAAAGTTTTCTGGAAACTCGGGAAGAGGACTTGATACTGCCGCAAGCGCAAGATCTGACGCGATTTACGGACCTGCGCGAGAATATCCGCAACCGGGGCTTCGACAACACCGTACTCTACAAGGCAGTTGACGCCTGCCTTGACAGGTTTTTCACCACCCGGTCGGTATCGAGTGCAACCGAGGCAATGAAGGCCAGTTGCGAAATGGAATCGGAGCGTCAAGACGCCGAACTGGCATTGGTACGCTATCTGACCTGGGCTATCCCTTCATTGGGATTTATCGGCACCGTGCGCGGGATAGGCGCAGCGCTGGGGCAGGCTGAAGAAGCCACGCGCGGCAACATCGGACCGGTTACCGAAAGCCTGGGCGTAGCGTTCAACTCGACTTTTGTCGCCCTTCTGATCAGCCTGTTCATCATGCTGCTGCTGCACAAACTTCAGGAAGCACAGGAGTCACTGGTGCTGGACGTCCAGGAACACTGTCAGAACCATCTGTTGCGCTATCTGCGGGAACGTGTTGGTGCCGACCATGATTCACCAGGTTAGGATAGACGGTTACCTGTTGGCGCAAGCCTGCGATGGAGAATGGCAGGAACAGTGGTGTAACGCCATGCGCACTGCGAGTGGTAGCTGGCAGTTCGGGAGCAAGGCCGACGCACTGCTGCCGCCGAAACGTTCCCGTACGGAAGACAACCGGTACTTTGAAGCACTGGGAGTCGAGAAGAGCACCAGCGTACTTGATCTGGCTTATCGACACCTGCAAGAGTTTCTGCCAACACCGGGCAGTTCTCTGGACGTGGTGCTGGGTGCAGGCCTGACCGAATCCCAGCTCGAAATCCTGCTCGGAATGCTTGAAGCCTTGGGACACACTCCTCGCCACCTCATACCGCGTGCCTTGGCGGCGGCGCGAGCGTTGCCGCCGGGAACACACCAGTTGCTTGAGCTTGAGCGCGACCGCAGCTTCATATCCACCGTTGCAGTTCTCCCGGACCGGGTGCGGCTTGATTCGGTGGCGGAACTCGGAGCATTTGGACTCTCCACGCTGTTCACACAGTGGTTTGAACTGGTGGCCGAGGCATTCGCAGCCCGGCACCGCTTTAATATCCACCGCAATCTGAACGCCAATCGCCGCAACTTGTTCAGGCAGTTGCACCAAGTTTTCGCTCGACCCAACTCGGTACCGGTGATGCTGGTGTGCGACGAATACAGTGTCCAACTTGAAGCAAGCGCGTTCAAGGTCGCTTGGCCGGAGCGTTTGCGCAAGCCGACAACTGGCAGCCTGTACCACCTGCTGCCGCTGCCACAAGCACTACCGCTGCCCGCACAACTATTTGACCTCCCGCCGTGCGCCGACCCTGGACCACAAACCTACGTGACAGTGGCGGCCAATCTTGAAGAAGACGCTCGCGCACATTGCTACCAGGAGCTGCCGATCTGAATGGCCCGTGCCCGCCGCAATCGGTTTCTCAACCCGTTTGGCCTGGCGTTTCTCGACGTCATGTCCTGTGGCCTGGGGGCGGCGGTGCTTTTATTTTTGATCATCGACTATAACTTGGCGGAACAGGCACAGGCCGGTGGTGGCAGTGAGGTGGACGTCCAATTCCTGGAACGCTCCATTGCGGCACAGGATAAACAGGCTGAAGATGCCCGCCTGCAGGTCGCACAACTGAATCGGAAACTGCGCAATCTTGGCGAACAACGAGTCGCGGTGATCGCACAAGAGGCGCGGCTCAGTGCTGACCAGTCGCCCACCATTTCCACCGAAGAACTGGCCAGCCAAGTGCGGGAACGTGAAAAACAACTACAGGCCGCCCGCAAAAGCAGGCAATTGATAGAACGCCAGCGCGAAGCACGGCGGCAATACGTAGCAGGATTTCGGGTTGAAGGGCAGCGTATCCTGATTTTGCTCGACCGCTCAGCCAGCATGCAGGACGTGCGGATTGCCACCATCGTGCGCAACAAGTTCTTACCGGCAGAGTCCCGCCAGGCTGCTTACAAGTGGCGCTGGACGTTGTCCATCTTCGAATGGCTGCTGGCCCACCTGCCCGAGCAGTCGCAATACCAGGTGATAGGTTTCAGCACTGCCCCCGAAGTGGCACTGCAGCGGCATCCCGGGTGGTTGCCGGCAGCAGACGAAAAGCAGATGAAAGAAGTGATAGCCGCCGTACACGACTGGGTGCCGGACGGAGGAACCCGGCTCGATGATGCGCTTGAGAAAGCGGCAAAGATGCGCCCGTCTCCTGATGCCGTATACCTGGTAACGGACGGCCTGCCGACCCAGGGAAAAACCTGGCTCAAACGAGCCAAGGTCAGTAGCGAGAAGCGGCTCAAATTTTTCAAGGATGCCACGAGCGGAATACGCCGGCCCCATCACGTTATCTTGTTGCCGCTTGAGGGAGACCCGGCCGCCGCCGGCGCATACTGGCAGTTTGCAACACGGACCGGTGGCCAGTTCCTGGTACCCTCGGAGGACTGGCCGTGAGACGAAATCGCCGACAGAGCGATAACAACCTGTCGTTTCTGGACGTGGTCAGTTGTGGATTCGGTGCCGTTGTGTTGCTGATCCTTATCGCCAAAACCACCACTGGCAGCCCGATAGATGATTTCCGGCAGATAATTGAAGCATTGCGGGAGCAGTTGACGCAGAGCACCCAAAATCGTGCGCATTGGGCAGCCGAGGAACGCACTGCACAGGCGCAGCTTGAGACGGAACGCCAGAAACTTGAAGCGGCCCGACAACGGCTTGCTTCTGTCGTCCGAACCCAGGCCGAGGCCGAAGTCGATACCCAGGCGCAGGCGATGATTGAAGCCAAGCTCAAGGCAGCATTACAAGATCTGAACAAAGAAATGCGCCGGCTTGACCTCAAGGCATCTGCACCGGATGTTATCGGCGGCATTCCAGCCGACAGCGAGTACATCATTTTCATTATCGACACCTCAGGCAGCATGAAAAGCTTCGCCTGGGCTGCGGCCGAACGGGAAATAGTAGCGTTATTGGATGCTTATCCCAAGGTCAAGGGGATGCAAGTGATGAACGATATGGGGAGCTACATGTTCCCCGGCTATCGAAGGCGCTGGATCTCGGATACCCCGTCACGGCGCAAGATAGTACTGAAACGCTTCCGGAACTGGGATTCGTACAGCAACTCAAGCCCGGTCGAAGGTATTGTGGCAGCCATCAAAACCTTTCGCACACACTCGGACAAGATCAGCCTGTATATTTTTGGTGATGAATATACCGGCAAATCCATTCAGGCAGTAGTGGATGAAGTCCGCCGTCTCAACTACATCAAAGGTGAACGGCAAGTGCGTATTCATGCGATAGGCTTTTTCACACGCCAGCATCTTGAGCGGATTGATCCAGGCTACGCAGATACTACCGGACGATTTGCAGCATTGATGCGGGAACTGACTCATCAAAATGGCGGGACGTTCCTGGGAGTCAGTGTGGACTGAGTAGCTGATTCCTCATGCTTACATTATATTGTGCTACATTATCGTGACGTGTGCGGCAAGCAGATGATCTCGTGAAAGCTACCCCCCCCCCCCCCCCCCCCGGTAAAAGGCCTTGACAGCAAGGTCGCCGTCCTTGGTTACCTCTGTATTTGTTCAAATGCGCTCTTCTTCGACTACCTGCTCCTTGTTGCCGGCACGCGAAACTACTGGTGGCTGACACGAGAAGACTACTGGGTTGAAAACCCCACCTCAGTTGCCTTTCTCCTGGCAAGCCTCCTGCTGTTTGCCACGACCCTGCTGGAGCGGAGCTTCCTCCGACGCTGTATCTATGCCCTTGGTGCCATTGCAATGGTATTTATTGCCGGAGAAGAAATCAGTTGGGGACAGCGCATCCTCGGGTTCGCAACACCTGATTTCTTGCTGAATTTGAATGCCCAGGGCGAATTCAACCTTCACAATATCAAAATAGGAGTAACTCGCAAGCTCTACCTGTATGGGTCGATAATACTGTTCACGGTAACCGGTGCCGCTTTCTTCTGCCAGAGATATACCCTTTTCAGGATTCCCTTGCCATCCATGTTGCTGATATTCGGCTTCCTGGTAGCACTGGCCTATACGGGTTCAATACACAAAATAGGAACGCTCTTTACTTTTAAGCTGGACGTTATTTTCAATGGATGGACTTTGCTGCTCCTTTTTGTCGTCTACACGCTGCTTTCCCGGCAAGCTCAATGGTTCATTGCTGCCGTGGCATCCGTAACTCTCATTTTGGCGCTTTTATATGTACACAAGCTCAACTTACCAACCGTTATCAATAAACGGTATGAGGTGCAGGAATACCTGTTCGGCGTCGCCTGCCTGTTCTATGCCCTGGAGATCTGGCTGGCGCAGCGGCGGACAGCAACCATCTCGCGAGTGCCATATCAAACGCCGGGCAAGGAACACTTAAACAGTCCTTCCAATTCATTGGATATTAACCCAGTCAAGGCATCCCTGGTGCCGCCCTGGTTGGCAGTGTGCTCTTTTGTCATGGTTTGCAGTATCGGACTGATGACTTTGCAGTTTTTCAAGGCCAGGACGATAACGGCCGACGTTGAAGAAATTTACCAGTCCATCGTGTCCGGCAAATACGGTGAGCCGACCGTTCGCTCCACTTTTGACATCTATCTCGTTGAAGGGCAGTTGATCTATTTCAAGGAACCGTGCAGCCGGGGGGATATTAAGAAGAGATTCTTTCTGCACCTGGTACCTGTCAATAAAGATAATCTGCCTGGTGACCGCAAGCGGTATGGCTTTGACAACCTGGACTTCAACTTTGGCCTCTATAGTCCCAGCGTACATTTCGACAGGAAGTGTATAACAAGAGTCCCGCTCCCGGATTACGCCATCGACCGTATCCGTACCGGCCAGTATATCCCAGGCGAAAAACGACTCTGGAAAGCGGAGTTCTCCGTAGGCCGGTAGGATTTTTCGGCTCTTGTATTAAGGCGATAGGCTTTTTCACACGGCGGCATCTTGAGCAGATTGACCCAGGTACACAGACACCGCCAGACGGTTTGCGGTACTGATGCGGGAACCGACTCATCAAAATGGCGGGACATTCCTGGGAGTCAGTGTGGACTGAGCAGCTTTCCCTCATATTTATATTGTTGTGCTACATTATCGCAACGTGTGCGGCAAGCAGATGATCTCGTGAAAATCATTTGTGAGAAAGTCCACAAGGAAGCTTCATAAATTGCACCAGATTTTCTCGATGAGCCTGAAACGAGACAGTCAAGGCACCTACAAGGACCGGGCGTGAGATAGTGAAGACGGTAACATCTAAAGACGATCCAGGGCGCCGTGGTCAAATCATCGGCGGTCCCCGCTCGCGCTCTGATGGAAATGTCTTCCATGTACGCTGGAATGACAACGCTACTAGTTGGGCACCAGAGTATTCATTAATTATCGAAAGTGAAAAACAAGAAGACGCCTTTTCTCTGCTACGTAAAGGCCGATTCGGACGAGTCAATGACCTTCGTCGAAATCTCACATTCGTTCAACTTAGCGGGCGCTTAGCCAACATCGTGTACAGCATGGATACGACGAACACCGAATTCCTCCCCTACCAGTACAAACCTGTGCTTACCTTTCTCGAATCACCATCCAACGGTATTCTTATAGCCGACGAAGTTGGACTAGGCAAAACTATCGAGGCAGGCTTGATCTGGACCGAACTTCGTGCTCGCTACGATGCACGACGTCTTCTCATCGTCTGCCCTGCGATGCTCCGTGACAAATGGAGTCTCGAACTTGACAGTAAATTTGGGGTTGATGCGGTCCAACTGAGTGCAGCCGAACTCGAACAAGAACTCCAGAGGAATAAGCACGACACTCCAGAGGGAAAGGGTTTCATTTGCAGTCTTCAGGGGATTAGACCACCACCTCAGTGGCGGGCCGCCTCTCAGCCCGAAGGGTCGGCTCGGCTAGCCCAACTTCTTGACAAGCTAGCGGAATCTGGACCTGTCATCGATCTACTTGTCATCGACGAGGCTCACTATCTTCGCAATCCAAACACCCGAAGCGCAGAAGTCGGACATCTACTCCGTGAAGTTAGTGAACACATTGTTCTTCTTTCCGCGACGCCCATTAATAATCGAGAGGAGGATCTGTACCAGCTTTTACGACTGACCGATCCTGACTCCTTTGATACTCGCGAACTATTCCCGCAAGTATTATCCGCGAATGAACCGCTTCTGCGTGCCCGAAACCTCGTTCTTGATAGGCAGTCTAGAGGTGAAGATATCACCAATGAGTTGCGGAGCGCGATGCGGCATCCTTTACTTGCCAATAGCAAGCAGCTTCGCGGACTCGTAGAGCGCCAGTTCTCTCCCAAATTCCTGTCCGAGACCGCCAACCGTGTCGAGCTAGCGAACCGGATTGAGCGCATTAACCTATTGAGTCACACAATCAATAGAACGCGAAAGCACGAAGTCCAAGAATGGAAAGTGGTCCGTGAGGCCCATAGTCTATTTGTTCCTCTATGTTCGGATGGCCCCGAGTGGGAATTCTACCAGAGAGTAACAGGCTCAATCCGAGAGTATGCATTGCAGAACGACATCAGCGACGGTTTTCTGCTATCACCACCACAACGCCAAATGTCTAGCTGCATGTATGCCGCAGCTAAAAGTTGGCTCGACAGGACCACCACTCGAGACATCGCGACGCTTGTTTATGAAGATCTCGGAGGAAGTGAATTTGGAGTCGATGGTGTAGGTCCACTGATTGAACACATCGCCCAAGAGGTGCTGCCTGGCTTCGACATTGAGCGGTTGCGAATCGATGACTCCAAATTTGATTCGTTTCAGCGGGAAATACGCGGCTATCTGTCCAATAATCCCGGAGAGAAGATAATCATCTTCTCCTACTTCAAGGCGACCCTACACTATCTCGAACAGCGATTCTCTAATCTGAAGATGCCTGTACAGCTTCTGCACGGCGGTATTGCGGAAAACAAGCAGGGAATAATCGATCGGTTTAGAAAGTCCACAGATATCAGAATTCTTCTTGCCTCTGAGGTGGCTAGCGAGGGTGTAGACCTTCAATTCTGCAGCCTTATCGTTAACTACGATCTACCTTGGAATCCAATGAAGATTGAGCAACGCATTGGGCGAATTGATCGCATCGGCCAAAAATCTAACAAGGTGCTAATCTGGAATCTTGGCTATAAAAGCACAATCGACGAACGAATATATACGATCCTCTTAAGTAAACTTCGGATTTTCGAACATTCACTGGGCGGAATGGAAGTGGTTCTTGGCGATCTCATTTCAGAACTGACCAGCGATCTGATGAGCCAACACCTTACGCCAGAGCAAGAGCAAGAGCGTATTGAGAAGACACGCATTGCTGTGGAAACCAAGAGGAGACAGCAAGAGGAACTCGAATCGAATGCAGCACACTTGATTGCCCATGGTGGATACATTCTCGAGCAAATAAAGGCGTCACACGACCTCAAGAGGCAAATAACACGCAGTGACCTCAAAGCGTACGTGAAAGACTATCTTGACCGCTATGCCACCGGCTTTCTTTTCAAAGAAAAAGACAAAGATCCTTGGGTAACCGACATTCGGCTTCCGCCCGAACTTGCTGCACAATTTGGAGAATTCTTGCGTGAATCACACCTTCAGGGGAAAAGTAGATTAGCGACTGGGGATACAATCCACTGCCAGTTCGCAAACAAGATCGAACGCTTCACGCGGCACAGCGAAATCATTAGTCAGTTTCACCCTCTGGTCCGTTTTATCAGCGAGGAACTCAGGAAGCGGTCTGAGAAATTTTATTTCCCCATAGCAGCTACAATCCCAAGACACGCGGCACCATATCTGAAAGGAGGCATGTATGCGTTCGTAGTCAAACGGTGGTCGTTTACTGGTCTTCGAACTGAAGAAATGCTTCGAGCCCGAGCACAGAGGCTTGATGGCCAAGGAGAATTCCTTGATTTGACTGAGTCGTGGAACCTCGTAAATGCTGCTAAGGTAGAGGGCATCGACTGGTTATCAGTTAGTAACGATGTAGAGATAAAAGCGATCGAGACATCTCTGGATAATTGTGACATTCGTCTTCAAAAGGATTACGAAAACGCCAAACACAACCGTGATAACGAGAACACTGACAGAGTCACTTTTCAAATCCAATCCGCTAAGCGCCACCGTGATCGCCTTCTCAATTCCTATAATGACCTTCTCACGCGCTACCAAATGGAAAATAAACAAGGACCAATACAGATGACTAAGGGCAGGATCGAAGCGATCAAACGAAAATTTGATGTTCGACTGGAGCAGTTACAGCAACGCAATAAACTAACTGCAGCTATTTCCGATGTTTGCTACGGATTGGCCAGAGTAAGCGACTGAAGTTGAGGAAGCAGGTGGTTTGGCGAAGAATCCAACGTTGGCTCGCGCGTGATAAAGGTGTAGCAAAGGAGTTCCAGTGGTTACTAACCGACAAAACGCAAATCGAGCCACAGAAAGTTGGTCAGGAACCAATTCAACTTGTTATCGGGCTCGATTTTGGGACTTCGTTTACCAAGATTGTGGTGGGTGAATCGCGCAAACGGTACGCTGTCCCATTCGACGATTTTGCGCTGGACAAGGACAAGAACCCTTATCTTCTTCCCTCCGTGGTTTCGATCGTACAAGTGAGTGAAGAATGTACGTTGGGGCTTCACAGTAACGCGATACGTACACACGACAACCTTAAAATGCCTCTCATCGATCGAGATTTTAGTCCTGAGGTGAAAATACGAGCAGTAGTGTTTTTAGCACTAGTACTACGATATGTTCGAGGATGGCTATTCAGTGCCCACCAACGAACGTACATGAATCGGCATATTGAGTGGTTTGTCAACGTTGGTCTGCCAACAGACAGCTATGACGACAATGAACTTACTAGCATATACCTTGACATAGTCCGAACTGCGTGGCACTTGAGCATCTTACCCGGACCTATCTCATTTGCCACTGCCCTCATACAAATTCAACAGCCGCTCAATGATCTTGCCGACCGGGCACTCCCTGATGACCGGATAAACACGTTTCCAGAGTTCGTTGCCCAAATTGCAGTGTACGTTAGGTCTCCACGACGCCAGGAAGACCTACACGCTATGATCGATGTAGGGAGTGGAACTCTGGATGTTACGGTATTCAATGTTGTTAAGAAAAAGACCGAGGATCTATTCCCGATCTTTGAACGCGCCGTTCGCCCACTGGGGACTCGCTACTTGCTCCGGCATCGATTTGAGATATTGAAATCGCCTGACATTATAACAGTGTCGCCATTTGACGACTTGCCATCCAACGGACACATAGCAGAGCAATGCGGCATTACAGTAGAGAGACTTACTGAGTTGGACCAACCGTTTCGCAAGAATATTGGAAAATGTGTTGGCAACGCCCTTAGGCACACAAAACAGAATCGATATCCATCATCTCATAACTGGAAACATGGATTGCCTACATTTTTTTGTGGAGGAGGAGCAGCTTCGGAGTTTTATGCAAGTTTTTTTAACGTCTACAAGCAGAGGCCGCCTCCCTATCGACTACGGTTCTCTGATCTTCCCTATCCCGAGGACCTAGAGGCGTCTTTGCTTGACGGCAACATTTACAGTCGACTCACTGTCGCTTATGGCCTGTCATTCGACCCGTTCGATCTTGGCAAAATAGTACGTAAGGGTGAGATCGAAGATATTGTAGATGACACACAAAACAGGGACTATTCTGACCGCATGATCACAAAAGACATGGTCTAAGGCCAAGCCTCTTATTGCTTTGTTGTTATATTTCCGATTCTCTAAAAAACTGAGTCAACTCCGGTTTGCTAGGCAGTCTAGTAGCATGTTTAAGGTATATTCCGGATGTTGATTGGAGTGGTTAGATTTTACTCATCTCAGTGTTGACATTTGCTGCAAAAGAAACTGTTCCGTTGGCCAAGTATCTGCGCCTGGATGGGTGCTTTACAGATTGGACAAGGTTCTCCTTTCTTGTTGTAGACGTTAAGCCGGTTGGCAAAATAGCCTGGTTTGCCGTCTTCGCGCACAAAATCCCGCAACGTTGTACCGCCTGAGTCAATCGCATTATTGAGCACTTGCTTAATGCTGTCGGCAAGCAGTTGATAACGTGCTTGTGATATCCGGCCTGCAGCACGTCGTGGGTGGATGCCGCTCAGAAAAAGTGCTTCGCTGGCATAGATGTTGCCGAGGCCAGCTACGATATGGCTGTTCATAATGAAGTTTTTGACGGGCACCTTTCTCGACTTGGCAAGTGCATACAGGTACTGGCCGGTAAAGGCTTCGCTCAAGGGCTCCGGCCCCAGTTGGCGCAGGAGTTTATGTCGCAATGGATTTTTGCTGGTCCACAACACGCTGCCAAACCGCCGCGGATCATGAAAGCGTAATACGTCCTCATCAAATATGAAGTCCACGTGGTCGTGTTTCCCGGGTACCGCGCGAGATGTCGCAATACGTAAACTTCCTGACATGCCCAAATGTACGATTAGATGACCGCCGTCAAATTCAAATAAAAGATACTTGGCGCGGCGTTTGATTTGTTTGACCTGTTGACCTGCAAGCAGCTGCTCCAGATTGCGGGAAACCGGCAGACGTAATTGTCGCTGGCGTACGGTTACAGCAGTTATTCGCCTGCCCTGTACATGTGGAGTGATGCCACGCAGCGTGGTTTCTACTTCAGGAAGTTCAGGCATGGCCGCAGTGGGTGTTCAGGCCTGATAAGAAACTTCCACTTCCACCAGTAAATCATCTCTGCACATGTCGCCCAGCAATAGGACGTGCGGCACTTCAACCGGTAAACGGGCTGCCAACACTTGCTTGATGCACGTGATATCTTCGCTGCGGCGAACGTAGACTTTCATGTAAAGCAGGTTATTCTGTGCGTTCAGATGCGTGCCGCACTGCTCGTTGGCGTGCGCCACCAGCATTTCGACGTTATTGATCGCTTCATTCAACTGCGCGCGCACGTCATCAATATGCCGCGTTTCGTGACCGATAATGCTCGCGGTTCCGGATACGTAAAAATGCGTGCGATTATCCCAGGTCTTCAAAATACCTCGTGAAAATAACGGCTGACTGAGAGAATCCGTAGTCGGATAGCTGTAGGCGCTTGTTTGGCGTGGGTTTTCCACGGCAACGCCGGCAGTATCGCTAGCCAGGAAATAGACCTGCAGGTGGCTGCCTTGATTTCCTATTACTGTAGCAGCCGGATAGACGTTGTCGTCGACCGCGTGCGCCTGCATTGCCTGTAAGCGACCGCGGCAAAACAGCTTGTAACGATTCGACTCGTCCTGGCCGGTATCAAAACCGGTAATTCGCGGAAAGTAATTCCAGGTGCGCAGCAGGTGAACACAACCCGTATGCATTAAACATCCGTATATTTCGTCATAAACCTGCTCGACAAGTCGCTGAAGACTGTCTTCATCACGGCAGGCAACCCGAACGTGGCCAAAAAGCACGTGTTGATTACAGGCATAGCACACGCCCTTGTACTGATCTTGTTGAACGGGTCCATCAGCAAGCCAGTACTGTGCCAACAATCCCGCTTCAAGCACCTGCAAATCGGTTTGTACGGACAAGTATTTTTCGTTTGCGCAATGGACGTCACCGAATTGCAGCCGAGCCAGTATCGACCGGTCAGCAGGGATGGACGTGAGGTCTTTGCTGATTTTTATCTCCAGGCAGGGTGCAGCTGCCGCACGGGCGTTATCTGATATCAATGACGCCATGGTTCCATCTGTAGTGTGTTCACGTAAATATGACTGGCTGGTATGTTTAATCTTCGGGCCAAGTCTATAATGACGCCTTGCAGTCCGTCAGGTAAACAGCATTGCCCGGAAGCAATGTCAAAATATAATTAGCAGCATGCTGAGAGGACATGTATTGATTCTACTAAAATCAGTGACGACGCGGCCATAACAACAACTCTATGCATATTCTCGGAATAGACACCGGCGGGACTTTTACGGACCTGGTCTACTTTGATGGACAACGGGTACTGACGCATAAGGAATTATCAACCCCGGACGCGCCCGAACGCGCCATTATCAGTGGTATTGCGGCATTGGGGATTGACCTCGACGGTTTGCACATCGTGCACGGTACAACGGTGGCCACCAATGCACTACTGGAAGGCAAAGGTGCCCGCACCGTATTTATTACCAATCACGGTTTCAAGGACTTGTTGTTAATCGGCCGGCAAACACGCCGGAATTTGTACGACCTTACCCCTGAAAACCCGTGCTCACTATTTGAGCCGCAGTTGAATCTTGAAGTCGGCGGAAGAATTGCCCCCGACGGCAAGACGATTCAGCCCTTACTGCCTGAAGAACTCGAACAGTTGCCGACAAAAATCAGTGCACTCAACGCAGAAGCGGTCGCAGTCTGCTTGCTGTTTTCTTTTATCGATGATCGTTTTGAACGACAGCTTAACGACCGACTCAAGGATAGATTCTGGGTGTCGATTTCTTCCGAGGTGCTCGCTGAGCATCGTGAGTATGAACGCGGGATGGCGACCTGGTTGAACAGTTACCTGGGCCCCGTAGTGCAGGGTTACCTGTCGCGTCTGGGTGCGCAGGTGCGGACTGCAAAGATTTCCGTGATGCAAAATCACGGCCTCACCATGAACGCAGACGTGGCCGAACGTAATGCCGTGCGCTTGTTGTTATCAGGCCCTGCAGGAGGGTTATGGGGAAGCCTGGAGGTTGGTAGGGGTGCCGGACATGAACGCCTGTTGACTTTTGATATGGGTGGAACATCCACCGACGTCTCCATTATCGACAATGAGTTTAATTTAACTGATAAGGCCAGAATTGCCGACTTGCCGATCGCGGTTCCAACACTGGATATCCACACTATTGGCGCCGGTGGTGGTTCAATTGCCTGGATCGATGAAGGCGGCCTGTTACAAGTAGGCCCTGAATCAGCAGGGGCTTCGCCGGGCCCTGCCTGTTATGGGCGTGGCGGCACACGCGCTACGGTAACGGATGCCCACGTGGTGTTGGGGCAGTTGCCTGCAAGCTGCCAGCTTGCGGGAAACTTGGCGCTGAATTACCAGGCCGCACTGGACGCGATAGCCGATCTTGGTCAACGCGCGCGCCTGGACACGCTGGCGTGTGCACGGGGTATCGTGCGCATTGCCAATGAGCAGATGGCCCAAGCGTTGCGCGTCATGTCCATATATCGCGGCCACGATCCCAGGCATTTTACCCTGGTGAGTTTTGGGGGCGCCGGTGGTCTGCACGTTTGCGACTTGGCAGAAGCACTCGACATACGTTTTGCCCTGGTGCCAGCATACGCTGGAGTATTGTCGGCGCTGGGATTGTTGGTAGCGCCACCCGGGAAGGAGGTTTCACAAAGCTGCATCAGGTTGCTCGATGATTTGCAGGAAAAAGAGATAGAGGAAATTTTTGTGCGGCTTGAAACAAGAATCACTGGTGATTTAACCACGGAAATTGAAAAAAATTTCACGCTTAAACGGGAGATGGAGTTGCGCTATCAAGGCCAGTCTTCAACGTTGAAATCAGCCTGGATAAACCGCCATCAGGCCGCACAAGCATTTCATGCCCAGCATGAACGACAGTTCGGTCACGCCCTGGATATGCCCATTGAGGTGGTGAACCTGCGTCTCACGGCCAGCGGCGAGAGCCCTGCGCTGCAACTCCCACACAATCCGCCTCAAACACCAGCAAGTCCGATTGAATGGACTACGTTACACGAATCAAACCAACAAGTGCCCGTATACAGGCGTGCAGATATCGGTTCAAACCAGGTGATTGCAGGGCCTGCAATCATCATCGAAAGAGAAGCGACATTATACGTCGCACCCCATTGGCGCGCTTCACTGCAAGGGTCGGGAAGTATATTGCTGGAAAAAGAATAGAATCCAGCTCACTATCAACGAGTGCCCGCAACAGCCATGTTTGCCTTGTTTATCTTGTAATGGCCAATGTAACATTCCAACGATGCGCCCGTATGAACAAGTAACGCTTGCCCGCAACTGCGATTAACACGTATGATTATCGCCGTTAAATCGATTCGATAACTGGTGTAATAAAATAATAACGATTATTCGTCAGGATGAGTCATATGTTTAGTGGATGGATTACGTTGCCCTGGTGGGGTTACGTTGTCATCACGTTTGTCCTTACTCACGCTACGATTGCATCGGTAACCCTGTATCTGCATCGTTGCCAGGCACATCGTGCGCTGGACCTCCATCCATTCGTGGCTCATCTCTTCCGCTTCTGGTTATGGGCAACCACCGGCATGATAACCAAGGAGTGGGTCGCCGTGCACCGTAAACATCATGCCAAGACGGAAACCATAGACGACCCGCACAGTCCATACATCAAGGGCATCGGCATGGTGTTCTGGCAAGGTGCCAGGCTATACCGGCAGGAAGCCAATAATCCGCTTACCCTGAAAAATTTTGGACACGGCACACCCGATGACTGGCTTGAACGGAACTTGTATTCGCGCTTCAGTAACAGCGGACTGATAGTAGTGTTGATGCTGGATTACATGCTGTTTGGATTTGCCGGCATTGCAATCTGGGCGGTTCAGATAATCTGGATTCCACTTACCGCTGCCGGCATTGTCAATGGCATCGGGCATTACTGGGGCTATCGAAATTTTGAAACACCTGACGGCTCTACCAACATTATCAGTCTTGGTTTTATCATCGGCGGCGAAGAACTGCACAACAATCACCACGCCTATCCGAGTTCGGCAAAACTTTCCAGCAAGTGGTGGGAATTTGACGTGGGCTGGCTGTATATTCAGATACTGTCTTTTCTACGCTTGGCAAAAGTGCGGCGCCGGGCACCGCAACCAACCAGGCTCATTCACAAAAATTGTATTGATCTCAACACTGCCAAGGCTGTCATTACCAGCAAATTGCACGTGATGGCGGACTATGCGCAACGGGTAACCCTGCCAACCTTTCGCAATGAACTGTCAGAAATCGACGTGCGTTACAAAAAGCTGGTTCGCCACATGCGTGCTGCCCTGGTGTGTGAAGACAGCCGTCTACAACTCGCGCATCGCAAGCAACTGCAAGAGCTTTTACAAAATAGTGAAGCCCTGCGGACGGTGTATGAATTCCGTCGCAAGCTGCAGGCACTTTGGAGTGAAACGTATGCCAACCACGACCGCCTGATTCAAGCGATTATTCAATGGTGTAAAGAAGCTGAGGCAACCGGGATCAAGGTGTTACAGGAGTTTGCACAGGGCCTGCGCAGCTATGCCCTGCAACCGATAAGGTGAGGTTTGGAAATACCCTGTCCTGCTAAACTTCTGTACTCTTCGATTAAGTAAGCAGCGTAAAAGGGCACGCGCGGTATTGTTATTTGATTTTCGCTTCTTTATAGAGAACGTGCTTGCGCACAACTGGATCGTACTTTTTCATCTCGAGTTTGTCAGTCGTGGTACGCTTGTTTTTGCTCGTCGTATAGTAATGGCCGGTACCCGCACTTGATACCAACTTGATTTTCTCGCGAACCGCTTTTGCCATCAGGTGTTCTCAGGTTATGCGATCAGATTTTGTCGCCGCGCTTGCAAATGTCGGCAAGCACTTTGTCAATACCTTTTTTATCAATAGTACGTATGCCCTGAGTCGAAACACGCAGTTTTACCCACCTGTTTTCACTCTCCACCCAAAAACGGCGCGTGTGAAGATTAGGTATAAACCGACGCCGTGTTTTATTATGCGCATGGGAAACGTTATTACCCGATATGGGGCACTTTCCGGTAACTTGGCAGATATTATTGGACATGACAAATAGTTGCTCAAAGCCCTGTATCATAACAAGGCGCATGAAGGTACCAGAATCGCCACTGTGACACAAGCCGATTACGGCAAGTAACCAGGCAAATAAATAACTTCGGAATTACCTGCGTTCATCATGGATATAGTTTTTCTTCGCGATTTGGAAATAAATGCCACTATCGGCGTGTTCGAGTGGGAAAAGCGCATTAAGCAGAAAGTGCGTGTGAACCTGGAGATGGGTACTGACGTCGGCAAGGCCGCAAAAAAGGATTCTATTGATGATGCGTTGGATTACCGGGCGATCTCCAAACGTGTGATTCAGTTCGTGGAGGATAGTAATTATGGCCTGATTGAGACTTTGATTGAAGAGGTGGCCAACATCCTGCTCACGGAGTTCAATATTCCCTGGGTGCGCGTCACCATTACCAAGCCGGGTGCCGTGCGTGGCTCGCGTGACGTAGGGATAACCATTGAACGCGGAAAGTCCGGTACCTGAAGGACAACGGATGGTGCGGGTCTACGTCAGCATCGGTAGTAACATCGACAAGGAAAGAAATATTCCTTCGTCAATACGGGCATTGCAAAAAGTTTTTAATCGGCTGTACATTTCCAACGTGTATGAAACCAGGGCCGTGGGGTTTGACGGTGATGATTTTCATAATTTGGTAGTAGGCTTTGATACAAAACACTCACCACGGGAAATCAACCAGATTCTCAGGCAGATTGAGATTGAGCATGAACGAACGCGAGGCAAGGAACAATTTGAATCGCGTACGCTTGATCTGGATCAGTTGTTACACGGTGATCTTGTAGTGCAAATGGACGGTGTACATCTTCCGCATCCGGACATCCTGCGCTATGACTTTGTACTGAAACCCCTGGCAGAGCTTGCCGGTAATATTGTTCACCCAGAAGAAAAACAGACTATCGCCAAGTTATGGGAGGCGAGAACAAAAAGCAGAAAGATGAAGGTGGTGGCGTGATTTTTTGGAACAACGACGGGCGTTTAACGCGAGAGTCAATTACTTAACGTCCGCCCACCATCTACTGCAATGATCTGGCCGGTAACATAGTTTGCCTGGTTGATTAGAAATAACGCTGCATCGGCAATGTCCTTGGGGTCGCCTTCTCTTTTCAAGGCGGTGCGCGAGATAATTTCCTGGTGCAGGCTTTCGTAGTGCTCTGCTTCCGGCCACATGATGGCCCCTGGTGCGATGCCGTTTACGCGCACTCCAGGCGCCAGTTCGCGCGCCATTGATTTAGTTAGCATTGCCAGGCCAGCCTTGGCAACAGAGTATACGGGATAACGTTTGAGAGGTCGGTCACCATGAATGTCAACGATATTGATAATGCAGCCTTGTGAGGCCTTAAGGTATGGTGCAACCGCCTGTATTAAAAAAAAGGGTGCCTTGAGATTCACGCCAATCAGGTCCTCCCAGACGTCTTCGTCAACTTCACCCAGGTTGGTAGGAAAAAAAGAAGAGGCATTGTTGATCAGTACGTCAATATGGCCAAACAGGGAAACTGCCTGCTTAGCCAGGACGGGAATATTTGCGTACTCCTTGAGATCGCCCTGTAGCAGTTTTACGGAGTTGGAGCGTTTTGCGGTAAGGTCTTCAGCAAGTGTCAAGGCGTCCTTCCTGGAGTTGCGGTAATGCAGAATGATATCCATACCGGATTGATGCAGGTAGCGGACAAGTTGCGCACCAATGCGCCGCGCCGCGCCTGTTATCATGACCACTTTGGGGCTATTCATAAATGCAATGCAAAACAGTTTGCCTGTTACTACAGTTTTTTTGGACTATTCACGACCTGGGGTCTGTGCAATAACTATTATCGCCCGCATCCAAGCTTTTCAATTGCCTAAACTCTACCATACCCTGTATAAGCAGGCTCACACGCTTACTACACTCCCTTCTCGTACAAGTAGACTTTAATGCTTGATCTAAATTCCACCGCACTTAGTGCCGCACAACGGGCACATACAGAAAATTGCGCCATGCGGATCAGGCAGGAAATCGAAAGGCATGGAGGTTGTATCGGGTTTGACCGGTACATGCAATTGGCGCTACACGACCCGTCTACAGGTTACTACCATCACAAGCAGCAGATTTTTGGCAGGGATGGCGATTTCAGCACTGTACCCGAAATTTCGGTGCATCTTGCATATTGCCTGGCGCACGCCTGCGCACGGCTGATACGTGATGACGAGAGGCGGGCAATTTTGGAAGTCGGTGCAGGCAGCGGTCGGCTGGCGCGCGATATAATCCGTTTCTTGCATGCTTGGGGAAGACCACCTTCCCGATACTGTATCTATGAACCAAGCGATTTACTCCGTGTGCAGCAAAGGAAATTACTTGCAGCAGAAATCCCGCAATATGCAGAGACCGTCAAGTGGCTACCGAACCTGCCAACCAGCATGGAAAGCGCAATCATTATAGTGAATGAGGTCCTGGACGCGCTGCCGGTCAAATGCTTTGAGGTGCTTTCAAAAGAGCCCAAGGAAAAGTGTGTAGGACTGACACGACAAGGAGCCTTTGAATGGCAACTGCGCTCTCCTTCAAGTGACCTTGAGGCTGCTTTGAATGATATAGCGGTAACGCTGGAACAGCCGTTTCCAGAGGGTTATCGTAGTGAAGTCAATCTTGATTTCGAGAGTGCCTTGTTTGCATGGACGAAAGGATGTGAGCAATGCGTAATGTTTCTGATTGATTACGGCTATCCGCGCAGTGAGTACTACCACCCGCAGCGCAACATGGGGACGTTACGAAGTTATTTTAACCACCAGGTATCCGAGAGTCCGCTTATACGTTCGGGTTTGCAGGATTTTACCGC
Source organism: Gammaproteobacteria bacterium (assembly GCA_965215055.1). Classification (GTDB taxonomy): domain Bacteria; phylum Pseudomonadota; class Gammaproteobacteria; order UBA4575; family UBA4575. Next base: position 1,189,720 of record OZ244046.1, read on the forward strand.
AGACGTGGATTTTTCCGCACTGGCAAAAGCAGCTGAGTGTCTTAATCTGAAAGTATTGTCTTTTGGTTCGCAGCGTAACTTTATGCTGGCGAATCATTTGCTCGACTGGCGACCGCAAGGAGATAACGAGATTGACCGCATCACGCAGGTTGCGCAACTCAAGCAGCTTACCTTGGGCGCTGCAATCGGTGAGCGCTTTCAGATTATGGTCCTGGGGAAGGGAATAGAATATGGTGAGGATTGCTTTACTCTGCGTGACATGCGAGCGCGACTTTAACAGGGAAGATGTAGTTATATGGAGCCTTTACATGCTTTTTTATTAGCCGTAATTCAAGGGATTACGGAGTTTCTTCCTATCTCAAGCTCTGCTCACCTGGTGCTTTTGCCTATCATTGCAACGTGGCAGGACCAGGGCATCGTCGTGGACATCGCTGCACACTTTGGTAGTTTGCTGGCAGTACTGTTTTATTTTCGGGGTGACCTGTACAAGCTGGTAACGAGTTGCTCTGCGTCTACCCGGTTTTCTCATGGCACCGCTGAAGATAACCGCCTCGCTGGGCTGTTGATATGGGCAACGCTACCGATATTCATCGCCGCGATTTTGTTTCACGCCTATGTGGTCGAATACACTCGTAACGCAGTTGTAGTCGCAATTGCTTCAATTACATTTGGCCTGCTGTTGTGGCTGGCTGACTGGCTAGGCAAACAAACGAGAAAAACCAGGCATTTAACCACTGTAGATGCGCTGCTCATCGGTTTGGCACAAGTTACTGCACTTATCCCCGGTGCTTCGCGCGTCGGTGTGACGATGACTGCAGGTCTATGGCTGGGTCTCACCCGAACGGAAGCTGCACGATTTTCCTTTCTGCTCTCAATTCCAACTATTCTTGGGGCTTCCCTCTATGGATGTTACCGCGCCGTACTGCAAAATGAGGGTATTGAATGGGGGATGGTTTTTGGAGTTATCGCTTGTTCTACAGTTGTTGCATTTCTTTGTATACACTGGTTCATAAAGTTCATCAACATGATAGGGATGCTGCCGTTTGTGTTGTACCGAATAGTGTTGGGCATAGTTCTGCTTGTTATTAGTCAACCATACGTTTTTCTTTGATAAGACGAGTAAGTAATTCCAGTTGCGCACGTTCCAGGTTGTCAGCCAGTTTTTCATTACTTGCCCCTTCTTTTTTCCACTCTGACACGTCTATTTCGGCAATGGTTTTTGCGGCGCGCCGCAGCCAGTCGGCCTGTACGTATTCTTCTTTATTCGTGACGGATTTATACACCGTAGAAAATATATCCAGTAACTTTGCAAGGCGCTCAGGCTTTCTGCGAGCATCCAGTCTATGCAGCAGGTCTAGAAATTGTCGCGCATCCAGGTCGAAGATCTGATGGCATGGATGCTGTAGTGCCACTGTAAGGGTAAGTAATTCCTTGCAGGCGTTCGGCAGGCGGAGTTGTTCGGTTAGACCGTACACTTCACGGCAAGCTCTTTCCCGAGCATGTTCATGCCCCTGCATAGTCTGGTTAAAATAAAGGCCGCCAACAAACGCCGCGAAACGGGCACATGGTGTCTGCAACGTGCTGCTATCCAGGCAAGCCAGACCATGCTCACGCGCCTGCTTGTTTTCAAATGGTTTGCTAATACCGGCGTGCGTTTGTGCCAGTGCATTTATGGTGTACAGCACTACAAAAAACTTGCCGGGTGATTCGGTCGCCAATGCATTCCTGGTCTCCTGCCAGATGCGCTCCGGTGGCAATTCCTTCAGTTCTCCTGTCTTTACCATCCGCTGCATGAGTTGCAGGGTTTCGTCCGCAATTGTAAACCCCAATGATGCAAACTTTGCTGCAAACCGCGCGACGCGCAGGACACGAAGCGGATCTTCAATAAACGCATCGGAAACATGCCGTAGTACCCTGGCTTGCAGGTCTTGTTGTCCGCCATAGGGGTCAATGATTTTCCCTGACGCATTCTTTGCCATCGCATTGATAGTCAGGTCACGACGCTGTAGGTCCTCTTCTAAACTCAGTTCTGGTGAGGTATGAATCTGAAACCCGCGATGGCCACTTCCCTTCTTTCGCTCGGTGCGGGCAAGGGCGTATTCTTCATTACTGTGTGGGTGTAAAAATACGGGAAAGTCCTTTCCCACGGGCCGATACCCCTGGGCAAGCATCTCTTCGACACTGGAGCCAACCACAACCCAGTCGCGCTCGGCGACAGGTAGCCCCAGTAATTCGTCACGCACTGCGCCGCCTACTAGATATATCTCCATGATCGGATCATGTAAGCGTAATAATGTAAAAATATGTCGTGCACTATTTCAGTGAGTAAGCCGGAAGAACTGATTCCATGCTGGTAGGACAGTTGCTAGTCTCGGGACAAATGCTGTCTTTTTGTAATGCATAGTAATTGTCCATTGAAAATGGTTTGCCGGGAATATGTTCCAAAATGCGCGCCTGTAGTTTTGACAACCAGTCTGGCAACGCCAGTATTTTTCTCTTGTACCCATGGATGGATGCAGCATATTGGACTATTTGTTGTAGCGTGTACTGTTTGGGACCGCACAGGTTGATTCTTTTCCCAAATGAATCCGGATCATTCATGGCGTCGATCATGATTCTTGCAACGTCACCAACATAAACTGGCGCAAATTTTGTATCGGCACACGGCAAAGGGAAAACCCAGGGGGCTATTTTCAGCGAGAACGCAAAACGATTCAGAAAATCATTTTCGCCACCAAAAATCAGAGAGGGTCTAAAGCTGGTTACTGCAATTTTACCGAATGAGAAGGTATGTAAATAGTTTTCCGCCTCGCCTTTGGTACGCAAGTAATGACTCTGTTCACTCGATTTGGCATTGAGTGCGCTTATATGCAGTAGTCTTGCGACGTTGCAGTGCAGACATGCCGCAACAATTTTACGTGTCAACTCAAAGTGAACGGTATAAAACTCTTTTCCACCACGGTCCTTTCCGTTAATGATGCCTACAAGGTTGATTACTGTGTCGCAACCCTGAAAATGTGTACGCAGTTGAGCACTATTATGGATGTCACTTTCAATGACTCGCGTTCCTGGTAAAACCAGCAGATCTCGATTGCGCTCGCGGCGACGGGTAAGAATTCTCACCTCGTGACCGTACCTGGCCAGTTCAACACACAGGTGGCGGCCTACGAATCCCGTTCCACCCAGTACGCAAATTGTTGTTCTTTTCATACCTGAACCATTTGTCCGCCATAAGTCTGATCAAAGTATATATGACGCAAGTAAAGTCTATTTTGCAGGCTTTTCTTGTAGTATTTCAGAATTTTCTTGTGGGGTTGCAATTGTAATAAGAATGTATGAGAATGGAGTAACAGGTAGTCCTGCATTGATTTCTTTTGTTGCCGGATGTTCTTACAGACATTTGGTGGTGTGCCTTTTATAAACAAAGTTGCGCTGATCCCGGCGTGCGGTTTCAACTAAATCTTAGCTTTTTGAATATTTGGAGTGTCAGCGGTAATGAGTGAAAGTATCAGTCATATAACGGATGACAATTTTGAACAAGAGGTGTTGCGCTGCGAACAACCTGTGTTGGTTGATTATTGGGCGCAATGGTGCGGACCCTGCAAGATGATTGCACCGCTGCTGGAGGAGATTGTCGACGAATATAAAGGTAGGCTCAAGATCACTAAACTGAACGTTGACGACAACCCCGATACACCACCGAGGTATGGTGTGCGTGGCATTCCCACGTTAATGATTTTCAAAAATGGTAGCGCTAAAGCTACTAAAGTAGGCGCATTGTCAAAATCACAATTGACTGCATTTATTGATCAAAGTATCTAAATCGCCAAGTTAGCGAGATTTCCTTTCGCGTTTATCTGTAACCAAACTATTAGCCAGTAAAAAGAACATACACCAAATTGCGCTGATCAAGTCGCATTGGAAATTGGAAACTTTGAATAAATAAAATGCCATTTTGTGGCACCAGTCAAGTTGCGCGTGGCAACACGTAAAATATGCTTCTTTGCGCTTGGTCAGGGAAGGTTTTCTAAATAACAAGATACCAAAAATATTATGAATTTAACTGAATTAAAGAAGAAACCAGCCTCGGAGTTGATCGATATTGCAACACAAAGAGGCATTGATAATTTAGCTCGTCTGCGTAAACAGGACATTATATTTTCAATTCTCAAAACACATGCGAAAAATGGTGAGGATATCTTTGGCGATGGCGTACTTGAAATTTTACAAGACGGGTTCGGTTTTTTACGCTCCGCTGATTGTTCCTATCTCGCTGGACCGGACGATATCTACATGTCGCCCAGCCAAATACGCAGATTTGGCTTGCGCACCGGAGACACTGTGTCAGGAAAAATACGCCCGCCTAAAGACAGTGAACGTTACTTCGCCATGCTTAAGGTGGATCAGATCAATTTTGATCAGCCTGAAAATGCAAAGCGCAAAATCCTGTTCGAAAATCTGACGCCCCTGCATCCGGATGAGCGCCTGGAGTTGGAACGCGGTAACGGCAGTACTGAAGATATCACGGCCCGTATCATTGATATCTGCGCACCGATCGGCAAGGGTCAACGTGGCCTGATTGTATCTCCGCCCAAAGCGGGCAAGACTTTGATGCTGCAAAACATTGCACAAAGCATTACCTCCAACCATCCTGAATGTTACCTCATCGTGTTGCTTATTGATGAGCGGCCCGAAGAGGTCACTGAAATGGAACGCATGGTACAAGGTGAAGTGGTGTCAAGCACGTTTGATGAGCCCGCCAGCCGACACGTGCAGGTTGCCGAGATGGTGATTGAAAAGGCAAAGCGGCTGGTGGAGCATAAAAAGGATGTGGTGATTCTGCTTGATTCCATAACGCGCCTCGCGCGTGCCTATAACACGGTTGCCCCTGCATCAGGCAAGGTCCTGACAGGTGGTGTCGATGCCAATGCATTGCAAAGACCAAAGCGCTTTTTTGGCGCGGCACGCAATATCGAAGAAGGTGGCAGCCTTACGATTGTCGCCACGGCACTGATTGAAACTGGCTCAAAGATGGATGAAGTCATCTATGAAGAGTTCAAAGGCACAGGGAACATGGAAATTCACATGGATCGTCGTATTGCGGAAAAACGTGTATTTCCTGCAATCAATATCAATCGTTCAGGCACGCGCCGTGAAGAGTTGATAACCGATCAAGAAGAGCTGCAAAAGATCTGGATATTACGTAAATTCCTGCAACCTATGGATGAAATCGAAGCCATGGAGTTCATGCTGGGCCGCATGCAAACGAGCAAGGTTAACGATGAGTTTTTTGAAGCTATGAAGCGCTGATTCCAGCAACTGCAAAGGTTTGCTTATTCGCTCTCGATTGCACGATGGCCGATGTCTGAGCGATAAAACATGTCTGGCCAGGAAATGTTGTGTACCAGCTCATATGCGCGCTTTTGGGCTGCTTTGATACCATCGCCAAGTGCGGTGGCACACAGTACTCGTCCGCCATTGGTCAGCACTTGACCGCCTCGCAGCCTGGTGCCTGCATGGAAGACTTTTTGCATGGTGTGCTCTTGCCGTGGCAGCCCTTCAATAATTTGCCCTCTCTCGTATTGTCCAGGATACCCCCGTGTAGCAAGCACTACGCCAAGTGCCGTGCGCAAGTCCCACTGAATATCACGTCGATGCAGTTGTTTGGCCAGTGCTGCTACGCATAGTTCAGCCAAATCTGACTGCATACGCATGAGTATAGGTTGTGTTTCAGGTCACCAAGCCGGCAGTTAAATTCCAGCACGTAAGGGTTGCTGCGCGCGTCAATCATTAAGCCTGCGTAAAGAAAGCCGACATATGGCGTGCCTCTCTGCGCAAACCCGTTTACAACAGGATGAATTATTTCTTCCAGGATGCGTTGATGCATGATATCCGTTATTACGGTCGCAGGTGAATATGCACCCATACCACCAGTGTTTGGACCTACGTCTCCTTCATCGCGCGCTTTATGATCCTGTGAACTTGCCATAGGCAGCGCGTGTTCGCCGTCCACTATGCATATAAAGCTGGCTTCTTCCCCTCGAATAAATTCTTCCACGATGATTTGTTGGCCTGCCTTGCCAAAACTTGCTCCACTCAACATGTTCTCGGCGCAGTACGTGGCTTCGGCATGTGTTTGCGCAATAAAGACTCCTTTACCCGCTGCTAACCCATCCGCCTTGATCACTATGGGTGTCGGCTTGGACAAAATATATGTCTTGGCCTGGTCGATATCGGTAAACGTGGCACTTTCGCCTGTCGGAATACCATGTTGCTGCATGAATTTCTTGGCAAAGGATTTCGACCCTTCTAGTTGAGCAGTCGCTGCAGTGGGCCCAAAAATCGGCAGGCCTTCGCTTTTGAATTGATCAACGATTCCAGCAACCAAAGGTGCCTCAGGACCAACTACGGTTAATTCAATGTGTTGCCGCTTGGCAAAGGCGACAAGGGTTCCGATGTCTTCCGCGTCGACTTCGATGTTTTCTGTTTTTGGCTCACGCGCCGTTCCGGCATTTCCTGGTGCGACAAATATGTGAGTAACTTTTTCGGACTGCCCCAGCTTCCAAGCCAGGGCATGTTCACGACCGCCGCCGCCAACTACCAGTACTTTCATTAGACGTTAAGATATTTGATCTAAAGATAACCGTCGTTATCTATAAAGGTTTAATGGCGAAAATGCCGCATGCCCGTGAAAACCATCGGTATGCCCATTTCATCTACTGCTGCAATAATTTCGCTATCATTTTTTGAACCACCAGGTTGGATGACAGCGGTAATACCGTGTTCATGTGCCGCATCAATCGCATCGCGAAACGGGAAGAAGGCGTCAGAAGCCATTACTGCTCCAGTGAGTTCCAGGTTCACGTCCTGTGCTTTCATAATGGCAATTTTTGCAGAGTATACGCGGCTCATTTGTCCAGCACCTATACCCACGGTTTGTTGATTGCGTGCGTAGACAATTGCATTCGACTTTACAAATTTCACCACTTTCCAGGCAAACAGCAAGTCTTCCAGTTCGTCGTCGGAAGGCGCCCGCTTAGAGACAATTTTCAAGTCGTCTTTTCCGGTAACGCTTATGTCCCGGTCCTGCACAAGCAGTCCGCCCATTACACGCTTGTGGTCAAATGAGCCTGTTGTTTCCTGCATCTTGCCATATTCCAGTACACGAATGTCTTTTTTCAAAGCTAACACTTTGCGAGCCGCCGCAGAGATGATCGGTGCAATGAGAACTTCGACAAACTGCCTCTCTATAATCACTTTTGCAGTAGTATCGTCCAGTTGTCGATTAAAGGCGATAATGCCACCAAATGCCGAGGTGGGGTCAGTCTGCCAAGCGCATTCATAAGCTTGCAAAATGGTCTCGCTCGTGGCAACACCACAGGGATTGGCATGTTTGACGATCACACATGAAGGTGAGGAAAATTGCCTTACACATTCCAAGGCTGTGTCGGCGTCCACAATGTTGTTATAAGATAGCTGCCTGCCCTGAATGACTTCAGCTGTTGCAGCACCAGATTCAGGTGTGCCTTTCTCTATATATAAAGCACCGCGCTGATGTGGATTTTCTCCGTAGCGCAGCACTTGCTCGCGCTGAAGACAAAGGGTAAGCGCGTGAGGGAAGTCATCAGAGTTATCTTCCGATAACTGTTTCCTCAAATAGGCGGCAATCATGCCTTCATATCGGGCAGTGTGCTCAAATGCCTTTGCCGCCAATTCAAATCTCAACGCCTGGTCCAGCCAGCCGTCACCTTTCTTCAGTTGCACGAGAATTTCGCTGTAATCGGCCGGGTCTACGATTGCAGCAACGTGGGCGTGGTTTTTTGCCGCTGCCCGCAGCAGTGCGACACCCCCAATATCGATATTTTCAATGGCATCCTGCAACAAACAGTCAGGGTTGGCAACGGTTGCAGCAAATGGATAAAGATTGATGATGACCAAGTCAATAGCCGCAATGTCATGGCGTTGCATAACTTCTTCATCCTGTCCACGCCGGGCAAGAATGCCTCCATGAATTTTCGGGTGCAGTGTTTTGACGCGACCGTCCATGATTTCTGGAAAGCCGGTATAGTCGGAGACTCGCGTAACGCTTATGCCACGATCATCAAGAAGTGCCGCGGTGCCACCCGTAGATAACAGTTCTATATCCAGGCTACGCAGTTGGTGAGCAAATTCTACAATGCCCGTTTTATCGGCAACGCTGATTAGCGCCCGACGATTAATTTGCCGCTTAAGGCTGAACAATGAAGTAATCTAAAAAGATAATCAATTCAACCCGTACATTTTCAGCTTTTTGCGCAGAGTGCCGCGATTAAGACCCAAGTATTTTGCTGCTTTCGTCTGGTTGCCGTTACAATATTGTATGATCGATTCCAACAACGGATTTTCAACTTCTTCTATAAACATCTTGTAAAGGTCTTTAGGTTCATGCCCGCCCAGTTGGCTTAAGTACAAACGTAAGGAATGTGTGACTGTGTCACGTAAAGATTGTTTGTGATGCTCACGATGCAGGTTGGTTACTCGAGCAGTGGAAAACGGGACACTCATGCGGCTAACTCCATGTTGTAAGCCGGGAGGTACTTAAAGAATCACACCACAAAAAATGTTCCTTCTGTTTGCAGTGACTCATCTCTGAGTACGCACAGCTTAACGTTCTTATAAATTTTTAGTTGTCAAGTTTCAAGCAGCATGGATACCCGTTCCATTTCCATAATGCAAACACAGTCGCACCGCGTTTTCGATTTCTTCCGACAAGGGCATGACAGCGTCTTGTTATTAGTTTTTTATTGGGTAATCTGCTTGGTCAAAGAACCAAGATCATTCACGCTGATGTACCCGCTATAGTCGCACTTGCTCGAATAAAAGCCAAGAGTTTTTTGCAGTTCGAAGAAATTTCATATTCGGGCTATTAAAGGTACAGCCCACTCGTTGCAGACGGAGCTAGCCCACACCAAATTCGTCCAGGTAGCTTTGTAACGCAGGCAGATATTTACCATATAGTTGCCTGGATTCTGCATATTGCACAAGCTCGGTAACGGTAGCGATAGCGATGACTTGTATTGCAAGCCGATTTTGCAGTGTCTCAACGGCAGATTGTTTCCCGGTTTTCTCACGTTCACGTCGATCAAAGGCGATGACGGCACCCACTGTTTGCCCACCTGCGCCATGAATAGCTTCAACGGCTTCGTTGACAGCTGTGCCGACGGTAATGACATCATCAACGATTAGTACCTTGCCGGCTACCGGCGCGCCCACTGTCTGCCCACCGTCACCGTATCGTTTGGCTTCCTTGCGATTAAAGGCATAGGGCACGTTACGGCCATGTTCTCGAGCAAGGCTCATAGCAGTGGCAGCAACCAGAGGAATGCCCTTATATGCAGGACCAAACATCATGTCGAATTCTATATCCGCATCGATGATCGCCTGTGCATAAAATGTGCTCAGTGTTGTGAGCGCATGACCATCATTAAATAGTCCCGTATTAAAAAAATAAGGGCTCACGCGGCCTGATTTAAGCGTAAACTCGCCAAATTGCAACACACCTTGCTGAATGGCGAATTGAATGAACTTCAAGCTGTTTTTCATATAGTATCTCGCGGGTATCGCGTCTTCTGATATATCTCGTATCAACAAGATGTCCGTTACTAGGAGGCCTATTGTATTACACCGTGCGTATCATTACCCTCAATGCAAACGGTATCCGTGCAGCGGCACGGAAGGGGTTTTTTGCATGGCTGAAAAAACAAAATGCCGACATGGTGTGCGTACAAGAAACCAAAGCGCAAGTACATCAATTGCAGCGCGACGCGATTTTCTTCCCGGCAGCCTACCATTGCTATTATGTTGACGCTCTAAAAAAGGGGTACAGTGGCGTCGCCGTCTATAGCAGGCACAAACCGCACAAGGTCATTCACGGCTACGGGGAGGATGAGTTCGATAAAGAGGGCCGTTATCTTGAGTTGCAGTTTGATGACTTTGCCCTAGTCTCTTTATACGCCCCTTCAGGCACATCTAGTGAACAACGCCAGCAGGCCAAGTTCCGCTTCATGGACAGCTTTATGCGGCATTTGAAAAATATAAAACGCCGGCGCAGAGAATACGTCATTTGTGGAGACTGGAATATCGCACACAAGAAAATCGATCTAAAAAACTGGCGTAGTAACCAAAAAAACTCTGGCTTCCTGCCTGAAGAGCGCGCTTGGCTGGATATTTTGTTCAAAGATGTAGGCTATCTTGACGTCTTTCGTGAAATTGACCAAAGGGAGGAGCAGTATACTTGGTGGTCAAATCGAGGCCAGGCTTGGGCTAAAAATGTTGGGTGGCGTATCGACTATCAAGTTGCCACACCTGGGTTGAAAGGAAAGCCGCAACGCGCCAGCATTTATAAAAAGGAACGTTTTTCAGACCATGCACCGCTCACCATTGACTATGATTTGACGATTTGAACCCACACACAGAAAAAACCTCCTGGTCACAAGCGCTACACGTCTACCTGAAGCCACGCGTAATCGCCATGTTGTTTCTCGGCTTTTCGGCAGGCTTGCCTTTGCTGTTGGTATTCGGAACCCTGTCTTTCTGGCTACGAAAAGAAGGAATAGATCGAGCCATGATCGGTTATATTTCCTGGGTTGCCATTCTTTATGGACTTAAATTTGTGTGGGCACCCCTGGTAGATCGCCTGCCACTGCCCATATTGACGAAAACTCTGGGACACCGACGTAGCTGGATGTTGTTAGCACAAATTGGTGTCATCTGTGGCCTGTGGATGATGGCAACTAGCGATCCTGTAACCGAGCTGACAAGGTTGACGCTGTTCGCTTTGTTGGTTGCTTTTTCTTCCGCCACTCAGGATATCAGTATTGACGCTTGGCGAATCGAGGCGGCACCAGATGCTCAGCAAGGAGCTATGGCGGGGATGTATCAGTTGGGTTATCGCCTTGGTTTAATCCTGTCCGGTGGAGGTGCATTCTTGATTGCCGGTAGCTTTTCATGGAGCACAGCGTATTTCATGATGGGATTGGCGATGTCCGTCGGCATCATTACAACTTTGCTGGTTATCGAACCTGAACGGCAGACCGCACAACAAACATGGTTGCAGGAAGATCGTGTGACCAAGTTTCTTCGGAACTCTTCCCATATACCCAAGAATATTCGTTATCTCGTCGCCTGGATGATCGGTGCGGTGGTATGTCCATTCACCGATTTTTTTGCGCGTAAGGGTATTACAGCCGCACTGGTGATTTTGATTTTTATCGGCTTATTTCGGATTAGCGATATTACTATGGGTGTGATGGCAGGGCCATTTTATGCAGATATGGGATACACTGAAACTCAAGTTGGCCTTGTCTCCAAAACTTTCGGTGTGTTCGTCACTATATTCGGTGCGCTTTTAGGTGGCATCCTTATCATGCGCTATGGCTTCATGCGCATGCTGGTCGTTGCAGCAGCCTTGGTTACGCTCACTAACCTGGTTTTTGCATGGCTCGCAACGCAAGAGCCGGAAACCTCGTTGCTAGCACTTGTAATTGCCGCGGATAACTTGAGCGCCGGTATCGCTGGTTCTACGTTTATCGCTTATCTGTCCAGTCTTACCAGCCGCGCTTATACGGCTACGCAATATGCCCTGTTCAGTTCGTTGATGTTATTACCTGCCAAGTTTATTGGCGGGTTTTCCGGGCAAATTGTGGATGGCTACGGTTATGTAAGTTTCTTTATCTACGCTAGCCTGCTTGGTGTGCCGGCCTTACTTCTCGCAATCTACATGCAGACAAGGTATACGAGCACTACCAGACCAAACGAAACTGAAGATACTTATATGTCCTCTGTTAAATAGTATCAAGGGATAGATTTCCAATAACATTCCATTTTCTTTTGATCCAGCTTGCGAGATAACGCAGTTTGTTTGGTTCAGGGCTGGCTGCGCTTGCTTTTCACCCATTTTATGATGGGTTGCCACTGTTCACGGTCCACAGCGGTGGCAGAAGGCGCCATCTCAAAAATTCCCAAGCCTCGTTGTGCCGCCCGGATATAATGCTGGCTATCCCGTAACATGGTTAAAAATGGTATACGCTGTTTGCTCAGAAAATCGTCCAGCTCCCAATAAATGTTAGTGAAGTCACGCGAACGATTAGCTACTAGAGCAAGTTTGACCCTTTTATTTTGCGCCGGTGCAGATTTTTTAATTTCAATAATAAAATCACTTGCCGCGCGCATATCTAATGGTGAAGGTAATACGGGAATTAGAACGGTTTGCGCCCTTCTCATCATTTTGCTTAATGCGCCGCCTCGCAATCCTGCCGGGGGATCGATAATCACATAATCGGTGTTGCGGCCAGGTTGCTTGCCCGTTGCGGCATAAGCGGCAATACCTCGAATCGGAGGACGCGCCGGAGAGCGCGCATTCAGCCATGCCATACTGCTGCCTTGTGGGTCGCGGTCTATCAAAACGACTTTGTTGCCTTGAGTTGCAAAGTATGATGCTAAATTGGTGGCAATCGTAGTTTTACCTGAACCGCCTTTGGAATTTAGTATTATAATGCTGCGCATTTCATTCCTCCTCATTACTTGTTTAGCCAAGTTCCCCTGACTTTAAGGCAACGCCGAACTTGAGTGTTTTTCAGATAGCTGAAGTGACATGATCCAAGGCGGCTTCACTATTTTAGACTAAGTGTTTGCTTTGCGGGTATGGTTATTACTTATCATTTATCTCTCTGCAGAAGCAGTTGATTCAACTTCAGTTATTTTGATTAAAGAAACAACTATCTTGCATAATCAAGGATTTTAACAACTTTTAGAGACAAATTCGCATATTTTAGCTACAAGAACTCTGCGATGACCGGCGTATGATCGGAGGGTCGCTTATTTTTGCGTGGTACTTTATCAATGCCGCTGAAACTACATCTCGCCTGCAGCGGTCTACTCGCCAAAATTAGGTCAATTCGCAATCCCATATTGCGTCGAAAGGCGGCCGCACGATAATCCCACCAACTAAAACTGTTTTCTTTCTGCTCAAATAACCGAAACGTATCAACGAAGCCCAAATTTAATATAGCTTTCAAGGCTTTACGCTCTTTGCTGCTACATAAAATTTTTTCCTCCCAGGCTATCGGATCATGCACATCTTGATCCTCAGGAGCAATGTTAAAATCTCCCAGCACGATGTATTTCGGGTATTTTTCAAGGTCTTTTTTAATGAAAGCGGTTACTTTCTTGAGCCAGTCCAGCTTGTATGTATATTTTTCGGACCCTACTTCCGAACCGTTCACGACATATAGGTTTAATATCCGCACGTCGGATACAGTAACCGCAAGAATTCGCCGCTGCGAGTCATCCAACCCCTCAATATTAACAAGTGTATCGCCGGCTGTTCGCTTTGATAGAGTCGCAACCCCGTTATAGGTGTTTTGCCCGCTGTACTCGCCATGATAGCCTCTCTGAGCAATTTCGGCTATCGGAAATTTTTCATCAACTACCTTGGTTTCTTGCAGCGCAAGCACATCTACGGGATTGGCATCAAGCCATTCCAAAACTTGCGGAAGGCGAACACGTAATGAATTTACATTCCATGAAGCTATTTTCATGTCTTGGCCGGCCTAAACAGCGTTTAAGGACGTTCTTTTAGTATGAATGTATCGTCAACGGCTATCAAACCCGATTAAATACATTTGAGATTCAGGAAGTATCCGGAAATTCAGATATCAAGCTTTATAGCCAGAGATCGAACACTTTGCTCTGGGACGGAAAGCATTATGTACGGTATACTGGAATATAATAATTGTATTAAATATCTATGTTGGTCGCCGTCAGCGCGTTCTGTTCAATAAAGTCTCGACGTGGTTCAACCTGGTCACCCATCAGGGTAGCAAACACCTCGTCCGCAGCAATGGCATCTTCGATATTTACTTGTATCAAACGGCGTGAGGCGGGGCTCATGGTCGTCTCCCAAAGCTGCTCGGGGTTCATTTCACCTAAACCCTTATAGCGTTGTATAGTTAAACCGTGCTTGGCTTCTTGCATAAGCCAAGTCATCATTTCCATAAAGTCCCGGGTCACAAGTTTTCGGCCACCGCGCTGTATGAATGCCCCTTTTTCAAGCAATCCGTCAAGCTGCATAGCAAAATTACGTAGCAATTGAAAGTCAGCAGATATGAAAAATTCTTCAGAAAAAACATCTTCTCTGACCGCTCCATGCACTTTTTTTACAATTGCAAGCTGTACAGATTCTATTTGCCAATCTTCATGCACAGCATAGCTTGTACCCGTATTTTTTTGCTGGTTAAGTCGCTTCGCAAGCTGCTTCCACCACTTGCTCAACACCTCTTGATCTGTCTTATCAGCAAGTGAATCAACTTGGGGCGCAGGCGCATATAACATCTCGAGTAATATCTCATGTTCGTACACACGACTCAGCCTTTGAATAGCGGACATCGTTACAAAATAGCTCTTGCCCAACTCTTCCAGAACGTTGCCGGATAAGGCAGAAGCTTTGTTGTTTACGTGCAAGCTGGTCCCTTCCAGTGCTTGGCGTAACAGATATGTATTCAGTTCAGTATCGTCTTTTATATATTGTTCCTGCTTACCCTTCTTGACTTTGTATAGAGGTGGCTGACCAATGTATATGTGGCCTCGCTCAATAAGTTCCGGCATTTGTCGATAAAAAAATGTCAACAAAAGAGACCGAATATGAGAGCCATCCACATCGGCATCGGTCATAATGATAATTCGATGGTAACGAAGCTTGTCAGCATCAAATTCTTCCTTGCCAATACCGCAGCCCAAAGCTGTAATAATTGTGCCAATTTCAGCAGAGGACAACATTTTATTAAAGCGAGCCCTCTCTACATTCAAAATTTTTCCCTTTAAGGGAAGAATCGCTTGCGTGCGGCGGTCACGTCCCTGTTTGGCTGAACCACCTGCAGAGTCTCCCTCTACCAGAAATAATTCAGACATAGCCGGGTCTCTCTCTTGACAATCGGCCAACTTACCTGGCAATCCAGCAACATCCAGAGCCCCCTTACGGCGTGTCATTTCCCGTGCCTTGCGTGCTGCTGCACGGGCGCGCGTCGCTTCTACTATTTTCCCAACGATAGCCTTTGCTTCAGCGGGATTTTCCAGTAAAAAATCCTGCATATACTCTGACAAAATTGATTCCACCACTCCTTTCACCTCAGAAGAGACTAGCTTGTCTTTAGTTTGAGAAGAGAACTTTGGGTCAGGAAGTTTTACCGACAATACTGCTGTAAGACCTTCGCGTACATCATCTCCCGTTACAGTAATCTTATGTTTTTTGGTAATGCCTTGCTTCTCCATATATTGATTCAATGAACGAGTGAGTGCACTGCGTAATCCTGACAGGTGAGAACCACCATCATGCTGTGGGATATTGTTGGTAAAACAAAAAATATTTTCTTGATAGGAGTCATTCCACTGTAATGCCGCTTCAACGATCATGTTTTCACGCTTTGTATTCACATAGATAACAGTTGCGTGTATCGATGATCTCTTGGCATTAAGGTGCTCGATAAATGCGCGAATGCCGCCATCGTATTGAAAAGTATCGTTTTTTGCACAACGCTCATCCTTCAGGCTGATGCGCACGCCTGAATTTAGAAATGATAGTTCACGCAGCCTTTTTGCCAATATGTCATAGTGAAATTCAGTATCGCTGAAAATAGCTGGGCTTGGAGTGAAGCGAATAGTGGTCCCCGTTTTGCTAGTTTTAGATATCCTTTTAAGCGGATATTGCGGCTCTCCCGACCTGTACTCCTGCCTATATCGATAACCTGCGCGGTCTACTGTCAGAATCAGTTGTGAAGATAAGGCATTAACTACAGAAACACCTACACCGTGCAAGCCGCCAGATACCTCATAAGAATCATCATCAAATTTCCCGCCAGCATGTAGCATTGTCATAATGACCTCTACAGCTGACCGATTCTCCTCTTCATGAACATCTACTGGAATGCCTCGGCCGTTGTCAGTAATTGTTATTGAGTCATCTGTATGTATATTGACCCGGATTTCTGAGCAATACCCTGCTAATGCTTCATCAATGGAGTTATCCACAACTTCGAACACCATGTGATGCAGCCCTGTACCATCATCAGTGTCTCCAATATACATGCCAGGGCGCTTGCGAACAGCTTCAAGGCCCTTTAAGACTTTGATATTAGCGGAGTTGTAAGACATGAAGACTAAGAGGAGTAGCGGGCTATAATTGTATTTCCGCTTGAGTTTTTACCTGTTTCACGTGAAACGTTTTGCTTAGCTAACTTTCTTCATCAAGACTAATATGTCGCTATATGCTGGGAAAATGGACACATCTTCTTAAATTTTTCCCTATCTTGTCCCATTCCCTTTGTTTCTAAAAAGAAATGAACCAAGTCACAAACGCATAGGCATTATAACATATCGGCTTCCTTGCTCACCTGATGATTCATCAGGAAGAATTAAGGCGCTACTGCTCGCATCCTTTATGAAAATCTTTACTGCTTCAGATTCCAGTACGTTCAGCACGTCTATTAGATAGGTAACATTGAACCCAACTTCAAGCTTCTCACCTTTGTAATCAATCTCTATTTCCTCTTCTGCCTCTTCGTGCTCTGGATTATGCGTCTGAATTAGCATTATACCGTCATCCAAAGTAAGCCGGACACCCTTATACTTGTCATTGGAAAGAATTGAAACTCTCGCAAGGGCTTGCTTAAAAATATCTTTCTGTATCACTACACAATTACCTTCTTCGTTTGGCAATACACGTTGATATTCCGGAAAACGTCCATCAATCAGTTTTGAAGTAAGCCGAAAGTCAGAAAGAGAAACTTGAAGATGGTCCTTTCCCAGTGACACCATAATCTGATCATCCTCGTAGGCTAACAGGTGCTGTATTTCTTGTATGCCTTTGCGTGGTACAATAATCTGCCTTGCTTCACTTAGGTCCGATGAGTGATCAATCTGAGATAAGGCAAGGCGATGTCCATCCGTAGCAACTGTTTTTATCCGTTGTTTATCTACTTCCAGCAACAAACCATTTAGATAGTAACGAACATCTTGTTGTGCTATAGCAAATGCTGTCTTCTCTATCAGATTATGCAACTCTCTTTGAGAGACTGATATAGATTCATCTAATTTTATATCTTCAATAATTGGAAAATCTTCAGCAGGTAACGCCGCAAGTGAAAAGCGGCTCCGCTTTGAACTGATCTTTATTTTCTCATTGCTGGCTTCGATTTCGATCTGTGCTTGTTCCGGCAACGAGCGACAAATATCCAGTAACTTGCGAGCTGGAATAGTTGCACTATCATCACTTTGAAGTTCAACTTTCAAGTTGGAGACAAGTTCAACTTCCAAATCTGTTGCTGTTATGGAAAGGTTTCCCTCACTTCCTTTAAAAAGTAAATTATTTAAAATCGGTATAGTTTGTCTTCGCTCTACCACGCCGCTGATTTGTTGTAAGGGAGCTAATATATCCTCACGTTTAATTGATAATTGCATAGGTACTATTTACTGTTATTAGTTGGAAAAGATTTTGTGGAAAACTTGGATATTTCCCATTTAATCAATGAGTTAAATAAAACTAATCGTGGTGAAATGCTTGTTTCTTTTACAATTATCGGGGAGTAACTTGTAATTTAATAATTGCTTGTACTTTTATTACTTGTTTATCGCTCGTTACTCACAGCTTATTAACTGCTCAGTTTACGCAGTAAATTAGTGTAGTCATCACTAATGTTTATGTCATTCTTGCGTAAGCTGTCAATCTTCTTACGGGCATGTAGTACTGTCGTGTGGTCACGCCCCCCAAATGCATCTCCGATTTCGGGTAAACTATGATTTGTTAATTCCTTGGCTAATGACATAGCTATTTGTCGCGGCCGTGCAATGGAGCGACTCCGTCTCGCGGATAGCAAGTCAGAAACTCGTAGATTATAGTACTCAGCTACGGCCTTTTGAATATTATCGATGGAAATAAGTTTGTTCTGTAGAGCAAAAAGGTCATGTAGAGTATTCTTAACAAAATCGAGAGTGATCGTGGAGCCAGTAAATCGAGCATTGGCAACTACTCTACGCAAGGCGCCTTCTAGTTCTCGGATATTAGACCGAATCTGTTTGCCTATGAGAAAAGCTACTTCCGTCGGCAGGTCCACGTTTAGTAGTTTTGCTTTGCTTTGTATAATAGCAACACGTGTTTCTAGTTCGGGTGGCTCTATGGCTTGTGTTAAACCCCAGCTAAAGCGTGACTTCAACCTCTCTTCCAAGCCGCTTACTTCTTTTGGGTAGCGATCACAAGTCAGAATAACTTGTCGTTGTCCCTCCAGTAGTCTATTGAAAGTATGAAAAAACTCCTCTTGGGAGCGGGTCTTACCTGCAAAAAACTGGATGTCGTCGATTAACAGGGTATCTATGGAGCGATAATAATGTTTGAATTCACGGATAGTGTTGTGTTGTAGGGCATTTACCATGTCGGCAACAAACCGCTCGGAATGTAAGTAAACG
This sequence comes from Gammaproteobacteria bacterium, assembly GCA_965215055.1. Taxonomy (GTDB): domain Bacteria; phylum Pseudomonadota; class Gammaproteobacteria; order UBA4575; family UBA4575. The sequence continues at coordinate 1,208,212 of OZ244046.1, forward strand.
ATCTTTGTAGAAGGATGTTTTCCCCGTATGTAATTGCCGATTGCATGTAATAGGTGAGTCTTGCCTAAACCCACTCCTCCATAGATTAAAAGTGGGTTATAAGCTTCTCCAGGGTGGCTAGCTACTTGCATCGCAGCCGCTTTTGACAGTTGGTTTGATTTACCTTCGACGAAGGTATCAAAAGTGAATCTCGGACTGAGATTACAAGGGATTTCATTAGGTTTTGCTAAGATACTTTTGGTTGGGTAGGTGTCTCCTGTTACTCTAGAAGGTGAGGGATTGTATTCATTACTCCCGATCTCCAATGTGACATGATTGGTTCCGGGTTCCCCGTTTGTCATGTGGACGAATTCATTAATGCGATGTAAGAAATGGCTGTATACCCAATTTAGCACAAAGCGGTTGGGTGCAAGCAATGTTAGCTTACCTTTATGTTCTACTGCGTGTAGTGGGCGGATCCAGGTGTTAAGCTGTTGCTCGGACAGTTCTGATTCGAGTTGATGTACACATGCTTTCCAAAGAGTAGGGGAGCTGGTCATGCTTCAAAATTCAGTTTGCTTCGAGTAGCTTGAAGGTAGAATATGGAGAGGGCTAGTGTATCTACTAACGAAACGAGTATCTATTATTTTTAACCTCTCCTTTGAAAATAAATTATTGACAAAGACAGGAAGCAGAACTATTTTTGTGCACCTTATCAGGATGTCATCTTAAGTACCCAATGTTAGAGGTAGATTTGTGAAGCGCACGTATCAGCCCAGTAACATAAAGCGCGCCCGCGCGCATGGATTCAGGGCAAGAATGAGAACGAAAAGTGGCCGCGCGATAATCAAGGCTCGCCGCGCACGTGGCCGCGCGCGGATATGCTCATAATTTTTGTCTGTAGATAATCACCTATTTACCTACCGTGAAAGGCTGCACACTGCGGGCCAATTCCAACGGGTCTTTGATCAATCTACAAGAGTTGGTAACGAAAAATTCGCAGTGTTATCTAGGGAAAATGCAATTCTTTATCCACGTATAGGAATAGTAATTGCAAAACGTAACGTGAAACGGGCAGTCGACCGGAACCTGATAAAAAGAATTATCAGAGAAAGCTTTCGTCTATACAAAGCGCAACTGCCGGCGAGGGATTTTGTAGTAATTGTGAGACGATCCGCTACAGCTGTGCAACGCGATGAATTAAGACGACAGATAACGAAGCTCTGGGAAGTGCTTACCATAACGTGAACTTAGCTATCACCAAACTAGCTGTTGGGATCATCAAGATGTACTGCTTAGTCTTGAGCCCATGGCTAGGCTATCACTGTCGGTTCCACCCTTCCTGTTCTAAGTACGCCATTGAAGCTATACAGTTGCATGGTGTATACCAAGGAGGCTGGTTAGCAATAAAGCGTCTCTCTCGCTGTCATCCCTGGCATGAGGGTGGTGTGGACCCAGTGCCGAAAGAGTAAGTGTCATGGACAACCAGAGGTTTTTCTTATATTTGGCATTGGCATTTGTGCTGTATATGATCTGGCTGACTTGGCAGAGAGAACAGGGACCACAGCCCTTACCGCCACAACAGGATGAACAGCACGAGATTGTTGATGAAGGCGCGATAACGACGAGCACTGCAGACCTTCCAGACCCTGCAAAATCCGTGAGTGTTGAGCCAGCAACAGAAACGGAAGTAGCGAGAGGTCGGCAAATACGTGTCAGGACAGATGTGCTAAATGTCATCATCGACACGCGTGGAGGCGACATTCGACAGTTGGATTTGCCAACTTATCCGGTTTCTCTGAAAAAACGCGATCAACCCTTCCGATTATTACATAGCGATGACCGTATCTACATCGCGCAATCAGGGTTACTACATGACAGAATTAATGGCAGGCAAGTTGAAGGTTCTTTAGCGCCCACACACCATGACGTGTATACGGCGGAGGTTGACAGGTATGTATTGGAAGATGGGCAAGACAGCATGGAGGTCAAGCTTATCTGGTCTGGTGATAATGAAATTCGAGTAGAAAAGATATTCACTTTTTATCGTGACTCGTTTGTTTTTGACGTGACGCATCGTGTAATCAATCGAGGAAGGGCAACGTGGATTGGTCGCCAATATCAACAACTTAGACATAGCTCTATTTCCGAAAACCGAAGCTGGTTGCGTTTACCAACGTATACTGGCACTGCTTATTATGATGGCGCTTATCACAAACATTCCTTTGATGATGTTGACGAAAAGCCGATTAACATGCGCGTGACAGGTGGTTGGGTAGCCATGCTGCAGCATTATTTTGTTTCGGCCTGGGTCCCCGATACCGAGGAAGAGAATCTTTTTTACAGTAAGAGAGTCAAAGCGGGCGGTGAACAACAATACTTAATCGGCATGCGATCACCGGAAAAGGTCATATCACCTGATAGCAGTGCAGAATTCACTAGGCGATTGTATGCTGGCCCTAAGTTACAACACAGAATGAAAGAGGTTACGGCAGGGTTGGATCTTAGTGTGGATTACGGCATGTTTTCAGTGCTATCAAAGCCCTTGTTCTGGCTGTTAGAGTGGTTTTACAGACTAGTAGGAAACTGGGGTTTTGCGATCATCCTTGTCACCATGGTCGTTAAGCTGGTGTTTTATAAACTGTCGGAAGCCAGCTATAAGTCAATGGCTCGTATGCGCAAGATTCAGCCTAGATTTCAGGCTTTGCGCGAACGCTATGCAGGCGATAAACAAAAACTGAATCAGGCAGTAATGCAGATGTATAAAAAAGAAAAAATAAATCCACTTGGCGGATGTTTGCCGATTCTGGTGCAAATGCCTGTATTTCTAGCATTATACTGGGTGTTGGTAGAAAGTGTCGAACTGCGACAAGCACCATTTATATTATGGATTAATGACTTATCTATTCGAGATCCGATTTTCGTGCTACCACTGCTGATGGGTATCAGCATGTATGTCCAATTTAAATTAAGCCCAACGCCACCTGATCCAATGCAAGCTAAAATATTTGCCATGATGCCCATCATGATGACTGCTTTTATGGCGTTTTTCCCAGCCGGACTAGTATTGTATTGGCTGATGAATAATATTTTGTCCATTGCACAACAGTACGTAATCACGAAACGCATTGAAAAAGCCGCGTATTGATTGCGCTTGGCCCGTTTGAAAGGCGCATGCCTTACGAAGGTTTTTAAGCAACTCAGCACATTGAAGCAGCAGGAAGAACCTATCTGTGCAATGGCTACGCCTCCCGGCCGTGGTGCGTTGGCGATAGTGCGCCTGTCGGGCAAAGATGCACAAGAGATCGCCGCATTGATTACACGTAAAGAGTTGCCAATCCGCCAAGCAACCTATGCACGATTTTACGATAATCAGGGCGAAGTGATCGATCAGGGCATTGCTATCTATTTTCAAGCTCCCGCATCATCTACAGGCGAAGACGTGGTTGAGTTTCATTGCCATGGCAGCCCAGTCGTGTCCGACCTGCTACTTAAAACAGTATGTGAATACGGCGCGCGCTTGGCTAGGCCGGGAGAGTTTAGTCTACGTGCTTTTTTAAACAACAAAATTAATCTGGCTCAGGCTGAAGCTGTTGCTGACCTCATCAGTAGCGCAACCGAACGCGGTGCGCGCGCGGCCGCCCGCTCGTTACAGGGAGCTTTTTCAGCATGTGTACAAGAAATTTTGACCAAACTGATTCAAGTACGCACAAATGTGGAAGCACAGCTTGATTTTCCTGATGAAGAGATTGACAGACAGACATGTGAACAGGTGGCAACGGCGCTCAATGATCTTGAATCCGAGTTAGCCGGGTTACTACGGCAAGCTAGACGAGGAGAACGTCTACAAAGTGGCGCCACTATTGCAATTGCAGGTAAGCCTAATGCCGGCAAGTCGAGCTTGTTAAATGCATTGGCACAGAGTGATATCGCGATCGTCACCGAAATTCCGGGCACCACGCGAGATTCACTTACTGCGGATGTCGATATTCAGGGTGTACCGGTACGATTTATTGACACTGCGGGCGTGCGTGATACAAAAAACATAGTCGAAAAGAAAGGCATCGAACGCACGCGACAGGCCTTGTCACAAGCGGATATTATCTTATGGGTGAGCGACCTTTCGCAGAAGGAACATGAGCATCAGAAAGAGGTCGACGAGAAGAAAGTTATTTGGGTGCGCAACAAAATAGATTTAACCAGCCGGCATGCCGATATTGATGGAAACCAAGTTTACCTGTCTGTTAAAACCGGCTCGGGCTTACAAGGTCTGATTGACATGATAGCGACGCGATTGTTTAGCCAACAGCAATGCGAAGGCGACACGCCATTTCTTGCTCGTAGCCGCCACGTGAATGCGCTGCAACAAGCATACGCGAATATACAAGCAGCACTGCAATGTGCCCAGCTTTCAACAGGGTTGGAACTGATCGCGGAAGAGCTGCGATGCGCCCAGCAATTTCTTGGGGAAATTAGTGGTGAATTCACTGCTGATGATCTACTTGGCAAAATCTTCAGTGAATTTTGCATGGGTAAATAGTCGAACCTCGCTACCGGCTTGATTGCAATACCGCTTAAAGTATCTTTATTATTTACCGTATATTGCCTGTAATCATGAAAGACTAATGAATAGAAGTAACCAATCATACGCGGTTATCGTTGTTGGCGGTGGACATGCTGGAACGGAAGCAGCACTGGGGGCAGCACGCATGGGCTGTAGTACGTTATTAATTACTCATAGTATCGAAACTATTGGACAGATGAGTTGCAACCCTGCCATTGGTGGCATAGGTAAAAGTCATTTAGTCAAGGAAATTGATGCTATGGGAGGCGCTATGGCACTGGCTGCGGACCATGCCGGTATTCAGTTCCGGGTGCTTAATTCCCGTAAGGGTGCAGCGGTGCGCGCAACACGTGCGCAAGCGGATCGCACACTTTACAAAACTGCCATTCGTGCACAGGTTGGACGACAGGAGAATCTGCAAGTTTTTCAACAAGGTGTAGATGATTTAATCATTGAAAAAGACCGCGTTTGTGGTGTCATCACACAAAGCGGGATCAGGATCTATGCACACTCGGTAGTGCTGACTACAGGCACTTTTTTGGGGGGCAAAATTTATGTTGGCAATAGTTGTTATGCAGCAGGTCGCGCCGGTGACCCTCCGGCCCAAACCCTTGCAAAACGGCTGCGCGACCTGCCTTTTCGGGTGAAACGACTAAAAACGGGCACCCCGCCTCGCCTTGATGGGCGCAGCATCGACTACACGCAAACAGCCATTCAACCCGGCGATACTCCGGTGCCGGTATTTTCCTTTATGGGCAGTGCTGAATTGCATCCTGAGCAAGTGAACTGTCATATTACTTACACCAATGCGAGCACGCATGAAATTATTCAACGAAACCTGCGCCAGTCACCCATGTTTAACGGTAGCATTAATAGCAGTGGACCACGTTATTGTCCATCAATAGAAGATAAAGTCACGCGGTTTGCAGATCGCCAACAACATCAGATTTTCATTGAGCCTGAGGGACTACAGACCAACGAAGTATATCCGAACGGCATTTCTACCAGCCTGCCGTATGAGACGCAGTGCGAGCTTGTACAGTCGATCAAGGGTTTTGAAAATACCCATATCACGCGACCGGGCTATGCTATTGAGTATGATTTTTTTGATCCTCGAGATTTGCAACCTAGCCTGGAGACAAGAGTAATCGAGGGCTTATATTTTGCTGGCCAGATCAATGGCACTACCGGCTACGAGGAGGCTGCTGCACAAGGCCTGATGGCAGGCATCAATGCAGCGAGACGGACCCAAGACAAAAGCGCATGGATACCGCGGCGCAATGAAGCCTATATCGGTGTGATGGTTGATGATCTGGTGACGCGCGGCACCATCGAGCCCTATCGTATGTTCACTAGCCGTGCCGAGTTTAGATTAATCCTGCGCCAGGACAATGCCGATCTGCGACTTACCGAAACTGCGCGCGAATTAGGCTGTTTATCCGACGTTCAATGGAGTACCTTTATTGAGAAACGTGATGCCATCGATAAGCAGACTAGGCGTTTACAAGATACCTACCTGCAGCCTTCCGAGATCGTAACAGAACGATGCAGAGAGATTTTGGGCACAACTATTGAACGTGAGTATAGCCTGTATGAACTGCTACGCAGACCCGAAGTCGATTTAACGATGCTGCAAAAATTAACTGTACGAGAGCTTGGTCTTGACAACATCTCCGCCGAAGTTGGCGAGCAACTGGAAATCCAGGCTAAGTATGCTGGTTACATCGAACGTCAGAATCTCCAGGCAGAGCGAATGACACAGCAGGAAGAAACAAAATTACCCGACAACATGGATTATGCTGGGATTGCAGGGCTGTCCAACGAAGCAAAACAAAGACTATCCGCTATACGACCACTGACCATAGGTCAAGCGGCGAGAATTCCGGGCATCACACCGGCGGCAATTTCGCTACTACTGGTACATTTGAAAATGGACAGTTCGTCAAGAAAAAGTGCCTGAATCACGGCACTTCGTGCAAGGTGACGATAGCAACATTTGTGAAGGTGTTTGACAGGCGTTTATGAACCATGCTCAGCTGTTGCGAAGAGGGGCGGAGCAGCTACATATCTCCTTGGATGAAGCGCAAGTAGACGCACTGTTAAAATTTGTTAATCTGCTGCAAAAGTGGAACAAGGCCTATAATCTTAGTGCGATTAAAACCGCGCAGGAAATTATTACAAAGCATATTTTGGATAGTCTGTCCGTTGTTCCTTATATTCAAGGTACGCGCATCGTGGATGTCGGCAGTGGCGCCGGGTTGCCAGGGATTCCCCTTGCGTGCGCGTGCAAAGACAAAGAGTTCCTGTTACTGGACGCAAAGGCCAAAAAAACTCACTTTATCCAGCAAGTCATTATCGAAATCGAATTAAAAAACGTTCAAGTGGTGCAACAGAACGTTGCGCAATACACGCCATTGCGGGAATTTGACACGGTGATAAGCCGAGCCTTTACGAGTGGTGCAAAATTGCTGGAGATGGTTGATCATCTGCTGCTTCAAGGGAAAGTGATCATTATGCTGGGAAAACAAACGCAGCTTCAGGGGTTACCTGAAAACTATACCCTGGCAGGAGTGTACACGGCGCATGTTCCAATGTTGCACGCTAGCCGCCATATTGCAGTGATTGAAAAAAACACTAGTGGCTAAAACGATTTCCATTACTAATCAAAAGGGTGGCGTAGGGAAAACCACCACGGCAGTCAATTTGGCTGCCTCCATGTTTGCAACTAAACGAAATGTACTGTTGATTGATCTGGACCCACAAGGCAATGCTACTATGGGTTCCGGTGTGGATAAGCGACGTGTGAAAAACACCACGGCACACGTGTTGCTTAACGAATTGCCTGCCAGCGAATGTATCATATACGGTAGCAAAGGCGGTTATGACCTGATGCCCGGAAATGATCAACTGACTATCGCCGAAGTAGGACTGTTGGAACACGAGCAGCGAGAATTTAGATTGCGTGATGCACTGCGAGAAGTTGGCGAACAATATGATTATATTTTTATCGACAGCCCACCTTCACTGAATATGCTCGCTGTAAACGGCCTGGTCGCTGCAAATAGTGTCATCATTCCGACCCAATGCGAGTATTATGCGTTGGAGGGACTGTCTGCACTTGTACGTGCTATCGAACGTATCCGCGTGACAGCCAATCCAGGATTAAAAATTGAAGGGTTGCTTCGCACTATGTTTGACCCGCGCAATAATCTGGCGAAAGACGTTTCTGTGCAACTGGCTTCACATTTTGGGAACGATGTCTACCGTACTATCATCCCTCGCAATGTTACTCTAGCCGAAGCACCGAGCCATGGATTACCAGTGTTACTATATGACAAGCGCTCGCGCGGTGCCTTGGCTTATTTGGCAATGGCTGGAGAGATGCTGCGCCGTGACGAGGAGCGGCAAGCAAGTGCTACATCGCATGCGGACGATAACTAATACCGGCAACTTGGAGTAATCATGCTAAGCAAAAAACGTGGATTAGGGGCACTGGGCGTTGATATGCTGCTAAGTGCGGCAGACACGTCAACCACTGACAGTGGTACCGAAGAATCTTTACGCCACCTGCCAATTGAAATGATTCATCAAAGCCCCTATCAGCCCAGGCAAACGATGGAGCCTGGGGCACTTGAGGCATTAGCAAATTCGATACGACAGCGGGGGGTAGTGCAACCGATTGTGGTGCGCGAGGTGAATGGCGATTATCAACTGATTGCCGGAGAACGCCGCTGGCGCGCAGCGCAACAGGCAGGCCTGCAGGAAATTCCGGCAATCATTAAAGGCGCCAGTGACCGAGAAGCGGCAGCAATCGCCTTGATCGAAAATTTGCAACGCGAAGATTTAAGCCCGCTTGAAGAGGCACAGGCATTTGCCAATCTTGTCGAAAGGTTTGATTTGACTCATCAGGAGGTTGGTGACGTGGTGGGCCGCTCGCGGACAGCAGTGAGCAACAGTTTGCGGCTGTTGGACTTGGCAAATCCGGTTAAAGAAATGCTACACCAGGGAGAGCTCGAGATGGGCCATGCGCGCGCGTTGCTGGCTCTACAGGAAGCAGAACAGATTAATAGCGCACGACTCATAGTACGGAAAAAACTCTCAGTGCGTGCTGCAGAAGCGTTAGTTAAAAAGGTACAACGAAAAGCTGGAGAAAATAGGCACTCTAAACCAGATGCTGATCTTGTTCGCCTGCAACAACAACTTTCAGACCATCTCGGTGCAGCTGTAACAATCCTGCATCGTAAAAATGGTGGTGGGCGAATGCAAATTAGTTACGCCAGCCTTGATGAATTTGAAGGAATTATCGAGAAATTGTTGTGATGAGGCGAAGTAGCTTTTTCAATTGAGGCAGGAATGTGTTTCATTTTATCCTGTTGAGGTTTTGCGATTCAGATTTTATACTGCGTGCTTTTTGAAAAGATGGTGAGTGAAAGCCGACGGAATTTTTAGCAAGCGGGCGCGCAAACTGACAACACCGTTGCAAATAAAACGCATACTCGCCGCGCAATGGTTGGTAACCTTTTGCATAGTGGGGATTCTATTTGCAGTAAAGCGTGAATGGGTGCTGTCGGCTTTATTGGGCGGCCTTATTTACACATTACCAAACGTATATTTCGCGCGTCGATTATTTACCGGGCATAGAACTGCACAACCGTATAGACTGCTACGAACTGTCTATATAGCGGAATTCATAAAAATAGTATTAGCTGGCATATTATTTGCGATTACTCTGATAAATTATAAGGAAGTTCACCTCTTGACGCTGTTTATCACATTCTTCTTTGTGCAATCCTGTATGTGGTTTGTGCCGTTGATTACGTCTATGTTCGACAACCGAGCAATCAAACCTATTCTCTGAAACATGGCAGACAAGACAATCACTCCATCGGAATATATTCAGCACCACCTGACCAACTGGACTTTTGGTAGACATGCTGATGGCCATTGGGGAGTTGCGCACAATGCGGAAGAGGCTGCGGAAATGGGATTTTGGGCCATACATATTGATAGCATGCTCTGGTCGCTTGCGCTGGGAGCGATCTTTTTGTTTATCTTTCGTCGAGCGGCGAAGAGCATGACTGCTGAAACTCCATCTGGATTACAAAATTTTGTCGAGTGGATCATTGATTTTGTTAATGAAAACGTACGCGGCTCTTTTAGTGCAAAGAATAACTTAGTTGCTCCACTTTCCTTGACGATTTTCATCTGGGTATTTCTGATGAATGTGATGGACCTTGTGCCGGTGGATTGGTTGCCGCATTTGGCTGGCATCATTGGCCAAGTTGTGTTTGCGGTGGACCCCCACCATGTATACTTTAAAGTTGTGCCGACCACGGACCCGAATATAACTTTCGGCATGGCACTTGCCGTATTTGCCTTGATGCTTTACTACAGCGTTAAAGTCAAAGGCATCGGCGGTTTTTTTGGCGAGTTGGCATTGCAACCGTTCGGCAAATGGGGTTTGCCTGCAAACCTTTTGCTGGAAGGTATTTCATTGATTTCAAAACCCATATCACTGGCGTTGCGTCTGTTTGGTAACCTATACGCTGGCGAGATGATTTTTATCTTGATCGCGTTGCTTTACAGCGGCGGCATTGTCTGGGGAGCGTTGGGAGGGTTATTGCAGCTTGGTTGGGCGATTTTTCACATACTGATTATCCTTCTGCAAGCCTTTATTTTTATGGTGTTGACCATCGTCTATCTTGATATGGCGCACCAGCATCACTAACAGTCAGCTGATATTTATTTCATGCAATATGTAAACAGGAGAATAAAATGGAGATACCAGTAGCATTACTCTACATTGCCGGCGCACTTATGCTTGGCATCGGTGCGGCAGGCGCAGCCGTAGGCATAGGCGTTCTTGGCGGCCGCTTTCTTGAAGGTGCTGCTCGACAACCTGAACTCATTCCCATGTTGAGGACACAATTCTTTATTGTCATGGGTCTGGTAGACGCGCTTCCGGTTATCGCGATTGCAATTGGTCTGTACGTATTGTTTGCAGTAGTCGGCGGTGCAGGCTAAAGCGCACCTGCTGTATCAAAAACGGGTAAATTTAAAGCATGAATATTAACATTACTCTACTTGGTCAAACGCTTGCTTTTATTGTCTTTGTGGCTTTTTGCATGAAATTTGTATGGCCGCCTATCATGGCTGCGCTGGACGAACGCAAAAAGAAAATAGCTGATGGACTTGCACAGGCCGAGCGCGGCTTCAAGCAACAGGAACTGGCACAACAAAATGCCGAAAAGAAGTTGTCGGAAGCCAAACGACAAGCAACTGACATACTGAATCAGGCGCAAAAACGTGCTAATGCAATCATTGCAGAAGCCAAATCTGATGCGGTAGAAGAAGGTGACCGAATTAAAGAAGCGGCACATAACGAGGTGGAGAAAGAAGTAAACCGCGCCAAAGAACAATTGCGCGTTCAAGTTTCATCCATTGCAGTTGCAGGTGCTGAACGCATCTTGAGAAAAGAGATCGATGCAAGTTCGCACCAGGATATGTTGGATGAATTAGCCGCACAAATCTGATTACATACATGTCAGCACTCACTACAACAGCCAGACCCTACGCGCGTGCGGCGTTTGCCACTGCGAGTGCAAGTGGCGAACAGCAAGAGTGGAGCACAATGCTGGCGTTTATGACCGCCGTTGCACGTGATCCAGCCATGCATGCCCTGTTGGATAGCCCTGGTCTTTCCCGACGACAAGCGGCTGACATCTTTATCTCCGTTTGCAAAGAGCAAATTAATGAGCGTGGCAAAAATTTTATAAAACTGTTGGCTCAGAATGATCGCATTACCCTGCTACCGGAAATTACGGCACTGTATGAGCGTTATCGCGCGGATGCACAGGGCAGCATGGATGCGGAAGTCGTTTCTGCAAGCGGCATAGATGAGTTGCAATTGGCAAACATTGCCGCATCTTTGCAACGACGTCTAGGCAAGAAAATAAGGCTCAACTCGCACGTTGATGAAACGCTTATGGGCGGTGCAGTTATACGAGCAGGCGATTTGGTTATTGATGGCTCTGTTCGAGGGCGACTCAACACACTTGCTGCCGTGCTGGCAAATTGAGTTATTAGGTTATGGGCAAAGTAAGAGGAATTGAAAATGCAGCTTAACCCGACTGAAATTAGTGAACTGATCAAACAGCGTATCGAGGACTTTGAAGTTGTTGCACAAGCGCGAACACAGGGCAGTGTGGTAGGTGTTACCGATGGCATAGTGCGCATACACGGCTTGGCTGACGTCATGGCCGGTGAGATGCTCGAATTCCCGGGAAACACCTTTGGCATGGCATTAAACCTTGAGCGTGACTCCGTTGGTGCGGTAGTGCTAGGCGAATACAAGCATATTACAGAAGGCGACGAGGTCTCTTGTACAGGAAGGATTTTGGAAGTACCTGTTGGTCCGGAACTGTTGAACCGCGTTGTTGACTCGCTGGGCAACGGCGTTGACGGCAAAGGGCCGGTGAAATGTGATCAGTCTTCACCCATTGAGAAAATTGCCCCTGGCGTGATTGAACGGGTATCCGTTAGCGAACCCGTGCAGACCGGATTGAAATCCATCGACTCCATGGTACCGATTGGACGCGGACAGCGTGAACTTATTATTGGTGACCGCCAAACTGGCAAGACTGCCTTGGCGATTGATACCATCATCAATCAAAAAGACACGGGAATTAAATGTATCTACGTGGCCATCGGCCAAAAGAATTCATCAATTGCAAACGTGGTGCGCAAGCTCGAAGAGCACGATGCTATGCAGCATACCGTTATCGTTGCAGCCAGTGCTTCCGATTCAGCGGCGATGCAATATATTGCGCCGTACTCCGGTTGCGCGATGGGTGAATACTTCCGTGACCGTGGTGAAGACGCGCTCATTATATATGATGACTTGACAAAACAGGCATGGGCTTATCGCCAAGTGTCACTGCTGTTGCGCCGCCCGCCGGGTCGCGAGGCCTACCCGGGTGACGTGTTCTACCTGCATTCGAGGTTGCTGGAACGCGCCTCGCGCGTCAATGAAGACTACGTGGAAGAATTTACCGATGGCCAAGTGAAAGGAAAGACTGGGTCACTCACTGCCTTGCCGATTATTGAAACGCAAGCGGGTGACGTGTCGGCATTTGTGCCTACCAACGTAATTTCCATTACCGACGGACAAATCTTTTTGGAAAGTGATTTGTTCAATTCGGGATTCCGCCCGGCGATTAACGCCGGTTTGTCGGTGTCACGGGTAGGGGGTGCTGCGCAGACGGCGATTATTAAAAAACTTGGAGGTGGTGTGCGCTTGGCATTGGCGCAATATCGGGAGCTGGCGGCGTTTTCGCAATTTGCCTCCGACCTCGATGAGCAAACCCGCAAGCAGTTGAAACGTGGTGAGCGTGTAATGGAACTGATGAAGCAGCCGCAATATACACCTTTGACCATAGCTGAGATGGCAGTATCTTTATTCGCAGTGGATCAGGGATATGTTGACGACGTGGAGGTCGGCAAGGTCGTGGCTTTTGAAAAGGCCATGCACGATTTTATGCGATCCCAACATCAAAGCTTGTTGGACAGTATCAACAGTAGTGGTGACTATGATGAGGGCATTGAAGCCGCACTGCGTAAAGCGGTTGAAGAGTTCAAAACCAAAGGAAGTTGGTAGTCACGAATAATGGCTGGTGAAAAAGAAATACGCACGCAAATCGCGAGCATCAAAAATACCCAGAAGATTACCAAGGCAATGGAAATGGTAGCGGCAAGCAAAATGCGCAAGGCACAGGAGCGCATGAGCGCTACGCGCCCCTATTCGCAAAAGATGCTCAACGTAATCGGCCACCTTGCATATGCCCATGCCGAGTACAGTCACCCGTTTTTAATTGAACGCGCAGATATCAAGCGCGTCGGCTTTATCATAGTTTCCACGGATAGGGGGCTGTGTGGCGGGTTAAATATCAATTTGTTCAAAACCGCATTGAATGCCATGCAGGAGTGGCAGCAACGAAATGCAGCAATTGATCTTTGTCTGATAGGTGCCAAGGGCACCCAGTTTTTTAAGAAGTTTTCCGCCAATATTGTCTCTCAAGTCTCGCATTTGGGAGACGCTATCCACATAAGTAAATTGATCGGTACAGTTAAAACGATGTTGGATGCTTATACTGAGGGAAATATTGACCGATTATTCCTGGTCGATAATGAATTTGTAAATACCATGACGCAAAAGCCGAAAATAATAACGCTGTTGCCGTTGGAGCCGGAAGATACCCAGGAACTGAAACATCATTGGGATTACATTTACGAACCTGATGCAAAGGCTGTTCTGGACGGACTGTTGACCCGTTATATCGAGTCTATCGTGTACCAGAGCGTGGTTGAAAATGTAGCGTGCGAAATGGCCGCGAGGATGATCGCCATGAAAAGCGCTTCGGACAATGCTGGTGAGCTTATTTCTGAATTGCAGCTTGTCTATAACAAGGCGCGTCAGGCAGCCATCACACAGGAAATTTCCGAGATTGTTGGTGGCGCGGCGGCCGTTTGAATAATGACTGAAACTTATATTGTCAAATGGGGAAAACAAAATGAGCGCGGGTCAAATCGTTGAAATCATAGGTGCAGTGGTTGATGTCGAGTTTGCACGAGAGGACGTGCCCAATGTGTACGATGCCTTGGTCGTGGATGACAACAACCTCACCCTGGAAGTGCAGCAGCAGCTTGGTGACGGCGTCGTTCGCACTATTGCCATGGGTGCTTCGGACGGCTTGCGTAGAGGGCTTGGCGTTACCGATACGAAAGCACCGATTTCCGTGCCTGTCGGGCCGAAAACGCTGGGTCGCGTGATGAACGTACTGGGCGAACCCGTCGATAATGCCGGTGATGTAGGTGCAGAAGAAAAGATGCCTATACACCGTGCGCCGCCCACCTTCGAAGAGCAAGCCGGTGGCAACGAATTGTTGGAAACCGGTATCAAGGTAATCGATTTGCTGTGTCCATTTGCCAAAGGCGGCAAGATAGGACTGTTTGGCGGTGCCGGTTGCGGTAAAACCGTCTGCATGATGGAGCTTATCAATAATATCGCCAAGAAACATTCGGGGCTTTCGGTATTTGCCGGTGTCGGCGAACGTACTCGGGAGGGGAATGACTTCTATTACGAAATGAAAGAAGCCGGCGTGCTGGATAAAGTTGCAATGGTATACGGACAAATGAATGAGCCGCCCGGCAATCGTTTACGCGTTGGACTTACCGGTCTGACAATGGCCGAATATTTTCGTGACGAAGGCCGTGACGTATTGATGTTTATCGATAACATCTATCGTTATACGCTGGCGGGCACCGAAGTGTCCGCGTTACTGGGGCGCATGCCTTCCGCAGTGGGATACCAGCCTACGCTTGCAGAAGAGATGGGTGCGTTGCAGGAACGTATTACTTCAACTAGCGCGGGGTCGATCACCTCTATTCAGGCGGTGTACGTTCCGGCAGATGACCTGACCGATCCATCGCCGGCAACGACCTTTGCACACCTGGATGCAACCGTTGTGTTATCGCGCCAAGTTGCCGAACTGGGGATTTATCCTGCCGTGGACCCGCTGGACTCGACCAGCCGCCAGCTTGATCCGCTAATCATCGGGCAAGAACATTACGACACGGCGCGCGCGGTGCAAAACACACTGCAGCGCTACAAGGAACTTAAAGATATTATCGCCATTCTTGGCATGGACGAGTTGTCTGAAGAAGATAAACAAGTAGTGGCGCGCGCCCGCAAGATACAGCGCTTTCTATCACAGCCTTTCTCCGTTGCAGAAGTGTTTACTGGCACGCCGGGCAAAATTGTTTCGTTGCAGGATACGATTTCCGGTTTTAGGGCAATTGTTGACGGCGAACATGACGACTTGCCTGAACAGGCCTTTTACATGCAAGGCGGTATTGAAGACGTAGTTCAAAAGGCGCAACAGCTATAGGCGAATCGTATGGCAATGACAATGCATTTGGACGTGGTAAGCGCGGAAAAGGAACTTTTTTCCGGCACCGTCTTGGCGGTATTTGCCCCAGCCGTAATGGGAGACGTGGGTATCTACCCGCGCCATGCGCCTCTGGTTACTTCCTTGCGACCAGGGGAGTTGAAAATCGAGATTGAAGGACAGGAAGATCAGTATCTCTATGTATCGGGTGGTATCTTGGAGGTACAGCCGCACGTGGTTACCGTGCTTTCGGATACGGCCATTCGTGCCGAGGACCTTGACGAGGCCGAGGCAATGCAAGCCAAACAGCGGGCGGAGGACGTGCTGAAAGATCAAAAGAGCGATTTTGATGCTGCCAAGGCAAGAGCAGAGCTTGCTCGAGCAGCCGAGCAACTGCGCATGATCAAGAGAATGCGCGAACTGCGTAAGTAAGCACCCGGGCCAACGAACGGCGCTTTACCTTCACCTTTCTTTCCCATTCGGCAACCGCGAGAACGCGGCAGTATGCACGGGCGAAGATAATACCAAAAGGCGGGAAAGGCATTCACGATAAGATATTTGCAAACCGTCTCCATCGCGGGGTTTGTTATACTTCGAGTTGCTTACGTCAATCTCTACACACACCCACGTAAACGCTGGAGTAGACTGCATGAGCCTGCACGTTATTATTCTTGCTGCCGGACAGGGCCAACGCATGCACAGTGATTTGCCCAAGGTTTTGCATGAAGTAGCCGGTAAACCGATGCTGGAGCATGTAATAGGGTGTGCGCAAGAGTTATCCCCACAGGCAATCCACGTAGTGGTTGGCCATGGTGGTGATCAGGTCAGATCAGTCATTGGCGATACGACAATAAACTGGTGTCTTCAAGACAGGCAACTGGGCACGGGACACGCAGTGCAACAGGCACTAACCAGTTTGCCGGATGATTCAGATGTTTTAATTTTGTATGGTGACGTACCGCTGTTGACACCCGCGACGCTACAGGCACTCGTCGAGCAGTTGCCCCGACGTGACCTCGTACTGCTATCCGCATTGTTGACCAACCCCACCGGTTACGGTCGCATCATGCGTGACGCGCAAAACAAAGTGCAAGGTATCGTTGAACAGGGAGACGCAGATGATGACGTTCTTGCCATTCGTGAAATCAACACGGGAATTCTTGCGACTCGTACGAATTTACTACGGGAATGGCTTGCATGTATTGGTAATGACAACGTGCAACAGGAGTATTACTTGACGGATTGCGTTAAATTGGCCGTACAGGGACGGCACAAAGTGGAAGTGCTAGTCTGCGATGATTGCGATGAAATACGGGGGGTTAACGACAAGGCCCAACTTGCACGGATGGAACGGATTTATCAGCGCCGTATGGCAGAGAAATTAATGGGCGAAGGTGCGACACTGATGGATCCGAGTCGCATTGACGTGCGTGGAGAGCTTGATATCGGCAGAGACGTGGAAATCGACGTGAACACGGTATTCGCGGGAATCAATCATCTCGGCGACCGGGTTAGAGTCGGTGCCAATACCATCGTCATAAACAGCACGATCAAAGAAGGCACCTGCATCCATGAAAATTGCCATGTCGAGAACGCTGTTATCGGGCACAACTGTGAGATAGGCCCGTTTGCGCGCATACGCCCGGATACAAGGCTTGCTGAAGAGGTCAAAATTGGCAATTTTGTCGAGATCAAAAAATCGAACGTTGCAACCAGGACCAAAATTAACCATCTAAGCTATATCGGTGACAGTGATTTAGGCGCAGATGTAAACATCGGTGCTGGAACGATTACCTGTAATTACGACGGTGCGAATAAACACAGTACCATCATCGGCGACAATGTATTTGTTGGCTCTGATACGCAATTCATAGCGCCCGTCACTATCGGTGCCGGAGCTACCATCGGTGCCGGATCAACGATCACCAAAGATGCACCGGAAGAAAAACTCACGCTCACGCGCAACAAGCAGGTCACGATAGATCATTGGCAACGTCCTGAAAAAATAAATAAATAAACGCTCATGTGTGGAATTATTGGTGCTGTTGCAAATAGAGACGTGGCGCAAGTCTTGTTGGAAGGTCTGCATCGCCTGGAATATCGAGGCTATGATTCCGCAGGCATGGTAGTGCTTGAGAACGGTGTGCTCAACCGCATTCGCAAAACGGGGAAGGTGCATGAATTAAGCAAGGCTCTGGACAAGTTTGCACTGGCGGGAGAACTGGGCATTGCCCATACTCGTTGGGCTACACATGGTGCACCGGCGGAAAATAATGCTCACCCGCATATTTGCAATAATCGGGTTGCCATTGTGCACAATGGCATTATCGAAAATTTTGAAACACTCAAAGCGCAACAAACTGCGCAAGGATTCAATTTTACCTCGGATACCGATACCGAAGTCATTGCCCACCAGATCGTCTTTTACCTGGACCAGGACAACGATTTTTTTACCGCCGTAAGTCGGGCAGCGGCAGACTTGAAAGGTGCTTACGCCCTGGGCGTGATCGATAAAAATAATCCTCAAAAATTGATTGCAGCACGCAATGGTAGCCCACTGGTTATCGGCAAAGGAGAAAACGAAAATTTTATCGCCTCCGATGTACAGGCTTTAATAAGAGAGACACAAAAATTCATCTTTTTGGAAAACGGTGACATCGCGGAAATTACGAGCAACTCGATAAAAGTCGTCGATCAAACGAATGCACGTGTCAAGCGCAATGCAAAAACCAGCAAGCTATCCGCGAACGTTGGAGAAAAAGGCGATTACTCGCACTACATGCTTAAAGAGATTTATGAACAGCCTCAGGCTATCGCTGATACGCTTGAAGGAAGGCTTGCCAACGGTCGGCTTGCACGGCAAATCCTCACGCCGCAGGCCGAGGAAACTTTACATCAAGCCAAGGCAATACAGATTGTTGCCTGCGGCACGAGCTATCATGCCGGGCTCGTCGCCAAGTTCTGGTTTGAAGAATTTGTGCGCCTTCCCTGTTCTGTAGACGTTGCCAGTGAATTTCGTTATCGCAAGCACGTTATTCAACCGGACACGTTATTTATCGCTGTTTCCCAATCTGGTGAAACGGCAGACGTACTGGCCACGTTGCGACAGGCCAAACAAGAGGATTACATTGCTACGCTCGCTGTTTGCAACGTCCCGGAAAGCTCACTGGTGCGTGAATCGGATATAGTGTTGATGACTCATGCCGGCCCCGAAATAGGAGTGGCTTCTACCAAAGCCTTTACCACACAACTGGTGGCGTTGCTGATGTTAGTGATTATCGCTAGCCGTCGTCACGAGACGCATGATGAACTTGAAAAAATGTTGGTCGAACAGCTTGTAACCTTGCCAACGCGAATTAATGAAGTGCTTGAACTCGATGCCAGAGTTAAAAAACTGGCCGAATACTATGGTGATAAAGAACATGCACTGTTCCTGGGTCGGGGTACTCATCATCCGGTGGCCAAAGAGGGCGCGCTGAAGCTGAAAGAGGTGTCCTACATTCACGCCGAAGCTTACCCTGCCGGTGAATTAAAGCACGGCCCTATTGCCTTGATAGATACCAAGACACCTGTTGTTGCCGTGGCGCCCAATAACCAACTATTAAAAAAACTGAAATCCAATATAGAAGAAGTACATGCACGTGGCGGTGTTCTACATGTATTTGCAGACGTCAATTCCAATCTTGCCGCCGCAGCCAAAAATAACGTTACTGTTTTGGAAATTAATGCACCGGAAAATGCCGTCGCCCCGATCATTTTTAGCGTGCCTTTACAACTGCTTGCTTATCACGTCGCGGTTCTGAAAGGAGCCGACATTGATCAGCCCAGAAATTTAGCCAAATCTGTTACAGTGGAATAATTTTGAATACCTATTAAACATACATAGACACTTCAACCGGCAGCTAGGTCATCACCGGTTCTTTGCTACTTCTCTACCACAAAGTTTATGCTCTATATATCCAGTTCCGGTAATAACGATAGCAAATATTCTGCTAATCGGCGTTTTCCAGCAGCTGAACTGAAAGAGCCAGCGGCCCCTCTGTAACCTGTCCTCCAAAATTCTGCTCCCTGGACTGATACTCCCTCGCCATTCAACCCGTCTATATCATTCAAGGCTTTGTTTAGAAACGGTACATAGGACTCTGGTTCAAAGAGAGAGCCACCCTCAGAGCGGGCTAGGTCGAGCACAACTGGAAAAATTGAATGAAGCGCATCAACGCCAACTCCCTTTTGAATATTGTAATCTGATGGGAACTCAAAAGTTTTTGGCAGTACGCGACGAACGGCACGCCAATAGGCATCTATTACCTGTGCCTGCCTTTCATGTGACCTGATATTTTGGAAAAGAGCAGTCTGTGTCAACAAGAGCTTGAGAGACCTAACGAACGATGCAGATGGTACGGTCGTGTCACCCTTAGGCATGTTGGGCAATCGGATACGATCTTTCCAAGTACTCGAAGATTGCGACAAACGTTCGGTGAGAATTTGTGCATTGATTTCCCATGTCTTACCTCTCTCTTCAACCTCTTTCGCAAAAGAAGGATCGCTTGCAGCACGCGCTTTCATTAAATCTAAAGCAAGATCGGTTGGAACAGATTTTGCGTTCGAATTTACTACATGGAATTGCTTCATTTCACTACTTTCATCGGCACCGATCATGCACACGAAAGGAATTTTTATATTTTGAACATCTGCATCATACTCATCTATCGCCTTTTGAAGAGCGAGAATCCGGTGTTGTCCATCAACCACCAGTAAGCAATGATCATTGGATGCCTTGTCTGGATTAAGGCAGAGGATATAATTATCTGAACCATCCCTAGTGAGAACATCTTTCTCTTTTGCATTTCGCAAATTGAGCAGTACTGATGTTGGCAAATCCACAGTTTTCTTTGAGATTTCTCGTGCAAGTTGAGTGATTCGCGATTCTTTTGGATTACGTTGATACCCTGTTTCTTTGAGAACGTTTCGGTGGGGAACATGATGGTGTAATATCAATACGCGAGCAGGCATTACACCAACAACGGTTATAATTTTATTTCGTAACGTTGGTCCCCGAACTACTCGCACTTTTGATGTACTCATAAATTTTTCCTTTGAAATTAGGCTTAAAATCCTGCGCATTATACATAAAATAAAAAAGTGAGCAAGAATATAGAGCAGAAAAATTATGATTCCATCTTAGATCAAATTTAAAAATCTACTCTCCGGGTTTGGTTTATAATAGCGATAACACCTTCCGTCAGAGGGGTAATCGTGCTGGATTATCTGTATCACCATGAAATCTTGATTCGTTTGTCCAGCTTTGTCCTGGTATTTGCGATTTTCGCGATTTGGGAAGTGCTGAAACCGCGGCGCACTTGGTTGTACTCAAAAGGCGTGCGCTGGCTGAATAACCTTGGCATTGTCCTGTTGAATACTTTCACTATTCGGTTGGTAGTTCCTTTCACAGCTGCTGCGATGGCCGCAATCGCTCAGCAGCAAAATCTTGGACTGTTCAACAGTGTACAAATGCCGGTATGGTTATCAATCATAATAGCCGTGCTGATAATGGACGCGGTACTTTATTTTCAACACCTGGCTTTCCATCATGTTCCTTTTCTGTGGCGACTGCACCGCATGCATCACGCCGACCTGGATTTTGACGTTACCACGGGAATACGATTTCACCCGTTTGAAATACTGCTGTCACTGATCGTAAAAATAGCCGTAGTACTTATGCTTGGTGCTCCGGTTATGGCAGTTGTTATTTTTGAAATCCTGTTGAATGCGACCTCCTTGTTCAATCACGCCAATATCCATATTCCTGCAAGGGTGGATAAAGTATTACGCCGTTTTTTAGTAACTCCGGACATGCACCGAGTTCATCACTCGATTGTTATGAGCGAAACCAACAGCAACTTCGGTTTCAACCTGCCGTGGTGGGATTACCTGTTCAAGACGTATCGCGATCAACCCGGTGCAGGTCATGTAAACATGACCATCGGCATTGAGCATTTCCGCACACCACGCGATCTTTGGCTGGATCTTTTACTGGCGCAGCCATTCAGAAACAAATAGTCGTTTCAATTAAAGCGCATAAGTTTGGTGCCGGAGAGGTGATTCGAACACCCGACCTACTGATTACGAATCAGTTGCTCTACCGACTGAGCTACTCCGGCGCGCAAGTGGATGATAGCGCGTTGTAAAGAGGTTTGTATATTTATGATCAGTGTCGCCGTGCACGGATGATAGCATCCATCTCGTCAATCAGATTATATGGGTGCCTTCTTATGGTAACTGATAGGCATACGGAGCTACTTGCGATGCGTGGATTGAATTGGTAACCAAGCCGACAAGCAGGTTGGCGGATGCAGTGCTCATCGCTATGCCGTTTCGATAGTGACCACTGTTGATGTAGAGGCCGGTTATTTCAGGGTGTTCGCATATATAGGGAACGCCACGCGAAGTACCAGGGCGAAGAGCTGCCCACTGTTGTTGCAGTCCAGCATTTTTCAGCCCGGGGCACATTTCCTGTGCCTTTGCATGAAGGTCGTCTGCTGCCTGTTGAGTAACGTTGCTTTCAAAACCGACGTGCTCCAGCGTGCTGCCACAAAGCACGAGGCCGTCTTTGCGCGAAATCAGATAAGTCTCCCCGTTTACCAGAATACGTGAGAACAGATGGGTCTGCGGTCTGTATAAAAGCATTTGCCCGCGCACGGGCACGATATCCGTTTTCTTGGCCGTAAGGGGCTGTAGAAGAGCTGTTGTCCAGGCACCTCCGCAAAGCACAACCTTATCTGCAAACAACTTCCCTTGTGGCGTAATCGCGCCCTGTACACGGCTCGATTGAAATAACAGCTTCTGCACCGCAAGATGCTCCAGAATTTTGACACCGCATCGTTGTAAAGACTTTTTAAGGGCTTGAATAAGGCGAGGGGACCGCACCTGTTTGACATTGGGTAAATAAAGAGCCTCGTGAAAATTGGGCAACAGATTTGGTTCAAGTTCGAATAGATCTCGTGAAGTTACGAATTCAATCGGCTCGTTGTTTTTACTTGCCCATCGTATTGCCTGGTTTTTCTCAGCCGTGTCCAGGACAATCATTCCGGAGCAAACAGCCTCGGGGTCTATTTTTGTTTCTTGTTTTAATTCCTCCGTAAGAGCAGGGAACAGGCGCTGGCTTTCAGTGATCAACATCCGTGCAGGTTGGCCCAGCCGCCACGGATGTAGCGATGCCAGGATTCCACCAGCCGCCCAAGTTGCCTTTCCGCCAAGATCGCCTTTTTCTATGATTGCAACTTGCAGGCCCGCAAAGTGTAAATTGCGTGCGGTGAGCATGCCCATGATTCCACCACCGATGACCAAGGTATCATAATAGTGCGTTTGCATATGGGGCAGTAGCGTTTATAGTGATAAAACTGGAGCGGGTGATGGGAATCGAACCCACGTTCTCAGCTTGGGAAGCTGATGTTCTACCATTGAACTACACCCGCAATAAGTACCATTTTAGCGACTGTTGCAGCATTACCAATACGGTTTATTCATAGTAATGATATTTAATACGTACAAAATATGAAAATTACTGTAAATGGTGAGCAAACTGAGGTGGCGAACGGCATGACCGCCTATCTGCTGCTTGAGGAACTCGGCCTGACGGAACAAAGGCTTGCGCTGGAGATCAACGAAGAAATAATACCGCGCAGTGTATTATCGCAACGTGTGCTACAAGCGGATGATCGTGTGGAAATCATTCATGCCGTCGGTGGAGGTTGAGTTGGTTTTGAGGACAAAATAGGGGGAGTCATATTTCACGAAAGATATGAAAACGGTCGTGCAGTGTTGACTATATCAACACGATGTTGATTTAAGTAGTTGGATTTTACTCTTTAGGGATAGTGTGGTCCGGCGGTTGCCAATATAATTCTGCGGAAATGTTCAAGGTCTCTATCATGGCGGCATTGTCTGCTGTGACTTCAACTTTTTTATGCTGCCCGCAGACGGCACCATTGACGATACTTCATTCTGAGTGAAGCAGCCGAATTCGTAACAGTAGCAATCGGGCTGAGGTTATGTCATGCTTTCTTTTAGTTGTACGACTCACCTGAAAAATTCTCTCAACGCGAGAAATTACATGCGGGAACGCGCTTCAAGGAACCAGACGCTGTCATGCACAAGTGAGGATATCATGAGGCTGTCTCATGACATCATGCGGGTGGAAACGACTGTTACCCAGAGAGATATCGAGGACCGAGTCATTGGTGGAGATATTTTCGATGTGGTGAGATATTTTCCCGCCTCATTTGTTGATCTCCTCATTTTAGACCCTCCGTATAATCTATCTAAGAATTTCAATGGGAATTTATTCAGAAAGAAAGAAAAACAAGAGTATGTTTTGTGGTTTGAGAGTGTTATTGAATTACTAGACCCATTGATGAAGCCAACAGCGACAATATACGTATGCTCAGATTGGAAAACATCTACGCTTGTTTATCCGATATTGGAATCAAAATTTTCTGTGAGAAACAGAATTACATGGGAGCGAGAAAAAGGACGTGGTTCAAAGATAAACTGGAAGAATAATACGGAAGATGTCTGGTTTTGTACAAAGTCTGACCGCTACTTTTTTGATGTTGATGCAGTAAAGCTAAAGAAGAAAGTTCTTGCACCCTATAGAATAAATGGAAAGCCGAAAGACTGGAGACAGGAGCAGAAGGGTAATTATCGCTTGACACACCCATCCAATATTTGGACTGATTTGACGATCCCGTTCTGGTCGATGCCGGAAAACACCGATCACCCCACTCAAAAACCAGAGAAATTGATTGCGAAACTTATTCTCGCGAGTTCGAAGAAAGGAGACTTTGTGTTTGATCCGTTCCTTGGTAGCGGCACGACTGCGGTTGTAGCAAAGAAATTGTCAAGGCGCTGGTGTGGGGTTGAGCTTAATTCTGAATACCTTTGCTGGGCACTAAAACGTGTCGTTGCCGTAACGAAAAACTCGACAATCCAGGGATATGAAAACGGTGTGTTTTGGGAGAGAAACTCACTCCCCAATCGAAATAAGGAAGCCTATAACTTTCAGGAAACCTTGTTCCCGTGAGATCGGGTTTTTATTATAAAGGCTACTACAAAGCGATAGCTTCAAATATCAGAGAGTATATCAACTCGTTACAAGATTTCCTTTCGCCTGAAACGGCATGTAGTCCTAGAGCTGTTGGCGATGCACTTGAATCACTTGTGGCAGAAAAGTTTGATACCTTCCTTGGGGATTGGTGCAAAGAATACTCGAGAGATTTTGCCCGCCGCGCCATGGCTGACATGGCATTTACTGATAAGGAAGGCATTTATTCCGTAATAGATGTCAAAACTCACAGAGAAGACACCAAATTCAACATGCCTAACCTTACTTCAGTAGAACGATTGGCTCGGTTTTATGAGTCTGATGCCAATGTTTTCTCCCTTATCATAATTAAATATTCGATTGAAGGCACAAATATCGAAGTATCGGAGGTTTTATTTTCACCAATCGAATTTCTGGACTGGAGTTGCTTGACTGTAGGTGCGCTTGGCTGGGGCCAGATTCAGATCGCGAATTCCAATGATATCCGTATTATAGATAAATTCTCACGAAAGAAATGGATGTTACAGCTATGTGATGTGTTAATGGAATTTTATCCGAGAGAAATTGGCAAAATCCGGGACAGGATCGATCGCTTCAACACGGTAAGGGAGTATTGGGAGTCAAAAGAAGACGTTTGGACTTGATTAACGCAAATAATTGAGAGAGCCAACCTATAAACCATGAACTCGGAACGCCATATGGATCGCCTGCCCCCTGAGTGGACGTGGTGGCAACGTGATCTCGTTATTTTAGGTGAGTTGCTGGTGTACGGTACTGGCATTGCTTTTGCAGCGATCTGCCTGAGCCTCCTATTTGAGAATCCACTACAATTAAAATGCGAATGTTGGTTGTATGTACTTGGAATCCTATTTCTAGTTGGGCTCTATATGGTTCGTCTCCTGCGGCATCCTTTTCGAGTACATGAAGAGAGGCTCGTTGATCGCACGGAAGTCGAAGCATTATTTAAGCAGGCATCTCCAGATGCCGGTAAAAATCTCCGTAAGCTTATTAAATGTCTCGAACACGAAGGTCCAAGCACATGGACGGAATATAGAATTCTACCCGTAGAGCAGGATGCATTGAAACGGCTTTCTGCCAAAGATTTGATTGCTAAAGCGCATGCGCGACTAGACGATCTCAAGGAATACGATGAAAAAAGAGGTGAGGAAGAGAAAGAGTACTTTAATAAGCGTGAAAAGCGATTACACAAGTCCATTAAGACGTTAAAAGAGGAGTTAAAAGAGACCAGTTCATCAGATACGGAGAAAGTTAAGCGTAGAAAAAAAGCAAAAAAAGCCTTGAGAGCAGACTTGGGAATGCTTCTTGAAACGCTCGCCGATTATGACAAGAACTGGGCAATTGGATCGGAAATATTGCGAGCATTATTGATAGTCATTTCATTCACTATACCCATTTTATTGGTTTTGGGAGTAGCTCCGGTTCTTATGCCACCAAGAGAAAGTCTTGGATTTGTCAATTGGGCACTTTTGGGGGTAGCGGGATCACTCACAGCAGTATTACGAAAGCTTTATTTGGGTAGTAAAGTGGAGGTTGGAGATACAGAAGGAAAAAACGAGTTATACCAAACTATCAAGGGTGCAGTTTTGGGTTTGGTCTCCGGGGTTCTAGTCTTTGCGATGCTCTCGGGTAATATTATATCGAAGGGAACCATAGTGCCTGATGTGGATAGCTGTGACTTAAAGCAGATTTATCTCTCTGTTTTCTGGGCTTTTATGGCTGGGTTCGCGTTTGAAAATTTCTTCGATAAAGTTCAACGAGAACAGATCGGAAAATACAACTGATAAAATGGTTGGAAAATCAGTCCATAAACATAGCCCGCATGCTAAAGTCTACGGCTTCGAGCTAATTATCGATTTGAAGAATTGTAGTCCATCTCTTTTCAATCGTAAATCTCTCGACAATTACTTTAGTCAACTGTGTGATCTTATTTCAATGAAGAAGGCAGAGGTGTATTTCTGGGACGATGTTGGAGTAGCACCAGAGGAACAACAGACCGCCCCGCATACAAAGGGGACCTCGGCAGTCTGCTTTATTTTGACGAGTTCGATAGTAATCCATACGCTCGATGTTTTGAGAACCGTGTATGTCAATATTTTTTCTTGTAAAGTGTTCGATCCTAATATTGCGGTGGAATTTACTAGAGATTGGTTCAGCGGTGAGGTCCAAAATTCCACGTTTATCGAACGGCATTAGTGAGGGGGATCCTAATGATAATTAGAGAAAAATCGATGACCATCCCAGTTCCTTCTGATCGTCACAATCTTATAGAACATGTCCGAGCGAGCGCCAATTTCCAACTGAAGGCAGATGAAATCCCAGTGCGCTATGCAGTGACGGAATCAAATGAGACTCAATATGTCTGTGAGATCGGTGTTGTTGCCGATGCCAATGCCGAGATAATCAGGAAAGTGCCAGATCTTTTCACATTCCGGGCTAGGCATTTGGCAACATCGGCCAGTTTTAATGCCGTGTTATTGGTGCCTACTGGAATCGGGTCGGATATTGGTGGTCACGCAGGAGATGCGACCGCGGTCGCCCATCTTGTTGCAGAGAGTTGCGACACGCTCGTCTTGCATCCGAACGTGGTGAACGCATCTGACATAAATGAGTTACCCAGTAACGCTTTATATGTAGAAGGGAGTATAGTTACACGGCTTCTGATGGGAACGATAGGCTTAGTTCCAGTTCGATCAAATCGGGTCTTAGTGATACTGGATGAACACATGGATAGACACTTCGTAGACATGGCTGTCAACTCGGTAAGCTCTGCCCGAGCTACTTACGGTTTAGATTGCCCTGAGGTGGTCTGTCTAAATCCCTCTATTCGCATGAGCGCCGAATACTCAGAATCGGGATGTGCTGTGGGTCGAGTCGAGAACATCGAGCATTGCCTTCAGGTTCTTAGTGACTTGAAGGAGCAATACGATGCGGCAGCGTTATCGTCCGTTATAAGGGTTCCTCATGAGTTTCATTTGGACTATTTCCATCAGCAAGGAGAGATGGTTAATCCTTGGGGGGGTGTGGAAGCCATGCTGACACATACCTTGTCGTCTTTTCTAAACGTGCCGAGTGCACATTCGCCCATGTTCGAGTCAAGGAAGATAGAAAATCTGGAGGCTGGTCGGGTTGAGCCTCGAATGGCGGCGGAAGCAGTATCGCTTACCTTTTTGCAGTGTATCCTGAAGGGGTTACAAAAAAGCCCCAGGATAATCGAGGACGAGTCGCTATTTCATCGGTCCGATGTGTTTTCTGCTGAAGATGTGTCGTGTCTAATTGTTCCTGATGGCTGCCTCGGGTTACCCACGATGGCGGCCCTTGAGCAAGGCATTCACGTGATCGCCGTTCGTGAGAATCGAAACTTGATGAAAAACGATCTAGCGAGATTACCTTGGCGAAAGGGGCAGCTTATCGTAGTACAGAATTACCTGGAAGCCGTGGGTGTAATGAACGCGCTTAAGGCGGGAGTCACTTTGGAATCTGTTCGCCGCCCAATTTTAGACACAAGGGTAACTTCGAAGTCGACCAGTTTTTTGAGTGACAGTGCCCGTACAGATAGTTGTTCATAGAAATTTCTGACCAAAATTTGGCACTTGTTGAGTCCGAGCAGAAAGTGCTCCGAATACAACCCAAATCCAATGCCAAAATGTTGGTCACTGTGAGGGGCTTTTACTCTGTGAGAGTGGTGTGATCCGACGGTTGCCAATACGATTCTGAGGAGATATTCAAGGCCTCCAACACGGTGGTATCGCCCGCTTCAATTATTGACTTTGGCATTCGACATGGAATCTCCCAGCCTTACAGGCAGTGTGTTGATTTCTGGTAAACTGTAGGGGTTATGCCTCCTATACCAGTACCAGAGTTTTTGACCGATCAGGATGCGCAGGCCCATGATGTTCTTACCATTGCCGGCAAGCACTATACTTCGCGTCTGTTGGTAGGAACTGGCAAATACAAGGGTTTACCGGAAACACGTGCGGCGATTGTAGCGAGTAATGCCTCGATCGTAACGGTGGCACTGCGCAGGACTAATATCGGGCAGGAAAAAGGGAAACCCAACCTGCTTGACTTTATCCCACCGTCCGAGTTTACGATTTTACCCAATACTGCCGGTTGTTATTCTGCCAAAGACGCGGTGCGTACCTGTCTTTTGGGGCGTGAGTTGCTGGACGGGCAGGCGCTGGTAAAGTTGGAAGTGCTTGGTGACGAGAAAACGTTGTATCCAAACATCGTGGAGACAATAGCCGCCACCAAGACGTTAATGAAAGAAGGCTTTGAAATCATGGTGTATACCAATGATGATCCTGTTATCGCCAAGCAACTGGAGGAAATGGGATGTGTGGCCGTAATGCCTCTGGCGGCACCGATCGGTTCCGGTCTTGGGATTCGTAATCCGTACAATATTCTTACTATCGTTGAAAATGCCAAGGTGCCGGTTCTGGTTGACGCCGGTGTTGGCACGGCCTCCGATGCGTCGATAGCAATGGAATTGGGCTGTGACGGAGTGTTGATGAATACCGCTATTGCACAAGCAAAGAACCCCCTGATGATGGCCACTGCAATGAAAAATGCGGTCGTGGCGGGTCGACAGGCGTTTCTTGCTGGGCGCATGCCGAAACGCCGCTATGCGTCGGCTTCGTCGCCCGTTGAGCATACCTTTTATTAACGGCAGTAACGCAGGGCATACTTGCAAAAACCTCATTCCGTTATTCGCAGTTTTGTTCGCCGCGAAAGACGATTTACAAAAGGTCAGCAGGCGGCATTAAAAAAATATTGGTACATCTACGGCATCGAGACCACGGACACGGTGCTTGACTTGCCGGACGTATTCGGCAATTCAATGCCGGTTATTCTCGACATAGGATTTGGCAATGGTGACGCATTGATATCGCTTGCGAGGCAGCATTCGCATTTGAATTTTCTGGGTGTCGAGGTGTATCGCCCAGGCATTGGATCTTTGTTGAGAAAGCTGGATGAATCCGGGCTTGAAAATGTACGCATTATCAACATGGACGTGGTCGACCTGCTGCGCGAACGTATCGCGGCAAAAAGCATTATCTCGACGTTGATCTGGTTTCCCGATCCATGGCCGAAGAAACGTCACCATAAAAGGCGCTTGATACAAACTGGGTTTGTACAACTCGTTGCCGAGAAACTCGTTGATGGTGGTGAACTATATATTGTTACGGACTGGCAGCCCTATGCGATTCACGTGTGCGAAACGTTGAAGCAGTGTGAGCTTTTTCATGAAGTTGATACTTCCGAGGTCATTACAGATCGCCCGAAAACGAAATTTGAGCAGCGAGGTGAAAATTTAGGCCACCAGGTTTATGCCCGGATATATAAGAAAATGGGCTAGGCTGTTACTGGTGGTTTATCGGCAAGCGTCAAGCGTTTTGCAGGGCACTCATGCTGCGTGGCGAGTGGGCACACCTCTTCTTCGCAATCGTTGATGTTTTGCCAGGCAAATTTAATTGCATTCTCGTCAGACCGATAGAAATGATCGGCCCAGTCAGACCCCGCAAAACCGGTGCGCACAAACACGTCCATGACTTGCCGCTTGGTGCGTGCAAACACCAACTCGATGCCCAGGGCGACAAGACGCAATGACAGTTGATGCAACATGTCTTCCCCGGTCGCGTCAATTTCCGTAATCGCTTCCGCGTCTATGATAATAAATTTCAAATCGGGCTTAGCCGCGACACGTTCCAACACCTTTGTCTCGAAATAGGTGGCACTGGCAAAGAATAACGGCCCTTCGAAGCGCAGAATCGAAATTTTTGGGCAGATTTTAAGAATATTAACATGCGCATCGCGTATGCTGCCGTCTGCATGTCGTGACAACACCGAGATATGCGGGCGCATGGTCCGATACATGAACAGGCCCAGTGATAGCAGCACGCCAATGAGTATGCTTTGTTCCAGATGTGGTGCCAGGAGCAGTGTCAATATGAAAGTGAGTACTGCGATAAAGCCGTCCTGTTTATGCACGCGAAACGCGTACTTTATTTGCTTGATTCTGATCAGGTTGATAACTGCGGATATGATCACGGCGGCCAAGGTTGCCTGGGGGAGGTAATACAGGTACTGGGCAAAATATAGTAGCAACAGCGACAACGCGACGGTCAATCCGGTGACTACCGCCGCAAATCCTGTTCTTGCTCCAGCGGACATATTCACCGCCGAGCGTGAGAAGGACCCGGCAACCGGATATGCGCCGGACAGACCAGACATAATGTTTCCCAGGCCTTGTCCGACCAGGCCCTGGTTGGCGTCAATGCGTTGACGGGTTTCAACTGCAATGGCTTTGGCGACCGAGATAGCCTCCATGTAACCGACCACTGCAATTACAATGGCCTTGCCAATCAAGTCAAATGCAGTCAGCATGTCAAAATTCGGCAAGGAAATACGGGGAAGGCCCTCAGGCACTACCCCGACTACACTACCGCCCAGTGATTCGTACCCTATTAAAAAAGAAACAAGACTGGTAACGACAACCGCTGTAAGCACGCTGGGAATTTTCGGCGTATACCGTTTCAGTCCAAAGATAATCACCAGGGCGGCAATGCCCATCGCCAGGGTTGGGAAGTGCGTACTTTGAGATGCTTCGATGAATACATTCCAGAGCGTAACGTAAAAATAATCGCCGACTTCGGCAGTAACTCCAAACAGTTTGGACAATTGTGAAGCACCAATGATTATGGCTGCGGCATTGGTGAAGCCAACCACGACTGGATGAGATAAAAACTCCACTAGCACGCCAAGGCGCAACAGCCCCAATGACATTTGAAAGATGCCGACGATAATGGCCAATACTGCCGCATAGACAAGATAACCTTCAGGATTTGTAGCCGCCAGTGGTTCCAATGCCGCCGCAGTCATCAGGGAAACCACTGCAACCGGCCCTGTTTGCAGTTGGCGGGAAGAGCCGAAAAGTGATGCAAAAATTACCGGTAAAAACGACGCATAAAGACCGTAGTAAGCGGGCAAGCCTGCAAGTTGGGCGTATGCCATGGATTGCGGAATAAGCACCAGGGCTACGGTTAGCCCGGCGACGGCGTCTTTCCGTAAAATCTCAGGATCTTTTAATTCGCCCAGCCAGTCCAGATACGGGATGAACCGGTGTACTACTTCACGAGTATATTGCCGTGCCGAGATCAAGCGTTCCTCCCGGTCAGGCTATACCATGACCATGGCCTGAACTGTATTGAAAAACCTGTTCATGTAAATTCGCTTTGACCTTCCCTTTGTGGCAGCAAACCGGCTTTTGCTACTACCCGCGTCAAGCCGACTTCAATAGCAAGCAGTAACACTCAGGTGGAGTTACATAAGGTTATCAGGTTATTTTAACATGTCCTCCTGCACCGTGAATGCAGTTTCAAATGATATTACGAATATTTTTCGAAGTTGAAAGCTGCTGTAAATTTCGTTTTGATTACGGAAACCGGTAAAGTAGTTGCCGAGGTGCGTAATAACGTGTGCCCATCATTGACACGGCTAAATACCCGCATCTCAAATTACAAACGGGGTACAAACGTTACTTTAGGAATATGGCTGAATCGTTTCAATTAGCGGCCGCTCATGGCCAATCCGCGCGCGAATTGGTAAATAACTGCCTGCGACAGCTTGGTAACGTGCGAGGAAAGTTTCAGTTGGGCTTTGTTTATGCCAGCGATACGCTCTGTAATGACCTGGAAGACATAATAGGCCGACTCAAGCAGGATACGGCCGTAAACAGTTGGATCGGAACAGTAGGCATCGGACTTTGCAGCACGGCAATCGAATACTATGATGAAGCCGCATTGGTGGTAATGCTCGCGGATATTGACGCAAGTGACTTTACCATCGTCGGTGCAAGGGATTTGAGTGAAGAAAAACTACTGGAGCAGGTTTCAGATTACTGCGAGGAAGAATCGTCTCACGTTGGTATTATCCATGGCGATCCCAGCAATCCTGCCACTCCTAACCTGATTGAAAAGATTTCCGAGAGCGTTCCGACGGCGTACCTGGTCGGTGGTCTAACTTCATCGAATTCTCACAACCATCAAATCGCCAATAGAGTTATCAACGGCAGTATGTCTGGTGTTTTTTTCTCGCCGAGGGTGAACATAATCGTTGGTCATACGCAAGGCTGCACGCCACTGGATCAGCAGCATATTATCACCAGGGCCGAGCGCAATTTGCTGATTGAACTGGATCATCGCCCTGCCCTTGACGTGTTTCGGGAAGACATTGGAGAAGTGTTGGCAAAAGATCTGTACAAGATAGCCGGATATATTTTTGCCGGATTGCCTATCGCACATTCCGATACGGGAGATTACCTGGTTAGAAACATCGTCGGTTTTGATGAGGGCGAGAAAATCATCGCGGTTGGCGATTATCTGTATGAAGGCGCCAAATTCATGTTCTGTCGACGTGACGGCAATAGTGCCAGGGAAGACATGCTGCGCATGTTGCGTGCGATGAAATCGCGCATGTCTGCTCAACCTCGCGGCGGCGTGTATTACACCTGTCTGGGGAGAGGACGCTATCAGTTCGGTGAGAACTCCGAGGAACTTAAAATGATTCAGCAGGAATTGGGCGATTTTCCTCTGGCGGGGTTTTTTGCAAACGGAGAGATTTTTCATAATCGGCTGTACGGCTACACGGGAGTGCTTGCTCTCTTTACCTGAGTGTTTGGAATATGCAATTCAGCGAATTAGGTAATACCGGCTTGATGGTCAGTAAAATTTGTCTGGGCACGATGACCTATGGCGAGCAAAACAGGGAACCCGAAGCGCACACCCAACTGGACTACGCCTTGGCACAAGGCGTGAATTTCATTGATACCGCGGAAATGTATCCGGTTCCACCACGACAGCAAACACAGGGGGCAACTGAACAGTACGTGGGAAATTGGTTCAAGAAAATAGGCAAGCGTCATCAAGTCGTACTGGCCACCAAGGTTTCCGGGCCCGGCATGATGCCGTATTTGCGTGACGGGCCGCAGCTTACCCCTGCACACATAAAAGCTGCTTTGGACGCGAGTCTGAAACGCCTGCAAACGGATTACGTTGATCTGTACCAAGTGCATTGGCCGGCCAGAAACACCAATTTTTTTGGCAAGCTTGGCTATCAACAGCAAGAGGATACCTCGACCTCGATAGAAGATACCTATGCGTGCCTGGTTGACGCGATGCAACAGGGCAAGGTTCGCTATCTTGGTGTCAGTAATGAAACTCCCTGGGGAGTCATGCAATATCGACACCTTGCCCGCATAAACGCATGGCCGTCCATTGTCAGCGTGCAAAACCCTTACAGCTTGTTGAATCGGACCTATGAAATAGGGCTGGCGGAAATTTCTCATCGTGAAAGAGTAGGTCTACTTGCCTATTCACCATTGGGGTTTGGAGTGCTGACGGGCAAATATCTGGATGGCAGCACACCGGCAAACGCGCGGTTGTCACTTTTTCAGAGGTTTGACCGGTACAGCAACAGGCAGGGAGTCGAGGCGACACGAGCGTACGTCGAACTGGCGCGGCAATATGGACATTCTCCGGCGGGTATGGCCCTGGCGTTTGTGAATTCCAGGCCATTTGTAACTGCGAATATCATTGGTGCGACCAATCTGCAACAGTTAACCGAAGATATTGACAGCATTAATGTGACCCTGTCCGATGAACTGATTGAAAAGATAGAAGCGATACATCAGCGACAGCCTAATCCTTGCCCGTAGCAGTAGCCGCGAAAAATTTCACATCTTTATCGAACTCACCCCTGTACACGGGTTCATTATTCAAACAGCTTCCAGTTTATCGCACTGCTTGCTTATCCAGTCGAAAACCTCCTGGTTGATTTCAGTGGCGCTCTTGCCCTGGCTTTTAATTGGCGGGCCAATGATCACTTTGATAGTACCCGGTTTTTTGGCCAGTTGTTTACGCGCCCAATAGCGTCCCGAGTTGTGCGCGACGGGCACAACCGGCGCACCTGATTCCAAGGCAAGCAGCGCACCACCAATTTTGAAGTTTCGCTTAACTCCGGGTGCGGTGCGCGTGCCTTCGGGAAAAATTATAATCCAACGCCCCGATTTCAGCTTTGCCTTGCCCTGTTCGACGAGTTGCTCGACGGCCTTGCGCCCTGCACCTCTATTAATGGCGATGGGGCGAGTAAGTGCCAGCCCCCAACCGAATACCGGGATCAGAAAAAGTTCTCTTTTTATCACCCAGGCCGAGGGTGGGAAAAGCGTACAGAAAGCTAATGTTTCCCAGGTAGATTGATGATTCGCCATGACAACGCAAGGGCAATCGGGAATGTTTTCCTGCCCCACTGTAACGTGCTTCAAATCACAGGTTACGTGTAACCACCACAGGTTGGCATTACACCATGACATGATGAGTTTATAGCGTGTTTCATAACGGAAGATAACGGCAAAAAGGCAGAGAAAGCCGTAAACGAACGTGAGCATCGCCATGCCGAGCAGGTACAGCAACGAGCGAATAATCTCCATCATCGCAAAGTTGTTACTGTGTCAATAGTGAATCCACTGCTTCGGCCAGGTCTTTGAAAATAGGAATATTGCGCGGCAATTGTTCGCTTTGCGCAGTTACCGAGCCGTTACCGGTGCGCACCAGCACGGGCTGTGAACCGTGCGCGATGGCTGCTTGTACGTCGCGTAAAGAATCACCTATGAAAGGCGCCTTGTGTAAGGATATATGCGCACGTTTTTCAATTTCAACCAACAATCCAGGATTCGGCTTGCGGCACTCACCTTCCAAATAGGGGCATATGAATATGCCGTCCAGATGACCGCCGTGCTGCCCAAGTTGAGCCAGCATTTTTTGATGAATTGCATTCAGGGCATGGTAATCGAGGAGTTTTCGAGCTATGCCGGATTGGTTGGAGGCGATGAACACCTTCACATCTGCGTGATTGAGCCTGGCAATTGCTTCCAGGCTGCCTTCAATTGCAATCCATTGTTCCGGTGATTTTACAAACTCGTCGGACTCTTCGTTAATGACGCCGTCCCGGTCCAGAACTACTGCTTTCAAATTACGCATGAAGTTGATATCGCGAAATATTTATGACTGTAACCTTGAAAGATCCGCAGCGCGCATAAACAAGGCATCAATTTCTGCAAGTAACGCGATCCGGTTGATCCTCAGTGCTTCGTTTTCGTCCATTACCATGACGTTATCAAAAAATGTATCTATAGGTTGTCGCAAGTCGGCAAGTTTATGTAAAGCTTGTTTGTACTGATGCCGTTGAAAAAGGCTCTCAACGTCATCGGCAAGGGCTTGCAGGGAAGCGTACAGGGCAGTTTCCGCATCTTCCTTGAACAATTCTTTTTTTATCTGGCCAATTTTATCCTGTCTCTGCCCGGTCTTTTTGAGTATGTTGCGAATACGCTTGTTTGCCGCGGCCAAGTTTTTTGCATCCGGCAGTTCACGAAAACTGCACAACGCTTCAATACGCGCAGCGATATCACTTGGCGCAGTCGGACGGTTGACCAGCACCGCCTCAATTATGTCAACTGCAACCCCCTGGTCAGTAAAATAACCGCGTAAACGTTCAGTGATGTAATCGAACACCTCTGTGACTACGGCGTCCGCCCGCAATGATTTGGGGAAAAGAGATGCCGCTTTTTTCAGGCTTGCGTACAGGTCGACGTTTAATCTTGCTTCAATGATAATGCGCAGCACCGCCAAAGATGCGCGCCGTAAGCCATAGGGATCCTTCAAACCGGTGGGTTTTTTGCCGATTGCATAAATTCCGATCAAGGTATCCAGGCGGTCTGCCAGTGCCAGCGTTTTCCCGCCGGACGTAGCCGGAAGATCGTCACCCGCATGGCGTGGCAAATATTGCTCTTCGATTGCATACGCGACTTCTTCATCCGCGTGGTAATGCGAAGCCAACTGGCGACCGATAACCCCTTGCAGCTTTGGAAACTCACCTGCCATGCCGGTTAGCAGGTCGCATTTACTGAGTCTTGCCGCTTCTTGAACGTGTTTCTTTTTTGCGCCGGTGTAATCAGACAGAAATTCGGAGAGTTCGCCAAGCCGCTGGACCTTATCGAACAAGCTGCCAAGTCGTTTTTCAAAAATGACGTTTTTCAGTGCTTCCAGTCTTGATTGCAGAGGTTGGCTTTTATCGCGCTCCCAAAAAAACACGGCGTCTTCAAAGCGCGGCCTGATGACTTTTTCATTCCCTTGTACAACCAGGTCAGGCGACGTGCTGTCGATATTGCTGATGATGATAAATTGTGAAAGAAGTCGATCATCATCGTCTGCCAGGGGAATATATTTCTGGTGGTCTTGCATGATGGTCACCAACACTTCTTTCTGCACCCCTAAAAACTTTTCATCGAATTTACCCGTTAACGCGCACGGCCACTCGACCAGGCCGGTAATTTCATTTAACAGTTCCCGTGTGTACAGGGGCCTGCCGTTTACCCTCTCGGCAAGCACATTGATCTGCTTAAGTATTGTTTTCTTGCGCTCTTCAAAGTCTGCCAGGACTTTGCCCTTCGCCCGTAATGACTCCTTGTAGTCGGCCACGTGTTTTACGGCAATTGGCTGCGGGCTGTGGAAACGATGTCCGCGAGTAACGTTGCCGGCGTTCTGACCGAATAGAGTTGCCGCGACCGTTTCACCGCCGAATATGAGCAGCAACCAGCGCACCGGACGGATGAATTCTGCCGAGGTCTCGTTCCAGCGCATACGCTTTGGAATGGATAGCCCGCTTACGGCTTTTCCCAGTAATTCCGGCAACAGTTCAGTGGTTTGCGTACCGGTGCGTTGCTCACGGAATATCAGCTTTGGCTCGCTCGTCTTTTTTTCCACTGTCAACTGACTTACTTCCACGCCACACGAGCGTGCGAAACCAGTGGCAGCCTGCGTAGGGTTGCCCTCTTTATCAAATGCATTCGTCACGTTGGGCCCCTTACGCTCGATCAGTCGGTCTGGTTGAGCGACAGCCAGGTTTTCGATAATTACTGCCAGTCTGCGCGGCGTGCAGAAATTTTTGTACCCATGGAAAGACAACCCGGCTGCATTCAACTGGGCACAAAGCGCATTGCCAAACTCGGTAGACAGATTCAGCAGCAATTTTGCCGGTAAAT
Organism: Gammaproteobacteria bacterium; assembly: GCA_965215055.1. Taxonomy (GTDB): domain Bacteria; phylum Pseudomonadota; class Gammaproteobacteria; order UBA4575; family UBA4575. The sequence continues at coordinate 1,245,918 of OZ244046.1, forward strand.
CTTCAGTGCCCAGTTCGACCAGCAGATCTTTTCCGTCTTTCATGTATGGAGATTATTTATCAATGAGTGGGAAGCCTATTTTTTCACGGCTCGTGTAATAACCGTTGGCGACAGCTTGGGCCAGTTTTCGAATGCGCAGGATATATTGCTGCCGCTGCGTTACTGAAATTACCTGGCGCGCCTCCAGGAGATTGAACGTGTGCGAACATTTGAGCACGTGATCATAGGCTGCAATAGGCAGCTCCAGTTCGATTAGACGTTGGCATTCCTCTTCGTGGGCTTCGAATTCCGTAAATAAAACGTCCGTATTCGCATGTTCAAAATTGAACGCTGATTGCTGTGCTTCATTTTGGTGATAAATGTCGCCGTAACGGACGGCTTGGTGACGATTTTGTGCCCATACCAGATCGTATACGCTTGCCACGTCTTGTAAATACATTGCAATGCGTTCCAGGCCATAAGTAATCTCGCCGCTTACCGGGTTGCAGTCCAGACCACCAACCTGTTGAAAATAGGTGAATTGTGAAATTTCCATGCCATCCAGCCACACCTCCCAGCCCAGCCCCCATGCCCCTAGAGTTGGAGATTCCCAGTCATCTTCAATAAAACGTATATCGTGGGCAAGCGGGTCAATAGCGAGCTTGGTGAGTGACTCCAGGTAGAGCTCCTGGAGGTCGTCTGGCGATGGTTTCAACATTACCTGGAATTGAAAGTAGCGTTGCAGGCGATTCGGATTGTCTCCATAGCGGCCATCTGCGGGGCGACGGCAGGGCTGAGGATAAGCAACGCGCCAGGGTTCGGGCCCGATAGCGCGCAAAAAAGTGCTTGGATGAAAAGTTGCGGCACCCGTCTCAACGTCATACGGCTGATCAATTATGCAGCCATTTGCCGCCCAGAACTGTTCCAGTTTGAGAATAATCTCCTGTAGCGAAGTGAAATCAGGGTTTGCCATCATCGTACATCGTAGTAGGGAACGCAGCGAGAGTATAGCCATGCACTCGGCATCCGGCCAGACATAAGGGTAAAAATAGATGCGCAAGTTGCTTTTTCAGGACCGAATCGCATGCAAGATCAGGACATTGTCACCTTGCAGTCCTCGTTCGCTATAGCACCATATCAGTGCCTGGCGGCACCGGGATGGGGCAAAAGGCGGCTATAATCCGCCTGCACATGATAAAAAAGCCGAGTATAATATCGCACCAGCCTTAATAAAGTGCGCTTGGCGGGTATTGGCACGTATTGTGCTTTTATAAATTGGGCGTGAGTGCGTGACCGGCAGTTCGTCACGACCTAAGAATAACATTCGAGTCGAAGTAAGGAGTAACCATGTCTGCGAGTGACGTAATCAAGACGATGAGTGATGAAGGTGTCAAATTTGTTGATTTTCGTTTTACTGATACCCGGGGTAAGGAGCAGCACGTCTCGGTACCAGCTTCCGTGGTAACAAGTGACACCTTTGAAACGGGGAAGATGTTTGACGGCTCATCCATTGCAGGTTGGAAGGGGATCAATGATTCCGATATGGTCCTGATGCCAGATCCGGACACGGCGGTGATAGACCCATTTTATGATGATTCCACCCTGGTACTGCGTTGCGATGTCCTCGAACCTATGACCATGGAAGGCTACAGTCGTGACCCGCGCTCGGTTGCCAAACGCGCTGAGGCCTACCTCCGTTCGACAGGGATTGGTGATGACGCATACTTCGGTCCCGAGCCCGAATTCTTCGTGTTTGATGACGTCAAATGGGGGAATGAAATGTCGGGTGCATTTTATCGCACGGACTCGGACGAGTCGGCGTGGAATTCTTCAAAGGCCTTTGAAGACGGCAACATCGGTCATCGTCCGGGGGTGAAAGGCGGATATTTTCCGGTGCCGCCGGTAGACTCGTTACAAGACCTGCGCTCGGCAATTTGTCGCGTGCTTGAGGAGATGGGCGTGAAAACGGAAGTACACCACCATGAGGTCGGTACTGCTGGACAATGTGAAGTTGGCACACGCTTCAATACGCTGACTACCCGCGCCGACTGGAACCAGATTCTGAAGTACGTGGTGCACAACATCTCCCACAACTTCAATAAGACGGCGACATTTATGCCCAAGCCGATCGTCGGAGATAATGGTAACGGCATGCACGTGCACCAGTCTTTATTCAAAGACGGTGACAACCTGTTTGCCGGAAACATGTACGGCAGTCTCTCACAGACTGCAATGTTTTACATTGGCGGTATCATCAAACATGCGCGGGCACTCAATGCCTTTACAAACGCCACGACCAACAGTTATAAACGGCTGGTTCCAGGTTTTGAGGCACCCGTGTTGTTAGCCTATTCGGCTCGCAATCGTTCGGCTGCAATCCGCATTCCATACGAATCGAATGCCAAGGCGAGGCGCCTCGAAGTGCGTTTTGGTGACCCTTCTGGCAACCCGTATTTCACTTTTGCAGCCATGCTTATGGCAGGGCTTGATGGTATTCAAAACCAGATCGATCCGGGCGCTCCAATCGATAAGGATTTGTATGACCTTCCTCCGGAAGAAGAAAAGCAGATTCCCACGGTTTGTCATGCACTGGACCAGGCGCTCGAGGCGCTGGATAATGACCGTGACTTCCTGAAAGCCGGAGGCGTGTTCTCTGACGACTGTATAGATGGCTACATCGAGTTGAAGATGGATGAAGTTACCGCCTTGCGGCAGGCTACACATCCTGTTGAGTTTGACATGTACTACAGTTGCTAGAAAACGCACCTGGGCACGTTCCCTGTCGAATGCCTTAATCTTTTCCGGGTGTTTTGCAACGTGACCGGCATTTCCCGGGCTATGTCGGCAGGCTCGTGTTGGTATATGGAGGCCCTTCCTTAGCATTTTCTGAAAAGCCCTTTTTTGGTGCGAATAGCACTATAATAGAGCGTAGCTATGCCTTGAACACCGCTAAGTTGCTAATTCCCTTAGCCAATAAATGCTGATTGTTTGGAACAAAATTTGCGTCTGCAACTACCATGACAAGCGCGACGGACATCATCCCTGCTGATATGCCTGCAGTTGAGCAGGTCATGAAGCACAAGAATATTATAGACAACCTGACCGTAGCCATATTCCTGGTTAATGAAAAATTACGTATACGTTATCTCAATCCTGCTGCCGAAGAGTTTTTGGGTACAGGGTCAAGGCACGCCCTTAATCACTTGTTGACCGATTTTATTCAGGACAGTGGTGATGATTTTATCTTGCGTATACGGCAATCAATACGCGCAAATCATCCGGTAACGGAACGTGAGGTTCGTGTAAAACGCTCGGGGGGAGAAGAGATTATGATCAATTGCTCGATTTCCCCGATACTGACCAAGAGGAAATCCCTCGAATGTCTGCTTGAGATCACGCAGGTAGACTGGTTGCTGCGCATCACCCGTGAAGAACATTTGTTGGCTGAAAGCCAGGCAACCCAAAACATGCTGCGCGGATTGGCACATGAAATCAAAAACCCGTTAGGTGGATTGCGTGGAGCGGCTCAACTGCTTGCGGGAGAACTCAATGAGCAAGATCTGCATGAATATACCGACGTGATTATTAGCGAGGCGGATCGATTGCGTAAACTGGTCGATCGCATGCTGGGGCCGAACGTCACCCCGGTAAAACGAGAGCTTAACATCCATGACGTATTGGAACATATTCGATATCTGGCGGTTGCCGAAACTTCGAATGAAATTACTTTCAAAACCGATTACGACCCCAGCATTCCAAACGTACAAGCTGACCGTGATTTGCTGGTACAGGCCATCCTGAACCTTGTTCGCAATGCAATATGCGCGGTAAATACTGATGGAGAAATCTCTGTCAAAACGCGGGTACTGCGACAATACACGCTTGGCGACACACTTCATCGATTGGTTGTCAGGATAAGCATTGTCGATAATGGCCCGGGCATTTCGGAAGCATTGAAGCCGCAGATTTTCTTTCCCATGGTTTCGGGAAATGAACAGGGAACGGGCCTGGGCTTGCCCATTGCGCAGAATTTAATAAACCTGCATGGGGGACTGATCGAGTTTGATTCGGTTCCGGGCCTGACGGAATTTCACGTATTACTGCCGTTAGACGGTGAAGATTATTTCAATAAGGCAAAAATGCAACTATGAAAGACACAAGTATTTGGGTCATAGACGATGACCAGGCAATACGCTGGGTACTGGAACGCGCTTTTGAAAAGGCGCGCATTCCAGTTACGACTTTTGAGTCGGCAAGTATCGCAATGCGTGAATTGAAGCAGCACGTTCCATCCGCCATTCTTACCGATGTTCGCATGCCTGGTATGGACGGTTTTGAATTTCTGAATAGAATTAAAACGGAACATCCCGACCTGCCCATTATCATCATGACCGCGCACTCCGACTTGCAAAGTGCAGTAGGCGCTTATCAAAAGGGTGCATTTGAATATCTGCCCAAACCATTTGATATAGAGGAAGCCGTTGAGTTGACCAAACGCGCTTGCCTGATCGCAAACAAGGAAAGCGTGAAAGCCAAAGTCGACGATTTTTTTGCAGACGGACTATCTTTGATTATGGGCAAATCTCCGGCAATGCAAAGCGTATTTCGTGCCATCGGCAGGTTATCGAACTCCAGTATCACGGTGCTTATTAACGGCGCGTCGGGCACCGGTAAGGAACTGGTCGCGCGCGCCTTGCATGAAAATAGTCCTCGTTCGCAAGGCTCTTTTATCGCCTTGAACATGGCGGCGATTCCACGCGAGTTACTTGAATCCGAGTTGTTTGGGCACGAAAAAGGTGCCTTCACCGGCGCACAGGCTTCGCGCAAGGGGCGTTTTGAACAAGCACATCGAGGGACGCTGTTTTTGGACGAGATTGGCGATATGTCCACGGATTTGCAAACTCGCCTGTTGCGCGTGTTGTCGGACGGGCATTTTTATCGCGTTGGGGGGCATGAGCCCGTTAAAGTCGACGTTCGCATCATTGCCGCCACGCATCAAAACCTGGAAGCACGGGTGCGTGAAGGCGTATTTCGGGAGGATCTATTTCATCGTCTCAATGTCATTCGGATTCACCTTCCTGATTTGTGTGACCGTAAAGAGGACATTCCTGTTTTATTGCAACACTTCATGCGCAGTTCCGCAACGGAACTGGATACGGAGCCCAAAAAACTCTCTAGCGAAGTTGTGGAATACCTGGGCGCATTGAAATGGCCGGGTAACGTGCGACAGCTTGAAAATATTTGCCGGTGGCTAACGGTAATGACCTCCGGGGATGAAATCAGAATGCGGGACCTGCCTGCGGAAACACTGAAAGACGAAATGTCTGTTGCGGAATCGTCCGGTTGGCAGGGATTGTTAAGCGAGTGGGCCGACTGCGAGTTGCAAAGAGGCGGAAGTGCGATTCTGGATCAAGCGTTACCAAAATTCGAGTCCGTTATGATTAAAGCGGCGATGCGAAAGACAAATGGCAGGCGGCAAGAAGCGGCAAAGCTCTTGGGATGGGGAAGAAATACCCTGACGAGGAAAATCCAGGAACTGGGTTTGTTTCAGTCGTAAACTTGTATGAAAATAATCCCTCTTTAGCTGAGCACTTCAATCAAGTCCAAATCGAAGTGTCTGAATGTATAGTTAGGCTTCCCACAATTTCAGTTACGTGTGAGTGGTTGTTCTTGTCAAGGTAGTCGATAATGCCTTGGTTGATCTTTTTGCAGCAGAGTGGATCATAAAAAAGTCCTGTGCCTACGCCAACGGCAGTTGCACCGGCAATAAGAAATTCAATCGCGTCCGTTGCATTCACGATGCCCCCTTGACCGATAATGGGAACGCCGTGCGGCTTGCATATTTGATAGACTTCATGCACTTTTAACAGTGCAATGGGCTTGATGGCAGGACCCGACAGGCCACCGCGGTTGTTGTGCAGGACTGGCCGTTTGCTCTCGATGTCAATCGCCATGCCTGCGACCGTGTTAATGACAGCAAAGGCGTCGCTGCCAGCTTCAATACAAAGTTTTGCGTTGAGCGCAATATCGGTTTGATTTGGGGATAGTTTCGTAATCAGTGGTTTTTTGGTTACCGCCCGGCAGGCTTCTACTACCTGCGCAGACATTTGTGGATCATTGCCAAATTCCACGCCTCCTTTTTTTACGTTTGGACAGGAAATGTTGATTTCTATGGCATCGATGGGAGAGTCTTCAAACCTGCGGGTAACTTTTACGTACTCTTCTACTGTTGAACCCGATACGTTGGCGATAAACCGCGTTTCGGAAAAATCCAGTTCAGGCAAAGTATGGTTGATAACGTGATTTACTCCGGGATTTTGTAGACCGATTGCATTCAGCATGCCGTCGGAAGTTTCTGCAAGGCGATGCGATGCATTGCCCAGACGCGGCTCCAGTGTTGTTCCTTTCAGGCATACCGCGCCTGCGTCTCGGTTGGAGAATCCTTCGACGCGCGTGTATTCTTCACCAAAGCCGACGCACCCGGATAATAAAACCAGCGGGGAAGAAAATTTCAGCCCGCAAAAATCGAGTTCGAGTTTTTGATTGCTGCTCATGTCATTTGTGTATCAATGTGGGCCGTCACACGAATTCTTCTTTCATCTTGCGGCCAAGCAACTCGGAAACTGCCTCCTTTACTCCCACACTGCCGTTTACAACGTGCCAAACCTGTTCGCATATCGGCATTTCGATCCGGTTTTGTTTCGCTATTTCGTATACCGTCTGTGCCGCATGAAAACCTTCAACCGTTTGCCCCAGTTCGTCCATGTACTGCTGCGTAGTTTTGCCCCGAGACAATGCAAATCCCAACATGCGATTCCTGGACTGGTTATCCGTACACGTCAGCACCACGTCGCCTGCACCTGCCAAGCCCATCAATGTTTTTGATTGCACCTGCAAGGCCTGACCCAGGCGCATCATTTCTGCAAGACCTCTCGTGATTAACGCTGCGCGCGCGTTCGCACCGAAACCTAAACCATCTACAATTCCTGCAGCGATGGCTAATACGTTTTTTACGCCGCCGCCCAGTTCAACGCCAACCACGTCATTACTGATATAGATGCGAAAGTTGTCACTGTGGAAATAACCCGCCAACTCTTTTGCATACGCAATATCCTGTGACGCCAGGGTAACGGCAGTGGGTAGGTTGTCTGCGACTTCTTTGGCAAAAGACGGGCCTGATAACACCGCGGTTTGAATTTTATTCCCTAAAATCTCGGCGATGACCTGGTGCATCATCAGTTTGGTTTGTTTTTCGAATCCCTTAGTAGCCCAGATAAACTTTGAAGAAATACTCTGTCCCTGTTGTGTGAGCCGCTCACACACCGAGCGCATGGCATGGCTTGGTACTACTATCAGGATGAAATCGGTTTCATTTACCGTTGCAGTCAAATCCTGTTCTACGAATATTGAATCCGGAAATGGGTGATCGGGAAGATAACGAAGATTGCGCCGTTCCACGCGAAGCGAGGTAATCAGCTCGACGTCGTGGTCCCAGATCTTGATCTGGTGTCCGTTACGTGCCAATTGAATGGCAAGTGCCGTGCCCCATGATCCTGCTCCCAATACTGCGGCTGTAGCCATTTACTAGTGCTTAACTTGATCCGGGCCGGTGTCTTGCTCTTTTAATGCCTGCAGATGCTGTTGGTACAAAGTCTCAAAATTAACTGGACTGAGTAGTAGCTGCGGAAACCCGCCTTTTGCAACCAATTCGGCCACAGATTCACGGGCGAATGGAAATAGAACGCTTGGACAATAACTTCCCAGTAAATGACTATGTTGATCCTTCTTGAAATTCCGGACGAGAAATATTCCCGCTTGCTTAACTTCGACCAGAAAAGCGGTGGTTTCTTCTTGGGATGCGGTTACTGTCACCGTTACACAGACTTCAAAGACATTCTCATCCAGCTTGGTATTTTCGGTGTGGATGTGAACGTTCGTTTTCGGGTTCCATTTTTGCGTGAATATTTTAGGTGAATTAGGCGTTTCAAAGGATACGTCTTTTACATAGATTTTTTGAATCTCGAATTTTTGAGATGCTTCTTTCGCCATAAGAACGGATGTTTACTACAGCCTTTGGCTGTCATGCGCAGGGTTTTTCATATTGACAGTAGCTCGTTCAATTTTCCCTCACGATTGAGTTCTACGAGATCATCAAACCCTCCGACGTGTAAATCACCGATGAAAATTTGTGGCACGGTTTGACGTTTTGCACGCGCTATCATTTCTTCACGCGAGGTAGAATTTTCATCGACGTTGATTTCCGTATAGCTGATGCCTTTGTTGTCTAACAGGCGCTTTGCAGCATTGCAGTACATGCAGCGATTACCGGAATAAATAACTACTTCTGGTTTGCTCATTTCTTGGCTACTGGTAATTGATCATTGATCCAGGCATTCATTCCACCTTTGAGGTTGTATACCTTGGTATAGTTATTTTTCAATAGCAGTTTGCAAGCCCCTGCCGAGCGATTACCCATTTTACAGAACACCAGTACAGGTTTGTCTTTGTCTTTGGATAAATTATTTGCTTTTTGTGGCAAGGCACTGATAGCCACGTGTTTTGCGTCGATGATGCTACCCTGACCGCGTTCGCTTGCTTCGCGCACGTCCAGAACCATCGCCTCTTCCCTGTTGATAAGCATCACGGCTTCTGTAGGAGTAATTGTCTTGTAGCCTTGTGTAAAACGGCGTAGTTCGGTGAAGACAATCAAAGCGATCACCGCAGACAAGGCAATAAACAAAAGATAGTTTCTGCCGGCAAAATCGATAAATTCTTCCATCTGGTCGTCGCCTTGAATTAAAGACGGGCAGTCATACGAGTTTCGTCAGAATTGAATGCTACAGCGGCGAAAAATGTGGTGATCAGGTATTATGCGAGGAACAGAAAACCTGCTGCATCATTTTAATCAATTGCAGAGTGCGACTGTCTCCTACACGATAATACACGCGATTGGCGTCTTTACGGGAAGCCAAGATACCTTTATCACGCAGTATGGCCAAATGCTGAGAGATATTGCTTTGTGAAGTGCCCACGTTGCCGACTATGTCCTGCACGCTGACTTCACGCTCGCCCAGTATGCATAGAATTTTTAACCGCAAGGGATGCGACATGGCTTTCAAAGATCTGGAAGCCCGTTCGATATCCTCCGTTCGTTTGATAAGTTCTTCTGCGCCTACGTCCATTGCAAAACCTCTGTAGCTTTCATGCCATTCATACTCAATAGTATCGACTAATATTATAAATGTCTAATATATTGATAAAGTGGTTGTATCATGAATATAAAGGCAATATCCCGTCCGTGAAAACATTTGATCATAAAATATGGCCGGCATTAGTCGGCATGCTTTTTGTCTTGTTATTGAGCACCACCGGTACTTCAGCAACGCCCCCATCCCAGCAAGAGGCGGAACGCAAGCTGGCAAGCGTTCAAGCCCAAATTCAAAAGGTCCAACGCAAGCTCGATGAGGATCGTGGTGAATACGGCAAAATGGAAAGAGAACTACGCGAAACCGAACGACTTATTGGACAGATCGACCGACGACTTGATGATGCTGAAACGGGACTGCAAAACAGCCGACAACGAATTCAGGGGTTGAAAACACAGCAACAGCAACTGCTGCAACAGTTATCAAGGCATCGTGGCATTTTGCGCACGCAGGCGAGAGCCGAATATTTGTATAGCGGCCAGGAAAAGCTGAAACTGTTGCTCAACCAGCAGGATCCGGTAATGATAAGTCGAATGCTCGTCTATTACGATTATCTTCATCGTGCAAGGACACGGGAGATGGAAGAGGCCAGAAAAGTTTTACGGTCGATAAACCAAGTGCAGGATGAGATTCTGGAGCAGCAGGATTTGACCATCAAGTCTCAAAACAAATTGTTGCATGAAAAACGGCAACTGCAACAGCAGCAACAAAAGAAAGAGTCTGTACTTGCCAAGTTAAGTGCCAGTGTTTCTGCCGAGCAAGTCAAGCTGACTTATCTTGAGAAAGATGAACAGCAACTGAGGGAGCTGATTAGAAATTTACAGAAAGCATTGGTCGGTATTGCGGATATAGACCCGAAAAAGGAGTTTCGCGAGTCTAAAGGCAAGCTTTTTTGGCCGGTTGTCGGCAAACCCAATAACCGGTTTGGGCAACGGCGTAGCGAGGCGTACAGCAAGCTAAACTGGCAGGGAGTGTTTATTCCAAGCAATGCTGGCAATAATGTGCGCAGCATTTTCCACGGCCGTGTTGTTTTTGCTGAATGGATGCGCGGTTTTGGCTTATTGATTATCATTGATCATGGTGACAACTACATGAGTCTGTACGGCCACAACCAGAGCCTCTATAAAAAACCGGGAGAATGGGTGGATGCCGGCGAGCGTATCGCCAAGGTAGGAAATAGTGGTGGAAACACGCGCACCGGCTTATATTTCGAGATTCGCAAGCAGGGCGAGCCGATAAACCCGGGCATATGGTGTGTTAAACCGGTGCCCGTATCACGCCTGGACTAATTTTGAAACTGTTATCAGTGACTAACTGCCGTCGGTTCTGCATAAGCATCTGAATCCACATATAATGCAAAAATTGCACGCCGGAAGCCGGTTGCAGAAAATGTACTTGAAGAGGGGTCAAACATATTGCGTGTAGCTGGTTCTTTCATAGTGGAGCCATGGTTCAATGGAAAACTCAAAATCAAGAAGAAATGTTATGAAATATAAACACTTGTCGAGAGCCGGAATAACGTGGGGAATAGTGCTGAGCCTTGTACTGGTCTTGACCCACGTCGTATGGGCTAACAAGCAGGCCGCACTGCCGCTTGAAGACCTGCGTACTTTTACGGAGGTGTATGCGCGCATCAAGCAGGATTATGTAATTGAGGTTGACGACAGCAAGCTTTTGGAGAATGCCATTCGTGGCATGTTGACCGGCCTCGACCCGCATTCATCTTTTTTGGATGAAGAACAGTTTCGCGAGCTCCAGGTCGGTACTTCCGGTGAATTTGGAGGGCTGGGTATCGAGGTCGGAATAGAGCATGGCCTGATTAAAGTCATTGCCCCTATAGACGATACGCCTGCCCAGCGAGCCGGCGTGCAGGCAGGCGATTTAATTATCGAACTGGACGGAAAATCAGCGAAAGGAATGACCCTGGGAAAAGCCGTCAAAATGATGCGAGGAGAGAAGGGTTCGAAAATCAACCTGACGATTATGCGTGAAGGTGAAACAGAACCCTTAAATATAACGATTACTCGTGACGTGATTCGCGTACGTAGTGTAAAAAGCCGCATACTTGAGCCGGGCTTTGGCTACGTGCGTATTTCCAACTTTCAATCCAAAACTACCCGTGGATTGCTGAATGCCATTAAGCGTATGAAAAAGCAGAACAAGGGTGACCTGCAGGGATTGATACTGGATTTGCGCAATAATCCGGGGGGCATATTAAATGGAGCAGTTGGGGTCTCGGACGTATTTCTCCAGGATAACGCTTTGATCGTGTATACCGAAGGGCGTGTGCAAGGTTCAGAGTTGAAATATTCTGCCAGCACGGGCGATTCCTTGCGTGGCGCGCCACTGGTCATCCTGATTAACCAGGGGTCGGCATCAGCATCGGAAATTGTCGCCGGTGCAATGCAGGACCACGACCGCGCGACGGTTATGGGTACCAAGTCTTTTGGCAAGGGTTCAGTGCAGACTATTTTGCCAATGAAAGACAACACTGCGTTGAAATTGACTACTGCGCGTTACTATACTCCTTCGGGAAGATCGATCCAAAGCGAAGGAATCGTTCCCGATATTTTTCTACAGGAAGCCAGTGACGCCAGCGATGAAAACAAAAGCGTAGCGGAGATGTCCGAGGCAAACTTGGCGGGCCGGCTTGAAAATGAGAATAAGGATGATGCCAAGGTAAGAAGACCGAAATCAATTGTAACGATCCCTAAAGCCGAAAAAGACGACACTACCGATTATACGCTGGAAGAGGCGCTTAAAGTCTTAAAAGGCATGTCTTATAAAAACAAAACTACTACCTAGTTAATCAGAAGCGCAATTTGTATAAGTCCGTTCCCGTCTGCCAAGCAGGCAGAAATTAAATGCTAGTGCTTGTGGATGAAAGAAGAAGTTACAATTGAATACTGCAATCATTGCGGAAGAGTTGTTTCTTATGGCTCTGGACTCTATGTTAATCGAGTACCGGATTTTAATGACGTAACGACAAGAGTCGATAACGGATTGCAGTTCCCATTGGGAGATTTCGTGTGTGGAGAATGTGATGGGAAGAATAGTGATGTCGAATATTGATAACGTTGATATCACTCCAGTCTCATCGAGAAATCTACGGCCTGTATGTTTTTGGTGATCGCGCCTATCGAAATAAAATGTACGCCTGTTTTGGCAGTTTCACGTATATTTTCCAGTGTGATATTGCCGGAGGTCTCCAGTTTTTTTCTGTTGTTGTTCATATCTACCGCGGCTTGTAGTTCTGACAGCGAGAAGTTATCCACCAGGATGGTATCTACCTCCGTTGACAAGGCCTCTTCAAGTTGCTGACTCGATTCTACTTCAACTTCCAGTTTCAGCGCAGGATATTTTTGCTTTGCCAGGGCAACAGCCTTGGTGACCGAGCCCGCTACCGCGATATGGTTTTCCTTGATTAGGACTACGTCGTACAGGCCCATGCGATGATTCATGCCGCCACCGCATGACACGGCATATTTTTGCGCATAGCGCATCCCAGGAAGTGTTTTGCGCGTATCCAGAATTTGAGCGGCTGTGCCTGCTATTTGGTCCACGTACGTGCGAGTGAGCGTTGCTGTCGCCGATAAGGTTTGCAGGAAATTCAATGCGGTTCGTTCTCCATTAAGCAGTGCCTGTGCCACGCCTTGCAAGGTACAAACGGTTGCATCTTTTGCTACTGTATCGCCGTCTTGCAGCAGCCAGTTGATCTCTACCTTTGTGTCAAGTTGATAGAAGGTTTCATTAAACCAGTCTTGACCACATAAAACCGCCTGTTCACGGCATATCACCTTTGCTTTAGCGGTTTGATTGGAACTGAACAGCGCGGTAGTTACATCACCGTCACCGATGTCTTCTTGAAGGGCAACGCGTACCGCACGTTCAATGGCTTGCAAGGCGTCTTTGCCATGAGGTTTTGCATTCATTCCTCGGTTTCAAGCGGATAAGGTACGTTACTGTTGTCTGTTTAGATATTCTCTGGTGACTTTGAAGATCACTGGACTCAATAGTGCGAGGGCGATCAGGTTCGGCACGGCCATGAACCCGTTCATCACGTCTGCAAGCAGCCAGACAAGGTCGAGCTTGATCAGTGCACCCGCCAGAATCGCGACAACCCATAATATTCTGTATGGAGTAATCGCCGCCACGCCAAAAATAAATTCCGCGCAACGTTCCCCGTAATAGCTCCAGCCCAACATGGTAGTGAAGGCAAACACTACCAACCCAAATGTTATGATGTAGTTTCCTCCACTCAGACCCTCACCGTAAGCCAGTGAGGAAAGTGCCGCGCCAGTTTCACCGCTGGTCCATGCGCCGGTTAATAAAATTACCAGTGCAGTCATGGTACAAATGATGATCGTATCAATAAAGGTTCCCAGCATTCCAATCATGCCTTGGCGTACGGGATCATTCGTCTGTGCGGCCGCGTGCGCGATTGGTGCGCTACCTAATCCCGATTCATTTGAAAATACCCCGCGCGCGACGCCGAAGCGGATGGCGGCCCAAACAGCCGCACCGGCAAAGCCGCCCGTTGCTGCAGTACTGCTGAAGGCGCTTGTGAATATCAGGCTGATGGCACCACCAATTTGACTAAAGTTTGCAAGAATTACGATCAGTGAACCGACCACGTAGGCAATGGCCATAATGGGTACCAGTTTGCCGGCAACCTCCCCAATTCGTTTAATACCGCCCAGAATGACCAAGCCTACGAGTACTGCAAGTACGATGCCTGTCACCAGGGGATGGACATCGAAATTTGACCGTAGCGCGTCAGTTACGGAATTTGACTGTACCATGTTGCCTATGCCAAATGCTGCTATGGTTCCAAACAGCGCAAATAAGAAACCCAGCCATTTCCAGTTGTCACCAAGACCGTTTTTGATGTAGTACATGGGACCGCCTACCCGCTTGCCACGCGCGTCGGTTTCCCGATATTTCACCGCCAGCACTGCCTCACCATACTTTGTCGCCATGCCGAACAAGGCTGTTATCCACATCCAGAACACCGCACCTGGTCCGCCCAGGAAAATCGCCGTAGCAACGCCTGCAATATTACCGGTGCCTATGGTTGCCGACAGTGCGGTCATCAACGCTTGAAAAGGACTGATTTCTCCCTGTTCTCTATCGGCCTGACCAGATAAGAGCAGCTTGAATCCATGGCCAATTTTTTGCCATGGCATGAGCTTTAACCCAATGGTGAGATAAACACCTACACCAAGGAGCAAAGTCAGCATGACGGGGCCCCAAATAAAACCGCTTAGTCGATTCAAAAACTCAGTCAGTATTTCCATTGGTACCCCTCAAAAAATTATTTGAACGCAATGAATGTCAGGTTTGTAAGAGAAACGCTTGCTCTTGTTTCAAGATGAGATGACTGATAGGAGTTATTTATTGTAAATACAGCCCGACCGTCTTTCAATTAGACGGCATCAAGCAGTAATGCTATTCTGAAATAAAAGGAATAGCGAATGTTTTCTGCTGCATCCTCTCCCAATTTACACTCGCCTGACAATCGATTTCATATACAGCAATTATCCTCCCAGAGTTCAATTCAGACACTGGAGCAGGATGTTCGCGCTGGCCTGTTGACTGCGCCACGCAGCCTGCCGCCCAAGTATTTTTATGATGATGAAGGCTCAAGGCTTTTCAATGCTATCTGTGAGACCGAGGAATACTATCCCGCACGCACTGAATTCGCGTTACTTACACGACATGCAGAAGAAATCATTGAAATTGCACAACCGCAAACGTGTATTGAGCTTGGGGCAGGTGCCTCGACGAAAACGGAAATCCTGTTATCTGGTTTGAGTACAAATGCCGGATTACATACCTACGTCACTATTGACGTGTGCCGTGAGATTCTTGTCGAGTCTGCATACCGCCTGTTAAAGACGTATCCGAATCTGCGGATCCGCTCCGTAGTAGGCGACTATCTGCCGGCCATTCATGCGCTTCCTGCATTGGATGGGCCTGTGCTGTATATTTTCATCGGCAGTTCCATCGGCAACTTTACCGAACAGGAAGCGATTGCGTTACTGGCCGAAGTTGCGCAAAGAATGGGTCCCGATGACCACTTTTTGGTAGGTTTTGACCGCGTTAAAGACAGGCATATCCTCGAAAAAGCCTACAATGATCTTGCAGGGATTACCTCGAAGTTCAATCTGAACGTATTAAAAGTGCTGAACAATAAATTACACACTGATTTCAACCTTGAGCAATTTTATCACCAGGCAATTTATAACGAAAAAGATGAGCAAATTGAAATGTACCTTGTCTCGAAGCAGCCGCAAACCGTTTGTTTTTCAGCCTTGAATAAAACTATTTACCTACAGAAAAATGAAAGAATACTTACTGAAATCAGCTGTAAGTATACCAAATCATCTATACGGCAGCTGCTTGCCAACAGCGGGCTGGTGGAACAGGCACATTTTGAACCGGCCAACGAGTATTTCTCGCTTATTTTGGCCAAACGGACGCATTGACTAATAATAGGATGAGATTCCGAATATGAACGCGAATGGGCGAGGCTATGACATCAAATTTTCCAGCAGGGCTTTTTGCGTATGCAGGCGGTTTTCAGCTGCGTCCCACGCTACGCTTTGCGTACCGTTCAGCACGCCATCGGTAACCTCTTCGTCGCGATGCGCCGGCAGGCAGTGCATGAACAAGGCATCTTTGTCAGCGTGAGCCAGCAGCGATTCATTTACCTGATAGGGCCTGAAGACTTTTTCTCTTTCATGTCGTTCTTGCTCCCGGCCCATGCTGGCCCAAACGTCCGTAACGACCAAGTCGGCGTTGTGAACGGCTGCTTTCGGATCGTGCAATAATGAAACCCTGTCTTTTGCCTGGGCCACGATGTCTTCATGCGGACTGTATTGCCGGGGACAGGCGACGTTCAGGTGGAAACTGAACTGCCGCGCGGCGTTGATATAGGAATGACACATGTTGTTGCCGTCTCCAATCCAGGCCACCGTAGCACCTTTGATTTCACCTCGATGTTCACGCCAAGTTTGAATATCTGCCAGCAATTGACAGGGGTGATATAAATCCGTCAATCCATTGATCACCGGTACGGAAGAATTGGCAGCAAAGGTTTCCAGGCTCGCGTGATCAAAGGTTCTTATCATCACGGCATCAACCATGCGCGACAGCACGCGGGCACTGTCTTCAATGGGCTCGCCGCGTCCGAGCTGCGTGTCACGCGGAGACAGAAAAATTGCGTGTCCACCCAGTTGAACCATGCCGGTTTCAAAAGATACCCGCGTGCGAGTGGAGGATTTATCAAAGATCATTGCCAGCGTTTTATTTTGCAGAGGGGTATAAAGCTCGCCTTGCTGTAAACGCTTTTTCAATTCGATCGCATGCGCCAGCAATTCTTCAAGTTCAGCAGGAGTGAAATCAAGCAGGGTCAGAAAATGGCGAACACTCATTTGACTACCCGTGCAATGCTGTGAACTCATGTACGCTATCGACAATGGTATTTACGATAGTGTCTGCATGTTCCATTTCTATTATCAACGGTGGCAGCAGTCGTATCACGAAGTCGGCAGTTACATTGATCAGAAGTCCATGTTTCAGACATATATCTACCATCTGGTTGCATGGAAGAGTAAACTCTATGCCGATCATCAGCCCCTTGCCGCGTATTTCCTTGACGTGTTTGCAGTCGGAAAGCCGCGTGTGCAAATTTTTCATTATCCATGTACCAAGATGAGCAGCATGTTCACGTAAATTTTGTGTCTCGATCGTTTCGAGCGTCGCCAAAGCAGCGCGACAGGCAAGTGGATTACCGCCAAAAGTGGAGCCGTGTGACCCAAGTGTAAATAATTCCGCTACATGTCTTTTTGCCAAGCATACGCCCATGGGGACGCCATTTGCCAAGCCTTTGGCCGTTACTACGACGTCGGGCTGGATGTTTTCATGCTGAAAACAGAACCACTTTCCGGTTCGACCATTGCCGGTCTGCACTTCATCCAGCATCAGCAGGACTTCATGTCTGTCGCATAGCTCGCGCAGCTTCAATAGATATCCCTGTGCGGGGACATTGACTCCGGCTTCGCCCTGGATAGGCTCAACCAGCATGGCGGCAATATTTGAATTTTTAGTCAATATCGATTTTACGGCATCAATGTCGTTATATGGGGCACGTATGAAACCGGATACAAGCGGTTCAAATCCGGTGTGCGCATTGCGATTTCCCGTTGCAGTGAGCGTTGCCATGGTGCGTCCATGAAAGCCGTTTTTCATTACGATGATTGCGGGTGTGTCTATGTCTTTGTGATGTCCGTACAGTTTTGCCAGTTTAATCGCCGCTTCATTTGCTTCGGCACCGGAATTACAAAAGAAGGCAGCTTCCATTTCTGATAGCTGGCAAAGTTTTTCGCCGAGTTTCTCCTGTAGTGTTATTTGATACAGGTTGGAAGTGTGCGTAAGCTTGGTTGCCTGATCAGTAATGGCGCGGGTAACGGCCGGATGGGAGTGACCCAACCCACACACGGCAATACCTGACAGGGCGTCAAGGTATCGCTCTTCTTTTTTCAAATCGGTGTATAACCATACGCCTTCGCCGCGAACAAAAGCAATCGGCTTACGCGCGTACGTATTCATTAGATGACCGTCACAATGAGCCATAATTCGTATATCAGAACACCAGTATCAAAAGTGCCAAAGTTTATTAACTTGTACAAATAAAAACGGCAGCATCAAAAGCTGCCGAAATCGGGATTATACTGAAAAACTGGCAAACCCGATCGGTTTACCGGTTGTAGCAGGGTTACCGTCTACTTCAGATAAACATACCATTATGTCCATGCGCAACCATGCACGCCAACATGGGAATGGAAAGAAAGGTATTGGTGCGCGAAGCCATGAGAGCGACTTTTTTGGCTTTGGCTTTTTCGTCGTCACTTGCCCCCACCATGCCCAGCACCTTTTTCTGATTGGGCCAGATTAATACCCAGACGTTAAACAGCATGATAGTGCCCAACCATGCGCCTACGCCAATTGCCGTTACGCCTTCTGTCGCGAAAAAGAGTTTAACAAAGCCGCCGCCTACGCCGCCTAGATACTCCAATGCCCATGCTCCCGTCAGCCATGTAGCGACTGCGCCCCAGCGAAACCAGACGAGAGCGCGTGGAGCAACATACTTGCCAATTGCCGCAGGACCGGGCCCGTTGCTGTCTGCTGCCGCCTCATTCATCGCCGGAACCTGCACGAAGTTAAAGTAGTACAGCAAACCGATCCAGGTAATGCCGGCAAGGACGTGCAGCCACACTGCAAGCGAAAACGTATTCCAACCATCTGGAAAAGCAAGCGCAATTAAAATCGCAACGATTACGCCGATTATGATCGTGCCGGGAATGGAATTTAGTGGATTGTTCATAGGATAGTCCTTTTCGTGCCTGTAACAGTTTATTGTTTAGTCTATCATCTTAGATTGTCATTTTAGCGTATTCTTAATTTGGTAAATTATAACGAGTAATTATAACCGGCGTACCTGATAAATCTAATATTTACTATTAACCCGTGAATCCTGTCGAATTAAGCATATTTGCGCGCAAAATAGATGCCTTTTGTGAGGAAATGGGCGCGCAGTTGCAACTGGCATCTTTTTCTCCAAACATCAGGGATAGACTCGATTTTTCATGCGCCGTGTTTGACGCGCAAGGTGACCTGTGCGCGCAGGCGGCTCATATTCCGGTGCACCTGGGGAGTATGGCTTTTGCGATGCGGCAGATTGTCAAGGAAACAAACTGGGCAGTTGAAGATTTTGTAGTGCTGAATGATCCTTATCTCGGTGGTACCCATTTACCGGATGTGACGGTGATAGGCCCGGTATTTGTAAGAAATGAGTTGTTGGCTTTTGTCGCCAATCGCGCACATCATGCCGATATCGGCGCAACGACGCCGGGTTCGATGCCGATTTCAAACAGTCTGACTCAGGAAGGCATAGTAATCTTTCCGACACACATCGGCAGCGGTGCTGAAGCTGACCAGGAAAAGATCAAGAACCTGTTCAAAGGTGCTCGAAATCCGCGTGATACATTGGGTGATATGGCGGCCCAGTGCAGCGCCAACAAGTTGGGAATCCGGCGATTGCAGGAGTTGATTAAAACACTGGGCAAGAAGAAGTTCATCCAATCTTTACGTGAACTTAATCAATATGGAGAGCGCATCGCCCGTTCAACTATTGGCAGGATTCCGGATGGTGAATATTTGTTTACAGATTACATGGAAGACGATGGACAGGGGAGTCGGGATCTTCCAATACGTGTTTCCTTGCGGGTAGCAGGGGAAGCTGTCACGGCGGATTTCGCAGGCACTGCCGGTCAGGCTGCGGGCAATATCAATTGCCCTCTTTCCGTTACCGCGGCAGCAGTGTTTTACGTGTTTCGCTGTTTGATGCCTGAGGAGACACCCGCCTGCGCCGGAAGTTTTCTGCCAATCAAGCTAGTTGTGCCTAAAGCTTCATTATTACATGCAGATCGTCCGGCGGCAGTGGCCGCAGGTAACGTAGAGACCAGCTCGCGCATCGTGGATGTAGTGCTGGGTGCTCTGAGCCAGGCACTGCCGGATGAAATTCCTGCTTGCAGTCAAGGCACTATGAATAATCTTGCCTTGGGCAGTTCCGCTGCCAAGGCATGGGCGTACTATGAAACGATAGCCGGCGGCATGGGTGCTTCAGGGCGCGCACCAGGTCTGTCCGCTGTGCAGTCTCATATGACTAATACTCAAAACACTCCTGTTGAGGTCTTGGAAATGAATTACCCGCTGCGAGTCAATCGCTATGCCATTCGCAGAGGCTCCGGAGGAGGAGGCAGACATGAAGGTGGTGATGGCTTGATTCGCGAGTTTGAATTTTTGGACGATGCCATCTTTACAATTCTGTCTGAACGGCGGCAACGTCCTCCCTGGGGGTTGATGGGAGGTAGTGACGGTCAAGTTGGCGTAAATCTTCTGAATGGTAAACCCTTGGCTGCCAAAGTACAGTGTCATGTCACCAAGGGAGATCATCTACGGATTGAAACCCCTGGGGGAGGTGGCTGGAGCAGCCCTGCCTGACCACAATGTGTGGTATTTGTGGAGAATTGCGCCTCGACGGCAGTGTGTCTCGTGCAGAGACTATTAAGCGAATGCTTATGCCGCTGCAACGGCGTGGCCCCGACCATGAAGGCACTCTTTTTCTCAATGCCATTGGTTTGGGTCATCGGCGCCTGTCAATTATTGACCTGTCGGCAAATGCCAATCAACCCATGATGAACGCCGAATCAGGGCACAGCATCGTTTTCAATGGCACGATTTACAATTACCCGGAACTGCGCAAGGAATTGATACTGCTTGGTCACGCTTTTCATTCTACTGGGGATACCGAAGTCATACTCAAAGCCTATGCGCAATGGGGTCGATCCAGCGTCGAAAAATTACTTGGTATGTTTGCCTTTGCAATTTGGGACGAGAACAGAAAGGAACTATTTCTGGCACGTGACCGACTAGGCATCAAGCCACTTTACTACACGCAAACCGAACGTTTTTTCCGCTTCGCATCCACTTCACAAGCATTGCTTGCTGCAGGTGAAATAGACACGAATATTGATGTCGTTGGGCTGCATCATCATTTTACGCTGCATGCTGTTGTACCTGCACCCACTACCATATTGAGGGGGCTCAAAAAACTCCCGCCGGCGCATACTATGTTGATCGGAGAGAACGGGCAAAACACCGTGCGACGATATTGGCGATTACGCGCTGATAAAACGGATGCAACCAAAAGCGAACAAGAATGGCAGCATGACATTCAAACTGCTTTGAGCGTGGCAGTTGAAAGGAGGCTGCGAATTGCAGACGTGCCGGTTGGAGTGTTGTTGTCGGGTGGTCTGGATTCAAGCTTGCTGGTTGGCCTGTTAGCAAAAGCGGGAGGTAAAAGTATATCGACCTACTCGGTCGGCTTTGAAGATCAGCCTGAGGAGCAGGGGAACGAGTTTAAGTATTCTGACGCAGTAGCCGAGCGATTTGCTACCGATCATCATAAGTTTCATATTAATAATGATGAGGTGTTAGTACGCCTGCCGGACGCTGTTGATCAGATGGCTGAGCCCATGGTAGGACAGGACGCCATTGCGTTTTATCTGCTGTCTGAACAGGTCAGTCGGTACGTATCCGTGGTACAGTCTGGACAGGGTGCTGACGAGGTGTTCGGTGGTTATTTCTGGTATCCGCTGATACAGGCAGAGGAAGCTTTTTGTACGCAGAGTTTTGCCAGACACTATTTTGATCGTGATCACACTGAAATGTGTGCCATGATAAATGAGGATTTTATCGGCGACGATTTCACTTCGAATACAGTTGCGCGGTTACTGAACGAGGCGAGTACAGAAAAACTTATCGATGCAGTTTTACACATGGATGCAACCACATTGGTCGTTGATGATCCGGTCAAGCGCGTCGATAACATGACTATGGCACATGGTCTGGAGGCAAGAGTGCCTTTCCTAGATCATGAATTGGTCGAGTTGGCGATGCAAATGCCGGTAAAGTACAAGCTTGCAGATGGAGGTAAATACATAATTAAAAAAATAGCACGAGGTTTATTGCCGGACGAGGTCATCGAACGTAAAAAAGGCTATTTTCCCATGCCTGCCCTGAAATACGTGAGAGGGGAGTTTTTCGAATTTATGCAGCGGGTTCTGTATTCCACCCGTTGTCGGCAACGTGGGCTGTTCCGGCGTTGCTACGTTGATAAATTACTACAAAACCCTGGTGGCTACATGACGCCGTTACGAGGTAGCAAATTGTGGCATCTGGCACTTTTGGAACTATGGTTGCAGCGTAACGTGGATGAGCGTCTTGCCACGTAGCCGTCGCACGGTACAATATCACCCGGATGTAATATTTCAGGAGTTATTCACAATGGATGTATTAGATCGAATCAAAAAACAGGTGGAATCCAACGCGGTGGTCCTCTATATGAAGGGGACTCCACAGATGCCGCAGTGCGGTTTTTCCAGTCGCACAGCGGAGGCACTCAAGTCCTGTGGCCATGAATTTGCCTACGTGAACGTATTGATGGACCCGGAAATCTTTGAAAACTTGCCACGTTACGCCGATTGGCCTACTTTCCCTCAGCTTTATATTGATGGTGAGCTTGTTGGTGGATGTGATATCACCCTGGAATTACACGAAAAGGGTGAACTGCAAAAAATGGTGGCGGAAGCAGCAAAGGATGAAAAGAAGGCTTCCAAAGAAGCTACATAGTCAAATTCTTTTTTGCAGCTTGTTTTTCAGTATATAGGATAGCAACTTCATTCTTGCAACTGGTGCCACTTGTTCAACACGTTACAGAATACCGCGGCGGTTTTCTCAGCGTCGTATACAGCGGAATGCGCGCTGCTGTTTTCCCATTCCATATCGGCAGCTTCGGCAATTCTTGATAACACCGTTTGACCATAGGCGAGTGCACCTAGCGTAACTGTGTCGAGGCTGCTGAAGGGGTGAAAAGGGTTATTTTTTATCCTGGCGCGTGCTACTGCGGCATTGATGAAACCCAGATCAAAGGCTGCATTGTGACCAACCAGAATTGCCCGATTGCATTTATTCAGTTTTACGTGTTGGCGAATTGCCACAAATACTTTTTTCAGGGCATCTTTTTCGGACAGGGCGATTCTCAAGGGGTGAAAAGGGTCAATCCCATTCACTTCCAGGGAGGCAGGTTCCAGGTTTGCACCTTCAAATGGTTTGACGTGAGTGGAGACGGTGTTGTGGCAAATAAATTTTTTCTCTTTGTTTATGCTGATCAGCACTGCAGCGATTTCCAGCAATGCATCTGTACTTGCATTAAAGCCACCCGTTTCAACATCGATCACTACCGGACAAAAGCCACGGAATCGCTCGCCAATCGGAATTAAATTTTGCTGGTTTTCGGTTTCCATGGGCTATTTGTCATATTAAGGCTTGGTTTCAAGCTATAATCCGGGAAAAATCAAATTTGTAACAAGTATCTGGCTCATACTGTGTCATCGGTTCAAAAAATTGTCCTCGCCTACTCAGGTGGCTTGGATACCTCTGTCATTTTAAGGTGGTTGCAGGAAACCTACCACTGTGAGGTAGTCACGTTCACCGCAGACATTGGCCAAGGTGAAGAAGTTGAGCCTGCGCGCAAAAAGGCAAAAGCTTTGGGAGTAAGCGAGATTTATGTTGAAGACCTGAAGGAAGAGTTCGTGAGTGAGTTTGTCTACCCCATGTTTCGTGCCAATGCAATCTATGAGGGAGAGTATTTACTGGGTACTGCAATTGCAAGGCCATTGATTGCAAGACGTTTAGTGGAAATCGCTAAAGAAACGGGTGCCGATGCAGTCTCTCATGGTGCTACTGGCAAGGGCAATGATCAGGTACGTTTCGAATTGGGCATATATGCGCATAATCCCGATATTACAATCATTGCGCCCTGGCGGGAATGGCAACTTGATTCCCGTCAGAAATTATTGGCCTATGCAGAGAAAAACAACATTACAATAGAACAAAAGCACGGTAGTCAGTCTCCGTATTCAATGGATGCAAATTTGCTCCACATCTCTTATGAAGGCGCCCGGTTGGAAGACCCTTGGGAAGAGCCGGATGAAGATATGTGGAAGCTTACCTGTGCGCCTGAGCAGGCACCTGAGCTACCGACGTACTTGGAAATCGGTTTCGAACAAGGGGATGCCGTACATTTGAATGGCGAGCCCAAGAGTCCAGCGCAATTATTGAAGGACTTGAACGTACTTGCCGGCGAACACGGTGTGGGTAGAAAGGATATTGTTGAAAATCGCTACGTTGGCATGAAGTCGCGCGGCTGCTATGAAACTCCGGGTGGTGCGGTGCTGCTCAAGGCGCATCGTGCAGTGGAATCGATTACGCTTGACCGGGAACAGGCACACCTGAAGGATGAGATTATGCCACGTTACGCGCAATTGATTTACAATGGTTACTGGTGGAGTCCAGAACGCCTAGCCTTGCAAAAATTAATTGACGCGACCCAAATAAATGTGACTGGCACCGCGCGTCTCAAGCTGTATAAAGGCAACGTAAGCGTGGTGGGACGCAAGTCAGAAAAAAACAGCCTGTTTGACTCGGGTATGGCGACTTTTGAAGATGACGCTGGCGTTTATAATCAAAAAGATGCGGAAGGCTTTATAAAATTAAATGCCTTGCGTATGCGAATTGCGGTAAAATCCCTCAGCCGACAACATTAAACGGACTTAAAGTTCATGTGCGTATCCCTTGTGACAAAAAGGCGCACCACGCCTAGACACCTCTTTTTGCTGATGCTGATGCTGAGCGTAATGGTGAGTGGTTGTACGAGCACTCAGCAACTGTCGAGTGACCCCAGAGACCCTTGGGAGGGGTTCAACCGGGGTGTGTACGGTTTTAATGATGCCTTGGACCAAGTTTTCCTGACTCCTGTAGCGACGGGTTACCGAGCCGTGGCGCCGGAGTTTGTTGAAACAGGCGTGAGCAATTTCTTTGCAAATATCAATGACATTGGTGTCGCGTTGAATAACGCTTTGCAGTTCAAGTTTCTCGATGCAGCCTCCGACATAGGACGTGTTCTTGTTAATTCCACAGTAGGGCTGCTGGGGTTTGTTGACGTAGCCAGTCATATGGGGCTGCAAAAACATGAAGAAGACTTTGGTCAGACGCTTGGCTATTGGGGAGTGGGTAGCGGCCCCTACGTGGTATTGCCCTTTTTTGGTCCCAGTAACCTGCGTGATACCCCCGGCAAAGCGGTAGACATGGTGTTATGGCCGCTGAATCAGGCTGATATCAAAACTTCGGAGAGAAACGGTTTTTTTGTATTGAATGCTGTTAGCAAACGCGCAGAGCTGATGCAGCTTGAGGAAAAAACCGAAGAGCTCATTCGTGACCGTTATGTATTTATTCGAGATGCATACTTGGCTCGTCGTGAGTTTTTGGTTAATGATGGCGAAGTTTCGGTGGACGTTGATTTTTATGAAGAGTCGGAAGACAAGTGATGTTTACTAAAAGAGTGGACATGTGAGTTTTATGAAAAGAAGAATAGTATTCGATCAATCTCGTGGGCAAATGTATCGTCTGCGATAGATCTGCAGGCCCGTTCTATTCTTTACACAAGACCTGCTACCAGGCGTATCAGGATGTCCGCGGCGATCTGCAGCGAATATTTTCCGAATCGATTGAATCTGCCGTAAAGGCAGAAGAGTTGGCCGAAGCATTATATGGTTGTCGTCCGGCCTCCCCGTTTTCACTTCGCCAGTTTGAAAATTTAATAATTCGTACGTGGCAGGAACAAGCCGGACAAATCGTAAGAAGCAAATCACTCGACCACAGACATGCAAATTATTTGCTTGCCGTTGCGCCGGTTTTGGCAATTGAAGATAAAGACGTAGAACCGCATTTATTTCAAAGACTTGCAAATATCCAGCACCTTGAACGCATCAATCAAGGGAAACCTGCCTTGAAAATTTTTACGGCTCTTGATGATGGGATAGATTTGGCGCCTGACGAGGCCGTGATTTGGGTATTTGAAGATGTAATGAAGGCAGAGCAGCAACAAAGCAGGGCCGAGAATCAACAATGGAGTATATTCCAGTCTATATTGAATGGTCTATTCAATAAATCACGCTATAAGGATAAGGAGCTAAGGATAAAAGTCGAAGCTGCCGGCAACTTGGCGATTACCAACCAGAGTCTCTACTACGTTACCAAAGGAAAAGTCACAGAGATTTGCTTGGCGGACATCTACTCCATTACGCCGATGAAAGACGGAGTACGCATACAAACCACACAAAGGGATACTACCCCCGACACCTATATTACGGGGGACGGTCGTTTTACGTATGCATTGTTATGCCATGCCAAGGGGAAAAAGTTGACGAACTAACTGCTAAGCCTTTGGATAAGATTAGGGGTGCTTCCAAGAGGTTTGCAACTCCTGGATATGCTTGTTGTGACTAAGTTTTGGTCCTGTCGGTGCCCCGCTTATTTGAGCACTAGCGTAATCCCGGTATTACGACGGATTAGACACATAAATTGGTACCCTAACCGCAAAATATCTTTTTTAGCCAGCCAACAAAGCCGCTACTGGGTTGTACAGGTTGTGTTTCTTGTTGTGCAGGTTGTCCGTTTTCGGACTGTTTTCCATGAATAGCATCATAATGCCGCCGCAACACGGAATCTGTGGGAATGGTATCGCTCATTATTACCCCTCCTTTCTGGATTTGCCATTATTGCAATAAAGGGAACATTATTTCCTCAAAACTCTAACACCGTTGTTACAATGATGCACTAATTAATGACTATCTACGTTACATACGTTGGTATATTTGATTAATATGGACTCAAATGTTTCGCAGCCGTGAAATCCGGTGGTATATTTCAGTTCTGATTAGGAAAACTTTCACTATAGCGATGCTAAAGGTTTTAATCATTATGGTTTGGGAAATGAATAATGAATAAAAAAGCTCTTGAGATTCTCGCAGGAGGGCGGTACCTGGAAGATGCTGCAACTATGGATGGCCGCAATCGTGATGTCGAGCTTGAAGATCACGTGAGAAAGATGCTGCAGCGCATAGGTGAAAATCCAAATCGTGAAGGTTTACTTGATACTCCAGCACGCGTTTCTGAAGCACTGCGGTTCTTGACGAGCGGTTATCAGCTTACAGTAGAGGAAGTCGTACAGGATGCCTTGTTTGAGGAATGCTGTGAGGAGATGGTGATCGTCAAGGATGTTGAGTTCTACTCTTTATGTGAGCATCACCTGCTACCTTTTTTCGGGCGTGCGCATGTCGGATATCTACCGCATGGCCGCGTGATAGGGTTGAGCAAAATCGCTCGTGTTGTTGACGTTTTTGCAAGGCGCTTGCAAGTACAGGAGAGGCTTACGATGCAAATAGCAAGCGGCTTGCTGAGTATACTCAACGCGCACGGAGTTGCCGTAGTACTTGAGGCTAGTCATTTCTGCATGGTAATGCGAGGTGTACAAAAGCAGAACAGTAAAACCGTTACCAGTTCAATGCTTGGTGCATTTCGGGATGATTCGCGTTCCCGCTCCGAGTTTATGGAGTTAATCCGCGAATCATAGCCCTTGTTATCCATATTACCTGTGCGGCGGTGAAAATACGGGCGACAGGTGCTCGGTGACGTTTTACTGTATTCTCAAGTGTTGGCTGGAAGGAGTCAGGGCAACACGTGCTTAAAAGGTTTAACGGTCACATTTTCGTAAACGCCAGCGGCAACGTAGGGGTCTGCATTTGCCCATGCCTGTGCCGATTGTAGCGATTCAAACTCGGCGATGATCAAACTCCCTGTAAAACCCGCATCACCCGGATCAGGGCTGTCTATGGCAGGATGTGGCCCGGCGATGACTAGGCGTCCCTGGTTTTTAAGCTCATCCAGCCGCGCGATATGTAGGTCACGAACAGACTTGCGTGTGTCCAGGCTATTTGCGACGTCCTGACTGATGATTGCGTAAAGCACGGTATGCGGAAAAAAGAGATTTAAAATTTTGCCGATTATACCAGTACACAAAAAAATGCGGAAGAACGTGGAATTTCGTGGAAAGTAACAGGAGTTTACTTTGTCGTATCTGGGGCATCGTCATCATTCCTGTGAAGGTAGTGTATGAGTCAATATTTCGTTATTCATCCTGAGACCCCACAAAAGCGCTTGATTCGCCGCGCAGTTGAGATTATCAATCAGGGTGGCTTGATCGTGTATCCCACTGATTCCTGTTACGCGCTGGGCTGCCATATTGGTGATAAACGCGCGATGCACAAAATTCGAAAAATTCGTCAACTGGACGACAAACACCATTTTACTTTGGTATGTCGTGATCTTTCCCAGCTATCCAATTATGCCATTGTCAGTAAAAGTGCTTATCGGCTTATGAAAAGGTGCACGCCCGGGCCTTACACCTTTTTGCTGAAGGCCACGCATGAGGTGCCGCGCAGATTGCAAACGCCGAGGCGTAAGACGATTGGACTGAGGACGCCAGATCATCCTGTCGCGTTACAGTTGTGTGAAGAATTGGGACAGCCACTAATGAGCAGTACTTTGACTCTACCGAACGCGAACGAACCACTTTCAGACCCGTTAGTCATACGTGAACGCCTGGAGCATGAAGTGGATTTGGTGATTGATGCGGGGTATTGCGGTGTTCAGACAACGACGGTGATTGATCTGATCGCTTCGAAGCCTGTGGTCCTGCGCCAAGGCAAAGGCGACGCCGCTTGGCTGACGTGAGGATAACGTCAGTTATTCAAATGCCCATGAAGCACCGCGTATAATATGCAAGGATGAATATTATACAAATGATTGCGGTTTGGACCCTGCCAGTTCTGTTTGCTGTTACTCTGCATGAGGTAGCTCATGGCTGGATAGCGCGTTTTTTTGGTGATTCGACCGCGGCCAAGTCGGGACGATTGAGCCTGAATCCGCTACGACACGTTGACCCTGTCGGTACCATATTGGTACCTGCTGTTATGATACTGTTACCAGGCAACTTTGTATTTGGATGGGCGAAGCCCGTACCCGTGAACGCGATGCAACTCGGTAAACCCAGACGCGACATGGCTATAGTGGCGGCAGCAGGGCCTGCCTCAAATCTTGTGATGGCCTTTTTCTGGGCAATCGTCATAAAAGGTTGCTTGGCAAGTGCCGGTAGCGATAGCAGTTATGCCGAATTTTTTGTCTACATGGGTGCTGCGGGTGTAGTGATTAATTTAATGCTGATGATCCTGAATCTGCTCCCGATTCCGCCTTTGGACGGGGGCAGGGTGCTGGCCGGGGTAGTGCCAGATAGCTTTTCGTACATACTGCACAAAATCGAACCTTATGGTTTTTTCATGCTTATCGGGTTACTCGTTCTGGGTATACTGGGAAAATTGATTTTTACTCCGTTTATTATCTTTTTGTCTTTTATTCTGTATTCATGCGGCGTGCGAATGGAGGAATTTCTGCCTTATCTATACCAACTCGTCGGATAATCAGATTGACGAACATGGATGCCAACTCTTTGCAAAATAACCGTGTACTGTCCGGTATGCGTCCCACCGGGAGGTTACATCTTGGCCATCTGCATGGGGTGCTATATAACTGGCTGGAGTTGCAACATACACATGAGTGTTTTTTCTTTATTGCCGATTGGCATGCGCTGACCACTGAATATGAAGGTGTTCAGGTCATTTCCGACAGCGTACGCGATATGGTTATCGACTGGTTGGCGGTAGGCTTGGAACCCGATGCCTCAACTTTATTTATCCAGTCGCGTGTCCCGGAACATGCGGAGTTACATCTACTATTGTCGATGATCACGCCACTCGGTTGGTTGGAGCGTGTGCCGTCGTATAAAGATCAGCAGGAAGCCCTTAAAGGAAAGAATTTGGCAACTTACGGATTTCTGGGCTATCCATTGCTGCAAAGCGCAGATATCCTTATGTACAAGGCGACAAACGTGCCAGTAGGTGAAGATCAAGTCGCACACGTCGAATTGACGCGTGAAGTCGCGCGCAGATTTAATTTTTTATATGGCGGCAAAGATAAAAACGTATTGCCGGAGCCGCAGCCCTTGTTAACCAAGGCACCAAAGATGCCCGGTCTGGATGGACAAAAGATGTCCAAGTCACGTAATAATACGATTTTCCTGCGTGAAGATTTTGCTGTCATCGAAAATAAAATCCGCACTATGCCAACCGACCCCGCGCGCGTGAAACGCACTGATGCAGGCGATCCTGCAAAATGCCCGGTTTGGCAGTTACATGAAGTCTATTCTGATGAAGATATAAGGTCGTGGGTACAAAAGGGTTGCCGCAGTGCTGCGATCGGATGCGTCGAATGCAAGCAGCCGGTGATCGATGCAATTGAAAAAGAGTTACGCCCTATTCGTGAATGCGCCGATGAATATGTAAGGGATGAAAGCCTCGTGCGGGGCATCATTGAAAAGGGATGTGAGCATGCCCGCAACGTAGCGCGCGATACATTAGGTGATGTCAAACGGGCAATTGGGTTATCATATTGGTAGAGCTAATAAATAGCTAGCAATGGATATCAATTCTGGCCTACCAGAGAACCCGCAAGCGGAAATGCCGTTTGCCATCGTCAGGGGTGAACCGGTTTCGGTGCTTCCTGAAGACCTCTATATTCCTCCCGATGCTTTGGAGATTTTTCTTGAAGCCTTTGAAGGGCCGCTGGACCTGTTGCTGTATTTAATCAAGCGACAGAATCTGGACATTCTGGCCTTGCCCGTTTTTCAGATTACAAAACAGTATATGCAATACATTGAACTGATGAAGGAGCTGCGGCTTGAGCTTGCTGCCAAGTATCTGGTCATGGCTGCTACGTTGGCAGAAATCAAGTCACGAATGCTGTTACCTAGGCCTGCTGCAGAGGACGATGAAGAAGACCCACGTTCGGAGTTGATACGTCGATTGCAGGAATATGAAAGATTCAAGAAGGTATCAGAAGAAATCGATGAATTACCGCGTATGTACAGGGATACGTTCAAAGTTTCGGTCATGCAATCCGAATATGAACGTGAAAAACCACAACCCAATATCGAATTAAAAGAGGTACTGCTTGCGTTTCATGACGTAGTTCAACGTGCGCAGATGTTTGCAAGCCACCGTATCCAGCGTGAACCGCTGTCCGTAAGGGAGCGCATGTCACGTATACTCAATATGTTACAGGTGGAGGATTTTGTGGAGTTTAGGCAATTTTTCAGCCCGGATGAAGGACGTGCTGGCCTCATAGTCACATTTATGGCGTTACTTGAGCTTATCAAGGAACGTATAATTGAACTGGTGCAGTCCAAGCCTTTTGCCCCCATCTATGTAAAACCGGCTGTTAAGGACTTAATTGAGGATGAGAATCTATAGACACCCTATATTCATCTGGAAAGCGTGATTGAATCAATTACGATGTCTAATGAGGTGAAAGCATGGAAGATACCCGGATTAAAAGTATCGTTGAAGCGGCATTAATGGCTGCGGACACTGCATTGAACATAGACCGGCTATTGCATTTGTTTGAGCTGGATGAGGAAAAGCCGACGCGCGAGCAAATCAAAAAGGCGGTGATGGAATTACAGCAGGAGTGTGAAGACAGGGGGGTAGAGTTAAAGAGAGTCACTAGTGGTTACCGCTATCAGACACGTAGTGACGTGCAACCATGGGTGGCACGATTGTGGCAAGAGAAGCCTCCACGTTATTCGCGCGCGTTACTTGAAACGCTGGCACTGATTGTCTATCGCCAGCCTATTACACGTGGTCAAATCGAAGAGGTGCGTGGTGTAAGCGTAAGTAGCCACATCATCAAAACGCTGCTTGAGCGTGAGTGGGTCCGTATCATTGGGCATAAAGAGACGCCCGGACGTCCCGCGTTGTATGGCAGTACCCGGCAGTTTCTAGATCATTTCAACTTGAAATCTCTGGATGAATTACCTGATCTAATGGAGTTGGTCGACTTGCAGCAAAAACAACCGGAATTAAGCCTTGCAGACCCGCAAGAGGATGAGAAAGCTCCGCTGCATGCCGTAAATGATGAAAACGATAGTGCTGATTCAAATGAAACGCTTCATTAGCACTGCTCAATTTTGTCGCCAAAACGGTTTTGATTGTAAAGTGTCCTCCACTTGCGTGGAAGATGACAGGTTGATGGAGGCACATGGCTGGCATTTTTGATGTCGTAACACAATCGGTCAACTTATTATGCCGGCGTCGCGTTATTACGGGATATTTGAAAGACTTTTACGGCAACATGGTCATCGAGATTGGTGGCCAGCAGATTCCGCATTCGAGATTATGGTAGGTGCAATCCTCACGCAAAACACAATGTGGAAGAATGTCGAACGGGCAATTGACAATCTGAAGATTGCCGATCATTTTCATGTCGAGGCCATTGTAAACGCGCGACACGCATATCTGGCTGGCCTCATCAAGCCGTCCGGCTATTTCAACGTGAAGGCTAAACGTCTGCAAAGATTCTGTAAATGGTATATGGCTGCAGGAGGTTACGTGCGGTTGCGCTATTGGCCTACCGCTACATTACGCAAACGATTACTGGGCATATATGGAATAGGCTACGAAACTGCCGACGATATCCTGCTTTACGCTTTCAATCGTCCCGTATTTGTTATTGATGCGTATACGCGCAGGATTTTTTCACGTCTTGGACATATTCAAGGTGATGAGCCCTATGATGAACTCCGCCATGCGTTCGAGGCGCAACTTCCCAATAGTCCAAAGCTGTTTGGGGAATACCACGCCTTGATTGTTCAACATGGCAAGGATGTGTGTAAGGCCAAGCCAAATTGCAAGGCTTGCAGTCTTGGCTCGATTTGCAAATTTAACAACGAAAGCGTTAACCGCAAAAACCGGGATTGATTTTGTAGTTCATGCCTGTAACTTTTTTGCTGTCGGGGCCGATGAAGTACAAGTACGGCGAAACGACTTCGTCTGGTGCCGGAAGGGTTTGGGGATTCACACCGGGGTAATTTGCAGTTCTGAGTTTGGTGCGTACTGGGGCAGGGTTCACACCATTGACACGCACGGGTTTATCTCCGTCGAGTTCATCTGCGAGAATATTCATCATCCCTACCTGTGCAGCTTTTGACACGCCATAAGCTCCCCAATAGGCCTTGGTGCAGTCGTGAGTAGAAAATACGATGCTGGGGTCGGAAGATGACTCAAGTGATGGAATACAGCATTTCGCCAGCATGAAGGATGCGTGCAGGTTTATTGTGATGGTATGCAGCCAAGTGTCTAATTGATAGTTTCTTAAGCTCTGCAAAGCTTCGATGTGACCAGCATTGAGTATCAGCGAATCGACTGGTGAGCTTTGAGTACGGATATATTCTGCAAAACGGACGTAGTCGGTTTCCTCTGCCGTGGCAAAGTCGATTACATATTTCTGATGAGCATTCGAAGAATTCTGTGACAATGCTTGCAAAAGGGAATTCAGTTTCTTTTCGTTTCTTGCAAGTAGTAAGAGTTTGGCCCCGTACGCTGCACAAGCCAGAGAGATCGCTTTTCCTATTCCATCCGTTGCACCAGTAACGACAACAAATCTGTTTTTCAGCAGGTCCTTGCGAGGCAGGTAGTTTTTCAGATCTTTGGAGATGTTCAATGTCGCTTTTCGTTGGTTGCGGTTTCTCTGGTCAATGACGGCAGTTTGGGGATGGAAAACAACTGACTATTTTGCTGGAGATATGCCTTTTTCAAGCAGGTAGTTGAGTACCTGATGCGTACATTCTTCTAGGGAATCGGAGCCCGTATTTATAACCAGATCGGCATTTTCAGGCTCTTCATAAGGCGATGAGATACCCGTGAATTCAGGAATCAAGCCTGCTTTGGCCTTTTTATAGAGTCCTTTTGTGTCTCTTTCCTCACAGGTCTCCAGCGGACATTTGCAATAGATTTCAACAAAGTCATCATTGCCGATCAATGCCTTTGCGTAGTGGCGATCTTCTCTCATTGGTGAGATAAAGGCGGTGAGCGTTATAATGCTCATATCTACCGTGAGTTTACACATCTCGGCTATGCGCCGCAGATTCTCCCTACGGTCCGTCAGCGAAAAGCCAAGGTCACCACAAAGGTTATGTCTAACGTTATCACCGTCATATACATAGGTAAGGCATCCTCTAGTATAGAGCTGTTCTTCAACGGAATGCGCCAGCGTGGATTTTCCAGCTCCGGATAATCCACTGAACCAGAGCACGATGCCACGGTGGCCCAACAGCTTCTCACGTCTGGAGCGAGTAACAGTGGCTGCGTGATATACTGTGTTGAAACTGATTTTATTTACAATGCTGGTCATATGCCTTTGCCGTTCGAGATGCCGTACAGTAAATTTTCACAGTTCTTTATGCACACGATGAAAATTTTTCATGGCTTTACGTTTACTTTTATCTTGTTTTCAATTTCTCGCACTTCTGCAAGTGATTTTTTCTGTTCAATTCCCAGTTGCGTGAATTTTCTTGCGCTAGGCAAAACTTGACGCTCCAGTGATCCG
Organism: Gammaproteobacteria bacterium; assembly: GCA_965215055.1. Lineage (GTDB taxonomy): Bacteria > Pseudomonadota > Gammaproteobacteria > UBA4575 > UBA4575. Next base: position 1,280,126 of record OZ244046.1, read on the forward strand.
GTAACCTTGTTGAACTGGTCTACGCTATCACCCAGATTTTTACCTAGTTTGTGCAAGTGTTCAGTAAAGGTAGCCAGACGGTGATAGAGTTGTTCGCCCAATTCCCGAATTTTTTCTGCGTTCTCCGCCACAGCAAGCTGACGCCATCCGAACGCGATAGCACGAAGCAGGGCCACGATACTGGTAGGAGTTGCCAGGATGACTTTATTGCTGAATGCGTCTTCCAGCAGCTGTGGGTCTTTCTCGAGTGCGGCAGACAAAAATTGTTCGCCTGGGATAAATAATACCACAAAATCGGGTGAATGTTTGAACTGATTCCAGTAAGCCTTGCTTGAGAGTTCCTTCATACGATCCCGGACATTGCGAGCGTGTTTAAGCAAAAAGTTTTCACGAATGGCTTCGTCATTGGTCTGCGTGGCACTGAGGTAGGCATCCAAGGGCGTCTTGGAGTCCACGATGATTTCACGTTGGTCGGGCATACGAACGATCATGTCGGGACGCATACGGCTGTCGTTTTCTCCATGCTGCTGCTCATAGAAGTCGCAGTGGTTTACCATTCCTGCGAGTTCCGCGATTCTTTTCAGCGTCAGTTCGCCCCATTGTCCGCGCACTTCCGGTCGGCGCAACGCCTGCACTAGATTTTGTGTTTCCATGCGTAAACCGGCTTGTGCTTCATTCATCAACTTCAGATGTTGTGATAATGATCCGAATGACTCGCGACGTTCTTTCTCAATGACATGGATCTGTGACTCGGTTTGCTTCAGAGTTTCACGGATGGGTTGTAATAGCATTTCGATAGCTTTTTCTTTTTTGTCAAGATTGGCCTCCGCCTGAATTTGATATTGCGAAAGTTTTTCTTTAGCCAATAACAGAAAACTTTCGTTGTTTGAGTCTAGCGCTTGTTTTGATAGTGTCAGAAAAGATTGTTCCAGCTTTTGTCGAGCATCTTCAAAGGCCTTTATTTTTTCCGAATGGATTTCTTTTTCATGCCAGAGCTGCAAAGATAATTCTTGTTCCCTAGCTCGTAACCGTGCGCATTTGCTGCGTCCTCGGTAATGCATGATCAATGCCCCCAGTGCACCACTCAGCAGGCACAGAACCGCGCACAGGAATAGAAATTGCCAAGTATCGCTCACGCCGTCATCGTCAACTGATTGTGAGTAAGAAGCCAATTCTTGAGTTCAATGGCTTTGTTGAAAACGACGTCTGCCCCCCAGTTGTGGATATCCCGATGATCTTGGATATAGCCATACGCTGCTATAGCGGTTTTCATTTTTGCTGCCTTGCCTGCCTGCACGTCACGCAGATCATCACCCATGTATATGCAATCAGTCTTGTCAACACCAATGATGTTTGCAGCGTGCAGTAATTGGTTGGGGCTTGGTTTTTTTTTGGACAGAGAATCACCGCTAATCATGCAGATGGCTCGAAAGGCGATACCAAGTTGTTGTATCAATGGTTCGGCCAACCGGCCTGGTTTGTTGGTAACAATCCCCCAAGGAATACCGGTCTGGTCGAGAAAATCCAATAACTTGGGTACGTCTGTGAACAATTTCGTCTTGTTACAAAGCATCTCAGCGTAGAGCTGTAGAAATTCGTCACGCAGTTGCAAACCTCGTTTTTCTTCCAAATGCTCTCCAAACCCTAGTTTGAGCATGGCGATACTGCCTTTTGAAGCATGCTTACGTACTACGTCGTACGCAAGCACGTCTTTACCGTATGTCATCAATAATCTGTTCAGTGCATCTGTCATATCAGCTGAGGTGTCCGCCAAAGTACCATCTAAGTCAAATAGTACGGCCCTCACTTGAGATGAGTTACTCATGTAGAATCATCGTGAAAGTCAATTTTGTCCTTGCTGTTTTTCGGCGTGGACGAGGTAATTTATACTAATGTTTGTTGACAGTGCATAGGATTTGCTGAAAGGGTTGTAGGTTATGCCGACGATTTCATTGGTGCGCATGTGCGCGTGGCGAATCAAATGATCAAGTTCCGACGGGCGAATCAGCTTTTCGTACTCATGGGTGCCTTTGGGCAACAGGTTCAGGATGTACTCTGCACCTATGATTGCGTACAGGAAAGACTTGGGACTGCGGTTTATTGTGGCAAAAAAGACTTGGCCTTGTGGCTTCACCAGTTGCGCACAAGCCTTGACGATTGCGGCGGGGTCAGGGACATGCTCCAACATTTCCATGCAGGTAACGACATCAAACGATTGCGGCCTCTCGCCCGCAAGCTCTTCTGCTGAAGTCATCTGATATTCTATATCCAACTTTTGTTCACGGGCATGGATTCTTGCGACTGTAAGAGGGGCTTTACCAAGGTCAATACCTGTTACCTGCGCACCTCTTTGCGCCATGGATTCGGATAATATGCCGCCGCCGCAACCCACGTCGAGAACCTTCTTTCCCCCTAGATTCACCTGCTTATCAATATAATTCAGGCGAAGGGGGTTGATATCGTGCAATGGCTTGAGTTCACTTTCTTTGTCCCACCAGCGATAGGCCATTGCTTCAAACTTGGCTAGTTCTTCTTCATCAACGTTGGTGTGCGTAGCTGGCATAGAGAAGGTACCTGCTGAAGTTTCCCGTAGTCTAATAGTGAAATTAATCTTAAAAAGTGTATTCCATTGCTATCAATGGCTAGTCCATGATTCCGTTACAAAATTTTATTTTTCCACTCCCGTGTTCTAGTCAGCACTTCATTTCGGTCGAGGGTGGTAAGTTGTCCGTTGCGCAATAATTGTTTTCCAGCGACCCACACGTCTGACACTTGGCTACGTTGTGTGGCGTACACCAAATGTCCAATGGCATCGTACAACGGCTGGGCTTCAGGTGTGCTAACGTCAATGACAGCCATGTCCGCAGACTTTCCTATTTCCAGAGAACCTGTTTCATGATCTATTCCCAGAGCAGTGGCGGCATTGATAGTCGCGCAGCGTAAGGATTGATACGCGGGCAACGCTGCCGCGTTCCGAGCAACACCTCTAGCTAGCAACGTTGCGGTATGTAGTTCGCCCAACATATCGAGATCATCGTTGCTGGCGCAGCTATCCGTTCCAAGTGCTACATTGACTTGTTTGCTGATGAGTTTTTGCAGCGGACAAAATCCGCTTGCCAATTTCAGGTTTGATTCTGGGCAATGTACTATGCTGGCCTTGGCTTCAGCCAATAAATTGATTTCGTCATCTTGAAGCTGCGTCATGTGCACAGCGATCAAACTGCTGTTGACCAAGCCAAGTTTGTGCAGGCGTTGTAAGGGACGTATTTGATATTGTTTCAGGCTGTCAGTAATTTCGGTTTCCGTTTCGTGTAGATGGATATGGACGGGTAATTCCAATTCATTTGACAAAGTGGTTACGCGCTCCAGAGAGGTGTTGGACACGGTATACGGGGCATGAGGCGCAAACGCGCAGTGTACCAGGGGGTAAGGTTTATATTGGTCATGTATCGCCAGTCCCTTGTCGAAGTATTCATCTATGTCGTTGGCGTATCGGGTAGGAAAATCAAGCAGGATCATACCTATGCAGGCGCGCATCCCAGCCTCTGTCGTAGCTTTTGCGGTGGTCTCGGCAAAAAAGTACATGTCATTAAAACATGTAATTCCACCACGGATCATTTCCGCGATTGCTAATTTCGTACCGGTCTCTACAAAATCTTCATTTACCCACTTCTGTTCGGCAGGCCATATACGATTCTGTAGCCAGTCCATGAGAGGTAAGTCGTTTGCAAAGCCGCGGAACAATGCCATGGCTGCATGAGTATGTGTGTTAATCAGCCCAGGAATGATAATGTGATGATCATAGGTGTGACTTACATCACATGAGTATTTTTTTCTTGCCTTCAGTGTTGGCAGGATGTCGAGAATACGTCCATTATTCACCACAATGCTGAAATCGGCTAACGCTCGTGCCTCGGCATCCATTGGAACGATGTGTTTGCCGTGAATGAGCGTTTGAACGTGCGTCATATAGCGATCTGGTTTCTTTCGGCAAGCCGTGCTGCCTTGTATCATGGTGGCCGGCTTAACAGCAATATGATTATTATATGATTGAAATACAAAGTACTCAATCAAGGGCCTGTAATTACAAATTGTCTAGTTCTTAAAGGTAGTATCATGGACTCATTAACTGCGAGGGCTATTGACTGGCGAAATGATCGCCTAGTACTGCTTGATCAGCGCAAACTTCCGCACGAGGTCCAATTTATCGAATGTTCGTCTTGTCAGGAAGTAGTTACCTCCATCAAGGATTTGGTAGTGCGCGGCGCACCTGCTATTGGAATTACGGCGGCTTATGGCGTAGTGCTTGCGGCAAGGTCTTGTTTTGCAAGGGCTCCCAATAACTGGAAGAAATGCGTTGCGGTGTGGCTTGATGCTTTGCTGCATACACGGCCTACAGCAGTAAATTTGAAGTGGGCAGTTACGCGTATGCGTGAAGCCATAATGGCAGTTCCTGCGGGTAATCCTGAAGCTGTTCTATTGCAAGTTGCTCGCCAAATTCACCAGGAAGATGTAATCGCCAACAAGGCTCTCGGCGATTTCGGAGCACGGCTGATACGAGATAATTCTGTCGTGCTTACGCATTGCAATGCGGGCGCCCTGGCGACGGCTGGTTATGGAACTGCATTAGGTGTAATTCGCAGTGCCTGGGCGTGCAACAAGATAAAAGAAGTTTATGCGGGTGAAACTCGACCATGGTTTCAGGGCACAAGGATTACCGCTTGGGAGCTGTTGCAAGATGATATCCCTGTTACGCTTATCTGTGATGGTGCCGCGGCTAGTTTGATGCGCCGAAAGGGGTTGAACTGGGTGATCGTTGGTGCTGACTGTATTGCAGCAAATGGAGACGTTGCCAACAAAATAGGCACCTATTCACTAGCAGTGGCAGCAAAGCGGCACGGAGTGGGTTTTATGGTAGCTGCACCAACCAGCACCATTGAGGTGGGGATTGAAAATGGTGACTCGGTCGAGATCGAGGAGCGTGCTCACAGCGAAGTAACGCAATACCTAGGGTATTCTTTTGGCCCTGACAAGGCACGAGTTTGGAACCCTGTGTTCGATATTACTCCAGCAGATTTGGTAAGCGCTCTGGTCACGGAGAAAGGTGTAATCGAGCGTCCAGACCGAAGCAAGATCAAACGATTAATGCAGGCTTGATTCGATTTTAATTGTCTTTTTATCAAATCGTCTTCGGGTGGCTTATGCTACACTTTGATATCTCGAAGCGAATACATAGTTCTTTTTGAAATCACTTAAATGGCTGCAATCGCCAAGGAAATCCATCTCGTAAATCTTGAAGACGAGATGCGGCAATCGTATCTCGATTACGCCATGAGCGTAATCGTTGGCCGTGCGTTGCCCGACGTAAGAGATGGCCTGAAGCCGGTTCATCGCAGAATTCTCTATGCCATGTATGAGAGTAATAACATGTGGAATCGCCCTTACGTCAAGTGCGCACGTATCGTCGGCAATGTGCTGGGTAAATATCATCCTCATGGGGATACCGCGACTTATGAAGCCTTGGTGCGCATGGCGCAGGAATTTTCAATGCGCTACAGGTTAGTGGATGGGCAGGGAAATTTTGGTTCCATAGATGGCGACCCGCCGGCAGCGTATCGTTACACGGAATGTCGCATGACGCAGTTGTCATCGGAAATTCTTGCTGATATCGAACGTGATACTGTTGATTTTGCGCCCAACTATGACAGTAAAGAATCAGAACCGACAATACTACCGACCAAAATACCCAACCTGCTGGTTAACGGATCTTCCGGCATTGCTGTTGGCATGGCTACGAATATCCCACCACATAATTTGTCTGAAGTAGTCAATGCCAGTCTTGCCCTGATTGAAAACCCTGATGCCGATTACCAGCAACTGATGCAACACCTGCCGGGACCTGATTTTCCAACGGCTGCGATTATCAATGGTAGCGAAGGAATCGTTGAAGCCTATCGCGATGGCCGTGGTCGTGTACACATGCGTGCGCGTACGCACGTCGAACAAGATAAAAAAAGTGGGCGTGAGCGTATCGTCGTTACCGAGTTGCCGTATCAGGTCAACAAGGCAGGCTTGATCGTCAAAATTGCTGATCTGGTTAAGGAAAAACGCTTGGAAGGGATTGCCGCTGATGGCTTACGTGATGAATCCGATAAGGATGGTATGCGCATCGTTATCGAACTGCGTAGAGGTGAAGCGAGTGAGGTAATTTTGAATAACCTCTATAAACACACTCCAATGCAGAGCACGTTTGGCGTAAACATGGTAGCTCTGGTTGATGGACAGCCGCAATTGCTCAACTTGAAACAGATTCTTCAAAAGTTTGTTCAGCATCGCCGCGATGTAGTCACACGTCGAACCATATTTGAATTGCGTAAGGCGCGTGAACGTGCGCATGTTCTTGAAGGCCAGGCAGTAGCATTGACAAATATTGACGAGATCATCGCACTCATCAAGAAGTCGCCAAGTTCTGCAGAGGCAAAGGAAAAACTAATCGCAAAATCATGGCAGCCCGGAGTGGTACGCGAAATGTTGAAACGTGCAAGTGCTGAAGCGTCGCGTCCTGAAAGTCTGGATGCCGAATATGGAATGCACGGCGGAAAATATCGCCTCTCACCGATACAGGCACAAGCGATACTGGACTTGCGTCTACACCGTCTCACTGGCCTGGAACAGGATAAAATCGTCAATAATTACAGTGAACTACTCGACAGGATCATTGACCTGCTTGATATTTTGCAAGTTCCTGAGCGGCTCATACAGGTAGTGCGCGAGGAACTGGAGACTGTACGCGATCAATATGGCGACGCACGCCGCACCGAGATCACTGCAGCGTGCATGGATTTTACTATGGAAGACCTGATTCAAGAAGAAGATGTCGTAGTTACGTTGTCGCGTGCAGGCTATGTAAAATGGCAATCCCTGGACAACTATCGCGCTCAACATCGTGGTGGAAAAGGTAAGACTGCAACTTCAGTGAAAATGAAAGATTTTGTCGAGCAATTATTCGTAGCTAACACCCATGATACGATTTTATGCTTCTCCAGTCGCGGCAAGGTCTATTGGATCAAGGTTTATGAGCTACCCCAGGCAAGCCGGATTGCACGCGGCAAGCCCATTGTAAATCTCTTGCCGTTACAGGAGGGTGAGTTTATCAATGCTGTTCTTCCGGTGAAGGAATATCGTGAAGACGTCTGTATCGTGATGGTGGCAAGTAGTGGTACGGTAAAGAAAACCCGCCTCACCGAATTTTCGCGGCCACGTTCCAGCGGGATCCTTGCGGTAGGCTTGCGTGAGGACGATTATCTCGTCGGCGTTACCGTGACGCGTGGAGATACCGATATTCTGATGATCAGCGATGCAGGGAAGGCCATACGCTTTAACGAGAATGACGTACGTACCGTCGGGCGCAGTGCAACAGGCGTGCGTGGAATCAAACTGGTGCAAGAGGAACAAAAGGTGGTTGGCCTGATTGCCATCACTACCGACATGAGTGCTACTGATGTGCTGGTGGCGACGGAAAACGGTTATGGGAAGCGCACGAAAATAGAAGGCTATCCCGTGCAAAAACGCGGCGGTCAAGGGGTCATCACAATTCAGACTTCCAAACGCAATGGTAAGGTAATAGGTGCCGTAGCAGTATCAAAGGAAGATGAGATTATGCTGATTACGGCTAATGGTACTTTGGTAAGAATACCGGTCAAGGAGGTATCGCGAATGAGTCGCAATACACAAGGAGTAAGATTGATACATCTGGCAGCAGAAGAGTGGCTGGTTGAAGTCGAGCGTATAGAAAGTCTTGCTGACCCGAAAAGTACATGATTTTTCATTTTCGACGGGGAATTTCTGCCAATGCGAAAGGTGTTTTATTTTGGTGCGGGTCCGGCTATCTTGCCAGAATCAGTGCTCAAGGGGATTCAAAGGGAGTTTCTTGATTATCAGGGTACCGGTCTTTCCATAGTTGAATTCAGTCATCGCAGCAAGGAGCTACTCGCCGTCAGAGACCGTGCCGAAGGGCTGTTAAGGGAGTTATTGCGAATTCCCGACAACTATGCGGTATTGTTTATGCACGGCGGTGCTACCAACCAGTTTTCCATGCTGCCGTTAAACTTTCTTGGTAAAGATGCAAGTGCCGATTACTTATGTACCGGACATTGGTCAACTAAGGCGTGCATGGAGGCAAAAAAATTTGGTGTAATCAATGAAATTCATGCGTTGAATAGTGATGGGTCTCTATCAATCCTGTCCCCGGATGTAAGGAGATTTACCTCGAATACCGCCTATGTCCACTATTGTGATAATGAAACCATCGATGGTGTCGCCTTTGCGCAGGTGCCGAATGTCGATGGCCGACCACTGGTATGTGATATGACCTCTTCGATACTGATGCGCCCGATTGATGTTGGCGAATACAGTCTGATCTATGCCAGCGCCCAAAAGAATCTAGGTATTGCCGGGCTTGGCGTAGTGATCGTCAAAAGGGCATTCCTTAATAATAGAAACATGGACGTACCTCGATTGTATGATTACGGGTTGTATGCCGAAGAAGACTCGTTGGTCAACACGCCGCCAACTTTTGCAATCTACGTTCTGCAGCGCATACTTGATTGGGTCAAGAGCCAGGGAGGTGTTGAAGAAATGTATCAACGAAGCAAGACGCGTGCCGCTTTGGTATATCAGGTAGTTGATGCGGAAGATCTTTACAGCAACGAAGTGGCTGAAGAAAATCGCTCAAGAATCAACATTCCATTCAGGATTAAAGATGCCGGTTTACAGGATGATTTTTTGTGGCAGGCAGAAGAAAACAGGCTGCTCGGATTGCGTGGTCACAAGGCTGTAGGGGGGGTCCGGGTTAGCCTGTACAATGCCATGCCGCAAGCAGGTGTGCAACAACTGATAAGTTTTATGCAGAAGTTTGCTCGCAAACAGTTAGCGTAGATATCGACAAAAGTGCCAAGTGCACCACCTGTCTGCACGGGTAATGAGTTTTGCCGCGCCTTTTTACCAGAGGTAATACTCAAGCGATTTTTGTAAGCCTATTCATCATCATCGCTTTGGTCCGGCACTACCACGAACTCTGGATAGGCTTCAATGCCGAGTTCGGCCACATCTTGGCCGAGTTCTTCAACGGTAGGCGAAACTCGTACGCCTATCAGTTTTTTCAGGCCCAACCACAACAACCACGAAGTCGTAAACACGAATGCGCCGATAGCAAGGATTCCGGTAATCTGCGCAACGAGACTACCTCCTGCTGCAATACAAACTGCAAGGGTTCCCCAGATACCTGCAAACAAATGCGCAGGAACCGCACCGACTACATCATCCAGTTTGACAATTTCCAGTAGTTTCATGCCGCCAGTACAAATAACGCCACCAATGGCACCGATAATGATCGCCCAGTAATGATTGACGATGTCTGGTCCTGCGGTAATTGCCACCAAGCCGGCAATGGCGCCGTTAAGCACGGCAAGCAGGTCAACTCGGCCAAGGAGGGGACGCGAGATGCTGATTGAGGCCATGACACCGCCTGCCGCAGCAAGGTTCGTATTTACAAGGATATTGCTCATTGCTACAGCATCTATGGCACTGGCAGCAGCAAGCTGGGAGCCACCATTAAAACCAAACCATCCCATCCAGAGAATGAAAACTCCCAGAGTTACGGCAGGGATGTTGGAAGGCGGCGTGGGCTTGACGCTACCATCACGTCGGAATTTGCCTATTCTTGGGCCGACGACGAGAGCGCCTGCAAGTGCAGCCCAACCACCGGTGGAATGTACAATGGTAGACCCTGCAAAATCCTGAAAACCAAGGTTATAGAGCCATCCTCCACCCCATGTCCAGGCGCCGACAATGGGGTAGATGATTGCTGTCAAAAAAGCTGTAAATGCGAAAAATCCCCATAGTTTTACTCGTTCAGCCAGTGTACCGGAAACAATGGAAGCCGCGGTCGCTACAAAGACCATCTGAAAAAACCAATCGGACATGGTAGAATAGTCGGATCTTACGACCTTCTCCACAGCATTTTCTCCGCCGTTCAACAGAGCAATTTCATCAGGTGACGAGTTGTAGAATAAAGTGAACGAGCCGATCAGCTTCCCCACATCGGTATACATAAGGTTGTACCCAATTATGTAGTAGGCTAGACCTGCGATAGAATAAAGTCCAATGTTCTTGAGGCAGATCACTGAAGCGTTTTTAGTGCGTACGGAACCCGCTTCCAGCATAGTGAAGCCGGCGCACATCCACATTATAAGTACTCCCCAAACTAGAAAGGAAAACGTGTTTATAACGAATTTCGTTTCCGCTCCAATGCTTGCTGCATGTGCGGAGCCTAAATATACAAGGCCAAGTACCGCAAAAATTCCCGTAATTCTCAGTGTGCGACGGGTGACACTGTTATAGTCGTCGTTACTGTCCGGATCAAGTTCATTCTCACTCATGGCTCGCCGCTTTTTTAAGGAGATCAGCATGATTATTGGGATACTGAGTAGGCGAAGATTATTTTGAGGTTTAGTCAAATAATTAGAAAGCTTACTTATAATCTGCAAGTCGTGAGCCGTATAGAAAACCCTTGACCTGTGGCAAGCTAGCATACTTTGCAGCTTTGTTCAAAACGCTTCCAAAAAGCAATGGAGTAGTGTGGGCTATAGCGATTCAACTTGGCTGGGACGCCTCGTCAGATTAGAAGTTTAGGAAGACGTTATGGGTTCTTCCCCCTCTTCACTCAACTCTTGTTCCGCTATAGGGGGTGCAGTGGTAGGAATTGTGACAATCATCTCCGTGAATTTTTCCAGTTCCGATTCCACGCGAATTGTACCGCCATGTTCTCGAACGATGTCGCTGGACAGCGCAAGACCCAGCCCCGTGCCTTGGTCGGTGGGCTTGGTCGTAAAAAATGGATTAAAAATCTTGTCGATGACATCTGGTGGGATTCCTGCACCGTTGTCCCGTATACGAACTTCAACATGTTCTTGTGTACGTTGGGTGGATATCCACATGGTTGGCTCATAGGGGGATTCTTCTTTTTCCAGTGCCTTTCGGCGCTCATCTGTGGCGTGGCAGGCGTTGCTGACCATGTTCAGGAAAACACGTCCCATGTCTTGGGGAATGACTTCAATCTCACCTACCTCAGGGCTCAGGTCTTGTTTGATCTCCAGTTGAAAATCCGAATCGGTGGCGCGCGCACTGTGAAAGGCAAGCCATGCGTGTTCTTCGAGTAAACCGTTGATATCAGTAGGCTGTCGGTCACTTGAGCCACGTCCCATCATCAGCATGTCGCGCACAATACGGTCAGCGCGGTTGCCATGACTACGGATACGTTCCAGGTTTTCATTGAGGTCGCAACAGATATCGGCTGTCAGTTCACGCTGTTCCTTGCTCAACTTCTCTCCTCCTTGCTGCAAGGTTTCCTCAAGTTCTTCCAGCAACTCCTCGGACGCTTCGGCGAAGTTTTTTACGAAGTTCAGCGGATTCTTGATTTCGTGTGCTACGCCTGCGGTGAGTTCGCCGAGTGAAGCAAGTTTCTCGCGCATGACGATCTGATCCTGCATATGGCGCAAGTCTGCCAGTGCCGTCTCTAGCTGACTGTTCTTGTCACGCAGGTCTGTGGCAAGTTTTTCTACTAGATTCAAGCGCTGCACCTCTAATGCATTGCGGCGAAAAACTTCCAGTGCTGCAGCCATCTCTGCCACTTCGTCGTGTCCACCGATTTTAAGCTCGGTTTCCAGGTCACCTTCGGCCATGTGACGCATCCGTCTCGACAGCGAATCAAGTCGGCGCAATAGTGCTCGCCCAACAAATAACCACGCAATCAGTACTGCTCCAGTGATACCGGCAATATTTATAAAAATAAGCAGGTTTTGGCCTGTGCGAATCGTCTGTTCCGAAGTATGGGAGGCTTCCTCAGCGCTTAGTCTGGCTGCACTGACTAAGTTGTCAACTTCTGCAGCCAGTTCAATTGCGAGAGAGCCATTTTGCGCTAACAAAGCTTGTTGAAGTTGGGTTAATGTCAATTTTCTGGTATGTAGGTCAAAGCTTCCATCAGTTCCTAGACCCAGCTTGAATAATCGGGTAAATGCAGGAGTGATTTGCTGACGTACAGGTGCTGTGCCAAGCGCAGATAGGCTCCGCTCGATGCTAGCCATGGTAGCTTCGAAACGTTCTCGCAACGGCTCCAATAGCGCCGTATCTGAAAGGTTGAACGCAATGGCTACCAACTGTGTTATGGAAGTCATATCTGAATACAGCGTAGCCAGATGACGATAGTGGTCGAATTCCTTCTTCGAAAAATGAACCTCTCGCGGTACTGGTGCTTCGTCAAGTTGACGATATCCCGTCATCGTGTAGAACAACTGATTGTCAATGGCTGGAACCAGTATGTCAGTTAATTCGCTTTGTACTTCCAATAATTCGGCTTGCAGGGTTTCGCTACGCGCAGCAAGTTCAAATCTCGTAGCTACTGACTCCTCAATCATCTGGATATTGGATATAATTGCCTCACCCGAAGCGCGGGTCTGTTTCAAATGCCTATCACGCTCGTCCTGTAAATTTGATTCCGATTCCAGCAGAAGAAGGTCGTTTAACAGTGCTTCAAAGGAGCTACGTTTTTCAGCAATATCATTGGAAACGCGGGTAAAGGCTTCCATCGTCATGGTTGCCGTTAGATGTGGAGCAGCATCTACCAGTGCGGCACTTTGGCGCGCGATTGAGAACGCTGCTGCCATTTCCGGAACACTGTCCTCAGTAACACGTCTGTGAACGTCGCTTACCCGATTAAAAAATAGCCAGGCGACCAGACTGGCACCAATAGTGAAAGCTACCGCTATGCTAATTCCCAGGTAGAGTTGAGTCGAGATTCGAAAGCGAGCCTGAAGCAGGTGTTTTAACAGCTTGCGCATGACCTCATCAGGCTTCCCAATGTCTCGACAGAATGGTAGTTCCCGTCGCTGCCGATTGTAGTAAGAAAGACGGTGTCTGACCCCTGGTTGTCGTTATCGCCATAACGTAACATAAACCCATCCAGATCAATGTTGTCTGTTTGACGTAGAGTGTCAAGGAAGCAGGTACGGTTCACTGCTGGACCACAGCGTTCCAACGCGACGATCGCAAGTCTTCCAGCTAGGTAGCCTTCGAGTGAAACAAAACTTGGCGCGGTGTCTACCGCCAAGGTCGAAAGTGCCTTTCTGTACGTAGAAACAACGGCAGGTTTTTCACCTTCTGGCAATGGCACTACCTGAGTAACAAGGACTCCTGCACCACCTGTTCCTAGCTCCCGAACTAACGCGTTGCTTCCGACGAAGGAGATTGTTATGAATACGGGGTCAAAGTTTGTATGCCGTGCCCAGGCAATCAGTGCGGCAACCGGCTTATAGGCACCGATAATTATTACCCCGCCGGGGTTGTCGTCGCGTACATCAAGCAAGGCTGTCTTTACAACTGTAGTATTGCGTGGGTATACGCCGATTGCTACTGGTTCCATGTCGCGCTGTTTGAGGGCGCGCTGCACACCACGGTAACCTGCTCGACCAAACGAGTCATCTTGGTATATTACGGCGACGCGCTCAATTCCAAGATTATTGACAAGGTAAGAGATCATTGTTTCAGTTTCCTGATCGTAAGATGCACGCAGGTTGATGACATTGCTTAAACTTGCTTGCCGCAGAAAAGCGGCTCCGGTAAATGGAGCAATATAGGGAACACCGGCATCCATCGCAATGGGAACAGCGGAACGCGATGTCGGCGTGCCGACTGCTCCGATTAGCGCGAATACCTGATCTCGATCAATCAGGTGACGGGTATTGATGATAGCAGTTTCCGGCTCGTAGGCATCGTCGAGAGATACTAATTCAAGCTTTCGCCCGTGAACTCCGCCCTTCTTATTTATTTCATGGAAGGCTGCCTGAATTCCAAGCCGCATGTTTTTACCTAGCTCCTGAGCAGGGCCGGTAAATGCAGCGGACTGACCAAACAGTATGCGCTTATCAAGTATGCCCGTCTCTTCCCCTCCAACGATTGTTGTCGACACTACGCCACTAAACAAACCAAATACGCATATACCTGTAGTTAGCCTCATTTAGCCACCGTTTTAACGAGGGTGATGTGGTTTCTTTCTGCTTCCCGTCGATAGTGCAGCTCGTCCATTATTGAACGTACCAAGTGAACACCAAGCCCACCAATGGGCCGGTCTTCCACATTTGAGTCCAGGTCGGGTTCGGGGGCTTCACTTAGGGGATTGAATGCTCGCCCGTCGTCAATAATCTCAATAGTGAGAGTGTTTACCTCCAGTACCAGCGAGATCTCGAATTCATGGGTTTTATCGTCATCGTAGGCGTAATTTACGATGTTGATGCCTAACTCTTCCAAGGCAAGGTTTATTTGATAAGTGAGGCTTGGCGGTAAGTTCTGTGCTTGACCAAATTCCTCTACTGCATTTTGAATCTGCCGCAATGCATCGATACTGGCTTCAACTTGCAGAGATAATTTTGCGCTCATACGCCTTATCCACCATGTACGAGAGTCAAACAGGTAATGTCATCCGACTGAGGTGTATCTCCTGCAAAGGCGTGCACTGCCGCAAAAATTGCTTGGTTAGCTTGCTGCGCATTGCCTAGTGGCGCTTTGGTAAAGACCTCGCGTAGACGCTCCATACCAAACTCTTCACTCTCACCATTCATGGCTTCCGTCACACCATCAGTGTACAATACGACAATATCTTTGGGGGCGAGTGCCACAGTACTCTGCTCATAGCGAAACCCGGGCATGATCCCCAAAGCAGTTCCCTCAGTCGAGGAGAGCAGCGTTGAGCTTCCATCAGCGTGTACAATAAGCGGAGGGTTGTGCCCACCATTCGCATATACAAGCGACCCATTTGCAGGATTGAAAACCGCATAAAAAAGGGTAACAAACATTGCAGCTTCATTATTTTCACAAAGCAAATTGTTGACCTCATGCAATACCTCGCCCGGTTCAGCGCTACCAATAGCGGCACCTTTGAGCAGCGTACGGCTGGACATCATAAAAAGAGCAGCATGTACGCCTTTATCGGAAACATCGGCAATGGCGAGTCCAATGTGGTCATCCTCTAGGCGCAGAATGTCGTAAAAGTCACCACCTACCTCGCGTGCAGGCTCCATGTTTGCATAGACGTGGTAACTGGAGCTTTCAGGAAAGCAGGTAGGGAGAATAGATCTCTGCATCTGGCTGGCAATATCAAGCTCATTCTTTAGCATGATCAATTTGTCGCGTGATGCAAGTGCATCACGCCATAGTTCCAAGTGTTGCAAAGTTCTGTCTATGGTGATGCGCAAATCCTTAAAGTCGATAGGCTTGGTAATGAAATCGAATGCCCCTCGGTTCATAGCCGTGCGGATGTTTTTCATGTCTCCGTATGCCGAAATAATCACGGAACGGATGTTGGGGTCGACTTTAGGAATTTGCTCTAGAAGCGTCAGGCCGTCCATCTGTGGCATGTTGATGTCCGAGAGCACCATGTCGACATCTGAGTCTTCTTTCAGTAACTTGAGTGCTTCGACGCCATTGTGGGCAAACTCGAATGTGTAACGGCCCTCCCGCACCTCCCGGCGCATACGCTGGCGCACTAAGTGTTCGAGGTCAGGCTCGTCATCGACTACGAGGATTTTGTATTGTGCTTGGTCCAAGTTTTCTCAATCTTGTAGTAAAGGAATTGAGTTTGCTATCTGGGAGGATCAGAAACTGTGCTTAAGAGTTTGTTGCCATACTGCAAGTTCAGATAATTATCAGGCAAGCTGCTTTGTCAATGCCTCTGTTCGGGTGGCGTGAATGGAGATAATTTGGTCAAAACCACTGATTTGAAAAACTTCATTAATTGGGTCTGAAAGTGCACAAAGCGCAAATTTTGCCTCTTTTTTTCGTAGTGTTTTCGCGATCAACAGAATTACTCTAAGCCCTGCGCTGCTGATGTAAGAAAGTTCATCGAAGTCCAGGATGACCGCACGATCATTATCACTAATGATATCTTTGAGGGCTTTCTCAAACTCAAGGGCATTGGAGCCGTCTATGCGCCCCGCTACCTGCGCAATCAATGCCCCCTCTTCCCGCTCATGATTTATTTTCATTGATTCCTCGCTCCAGCTTTTATTGAATAGCTAACGCTATTTTTCTCCTAGAAGGATAACATTAGCTGAATAAGTGACAAAGCATTTAGTTACATTATCTCTTCCGTTCCACACTCTGTTTTTTGGCGAAATAACTTGGGCAGGGGAAACACGACATTTTCTGGTTTGCCTAGAGAATTAACTATTTGCACGTCGGGTAACTTCTTTAGGTGATTTACCACTTGTTGTACTAATATCTCGGGTGCCGAGGCACCTGCAGTAACCCCGATTTTTGTTTTCCCGTGTAGCCAGATGTCTTCAATATGTTCCGCATCGTCAATCAAATGCGCTTCAACTCCGTTTTTGTCTGCGATCTCGCGAAGACGGTTCGAGTTGGAGCTATTTTTGGACCCAATGACCAATAACAGGTCGCAATCTTCGACCAATTTTTTTACCGCATCCTGTCTGTTTTGTGTGGCATAGCATATGTCATTTTTTTTAGGGCCGATGATATTCGGGAAACGCCTCCTCAGCTCATTGATTACATTACCAGTGTCATCCATGGATAAGGTAGTTTGTGTGACAAAGGCAATTTTATCTTTATTTTTGACTTGCAGTTTGGCAACGTCGTCGACATTTTCAACTAGGTATATTTGCCCGTTACAAGACCTATCATATTGGCCCATGGTGCCTTCAACTTCCGGGTGGCCCTTGTGGCCAATAAGCACCGTATCGAATCCGTCTTTACCGTAACGCGCGATTTCCAGATGAACCTTGGTTACCAAGGGACAGGTGGCGTCAAATACCCTGAGGTTGCGGTTAGAGGCTTCCTGTTGTACAGCCTTGGACACACCGTGCGCACTGAAAATTACAGTAGAGCCATCCGGTACTGCATTCAATTCATCTACGAATAGCACCCCCTTTTTTTTGAGATCATCCACCACGAATTTGTTGTGCACGACCTCATGGCGAACGTAAATGGGTGCGCCAATTAATTTTAATGCACGTTCCACAATCTCTATAGCGCGGTCTACGCCGGCACAGAAGCCACGTGGATTTGCAAGCAGTACTTGCATCAGGCTGGGGCCTCTCTGTTAAAAAGGACTTGGATGATCATCAATAAAACACCAAGGAAAATTGCCGAGTCTGCGAGGTTGAACGTCGGCCAATGACACGATGTATCACTCACCTGGTAAAAAAGAGGCAGGCATTTCATGTTGGAATAATAAAACCAATCAATAAAATCGACCACGTGCCCGTGGAAGCTGCGGTCAATGATGTTCCCCATTGCACCGCCCAGTATTAGTGCAAGACCACATGCCAGTAACTTTTCTCTAGTGGAAAGTTTCCATAGCCAGAATAATATAAAAACGCTTACCCCAAGCGCAAATACGGTAAAAAACCAGCGTTGCCAGCCACCGGCGTCGCTTAAAAAACCAAAGGCTGCCCCCTTGTTAAAAGTTAGTGAAAAATTGAAATAAGGCAGAAACGGATGTGGTTCAAGCTGTACCAGATAATACATTGCAGCGTATTTACTCGTTTGATCGGCGATAACCACGACCAAGGTTAACCATAGCCATTTAAGCATAATGGCGCAGTTCGCCCCTTCCTTCCGGCAAATTACTCACACAGCGGCTACATAATTTAGGATGTAGCGAGTCGTTGCCTACATCTTCGCGGTAATGCCAGCAGCGAATACATTTTTTATGCCGGGATTTCTTTACCTCGATAAAATATTCGACACCGTCAGTGTTGGATTGTTTCAATGCGGTTTGGGGCAAAGACTGATCTTCAATAACGTCGGCATAAGAGGTAATAAATATAAACCTAAGTTCATTATTAGTTATTTTTTTCAGATACTTGGGCGCGTGCCAGATTTTTACTTCGGCATCCAGCGATGACCCGATTTTCTTATCATTACGCAATTTTTCCAGTTCCTTACCGATTTTTTCTTTACTCTCAAGTATCCCTTGCCAATCCTTGTGGTCAATTTCGCCTTCACTGTCAAATGCTTCCAGGTTATGCCATTGTTGAGTAAATATGGTTTCATCCCGTTTGCCAGGGAGGTATTGCCAAGCCTCTTCTGCAGTGTAGCTTAAAATAGGTGCGATCCAGCGCATCAGTGATTCGGCTATGTGAAACATTGCAGTCTGTGCCGACTTGCGTGCAAGGCTATCTGCTTGGGTGGTGTATTGGCGATCTTTGATGATATCAAGGTAATCGCTGCCAAGTTCTGATACACAAAAGTTGTGTATCAGGGTATAGGCTTTGTGAAACTGGTAACTTTCATAGTACTTTTTGACTTCTTCTTGTAGTTTTTTTGTTTTCCACACAATCCAATAATCCAGGGCAATCATTTTACTGACGTGCACTTGGTCGCTTTCCGGATCAAACTCATTCAGGTTGGATAATAGGTAACGAATCGTGTTGCGTATTCGTCTATATGCGTCGGAGATACGAGTAAAAATTTCATTTGACACGTTCAATTCCGCGCTGTAATCCGTAGCAGCTACCCAGAGACGTAGGATATCCGCTCCCAATGTATTGCAGATTTTTTGTGGTGCCACGGCGTTACCCTGTGACTTGGACATTTTTTTACCCTCGGCATCAACAGTGAATCCATGCGTGAGCACTTGCCGATAGGGAGCCGTGCTGTACATGGCTACGGAGGTTTTCAGGGAAGACAAAAACCATCCTCGATGTTGATCAGAACCTTCAAGATACATATCAATACACTGGCTTTTCTCCAAATCTATTCCCAATCTTTTTTGCGCAACCGCATAATGGCTGACTCCCGAGTCAAACCATACATCTAACGTATCCGTCACTTTTTTGTATTGATCTGCCTCGCTTCCCAACAGTTCTTTCATATCCAGGTCATACCAGACGTCTATTCCCTGCCGTTCAATTTTTTGCGCGATTTTTTCGATTAAAGGAACAGTAGCAGGGTGCAGCTTTTCTGTTTGCTTATCTACAAAAAATGTAATGGGTACTCCCCAGGTTCGTTGTCGCGATATGCACCAATCGGGACTGTTCGTCAACATTCCTTCGATACGCGCCTTTCCCCAACTTGGTATCCAGTTCACTCTTTTAACCTGTTGATTTGCAGTTTTTAATAATCCCTTTGCATGCATGCTGATAAACCATTGCGGTGTGGCGCGATAAATTAACGGTGTTTTGGTTCGCCAGCAATGTGGAAAGCTGTGTTGAAGCTTGGCTTGACACACTAATTTTCTATTTTTAACTAAAACGGCAATAATTTTTTCATCGACCTTATAAACGTGTTCACCTGCAAATAATTCAGTTTGGTCGTTAAAAATACCATGATCATCAACAAGGTTAAGCGTGCCGATTCCATAAGCCTTGCCGATGGTGAAATCCTCAACACCGTGATCGGGTGCAATATGCACAGCCCCTGTTCCAGTTTCGGTAGTAACGTGCTCGCCTAGAATAAGGGGCACCGTTTTGCTATAAAAAGGATGTTGCAAGAGCACGCCTTCTAGCTGATTACCTTTGCAGCATCCTACGATTTTGTATCCTTCATACTCGTATCTTTGCAGGCAGGTTTGATATAGCGCATCAGCGAGAAGCAGTTGTTCTCTGCCGTTTTCACCTGCGCCTTCGACTAACACATAGTCCAGGTCAGGATGCAAGGAAACAGCTTGGTTTGCGGGTAAAGTCCATGGCGTAGTAGTCCAGATCACAATTGAGACCGGGCCTCTACCGTTGATAGAACCGAGTTTTTGTGCAAACGCCTCTTCATCTGCAACTGTAAAACGTACATCTATGGCAAAAGAGATTTTATCTTGATATTCCACCTCTGCTTCTGCAAGTGCTGAAGCACCGACGACACTCCAGTAAACTGGTTTGAAACCCCTGACGATGTGGCCTTTCGCGTAGATCTTCCCCAAGGCGCGCACAATATCCGCTTCATAGCTGAAATCCATGCTTCGGTAAGGTTGGTTCCAGGCACCAAAAACTCCAAGTCGCTTGAAGTCCTTGCGTTGATTATCTATTTGCTTATTAGCGTATTCCCGACATGCGTCGCGAAATTCTTTATGATTTTTTTTGATACCGACCTTGCCGATTTTTTTTTCGACTCGATGCTCAATTGGCAAACCGTGACAGTCCCAACCTGGCACATATGGGGCGTCAAATCCAGCCAGTGTCTTACTCTTGATTATAATGTCCTTAAGAATTTTGTTTACCGCATGTCCAATGTGGATATCGCCGTTTGCGTAAGGCGGGCCATCATGCAAAATAAACTTTTCTTTACCTTTGCGCGCCTTGCGAATTTTTTCATAAATGTTGATCTCCTCCCAGCGTTTCAACGTTTCCGGTTCACGCTGTGCAAGATTGCCTTTCATCGGAAAGGAGGTCTTTGGCAAGTTTAGCGTGTTTTTATAATCGTTCATGTATGGTGGATCATACGGCAGTATCGAAGTAGTCCTTTGCCTCTTCAACGTCACGCCGCATTTGATTTTTCAGCGCATCAAGAGAGTCAAATTTTTTTTCATCACGTATCTTCTTGTAAAATGACACTGTAAGATGCTTACCGTAAATATCCTTTGAGAAATCAAACACGTGAACCTCGATCTGTGTACGGGCACCTCCTACGGTTGGGCGGTGGCCAACATTGGCAACGCCCAGCTTCTCCGTATCATTCTCAATCTTTACTTTTATGGCAAAAACACCATGCAAGGGTGGTTTGTTGCGCTTGACGGGGATATTCGCAGTTGGAAAGCCAATGGTATGCCCTCTCTTATCCCCATATATTACTCGGCCCGACATGTCGTACCTGCGCCCCAACTGCCGCTTCGCGGCATCCAATCGTCCCTGTGCCAAGAGTGCTCGTATTGAAGAGCTTTCAACTCGTTTTGCATTAATGTAATAGCCTGTTGTATCTTCAACCCCGAAGTTGAATCGGTGAGTCAGGCGTTGTAGCAATGCAAAGTCACCTTCTCTGTCTTTTCCAAAACGAAATTCATCACCTACGATAAGATGTTCGACACATAGATGATCGACGAGAATTTTTTCTACAAAAGATTCTGCGCTTATATTTACAAAAGCTTGGTTAAATTGCAGGCAAACAAGTTGATCAACCCCCATATCTCTGATTAAACCAAATTTTTCTCGGAAATTCGTAAGCCTTGCCGGTGCCTTATCTGTCAAAAAAAACTCTTTTGTAGAGGGCTCAAAGGTAATTAACATTGAAGGCAAATTGAGTTCGCTGCTTTTACTCAGCAACTTTCTCAACACAGCTTGGTGTCCGAGATGCACGCCGTCAAAGTTACCGATAGTAGCAACGACCCTTTGCGCTTCCAGCGTTTTTGAAGGCAGGCCTCTGATTAATTGCATACTGACAAATGACAGGGCCTGAAAAATGAAGTATTGATATTTGCGCTCATTGTTACAGGAGAATCAGGCTTTTCTTTCGTACCCCAAACAGAAACAGCGCGCTAACATACAACACTGCGCTCAGTAGCATAAGGGCCAATAGTACCAAAACACGTTCCGGCCCGTTCCAGTTTAACCACTGGTTGGGGTTGGGCAACAGCACAAACAGTGCAATGGCCATTATTAAAGTTGCCATACAGATTTGTGCCACGTACTTTAGCCAACCGAATTGCCTGAGAATTATCGCCGCGCCATCAAGTTTTCTGAACAACAAAGCAGTATTTACATATGCGGCCAGCGAGGTTGCAAATGCTAGTGCTGCATGCGGCCCTGTTAAATGCCAATGTGTCCACACCCACAAGAAGACAAGGTTCAGTACTATGTTACACAACATAGCGATAACACCTATCTTTACTGGTGTCTTAGTATCTTGGCGGGAATAAAACCCCGATGCCAACACCTTTATTAAAATAAACGCAGGTAATCCGAGCGCATACGTCATCAGACTGAGTGCAGTCATGGAGGTATCGGCCGCGCTGAACTGCCGGTATTGTATAAGTGATATTAAAATCGGCTTTGCCAGTATAATCAGGCCGAGCATAGCGGGCATGGCAATCAAAATGGAAATTCGCAAGGCCCAGTCCAGCGTCTGGTTGAATCCTTCCCTAGACTGATTTACATGTTGTTTGGCCAATCTTGGCAGGATAACAGTGGTGGTGGCAACGCCGAAAATCGCCAAAGGTAACTCAACAAAGCGGTCGGACATATACAACCAGCTAATACTGCCTGCTGCCAGAAATGAAGCGATAAGCGTGTTGATCAACAAATTAATTTGCACTACTGAGGACCCGAAAATAGCTGGGAGCATAAGGCGAATGATTTTTTTTACTCCCTCCGTTGCACCACGTAATGAAAATTCAGGTAGCAGCCCTATTTGGCGTAAAAAGGGAATTTGAAATACAAGTTGCACCACGCCACCGACGAATACTCCCCAAGCTAACGCGACAACAGGTTGTTCAAGTCTGGGTGCCAACCACAGAGTTGCCGCAATCAGTGACAGATTAAGCAAAGTTGGCGTAAAAGCCGGAACCGCGAAGCGGTTAAAGGTATTTAAGATACCTGCCGATAAAGCAGTTAGCGATATAAAAAGGATGTAAGGAAAGGTGATACGCAGCATTTGGGTTGCCAAGTCGAAACGCCCTTCGTCATTGACGAACCCGGGTGCAAACACATATATAAGCATAGGTGCGAGAATGACGCCCAGAATACTGACCAGGGTCAGGATTACGCCGAGCGTCCCGGCAACGTGATTAATCAAGGCCTTCAATTCGGGTTGCGAGTGTTTTTCCCTGTATTCTGACAAGACTGGTACAAAGGCCTGCGAAAAGGCACCCTCAGCGAATAGACGACGTAGAAAATTGGGGATGCGAAATGCTACGAAAAAAGCATCAGTGCTGGCGGTTGCCCCTAAAAATATGAAAATCACTGCGTCCCTCACGTAGCCGAATATCCTTGATATGAAGGTCATCGCACTAATTAGGGCCGTGGATTTAAACAGTGTCCGATGTTCAGCCATCACAAGTACCTTTAAGCAAAATTGAATCGTTCATGAGGTTGACATTTACATCTCTTAACCACCATAATTCGCGGCTGCAACAACGAAACACTGGAAAAACGGGGATAGATATTGGCAAACACTGCATCAGCTCGGAAATGTGCGCGACAAGCCGTGAAAAATCGCCTGCATAATAACAGTCAGCGCTCAAATTTACGTACCAGAATCAAGGCCGTAGTCAAATCTATTCACGCTGGCGATAGAAATGTTGCTGAAGAAGCCTACAAGCTGGCTGTTCCCGTCATTGACGCCGCGGTGAAAAAAAAGCTCATTCATGCCAATAAAGCAGCGCGACATAAAAGTCGCCTCAATACGCGCATCAAGGCCATGTAATTCAGCGTCACCCGAAACTATTGCAACCTGCCACTAGAACCTGGATTTACAACACGACCAGATTATCGCGGTGAATGAGTTCGGGTTCATCTACGTAACCCAATATAGCCTCAATATTACTACTTGCCTTGCCCTGTAACTGTTGGGTTTCATCGGCTGAATAATTTATCAAGCCACGCGCGACCTCTCGGCCGCCACTATCTACACAACTTACGACTTCACCACGATCAAAACTACCTTTTACCTTTTTTACCCCAATGGGCAGCAGACTTTTTCCAGCCTTACGAATTACGTTACAAGCACCTTCATCCAGCGTTAACTCTCCACGAGTATAAAGCTGGTTTGCAATCCACTGTTTGCGTGCGGCGAGTGGTTCAGTATCAGGTAGCAAGAGCGAACCGTGCGCTTCGTTATTTGCGATATCAAGCAAAACATCTGTGATTTTTCCTGATGCGATAATAGTAGCGGCACCTGCGCGTGCGGCAATACGAGCGGCCAAAACCTTTGTCAACATACCGCCACGACCCAGTTCTCCTGAACTAGGCTGCGCAACCTTATCCAGTAATGGGTCATTGGCGGAGATTTCATCAATAATTTCTTGCTCACCCGGCGACCGGTATATCCCTTCCTTATCTGTTAACAGGATTAGCGCATTTGCCTCCACAAGATTACTCGCCAAAGCAGCAAGCGTATCATTATCTCCAAATTTGATTTCATCTGTAGAGACCGTATCATTTTCATTTATTACTGGAACTACCTTTAGCTCCAACAATTTCCGTAAAGTAGTACGAGCATTCAAATAACGCTCACGATCTTGCAGGTCTTGATGAGTCAATAAAACCTGCGCACTGTGCAGGCCATGTTGCTGTAGACGTGACTCATACGCCTGAATCAATCCCATCTGCCCGACCGCGGCCGCAGCTTGCAACTCGTATACTGCGTGGGGCCGCCGCTGCCAGCCTAGACGGTGCATGCCCTCTGCAATGGCGCCAGAAGACACCAAAACAACCTCTTTCTCGCGAGCTACCAGGGTTGCTAATTGAGAAGCTAAGCTCGCTATAGTCCGCGTATTTAAGCCACGACCGTTTTCAGTAACCAAAGAACTACCTACCTTGATTACCCAGCGTTTTTCAGCACTAATTCGTTGTCTTCTGCTGTCCATATAAATGGGTATGAATACTCATGCGTAGATTTTCAGTGCCCGATCCAGTCAGCGAAGAAACGGCAAACACAGGCGCTTTCCATTGTAACCGTGCCGTGTAATCCTTGACCACCTGCTCGCAATCTTCGGCACCGAGCAAATCAGTTTTATTAAATACCAGCCAGCGATCCTTATCAGCTAGCTTCTCATCATACTTTTTTAGCTCATTCAATATAGAAAAGTAATCTCGATATGGGTCACGTTCAGCACCTGCGGGAGATAACTCAATCATATGCAGCAATAAGCGCGTGCGTGATAAATGCCTTAAAAAATGAATACCTAGCCCGGCACCCTCTGCTGCCCCTTCAATCAAACCGGGTATATCTGCAATTACGAAACTTTGATGCGGCGTTACATAAACAACTCCCAGGTTCGGGTGCAGAGTCGTAAAAGGGTAATCAGCAACTTTAGGCGTGGCGGAAGATAGAGTGCGTATCAGTGAAGACTTGCCAACGTTAGGCAATCCCAACAGGCCGACATCAGCCAGCAACCTGAGCTCCATATACAAATCTCGTACTTCGCCCTGCTCCCCAGGTGTGGTTTTGCGCGGTGCGCGATGTATAGAACTTTTAAACTTAGCGTTACCCAAACCTCGCATGCCCCCTTTTGCAACCAGTAAGCGTTCGCCATGCTTAGCCAGTTCGCCGAGGGTGTCGCCACTCTGCACGTCTTTCACTATAGTGCCTAGCGGAACCTCTATAGTCTTATCTTCGCCTTTTTTCCCATGGCGATCTTTACCCATACCATCCTGACCACGCTGTGCCTTGAAAGAGCATACGTGGCGAAAGTCGGCAAGAGTATTAATATTTTCATCTGCAAGCAGATACACACTACCGCCGTCCCCGCCGTCCCCGCCATCGGGTCCACCTCGTGGTATACATCGTTCACGTCTGAAGCTAAGGCAGCCATTGCCGCCGTTGCCTGCCTGCACGTGAATAGTTATTTCATCGACAAACTTCACGACATCCATCCTGCCGTAGTGAGCGAGCCTCTTGAGCAACTACACTATTCAGAGAGATCTGAACTTATTGGTAAGAAATTTTCCGCAATATCAAAGTTCGAAAGAGTGCGCACGAAACAAGCTACTAGCGTAGAGGCTTGTAAAATGCTTTAAGTAAGAAAGAGCGATTAGGTTTCTACCTGCTGCCGTGTCGCGTCTACACGTACATATTTTCTGTTCTTTAAGCCTTTCGTTTCAAACACCACGTAGCCATCGGACTTTGCAAATAGAGTATGATCTTTCCCACAACCGACGTCCTCACCTGCATGAAAATGCGTACCGCGTTGACGCACGATGATATTCCCTGCTCGCACTTGTTCTCCACCAAAGCGCTTTACGCCAAGTCGCTTGGATTTCGAATCGCGGCCATTGCGCGTGCTACCGCCTACCTTCTTATGTGCCATAACTGAACCCTCTAACTAGTGCCTCCATTAGAAATACCGGTTATCTTCACCTGCGTATAATGCTGTCTGTGCCCCATATGCTTCATGTGATGCTTTCTGCGTTTGAATTTAATGATATCAATCTTTTTAGCTCTGGCATGCTCTTGTATCTCGCCAGTAACTTCGCCGCCTTCAACATAGGGCGTTCCAATGAAAATATTCTCACCATCCGCAAGCAACAACACCTGATCAAACACGACTTTTTCACCAGGAGCTTCATCCAGTTTTTCGATTTTTATGCGGTCTCCCTCATGGACACGGTATTGTTTGCCGCCCGTAGCAATTACTGCATACACTTACAAAGCTCCAAAATATAAACCAAGGAAAGAGCGCAATTCTAGCGGCTGGGCTCAAACAGGTCAATTAAAAGCAGATTCTTAGGAGAAGCAATGCCGCTAAATCAGGGCATACCCAGCATGTTTAGGTATAAAATCGACAGCTATGGACTTTTCGAGCATACAGAAAATAATGGCCGAGGATATGGAGAGCGTCAATGTCATAATCCGCCGACACCTGCATTCAGACGTAGCTCTGATTAATCAAGTGGCGCACTACATAATTGATAATGGAGGCAAGCGGTTACGCCCCCTGTTGGCGTTACTATGTGCCCGAGCTTGTGGCTATACTGGTAATCAACATGCACTAGTAGCGGCAATCATTGAATTTATTCATGTCGCAACATTATTGCATGACGACGTTGTAGACGATTCCAGCATGCGTCGTGGTTGCAAGACCGCGAATACAGTTTGGGGAAACGAAGCCAGCGTCCTCGTCGGAGACTTCGTGTTTTCCCGGTCATTTCAAATGATGGTAGACGTTGGCGAAATGCGCGTTATGGAAATACTTTCCTGTGCCTCCAACACCATTGCCGAAGGCGAAGTAATGCAATTATTAAGCCTTAATGACCCTGACATTACAGAAGCCCGTTACATGAACGTGATTCAGTCGAAGACTGCAAAATTATTTGAAGCTGCATGCCAGCTTGGTGCTCTGCTCGCAAGGCAATCACAAGAAATCGAAGCTGCGTGTGCTGCTTACGGAATACATATTGGCACCGCGTTTCAACTCAAGGATGACGTGTTGGACTATCAATCTTCGCCTGATGCACTGGGTAAAAATCCCGGTGATGATTTAGCCGAGGGTAAATCTACGCTGCCATTAATTCATGCACTGCGGAACAGTAGAGAGAATGAAGCAAAAGCTCTTCGCAAAGCAGTCATCAATGGCGGTGCCCAATACATGGACGCAGTTAAGACCGCAATTGAATCAACGAATGCCATTGCGTACACTGAAGGCATCGCTGGTGAACAAGTGCGAATTGCCAAGCAACATATCGAAGTACTGCCCGATACCCGATATCGTGATGCACTGATAGACTTGGCCGAGTTTGCGGTCTCCCGCACTTTATAACCGCAACGTATCATTCGGAGTGTAGCTCAGCTTGGTAGAGCACTGTCTTCGGGAGGCAGGGGTCGGAGGTTCAAATCCTCTCACTCCGACCAGTCGAGGTAACGCATAGAATTTATTGGAGTTGAAGGCCTTGCGTAAGCTTGCCTGGCTTACATAGACGGTTCTCAATATTTACTCGCAAGCAACACGCTAATCAAGGTGTTGCAACACGGCATCCATGCTTTCTTTTGCATCCCCGAACAGCATTTCGGTATTGTCATGGAAGAACAACGGATTATCTACCCCAGCGTATCCCGACGCCATACTACGTTTCAGTACTACGCATGTTTTAGCTTTCCAGACTTCCAGCACAGGCATACCCGCAATAGGGCTGTTGGGATCAGTTTGTGCGCTTGGGTTAACGATATCGTTTGCCCCGATCACCAGCGAAACATCCGTATCCGGAAAATCTTCATTAAGCTCATCCATTTCCAGCACAATGTCGTAAGGGACTTTTGCTTCAGCAAGCAAGACATTCATATGTCCCGGCAGACGTCCGGCAACGGGATGAATTCCAAAGCGCACGTTGATACCTTTGGCACGTAGTTTTTTAGTGATCTCACTCACCGTACCTTGGGCTTGTGCTACCGCCATGCCATAGCCTGGCACAAAGATAACTTCGCTGGCATCTTTCAGCATTGCAGCGACTTCCTCCGCACTGGTAGAGGTCACCTCGCCTGCGTCTGCGCCGACCGAAGTTCCTCCCGAAGTACCAAAGCCACCGAGAATGACGCTCAGGAATTTTCGGTTCATGGCACGACACATAATGTAACTTAAAATCGCACCACTGGAGCCTACCAGTGATCCAACGATAATCAGCGCAGTATTTCCCAGCATAAAGCCGGTCGCCGCCGCCGCCCAGCCCGAGTAACTGTTCAGCATGGAGACTACAACCGGCATATCGGCGCCTCCAATGGCCATAATTAAATGAATACCGATCACAAACGCAATTACCGTCATAATCAGCAATGGAATCAAGCCAGCGTTATGTGTTTCCGCTTGCAGGAAGACGTATCCGAAATACACGCAAGCCAATATGGCAACCAGATTCAACCAATGTCTTGCAGGCAGCATAAGAGGCTTGCCACTGATGATTCCTTTTAATTTACCAAAGGCGATCACCGAGCCGGTGAAGGTAATAGCACCAATGAACACACCGATGTACACTTCCACTTCGTGGATAATTTTTTCAGCACCCTCAAGGTGGGCATCCAGGTAACTTGAAATACCAACCAGCACTGCGGCCAGCCCTACAAAACTGTGTAGGATTGCCACCAGCTCAGGCATTTGTGTCATCTCTACACGTGAGGCAATAAAGGCACCAATTACTCCGCCGATAATCATTGCTGGAAAAAGCTTTTCAAAGCCACCAACTTGACCGCTGAAAATGGTTGCGCCCACCGCAATCGCCATTCCCAACATACCGCAAAGGTTGCCGCGCCTGGCTGATTCTTGATGGCTCAAGCCGTTCAAGCTCAGAATAAAAAGGGCGCCTGCCGCAAGATACGATGCCGTTAATAATTGTGGGTTCATTATTTCCGCTATCCTCTAATAAAATTAAACTACGTCTTAAATATAGTTAACATAAAAGTTTATTCTTCTTCCTTGCGAAACATTTGCAACATACGTTGCGTGACAAAAAATCCTCCGCCGATATTTACCGACGCAATAAGCACAGAAATAGTTGCTAACACCATGATCAGGGTAGAACTGTTGCCGATCTGCAACAATGCACCAATGATGATCACACTACTGATTGCATTCGTTACGCTCATCAGCGGTGTGTGCAGCGCAGGCGTCACGTTCCAGACTACCCAATAGCCAATAAAGCAGGACAAGACGAATACGGTAAAGTGCTGCATAAACTCTGCTGGAGCAACATCTCCCAGCCACCATAATCCCAGTGCAGCGGCAGTCAGGGTAATAGCAAACTTAATACCGCTTTTTTTCTTTTTTGGTTTTTCAGCAACAGGGGCTTCGGTAGTAGATGTCTGGGCCGGTGCCGCAGAGACTGAAATAGCAGGCGGCGGCCAGGTAATTTCACCATCCTTGATTACCGTTGTGCCGCGAATGACGTCATCCTCCATGTCAACGACGATATTGCCGTCTTTTTCAGGTGTCATGTCTTGCAACAGATGACACAAGTTGGAGCCATACAACTGACTGGACTGCGTCGGAAGACGACTGGGCAAATCCATGTACCCGATTAACGTTACACCATGCTTGACCACGACTTCACCAGGTACAGTCAACTCGCAGTTACCGCCTTGCTCTGCCGCAAGATCGACGATAACGCTGCCTTCTTTCATAAGCTCCACCATATCCGCCAGGATTAGCTTTGGTGCAGGTTTGCCTGGAATGAGTGCCGTAGTGATGATGATATCCACCTCTTTGGCCTGTTCCCTGAATAACGCCATTTCGGCCGCTATGAACTCCTCGCTCATCACCTTGGCATAACCACCTGCGGTGCTGCCACCTTCTTCTTCCTCAAAATCCAACTCCAAGAACTGCGCCCCCATGCTTTCCACCTGTTGCTTTACCTCCGGGCGCGTATCAAAGGCACGCACGATGGCACCAAGGCCATTTGCAGTGCCAATGGCCGCAAGACCTGCGACACCTGCACCGATAATCATCACCTTAGCCGGCGGCACCTTGCCTGCTGCGGTAATCTGGCCAGTAAAAAAACGTCCAAAATGGTTCGACGCCTCTATCACCGCACGATACCCAGCGATATTAGCCATAGAAGACAGGGCGTCCAGTTTTTGTGCACGTGAAATTCGGGGCACCGCATCCATTGCCAGAACGGTAGCTTTGCGTGCCTTGAGCTGATTCAGCAACTCTTCATTTTGTGCCGGCCAGATGAAACTGACGAGCATGCCACTTTCCCTCAGGAGATCACATTCGTGTACCTCTGATACGGGATTTTTCTCAGGGGCCCGCACTTTAAGCACGATATCCGAGTCGGCCCATAATTGCTGGGCATCATTTACAATGGTAACGCCTGCTTCACGATAGGCATCATCAGAGAATTTTGCGCGCGCGCCTGCACCCGCCTGAATTGCGCATTCAAACCCGAGTTTCTGCAGGCGCGCAGCTGTATCAGGCGTCATTGCGACGCGACATTCATTTGCATGAATTTCATTTGGGA
Source organism: Gammaproteobacteria bacterium (assembly GCA_965215055.1). Lineage (GTDB taxonomy): Bacteria > Pseudomonadota > Gammaproteobacteria > UBA4575 > UBA4575. Next base: position 1,310,785 of record OZ244046.1, read on the forward strand.
CACCAATCTTCATATTCAGTAATTCCTTGAATGATTCAAAACGATAAAATGATCAATTCCAATCCGGGTGCCATCCAAACGTGACCGGACGGGTTTCTACCGACGAAGTCGTACATGGGGAATGTTGATTGGAACGTTAATAAGTTATTCTGTTCTACGAGAGTGCTATAGTATAAAACTATCATCGCCAATGCTATAAAAATGTTTCCAGTCTGCCACAAAAATTTATAGAGAAATCATCCTGAGCGTGACTTAATATTACGTTATCCCGCAACATGCAAGTCTCCTCTCCTGTTCATTACCCTGAAGATCTTCAGGCAGGTGCATCTTCGGTTATTGCTGCAGTTGATCTAGGTTCCAATAGTTTTCACATGGTGGTGGCTCAGGATCAACATGGACAATTAAAAGTCATCGACCGCATTCGTGAAATGGTGCGGCTGGGCGCCAACCTTGACCAATCGGGGAAATTGTCAGAAGACTCACAGGCACGCGCACTGGAATGCCTGCAGCGTTTTGGTCAGCGCCTGCGCGAAATGCACGCGGACTCAGTGCGGGTAGTAGGTACTAACACACTGCGGCGAGCTAAAGACAGCGAGGAGTTGATTCAACGCGCGGAAGAGGCGCTCGGACATCCGATTCAGGTAATTTCAGGTGTTGAAGAGGCACGTTTGATCTATCAGGGTGCGATTCACTCTATTACCGGTCCAGATGGAAAATGGTTGATAGTGGATATTGGCGGTGGCAGCACGGAAATTATAATTGGCGAACAGGGTAAACCTTTACTGATGGAAAGCGTACAAATGGGTTGTATTGGAATAAGCGAGAGATTTTTTGCCAACGGAGTCTTAGAGAGAAAGAAATTCAAAAGAGCCCTGGTTGAAACAAGGCTGCAGTTACAGCCCATTATATCTGCGGTAAAAAATCTGGGCTGGGAATATGCAGTAGGCACCGCCGGTACGATTCGCACAATTGCGGAATTGATGCGTGAACTTCAATTGAGTGATCAAGGTATCACCTACAAGGGGATCAACACAATTATTAGCAAGTTGCAAGAAGCCGAAAATATCAGGTATGTCAAATTCGACAATCTGGCAAAAGAGCGCAACCCTGTTTTTGCTGGCGGGGTAGTCATACTCAAGGCAATTTTCAAAGAACTCGGCATCAAACAAATGGTTGCCTCAGAGGGAGGGCTGCGTGAAGGTCTGCTGTTTGATCTGGCCGGCAGGATTCATCATCAGGACACACGTGATCGCACGGTATATTCTTTGATGCGCCGTTATCACGTTGATTTCAGGCATGCGGCGAGGATTAAAACCACCACGCTCCACCTTGTAGACAAACTTTCAAGTATTTGGAAAATCGACAATAATCTTGCGTACCAGTTTTTGATCTGGGCGGCAGACCTGCATGAGATAGGTCTGGACATCTCTCATTCCCGCTATCATCAGCATGGCGCATACTTGTTAAATAATGCGGATTTACCCGGATTTTCATGGAATGAGCAGCGATTGCTTGCCTGCCTGGTGGGCAACCACCGCCGCAAAATCAATCCTGTTATAATTGATCAACTTCCCTCGCGCTGGCAGGAACAAGTCATGTACATGATCGTGATTTTACGTCTTGCCGTACTGATTAATCGTGATCGTACGCCTAAAAAAATCCCGCCGATTAAAATATGTGAAAACCAGGGGAATCTGGACATACGCTTTGTTCACAAGTGGCTGGCAAAACACCCTTTAACTGTCGCCGAACTCGAACGGGAAAAAGTCTACTTGAAGGCCTTGAGTATAAATGTCGAGATTAACAGTTTACGTTAGGGCTTAACCCGAGCGAGTCGAGCAAGTAATGTTTGTTGTGCACTGTAGGCATCAGTCTCATTCATCGATGGTGGTGCATAGGTACCGTCCGATTGTAGAATCCAGGCCTGTCGATTATCTTGCAAGTACGTTTCGAGTTCACCGATGATGCGACTGCGAGCAAGTGCATCGCGTATTGGCCAGCAGACCTCTACGCGACGAAAGAAATTTCTGTCCATCCAGTCGGCGCTTGAGCAAAATACTTCGGGGTTCCCATTATTATGAAAGTGATATACGCGCGCATGCTCCAGAAAACGACCGACAATAGAGCGCACCTCGATATTTTCCGAGATGCCGGAAAGTCCCGGACGTAAACAGCAAGTACCACGCACAATCAACTGAATTCTCACCCCCGCGTTCGAAGCGCGGTACAGGGCCTGGATGATCTGTGGTTCGACCAGAGAATTGAATTTTGCCACGATGCGCGCACAGTGCCCTTGTCGGGCATGTTTAATTTCGTTGTTGATTAATCTGATGAGGGATTTATACAGTGTAAACGGGGCTTGCAAGACGACGTTCAAGGTAGGTGCTTTGGTAAAGCTGGTAAGCTCAAGAAAAATCTCATGTGCGTCCGCCGTCAGTCCGGGATCGGTTGTGAACATTCCATAATCGGTATACAGGCGTGCCGTTTTTTCATGGTAATTGCCCGTACCGAAGTGCGCGTAACGTCGCAAGTGATCTCGCTCGCGGCGCACGATCAGGATCATTTTGCCGTGCGTCTTTTTGCCGACAATTCCATAGACGACGTGCGCGCCGGCCTCTTGCAGGCGGTTTGCCAAAGAGATATTTGCAGCCTCGTCGAAGCGCGCCATCAGTTCAATAACCACGGTTACCTCCTTACCTGCCTTGGCGGCCTTTACCAAGTTATCGATAATCGGCGAATCTGCCCCCGTTCGATACAGTGTTTGTTTAATTGCCAATACTTTCGGGTCTTCTGCAGCTTGTCGCACAAAATCAATGACGGGAGAAAAGGACTGATAGGGATGATGCAGTAAAATGTCACCCTGATTGATCAATGCGAATATACTTTTGCTGTGACTGAAGCTTTGTGACAGTCCGGGAGCAAAAGGAGGGTATTTCAGGTCAGGGCGATCGACCAGGTCATAGGTCTGGCTGAGGCGATTCAGATTAACGGGCCCGTTGACGCGATATACGTCCACCGCATGCAGTGAAAACTGCTGCAACAGATAGGTGATAAGCTCTTCCGGGCAGGCATTTGTCACTTCCAGCCGTACCGCATCTCCATATTTGCGCGAAGCAAGCTCACCTTCCAGGGCACGCATCAAGTCATCTATCTCCTCATCATCCAGAAATAAATCACTATTGCGAGTCAGCCTGAACTGGTAACTGCCCTGCACCGTGAGGCCTTCAAATAATTCACTGACGAAGGCGTGCATGATTGAAGACAGAAAGACGTAATTTTCCCCTTCCCTATCACTGACTTCGTCAGGTACACGAATTAATCGCGGCAGGGAGCGCGGCGCCTGTACGATCGCGTACTTGCCTTCCCTTTCGAAGGCATCCGAGCCATCAAGCTGCACGATAAAATTGAGCGATTTATTGATAATACGCGGGAACGGGTGCGCAGGATCCAGGCCAAGCGGACTCAACACCGGTTCGACTTGGTTGAGAAAATAATGATACAGCCATGTGCTTTGTTCCGGTGTCCATTTTTCACGCGCGACAAAGCGAACATTTTGTGCCTCCAGTTCCGGTTGAAGCTCTTCATTGAAAACACGATACTGTTCAGCGACAAGCTCTGCCGCTTCGCTGTGAATTTGTTTTAACAAATCTCTTGGCGCGATTTCATCAGCGGTAGTGTGGCTGATATCAATCTCGATGTGTTGTTTTACGCCACCTACGCGAATTTCAAAAAACTCGTCCAGATTGGTACAGGAAATGCACAGAAACTTGAGGCGTTCCAGCAGTGGCGTAGAAGTATCGCGCGCTTGCTGCAGAACGCGTGAATTAAATTTCAGCAAGCTGAGTTCGCGATTGATATAGTTTTCAGCTAGGCTAAAGTTTTGCTCGTCCATGTTCTTTCACATTATTACGGGTGAAGACATTATATTAAAAACAGAATTATATGGGCACAGAATTCTGTAGAGAGATGCGAGAGGGTTTTAGAAAAAATGTAAAAAACAGTAGCGCAGCTTTTACATTCCTGGTGTTACCGGGTTCGTGTCACCTGCTTATCCTGGGAGTATGATCAACTACCTTGTGATTTACGCATTGCCGACAGGGGCGAGGTTGGATAAGAACATGCTTGAGGCCTTTCTCCAGGTATATTCCGAGGCCTGCTTCAGGCAGCAGCTTGCGTCCAGCTCAAGCGCGCCATGTTAAAATCGAAATCGAAGTTTAATCCAAAAACGTGAAGTGTCATAACGTGAAAAAGAGAACGATTTTTCTCCTGGTGTTACTTGTCACATTTTCTGCAAGTAATGTCTACGCCAATGAAAAGCGAATCATCTACGACTTTGAATACGGGATTTTTGCACGTGGCATGGAAGGTTTTGAAGAGGGAGCGCGCGCCATATCGAGTGACGGCGCGCTGGAAAAGACCACGTTTATACCTGCAAGACTGGGAACCAAGTTCGGCATTCGCTACTGGTTGTCACGTGCGGGGTTTACCGGCGAGCCTACCCTGCATCTGATCTATCACGTGCCCACCATGATTGATCCCAATACAGGGGACTACATTGACAAGATAGAGATCTTGCAGGAAGAATCCAAACTCGACTACAGACACACCATGGCGTTTGAATTTGCTCACCAGTACGAACTTGTGCCGGGTGAATATCGTTTCTACGTGTTTTATGAAAACCAAAAACTGGTCGAACAGGTATTCCAGATCGAGTTGCAACATATTGATGAATTACGGCAGACTGAACTGCAATAAACTGGCATTATAACGGTTCTCTAGCCGGGCAAACGGTTTTGAAAAACTGCTCTAATTGTTTTCCTGTTCTTGCACCCGCATTACGGACATGCTGCCACTTTTTTCATTGGCACTGAAGATATAATGACGGTCGCCTGATTGGTAGTGCGCCAGACCTTCTGGCGCAAACTTGCCGCCTTGACCTGCTTTCGGATCAACCGGAGTTACGCCCACCACCTTTGGATGTGCGGGATCTTCGAGCGAGACCAGGGCCACGGCATTGGCGCGTTCCAGGCCAACGGCCGTAAACAGCTTGTTATTTATGTGAAAACTCACAACATTCTCCGGTTCCGAGCCTTTGTTATCACTGCGTCCATCCGGGTACAGACCTGCGGCATGTGCCATTTCGTCCAGTTGGTTGCCAGTATCGGCGATAAACTCTCCCGTTCCAGCGTCAAAGACACTCAACGTACGTCCACCTCCAACCGGCTTACCACCCAGGACTTTGGCTGCCTTCGGGTCCGTGTCGCCCTCATCAGCAGTCAGCAGGAACTTGCCATCGGGACTTATCGAGATGCCGTCAGGCTCACGCAGCGCCCGGATTTTTTTGTCAAACCGTACCTTGTCGTCATCTTTGATATCCGCCAAGTGTTCGGTCATTCCCAGGCCAAATACCTTTTCGATTTTCGCGGAAGCGGTATCGATTACGACAACACCGTTGTTTTCCTGTAACGAGACGAAAGCCCTGGTGCTGTCAGGCGAAAAGGCTACGAATTCAGGTTCGGTATTGGCGGGAGAGTTATCCTGCAGTGGAATTTCAATCTCCTCGTCGCTGTTGCCATCGCCCATCTTGCGTTCGAGGGCACGCGCGTGACTTTTATGCAGCATGCCGGCGACATCGCTGTAATCGCTTAACGGGATTTGCGTAACCGATGCATCCTGCAAGCCGTTTCCGAAGAACACGTGAGTGATGCTGCCTTCGGGAGACTCATAGCGCTTGTTGTTGTAGCGGTAGGCTTCGCCTTCATTGGCAACGACCAGATACTTGCCATTCGGGCTGAACACCGCGCTGTCCGGGTGCACGCCTACTGCGAAAATCTTGAGCAGCTTACCGCTGTCGGCATCGTGTACCTGTATCTTGCCGGTGGCAAACAGGTCTCGATTGACCACGGCCACCGCAAAAAAGTTTGCCGTCGGGTGAAACGCAACCGAACTGATTTCCTCGCCGTCCGTAACCTTGAAACGGCGCAACGCTTTCGGTACTTCGGGATTCGTGATGGAAATAATCTCAACAATTCCTTGTGTGCTACAAGACAGAGCCATCCGCTGCGTGGTTGCCTGGATACTCACGATCTCAGTTTTTTTACCGACATCTTTAACGTCGTAAACGGAAACCAGTTCCAGGGAAGCCTCGTGTGACGCATGTCCGCTTGCGCTGGCTGTGCCTGCAATCATCATGCAACAGCACATGGATAAAAATACATCCCGAAACTGAAGTACACCTCGGAATTTATTCAGTGATCTATGACTTCCCTCTGTACGTACTGACATATTGAAAGGCCTGCCAGGGAAAGAAGTGTACATGGATTTCATCGTATGCTTATCTCCTGGAAACAGCAATAAAAAAGCCGTCTACACTTTCCCTGTGCAAACGGCTTTTGGTCAGAGGAGTATCAAAAAAATCAGAACGCGTATTGTGCGCGGAATGAAACGGCGTTGCCGTCTTCATCTTTGTCATCGCCTTGCAGGTCCGGAGCATGCTCGGTATCGCCGTCAAGATAGTTCAGCATGAACTTGACGTTCTTGGTGGCGTACCAGTTCACACCCAGCGTCAACAGTTCCCACTCAATCTCATCATCCATGGAGTCAATATCGAGTTCGCCGTCCTCGTACTTGGCGACCAGTTCCCAGGCACCCGATTTGCCCTTGGGTTTCACCTTGTCGAATTTACCTGATTTGCCCTTGTAGCCTCTGGATTCACCTGTCAGGATATAGCTTGCCTGGACATAATAGCTGCGCACGTCCACGTCCGAGGCTCTGTCGCTGTCATTTTCATCGAAGTCTGCCGTGCGATGTTCCGCTTGCAGTGAAAACGGACCAAATACACTGGCTGCTTCCAACCCAAGCTGGTCAGCATCGTCTACGCCGACTGTCTCGTCAAGTGGCCTGCCAATCGTATGCACGCCCAAGCGTGATCTAAATTTCATGTCCGTACCTTCGCTGCCAAAATCACGTGTGGCATATGAAGCTGCCAAGTGGACGAAGTTGTGCTTGTCCGCACCGAAATGACCGCCTATCCTTCCTGCCATGCTGTAGGCATCGGATCCGTCATCGTCTTCATCATCATCGTCAATCAGGGCGGCCTGCCAGAACATGCGGTCGCTGTGGCCGTGCAGGGCAACCTGAAAAGAAGGTTTGCCTGACAGAAAGCCCAGTTCCGTCGCCGGAGAGCGTTCAATAGTAGAGATCCACTTCGAACTGGTAAGTTCTTCCAATCCGAAAGGTGCCTTGAAACGCCCGACCATCACTTTTGCGAAGTCAAGCCCCTTGTACTGGATATATCCTGTATCGATCTCTGCCTCACCTTCGTCAATGTCAACCGTCATCTTGTATCCCCAGTTCTTGCCAGAGGTACCCTTGATGTTGATACGGGTGCGGCGAAACTCCGATTCCGAGGCATCATCGCCATCATTATCAAAGTTGTACATGCCGTCGTAGCTGTCGTAGTCGTACATGATACGGCCGCCGATCGCAAAGGAATTGCCGTTGTTCGATTTGATTTTAATGCCGCCACCGGTCGTTTTGATCGATATTTCTTCTTTCGAGGTAACCGCGCCGGCAAATACTGCCGTCGTGGAGCAGAAGAAAGCTATCGACGCTAGTGCGACGAATAATACTGATTTACTTCTCACGAGGGAGCCTCCCAATTAGGTTTATGTTCAATGAACTCGCGTCAATCTAACGAGATTGTTCAATAGGTTTATCAATTACGAAGCGGATACTGATGCACGTCTGTGAAGAGAATATGAATGGAGCATTACATTTTTATTACACGGTGCGCGGAGGTGATTCCGACCTCAATCTTTAATAGTTTTGTAATAAATTTGGAAAATAATGCAGGCTCTCAAGACTCAGTAGAGATACAATCATGCAAAATCAATTCATTTCGGCAGCAGTTTCCCGTTCAAATGCAAAACACGCCAAGATGGTGAGTGGTAAAAGAGTTTTACTGGTTGAGGATGAGCCCTCCATCCGCGAGATGGTGTCCTTTGCGTTGGGCCAGGATGGTTACATCATTGATGAAGCCGAAGATGGCAACTCGGCGGAGGCGCAAATCGTCAACTACCTTCCCAGCCTGATTTTGCTGGATTGGATGTTGCCGGATACAAGCGGCCTGGAACTGCTGAGGAAATGGAAGCGCGAGGATGCGCTGAAGGATGTACCCATCATCATGTTGACCGCGCGCGTGGAAGAACGTGACAAGGTCACCGGTCTGGATTCGGGCGCAGATGACTATGTCACCAAGCCATTTTCGGTAAAGGAATTATCCGCGCGCATTCGGGCAGTGCTGCGCAGGGGCACTGGAGCCCTCGACAACGAGGTCAAGATAGGGCCTATTTTGTTGGACTTGGACGCACGCCGCGCCTATGTCGATGACCAGCCCATCAACATGGGCTCTACCGAGTTTCGGTTACTTGAGTTTTTTATGACGCACCCGGACAGGGCCTATACTCGCAGCCAATTGCTGGATTACGTATGGGGTCGTAATATATACGTCGAAGAGCGTACCGTGGACGTCCACATCGTACGCCTGAGAAAACTTCTTAAACCATTGGGTTGTGAACAGATGATTCAAACCGTGCGTGGATACGGTTATCGGTTCTCCGAAAAAATGTAATGTCACGCAACGCGTGGCTGTCAGAATTTAACCGGATTTTAATTGTATTTGTTCCGTGCGTTGCCGTCGGCATGGTAACGAGGAATCTGCCACTGTTTTTGATTTTGGCACTGACCATATATGGCCTGTGGACAATCAGGCAGCTTGTAACGCTGAAAAGATGGCTGGCTAACGGTGCACCCGTTGATGAAGCACCGGAGTACCTGGGGCTGGTTGACCAGTACGTGTCCGGCATCAGCGAACTGCAAAAAAGCAATCGCGAAAAACAGGACTCACTGGAAAAGTTCATCGATCAGTTTAACCAGATGATTGCCGCGCTGCCGGATGCCATCGTGGTTATGACGATATCGGGAGAAATCCTCTCTTCCAACCGGGCGGCGCACGACCTGCTGCAAATCAGTCCGCAAACCGACAACCACAAGCGCATCATTCAACTGGTACGCGACCCTTTGTTTATCGAGTATTTTTCCGCCGGAAAATTCGAGCATCCATTGGAGATTCGCGGCTCCGTTCCTGGTGAACTGGAATTGAACATGCGCATTATTGCATTTGGCCAGGGCAGGTTAGTCCTGGTTGCGCAGGACATGTCGCAATCCGCACGCGTTTATGAAATGCGGCGCAGTTTTATTTCAAACGCTTCACATGAGTTGCGCACGCCCCTGACGGTAATACTGGGTTACCTGGAGACCTTGTCGGAACACGCCGAACTTACCGATAACTGTGTCGTTGCGCTGCGCAGTGCTGAACTACAGGCGCAACGCATGAAGCAGCTCGTCGAAGACCTCTTGACGCTGTCTCGCCTGGAATCCGCTGCCACCCTTGCTGGGCGCGCTGATGCAATTCCTGTCGCGTCCCTGATTACAGAGACGGTGAAAGAGGCAAAGCTTTCGGCCTCGTTTACCGATCATAATATATGCTCCAGCATAGAGACCAGTGCCATGCTGAGAGGCGATTTGCAGGAGATCCATAGCGTAATCTCAAACCTGGTCAATAATGCCGTCAAGCATACGGGGGCGGGCACCAACGTCAACGTTATATGGAGGCTTGCCGATGAAAATTGCATGCAACTGGTAGTCGAAGATGATGGCCAGGGTATTGCACCGGAACACGTCGAAAGGCTGACTGAACGTTTTTACCGCGTGGACGCTGGACGCTCACGGGAGAAAGGTGGCACCGGGCTTGGTCTGTCAATCGTCAAGCACGTGATTGACCGCCACGAAGGCACGTTGACCATCGACAGTGAACCCGGGCAGGGAGCAGTTTTTACGTGCAGCTTTCCTGCCACGCGGTTGACATATAACGGCAAGAATGACGAATAAGTGAAGGTGTCGTGCCACGTAATAGTGGCAAATTCGCGAAGTCATAAAATTGTAATAATTCGCCCATACCCCTGTAATAGTCTGTTTTCAGAATCCCGCAAAGTCATAAATACCAAATCATAACTTCAGGAGTTATTACATGTACGCATTGATCAACAGGTGCAGCGCGCTGCTTGCTGCATTGCTTATATCGCTTGCCTCCTCCCTGTCAGCGGAGGTCAAAGTTGATGCTGATCTTGGCAAATATGCCGCTACCAGTGGCGTATCTGGAAATTTGTCCAGCGTCGGTTCGGACACGCTGGCAAATTTGATGACCCTTTGGGCGGAAGAATACAAGCGCTTTTATCCGAACGTAAACATTCAGGTCCAGGCGGCAGGTTCTTCTACTGCACCGCCTGGGTTGACGGAAGGAACGTCCAATCTCGGTCCGATGAGTCGCAAGATGAAAGATAAAGAACTTGCGGCATTCGAGAAAAGATTTGGCTACAAGCCAACTCCAATTCCAGTCGCAATAGATGCCCTGGCCGTGTACGTGCACAAGGACAACCCGATCAAGGGTATGTCTATCGCGCAGGTCGACGCGGTATTTTCCAGCACCCGCAAATGTGGTGGTAGCAAGGATGTCACCACCTGGGGTGATCTTGGTTTGAAAGGCGACTGGGCAAAGCGCGATATTCAGTTGTTTGGTCGCAACTCGGTATCAGGAACGTACGGTTACTTCAAAAAGAAGGCACTGTGCAAAGGCGACTACAAGTCAACCGTGAATGAACAACCCGGTTCGGCGTCCGTAGTCCAGTCCGTTTCCAGTTCTCTAAATGGTATCGGTTATTCTGGTATTGGGTACAAAACCTCGGGTGTCCGGGCAGTACCGCTGTCAAAAACGGCCGAGCCGGATAAGATTGAAGCTACACCTGAGACCGCAATCTCGGGCAAGTACCCGCTGGCGCGATTTTTATACGTCTATGTAAACAAGGCACCGGGCAGGCCCTTGCCGCCATTAGAGAGTGAATTCGTTAAAATGGTGTTGTCTACGCAAGGTCAAAAAGTAGTAGTTAAGGACGGCTATATCCCGTTACCTGCAAAGGTGGCAAAAAAGGCATTGATGTCAATTGATGCAAAATAGCACTGAATGCCTGAAATAAATTCGGGTAGAACGAACCAGGCCAGGTTTGTTTCGCAAACCCGGTCCCTGGACAAAGGGCTGGAAAAAAGAGCCCCCCTGCGACAGAGACCCTGTATCTACAGGGTCTCTGTTCTAATATACTTGGATTACTTTTGTATCTGCTAACATAAAAAATAAAAGAATAAAGAAACATGTCGGTAGAATCAGGTCATTCCCAGCTCACCATTCCAAAGCCGCTTTTTTTTGATCAGGCACTTTGGCGCAGACGTTCAATAAGAGATTTTTTAGCACGCTACCTGGTTGGTGCCGGCGGCATTGCCGTGATCGGTTCGATTATTCTGATTTTTCTTTTCTTGTTCATGGTGGTGTTCCCGTTGTTCAAGGGGGCGGAGTTGCATCGAATTACCAGTTACTCCCTGGACGATGCCAATACCGACGACACGTTACTTTATTCCATAGAAGAACAGGCCGAAATAGCCATGCGGCTGGGCAGCAGCGGTGTCGCACGTTTCTTTGATGTCGATAGCGGTAGAACGATAGAAAGTAGTTCTATCCTGGCTGAAAGCAGCGCCCGCGTGAGCAGTTGGGCACACGTCAATGAGGAAAGGAGTTTTATCGGGCTGGGGTTGGATAGCGGGCGGGTACTGATTTTTGGTCACGAATATTCGCTACGCTATCACGACGACCAGCGCACGATTGTTCCACGCATAGTCTATCCCTACGGTGAAAACGCGATTGACCTCGGTATTGGCAAGCAGGAGATACTCAACTTGGCTGCCGGAGAAAACGAGGACGGAATGACGTTTTTCGTGCATACCGAAAACGGCTCCAGGTTGATTAATTTTGAAAAAGAATCTTCATTTCTGGATGAAGATGAGGTTTCTCTTGAACTGACCAGTCGGGTGCAATTACCGTATGTTGACAGCCCGGTCAAGGCACTGCTTTCTCCTCAGCGTGAGTGGCTGTATATTCTGAACAGGGAAGGCGTAATCTCTTTTTACGATATACGCAACAAAGAAAGACCAGTTCGCGTCGAAGACGTCATCGTGCTGGATAACGGCAATCTTCCGGGTGCATTCGAGTTTTTGGTTGGCGGTATTTCGCTGCTGCTGGCTGACGATCATGGCGATATTCACCAGTTATTCCTGGTGCGTGACGGCAATGGCGCACGGCACTTGCAAAAAATCAGGGGTTTTAATGGCGGTGGTGCTGAAATTTCCGGTGTTATTACCGAAAAACTGCGTAAGGGATTTCTTACCGTCGACGTTGATGGCAACGTATCCATTTTTCATACTACCGCTTCAAGACATCTGCTGACCGAAAACATTGCGGCGAATCCGCTTGCCCACCTGGGTATAGCACCGCGGAGTGACAAGCTCATTGCCGAAGATACAACCGGTCGCGTCCATATTTGGCGGTTGGACAGCGAACATCCTGAAGTTTCATGGAGTTCGATCTGGGGCAAGGTTTGGTACGAAAGCTATCCCGAGCCGGACTACATCTGGCAGTCTTCGTCGGCCTCCAGTGACTTTGAGCCGAAATTCAGTCTTACTCCGCTGACTTTTGGTACCTTCAAGGCCGCATTTTACGCCATGTTGTTGGCGATGCCGTTAGCGATTGCAGGTGCGATTTTTACCGCCTACTTCATGGCGCCAAAAATGCGCGGGGTGGTAAAACCTTCGATTGAAATCATGGAAGCATTACCGACGGTAATTTTGGGATTTCTGGCTGGGCTTTGGCTGGCACCTTTTGTAGAGGCTCATCTGCCTGGCATCTTTACCTCCCTGCTGGCGATTCCGCTTGGCATGTTTATCGCCAGTTTCGCTTGGTGGCACGTCCCTGAACGCGTAAAGGTACAGGTCCCTGAAGGGTGGCAGGCTGCACTGCTGGTGCCAATAGTAATCATCTGTGGATGGCTTGCGCTGGCGTTAAGTCCATGGATGGAAGCCGTATTTTTTGGCGGCAACATGCGTTTGTGGCTGACTGATTCGATGGGTATCGGCTATGACCAGAGAAACTCCATTATTATCGGAATCGCAATGGGGTTTGCCGTTATTCCGACCATTTTTTCGATTACCGAAGACGCGATTTTCAGCGTACCCAAACATTTGAGTTCTGGCTCATTGGCACTGGGTGCGACGCCCTGGCAGACCATGGTGCGCGTTGTGCTGCCTTCGGCGAGTCCGGGAATTTTTTCTGCCACCATGATTGGTCTGGGGCGTGCCGTCGGCGAGACCATGATCGTACTGATGGCTACCGGTAATACACCGGTGATGGATTTCAGTATCTTCGAAGGGATGCGCACGCTTTCTGCCAACGTCGCGGTGGAACTTCCCGAATCCGAGGTGGACAGCACCCATTTCAGGATTTTATTCCTGGCCGCCCTGGTGTTGTTCATTTTTACCTTTTTCTTCAACACTGCTGCGGAATTGGTGCGGCAAAGGTTGCGTGAAAAGTACAGCACGCTTTGAAACGCTGATGTAAGAAATGCGAACCCGGACCAACAATTTCAAATCGTTCATGTCTTCTGGCCAGCCCTGGGTGTGGCTGAATGCGGGTGCGGTGGCAATGAGCATGATCATGGTCTTTGGACTGTTGCTGTTTATCGCCTCCCGTGGCCTGGGACATTTTTGGCCCAAGACGGTGTACGACATTGAATATGACAATGGCTCCGAAGTTATTAGGGTTATTGGAGAGCGCGTCGAGACCGAGGAGGTTCCAAGACAACGGATTATTGAATCGGGAATCAAGGTCAAAGGCGACCAGAACCGTATTGAACGCAGTTTGATCAAGGTGGGAAACCGCGAGGTGCTGGGTGTGGATTTTATGCTCACCATCGTGCCCAACGAGTTGAGTGTGACCAAGCCTATCGAGATGTTTGTTCTGGAACGCACGCAGTGGGGCAATTCTTACGGCTATCTGAAGGCAATCAAGGATAGCGGTGAATCCCTGCGAGTCAGTGGCAACGAGGCCATGCAGGTGGAACTGGATATGCGCCTGCAGCATGCACTGGAGCTTAGAGAGAGGATTAGGCATATCGAGAAATCTGAAATTGGCGCAATCAACTTTCAGCTTGAAAAGCTGAGACTGAAAAAACGGGGTTTGGAATTAAAAGGTGTCACCGACCCCAAATACTTTGACGAAATTACTGTCGCGCAGAATAAACACAATGCCGAATATGAGGAACTCAAAAAGGAACTCGACACCCTCTACAGACAAATCTCGCGTGACAGTATCGTATTGGAAACGATGACGGGAGAAAAAGTCGAAATCAAACTTGCCAACGTGGTCAAGGCGTATCAGCCCAATGCGATGGGCCTGGTTGAAAAAATCATTTTTTACATAAAGACATTTTGGGGATTTATTACCGATGATCCGCGTGAAGCGAATACCGAAGGCGGAATTTTCCCGGCAATTTTCGGCACGGTCACTATGGTAATGTTGATGTCCATCATCGTTGCGCCTTTTGGTGTCATTGCGGCGATCTACCTGAGAGAGTATGCCCGCCAGGGCTTCATCACGCGTTTGGTGAGGATATCGGTAAATAACCTGGCGGGCGTGCCTTCTATTGTCTACGGAGTATTCGGTTTGGGATTTTTCGTGTACGTGGTGGGTGGTACCATTGACGAGCTTTTTTACCCTGAGGCCTTGCCGGCACCTACTTTTGGCTCAGGCGGTGTACTGTGGGCGTCATTGACCCTGGCGTTATTGACGGTTCCCGTTGTGATCGTTGCCACTGAAGAAGGTTTATCCCGAATTCCGCGAACAATCAGGGAAGGCTCGTTGGCACTGGGGGCAACCAAGGCGGAAACCTTGTGGCGCACAGTGTTGCCCATGGCCAGTCCGGCGATGATGACCGGGCTGATATTGGCAATTGCCCGTGCGGCGGGCGAGGTCGCACCTCTTATGCTGGTGGGTGCCGTAAAGCTGGCACCTTCCTTACCGATTGATGCAAATGCCCCGTTTGTTCATCTTGAGCGTAAATTCATGCACTTGGGATTTCATATTTACGACGTAGGCTTTCAAAGCCCCAACGTGGAGGCAGCCCGTCCACTGGTGTATGCAACCGCCTTGATACTGGTAGTGGTTATCGTAATACTGAATCTTTCTGCAATATACATACGCAACCACTTACGGGAGAAATACAGAAGTCTCGAACAACACTAAACTTTGCAAGCTTTAATTGCCGCAAAGTACAATCGTGCAAGGTTGGGAGGACTAAGGAAAATGACTATGGCAGCTCCACAGATATCACAGGAAGTGCTTCTCAATAAGGGGAGCCCAGAACTTGAAGAAGAAAAGGCTTGTTTTGAGTGCCAGGATTTTAATCTCTATTACGGTACTGTGCACTCCCTGAAAAACATTGGTCTAACCGTCCCCGAAAAAAGAGTAACCGCGTTCATCGGTCCCAGTGGTTGTGGCAAGTCCACGCTACTGCGTTGTATGAACCGCATGAATGACTTGATAGATATCGTGCGTATAGAGGGCCAAATGCTGTTAAATGGTGATGACATTTATAAAAAATCGGTGAATGTTGCGGAGCTTCGTCGTAAAGTTGGGATGGTATTCCAAAAGCCCAACCCTTTTCCCAAAACCGTATATGAGAATGTTGCTTACGGGTTGCGGCTGCAAGGCATAAACAAAAAACGTGTGTTGGACGAGCGCGTCGAGTGGGCGTTAAAGGGTGCTGCATTATGGGATGAAGTGAAAGATCGCTTGCAGGATAATGCGCTGGGGTTGTCCGGCGGGCAGCAACAGCGGTTGGTGATTGCGCGCTCGATTGCAATTCAGCCTGAAGTAATTTTACTGGATGAGCCGGCTTCGGCCTTGGACCCGATTTCCACGTTGAAAATTGAAGAGCTTATCATTCAATTAAAGCAAGACTATACCGTGGTAATTGTCACGCACAACATGCAGCAAGCTGCACGTGTTTCCGATTACACAGCGTTTTTGTATCTGGGAGAACTGATTGAATTTGGCGCAACGGATAAGCTGTTTACCAACCCTGTGGAAAAGAAGACGGAAGACTATATTACCGGTCGATATGGATAATTGGTCAACTAAATATCAATTGAGGTGACAGATGGTATTTCAGGACATCGGGCAGCATATTTCGCATCAGTTTGACGAAGATCTGGAGTCGCTGCGCAGTAAAGTGCTCAACATGGGCGGCATGGTGGAGAAGCAGGTTGAAAATGCGCTTACGGCACTTACGCATTCCGACAGCAACCTTGCCGACGATGTTGCTACCAGTGACTACAAGATCAACTCCATGGAAGTAGCCATCGATGAAGAATGCACGCAGATTATTGCACGTCGCCAACCTGCGGCAAGCGACCTTCGCTTTGTGGTGACTATGCTTAAAACGATCACCGACCTGGAAAGGATCGGCGATGAAGCGGAGAAAATCGGTCGCCATGCCGTCAAACTCGCTACCGTTGAACGCACGCCAACCTATTTCTCGGAAATAAGACACCTGGGGGGACAGGTTCGCAAAATGCTGCACGATTGCCTGGATGCATTTGCGCGTATGGACGCCGATAACGCGCTTAAGATTGCTCAGGGAGACAGGGATATCAATGACGAATACGACGCACTGATGCGCCAGCTTATTACGCACATGATGGAAGATCCGCATGCCATCAAACGTTCACTCAGAGTGATGTGGTGCGCGCGTGCACTGGAACGTATCGGAGACCATGCAAAGAATATCTGCGAGTATGTTATCTACACCGTTGCTGGCAAAGACATTCGCCATACAACCTTTGACCAGGTGAAAAGCGAACTCGTCGATACGAACAGCGGATAAGCCGGAATTATAGATACACTACCGGTTTTTTACCTTCCTGACCCGAGTATATAGAAAATTTTGGTTTGCAATTGCATCTACTGAGAGAGGCAGTGATTACCACTGCAAACATGTAGTTTTATTGTATTTTGTAGGTAATGTACTATCCTTGGTGTCGATGGATTCACAATTAAAAGTCAGACAATCCGCCCATCGCTTGCTTTTAGAACAGCCTACCATTCTTACAAAGAGCGAGGTTCGGATAAAACCCCTGGTAAGGGTTGGCAGCCTTTCCCTAGGTGAGGGGTAATTGCGGCGAGTCGATATTCCTGCATCTACTTGCAGAGCGTGGTTTGTAATTCGCTCCGAAAAGCACCTGTCACAATCTACTGCATATGAATAAAACCGGGCGGCTGTTCATACTTTCCGCTCCCTCCGGTGCGGGCAAGACAAGTCTGGTGCAAGCACTCATAGAACAAGAATCTGATGTGGTGGCGTCTATCTCACACACTACGCGACCGATGCGTGCTGATGAAGTGGATGGTAAGGACTATTTTTTTATCACGGTTGAAGCGTTTACCGAGATGATACAACGGGATGATTTCCTGGAATATGCAAAAGTTTTTGGTAATTTTTATGGTACCTCACGGCTATCGGTGCAGTCACTGCTTAACCAAGGCTTGAAGATCATTCTGGAAATTGACTGGCAGGGTGCTGCGCAAGTACGTTGCCGTACCAAGGACAGCGTCTCGATCTTTATCTTGCCACCTTCCAGGGCGGAGTTGGAAAATCGTTTGCGCAACCGGGGGCAGGACAGTGATGAAGTTATTGCCGAGAGAATGCACGACGCGAAGAGTGAAATCAGCCATTACGAAGAATTTGATCACGTAATTTTGAATGATGACTTTGATAGCGCTCTACAGGAATTAACCATGCTTTTCCGTGACCCGGAAGGATACAGGTCGCTCGACGAAGAAAAACTGCAATCCCTGACAACAGAGTTGCTGTCACAGGATTTTTTCAAATAATGTACAGGAGTGAGAAGAGCCTGATAAGAAATGTGAAAAACGGTGGGGCAGTATCGCCAGTGCGCGCCAACGGCAAAGCTGGCAAAAATAGGCTGAATTCGTTACAATTACCCGCTCGAGTTAAGTATTTATCAATGTTCAGGAGTATGACATGGCTCGTGTAACGGTAGAAGATTGCCTGGAGCATGTGGAGAATCGCTTCAAACTGGTGTTATTGGCAAGCAAGCGTGCACAGCAATTGTTGCTAGGTGCCGACCCGCTGGTGGAAAGGGAGAATGACAAACCAACGGTGTTGGCTTTGCGTGAAATCGAACAAGGCCTGGTAACCGAAGAATCGATGCAGGCATCTTTGGCGGAAGCTGTTGAAGAACAAGCGGATTTTGATGCGGATGATTTTGCAGCTGCCCTGCATGCAGAGATCAGCCGTGAACTGAATCAGCGAGCTGAGCCGCAATCGATAACTCCTGCAACAATGGAACCTCAGGAAAATACATCTTCTGGACCCTCGTTCTCTGCCGTGCCTGAACCTCGAAATCCCTTGTCTCCTCCTGCTGATACTGCCGACACCAATGAGCATTTGTCAGCGGAGGAATCGCACGAAGATGTCGTTTCAAGTATCAGTCTCATTCCGGATTCTTCAGTTGAGGAAGAGAGCATCTCTCCAGATAGCGATGCCATTGTAGAGCCATCATCCGAAGAAAACATTCTTGCAGATGCCGGGTTTGCTTCAGAGATAGAAATACAGGAGGATGATTCTTTGGACATTGAGTTCACTTCCGCCACGGATATACAGGAAGATGACTCTTCACAGGGGCAATGACTAATGTCGTCGAGTTAGCCGGCGCGAAAACCGATGGCAAAGGAGACGCCCTGCCTCCTGCGCCGTCAAGCACCGACAGCACCACGCCACGGCATTGGCAGGTTTTAATTGATGATCTGTGCGTACTGCTGAGCACCTATCTGGAGGCAGACCAAGTCAAGAGTATTCATCGCGCCTGCCTATTCAGTGCCAATGCGCACGAAGGTCAAACGCGACTTACCGGCGAGCCCTACATCTCCCATCCCCTGGCAGTGGCAAGAGTGCTGGCCGAAGCGCATATGGACGCCCAGACCATAACAGCGGCAATTCTGCATGACGTGATAGAAGACACCGGCACCGCAAAGGGGCAGATTGCCAGGGAATTTAGTGACGAAGTCGCGCAACTGGTAGACGGGGTCAGCAAACTTACATACCTCAAGTTTGAATCAAGGCTTGAGGCCCAGGCTGAAAACTTTCGCAAAATGATGCTTGCAATGGTGAAAGACGTGCGCGTCATCATCATCAAGCTCGCCGACCGTCTGCACAACATGCGCACTTTAGGCGTAATGTCCCCTGATAAACGTGCGCGCATTGCACGTGAAACTCTGGATATTTACGCGCCGATAGCCTTGCGTCTGGGGATGGACAGACTGCGCATTGAGCTTGAAGAGTTATCTTTCGGCATGTTGTGGCCGCGCCGTCATAAAGTTTTGAAAGAAGCGATGAAGCGTACCAGCGTGAACCGTAAAGTCCTGCTACAACAAGTCAAGGCGAATATCCGCGAGCGCCTGGAGCAGGCGAACGTCGTCAACAGGATTTACGGCCGTGAGAAGGACGTATACAGCGTTTACAGGAAAATGAAAAAAAAGTGCCTGCAATTTTCGGAAGTCTTCGACATATTCGCCTTTCGGATCGTCGTTGAAGACGTGGATACCTGTTATCGGGCACTTGGCGTCATTCATAATTTATACAAACCGGTGCCAGGGAAATTCAAGGATTACATCGCCATCCCCAAGAAAAACGCGTACCAATCTCTGCATACCATCTTGTTCGGCCCCAAGGGAATTCCAGTCGAAGTACAGATTCGCTCACGAGAGATGGACCAGGTCGCGCGATCGGGAATCGCAGCTCACTGGATGTATAAAAGCGGCAGGATTGATTACGCTGCGCCGCATGTACGCATGCGCGAGTGGTTCAGGACAGTGTCGGAAATGCAGCATCGTTCTGGCAGTTCGCTCGAATTTCTGGAAAGTGTAAAGATCGATTTATTTCGTGACGAGATTTACGTGTTTACTCCCGCGGGCGATATTATGGAACTACCTGTCAACGCAACGGTAGTCGATTTCGCCTATGCGGTACATTCAGACATTGGCAACCAGTGTGTGGCAGCGAAAATAAATCGCAGGCTGGAACCGCTAAGTACCGTGCTGACCAATGGCCATACCGTGGAAATCATTACCTCGCCGGAGGGACGGCCTGACCCCGCCTGGCTGAATTTTATCGTTACTGCCAAGGCGCGTTCCAATATCCGCAGCTATCTGAAGAACATACAAAGAGGCGAGGCTGCCAAGCTGGGCGAGCGCATGTTAAACCAGGCGATGCGCGCACACGGTAAAACTTGGCAGGACGTTAGTAAACGAGAACAGGCCAATTTACTCAAAGAGTTGCAACTGGAGTCTGCTGAACAATTGTTCCAGGAGATTGGAATGGGCAACCGCATGGCACCATTTGTTGCCAGGCACTTGGCTTACTTGAAAGGCAGATGGATCAAACTGCGCCGTAAAAGCGAGAGCAAGCACCCGCTGGCCATTAAAGGCACGGAAGGGATGGTAGTAAGCTATGGAAAATGCTGCTATCCGATACCCGGCGATTCAATCATCGGCATTATGAGCATGGGCAGGGGCCTGGTGGTGCATCACGTAAAGTGTCGTAATACGAGACGTAAAAATACCAGTCGTGACGAGCGAATAAACGTCTATTGGGCAAGTGATCTGGACAGCGAATTCACTGTCCAGATCAGCATAAAGGCCCTCAATGAACGAGGTGTGCTGGCGGTTGTGGCGGCTAAAATTTCGGCCGAGGAATCGAATATAGAAAACATAGTATTTGCGGAGCAACACAGTGCCACTACCACCATCACCGTCCTGTTAACGGTAAAGGGTCGGGATCATTTGGCGAAAATCATGCGGGCGATACGCAACACCCCAAAAATTTACAAAGTTAAACGTATCTAGCAGGGAGCAAATGACGCGCCAAATTATTACAACCGAACGCGCACCGCAAGCGATTGGCACCTATTCGCAGGCCGTAAAAGTAGGCACGGCAGTATACTTGTCCGGGCAAATCCCACTGGACCCTGTAACGATGCAAATAGTTTCCCAGGATATCCGTGAACAGATTCGTCAAGTATTTGAAAACTTGCAGGCCGTAGCCCAAGCGGCGGGTGGTTGCCTGGGTGACATCGTCAAGCTCAACGTGTTTTTGATCGACCTTGGTCATTTCCCGATCGTCAATGAAGTGATGGACGAATACTTTTCTCAACCCTATCCTGCGCGTGCGGCAATAGGCGTCACCTCTCTACCCAGGGACGCAGGCGTGGAAATGGATGCTATCATGGAACTTGAACGATAAACGCGCAGTTTCCATAAACTACTGTAAAATTCTTCTAAATACCACGAAAACCCCTTAAAATGCTGCCAACTTCCGGTATACCCCGTAGCTGAAGGTTGAAGAACGATAATACGTTTCCGTCGGTAAGCATTCTCAGAAGCGTAGGCTCGCGGGTCGCCGAACGCCTGCAACGCCTGCATATTCATACCGTACAGGACTTGCTGTTTCATCTGCCGGTTCGTTATCAAGACCGCACGCGCGTACGCGCCATAGCAGTTTTGCGTCCTGGCGATGAGTGCATGGTAATCGGCACAGTCGAGCGTAGCGAAGTGGTCTATCGTAAACGGCGCATGCTGCTGGTACACATAGGCGATGGCACCGGGCGGTTGCTGCTACGTTTTTTCTATTTTAACAACGCGCAGCGCCAGAACCTTGCGCTTGGCATACAGGTGAGGTGCTTTGGAGAAATCAGGCAGGGCCTCAAAGGTCCTGAAATGGTGCATCCGGAGTATGTCGTCCAGTCGCCGGGAGAGCCAGCAAAGGTTGAGAACTCCTTGACGCCCATCTACCCTTCGACCGAGGGATTACATCAGTTGAGCCTGCGACGCCTGACCACACAAGCCTTGCAGTGGCTCAATGGAGAAGGAGTACCGGATCTCGACCTGTTACCGGAGACCCCGGTCATTGACGGGCAAAGGATATCCATCAAGGCAGCCCTGATGTTTATTCACCGGCCACCCGTTGACGCCGATATCGGGCTGCTGCTGGAAGGTAGACACGTTATGCAACGTCGCTTGGCGTTTGAAGAACTGCTTGCGCAGCAACTGAGTCTCTCGAAATTGAGATTGCAAATGCAAAAACAGGCGGCGATTGCTATTACATCACCGGGCACGCTCTACGCGCACTTGCTGAAAAATCTGGAATTTGATCTGACTGGTGCACAGCGGCGTGTCATCGCCACGGTATTCGAAGACTTGCGCAAACCCTACCCCATGCTGCGCCTGGTACAGGGCGACGTAGGCAGTGGCAAAACGCTTATCGCCATTGCTGCCTGTTTACAGGTGATCGAAGCCGGCTATCAGGCGGTGATGATGGCACCTACCGAAATACTGGCCGAACAGCATCTGCAAGTTTTCTCCAATTGGCTTGCACCCATGGGCGTGCGTCTCGCCTGGCTGTCCGGCAAACTGACGGAAAGCCAGAGCAGTGCAATGAAGGAGCGTATCGCCATTGGTGACGCAGATGCCATCGTCGGTACTCATGCGCTGTTTCAGCAAGGAGTACGTTTTAAGAATCTGGCGCTTGTGATCATCGATGAACAGCATCGCTTTGGGGTGCACCAGCGTCTGGCTTTGCGTGAGAAGGGTATACAGGGGGAAGCGCATCCACACCAATTGATCATGACGGCTACGCCCATACCTCGAACCCTGGCAATGACAGCCTATGCCGATCTCGATTATTCCGTTATTGATGAATTACCACCTGGTCGCAAGCCAGTGGATACAATTGCGATTCCTCTGAGCAGACGGCATGAAATTGTTGCGCGCGTTGCCCATGCCTGTCGCAGTGGCCAGCAGGCCTATTGGGTATGTATCCTGGTGGAAGAGTCCGAGGCTATTCAATGCCAAGCCGCCACGGACGTCCACCGGCAGCTCAGCCAGGCACTGCAAGGCGTCAGGGTCGGCTTGTTACACGGGCGTATGAAAGGTAAAGAGAAAGGTGCCGTTATGCAGGACTTTCTCCAGCGCAAAATAGATTTACTTGTTGCTACGACAGTGATCGAAGTAGGTGTTGACGTAGCCAATGCAAGCCTGATGATCGTTGAAAACGCAGAACGACTGGGGCTTGCGCAACTGCATCAGTTACGCGGCCGCGTCGGGCGTGGCAGCAGGCAAAGTCGGTGCGTGCTGTTGTTCAATTCACCGCTCACTAATCAAGCCAAACTGCGTATTGACACCATGCGCACCACCAACGACGGATTCAAGATTGCGCAGGTTGATTTGCAACTGCGCGGCCCTGGGGAAGTACTGGGCACGCGCCAAGCCGGCATGCTGCAATTTCGCATTGCCAACATCATGCGCGACCGGGACCTCATCCCCAAGGCACAGGAAACCGCAAAGTCCTTGCTGATCAATCATCCACAAAGAGTCGATGCCCTGGTCCAGAGATGGCTGGGAAAATCGATTGAATTTGGGCAGGTCTGAAATACGGCTGAAATTATCACCGAATCATGCTGCTAAATACCGAATGTACCAATCAGCATCGTAGTGACGTAAATTCCACATAGGCCCAGCATGGCGAGCAAAGATAAAATTCCAATCCAATCCCGCTTGCCGAATACAGTGTTGATGACGCCGAATACCAAGCCCAGCAGGGCAATGCCAAACGATATCCAGAATAACATGTTTACACATGTAGTTTGGCAGGCGCGCTCGTCATTAAAGGGTCCGGCCAGCAACTGCATGACCAGAAAGATGGCCAGCCCCCAGCTTACCAGGGCACTTGAAAGTGAGATCGACGTATTCAAACCTGAAAAAACTCTCATTGCATAGCTGTCTTTGATTCGTTTAAGCGAGTACTGCTGGCAAATGTACAAGGAGATTATGCCATATCGAGAAGGCTGCGTCAGTGTCACTGCACAAAGCAGGAATGTTTCCATTCCCGCAAGCATGCGCCCGTACAGGTGCGTCAGCCCAGGCTGTGAAACCAGGAATGAAGCAGGATTAAGGGATTTTTCCTTCGACTTGTGCGGGATGACGGCAGATATGCCTATCCGCATTCTACGCTGATTACGCGCCCGTCAACTCCCACGACGACGTTCATCCGTTCCAGCCGATAATCCATGGTAATCAGGCTGTGCACGGAATAGACGCGCAGCGGCTTGGGCAGGTCGGCAGTGTGCACTTCATCTATCGGCTGCCCGACCAGTTCCCGGTACTGCGCCGCCGCGCACACGCTCGTCTTCGGCTTGTCGATGACCACCTGGTTTTCGGGAGTGCTCGCCGTACAACTACAAAGCAGCACTCCCGATAGCGCGGTCAACGTACCCTTGTGAACCATTATTTTTTCACGGTTTCAGAAGGCCGTTTTCCAGCCTGCCAACAGGCTGAACTCGGGGTTTTCGTCCATATGCCCCGGATGACGTGAGGCGGTCACCTCGGTGCGAAACTCTCCGCCCAACGTATCTTCCCGTTGCCAACGCGCCGATACGTCAATCTGCCTGCCTGACGGCACCAGGCTGGCCGAGATGGATTCATGTAGCACCGTGCCGGCCTTGGTACGCCCGACCGGTACGGTAAATCCTGCCGAACCGTGCTCGATCCGCGGCGGCTGTGAAACCGAGAACGTAATCTCGTCCTGGGCGGTCAGGGAACGGTGGGCACGCAGTGAGAACGCGCTGGTGTACACTTCCGACAGGCCGGTCAGGATGCCGCCGCGCGTATCCGACGTGACCACGCCCACCTCGGCATCGGCGGCCAGGTGCCATCCCTTGAACTCGGTACCCGTCTCGAAGCCGGTAACAAAGCTGTTGGCCGACAACGCACCGAACGCCCCGTCGGCCCTGGAACCCAGCATGGCCTTGCGTTCACCAAGCCAGCCAGCACGCAGGCCAAAGGCCTCTGATGGTCGCCAGGCCAGCATGGCGCCCGTCTCCGGGGTATGGTTGCCGGCCAGGCCGGCAGTGGTGAATAGCGTGGTCTCAAGGCCGTTTTGTGCCTTGTAGGTGAAGGCTGCGGCATGTTCGGCAAGGTTGAAGACACTGCTTTCGGCTGCGACCGGGCGTTCGTAAAAACCCAACTGCCATGAATGTTGATGGAAGGGATTGCCGTACAAGTCCAGTGCCGTCCGGGCACTGTGACCCGCCCACGGGTGCCGCGTTTCCTTGTTGTAGGTCATGAGATCGTTAAGTCGCTGCATAGGAGAGGAAGTGCTGGCGACGTATCCCCCGGCAAGACTGGAGAGATCGAACCAGAACGGGCTGCCCAGCGTGTCGAACGCTGCGATTTCGTGCCCGGCCAGTGAACGCGACAGGCTATCGCCGAACGCACCACCCAATCTGAGGCGGGTGGCCTGCATGAGGGAACCGGCACCACCGACCTGGTTGCCCATCGTAACCCTGGTATTGCCCACGGGTGTGACCGCGGCGCCGAGATCCATCAGGCCCTGACCATAGACGGCCTGGTCGCTGTATATGCCGGTCTTGTCACTGGTTGCAAAGAGCCGCGTGACCAGTTCCGTATTCGACAGTTGATCGCGGAAGAAGTGTTTCATCAAGGCCAGCCCGCCGGATACCATGGGAGCGGCAAAGGATGTGCCAGGGGCTACAGTTGTCCCGCTCCCCGCAGCAGCAACCGCAACATCAACACCGGGGGCGGCAATACAAAAATCTTTGGCAATCCCGCAGCGATTGGAGAAATCAGCGATCGTGCCGTCCCGACCCACGGCTACAACGTCAACAGAATGTCCGGCCAGTTCGGCAATATGTACAGCTAATCCGGAAAAGAGAGTAGGCGAATTGGCGTCGAGAGGTGGGTTAGGGGGAGTATTAGGGTCGCAAGCTGGCCACATGCTAGATGGACAATGACCATTGCCAGCCGCCCAGACGAGAATAGTTTTTTCTTCGACACCGGCCTGTGCCAGTGCCGCAATTGTATGCGGTATCTGATTACGAAGATCTTGCTCAGTACTGTTTTCAACGAGATTTTCCGAAAGATCAGCAAGTCCAAAACTCATGTTCAGGATATCAAGGTTATTGGCAAAAACAACGTCCCTGAGGAATCTTGCGTTATCTTCGTCCTCGCTAAAAAATTTTAGTTTTCTTAAATCAAGCGGGAAAATTTTGATGGCAGCACCCGGGGCAACACCGATAAAGCCATTTCCATTGGACTGCGTGGCAATAACACTGGTAACCAAGGTGCCATGATAATTATCCCTAGGGTTATTAGGGTCAGGGTGGATAAGATCTCCTAGTGTTTCCCCTGTTGATATTTCCGTGATATCTGCGCCTGTGAATTCAGGATCATTAAGACCAAAAAAACCGTCATCCATAACACCAACAGTAGCTCCAGCACCCGGTTTTACCCCGCTGCCGTGTTTGACCTCGAGGGCTGCATGGGCTTCGTGCACATTGGTACTTTCCAGGCCCCATTGTGCCTGAAACTCGGTGTTTAAAAGGTGCCTGCGGGCAATGGCATCACGCCTTCTGTCAAATTCCTCCTGCGAGATGCAACCATCGGAGATTTCAATGCCTGTACAGGGGCTGGTGGGCATCATGCTGCTTCCTCCACCACCGCCTCCGCCACCTCCACAGCCGGCAATGACTGCTGCAAAAAATACCGTTATTCCTATCACTGAAACAGGCTTATTCATCGGTGCATCTCCTTTTATAGAATTGTAGCGTTTGCAATTCACGGTTCACCGGCACGCACGGGTGCCGGGTCATTGCAAACATCAACACCAAAGATTATGAAGTTCCTGCCTATTCCCCACAGGAAAGATAGGTCTATCTACCTTGCTGTAACGGTTATTGTATTCAGCAGGTGACCCGACCTCGGGTCTTTGGTGTTTGTTTGCAAGGTAACAGTAACGTGTTTTTGCCAGACTTGTCAAATTACAAGGCAGATGTTACCGCTTTCAATCACGTGAGGTAGTGTGCGAAGATGCTGTCGTCGGCACGGGCCGTATATACACAGCCCGTCCTCGATTTCAAACAGGGCACCATGATTGGCACACATGATATAATTCCTGTCCTCGTTCAAAAAAATGTCGGGGAGCCAGTCCAGAGGTCCCGAGGTATGTGGACAGGAATTTTCGTAAACAAAAATCCGTTCGTCTTTTTTGACGATGAAAACGTTCAACTGCATCTTGTCAATGGTGACGACCAACCCTTTACTACCAGGGTCCTGTAATTCATCATAGTCGAACAGTTTTATTCTGGTCATCACGTTTGCGAGGGTATTCTGACGTGCAAAACTCTACTGATTATGCAACCTCCCAACAGGCCGAGGAGGCATTTTATCAAGCCTTTGAGCAAGGCAACATTGAAATGATGATGTCGGTTTGGTCGAAGGACGAGGATATAGCTTGCATCCACCCAGGCGGACCCCGACTGGACGGCAGGGACGCCATTCGTGAAAGCTGGCAGCAAATCTTTACCCATGATCGAGGCATCGAGTTTGCAGTCAATCAACAACAGGTGTCCGTGGAAAAAGATATTGCCATTCACTACGTCATCGAGTCGATTTCGGTACACGGTGAATTACGCTCCGAGATCATTGCTACCAACCTCTATCGCAAGACGGATAACGGCTGGCGCATGATTCTGCACCATGCCTCACCAGGGCTGCGTCTGGCAGTCAATCAACCGCACTCTGAAAGCGAGGTCCAGACGCTGCACTAGCTTTCAGTACAGGTAATAGAAGATCAGGTATGCGCCAAGCAGGGAGGCAACCCACAGCACCATGCTGCCGGTAGGCCAGGTCCTGGACAGTATGCCTTGTGGCCCATGGTGGCGGTGAAGGTACGTGCCCATTATGAATGAGAGTTTTTTTATCGAAGTGAAAAGCACTTTCTCGCCCGTGGCAATGGATGCCATCACGTATTTCGCAAGGTAAGCACCGGGTTTACGATACAGCCAGTCAAAATCGAGGTTTACCGAGCGTAATTCCGGAGGATACACTCCCGTTCGCAATAACAGGACAAACGCCAGTGCCGAGAAAAGCAACAGCTGTAGCTGATTGATGACGTGGGTGACGGTGAAAGGATCGTAGATGACGCCGTATGGCAGCAGTGCATACAGGGCCTTCGGGAAAATGCCGATGACCATCGACAGGCCGGCTGCAATCCCCATGGCCAGCAGCATATTGATGGGTGCTTCCTTGCACCGAATACCGCTGTCGTGGGCGAAAAACGCAAAGAAAGGGATCTTGATACCGGCATGATGAAATACGCCCGCGGAGGCAAACAGGAGAACCAGCCAGGTGAATTTATAACCTTCATGGGCGGCCGCTGCCATGATAAGCGATTTCGTCACGAAGGCACTGAACAACGGGAAGGCTGAAATTGAAGCCGCACCAATGATGCAGAAGGTGGTTGTGTAAGGCATGGATTTATACAAGCCCCCCAGTTCGGAGCCGTTAATTTTTCCGGTACGCAGCAAGACTGCCCCCATGCTCATGAACAACAGGGTCTTGAACAGGATATGCGCGACTGTCTGCGCAACGGTGCCGTTGAGTGCAAGTTCGGTGCCAATGCCAATTCCGACTACCATGAAGCCAAGCTGATTGATCATGCTGTACGTCAATACTCGCCGCAGGTCGTTTTCAATCACGGCGTAAAAAATCGGGAACGCCGCCATCGCCAGCCCGATCCAGATGAGGAGTTCGGTGCCAGGGAAGCCTCGTGCAAGCGCGTAGATCGCCATTTTTGTAGTGAAGGCGGACAGCACTACCGTCCCCGTTACGGTAGCCTGTGGATATGCGTCCGTCAGCCAATTATGCAGTAATGGAAACCCACATTTAATGCCGAACGCGATAAATATGAGCAGGCAACCTGGGCTGCCGAGGTCCAGCCTGGTGAACTCGATCGAGCCACTGGCGTGCGCGTGCAGGATAATACCGCTCAATAGAAGTAATCCGGAGATGATTTGTATGATCAGATAACGCAGACCGGCGTAATAGGATTGCTCGGTACGCCTCGCCCAGACTAGAAATACTGATGAGATGGCGGCCATTTCCCAGTATATGAACAACGTTACCAAGTCTCCGGCCAACACTGCGCCAAGTGCGCTGCCTGCATACACCAGATTGATAACCTGCTGCAAGACATCGCGTAAATGTAGCGAATATACGACTGCGATAAGGGCCGCAATGTGAAAAATTACCGCGAATGCAAAGTTCAGATTATCGACGCGCAACGTGGTTAGCGTCAGGTTGAAAATCTGCCATTCGGCCTGATATCCCGTCGGCAGCGTGTAAAATTGCACGAAAGACAGGATGGGCAGACTTAACATGTAAAGCCCACGCAACTTGCCACGCAGACATGGAATCAGCAACGCGCCGATTACCAGGATCACGGATGGATGCAGGCCGTCAATTACCATAGTAATCTTCGTCACGCTTGACGATTTTGCGCATCTGTTTCGCCAGTAACACGAGGGCTACGCAGGCGATAAAACCGAACCAGGAAAAAAATCCGAACCAGCCTTCAAATGGGAAATTGACGTGCTTGTGATACAGGAAATCGAATAACATCAATACGGCGCAGACTACATAAAAAACGTAGACCAGCCTGTTTACGTTGTTCGGCTTGTCAAGCCAGTATTTTTTGTCCTTTGAGGGGTTCATGGATTGAATACCGGATAAAGGAACTCGTACACGTGCTGCATGTAGAAAAACAACAACAGGGTTGCCAAAGCCGTAATACATAAAGGTATCACGCAGGCCAGTGGTGCCTCTTTTATACCTGGCGTTTGACGGTTCACGTTGGCGTCAAGCGGTTTGAAAAAGGCTCGCAATGCAATCGGCATCAGATAGCCGCAACTGAGCAGAGCACCCAGGATAAAGGCGGCCAGCACCACGTAGTTTTGTTCATCGATGCTGCCTTCGATCAAAAGCCATTTGCTCCAGCTTCCAGCCATTGGCGGCAGCCCGATTAAACTGATAGTCGCAACCAGGTAGGCGGAAAACGTAAATGGCATCAGTCTTCCCAGTCCGTTCAACTGGCTTATGCGAGTAAACTTGGTGGAGGTATAGACCGCGCCTGCACAGAAGAACAGGGTAATTTTGCCAAAGGCGTGAGTGACAATATACATTGCAGCACCCAGGGCTGCGACGGGATTTGCCAATGTCGCGCCGATAACGATGTAAGACAGTTGACTTATCGTTGAATAGGCAAGGCGCGCCTTAAAGTTATCTCTTGTAAGGGCGATTACGGCGGCGAATAACATCGTTACCAGCGCAACCCACAAGATCCAGTCCGCGGCGTGTTGAGTGGCAATGAAATCAACTCCAAATATGTACACGGAGATCTTCAGAACGGCAAAGACACCGGCCTTGACCACGGCAACCGCGTGTAGTAGTGCACTTACCGGTGTCGGCGCGACCATGGCCGCTGGCAGCCAACGGTGAAACGGCATCAATGCGGCTTTGCCGAGTCCGAACATGAACAGGGTAAACAGCAGGATAGCACCGGGGGCACTCACGTTTCCCTCGAGTATTCCGCCGGCAACAAAATCCAGGCTTGACGTTTGCAGCCAGGTAATAACGATTGCGGTCAGGAAAAATAACATTGACGTGCCAAGTAAAATACCGAGATAGGTACGCCCTCCGCTTTGTGCGTCGGCGTTTTGCTTGTGCACAACCAGTGGAAACGTACACAGAGTGAGCATTTCATAAAAAATAAACAGGGTAATCAGGTTTGCCGCCAGAGCGATGCCCATGGTTGCAGCAATCGACAAGGCAAAAAAGAAGTAGAACCTCGTTTGATTCCCTTCACCGTTCTCCCGCATATAGCCGATCGAATAGACCGTGGTGATAACCCACAGGCCAGAGGCAAGTAACGCGAACAGCAGCCCCAGCGGCTCGAGGTGAAAGGCGATGGAAAGCCCGGGAGCGATATGAAACAGGGTGTGTGTCGTTGCCATCCCTTGATCAAAAAATCTCGTCAGCTGCACGATGTACAAGAACAGACAAACGCCGGTGATTATGGAACTGGCTTCCCGAAGTTGCGCGTGATTGTGCAACAGTAGTATGAGCAATCCCCCCAGCAGGGGAATCAGCAACGCGAGTTCATAATGTTGTAGCAATTGCATCGGCTACTGGAATAACGTATTGATGGCAGTACTCGCAAACCCGAAGCTGAAGGACGTTTCCAGGCCAAAGTAAAAGGTAAAGGCAACCAGTGTCCAAAGTGGAACAAGCATGTATAACGGTGCCTCCCGACGTGCTTCAGTACCGTTACCAGGGGGGCTCGTAGGGTGCCTGAAATAGGCGTATTCGAAGATTTTCCAGACGTATACGATGGTCAGTAATGAGCCGCCAACGATTACAAGCACGACGAGCCAGTGGCTTTGCTCAATGGCGGCTACCAGCAGATACCACTTGCTGATAAAACCGGCGGTACCCGGCACGCCTATAAGGGCAAGGCTTAGCAATGCGGCGGCCGCCATGCTCCAGGGCATGCGTTTCCCCAATCCGGCAAAGCTTTCCAACCGTGCTGAACAGGTGCGCAATACAATACACGCCAATGCCAGAAACAATCCGCCTTTTATGATTGCGTGGTTGAACAAGTACACCAGGCCCGCGATGCTGCCGCTTTTGGACGCCAAACCGATGCCCAGTGTCATGTAACCGATCTGCGCGACACTGGAATAGGCAAACATGCGTTTTATATCTCTTTGAAAGATGCTGACGAAAGAGGCGGTAATGATCGCAATGATTGAAAGAGGCAACAGTATTTTGCCCAAATGAAAATGCTGGAATGAAATTTCATCTGAAAACAGTCCAAAGAAGAATCTGAACAGTATATACAGGGACACCTTGGTTGCCGTTGCGGAAAGAAACACCGTAATCATCGATGGTGCATAGGCATAGGCGTTGGGTAGCCATAAATGTAACGGAAACAGGGCCAGCTTCAGTGAGATTCCAACAGTGAAAAAGGCAAACGCGGCATGCAACGCCCTGGAAGTAATCAATTCAGGTATCTTTTGCTGCAAGTCAATGATGTTCAAAGTACCGGTAAGCATGTACAGCAGGCCGACCCCGATCAATATGAAAGCCGCGCCAATAGTGCCCATGATCAAGTACTGGTACGAGGCGGTGAGTGCCTTGCGATTTTGTCCCATCGCTATCAGCACGTAGGATGACAGCGAACTTATTTCCAGAAATACGAAAATATTGAATGCATCGCCCGTGGCAACGATGCCCAGCAGGCCGGTAAAGCAAAGCAGGTAGGCGGAGTAAAATAAACCGATTTTCTCTGCCGCTATTTCTTTTTCTATACTTTCACGTGCGGCCAGCATCGTTATGCTGGCGATTGCAGTCAGGATGACCAGTACGTAGCTGCTTAAATGATCAATGCGATATTCGATTCCCCATGGGGGTGCCCAGCCACCCAGTTCATACGACAATACCCCGTGCAGGGAAACCCTTTGCACCAGTAACAGCGCAATGATAAAGCTGACAAGGCTTACCAAAGTCGCCAGCAGCCAGGCCAGTCTGCCACGGCCAAGCAGTGAGCAAAGCGGCGCAGCAATCAGAGGAATCACCACTTGCAACACGGGAAGGTGATGTGTAAACACTAAGTCTCGTCCTGGTCCTCATCCTGCAAGTGAATGACGCTTTCATCCACACTGCCATACGCGCGATGAATCCTTGCTACGATTGCAAGTCCCAAGGCAATCGTCGCAACGCTGACTACAATTGCCGTCAAAATCAATACGTGTGGTAAGGGGTTGGAATATGTTGCCGGGGTGTCCAGCAAAATAGGAGCCGTGCCTCCCTTTACCTTGCTCATGGAGATGAACAGGATGAATACCGACGTTTGAAATATGGCCAACCCGATGATTTTTTTGATCAGGTTTGAGTCTGCGATAACTATATAAAAACCGATCATCATCAATATGATGACGATCCAGTAATTGAAATAATCCGCAATCATTCGTTACCCGGCGAAAATTCATCCAGCGCATAGAAAACTACGATCATAACCGCAGCTACGGTAATACCTATCCCCAACTCGATGAGAAGGATGCCAAGGTGTTGCGCGTGTTGATGGTCGTGCAAGAGTACGCTGTACTCAAGGAAATTCCCTCCCATCAACATGGCCGCAACGCCAACTGCCATGTAAAGCAGCATGCCCAGGGCGACAAATATGCGGACAACCCCTGGTGGCAGAACCCGCTGCACGTTTTCCCTGCCGTACACCAATGCGTAAAGTATGATCGCTGCCGCAAAAATTACGCCTGCCTGAAAACCTCCCCCAGGCCCGTATTCGCCGTGAAACTGCACGTACAAGGCAAACAGCAATACCACGGGAATCATCAGGTTGCAGATCTGGCGTAAAATCAAGTTTTTCTTGCTGCTCATTTTTTACCGTTGCCTTTTGTCTTTTCAGGTCTGCCAATGAGCAACAGCACCCCTATCGCCGCGGTAAACACAACCGTAACTTCACCCAACGTGTCATAACCGCGGTAGCTTGCCAATACCGAGGTCACGACGTTCGGAATACCAATTTCCTCACTGCTTTGCTGCAGGTAGCGGGGCGCGACGTAAGAGTGTATAGGTGCTGCGGGGTCACCAAATGGCGGCATGTCCAGCGTAGCATATATCAATGCTGCCGCAGTAACGGCTATCACGGCGACGGGTAACAGCTTACCGTGTCGGCTGGCCACGTGTTTACGCCCCGTGATTGCCAATGTGCCAAGCAGCATGACCGTAGTCAGGCCAGCACCTACAGCTGCCTCGGTAAATGCAACATCCACGGCATTCAGGCTTACAAATAGTCCCGCCGACAACAGACTGTATATTCCGCTCAGTAATACCACTGCCAGCAAGTCCTTCAGAAATATCAGTGCAACGGCAGTTAACGCCAGCAAGGTCAGCAGAGTAATGTCAATGGCAGTTGCCGTATCCATGGGCACGTGCTCGTCAGCTTTTCCGATCGGTGCTGGTTGTAGCCTGTTTGGCAAGTATTGCAGCGCGCGCCAGTGCGTGCACGGCGGTAGGGCCAGTTAGCAGCATGAAAAACAGTATCATCAAAAGCTTTATGATGACCAGAATGTCATGGGCCTGGGTAATGAGGCCCGACAATATGAGAATTGTGCCCAGACTATCGATGACACCGGCGGCGTGTACCCGGGAAAAGAACCCTGGTAGGCGCATCAGCCCCAAGGCACCTATCAGGCAAAATGCGCTGCCAAGCAATAATAGAATCCATCCGAGCAGGGTCATGCAGGCACTCTAATCCTGTTCATCCACGATCTTACCCAAATTGTCATAGCGAAACAGTTTCAGCACCGCTATCGTCGCAATAAAATTGATCAGTACATACAGCAACGCGATGTCCATGAAGTCGGGACGTCCGGTTGAAAAACCGAGCAGGGCAATCAATAACACCGTTGCAGTGCCGAAAGTATTAATGGCCAGAATTCGATCGAATACCGTAGGCCCAAGTATGGCGCGTAATAGTAGAATAATCATCACTACCAGAATTGCTATGATAGCGGTTATGAACATCAGGCTAAGTGGATGAAGAGCGCTCGGCGGAGGCACCGCCTTCGAGTGCTGCAATTCGCCTGCTCATCTCACCTTGCTGCAAACCGTCCGTCAAGGCCCTGGTCAGTGCGTGCACCGTAATGGTTTCAGTATCAATGCTCAGGCTGTACGTGCCGGGGGTTAAAGTAATGCAATTCGCATATACGACTTTTGCCACGTCGCCATGTTTGGCGACAGGGACGGTACTTGTATTGGGATCGATGGGCAATTTCGGGTGCAGGATTCGCCAACTGACGTCAAGGTTGGACTTGATTACTTCCAGCAGGAACCACGGCAGGAACCTGGGCAGATTAAGATTGAACCGCAGTGCGGAAAAGCGGACGTCGAATAATCCCAGCCTGTACGCCAGCCAGGCAACGAACAAACTGCTCAACATGCCCAGGGTGAGCAACAAAGGTGCCGAATATCCCGAGAGTAACAGCCATAAACTCGATAATATAAATGTCGCAATAAATATGTGAGTAAACATGACCTGGTCTATTGGCTACTCGGCAAGATGATTCACGCCTGCTTTCTTGTCCAGTTTGATTACTTGGTACGTGTTTCGTGATCAGCGACATAAAACACTCAAACCCGAGGACGGATCTGACTCAAGTATCGGAAGATATTATAGCAGAACCTGGAGCGGAACGACGCATCCTCTTTCGTTGCTTTCGTGAACTCGGCAAACGTACACTTGCACGCGCGAGGTGGTTCAAAGCCTCGCGACGTCATCACACGCCGGGCAATCCGGATATCCATCGAAGTTGACGGTGGGCACCCTGTTCGAGACAAGAAGAACCGGGCTGGCCAGGATCCTGTTTACGATCCTGCATCCGCGCCATGCGAAGGGGGCATCGGTGAACGCCGAAGCAGTCCAACTGATGTTCGGTTCACGTTCCACCAACATATCGCTGGGAGACGTGGAAGCAGTCGATGCCTCGTACGGCAGTTTCTATTCCAGTATTCGTATTCGTCATGTCGCGGGCAAAGCACATGTTTCGGGCTTGTCTCGAACGGCCGCGTGCACTTTGGCCGATGCACTTGAATCCGCGAGAAGTGAATGGTGGCGCAGTACGCTTGCATCGCAATTAAGGATGCTCCGCTCCGTACATGAACGACTGGTGGCATTGACCGACCCACCCAAATACCTCGCCACCGACGCACTTCGCGGCCTTGAGGACGAGGCGAAAACAGTTGCCGGCGGATTCGCAGGGCGGTGGCCGGAAGCGTTGTCAGATGTCCCGGAGATCCGGATGCTGTTGGAGATACTCAGGTTTCTGGAAGCACCCGAGAAGGCCCGGGTGAAAGCCAACGAGGCGTTCATTGTCAACGAACTGGACCGCTCACGAGAGTTCTTCGACCGGGTCGAAGCCCGCCCGCTTACGGAAGAGCAGCGTCGGGCAGTCGTCATCGACGAGCACCGGAACCTCGTGGTTGCCGCAGCCGGGAGTGGAAAGACATCGGTCATCGCGGCCAAGACAGGCTGGCTCATCCGCAAAGGGTATTGCAAGCCGTCCGAACTGCTACTGCTGGCCTTCGCGCGCGATGCGCGCAGCGAGATGGAAGAGCGGATGAACAAGCGTCTCGGTGCCGCAGTCGCGCGAGACGTGACGGTGCGCACCTTCCATAGTCTTGGCATGGCGATTATTGGCGAAGCCGAAGGGAAGCGTCCGCTACTTGCCGCGACGGCAGAGAATGATCGAACGTTGTTCGAGATGCTCAAGGGAATCGTGGTCGACTTTCTTGTCGACTGGAAAATTTCGGCCACACTGCATGAATGGTTCCGAGAGTGGTTCGCACCGTACAAAGGTACGCACGAGTTCAAAAATTGGGGCGAGTACCACGACTACATTCGCAAGTTCGACGTTCGCTCGTTGAAGGGCGAAATCGTCCGCAGCTTCGAGGAATGCGAGATCGCGAATTTCCTCTATCTAAACGGTATTACCTACGAGTACGAAGCCCTCTACGAGCACGATCTGGCGACATCGGAGAAGCGCCAGTACAAGCCCGACTTCCATCTTCCCGGGCACGGCATCTATATTGAGCACTTCGGGATCAACTCAGCAGGTAACCCGGCGCCATACATTGACCGGAAGAAGTATCGACAGGAAATGGAGTGGAAGCGTAGCACTCATGTCAAGTATGGCACCACATTGATCGAGACCTTCAGTTACGAACGGGCCGAAGGCAGGCTGCTCCGCAACCTGGAGGAGAAGCTTAAGGCCCACGGTGTGACGCTTTCACCAATCCCACCCGGGAAGGCATTTTCCGCTCTCAAAAAACTGGGCCGGATCGATCCTTTCACGCAGCTGGTTGCAACGTTCTTGCGGCACTTCAAGGGCAGTCGACTGTCTTTTGCCGACCTCGCCGAACGTGCGAGTGCTCACCGGTACCGAAAGCGGGCGCTGGCGTTTCTTGCGATTTTCCGTCCGATTTTCGAACGCTATCAGGATGCGCTTGCCCGTTCAGGGGAAATCGACTTCCACGACATGATCAACCGTGCGACTGATCTCGTGGAGAGTGGACGTTACTGCAGCCCGTTCAGCTATATCCTGGTCGACGAGTTCCAGGATATCTCGCCGTCCCGCGCACGGCTACTGAAGGCGTTGCTCGACAGCTCACCGGGGTCCCAACTATTCGCGGTCGGCGACGACTGGCAGGCGATCTACCGGTTTAGCGGCTCGGACATCGCGGTCATGCGGGAGTTCGGAGATCATTTCGGCGCGTTTGAGCGCATCGACCTCGCAACCACGTTCCGCTGCGCCGACCGCATCGCCACGGTCGCCACAGATTTCGTGCTGCGCAACCCGGCACAAATCCGAAAGACGGTCCGCACAACGCGGAAGGCCAACAGGCCTGCGGTATACGTTGGGCTCCCCGGTGAGCAGGATCTTTCTCTTCTGAAGGAGGCGCTCGACCAAATCACGGAGGATGCTCACCGGGGTGCCGGAACATCGGACGTGCTTCTGCTGGGTCGCTATCGGCATTTGCGGCCCCGCAACCTGGATGCGCTACCGAAGCAGTATCCGGGACTTCGCTTTACTTGGAATACCGTGCATGGCTCCAAGGGCCTCGAAGCCGACTACGTGGTGGTCCTCGGCCTGTGTTCGGGAAAGTACGGGTTTCCCACCGAGATCGCCGACGATCCGCTGCTCGATCTTGTGCTGGCAGCTCCCGAAGCGCATCCGAACGCCGAAGAGCGACGCCTTCTCTATGTTGCCGTCACCCGGGCGAGACGTCAGGTTTTCTTGCTTGCTGACGGCGGCCCGCCTTCGAAGTTCGTCATGGAGTTGATCGACGGCGACTACGACGTCAGTGTATTCGGCCGACCACCCGAAGATGACGTATCCTGTCCGCGATGTACTGGCGGACGGCTGGAGCGCCGTAAACGCGCTCGCAACGGAAGCGTCTTCCTCGGCTGCTCGAACTACCCTGATTGCGATTATACGAGAGACCTGCGTTAATCGCGAAAGAGAACCGACACCGCATCAAATGCATCATCAAGGTCCCAAAAACCAAAACAGCACTGATATATCAGACCGTTAAAATTCGGTAGCAAGCTGGGCGGTAATAATATTGGCATCTTCGCCGCTTCCACCGTCTTTTTCGTCATAGTCATCATCATGTGCCCATTCAAATGCCAGAGCAGTCCCTTCGAACAACTCGAACGAGAGTCCGACGAGAAAACGCTCTTCAGGCAGTTCCAGGGCAAGTGCTTCATCCGTTCCCTGGTAACCCAGGGCAAACGTTGCCTCTCTGCCTGCAAAGCTGAAATCGTAGGCGACCTCAGTCATCCAACTGGAAGGCTCGGCACCGTCGCCGTCAAACTCGACCTCAGTACTCTCGAAGTCTTCTCTTGCAGCCAGGTACTCACCCATCAGCGATATATTGCCATAGCGCAACCGGGCGGCTGCAGACCAGCCTGCCACGTGGTCGTCTACTTCATTGTCTTCTTCGTCGCTTCCACCAAGGTTGCCTCTGATTAAATCCTGGAGGCTGTCCGAATCGCCGATATCATTGATATACGACAGATTCAAATCAAACGCGGACGTTTCGTTCTCCATCGAATAGCCTATCGCAGCACCGTAACCGGAAATACGATCCTTGCCGTTATCGGTATTGTCACCGTTGAAGCCAAAGACGGCTCCATGCAATCCACCGGAAGAGAACCCAAGTTGCAGGGCGGTATCACGTGTCTCACCGACTTCGAGCGTCAGAGGATCAGATATCATAGTGGTCTCAAACGTACCGAATGGCAGATAGTACTGCCCCGCTGTGAACGACCATGGCCCATCCGGCGGACCAACCGTCACGGTTGCTACGTCAACTTCCAGATCTGTTTCCCCCTCTTCATAGAGGAGGACAACTTCGCCACCGACCCAATCATGTACTTGGGCTGCAACCCCGAGTTCGACAGTTGCTACACTCACGTCTGAAGCATTGTCGCCTTCATACGGGTTTTCACGGCCAGCCTCAATCTCTATAAGGCCGCTGACCTCTGTAGAGTCAAACCAACCGCCCTCATCCTCCTGCAGTTCGGCGATCTGGCGCTCTTTTTCAACAATTGTCTTGTCTTGTGCGGCGACCCGGTTTTCCAGATCCTGTATTCGTCTTTCCATGGCGGCTATGCGTTCTTCAATTGACCCTTCCGCCAAAGCGTGTGCATGCCAGAGGGCCATAGTGATACCTGCCGCGATCAGAGTTTTCCATTTCATTTGTTTCTCCTTAGAGGCACCTCATCGATAATTAATATTAATAGTAATAACGATTATTATATTTATTTGGATATTAATCAACTCTGTTTTTCGGGATGCCAGTGATGGTTAGACACCCATGGCACGGCGGGGAAGCAGGAAAGGTGAAACAGCGAGTTATCGATATGACGCGAGAGAAACACATGGTGCTACTCGCGTTTCTGCAATCACTTTAGGGAGATTTCCTCACATTGACCCAATTTTCCAGGGCTTGCAACATGGCTTCGTCACTCGGGTTTTCCGCCGTTACGGGATTGTTTGTGAGCCCGATCGCAGCGACCGCTTCGGCAATACGCTCATTACCAACGATAAGAGTGACTCTCGTCAGCCATTTCTTTTCATCAGCCGTGCAGAGAGACCATAAGTTTCGGGCAGCTTCCGCACTGTAGATCAGTACCGCAGTATCCCTGTCAGGCAGTCTGCTGAGATCGGTGGTATCGCGTTGTACAGGTAATTGTCGCTGGTAAACCTCGGCATAGTCCACCTGGGCACCACGTGTCCGTAGTTGCTGACGTAGATATTCGCGCCCACCCTGGCCACGGACGATAAGAATTTTTTGGCCTGCTACCTGTTGCAAGGGTACACAAGCAAGCAGAGCTTCACTGGTAAATCCGGTTGCAGGGGCTATGCCGACCCTGTATCCATGACCTTCCAGTGCCGCTTTGGTTGCGGTACCTACGGCGGCCAACCGGTTGCCGTGGAAATCCAGTTTCAACTCCTGTGCCAGCTTCACGGCATAATGTACGGCATTGCTGCTGATGAAAATAACGATGTCGTACGTGGCAATTTGCCGCAAAATGTCTTTTGCAGGTTCAGGGTTTTCTACTGTCGTTATACTTAATACGGGGAAATGTACAGTCGTTGCCTGGTTGCGCTCTAGCACCGTACATATTTTTCGGGCTTGAGCGTGTGGTCGTGTAACGACCACTGTTTTACCGCTGAGTAACTTGCCGGTACGCATTCAATGGATCAAAACGTTACTGAAGCGTCATGACAACGACGCCAGGATTTTATCTGCACCTTGTGCCTGTAAATCCTTGGCGACAAGCTGGCCGAGTTGCACGGGATTTTCTTTTGAACCGTATTTTTCACTGCGACAAATATCGTAGCCATCCGGATGGCCAACCAGTGCGCGTAATTTGAGGTGCGTGCCGTTTAATTCCGCAAAACTCGCAATCGGCAACTGGCAGCCTCCCTGCAACGCCTGGCTTACCGCGCGCTCCGCCGTGACGCACACGTGAGTATCTGCATGATGCAAGGGCTGAATCATGGACTCAACTGCTCCATCATGCCGCCTGCACTCGATACCGATTACGCCCTGGCCGATTGCGGGCAGGGATTCCTCAGCAGTCAGACAGCAGCGAATCCGATGTTCGAGTCCCAGGCGCCTGAGACCAGCGGCCGCGAGAATTACAGCATCATATTCCTCGTCATCCAGCTTGGCCAAACGGGTGTCGATATTGCCGCGCAATAATCTTATTTCCAGGTGCGGATAGGAGGCCTTTATCTGGCATGCGCGCCGTGCACTGGAAGTGCCTACTGTCGCATGGTTCGGAAGCGAAGCCAGTGTGTCGTAGCGATTGGAGACGAATGCATCGTGCGGATTTTCGCGCTCGAGAGTCACGGGAAGGTGCAGGGCGGACGGCAATTCAACAGGTACGTCTTTCATGGAATGCACCGCAATGTCGGCCTTGTGTTCCAGCAAACCGCGTTGCAGCTCTTTTACGAACAGCCCCTTGCCTCCCTTGGTTGCCAGAGATCCTTGCAACAGGCGGTCTCCACTGGTAGTCAGTTTAACGAGTTCGATTGATATATCTTCATGGGCCTCCCGCAACCTTCTGGACACTTCTTCAGCTTGCCACAAGGCAAGCGCACTTTTGCGAGTAGCG
This sequence comes from Gammaproteobacteria bacterium, assembly GCA_965215055.1. Classification (GTDB taxonomy): domain Bacteria; phylum Pseudomonadota; class Gammaproteobacteria; order UBA4575; family UBA4575. Next base: position 1,351,983 of record OZ244046.1, read on the forward strand.
ATTTTTATACGCACGGGTTTATTTTTTCCTGGTTACATCGAATTAAAACATGTCAAACGTGCGTATCAGGCCTGATGGTATACTGCCAGCTTACCTTTAATAATTACTCCGATGAAAGATAAAAGCTCAAAACCATGGGGCGGCCGGTTTGCCGAGGCTACGGATGAATTTGTCGAACAATTTAGCGCATCCGTGGGATTTGATAAACGACTTTATAGGCAGGATATCCTGGCTTCCGGGGCACATGCTCGAATGCTTGCCCGTATCGGCGTACTTGACAGTCAGGACTGTAACAGGTTGCTCGAAGCCCTGGATACGATTGAGAAGGAAATAGAAACGGGCTCTTTCGACTGGGATACCAGCCTGGAAGACGTGCATATGAATATCGAGGCGCGCCTGACCGCACTGGCGGGTGAGGCAGGCAAGCGTATACATACGGGCCGTTCGCGTAACGACCAGGTGGTTGCGGACGTCCGTCTCTACCTGCGCGACGTTATCGATCAAATCGACCCGCAACTGGAAAAATTACAATTGGCAATACTGGCCATCGCCGAGCGAGAGGTCGATACCGTCATGCCGGGGTTTACCCATTTGCAAGTTGGGCAAGTCATCAGTTTCGGGCATCACATGCTGGCGTGGTTCGAGATGATTTACCGCGATAGGGTGCGTCTGCAACAATGTCGAGCCAGTACGAACGTTTCACCTCTTGGTGCCGCGGCACTTGCCGGCAGTAATTTTGAGTTGGATCGTGACTTTGTCGCCGAGCAACTGCAATTTCCAGCACTTTGTCACAACAGTCTGGATGCGGTCAGTGATCGTGATTTCGCCATCGAATTCTGTGCCTTCGCCGCAATCTTGTTTATGCATTTTTCGCGCATAGCCGAAGAACTCGTATTGTGGGCTTCCGCACAGTTTGGTTTTATCGAATTGCCCGACCGTTTTTGCACCGGTTCTTCCATCATGCCGCAAAAGAAAAATCCCGACGTGCCTGAACTGGTGCGTGGCAAAAGTGCCCGGGTATATGCAAACCTGTTTTCCCTGTTGACCTTGATGAAAAGCCAACCGTTGGCATACAACAAAGACAACCAGGAGGATAAAGAGCCTTTATTCGATACCGCGGATACCGTACATGATTGCATAGTGGTGTTTGCCAGCATACTGCCCCACGTAAAGGTTAATCGTGAACGACTGCTTGAAGCGGCGCAACAGGGTTATGCCACCGCAACGGACCTGGCCGATTACCTGGTGCAAAAGAAGGTGCCGTTCAGGGACGCACACGAAATGGTCGGCAAAACGGTGAAGTATGCAATCACCCAAGGTAAACGTCTTGATGAGCTTGGTCTGCAAGAACTGCAGAAATTCAGCTCATCCATAAGCGAAGACGTGTTGGATATTCTTTCCGTGCAAGGTTCCCTGGCTTCAAAAAACACCTATGGGGGCACGGCACCGACACAGGTCAAGGCACAGCTTGAGTTTGCGCGCCAGCGTTTACAGGATTTCAGGTCCGAATAGCCGGCGGTGTTACTGCCAGCATTTGAGCAGCCAGCCACGGACATCTGTAATCTCCTGTGGGCAAACAGTATGCGCACAAGGGTATTCCCGCCAACGGACCTGAAAACCCTGCTGTTCGAGCAGTTGCCACGCGAGCCGGGCAAAGGCAAGTGGTATCACGTCGTCAAGTGCTCCGTGCGCCAAAAATATCGGCAGCAGTTGGCCGTTTTGCGCAATATAATCCTGCAGTTGCCGGTATAGCGGCAGGTAACAGGACAGTGCCAGCAATCCAGCCAGTTGATGTGGGTAACTCAAACCCGTGTAAAGCGCTAACGCACCGCCTTGTGAAAAACCAGCCAATATAATTCGTCGGGTTTGTATGCCTTGATTCACCTGTTGTTCAATCAACGCATTGATTGCCATTTTAATTGTTTGTATTCCTTCAACGTCTTCTTCACTATCCATGTCCAGCCCGTAGATGTCATACCATGCGGGCATATGTGCGCCGTTATTGAGGGTAACTGCTCGAACGGGTGCGTGTGGAAATATGAACCGGGCGCGTACCGACTTCGGCAAATCGAGTTGTTCAACAACCGGCTCGAAGTTATGGCCGTTTGCACCCAACCCATGCAGCCAGATAACGGCGCAGTCAGGTTCAGCTTGCGTGTCAATTTGAATTGCGTCGAGTGTCATGTATTTGATAGTTTGTCGCCAGCCATAAGGCGCTATACAATAATAACGGGCAGGATAAGATGAATACGACCATGTTGCGACTCAAACCATACTTGCTTGCTTTGTTTATTTCTTTTGTAGTTGTGGTTGCGGGTTGTGGACAGACCGGTGATTTGTATCTGCCGGAAGATGATCCCGAACGGAAACTTGAAAATCAATCCTGAAATCAATTTACAGCGTCACGCAAACGTGGAAGGCACCAGCGCTTGACTATATAGCTCCGCCGTTCTACAGGCTTGACACTTTCTGCCATGGCTCCTTTTCAATATCGTGACAACCTGCTTTACGCAGAAGGCGTGAATTTGTCGGAACTCGCCGACGCCTATGGCACGCCTTGCTACGTCTATTCAAAAGCCGCAATCCGGAGCAATTATCAAGCCTTCAGTCAAGCGTTACGCAGTTGGCCGACTACCATATGTTACGCGGTAAAAGCCAATTCAAACCTCGCAGTGCTGAACCTGCTGGCAGAACTGGGTGCGGGTTTCGATATCGTCTCCATTGGTGAACTTGAGCGAGTAGTGCGTGCGGGTGGTGACGTCAACAAAGTCATCTTTTCCGGTGTGGCCAAACGTGAAGACGAAATACGCCGCGCGCTTGCCGCGGGTATTTATTGCTTTAACATAGAATCTGTCGCGGAACTGCGGCGTCTGGATACCATCACGCGGGAGATGGGCGTTTATACCAACGTTTCCGTACGCGTGAACCCGGACGTCGACCCGACCACGCACCCGTATATCTCTACCGGCTTGAAGGAAAACAAATTTGGCATTGACATCGAGCTGGCGCCGGTAATCTATCAGCAGATTACAGAATGCAGTCATTTGCGTGCCATCGGTGTAAATTGCCACATTGGCTCGCAGCTTCTGGAACTGGAGCCTTTTAAGATCTGTTTCGAGCGGATATTCCGATTGGTGGACCGCTTACATGAAATCGGCGTTCACATCCGACACGTCAATACGGGAGGTGGGCTAGGTATTCGCTATACCGAAGACGATCAGGCTCCGACTCCGGCTGAATATGCACGTGTCATCGCCCCCTTCATGCAGACCCGGGAACTTGAATTGTTCATCGAACCCGGGCGTGCGATTACGGGTGAGGCCGGTATACTGCTTACGCGAGTCGAATATATCAAGACCACGCCTGGAAAGAATTTCGCCCTGGTTGATGCTGCGATGAATGACCTTATGCGTCCTTGCCTCTACTCGGCCTGGCACGATATCAGCGAAGTGCAGAAAGACAGTAGTGAAGCAGCTACCTATGACGTAGTCGGTCCAGTGTGTGAAAGTGCGGACTTCCTGGGCAAGGGTCGTCGCCTGCATATACGGGAAGGCAGCTTGCTGGCGGTTCATGCCGTCGGGGCCTACGGCTTCGTTATGGCAAGCAATTACAATACCCGCATTCGAGTTGCCGAAGTCCTCGTTGATGGCGATCAGGCGTGGCTGGTGCGCAGGCGCGACACCTTCGAACAACTATTTGCCAATGAAATCATTCCCAGGGAAGAAGGTTAAGTACTGGGAGGCAGTCTCGCCAACCCGGTGGTCCACTGCTGAAAAACTGAAAACGCCCCATTTACATGAGGCGTTAAGGGTTAAGTCTTATAAAGACGTATCCTGCTAGAATTTTTGTTGTAAAAAACGAGCAGGTTCAGTTCAGATACAATATGCAACCACACTAACACGACAGGGCAGATAAATGCAAAACAAAAAACCCTACATTCTCGGATTGGACGTAGGCCCCAATTCCATAGGTTGGGCAGTGGTGGATTGTAAAAAAGTAAATAAAGGGATTTATGGCTATGAACCGGTCTCCTTGCGCGCCCTGAATTCCCGCATTTTTCTGGACATGTTGGAGGCAAAGACCAAGGTGCCCAAGAACCAAAAACGACGTGAGGCACGCGGTGCGCGCAATCGTCGAGCCTACTACAAAAAGCGTCGCAAAGAACTTGTAGAAATACTCGTGGCACAGGGATTGTTGCCCAACGATTACCGGAAAAACCCTGAAGAGATACTTAATGAAATTGACCTCAGATATGGCGAACGCAAAATCGGCAAAGACTGGGCCAAGACGTGGACTGTTGCTGAAAAGGCCCATTGTTCTCCATATGCCATGCGCAACTTTGCCCTGGAAGAAAAACTGCAACCGTATGAATTTGGACGATTACTACTTCACCTGCAACGCCGGCGTGGTTACTTCAGTAACCGGGGAGCAAAGTATATTGATCTCATAAAGTCATTATCTTTGGAAACACTGGAAGATGATGAAAATGCCATGAGTGCCGAAGAAAAAAAGGAAACGGGACCGGTATTGACGGCCATTAGTGAGTTGAGCAAAAAATTGAACGGGCGCACCCTCGGTCAATTCATCTGGCAAGAGTCGCAGAACGAAAAAATACCGCCTCAGCGTATTACGCTGTTCAGATTTCCGCAATCCAGGCAGCACAGGGGAGAAACTGTTACTGAACGATTGCAATTCCGTGCCCGGCGCGAAATGTATGAAGAAGAGTTTGATGCCATCCTGAAAAAACAAGGTGTCTTTCACAAGTTATCCGAAAAAACGGTTAAAGAAATAAGAGACAAGATCTTCCACCAGCGACCCCTGCAACTGCAAAAGAGCACGGTAGGCGACTGTAATATCTATCCGCATAAAAAACGCAGTGCCCTGATGCGGCTGGAATACCAGGAGTTTCGTACTTTGTGCGTAATCAATAATATAAAAATCGACGGAACATCATTAAATGCGGAGCAACGCCAGCAGCTTTTGGACTTGGCTGATAACCCGGATAAGCTAAATAAGTCGGGGCGCGTTTCCTGGAAGGACGTAGCCAAACATCTGGGAGTAGAAGCCAGGGACGTCAACTACAATGAGGGAGACGACTTGGTTGGAAACAGGACTGCCCGGGCGATAATTCATTCAATCGGTATCGAGAAATGGCAGGACTTGGGTGAGAAAAAGCAACAAGCCGAGCTGGTGGAAGACTTGCTTACGATACATGACAAAAAAGCCTTGTACGATAGATTGGTCAATCACTGGGAATTTGCCCCTTATCAATCCGGCAGTAATCCTGAACAAGCTGAACAAGGTGCTCTGGGCCTCGCAATGAATGAGCAACTGGAAATGGGTTACGGAAAACACAGTCTCAAGGCCGTCAATGAATTGTTACCACATTTGCGTAACGGTCTGGGTTACTCCGAGGCAGTGAAGGCGATAGGCAAAAGCGAGAGTATTACTAAAACCATCAAGGCGACGGAAGAAAATTATCTGCTGAGCGTTGCGGACGTTCCCAATATCGCCAACCCTGTTGTACAGAAGGCCTTGTATGAAATGCGCCGCGTGGTCAATGCCCTTATAAAACGCTATGGCAAGCCTGCCATTATCCGCATGGAAATGGCGCGGGAGATGAAATCCTCGAAAAAACACCGTAGTGAGATAGCAAGTCAACAAAAAGAAAACAGAAAAAGGAATGAGGAAGCGGAAAGGGAAATCCTGAAATGGAGTCAAAACCCCAACGTCAGCTTGGAGGAAACACGCACGGGGAGGCTCCGTGTCAGCATTAGTGATCGTACGAAGTACAAGATGTGGGATGAGCAGGATGAGAAATGTCCCTACTGCCAGCGTCATATCGGCTTTGATGAATTATTTTCCGGTGCAGCGGAGATAGAACATATCCTGCCGTATACCGGTTTCAGGCAAAATTACATGAATACGGTTGTTAGTTGTCGTACTTGCAACCAAATAAAGGCGAAGCGTACTCCTTATGAAGCCTGGGGACATGATGCGGATCGCTGGCAACGCATAGAAAAGTTTGCCAAAGACAAGTACAAAGCCAAAAATTTGCGCCGCAAGCAACATAATATTCTCAAAAAAGAACATAAGCCGGAGAGTGAAGATGACTTCGTTGAACGGCAACTCAATGACACGCGCTACATTGCCACCGCCTCTAAAAAGATGCTGGAAAAATACGGTGTGCCGATTGGCGTGAACAATGGTGCGGCAACCAGCAAATTGCGCAGGCAATTGGGACTGAACAATGTCTTACCAAGAGACCCTGGCTCTGGCGTATACACTGAGACAGGGGAGAAAATTGATACTAGGACAGGTGAAGTTCTGCTGTATGACGCGAAAAAAGCAGGAAAATCCCGGGAGGACCATCGCCATCATGCGGTAGACGCCTTTGTGGTCGCCATGACTAACCACAGAATGCTGAAAGCGATGGTAGAAGTACACAAGCAAGAACAGGACAACAAAGACCCGTCCCGCCAAAAGACCAAGGAAGACTGGATCAAAGAGAAGCGTTTGGTACTGCCTGACAGCTGGCAGGATGACGACAACCTCCATGACGTTCTAAAGAAGAAACTGAACACCACTGTAGTATCGCACATGACCAAGCGCAAAGTCTGGGGCGCGCTGCATGAAGAAACACGCTATGGAAAATCGCACTTTGAACTGCGTTTGAATATAGAGGGTATGAAGCCAAGTATTCTGAAAAAGGTGAAAGAAATTGCAGAAGCCGATGTAGACAGATGATGCAAGCTGGATTGCAGATGAGGATTTGCGCTCTGTTTTACTGGAATGGGCAGTAAAGACACAAAAGCTAAAATCTGCCGACCGTACTCTGCCCAAGTGCAAAGGAAAAGAGTTTAAAGAATTCGTTTATCGAGAGCCTTGCATAGTTTTCCGTAAAGAGTTATCCGGCGAGCAGTTATCCAAACTTGAAAAGGACTGGAAACCGGGCAAGGACACGTGGATTGCCGAAAGATCTATTCATAACGCCCTTTTTCAATGGCTGGAAACACATAATCTTGTCGATAAAAAGGCTAAAGATATTGAAGCCGTGCTAAGTGAAACACCACCGAAGGTGCTTAATAAAAGGGGCGAATCCGGTGAAATTATTCGGCGGGTGCGCGTTGCCAGGTCCATGACGGACTCCTATCTCGAAATAGCGAATTCGTATGTCCAGCCCGGCAACAATCACCATTTTGTCCTTTTTCATAATGGTAAGGAAGGCAAGGAAAGAAGAAAGACGACTCACAATGGTAACGATGCTGGAGGCGGCAAAACGTGCCAGTGCCAAGAAGCCGGTCGTTGCTAAAGAGCCGCCACAAGAATGGGAGGGGGAATGGCACTACGAGTTGGATATATGTGTCAACGATATGGTGCGTTGGGAAGATATGAGCATTTTTGAGAATGAGGAGAAATTTGCGCCTGAACATGGAGAAACTCCGTATTTCAGGGTGCAAAAGATGTGTGGGGTTGAGGATAGGAATAAAATTGATCTCTCCCTACGTCATCACAGCATCTCTGGAACTGGTTCCAAATGGGGAAAGTGGCGTATTAGCTCACTAGCCAGGATAAATCTTACGAGGGTGCAGGTTGGTAATCTAGGTTTATTGCCGAATGATTCGTAGAACGATTGAGATTTCCTCGGCGGCGTATCTTCGGGTTAAGCTAAATCAATTAGTCATTCGAAATGACGAAGGCGAGCACAGCGTACCTTTTGAGGACATTGGCTTTCTGATCCTCGACAATCCGCAGATTACATGCAGCCAAAGCGTGTTTCGCCACTGTGCCGAGCAAAACGTCGCCCTTGTTATTACCGACGAAAAACATTTGCCAAGCTCCCTGCTCCTGCCGCTCGACGCTCACAGCACCCAGGGCAAGATTATGCGTATGCAGGCGTCCATACCGGAACAGGTACAGCATATTATCTGGCAACAAATCATTCGAGCGAAAATCAGCATGCAAGTCGCAGCATTAAATGCGGTACATGGAATGAAAAGTGCCCGACTGGAACGACTGGCAAAAACAGTGCAGCCGAATGATGACGGTAATCATGAAGCACAAGCATCCCGTATTTATTTCAAGTCTCTTTTCGGTGAAGAATTCAAGCGTGATCAGAATAGCCTGAATGACATTAATATCCTGCTGAACTATGGCTACAGCCTCATTCGTACTGCCTGCTCCCGTGCGCTCATGGGAGCGGGCTTGCACCCTGCTTTCGGCATACATCATCACAACCAGTACAATGTCTTTTGTCTGGCGGACGATGTAATGGAACCTTTGCGGCCGCTGGTGGATAGACGTGTTGCAGAACTGTCGCAAGCCGCGACATTCAGCGGGTTAAATCGAGACACGAAGAATGATTTATTGGCGATACTCAGTGCCCCTGTCTTGATAAAGAAACGTGAGTTCCCTCTGATGAGTGCACTGGCCACGTATTGTTCCAGTTTGCGCAAAGTGCTGGAAACACATAAAGGCAAGCTCAATGTTCCAGCTATGGTATGACGGGCAGTAAAAGTATTATTTTTGGAGGGTTTCGCAGTTTGTGGGCAATGGTTCTTTTTGACTTACCGACCGAGACCAAATCCGATCGCTATCAATACACCAGATTTCGTAATAAGCTGATCGCAGACGGCTTTGTAATGTTACAATACTCAGTCTACACGCGGCATTGCGCCAGTGATGAAAATGCCGAAGTACACTGCGAAAGGATAAAGAAAATACTCCCCCCGAAGGGGGAAGTACGTATATTGAAAGTAACCGAGAAGCAATTTGAACGAATGCATGTCTACCATGGCTCAAAACGCATCCCGACTGAACAAGCGCCAAAACAATTGTCCATATTCTGAAATTCCCTTTCGTATCAGTTGCTTATGCAGGTTCGATTGTATCTGAACTGAACCCGACCGCAATCTACAAATCTACACTAGGTGTATAGTATTGTATCTGAACTGAACCCGACCGCAATCTACAATTTATGATGGTGTGGTTGTATCTGAACTGAACCCGCGCAATCTACCATCGCAGCCGGAACATGCATTGTATCTGAACTGAACCCGACCGCAATCTACAATAACTTTACCATCGTTTATTGCGAATCGAACGCCGGATCGATTGTATCTGAACTGAACCCGACCGCAATCTACAATACTTGAACCCGATGGACGCACCGGGTTGGTATTGTATCTGAACTGAACCCGACCGCAATCTACAATGCCAACGGGGCTATCGCCTTCATAGCGGCCATCATTGTATCTGAACTGAACCCGACCGCAATCTACAACTCTCAATTCAATATAAAAGAGGTAAATTATTGTATCTGAACTGAACCCGACCGCAATCTACAAGAAATAATCGAAGCCACGATTGTATCTGAACTGAACCCGACCGCAATCTACAATTTTTTTCATAAAGCAGCGGTAGCTTTATTGTATCTGAACTGAACCCGACCGCAATCTACAATGGTAACAGATCCTGCAATGCAACCCGTTAACATTGTATCTGAACTGAACCCGACCGCAATCTACAATTGGATCATGGACGATCCGCGTGCCTCTTAGATTGTATCTGAACTGAACCCGACCGCAATCTACAATAAAATGCGGTCAATGATAATACATTCGATAATTGTATCTGAACTGAACCCGACCGCAATCTACAATTAGAACCTGCGGGGGGGGGGGGGGGGGGGGGGGGCTTGATTACATGCATCGGTTTGGTGCTAGCATCGCATTCCGTATTCTTCCGCATTTTTTCGTGTATTGATATAATCGACAAGGTGTTGATTTTTTCTCTGCCATACAGCATTGGCTTTTCACGAACTTACAGTTGTTATGCAATTACGATTTGCGAAAATGCACGGGTTAGGTAATGATTTCGTTGTTTTTGACGCGGTTAACCAGGACGTGCATCTTTCCGATGAGCAGTTACGCTGGATTTCGGACCGAAGGTTAGGCGTAGGCTGCGATCAGATTTTGGTTATCAGGCCTGCTGACGATAGAGATAGCGACTTTGGTTATCAAATCTACAACAGTAATGGAATGGAAGTTGAGCAGTGCGGAAATGGCGCACGTTGCGTTGGCAAGTTCCTGGCATCCAATGGATTAACCAGCAAGAATCCAATCAGTATAAAAACGATTAGTGGCGTGTACCGCATTTATCTCAGGGAAGATGATCTCGTCACTGTTGATATGGGCGTGCCCGTTTTTGATCCGAAAGAGGTCCCGTTTACGGCTGCGAAGGCTGAGCCAAGCTACGAACTTGAGGTTGAAGGTCAGCAGCTTGAAGTAGGCGTAGTCTCCATGGGCAACCCTCATGCAGTCGTTCAAGTTGATAACATAGATGATGCGCCCGTTACCACGTTAGGCCCTAAAATAGAGACACACTCACGGTTTCCAGACAAAACCAACGTTGGTTTTATGCAGGTGCTTGATGCACAATACGTTGCCTTGCGCGTGTTCGAGCGCGATGTGGGTGAAACCCGTGCATGCGGTACTGGCGCGTGTGCCGCAGTCGTAGTGGGGCAGGTACAGAACCAACTCGATACGCGGGTGACGGTGCAGTTGCCTGGCGGTAATTTGCAAATCGAGTGTCAAAATCCAGATGAGCCGGTATTGATGACCGGTCCCGCACAGTTAAGTTTTGAAGGGAGCCTGACGTTATGAGCACACAGACAAAACCGGATGCCAAAATAGGCGATGAAGTCACGCCGTCCAAACCTGAACTTGCCCATGAGGATGTCGCAGATTATTTGCGTGCCCATAGCGACTTCTTTACACGTTACCCTGAGTTGGTAGAGACGCTAACCATTCCACACGAGACGGGCAAAGCTGTTTCGTTACTGGAGCGTCAAGTGGAGCTACTGCGTAATAGAAACAAGGAACTGGATCACAAGCTGCACCAACTTATTGCGGTGGCCAAGGAAAATGAAAAGGTAAGTCACAGGCTGCACGCGTTGGCGTTGGACGTCATTTCAGCCGACAGGTTTGATGAATCGATACACGTTATTCGAAGGTTATTGCATACGGATTTCCCCGACACCAAAATGATTGTCAGATTATTTGATGTCCTGCCTGATGTGGACGTGGAGGATTGCGAACACATGAAAACTGCTTTGTTGAAAAGCAAATTGGTGCGTGACCTGTTTTCAAATCGTCGCCATGGGGTGGCGTTTCTTACCAAGCGCCAGATCGAAAGCGTATTTGCACAGGAAGAAGGGAAAAAACCAATTTGTTCGGCCGTAGCATTGGCCTTAAAGAGAAAACAACGTCTCGGCGTGTTATTTTTGGGCAGTGAGGATGCAGACCGGTTTCAGAGTGGTATGGGGGTATTATTTCTGGGTAACCTGGGCGAAATCATCAGTGCACAGCTACAGAAATTTATAACCGGTTAGCCCCTATCGCGTACACTACCCGTACTTTCCATCTTTCAACAGGCCTGCCAATGCAGTTCGTACAGATATTTTGAGATATACTTATGGTGACAGTTGCCAATCCGGCAAGCGCTCAGGAGCTCGTTCATCGGTACTTGCGTTATCTTCGTGATGAACGCAGGTATTCCACTGCTACCATTGAAAATTACCAGCGCGACATTCGCCAGTTTATACAATTTACAAATATTGCCAGTGTAACGGATTGCTGCGCGGTTGATAGTTTGCAGGTACGCGGCTTTGCCGGTTGGCGCCGTCGTCAAGGTGTTTCAGCACGCAGTTTACAACGCTCGCTTAGTGCTATCAGGGGTTTTTACAAATTCCTGCAACGTGAACGGCTGGTTGAAAATAATCCCGTCGCAGACGTGCGCGCGCCGGGCACAGAGAAGAAACTTCCTCATCTGCTTGATGTGGATGAAGTCGACAGACTTCTCACGGAGAGCTCACAAGACCCGCTTAAGCTGCGTGACCGTGCCATGATGGAAATGATGTACTCATCCGGTTTGCGACTTGCCGAGTTGGTCAGGCTCAATGTCAGTGACATTGATTTATCTCAAGGACAGGTGCAAGTGGTAGGAAAGGGTAGTAAGACTCGTTATCTGCCGGTAGGCACCATCGCGTGCAAGGTACTTAAATGCTGGCTGAATGTGCGCTCCAGTATTGCCGCCGGAGACGAATCGGCCGTGTTCGTAGGCAATCGTGGTAAGCGATTATCCCCTCGTGCGGTGCAGCAACGTATGGCACAACTGGGTAGAGAACAGGGCTTGGGAAAGCACGTGCATCCGCATATGTTGCGACATTCTTTTGCAAGCCACTTGCTGGAATCCAGCGGTGATCTCCGTGCGGTGCAGGAAATGTTGGGACACGCCGATATCAGCACTACACAGATCTATACTCACTTGGATTTTCAGCATCTTGCGCAAGTCTATGACCGTGCCCATCCACGTGCTAAAAAATCCCGCCGGACTGAAAAATCGACGTCTCAGGACGAATAAACTGCAATCCATGGAACAATTCAAAGGTACCACCATCGTTTCGGTGCGGCGAAACGGCAAAGTAGCACTGGGTGGAGACGGCCAAGTCTCGCTTGGCGATACCATTATGAAAGGTAATGCACGTAAAATTCGTCGCCTCTATGAGGACAAGGTAATCGCCGGTTTTGCAGGCGGTACTGCGGATGCTTTTACCTTGTTTGAGCGCTTTGATGCCAAGCTGGAACAGCATAATGGACAACTTACTCGCGCTGCGGTAGAACTTGCCAAAGATTGGCGCACTGATCGCATGTTGCGCAGGCTTGAAGCACTGCTGGCAGTGGCTGATGAATCGACTTCGTTGATAATCTCAGGCAATGGTGACGTGATTGAACCTGAAGATGCCTTGCTTGCGATTGGTTCAGGGGGGGCATATGCACAGGCTGCTGCGCGCGCCATGCTGAATAATACCGAGCTAAGTGCCAAAGAGATCGTGGAAAAGGCCTTACATATTGCCGCCGACATTTGTGTCTATACAAATGCCAATATTACGATCGAACAGCTATAGACTTTTACCTTGCAAGCCATTTAGAGAAGAAATAGAAGAAGCATTCCATGTCGAATATGACACCGCGAGAGATTGTCCAGGAGCTCGATAAACATATCGTTGGACAGGACCAGGCCAAGCGCGCGGTGGCCATTGCACTGCGTAACCGTTGGCGGCGCCAGCAATTGCCGGAAGAATTGCGTATGGAAGTTACGCCAAAAAACATTTTGATGATGGGACCAACGGGAGTTGGTAAAACCGAAATCGCCCGTCGCCTGGCGCGCCTTGCCAATGCGCCATTTATTAAAGTCGAAGCGACGAAATTTACCGAGGTGGGTTATGTAGGCAAGGAAGTCGATTCCATTATTCGGGACCTTGTGGACACTTCGGTCAAGATGACTCGTGAAGTTGAAATGGAGAAGGTGTGCTATCGCGCTGAAGAGGTGGCAGAAGAGCGTATTTTGGATGTTTTAATCCCGCAAAGAGCAGGTCCAGATGACGAAGGAACTCCCGAATTTGCCAGTAAAACGCGGCAAAAGTTCCGTAAAAAACTGCGCGAAGGTGACTTGAACGATACCGAAATAGAAATAGACGTATCTGCCACGCCCGTGGGTATTGAAATCATGACTCCACCAGGGATGGAGGAAATGGCAAGCCAGTTGCAGGGAATGTTTCAAAATTTGAATACCGGCAAAAAAAAGACGCGCAAAATGCGCGTCGAAGACGCCATGAAGGTACTCACCGATGAAGAGGCGCATAAATTGATTAACGAGGAAGAATTAAAATCCGTCGCACTCGAAAATGCCGAACAAAAAGGCATCGTATTTCTGGATGAAATCGACAAAGTTGCCAAACGTAGTGAAACTGCCGGTGCAGACGTTTCACGTGAGGGTGTGCAGCGTGATTTATTACCTTTAGTAGAGGGTTGTACCATCAACACCAAGTACGGCATGGTGAAAACGGACCACATTTTATTTATTGCCTCTGGCGCGTTTCACGTGGCCAAGCCTTCCGACCTGATTCCGGAGTTACAAGGTCGTTTACCGATTCGGGTGGAACTCAAGGCACTGTCTACGGACGACTTCGTGCGTATTTTAACGGAACCCGATGCTTCATTGACGGAACAATACTCCGCTTTATTAGCAACTGAAGGGGTAAAGTTGAGCTTTACTGAAGATGGTGTACGCAGGGTCGCGCAAATTGCACACGACGTAAATGAATCCACTGAAAATATAGGGGCACGCAGGTTACATACCGTTATGGAACGCTTGCTGGAAACGATCTCGTTCTCAGCACCTGATGAAAGCAACACGCAAGTCAGCGTGGATGCAAATTATGTAAATGAAAATATAGGCGAGTTGGTCAAGGATCAGGATTTAAGCCGTTATATACTGTAGATAACTATCAAGTAAATATAAAAGGTTGTAGTGATTTGGCGAAACACAACCCAACTGAAATTCAACTGCATAAAAAATCGCGCATACTGGAGATTGCCTTTGACGATGGCAAACGCTTCAAGCTGTCTTGCGAATATTTGCGCGTGTACTCCCCCTCCGCCGAAGTTGCTGGCCATGGCCCTGGACAGGAGGTACTACAGATTGGCAAAGAGGACGTGTCGATTAACGCCGTTGAACCTGTAGGGAATTACGCGGTGCAACTGGTGTTTGACGACAACCACGACACGGGCATCTATTCCTGGGAATACTTGTATGAACTTGGCGAACACCAACAAGAAAAATGGCAACAATACCTGCATCGCTTAAAACAGGCAGGATACGAGCATAACGCAAGCGGCGAATAAACCCGCATCATCTTGTACCGGAATCCCTTAGAATAACCTTCGGGCCGGCGTGTTATTTTGAGTCGGCCTTACAACTTTGATCCTGTAACGGCAAGCGCGTATACCATGCAAGAAAAACGTACTCACTTCGGTTATCAAGACGTCAGCTTTGCGGAAAAGGCGCGCAAAGTGGGCACAGTGTTTGATTCCGTTGCAGGTAAATATGACATCATGAACGACCTCATGTCATTCGGCCTGCATCGTGCCTGGAAACGTTACTTTGTTCATGCTGCAAACATTCGCCCCGATCACCAAGTACTGGATTTGGCCGCAGGTACAGGCGACGTTACCGCATTGATTGCTGCGCGATTAAACGGCAAGGGCACGATCACCGCCTGTGACTCGAATGCCGCCATGTTGGAACATGGTCGTCGTCGCTTGGTTGACAAAGGCATGGTAAAAAATACCTACTATGTTCAGGCCAGGGCTGAGGCGTTGCCTTTTGTAGAGGATTCTTTTGATCGTGTAACGATTGCATTTGGTCTGCGTAACTTTACCGATAAAGATCGGGCCCTGCGCGCAATTTTCAGCGTAGTCAAACCAGGAGGACAATTACTGGTTCTGGAATTCTCTACGCCGCAAAACTGGCTGCGCGGTATCTACGATACGTATTCATTCAAGTGCTTGCCGCGTATAGGTCAAATCGTTGCCAGGGATGCTGACAGCTACCGCTACCTGGCGGAGTCAATACGCAGACATCCGGACCAGGGGACGCTACAGTCCATGATGGAGAAGGCCGGCTTTGAAAAATGTGATTTCTTCGACGTTAGCGGAGGAATCGTCTGCATCCATCGCGGTTACAAGCTTGCCGCATAAATCACAGTATGTTTCTTACACTCATCAATAACTCACTTAAAAGATACTTCGATAGTGACCCTGAAGTAGCTGCCCAACTTGGTGAGCTGGAAGATCAACGTATACTGCTGAGACTTGCAGGCCTGAACAGAGATTTTCTGATTACCTCAAAAAACTCTTCGATTGTCGTTACCGAATATCAATACGACGAGGATGCAACGGAGCCCACTGCGACCATTCACGCCAGTGTGGGCACGTTGCTACACTTGGTACGAGGTGAAGATTACAAATCGATGTTTGACAGTGGCACATTGACAATTGACGGCGACGTGGAATCAGTTAATCACTTGTACCTGGTTTTTAAGCAGATCGATATCGATTGGGAGGAAATTGCTTCCAGGTACGTTGGAGATTCACTTGCTTATCAATCAGGCGTGTTCGTGCGGCGTATAAGAAGCTACCAGCAGCGGTCCGTTAAAAACTTTTGTTTGGACGTGAGTGAATACTTGCGGGAAGAGTCCAGAATCGTGCCTGCAAGAACGGAAATAAACCGATTTTTACATGACGTGGACGCTCTTGACGCAGATATTGAGCACCTGGAAGCGCGCACGCACCGCCTTGCCAGGGCGTGTAACCAATAGCCGTTATGCACCTTATCCGATTATTCTTGCGCATCCTGTATATCAACGTCGTGCTGGTTCGGCATGGTTTGGAAGAAGTACTGCTGGCGGTGCCCTATTTTCGCCCTCTCCGCTTTTTACTCTTTTTGTTGCCCTGGCACTGGTTGCGCAAGCTCGAGATATCTCATGGTGCGCGTGTGCGCCGAACTTTGGAAGACCTCGGGCCGATCTTTGTAAAGTTTGGCCAGGCGCTGTCTACGCGCCGGGATTTGCTTCCCGAGGATATTGCGGATGAACTTGCCAAGCTACAGGACCAGGTGCCTCCGTTTGCGGGCGAGGTGGCAAAGGAAATCGTAGAAAAAGCACTTAAACAACCCATACACGAGGCATTTGCCGAATTCAGCATCGAGCCACTGGCATCGGCATCTATTGCACAAGTACATGGTGCGCAGTTGCACGGGGGTAAGCAGGTAGTAGTCAAGGTTTTGCGGCCCGGAGTCAGTAAACAGGTGCGCCGGGATTTGGAACTGATGCATGCATTGGCATCGATAGCACATCGTTATTGGGAAGATGGTCGCCGGCTACGGCCGAAAGAAGTTGTACAGGAATACGAACAAATCGTTATGGATGAATTGGATTTACTGCGCGAAGCCGCCAATGCCAGTCAACTGCGTAGAAATTTTGAAAATTCTTCCGATCTCTACGTGCCCGAGGTCTATTTCGATTTGTGCCGACGCAATGTAATGGTACTGGAGCGTATCGAGGGCATTCCGGTCAATGATATAGAGGCTTTGCGTAAACATGGAGTAAATCTTAAAAAATTATCTGATCGTGGTAGCCATATCTTTTTTACACAGGTATTCAGTCACAACTTCTTTCACGCCGACATGCATCCCGGCAATATCTTCGTTTCATACGAAAATCCGCAAGACCCCAAGTACGTGGGCGTTGATTTCGGCATTATGGGCACGTTGGCACCGTCTGATCAGCGCTACCTGGCGGAAAATCTGCTGGCTTTCCTGAATCGTGATTATCGCAGAGTTGCGGAGTTACACCTGGAGTCAGGCTGGGTGCCGCCCGATACGCGCGTCGATCAATTTGAATCTGCCATCCGCACTGTATGCGAACCCATTTTTCAGCAGCCCCTGAGCAAAATTTCGTTTGCCAATCTATTATTGCGCCTCTTTCAAACCGCGCGTCGTTTCAACATGGAAGTACAACCTCAATTGGTACTACTGCAAAAAACCTTGTTGAACGTGGAGGGTTTGGGAAGACAATTGGACCCGGACCTGGACCTGTGGAAAACGGCCAAGCCGTTTCTGGATCGCTGGGTGAGTGAACAAGTAGGTATACGTGCGCTGGCTTCGGGACTACGCAAACAATTTCCCCGCGTCGCGGAGAGGTTGCCGGAAATGCCGAACCTGGTTTATTCGACAATGAAAAAACTCGAGCAGGGGCAGATAAAACTTGAATGGCATAGTCAAGAACTCGCCTCTATCCGCAAAGAGATCAGAAAGTCCAATCGCAACTTGATTGTAGTGCTACTCCTTGTCTTTGCCGGAGTATTACTCGTGTTGTGGAGTTTATAGTTTTTTTCCATGTAATAGCCTGAGTTGATAGTAGCTTATGGACGTCTCACCTATTCTGGACCCTTTGAATGAAGCGCAACGTACGGCTGTTACTTCGGAACCGTTGCCAACGCTGGTGATTGCTGGTGCAGGGAGTGGCAAGACTCGAGTATTGGTGCATCGTATCGCCTGGCTGTGTGAAATAGAGTCCGTTTCACCGTTTAACATGCTCGTGGTTACCTTTACCAACAAAGCTGCTGCAGAGATGCGCGCACGCGCAGAAAAGATGTTAAACCATAAACTTGGTGGAATGTGGCTAGGCACTTTTCATGGAATATCCCACCGTTTGTTAAGATCACACTGGCAAGAAGCAGGGCTTGAGCAGAATTTTCAAATCCTTGATAGCGACGATCAGTTACGCCTGATAAAGCGCACTATTCTTGACTTGAAGCTGGATGATACCAAGTGGCCTCCCAAGAGCGCTCGCTGGTACATTAACACTTGCAAGGATGAGGGCAAGCGGCCCCAAGATCTGCAAAATCGTAACGATCTTGCAGAACGTGAACTTCAATTGATCCGTATATACACGGCGTACCAAAAGACCTGCGAGCAAACCGGCATGGTCGATTTTGCCGAATTACTGTTGCGCAGTTGGGAGATGCTGCAGCAAAAAACAAAAATACTCGACCACTACCAGGCTAGATTTCGCCATATCCTGGTGGATGAGTTTCAGGATACCAATTCAATTCAATATAAATGGTTGAAAACCCTGGCTGGTGACAGCAGTCCGATTTTTGCAGTAGGAGATGATGACCAATCCATCTACGGCTGGCGTGGAGCACGCATTGAAAACATTCACAATTTTGAAACCGATTATACGAACACACAGGTATTCAAGCTGGAACAAAATTACCGTTCCACCAATACCATCCTGTCTGCTGCAAATTCACTGATCAGAAACAACCAGGGGCGTATGGGTAAAAAGCTATGGACAATTGGAAATAGCGGCGAGCCCATTTGTCTACACGCTTCGTTTAATGAACAGGATGAAGCGCGCTTTGTTGCGGATAGAGTAAAACATTGGACAGCAGACGGGCGTCGTAATGAGATCGCCGTCCTGTATCGTTCCAATGCACAGTCACGTGTTTTTGAAGCGGCGTTTATTTCAGAGGGCATTCCCTATCGCGTTTACGGTGGGTTGCGATTTTTTGAACGTGCTGAAATTAAAGATGCCTTGTCTTATCTACGCCTGGCGAGAAATCCAGATGACGATCCCTCGTTTGAACGCATTGTAAACGTGCCTGCACGTGGTATCGGTCAAAGCACAGTTGCCAGGGTGCGTGATTTTGCCAGGCGACATCAGCTTGCATTTTGGCAGGCGGCTGACAAAACCCTGCAAGCTGGCGTGTTGGCTGTACGCGAGGCAAATGCGCTACAGGGATTTTTACGCCTGGTGCGCAAAATGAGCCAGGATTTGAATGAACTGAAACTGGCAGAACAGGTCGACTACGTTATTCGGACGTCGGGGCTTGTTGAGTATTACCGTAGCAAAAGTGATGAAATATCAAAATCACGGCTGGAAAATCTACAAGAACTGGTAATGGCCGCAAAAGAATTTCGTGTAGATGACGAGCTACACGCCGGTATGCTACCGATCGACGCCTTTTTGACACATGCTGCCTTGGAAGCAGGCGAAGATCGTCAGGGGACCCAGTCGGAGGATTGCGTACATTTTATGACCCTGCATGCAGCCAAAGGCCTGGAATTTCCCCTGGTATTCATTGTTGGTTTGGAAGAAGGTTTGTTCCCGTCAAGCATGTCCCTGGAAGAAGGGCGATTGGAAGAGGAACGCCGCTTGTGCTACGTTGGCATTACGCGCGCGCAGCAGCAGTTGGTGCTTACCTACGCCGAATCAAGACGTCGATACGGTTCAGAAAGCTACTATAATAAACCGTCACGTTTTATCGATGAGATTCCACCGGAGTTGGTTACAGAAGCGCGTCCGCGTGCCATGATTGCCCGACCCACGCGCGCCTTTTCACAGGCTGATTCTTTTGCGGAAAACACGGGGATAAGGGTAGGTGGGCGCGTTGCGCATGCCAAGTTTGGAGAAGGAGTGGTATTGGATTGCGAAGGCAAGGGCAAAAGTGCGCGCGTGCAAGTTCGTTTTGAAGAGGCGGGAAGTAAATGGCTGGTCTTGGCCTATGCGGATTTGGATATACTTGCCCGATGATCCGACGGCAATTTGATGGATGAATGTTCTGCACACATTAGAATGAACAATTCGCGGGGAGACAGGTGAAAAATATGCAAAGGAGAAAATTCTTACAACTTGCAGGCACCGGTGCGGTGCTTGGCACCGGTTTGTCGAGTTGCAAAGGCGACAGTGAGCCTGAAGCTCCTGTTTCTTCTTCACGTGTGACAAAAACCCGGCAATGGAAAATGGTTACAACCTGGCCCAAGAACTTTCCAGGCTTGGGAACGGGCGCAGAGTTTTTGGCCGAACAAATTAACGTAATGTCAAATGGCCGCATTCACGTCAAAGTGTATGGAGCAGGGGAACTGGTCCCTGCATTTGAAATTTTTGATGCAGTAGCAAATGGCTCGGTGCAAATGGGCCATGGTTCAGCCTATTACTGGAAGGGAAAACATCCAGCCTTGCAATTTTTTTCTACCACTCCATTTGGTATGACGGCAATGGAAATGAACGGTTGGCTGTATCACGGAGGAGGCATGGAATTATGGCAGGAAGCCTATAGCCAGTTTGACTTGGTGCCGGCAGCGTCTGGTAATACCGGTGTACAGATGGCAGGCTGGTTTAATAAGGAAATTAATTCTCTGGAAGACCTGAAAGGGCTCAAAATGCGTATCCCCGGGTTAGCCGGTGAAGTATTGAAACGTGCCGGGGGAACACCGGTAAATCTTCCCGGGGGAGAATTATTTATTTCTTTGCAATCGGGTGCTATTGATGCTACCGAGTGGGTGGGGCCTTACAATGACTTGGCTTTTGGCTTTCATAAAATCGCAAAATACTACTACTATCCGGGTTGGCATGAACCGGGTACCACGTTGGAATGTTTCATCAACAAGCCCGCCTTTGAAGAATTACCGGAAGATTTGCAAAGCATTGTAAAAAACGCCTGTCGCGCAGCAAACCAGAACATGCTGTCTGAATATACTGCCCGTAACAATGATGCCCTGGATACCTTGGTAAACGAGCACAAGGTCAAATTGCGTGAACTGCCCGCAGAAGTGATTAAAAGACTTGCCGAATTGTCTGAAGAGGTTATTGTCGAATTGGGCAATTCGAACCCGTTAGCACGAAAAATACTTGATTCTTATAGAAATTTCCTTAAAAAATCCCGTGCATGGCTGGATATATCTGAACGTGCTTACTTGAACTTGCGGATGGGATAGAATACAAATACACACCGGCACTGGAAAAGTCATAAAAACAACCTGGGATTAAGGAGGAGTACAGTGGAAGAGTTATTCATTAAATGGCGTACCATGTGGGACGCCAGGGAATACACAACTCAAATATTCTTTCTGGCCAACCTGCTGGTTTCACTTTATGTCGTGTGGTTTTCCTATCGCGCGTCGGGCGACGATATCACCGCGTTGAATCGGGGGATATTGATTACATTTGGTATCGGTTACGCCATACTGACCATTTTTGCATACTTGCAACTCGTTCCAACCTTCTCTCCATACGAATAGATTCAAAGCACGTAGTTTTCAGGGGACAGAGAAGCCACCGCTGTTATCTCTGCCATTCTATTCACTCGCCCGTTGTTATCAGTAAATCTTGTCAGGAAGCCAGGTCGCCAGACCTGGAAAGTATGCGATTAACAACAACGCGGCAACCTGGATAGCGATGAAGGGTACGACGCCGCGATAGATTTGCCTGGTTTGCACCTTTTTCGGCGCAACTCCACGCAGATAAAATAAAGCAAACCCGAATGGCGGAGTTAAAAATGAAGTTTGCAAGTTGATTGCAATCATTACACCAAGCCAAACCGGGTCAACACCCAGGCTTAATAACACGGGCCCTACGATAGGGACTACTACAAACGTTATTTCTATAAAGTCCAGGATAAAACCCAGCAGAAACATAAGCAGCATGACGATCAACATTGCAGCCACCACGCCACCCGGTAATTGCATAAGCAGCGCATGTACGGCCACGTCGCCATCATAGCCACGAAATACCAGGGAGAAAATGGATGCTCCGATGAGTATCATAAACACCATGCAGGTAATTCGTGCGGACCTTCTCACCACGTCTCGCAGGCAATCGAGGTCAAGGCGGCGATTAAGCAATCCCAGTAAAAATGCACCAACTGCGCCTATGGATGCCGCCTCTGTTGGTGTAGCGATACCTTTGGCTATAGACCCAAGCACTACAATCATGAGCAACACTGGCGCCACTAGCGCCCGCAATACACGTCTGGTCTGAGTGGCTGGATCAATGTCTGCACGTTGACGTACAGCAGGCATTGTTTGTGGTTTGCTCCAGGCGATAAATAACAAATAGGAAAGATATAGTGCTACCAGCAACAGGCCGGGCAGGACCGCGCCCGCAAATAAATCTCCGACTGATACGGTATCAGGTGAAAATATGCCCTGGTCGAGTTGTGCCTGTTGGTAGGCAGATGACAACACGTCGCCTAACAGTATCAGGATAATCGAAGGGGGGATGATCTGGCCAAGTGTCCCGGAAGCACAGATTACACCTGTCGAAATTTCTGCCTGGTAGCCTCTTTTAAGCATAGTTGGCAGCGATAGCAATCCCATGGTAACGACTGTGGCACCTACAATACCGGTGCTGGCAGCAAGCAATACGCCGACCAGGACCACTGAAATCCCCAAACCGCCGCGCAGAGAACCAAATAGAGAAGCCATCGTATCAAGTAGCTCCTCAGCAATTTTTGAACGTTCCAGCATGACGCCCATAAATACAAACAAGGGCACTGCGATTAGCGTCTCATTCGTCATAATGCCAAACAGGCGGCTGGGAAACGTCTGCAACAAAGCCGGCTCGAACACATTTGCCAATATCCCTGCTGCTGCAAAAATCAACGATACACCGGCAAGTGTAAATGCCACTGGATAGCCGAACAACAGCGCTATGATCACTGTTGCAAATAATACGAACGCAACGATCGCCATGCCCGGCAAGCCGCTATTTACGTAAAGCAAGCCATGTGCGCCCACATAGTGAAACCGCCTGTAAAAACAGGAAAATTGCCATGGCAGGAATACAGGTTTTCAAGATATAAACAAGCGGCAGGCCTCCGGCCTCACGGGATTTCTCCAGCAACTTCCACGAGTTCATCACGTAATCGAAACTGACCCACACAATGAACGCCGCGAAAGGCAGCAGCAAGAATAGACTGCCGAAAAAATCTACCTTGTTTTTACCGCGTGAAGACATGCCTTGATAAAGGATGTCAATACGAACGTGTTCATTGTGCTTCAAAGTGTATGCCGCGGCGATCGTAAACACGAAGGCGTGCAAATAGGTAATGGATTCTTGCAGGGCGATGCGCCCAAAGTTAAAGCCGTAGCGCATCACTACAACCAAAAATGTAATTGCAGCCATTATCAATATAAACCAGGCTGCAAACCTGCCGATATGCTCATTGAGCACGTCAATGCTATTGCATATTTTTTCTATTTTTTTCAAAAGACGTCTGTGCTTTCTACTGGCTCAGGCCTGGTGCATTTTCAATTCTTGCCAGCAAGATTTTCTTGAACGAGTCAGGATCCTTGATGTGAGTAATCTCCCCGTCTTTGGGGAAAATCTGGTCTCGCAAGCGTGACAACCAGAATCTAAGCGCGGCCGCACGCAACATGTATTCCCAGACGTCATATTCTTGTTGGTGGAATTCCCGTTCCGTGCGGTAGGCGTCAACCAGGGCGGTATATAAATTCATGTCGAGCTCACCGCCGTCAAGACTGCACCAGTCGTTTACCGTTATGGCAAGGTCGTACAGCAGGTAGTCGTTACAGGCATAGTAGAAGTCAATAATGCCAGTCAGCGCTTGGCCTATAAACATTACATTATCGCGAAATAAATCGGCATGGATCACGCCCCGGGGTAAATTTTTGGGGAGCGGCTGCTGGCGGTAGGAGATTTCTTTTTTGAGTAGCTGCCAGGTTTCGTTTGAAAGCTGATGCAGCACGCGGTCGGCGGTATGCTGCGCCCAGGCTACTCCGCGAGGATTTTCGAGTACGCCGTTGAACGACTTCCCCACGATGTGCACCTGTGCCAGGGCATGGCCTACGGCGGCACAGTGGGCGCTCGTCGGCGTCAGCACGTTTTTCCCTTCCAGGCGCCGTACGATTGCGGCCGGCTTTTCCTTTAACCTGCGCACGTAGTCGCCTTCAAGATCGGCTATTGGGTGAGCGGTTGGCATTCCATGATTCGACAGGTGCGCCATCAACGCCAAGTAATAAGGGAGTGCCTCGAAACCAATCTCTTCAAAGATGGTCAACACGAATTCTCCATTTTCAGTGGACACGAAGTAATTGGTATTTTCAACGCCCGCATTGATACCCTGGAAGTCAATCAATGCTCCCAGTGAATAATTTTTGAGAAAGGCTTCAAGTTCCTGCCGCTCAATGTTTGTATAGACGGACATGGAATTTATTGATCGACGCTGTAGGGTGGGGGATTAGAGTTCCTGATCAGGACTAGGTACAACTGCCTGCGACTGTAAAATACCAGAATTAAAGCGCAGAGTATATCTTCACAACCAATGCTAAAAACAAGTGTCATAATAGCGCTTCAACTACCCTGCCATCAGTAATTACTCCGGGTTGAATTATAGCGATGCCTGCAAAGAATAGACCCCTACTCATTTTGGTCGATGGCTCTTCTTATTTGTATCGAGCCTTCCACGTACCCAAGTTAAAAGGTTTCACAACGTCATCCGGCCAGCCAACGGGGGCAATATATGGCGTGGTGAACATGTTGCGGAGATTACTTAATGAAACGCAGTCAAGGCAGCTTGCCGTCGTGTTCGATGCCAAGGGCAAGACCTTCAGACATGAACTGTATAAAGAGTACAAGGCCAATCGCCCATCTATGCCTGAAGAATTGCAAGCACAAATCACTCCTTTGCACGACGTCATTCATGCCTTGGGTGTGAAGTTGATTTCGGAGCCGGGTGTTGAGGCGGATGACGTCATTGGAACATTGGCAGTGCAAGCGGTGGAGGAAGGGTACAGGGTTTTAATATCCACTGGTGACAAGGACATGGCACAGTTGGTCAATGACTACGTTACCCTGGTCAATACCATGAGTGATACCACTATGGATATAAATGGAGTTATCAAGAAATTTGGCGTGGCGCCACACCAGATAGTCGATTATCTGGCACTGACGGGAGATAAATCCGACAACGTTCCAGGGGTGCCCGGCGTAGGTGCCAAGACTGCCGCGAAATGGCTGAATGAGTACGATTCTTTGGAACAGCTGACCGAGAGTGCCGGTGCAATTACGGGCAGAGTAGGTGAAAAACTGCGTGAGCACCTTGATCAACTGCCGCTTGCCCGGCAACTTACAACCGTGCGTTGCGACGTGGACGTGGGCATAGCGATTGACGACTTGCAAATTCAGCCACAAAACCTGCCGCGGCTACGGCAACTCTATACGGAACTGGAATTTAAATCCTGGCTGAAGACTTTGTCTATGGAGGAGACCAGCGAAGAGAGACAAGAAGTCTTAAAAGCTGAAAAAAAATGCAACTACGAGATCATTCTTACCGAGCAAGACTTTCATCGCTGGTTGCAACGGCTGCAACAGGCGAAGTGGGTTGCCCTTGATACTGAAACAGACAGCCTGGATTACATGCAGGCCAGCGTAGTTGGATTATCATTTTCCGTTGCGCCGGGTGAGGCCGCCTATCTACCTTTTACCCATAGCTACCCTGGTGCGCCCAGGCAATTGGACCGCGAAAAAATATTGGCTGAACTCGAGCCGTTGTTCAATCCAGGACAGGCAAAAATCGTTGGCCATAACTTGAAATATGATCGCAGTGTTCTTTTGAATCACGATGTTCACCTGGACGGCATAGGACACGACACCATGCTGCAATCCTACGTATGCAACTCGGTCGCAAGTCGACATGATCTCGATACCTTGTGCGAGAGACATTTAAATCATATCAACATTCATTTTGAAGACGTCGCAGGCAAAGGCCGCAAACAAGTTACTTTTGACCGGATAGAGCTGGAGAAAGCAGCGGAGTATGCCGCCGAAGATGCAGATATGACGTTACGATTGCACCATATTTTTTGGTCTGAACTAAAGCAGAAGAGCAAACAAAAAGCGTTATACCTGGACGTCGAATTGCCAATGCTGAAAGTGCTTTCAGACATTGAACGCCACGGCGTATTGGTAGACGCCGGGCAACTGGCGGAACAAAGCGCACAGCTTGGTGTAAGAATAAGCGGGATAGAAAAACAGGCGTTCGAACTTGCAGGTGAAAGTTTCAACCTGGACTCTCCGAAACAGATACAGGAAATTCTGTTTGAGAAGTTGAATCTGCCCGTAATACGCAAGACACCAAAGGGACAACCCTCTACTGCTGAAGACGTGTTGCAGGAACTGGCCCGGGATTATCCTTTAGCTGGGCTGCTACTCGAATATCGTACGCTGAGTAAGCTCAAATCGACCTATACCGATAAATTACCCACGTTGATTAACCCTGAAACCAGGCGCATACATACCTCTTATCATCAGGCTGTTGCTTCTACCGGCCGTCTGTCTTCTTCGCATCCGAATCTACAGAACATTCCAATTCGCACGGAGGAAGGCAGATGCATACGCAAAGCCTTTATTGCACCGCCGGGCTACCAGGTACTGGCGGCGGACTATTCACAAATTGAACTGCGCATCATGGCGCACTTGTCGAAAGACCAAAAATTATGTGATGCCTTTGTACAGGATAAAGATATACATCAGGCCACTGCAGCCGAAGTGCTCGGCATTGCGCCCGATAAAGTCGAGCCTATGCAAAGGCGGGCTGCAAAGGCGATCAACTTTGGTTTGATCTACGGCATGTCTGCATTTGGCTTGGCCCGTCAATTGGATATCACGCAAACCGAAGCACGGCAATACGTAGATTTATATTTTGAACGTTATCCCGGCGTGAAAAAATACATGGATGACATACGCAAACAGGCGCGTGTGCAAGGCTACGTTGAAACCCTGTTTGGCAGACGACTGTATTTACCGGATATCAACAGTAAGAATGCACGCCGCCGACAATATGCTGAGCGCACCGCAGTCAACGCGCCGATGCAAGGTACGGCTGCGGATATCATCAAGCGGGCCATGATTGCCATAAATGACTGGATTCAGCATGAACGGCACGATTGCAAAATGATCATGCAAGTTCATGATGAGCTGGTATTTGAAGTGCGTGACGATTGCACCGACCTGGTAAAACGTGAAGTTGTTCGACGCATGGTATCGGCTGCGGACTTGTCCGTGCCGCTCGTGGTAGACGCCGCATTGGGCACAAACTGGGATGAAGCGCATTAACGCCCTTGGAGAGCAGGGGAAATCAAGTGGATACACAAAAAGTTTTACCGGAGGTAGCGAACTTTCGCGTTTATCTACCCTCTAACTAACAGCGCAATCGCATTTACCCGCTTTCCTCCCTTAGCGGGTTATTCTTATGCCTCGGTTCTTCATGTAACCGAGGCATCTTCTTGACAAGGGAATAAAAATCCCCTGAATTTAACGTCATGTTTACAGTGGCCACACTGAAACCACGGCACTGAGACTGGAACGAAGCTATTCCAGCAAGGCTTTGCACAGCCACACGGAAATTTTTTCCCGCGCCTGCATCAGGCCGATTTTTTTAGTGGCCGAGAATACTTGTACGCCCGAGGTAATCCCCTGCTGCTCCAGGTTCGATGCCACCTTGGTCAAAGTTTTAACCTTGTCGTTCCGGTTTATTTTATCGACTTTTGTCAGCAGTACGTAAAGAGGTAACTGGTAGTGTTCACTCCACCGAATCATCGTCCAGTCAATTTTCATTAGTGGATGCCGAATATCCATTAGTAAAATCAAGCCACACAACGTGTTGCGATGAACCAGGTAGGATTCCGTCAGGCGCTGCCATTGTTGTTGTGCCTTGGCAGAGGCTTTTGCATAGCCGTAACCCGGTAGGTCGACGAGGCGTGCGTCGCCATCCAGTTTGAAAAAATTAATCAACTGGGTACGGCCAGGCGTCTTGCTGATACGCGCAAGATTCCTTTGTTGACACAGCGCGTTGATCGCACTTGACTTACCTGCATTTGAACGACCGCAGAAGGCTACTTCGGCACCGCTGTCCGCAGGGAAATCATCCGTTGACGCAGCGCTTTTCAAAAGTCGAGCCTGTGTGAAAGGTATGTTCATGAAGCAGGTTCGGTGTTTTCCCCGGATATTGCCAAGTGCTTTATCAGGTGTTTTAGTAGTAGAATAACGCCTTTTGCAGCGGTAAATACTTTATGATATACAAAGGCGGCTTTTGTTTAGCCGTTTTATTATCTCTTTGAGGCTAACCTTCACAGGGTTTATACGCAACTGTGTTGATATTTAGAAATAGGTACGTGAAAAAACTGCATTGCCTGTTACTGGTCGGTGGGTTATTCATCACGTGTGCCTACGCGGGAGGAGACCCGGAGGCCGGCAAACAAAAGTCTGCTTCATGCGCGGTGTGCCATGGCGTTGACGGAAACAGTGTCAATCCTGCATGGCCCAAGCTGGCAGGCCAGGGAGAAAAATATCTTATTGATCAACTGCGGTTATTCAAGGAAAGAATTCGGGTTAATACGCTCATGAATCCGCAGACGGAGAATTTATCCGAGCAGGATATCCTCGACCTGGCTGCCTATTACTCACAACAACCTCGTTCCCGGGGGACCGCTGATGGCAGTAAAGAATTCCAGGGAGAGAAGTTGTATGTCATTGGTGAGAGAATTTACCGCGGGGGAAATCCCGTAAGTGGAGTACCCGCCTGCATGTCTTGCCATGCCCCTGATGGCATGGGCAATGAGGCAGCCAAGTTTCCACGGATCGCTGGTCAGCATGCCGTGTATACTGCGGCGCAATTACGCGCATACCGTAGTGGTGCAAGGTATCAAATCGATGACAATCTGAACATGATGAAGGATATTGTCAATTATATGACAGAGGTGGAAATCGATGCCGTAGCCGAATATATCTCTGGATTGCATAGGCTTGTTCACTCCGACGAACAGCATTAACCCTTGTCGTTTACGAGAACCCGTGACGACCTTTTGAGTCTAAACCAAATCATCAACTACCACTCGTTACAAAAATGTCTATCTATGGTTTGATGCGTGGCCACGTTGCTTTGGCCCTTGCTTTGACGCTGTGCCTGGCGTCCGTAGCTGGCGGTAGTGATAAAGTTGAACATGATAGTGCCGTCGAGTTTCAGGAAGGTATGCACTACCATGAGATTTGGCCTGCCGTAGCCATTAATGCCGAGCCGGGCACCGTAGAAATTTTGGAACTGTTTTGGTATGGCTGTCCCCATTGCTATGAGTTTGAAAAATACCTGGAAGGCTGGAAGCAGGACAAGCCGGCCAATATAGCGTTTGTGAGCATGCCGGTAGCGTTAAATCGTAGCTGGCTTTCACATGCCCGCGCCTACTATGCCCTGGAAAAAACAGGTGAGCTCGAAAGGATTCACCCGCTATTTTTTGACGCTATTCACTTGCAGGGAAGGCGTCTGCGGGATATGGAATCCATGATGCGCTTTTTAAGTCAGCATGGAGTTGATGTTGATGAGTTCAAAAAGGCGTACAATTCGCCTTACGTGGAGGCGAAAGTAAAGCACTCGGGCCAGTTGGCACGTCAATATGGGGCGAACTCCGTGCCTACCGTGATTATACATGGTAAATATCGGACCACGGCCAGCGATGCGGGGGGGTATGAGCGATTATTGCAACTGGTAAACTGGTTGGCAAAACGAGAAGCAGGTCTGATGGCCACGTCCGTCGAAGCAGAAGAAAATACTGACTAGCCTTGTTGCTTTTTATATTGGCTTGACATTGATCATTCACTATAATTCGCAGCGCGTTTACTAACTTGGATTTGGAATAAAGTAGGAGCTTTGTGTGAAGAACAATCAATTTGCAATGACGTTAAAAATCATATTTGGTATATTAACGGGCTCTACAATTGCGGTTTTGGCGCTTGCCAACGTGCTCATTTCTGATGCCGATTTATCTCAGGACACCGCTGTTCAAGGAGGCATTGAGGATCGTATCAGACCGATTGCCGGTGTAGACGTGGAGAATGACGTGGATGCAGGCAGTGGTATCGAGATACCTCCCACGGACACTGCCAAGCCCATGCAGGTGGCAGATTCCAGCCCATCTGTCGAGAAACTCTATATGCCTTGCAGTGCATGCCACGCCACTGGCTTACTGAATGCTCCAAAGCTCGGTGACAAGGCTGGTTGGCAGCCACGTATCGCGAAAGGTATTGATCAACTTTATGCAAATGCTATCAATGGTATTGGCACCATGCCGCCCAAGGGAGGCAGTGTTGGCCTTTCAGATGAAGACGTCAAAAAAATAGTGGACTATATGCTGGAGTCGGTACAGTAGACCTTCCCACTACGGGTTTTATTTTGATTTAACTCAGCAGCCGGTCATAGTGTCGGTAACTGATTGCTTCACTGACGTGATTGGCTTCAATCATCTCCGAGTTTTCCAGGTCAGCAATTGTACGCGCCAGCTTAAGGGTGCGGTGATAACCTCGCGCAGACAGGCCAAGCTGTTCAAATGCCTGGTCCATGAGTTTTTCGCATTGCTGGTTGAGCAGGCATAACCGTTCAATCTCTTTGTTTGTCATGTGCGCGTTAAGTTTTTGTTGACGATTCAGTTGGTGCTGCCGGGTTGACGTAATCCGTCGTCGTACCTCCTCGCTCGACTCCGCATGGTGACTTTTTTGCCTTCGCAGTTGTTCTTTCGGCACGCGCGGCACGTCAATGTGGATGTCAATCCGGTCCAACAGAGGTGCAGAGATACGTGTGCGATAACGCCGAATTTGCTCCGGAGTACAGGCGCAATTGCCGTTCACGTCGATATCGCAACCTCTTGGACAGGGATTCATTGCAGCGACCAGTTGAAAACGCGCGGGAAATTGCACTTGTCTGGCCGCACGTGAAATGGCTATGTGACCAGTTTCCAGGGGTTCACGCAGGACCTCCAGCACCCGGCGGTCAAATTCCGTTAATTCGTCCAGGAACAATACCCCGTTATGTGCCAGGGAGATCTCTCCCGGCATGGGGTATGAACCACCGCCCACCAATGCCACGCCTGAAGCCGTATGGTGTGGTGTCCGAAAAGGGCGTACTCTCCATCGTTCGTGATCAAACCCACCGTGACTGATTGAGTATATGGTGGCGGATTCAACTGCCTCTTGCTCGCTGAGATTGGGCAATATCCCTGGCAGTCTTCTGGCCAACATGGTTTTGCCACTGCCGGGAGAACCTACCATCAACATATTGTGACCGCCGGCAGCAGCAACCTCCAGGGCGCGCTTGGCGCGATGCTGGCCGCGCACATCAGCGAGATCAAGCGGTTCGGCCAAATGATTGACTGTAATCGCCTCGGTACAGGGAGGTATACACTCCTGGTCAGACAGGTGCCCACAAATTTCCAGCAAGCTGTTGCATGCCAGCACCGCAGTTTTTCTGGCCAACAGTGCTTCACCACCATTGTCGATGGGTACCACGATGGTGCGGGAGTTTTTCCCGGTTGCCAACGCAGCGGGCAGCACGCCGTGCACGTTGCGTAACTGTCCACTCAGACTTAATTCGCCCATAAATTCAAATTCGTGCAAATGTCCTTGCGGCAACTGGTTGGAAGCTGCCAGAATTCCCAACGCGATGGGAAGGTCGAATCTACCGCCTTCTTTAGGCAGGTCAGCCGGTGCAAGGTTTACAGTGATGCGGCGTGTAGGAAATTGGTAGCCGGAATTAAGCAATGCCGCGCGCACGCGCTCTTTACTCTCTTTTACGGCAGTTTCCGGTAGTCCGACGATGAACAGTCCGGGCAAGCCGTTTGAAAGATGCACCTCCACTGTAACCAAGGGCGCTTCCATGCCCGTTTGCGCGCGGGAAAAAACAGTAGCAAGGTTCATTCAGAGTTACTGTCTGGCGTGTTGTTATTTTGTAGTATTTTTTGTTCGAGTTCCTGTATGCGCCGTTCCAGCTCCTTTACACGGAGTTGGCTTTTCGACAGCATCTGCGCTTGTACGTCAAATTCTTCACGAGTGACCAGGTCGAGACGCTGTAACACTCCTTCTACTGCTACGCGCGCATTTTTTTCAAAGTTGTGCTTGGCGCTTTTGAGGTCGTCAGGTATGGCTGCACTTATTTTGCGTGCGATTTCATCAAGTGGCCGGGTATTTAATTTCATCCTGTAACGCTCCATTAAAACGAATAAGTGACTGGCTTGGCTGAATCTCTTTAATTTTTACGCCTTGCTTTAGATAAGTGCAAGCGTGAACCAAACAAGCGCGTTTATTTTAGTACAGCTTTGGTTTTTATCCTTGAGATGACTATAACTTATTGTTTTATATCAGATTATAAGAATTGGCACGTTTCATGCTCTATTTTATAGCCAAACGTAACGCAAGGCTTTTCAGGGGAGGCAATTTCATAAATGAAAAAGAAACTACGACACTTGATATTGGCATTGGTTATCGGCAGCAGCACTGTGGTGATGCTATCACAGCAGGCCGCGGCTGCGGAGGTTACTCTTTCAGGCAATGCAGGAATATTATCCGACTACATCTTTCGTGGAATTCCACAGGACGATGGAGTAGGTAACGGCGGAATCGACCTTGAAGTCATGGGCTTCTACGCGGGGACCTGGATCGCCGACGTGGGAGAAGGAGTCGAATATGATCTTTACGCCGGCTACGTCCACGAATGGGACAATTTTTACCTGGGTGCCGGCTATACCAGCTATCAGTATTCGGATGAGTTTGATGACGAATACAACGAAGTCAATTTTTACGCGGGTGGATCATCAGACAGTTTCAGTCTGGACCTTGAGTATACCGTCGGCGAATACAATGGCACGTTTTCGGAAGGCGACGAATACACGTTCCTGGCCGTGACGGTCGGCTACGGTGGAGCGTATCTGACCTACGGTGACTTTGGTGACGATGCGGATGATGATCTCGGCAATTACTTTGAAGCAGGTTACGGCATGGAATTGGCAGGCTTTGATTTAGTGGGCGCGGTTGTACATACGCAAGACGCTGAAATTATCGGTACCGATGACGATGATGAAACCAAGGCCTATGTATCCGTCTCGTGGAGTTTTGACCTTATCTGATCAAGAGAGGTTACCAGGCAGGCAAATAATTGTGGGAGAAAAACGATGAAGTTGATAACAGCGATTATTAAACCATTCAAGCTGGATGACGTGAGAGAAGCGTTATCCGAGATTGGAGTGACGGGCGTGACCGCAACTGAAGTCAAGGGCTTCGGCAGACAGAAGGGGCATACCGAGTTATACCGCGGTGCGGAGTACGTCATCGATTTTTTACCGAAAGTAAAACTGGAAGTTGCCATTGACAGCAGCCTTGTAGATTCCGTGATTGAAGCCATCAGCAAAGCGGCAAACACGGGGAAAATTGGCGATGGCAAGATTTTTGTTACATCAGTTGAACAGGCGGTACGCATACGAACCGGTGAGACTGGCGCAGATGCATTGTAATAAAAACCGTATTCTTTAGGAGGGTAATTCAAGTGGAAGCACAAATTTTGGAATTGAGCGGTAAGGGAGTTGAACTCGCTTACGCGCTCGATACATTTTACTTCTTGGTGATGGGGGCATTCGTTATGTGGATGGCTGCCGGATTCTCCATGCTGGAAGCCGGCCTGGTGCGTTCCAAGAGCACCGTGGAGATTTTAACCAAGAATATCGCCTTGTACGCTATCGCCAGTATTATGTACATGGTCGTGGGCTACAACATCATGTATCCGAGTGAAGGCGTTAACGCCTTTTGGCCGGGTGTAAGTTTCTTTCTGGGCGGTGATAATGCTGCCGGAGACGTCATCGCCAGTGGTGGCGAAACCTATTATTCAAATCTTTCAGATTTCTTCTTTCAGGTCGTATTTGTAGCCACCGCAATGTCCATCGTCTCGGGTGCCGTAGCGGAACGCATGAAGCTGTGGTCGTTCCTGCTGTTTGCAGTTGTCATGACGGCTTTCATTTACCCCGTGCAGGGCTATTGGAAATGGGGTGGCGGTTTCCTTGATCAGCAAGGATTTATGGATTTTGCCGGCTCCGGTGTGGTGCATCTGACTGGTGCTTGCGCCGCACTGGCCGGCGTGATGCTGCTTGGTGCGCGCAAAGGCAAGTACACTTCGAGCGGCAAAGTTGTTGCCATTCCCGGTGCAAATTTACCTTTGGCTACGTTGGGCACTTTCATTTTATGGCTGGGGTGGTTTGGTTTTAACGGCGGCTCCGAGCTGAAGGTTTCCGACGTTGGTGAGGCCAACGCCGTCGCCATGGTGTTCGTGAATACCAATGCCGCTGCCGCCGGTGGCGTAGTCGCAGCATTGATCACCTCGCGTCTGGCATTTGGCAAAGCAGACCTGTCCATGGCCTTGAACGGTGCCATTGCAGGTCTGGTAGCAATTACGGCAGAACCACTTACTCCCGTGCCGCTGCTGGCGACCGTCATTGGCGCGATCGGTGGTGTGATTGTCGTATTCAGTATCGTCATGCTCGACAAGATGAAGATTGACGATCCCGTAGGTGCCATTTCCGCTCATGGTGTTGTCGGCATCTGGGGGCTTCTCGCGGTTTGCCTGTCCAACCCGGATGCAAGCCTTGTCGCACAGTTGCTTGGGATTATTATGATCTTCGCGTGGGTATTCGTGGCAAGTCTGATCACATGGGGGATTATTAAAGCCATTATGGGCGTCCGCATCAGTGAAGAAGACGAGATGGAAGGTGCAGATATTGCCGAGTGCGGCATGGAAGCCTACCCCGAGTTTGTAGTCAAATAGGAATCTCTTCTGCCCGGGAGCATGAAATGGGCCCGGAACCAGGGAAAGCACTTGAGCGCCTCTTTACGAGGCGCTTTTTGTGTAAATAGTCAGGGCCTGTCCAATAAAAACTGTGGCGTGGCAAGGCTTGCCCGATGTATGGCGTGATTGTAATAGCGGGTGGTGAATGTAAGCCGTTTTGCGGCGTATTCACGGGCAAACGGGATTTGCCTGTTTTTGCTGGCGATAGTTGCAGTCCACCAACCTGTCGGGTAGCTTGGTTGCGGAAAATAGCACAGTTCAGTTGCATCAAACCCGGCGTCACGCATGCGTGCGTGCATGGGTGTAATAATAGTGTCGAAATGTACCAACGGAGACTCGCTTTGTTGACTCAACAGGCCGTCGGACTTCAACGCGCGTGCGCAGTCCCTGTAAAAGGGGGTGGAGAACAAGCCTTCTGCCGGTCCTATCGGGTCAGTGCTGTCCACGATGATGACGTCAAGCGAATCGTCTTCGGCATTGCGCATCCACCGTACGGCATCTTCAAAAACCAGTTCAACACGTGGATCATTGTTGGCCTCGCACAAAGCAGGAAAGTATTCCTCTGCCAGTCGAGTCACGCGCTCATCAATTTCGACCTGGGTGATTTTCTGCACGCACGTGTGTTTTGCAATTTCACACAATGTACCGCAATCACCCCCACCCACGATCACCACGTTGCCGGGGTTGAGATGGCTGAATAATGCGGGGTGCGCCAGCATTTCGTGATAGATGAAGTTGTCGCGTTCCGTCAGCATGACAAAGCCATCGATCACCATCAAATTGCCAAAGCTTCTCGTCGAGTAGATCTCTATTTTCTGAAACGCTGTTTGTTCTTCGTGCAGTTTTTCGCGGATCTCCACTGACAACGAAGTTCCACACTCCGTACATTCCTCGGTAAACCAGGTTTTACTTTCATCAAGCATTTATATTCCCGTTACATTACCATTCTGTTTTTCCAGTGAACGAGTGGCGTTCCGAATAAAATAACATGAACAAAAGCGTATTATGAGCACTCCCGAAACATGGAGTATCGAATCAGCCAAATCACATTATCGTATCTCCGGTTGGGGCAAAGGGCTTTTTGACATCAATGCCGCCGGGCACGTCGTTACAAATACGGATTCAACCCAACTGGACCTGTATGAACTAAGCAGGCAACTAAGGCAGCAAGGCATCGGGCTGCCGGTGCTGGTACGCTTTCCACATATTTTGCAGCACCTGCTTGATGATTTGTACACTGCTTTCGAGCATGCAAGCCTGTCCTGCGAGTATGCAGGCCGCTATATCGCCGCTTATCCCATCAAGGTAAATCAGCAGGCTTCGGTAATTCGCCATTTTCACAATCAAACTCAATGGCCGGTTGCATTTGAAGTTGGCAGTAAAGCCGAACTGATTTGCTGCCTGGGCATACTGCGGAAACCGGACCAAGTCATAATTTGCAATGGTTATAAAGACGAGGTTTACATCCGCTTGGCTTTGATTGGAGGGCTGCTGGGGCATAAAGTAATCATTGTTTTGGAGAGCTTGGCCGAATTTCAGCGTGTCCTGAAATTATCCGCACAGTTCAACTTTCAACCTACCCTTGGTATGCGGGTGCGGTTGTCATCTATCGCAACAGGCAACTGGCAAAATACGGGTGGGGAGCGTTCAAAGTTTGGCCTGACCTCGAACAAGGTGTTGCAACTGGTCAAACAGTTGAAAGAAAACAAGGCAACCAGGTGGATGCGAATGTTGCATTTTCACATGGGCTCACAAATACCCTCCATACAGCACCTCATGACCGGACTTCAAGAGGGAGTGCGCTATTTCGCGGAACTTCACGAGCTCGGTATAGAGCTTGATCAATTAAACGTCGGCGGAGGGCTGGCTGTTGACTATGAAGGCAGCAGCTCGAATTCTTACTTTTCGATGAATTATTCCGTCAGGGCCTATGCGGATGCCGTTATCCGTACGGTCAATTCAGTGTGCCGACAAAAGGGCATCCAGGCACCAACCGTTTTTAGTGAAAACGGACGTGCCATGACGGCTCACCATGCGTTGCTGATCACTAACGTCATTGATGCCCAGTATCAACGGCAACCAACGCCCGAAGACGGTATACGTTCATTGAAGAACCAGCTTCACCTTTTTGGACAGAAGACAGGCCACAATCGAAACTTGGCAGCACTTGTTGATTTAAGTCGGCGTATCACGTCCGCAAGTGAAGATGCACGGGCACACGTCGATAGTTCAGAAATTTACGCTGAATTGATGCAAATTATGCAGGAAGTACAACGTGATTTTTCCACTGGCGACGTCGTATTGGAGGAAAAGGCACGCGCGGAAAAATTGGCACAAATAGTTTACGGCCAGCTCCTGGAAATCGCAAGTGATAGACGTGCGGAGTATTCAAAAGATCTTGAAGAAAAGCTCATTGACAAATACTTCTGCAATTTTTCCTTATTTCAATCAACCCCCGATATTTGGGAACTATATACTTGACACACAAAATATGATAGTATAATATCACAACATTGGAACAGAGAACAAGGTATCTCCATGACCCAAGTACAAAAAATCAAGCAACCAAGCACGTTCGATTTCTTCGAGCGTTTTCCTGATGAAGACACTGCTCGCAACTACCTGATAAATGCAAGGTGGCCTAACGGCGTAGTTTGCCCGCATTGCGGATATGATCAGGTCTACCGCATCCGAGACGGCAAGTTATTCAGATGTAAGCACAAGGCTTGCTCCAAGCAGTTTACGGTGCGAATCGGAACAGTTATGGAAGATTCAGCCGTGCCATTACGAAAATGGCTATATGCCATGTTTCTTTTCGGTATACATAGCAAAGGTGTTGCCTCTACAAAGATGGCCGAGATGGTAGGCGTTACACAGAAAACAGCATGGTTTATGGAACACAGACTGCGCGAGTCTTTTGCAGACGATGGCATCGTATTAGATGGAATTGTAGAAGCTGATGAGGTATATATAGGAGGACTCGAAAAGAACAAGCACAAAAGTAAACGAGCTAATTCGGGCCGTGGTGGTTCAGGCAAGACAGCAGTTTTAGGTATGATTGAACGTGGTGGTGATGCCGTAGCCTTTCCAGTTGCAGACACTAGAAAGGAAACTCTTTCAGGCAATGTTAATGCAAGAGTGGCTAAGGGTGCAGTAGTCCATACTGATGATTTCGGTGGTTACAATGATATTGAAGTCGAACACCACACCATAAAACACAGTACCGGAGAATATGTTAGGGGAGAGGTGCATACTAATACGATTGAAGGTTTATGGGCATTGGTAAGACGATCACAGATGGGTATTTATCACTACTGGAGTAGCAAGCACCTGCATCGTTATATCAATGAAATTGCAAAGCGTTGCGGGATTAGTGAACTGCCAGCTTTTGATGACAGTAACGGGTCTGGAATCACAATGGTTCGCATCATCATGGCAGGTTTTACAGGACGTAGATTAACCTACAAAAAACTGATCAATGGCTGACCTGCACATTCGGTCAGCTATACCGAAAACACTTAGGGACGCGGGGATTTCCACTTTTGCAGACTTGTTCTGCGGGATTGGGGGGTTCCACTATGCAGCCCATGATCTCGGCTTGAAGTGCGTATACGCTTGCGATATAGACGAGCCGTGTAGAATTCAGTACGAACATAACTTCGGTATTACTCCAACCTCTGATATTAAGCGGGTCAAATCCAATAAGGTTCCAAACCACGACATACTTTTTGCAGGATTCCCCTGCCAACCCTTTTCTATTATTGGGGATATGAAGGGGGTAGAAGATAGTAGAGGTACACTATTCAATGATATTTTGCGAATCCTGAAAGCCAAGAAGCCAAAAGCATTGGTGTTGGAAAACGTGCGCCAGTTCGCAACAATAGCGAAGGGGCAAATAATGGATGCCGTGCTTACGGGCTTACATAAACTGGGCTACGCTTGCAAGTGGAAAATCTTGAATGCCCTAGACTTCAAACTTCCGCAAAAGCGAGAAAGGGTAATCATTGTAGGGCTGCTTGATCATGGAGCCATTGATCTATTTCAATGGCCTGAACCACGTAAACATTATAAACAACTGTCTGAAATACTAGAGTCTAGTCCAGACCGAAAGTACTACGTCAGTGAGCAAATTAAACTCAAACGGCAACTAAGTCACACTCCAAGTGTGATGCCCTCGATATGGCACGAAAATAAGGCTGGTAATATAAGTTCACATCCGTTTTCTTGTGCATTACGGGCAAACGCCAGTCATAACTATCTGCTTGTAGACGGTGAAAGGCGGCTTACTCCGCGTGAGCAGTTGAGGTTACAGGGCTTTCCTGAAAGTTTTGACATCATCGGAACAGATGGCCAACTTAGAAAACAGGCTGGCAATGCAATACCCGTTCCGATGGTGCGAGCAGTAATAAGAGAGGTAATGAGTGCGGCAAGTCAAAACGCGGGACGGAATCAGGAAGCACGAACCCTACCCGATAAACGAGTTTCCAGAATCAGTTATTGAATCTGTCTGCAAGCGTATTGTCCACTTGAAAGCAGTGGGTCATGCGGATATGACCGGCGATCAGTTCAGCAGGATATTCTCGGATTCAATATCAGGCCAATCACACGGCAAGCCAATAGGGATTGCAGATGTGTCTTGGAACGGCTGCTGTTGGTCAGTTAAGACTGTTCAGCATAAGAACCCACACACTGCGGGGAAAATTCGCCTAATCAGTGGCAGGAATAGCCCTGTATACTCATCTGGTATCAATGATCCGTTTTCTGATTTGCAGGCTACTGGCCAATCTGTACTCGATATATACAATGACAGAATCAACAAGGCAAAGTGGGATCACGACGACCCTCGCCTTGTAGTATTGGTTCGCAATATGGCTATACAGGAGTTCACACTGTTTGAACGGCCTATCTATCCGTTAGTGGTAAATAGCTATCACTGGAAGGTGAATAAAAATAATAATCTTGAAGGCTTTGAAGAAGATCAACATGTATTCACTTGGCAGCCTCACGGTTCACAGTTCACAATCCATGAACCAATTCCACCTAGTGCAACACGGTTTTTAATCAATCGGGAGCCAGGTTTACTGGAGATGAAACACGTCCTAAGACTGGTAAAATTCAAACCTAACTGGGTGGAGATTCTTTAGCTTGTGTGTCAAGTATATAGTTCCCCGATATTTGGGGGCTGAGTCAGATCTTTCCAATCCTGCCACTGCATCGCCTGCAAGAATTTCCTTCGCGCAAGGCGCGGTTGCATGACCTGACCTGCGACTCGGACGGACAGATACATCACTACGTGGAAGATAATGCCATCAGGCCGTACCTGTCTCTGCACGAATTTCACTCCCGACAAGATTATATTCTGGGCTTTTTTCTGATAGGGGCTTACCAGGAGATACTTGGTGACATGCATAATCTATTCGGCAATACGTATGCAGTCAATGTAGAGATAAATGCCGACGGCAACCATCGGATTTGCGAGCAGAAGCCCGGTAACACCATTGAGGAGATACTGTCTTGCATACACGTCGATAGTGCGGATATGCGCCAAACCTGGCTGGAAAAACTTTCCCGAACAGGGGTGTCTGTAAAGGCTGGAAAACTCGCGCTACAGGAACTGGAAACCTTCCTCAAGTCAAACAACTACTTGAGTTGATATCCCGCAAATCAATTTTATTAGAAGAAAATGCAGGGTTGCCTTAATGAAACGATAGCCCTTAACTAATGACTGACAAAATCCAGCATACGGCTGGTCGAGCGGTAGGCTTTCTTGCGAATCTCTTCATCTACAAAAATCTCGTTTTCACCTGACTCCAACACCGCTTCCAGGTTATGCAGGCCGTTCATGGCCATCCACGGGCAGTGCGCACAACTCTTGCAGGTCGCGCCTTCTCCTGCGGTAGGGGCTTCAATGAAGATCTTGTCCGGTGCCTGCTGTTTCATTTTGTAGAAAATGCGGTTGTCCGTCGCAACGATGAATTTCTGATGCGGCAACTCCTTGGCTGCTTTTATCAGTGCCGTAGTTGAACCTACGACGTCTGCGACATCGATAACGGCTGCCGGAGATTCGGGATGCACCAGGATAGCGGCTTCGGGGTGCTGTTCCATTAAATCCCCCAATGCGCGCGCCTTGAATTCTTCATGTACGATACATGCGCCCTGCCACAGTGTCATGTCCGCACCGGTAACCCGTTCAATGTAACGCCCAAGATGCTTGTCCGGCGCCCACAGTATTTTTTTATCCAGGTCCGTGAGGTGTGAAATGACCTTTAGCGCAATGCTGGAAGTGACTACCCAATCTGCACGCGCCTTTACTTCGGCACTGGTATTGGCATAGACCACTACTTCATGATCCGGGTACTGATCGCAGAACTCGCTGAATTCTTTTATCGGACAGCCAAGATCAAGTGAGCAGGTCGCCTCCAGTGTCGGCATTAACACACGCTTTTCCGGGTTTAATATCTTCGCGGTTTCGCCCATGAACCGAACACCTGCGACGATAAGCGTTGTTGCCGGATGATGGTTGCCGAAGCGCGCCATTTCCAAGGAATCGGATACGCAGCCGCCCATTTCCTCGGCAATTATTTGTAAGTCTTCATGCGTGTAGTAGTGCGCAACCAGCACGGCATCTTCCTGTTTGAGCAGGCGTTTTATGGCCGCGATTTTTTCCTCTCTCTGTTGCGGAGAATAAACGGGTAGGCTCGATTGGATAACCGCCGTTTCAGGCACGGCAAATTCGACTGACGAACCTGACATACTAAAAGCCATGGTAGTTCATGTACTTTATATATAAGGGTGTGAAGGGGAAATCAAGCCTAAAAAACCTATAACTTGAAGTCACACTCTACTCCGAAGTCATTTTGAGGTGTTATTGTTCATAAACACGAGTAGAGTATGATCAACATAGACTCAAAGTGTTGCATAATGCGATCTCACTTTTCCCTTCTGGCTCTATGCCTGTGCCTAGCTACCCTTCAGGCTTGTAAAAGCACAACAAGTCTCAGTGCTCCCATGTTGGACCCCATTTCTGTGCCAACACTCGAAGGCACAAAGCCCATTGCTTTCAGGAAAATCGTCTTGAAAATCCCCCATCATCGTCCGATTGGTAAGCTATCTAGGGGTCTTCTGTGCCTAAAAAAAGATGATTTTACGCTATCTGGTGGGCGTCACCAACTGAACACTGATCGGTTCAATGAAATCTTTCACACCGAGCTTCAACTCGCAAACTACAAAGTTGTCGGTGACCCGGATGCTTTGTTCGAAGACCCAGAGATCAAATCGGCAGAATATTTAATCGCTGGCCTAGTCAAGAGCATAGAGGCGAACGTGTGCTATCCAAAGAGTAGGTCTGGAAATTACAGTTCCTCGAGTGCGGCGGTCTACATGGAAGTAGAGTGGCAGATTTTTGATGCGTTGCGGCGCAAGATTGTAGAGAAAGTGCACACACAGGGTTCATCCAAGGTTGGTATAAGCTATAACGGTATTGGGAAGGCGTTTGATAATGCCTTCGCGCTTGCGACGCGGAATCTGCTCGCAGACAAGAAATTTTATCAACTCGTGCACATAAGCGACGCGGAGAACCAATACACTGATCAAGTTAAAAAAGACAACGACTGGAAGCTTGCAGCTTTGAACACTGTGAAAATATCAACAGTTAATGGAGAGGTCGACATAGACTTACTGAAACAAGCTACTGCGGTCGTGCGGTCTGCACTCGGCCATGGTAGCGGTTTCGTGATCGGAGAGGGGTTTCTCGTCACTAGTGAGCATGTCGTCGCTGGAGCGAAGAAGGTCAGGTTAATTTTTGGTGATGGCGCGGAGATCGATGCGAATGTAGTGATTGTCGATGATCGCAGAGATGTCGCGTTGATTCATTTCACCGATAGCTTCATAAGACCTTTGTTGCCCATAAGGCCCACAAGCGTGGAGGTTGGGGAGGAAGTTTATTCGTTTGGTGCGCCTTTGAGTGAGAAATATAGCGGCACGCTCCGAAAAGGCGTTGTTAGTGCCCATCGCAGGGTCCAAGGCCTCGATTACATACAAAGCGACGCTCCTGTCAATCCTGGAAACTCTGGCGGGCCGTTGATCGACAGAAACGGTTCTGTGGTAGGTATCTCGGTGTCAGGTCTTTTGTATGATAGCTCTGTGGAGCAAGGGGTAAACTTTTTTATTCCTATCAAAGAGGTACTCGCCGCTTTAAGGAAGTAGCTTCCATATACCGCACCGGATAAGGAGGACTATACAAGGAGATATATAGTTAATGCGATATATGACCCATTACTTACCATGCTAAGGGAGGAACAAGATAAGTAAACTAGTGCTGCCATCGGTTCCTACACACAGCAGAGTACTTGTCGCAACCAGTAGAGGTGATCCAGTCGTTTCTACCTCTATATTCAACCTCAGAAACCTGTCTTTCAGCCTCTCTAGTTCGTCGTGCTGCGTCTTCCATGCTGTAATCAGGCCGCCATTCTCGCTCATAACTTGCATTGATTCTGGCTTGGGCTTCATCTATTTTCGGATCGCCTGTAGGCCAAGCTCCCGCATTGCTGAACATAAAGGCTCCGAATAGCATCAATATCAGTAGTTTAATCTTCATAGTTATCTCCTTTTAGGTTAGTCATTTCTTCCGTCTCTTATCTGCCCTATGAAACTTGCAAGCTACTTTTCGTGAAATCTTCTTGCGAACCCTGCCTTTACAAGCGGCTGCCATAAATCGTCTCTGTTTGGCAGTCTTGCTAGGCATGTCGTTTTTATCCTTGTAAAGAGTATATGCAGGTATTTAATCAACAGTCAACCTCCTCTTGGTATCTGATCCTCTGGACTTGACCATACATTCGCTATTCTTTTCCAGTGTTCATTATTAGTCGGGTTAAAGTCATGGAGGTGGTCATACGAATCTGTGATATTTATCCACGCCTTAATTGCTTCATAGCGCCGGATATACTGCCCTCGCTTTGTATCGAAAGTCTGCTTTTCCGTATCAGACATGGCTAATCTTATATGTATTTCGTCAATCTCGTCATCTGC
This sequence comes from Gammaproteobacteria bacterium, assembly GCA_965215055.1. Lineage (GTDB taxonomy): Bacteria > Pseudomonadota > Gammaproteobacteria > UBA4575 > UBA4575. The sequence goes on from OZ244046.1 coordinate 1,395,872, forward strand.
CAAGTATACTTTTGTGCATATTCGCTTTCGGCAGTTCTCTTTCAGGGTTTTCAACTTGCCAAACTTCATTCTACGAACCTGATCTTCCTTAAAAGCCGATACGATGTCATTCCAACTAGGCTTTGGACATCGTTCTGAATGAAGGCACTAGATTTCATGCTGTGCCTCTCGTTCCTCGTCTTCGGTGTGGGCGTTCTCGATCTCGGTATTGAGTCGGCGAAGCATGGTTTTGGCCCAGCGTTGCACTTGCCCCCGTGGATGATCATTCAGCGTGCTTAGCGGCGCTTGGTAAAGCTCGTAATAGGCTCCTAATGCTCCCCACCAAACGAAGGTATGTATATTGCGAGAGATAGCTTGCAGCACATCCTGACGGTCGCCGAACTCGTCGAGTAGCCGCGTCATGACTTGATGCAGCAAGCGTTTGGTGGCATCAACTCGATAAGTGTTGAGTACCGGCACGATCGCTGCTGTGAAAGCCGGTGCGCGCTCCGGGTTAGCATGGCACCAAGCGAACAAGGTATCCTGGGGAAGGCTCAAGATTGGGGGATTCTCCCCGCGCATGGAAGAACCCAGGCCGTTCAAGACAGATTCAAAGTGCAACGCTTGCCTTCGGTCAGAAACGATTGCTTGACCAATGAGAGGCCAAGTTATTTCGGGAAAGTTAGACAGCAGTATGGGAATCATAGGCTCCAAAAGCCGCCCATGGTGCTGCTCAGCAATTTTGACCAGCGCACGCGCCAGCACCAAGGCTATGGTACAAGCGTCGCGGTCCTGCCGGCCATGCTTCAGCATCCACTCAGTGATTGTCTCGAAGTGGTAAGCTACCATTGTTTCACGCGGTGGCTGTTCCCACCGGGCTATATTTTCTGCAGACTTAAGGATTTGTGGTCGTAGGTCATCGAGCTTATCGAGTGCACCATGAACATACTTCCCCATTAGGCTCACAGCTACTGCAAACGCTTCCATATTGTGGTCGAGCATCGCATCAAACAAGGGCGCTACCACAGGGGCAGGAACCTTAGCAAGCACTCCACCAAATTTCCAGCACTCTAATTGTTCAGGATCCAGCAAGCCCTCCTGAAGAGCATCAATAATCAACTCGATATCTGATGGGGTGATGCCGATTCGCAAACAAATTAGGGGAAGTGCTGATGCAAGCTCGGGCGATTGTGCCGCCTTCCGTTTAAAATCATCCACGACATCTGGATGGTTCTCAACGATACCCTTTACATACCCTGAAAGCAGATCGAAGTTACGCTCTTCCGGCACTTCTACGACAGCGGAGGTGATTGGTTTCAGCCAGTCCAGCGGTGACTCAGCAGAGGTGGCGATAGACTTTCCAAAGATATAAGCTTTACGCTGCTGACCTTGGCTGACTCGGAGCAGAATTCTCTTAAGGGTCGCTGGTGGTTGTTTGACGATCTCGACTGCTAGCACACGCACTGCCTCAGCTTGGCGCTGTTCGAGTGTATCGAAATCTAACTTTTCTTCACAAGGAAAGTCCCATGGCATCTCGGTGACGAGGAAACGCACGCGCGCTTCTATATCCTTCGGCTGCAGCTTGGCAATCAATGTCTTGACCCGACTGATCATTTCATGATCATCGTCGGTAGCATCGTGCTTGAGGAAATGACCAAGACTTTCCAGTGCCTCTACCCACTGATCAACTTTATCGCCTACCTGGTCGACCACTGTTTCCACGGTATCAATGAGACCATGCTCAATCAGTGAGTGTAGATGACGGCCGAGACTGGCGCGAGCAGCGATACCGGAGTCGTCGTCCTGCTCAGCAAATTGAGCAAGGTACATCACACAATTCTTAATATAGTCAGTTGCCTTCTCGTTTGTGTCTGGACGCCAATCTTTTAGAGCTGGTCGGGACCCGTGAATCTCTGCGCCCACATAACGCGAGAAATAATCCGTCTTCACTCCAGCAATCAGAGCTTTGACGACAATAGAGCGTTGTACAGGATTGTTAGTTTTGGTTGCTTCATTCAGGATGGAGAGCCGCGAATTGCCATCGGCGGCAGTGTTACCAGCCAGCATAGGAAAGAGTGCTTTGAACTGATTGGCGGCGTTGTTGTGGATATGTTGTTTGTTCTCGGCAACTGCGAGGCGTAGCAGGAGTCGGGTGCCATCCTCAAAGGTGTCAGAACAAAAGGCAATTTTCTCCAGTGCCAAGACAAGGTGACAGTGCACGTCGCCTTTGATCTCCGACAGATTCTCAATTTCTATCAAGGAGCGCTTAATCTGGTCCACAACAACTCTAGAGTTGATTTCGGCAAAAGCTGACAGCACCTCGGCGTGGTCCGCCTTGTAAACTCCTTCGGAGCCATCGAACGGTCCATCCCGACGGCAGACATGAGCAACCACTTTCTGGGAAATGTCAGTCGTGTTAAGCAGGGCGAGCTGCCGAGCAGCCCGGATTTTGAGATTGGAACTAGTATCGCCGGCCAGTACCTCATCCCATTTATCTGGGGTCCACCTTTGCCACTGACTCTCGGCTAGTCTCATGGCGACCGGGCGAGGCTGAAGAATAGCTAATCTTCCTCTCCGTTGAACAACGCCTCGCTCGGTAAGTTGCTGGAAAGCGTCGTGTAGGTCTTCGACCGTAAGATTACAGCTCACGTGGGCAATCTCACCGAGTTCAGTTGAGTCCTCTATCTCGACTAAGCCAAATGTGGCCAGTAACGCCGCCGACTTGCGTAACAGGTCGGGCTTATGAGGCTTGCGTCCCAGGACGAATGCGTCGACAAGATCATGGTCCTCGACATGAGCAACGGGTATGCCCTCAGTCCATGCTTTCCTGATGCGGATGGCGATTCTCGGGAAGCCTTTGGAGAAATGCACAAGCCGTCGCTGGTCTTCGGACGGCAAGCCCAGTGGCACTTGATTGACGATGGCCTCAATAACAGAAAGTGGTGCCTCCTCAACCTTGAATGTCATCTTATCCAACGTTTCCAACGTTCCAGGAGGTATCTCGCTGTCGATAGTGACTAGTGAAAGATGGCTACACTCACGCGAAACTATGCCAGTGAGAATCCTATGCGTTCCAGGAGTACAACAATCGACGACCACAATGGCGCGCTGCCCCATATCCACCAGATTTTGAACGATGTTATTGATAGATTCCGAGTCGGCCTCGGACTCGTTGGCATAAAGCACGATGTTGCTAACGAAGAGGTCCTCTTCGTTAGCGGAACCAAGAGCTTCAAGTGTCAATCGGGATTTGCCGACGCCCGATAGTCCGACTATGCGGACAACACCTTTTGGTTTTGTTACCCGCTCACGCAGCCAGGTACGCAACACGGGAAGACGCTCGTCATCGACCCGGAGCGAGCTGTCATGCTCGGCGCGACCAGCCCAGTGGGACCAGGAGCGGAAGGGACCAATGGTTCCGGGCTGTGTCTGCTCCTTCACCCAGGTAGCAACAGCGGGGTGGCTATTTGTCCACGCAGCGATCTGGTCGGCGTCGCGAAACTGGACTTGGTCATCGTCGATGGTGATACCAGTGCCACGAAGTGCTTCCAGAATCCGCATTTCTCGTTTTTTGATATCCTTGTAGACGTAACGATGGGCACACAGCATAATGTAGCGACCGCCATCCTCAATAGTCGAGCCCACCATACCCTTGACCGATCCTGCTTTGGTCAGAACATCGCTGCCTGCCTTGGCCGGCGTAATTTTGCTCGCTTTTAATTGGAACTGATTGAGCCGTGAAGGAAGGAATGGTGTATGGTCAGGGCCGTCGTCCCATCTGATGTGTCCGTCTTCGCCTTCATCAGGGGTAGTAATTTTGCTGGCCACATGGACGTTATAAGCTGGCAGCCCATTGGCTGCGGCTTCCGCATGTAGTATCCGCTCTAAAAATAGGGAGAATGTCCGCTCGGTTAGAAATGCGATGTGCTCCCCTGTCACTTCGAATGGGCGGTGTTTTACAATGGTGGTCATAGGACGAGACTTACTTCCTTGAAGGGTAGAGATCGCGGCTGGGTTAGCCTTCAGCAACCGCAGCAGGTTAACGACAGAAGCAGCAGGCTTCACAGTTCCAGACTCATATTTTGTGAAGGCGCGTGGCCCACCACCCAATAGTTCACCGGCCTCTACTTGGGAAAGGCCAAGCTCTTTTCGAATAGCGCGGATTTCATCAGGGTCGATCTCGTTTTTATTTTCTTTCATAATGTACCTTAAAGGTCATATATTAAATAATAAGCACCATTATGGTATATATTTTTTATGGTGTCAAGATTTGATTCTAATATGAGGTTGTTGAGTTCTCTTACACCACCTCTTCTCCTACGCAACCTCTTAATGTATTTCTCGGTGGTCCTCGCCAGAACTTTGATTGATCACTGATTTCGAGAAGTTGTTCTGAAGAAGGAGTGGGAGTCATGTTGTTTTACCTGAAATAGGGAATAGTAGGCGTAAAATAACTTGCTTGTTACCAACCTTTTGTCTTCATGGCCGAAACTGATTACATCACTCCGGAAATTGCGGGGACTCTACCTGGCCTGCTGAATGAGCGCATATCACGGTCACCTGCTTCAGTGGCGTATGGCTATTATGATGATGAAAAACAAGCTTGGCAGTACTTGAACTGGCAGCAAGTTGCGCAACGGGTCGCCGCCATTCAGGCCGCTTTGCGGCAGGAGCAGCTTGTAAAGGGTGACCGTGTTGCCATCATGTTGCGCAATTGCCCCGAGTGGATAGCATTTGATCTTGCAGCACTAAGTCTGGGTTTGGTTACGGTGCCCTTGTACACCCATGACTCGTTTGAGAACGTAGCTTACGTGGTTCAGGACGCAGGCGTGAGGCTTATGCTTGTTCAAAACCGGCGTCAGTGGCGACAGTTAGCACAGACAGGCTTGGGCAGCGACTCATTGCAGCGAGTGGTTACTGTCGAGCCGATTGCTCACCAGGATACCTTGGTCGTATCCATGCAAATGTGGCTGGCAGGCCACGCGGATGCCAAGTTTCATAGAATCCCCATCGATACGGATGAACTGGCAACGATTATCTATACTTCTGGCACAACCGGGCGTCCCAAGGGGGTCATGTTGAGCCACAGAAATATCCTGTCCAATGCGTATGCGGCTTTGCAATGTGCGGATTTCTTCGCGCACGACGTGTTTTTATCTTTTTTGCCGTTATCTCATGCCTTGGAACGCACCTCAGGTTGTTATCTGCCGATGATGGCGAATGCGAAGGTATATTTTGCGCGTTCGGTGCAGCAATTGGCGCAAGACATCCAGGAAGTTCGCCCGACCGTGCTTGTATCGGTACCACGCATCTACGAAATGATATATGCAAAGGTCCTCGACTCGTTACGGCAACAATCTTTATTCGGGCAAAAGATATTTGCATGGACGCAGTACGTCGGCTGGCGTCGGTTTCGGTTCATGTCAGGTAGAGCCGGTTGGCACTGGAGTCTATTGAGCTGGCCTTTGTTGAACCGCCTGGTTGCCAGAAAGATCAATCAGAAGCTTGGTGGAAGATTGCGCTACGCCATTGCCGGCGGCGCTGCGCTGAGCAAGACAATTGCAAAGTTTTTTGTCAGCCTGGGTGTACCGCTTTACCAGGGTTATGGGATGACGGAAAGCAGCCCTGTAATCAGTGTCGGCCGACCGCAAGATAATGATCCGTTCAGTGTTGGCAAGGTGCTGCCAAGCTTGGAAATCAGGGTTACTGAAGATGGCGAGCTGTGCACGCGCAGCGATTGCGTAATGCTGGGCTATTACAAGAATGAAGATGCTACACGAGAAGTTGTAGACGATGAGGGCTGGTTGCATACGGGAGACATGGCTGCCGTAAGCGATGATGGGTATTTGTATATCACGGGCAGAATCAAGGACATCATAGTCCTGGCAAATGCTGAAAAGGTACCACCGCAAGATATGGAGACTGCAATTTGTGCGGATGCTTTGTTTGATCAGGTTATGGTGTTGGGTGAGGGTAGGCCTTTTCTGGTAGCCCTGCTGGTATTGCATGAGGCAGAGTGGCGGAAACGGAAGGTACTCTTGGCTTCGATGCTACGGGAACGGAAAGTTTGCAGTCATCGCGGGCGCGAAAATATATATTGAAGCGTTTGTCAGGTTGCCTAAGGGAGTTTCCCGGTTATGCTCAAATACGAAGGGTCAGTCTCTATCTTGATCCGTGGACGATTGAGAATGGTTTGCTGACACCGACTCTGAAAATAAAAAGGGCACAACTTCAGCGGCGGTTTGAAAAAGATATAGAGGCTATGTACGAATCTCTGGCGCACTGAATCGCTTTGATGTCATCGGCGGCCAAAAGATTACGCGGGAGTCACTGCTTGACCTGTATCAACATGGCGTCAATCCCGTTTGTGCGCAAATGCCCGCGTATTTGCTCCAGGTACTGTCGGTTGCTGACAGGACCGATACGTACCCTGTGCCACGTCTCGTTGTTTACGCTTACCGACTGAACGTTAGCTGTCACGTTCAGCTGTGCCAAGCGTGTTTTCAGGTTGTCGGCATCATCCAATTGTTGGAATGAACCGACCTGCAACAGGTATTCTCCGGTAAGTATTGTACGTTCCCTGTGCGCAGGGTTTTTCGTCTCTTCCTCAGGGATTACAACTTCCAGTTCCGGCAATATGGTGTAGAAGTCGAATGTACGTTGTGCAGGTGGCTTGCCGCTTGTCCCGCCTTGTTCATCATGAGCCGTGGAGCCTGTCTGTAATGGGTCGGCCTGGTGGTCATCGGTGCTTGTTATCTTTGCAATGCCCAGCCCTATCAGAATACCCAGCGTCAGCCAAATCCAGGCACGGGGATTTCTTTGAGACCGGATCGGTCGTCTCTTTGCGCCGGACATCAGTTCTACATGTGCCGAGGAGCGCTTACGTCAAGCAGTGTAAGGCCATTTTGTAATATGATCTGCGTTGCCCGAATCAGTTTGAGACGTGCTTCTCGCAGTGGCGGATCGTCGACTAAAACCTGGTGAGCGTTGTAGAAACTGTGAAAGGCATTTGCAAGGTCGCGCAAATAGTTGACCATGACGTGAGGAGAAAGCTGCTCAGCTGCCGTTAGAACCTTCTCCGGAAATTGATCCAGGTGCTTTATCAAATCCAGCTCCTGTTCTTCAGCCAGAAGGGCTGCATCCGCTTTAACGAGATTGTGTTCCCGGCCACCGGCCTGCCCAAAAATGCTGCAAATTCTTGCATGTGCATATTGTACATAATAAACGGGGTTGTCTTGTGTTTGTGAAGTCGCCAAGTCCAGGTCAAAATCCAGGTGCTGTTCACACCTGCGCATCACGTAAAAAAAACGCGCGGCATCTTTGCCAATCCGTTTTCGCAATTGGCGCAAGGTGATGAATTCACCAGCGCGGGTAGACATGGCAAGTTTGTTTTTGCCTTCATACAAATTTGCAAACTGTACCAACAGGATACGCAGCCGGTTTGAATCTTTGCCAAGTGCCCCGACAGCAGCTTTTACACGTGCAATGTAGCCGTGATGGTCAGCACCCCATACGTCAATCAGTTGATCAAACCCGCGTTCATATTTTTCCAGATGATAGGCAACGTCTGATGCGAAATAGGTGGTTTGGCCGTTTTTACGTACCAGCACCCGGTCCTTCTCGTCACCAAATGCAGTGCTGCGAAACCAAAGTGCACCATCTTTGTTATACGTGTGGCCGCTATGAGTTAATTTGTCAAGCGCAGTCTGTACTTTGTTCTCCGTTACCAAGGTTCGCTCTGAGTACCAGTTGTCAAAATATACCCCGAAGTGTTCCAAATCATCCTTGATATCGTCAGTGATAATATCCAGTGCGCGTTTGCCGAAGGTTGCATAATCAGACTCGCCAAGTAATTCTTTGGCTATGTTGATAATGGCGTTTATGTAAGCCTCTTGATCCTTGTCTTGCAATTCATGCGGGTCCGGTAGCCGTGGTAGCCAAGTCTGTACCGGATGGTGGAATTGATTTTCATATTCCCTGTGCAGGGAGGCGGCGATGTCCCAAATATAGTCGCCCTGGTAGGCGTTGTCTGGAAAGGCAAGTGTTTCACCACACAATTCCAGGTATCTCAGCCACACCGACGTCGTCAGAATATCAATCTGTCGGCCCGTATCGTTTACGTAGTATTCGCGATAGACTTCGTAACCAACCGCTTCAAGTAAATTGGCGATAGTCGCCCCGTAAGCGGCGCCGCGTCCGTGACCGACGTGTAAAGGACCTGTGGGGTTTGCGGAGACGAATTCGATCTGTATCTTGTTACTGGCGTATTTGTCCGTGCTGCCGAAGCTGTCTTTTTTACTCAAGATTTGATTGAGAGTCTCGCCGTGAAGTCCGGTGTGCACGTGGAAGTTGAGAAACCCTGCACCTGCGATTTCGATTTTGGCGATTGCATCATCATCGGGTATGTGGTTGACAATCTTTTCTGCCATCTTGCGCGCCGGCACGTTCATGCGCCCCGCAAGTTGTAATGCCAGGTTGCTGGCGAAATCGCCATGGGCCTTGTCCTTGCTGCGCGTAACATGGATATCGATTTTTACATCTGCCGGCAGGTCGCCCCGAGCCTGCAAGCTGGATACGGCGTCCCGCAATAATTGAATAATGTGTAATTGCATCAGAAAAGCCGGTTAACCGGAAAGGCGTTGCATTATACCTGTTGCTTTTGTATGCGACTTGCCATCTTCTTTTTTACTCCATTTCCAGCGGGTCTACTTCAATGTTCCAGCGGACTCGCTTGGCGAGGGGGCGTTGTTGAATAATGTGCGCCCAGTTGCCCAGTTGTTGCTGCATGACTTTTCTACTGGGAGAGGTGAGGATCAGTTGGCTTTGATACATTCCAGCTTTGCGTGCCAACAAGGCTGGAATAGGCCCCATGATTTTGAGTCGGGATGAGTTTTTTGCGGACATTAAGTTTTTGACGTCTTGCAAGAATCGTTGTTGCAGGTTTTTCTGGCGTGCGCGTGCATGTATCAAGGTCATGCAAGTATAGGGAGGTAGCGCACAGCCCTTGCGCGTTTTCAAGGCCTCTTCGGAAAAGACGTCATAACCATCGGCCAGCAAGCGAGTAAGTAACGGATGCTCGGGTTGATGAGTCTGTAATAATACCTTTCCCTTGTCAGCCCCGCGGCCTGCTCTGCCAGCGACTTGTATTACCAACTGTGCAAGGCGTTCCATGGCGCGGAAATCCGTGCTGAATAAACCATGATCAACATTGAGAATGCCCACCAGCGTTACCTTCGGAAAGTCATGGCCTTTGGACAGCATTTGTGTGCCAATGATGATTTGATACTTGCCGCGATGGATATCATCCAGCTTGGTTTGTAATGCATGCTTTTTGCGGGTGCTGTCGCGATCAATTCGGGTAACGGCTGTGTCGGGAAATAGTTTTCTCAGCTTGTTTTCAATTCGCTGTGTGCCTTCTCCCAGCCATAGCAGGTTGTTGCGGCGGCATTGTGGGCATGTATCGGGGGCATCCTCTTCTTTCAGGCAATAATGACACTTCATGATTTTTCGCTTTTTATAGAAGGTCATTCGAGCGTCGCAGCGCGAGCATTCGGCTATCCAGCTACAATCCTGACAAAATAAGACGGGCGCATAGCCGCGACGATTCAAGAAAAGCAGAACTTGGCGTTTTTTACTCAACTCGGACTCGATCGCTTCCAGAAGATCAATGGATAAGCCTCCGGAAGCCATCCTGGTGCGCATGTCAATCAGTTCTACCTGCGGGATTTCCGCCTGCCGGGCACGTTGGCTAAGTACCAGTTTTTGATATTTTTTTGTATTGACATTGTGCTGGCTTTCAAAGGAAGGGGTTGCACTACCCAGAATGATGGGGATTGATGCGCGTTTGGCGCGATAGACGGCGATATCGCGGGCATGATACAAGAATCCTTCCTGTTGTTTGAATGACAGGTCGTGTTCTTCATCAACAATAATCAAACCAAGATTTTTGAAAGGTAAAAAAACGGCAGAGCGTGTCCCTACGATTATTTGTGTCGTTCCGTTACTGGCTGCAAGCCAAGCCTGGGCGCTTTCACTTGCGTTCAGGTTCGAGTGCATTACGGCAATCTGTCCTCCCAGCCTTGCCTTGATGCGTCGTACCAGTTGCAGGGTCAGTCCGATTTCAGGTACAAGAATGAGGACTTGTCTGTCGCTGCGAATCACGTCTTTGGCCAAGGCAAGATAAACCTCGGTTTTACCACTGCCGGTAACTCCGGCAAGCAAATAGCTGTTGAACTCGTTCAGTCTTTTTTGAATTTGAGTATAGGCGCGTTGTTGCTCTTCATTAAGGGTAAGGCGTTGTAAAGAATGGCTCGGAATTGTGTCATTACGGCTTCGATAGAAAATCTTGCCTGGTGATGTAATGAATTGCCTATTGCGCAATGTTCTGGGCATTGCAGCACCAAGTACTTCCCCTAATGGTTGCTGGTAATAACTGGCGACCCAAAATAGTACCTCCAGCAAAGGCTGATCGAGCACGGGCTGCTCGTCAAGAATTTTGGTAACGGTTCTCAGTTTACTGAGTGGCAGGGCACTGTGGTCGCTCTTGTCAATGACGATACCGGTAAGTGTACGTTGCCCGAACGGTACTTGTACGCGCACGCCGATTTCAATACTATCGGTGGCCGGTTTTTCAGGTGCCAGGTATTCAAAGTTTTGGTATAGTGGTACAGGCAGTGCAATTTGCAGAATGGACGCTGATTTCATGGTAATCGTTGACGAAGCAGCCCTTCGGGATAGACGCGCGGTCAGCCCACTCTACTTTCTCGTAGCACCTGTGAGACTTCTAACAGACATCTGATTTGGCAGCTTTTCACCAGGTGTGCAGGGCTGAGGCCGGTTCAACCCTTGTCAGGGGCAGTTCTTTGTTTGTGCTGACGCAGCAATCATAGCACAAGCTTTTATCGTGGTTTTGTGGGAAAATAAAAGGTAACGTATCTTCATGTCTGAACTCCCCGGCGAGCCTGATCAGTTCCAAATATTTGTTATTTTCCGAGTGAGACCTTTTTCAAGCATGACTCAAAAAGCTGTTCATCTGTTCGTTCTGGGTTGCCTGCTGTGTTTTGCAACGGCAACTACCGCCGCGCTGCCCGTCAGTGTTGATGGACAACCATTGCCTACCTTGGCATCCATGCTGGAGAGAACTACGCCCGCTGTAGTAAATATTTCTACTACCGGAAAGGCCGTGGTGCGTGATCCGTTTTTTGATGATCCGTTCTTTCGCCGCTTTTTTGATATGCCGGAACGACGACGGGAAAGACGCGTCAAGGGGCTTGGGTCGGGGGTAATTATTGATGCGGATAATGGCTACATTGTAACCAATTCACATGTAATTGATAAGGCCGAAGACATCGTTGTGACACTGGAAGATGGCCAGCGATTTGATGCCCAAGTCATCGGTAAAGATGCTGGTGCCGATATTGCCGTGATTAAAATTGAAGCGAAACGTTTGCAGGAAATTTCACTGGGTGATTCCGATGACTTGCGGCAGGGGGATTTTGTCGTGGCGATTGGAAATCCGTTTGGCCTGGGGCAGACCGTAACCTCGGGAATTGTCAGTGCCCTGGGACGTAGTGGACTTGGTATAGAGTCTTATGAGGACTTTATTCAAACCGATGCTTCTATCAACCCTGGAAACTCCGGCGGCGCCCTGGTGAATTTACGCGGTGAACTGGTTGGTATCAACACTGCTATTTATGCACCCAGTGGCGGCAATATCGGGATTGGTTTTGCAATTCCCGTCAACATGGCTCAACAGATTACGGCACAGTTGATCGAACATGGTGAAGTGAGACGCGGTCGTCTGGGCCTGGTTGCGCAAGATCTGACTCCTGAATTGGCGGAAGCCTTTGGCATATCCCGCAACAAGGGTGTTGTAGTGGCGCGGGTGGAAACGAGTTCTCCAGCAGACAAGGCGGGTATTCAGGTAGGAGACGTCATAGTTGCGGTAAACAAAAGCAAAGTGGAAAGTGCGGCGCAGGTGCGTAATGCAATTGGCCTGTTGCGCATTGGCAATCGAGTTAATATCAAGATATTACGCGATGGTAAGTCCAAATCGCTCACCGCTGTCATTGAAGAAAAAGTCAAAAAGAACATTAGCGGGGAATCCCTCAGCAGTAAATTGACCGGGGTGGAATTCAGGCAAGTCCCGGAAAACGCCGCTCGTGGCACTGCTGCTGGTATAGAGGTCGTGCGCGTAAGTGGAAGGGCGCGCTCGGCAGGGCTGCGAAGAGGCGACATTATTATCAGCGTGAATAGAAAGCGCGTGAAAACCATTCGCGACATGAAGGCCGCAATCAAGAAGAATCCGAGTGCGATATTGCTGAATATCCAGCGGGATATGCAAGGCCTGTTTATTCTTATTCGCTAATCGTGAAGGACGTTGTTCAGGCGTGAAAATTTTTATAGAGTAGTCTTTTCAACCGCCTGTAACAGGAGGGAAAAATGCAACTTCATCTCCTTCCTTCACTTCTTTGCTGAAGTCGGCATATTCATGGTTGACCGCGACCAGGAGTCGCTCTGGTCGCTCCATGTTATTTGTTGCCTGCCGCCAAATTTTTTCAACTGTCGTGGTTCCGGTGATTAACAAATGGTCGCTATCTCGTCCCATGGTTTCCCGCAGGCTGGCAAAGTACTTTACATGTACAGTCATTTTTCAGATACGGTAGCCGAATGCTTATACTACTTGTAAAACTAAATGGTACCATCGCATGGCAATGAAGGCAGCATGGCAGGCACATCGTGAGAAAATTCACGCATTTTAATCAAGCGGGCGAGGCGCACATGGTGGACGTGGGCGAAAAAACCGTCAGCCACCGGGTTGCAATAGCCGGGGGACGCATCCGTATGCAGGCGGAAACGCTGCAACAGGTACAAAACAGGGGGCATAAGAAAGGTGATGTCCTTGGCGTAGCGCGTATTGCCGGTATTATGGCGGCCAAGAGAACGTCGGAACTGGTGCCGTTGTGTCACCCTTTGTCATTGACTACTGTGGAGATCGAGTTCGACATTGAACAGGCATCTGCCTCGATATATTGCAGGGCAACCACGGAAACCCATGGCCCAACTGGTGTGGAAATGGAAGCTCTTACGGCAGTGCAGATCGCCTTGTTGACGATTTACGATATGTGTAAAGCCGTTGACCGAGGCATGATCTTACAAGATATCAAATTACTGAAAAAAACAGGTGGGACGTCTGGCACGTGGGTGTGCAAGGACTAGTTTGTTTTAGTCTTGCAAAAGCATGCCGATGAATGAATCTTTCAGCGATCGGATTCTGACGTGGTTCGATCAATATGGCCGTAAAGATTTGCCTTGGCAGCGTGGTCGAAGCCCTTATGGTATCTGGGTTTCCGAGATCATGTTGCAGCAGACACGTGTTGAAACCGTAATTCCATATTATGAGAAATTCATACGCAGGTTTGCAAACGTGGAACAGCTTGCGCATGCACCACTTGATGAAGTGTTACACCATTGGACGGGTCTAGGCTACTATGCGCGGGCAAGGAATTTGCACAAGGCTGCCAGGCAGCTATGCGAGAAACATCATGGTGTTTTCCCGCAAACCTTTGATGAAGTCGTTGCGCTGCCAGGTGTTGGTCGTTCTACGGCCGCCGCAATCTTGGCCCTGAGCTTTGATCAGCGGCACGCCATTTTGGACGGCAATGTAAAGCGTGTGTTGACCAGGTATTTTGCGGTAACGGGTTGGCCTGGTAATCGCTCAATTGAAACAAAACTCTGGCAACACGCGGAATCATTATTGCCACAAAATGAGGTTGGGCGGTATACGCAGGCGATGATGGATTTGGGGGCTACACTGTGCACGCGCACCAATCCGGGTTGTGCAGGTTGCCCGATTCGTTTCGGGTGCATGGCCTTTAGGCAGCAACGTCAGTTGGAATTTCCTACTCCGAAACCTGTGCGAAATTTGCCCCGCCGTAAAGTGCTGGTTGCCCTGCTTCAAAATCGCGAAGGCGAAGTGTGGCTGGAAAAACGCCCGCCCGTCGGTATTTGGGGAGGTCTGTACAGCTTCCCTGAATTTGTGGATGAATCCAGTATGCAGAGATGGCTTGAGAAAACATGCAAAATGGGTCGTTCTAAAGTTACCGTATTGCCGACTGTCACCCATATTTTTTCTCACTTTCAACTGCACATGTATCCAAAACTGGTGCAACTGCAACGATTTCCCAACGTTGTGATGGAAGACGGCCTCGGGGTTTGGTATAAAGGCGGTGAACAAAAAATTGGATTGGCATCGCCGATCAAGAAGACCTTACGACTGGTAACAGAAGGGAGACTCCCATGACGCGCACGGTACAATGCGTGAAGCTCGGTAGAGAAGCCGAGGGCTTGGAATATATGCCATATCCCGGGGAATTGGGCCAGAAGATTTATGATAGTGTTTCGAAAGAAGGCTGGGAAATGTGGGTCAATCATCAAACGATGCTGATGAACGAATACAGGCTCACTCCCGTTGACCCGAAAGCGCGTAAATTCCTGGAAGAGGAAATGGAAAAGTTCTTTTTTGGTGAAGGCTCGGCAAGGCCAAAAGAGTTTGTCGACCCCAATGCTCAATAACGAGCACACGTCGAGCAGGCATTGACATCTCATATACAGGCTCGTCTAATTGCGCGCTACAAACTATCCTTCTGATATCTGGCCAGGTAGCTCAGTCGGTAGAGCAGTGGACTGAAAATCCTCGTGTCGGTGGTTCGATTCCGCCCCTGGCCACCATATAATCAAATGTATCTATACGAGCTTGAAACTATTCAGATGTATTTATAGCCATATTATTCACTCCCTGATTTTCTCTTACATCCCCATAACACGTGAATGATGTATGAAGCTTCCCCTGTTTTTTCTCTACAGTATATTTTTTCTGGCTTCTTGCTCGCTGACACCTGAATACCAGCGACCTTCTGTCGAACAATATTTAGGAAAAAAGTTTAGCCAAGCTCGCGTTGAACCTTCAGCAGAAGTGTTGAATACCGTTTCATGGTGGAAAGGATTCGACGACCCTATTATTAATAGCCTTGTTGAAACAGCATTAAAACACAATCTCGATGTAAAAGTAGCAGCGGCAAATGTATTGGAGACTGAAGCTCTCGTGAGATCTGCAACTGGAAATCGTTGGCCGGAAGTAAGCGCACAGGCCTCAGGTGAGCGCAGTTTTACAGGCAATGACTTGAAAGCGGGTCCGGAAAGACTGTATACGACAACATATCTGTTGGGTGCTTCTGTTTCTTGGCAGACGGATTTGTTCGGAAAGTTGCGCAGTGCTGAAAAAGCGTCAATAGCAGGTTGGCAGGCTTCACAAACTGATCGTGAGGCACTGATACATACCATTATTGCAAATGTAATCCGTCAACGCGTGCAATTGGCGATTGCGATGCAACGTTTGGATGTTGCCAAAGATATTTTGAAAAGCCGTGAACATACACTGGATATCGTAAATCGAAGATATCGTCACGGTGTTGCAACTACTTCTGCAGTCGACGTGCGTCTGGCACGAGAGAACGTGTATTCTGCACAAGCAAACATCGCGGCCCAGGAACGGAATACTGTTCTTGCTCGACATGCCCTGGATATTTTACTTGGTAAAAAACCTGGAACCGTATTCTCGGCCCCTGGTGAATTAAAAGACCTTCCCGAATTGGACGATGCTGTGGCGGGTGTTCCCGCACAATTACTGGATCGGCGTCCTGATCTTCGCGCCGCAGAATTTCGTGTGATCGCCAGTAATGAACGTATAGGAGTTGCAATTGCAGATTTGTATCCTGATTTAACAATTACGGTTGGTGGTGGATGGCGAGGTGCGGAGATGTCGGAGTTGTTTTTGTCAGATACCTTGTCCGGAAGGTTGCTTGGTGAACTGACACAAACACTATTTTCTGGAGGTCGTTTACGGGCAGAAACTGATGCAGCAAGGGCACGTTTGCAAGCACAGGCAAGCACTTATGCGAATGAAGTACTGCGAGCAATTCGAGAAGTAGAAGATGCACTTGTTAAAAATCGTAAATTAAAAGAGCAGCTGGAAAAGGTTAATGAGCAAGTGAGCGAAGCACGATTGGCTGAGGAACTGTCACGTGGTCGATATTCGAGGGGAGTAGAAAATTTACTAACAGTATTGGAAACTGAGCGTCGAAGACAAAATGCAGAGGACTCTCTATTACAAGTTGAATTAGATTATTGGAATGCGCGCATTGATTTGTATCTGGCACTAGGCGGTGACTGGTTGGAAAATGGATATGGGCGCATCGCTAATGCAATAAAATAAACCTGCAGTCGTATGAAAAAAATATCAAAAACTTATCGCTGGATAATCCAACCGATATTGGTAGTCGCTATTTTATTGGCGGGTTTTATTGGTGCAATGAACTTTTCGATGTTCGAGGATGAGCCACGCAAGTCGGAAAAAGTAAGTTATGCACCACTGGTTCGCGTAATAGAAACTGAGGTGAGTACTCAACAAATTGTCGTACATGGTAATGGAACCTTACAAGCGCGCACACGTATTAACATTGTCCCGCAAGTTGGTGGGCGCATTACTTATATACATCCCGAATTGCGTGCAGGTGGAAAATTCAAAGCCAGTGAAGTTTTGATAGAAATTGAGAGAATCGATTATGAGCTTGCTGTCACTCAAAATGAAGCCGAGGTTGCGGGTGCACACACGGCACTGGAGTTGGAAATAGCAAGGGCTGAAGCAGCCCGTGAGGAGTGGCAGGAAATCAACCCGGGCATGTCCATTCCAACTCTTGTAGGACGTGAGCCACAAATTGCAGAAGCCAAGGCTGAACTGGAATCGGCGCAGGCACGGTTAACACAGGCCCGTTTGAATTTGGAACGCACTCGGATTCGCATGCCGTTTGCAGGTCGTGTAGTGGAGGCAATGATCGACGTGGGAGAGGTTATTTCCGCTAATCAACAAGTGGGGGTTGTATACGGTTCAGAACGTTTTGAAATACCAATCCCACTTGAAATTGAAAAACTTGCCTGGATTGACGTGGCTCAAAAAGGAATTGCAGGCAGTACTGTCAAGGTTCATGTAAATATTGGCACACAGGAACGTGAGCTGCATGGTGAAGTGACACGTATAGAAAGCGAGCTCCAGGAAATTTCACGATTCGCGCGCGTAGTCGTGACGTTACTGTCGCAAGATATCCCTGATGATCTCAATTCGAAAGTTATTCCTGGTTTATTTGTGGATGTGTCGATAATAAGCAAACAATTCGTAGAGGTAACAACACTACCAAGGGCCAGCTTACGACGAGGGGACGTACTGTGGACAATTGATAAAGGCCAATTACGGTTTATAGAACCGAATATTGTTTACAAATCGGAAAAAGAAATCGTTGTGCGTCATCTCAAACAAGGCACTCAGGTAGTAATGAACGATTTGGCAGTGGTTACTGAAGGGATGAATGTCCGGGTAGCCAGTGACACATAGTGGTAAATGCAACAGGAAAAATATAAAGGTCTTTTTGCATGGTTTGTACATAACCATGTAGCTGCCAACTTGTTGATGATATCACTGCTTGTCAGTGGATTTGTTCTCGCGCTGACAATGAGGGTTGAAATTTTTCCAGAAATTGATCCACGTACAGTAACAGTTACCGTACCGTATCCCGGGTCAACGCCTGATGAAGTAGAAGAAAGTATTAATCGTCGTGTCGAGGAAGCAATTACAGGAATTGAAGGGATTAAAAAAATACGTTCAGTTGCTGCAGAAGGGGTGGGTACAGTAACTGCTGAATTGGACGATCATGTTGATGACCGAGAGATACTGGACGATATAAAAACAGCAGTAGAGGCCATACAAGATTTTCCGCCCGAAGATGCAGAAGATGAAGAAATTGTTGACACGTCTCCAAAACGATTCGTAATTACTATAGCCCTTTATGGCGATGTATCTGAGCGTGCTTTACGCGAATTAGCTTACCGTGTTCGTGATGACTTGACTTCACAGCATGGAATTTCCATTGCAGACGTTACCGGTGTGCGAGATTACGAAATTGGCGTGGAAGTAAGCGAAGCTTCGTTACGTAAATTCAGCTTGACTTTCAATGAAGTTGCAGAAGCAATCAGGCAGTTTTCAATAAATTTACCTGGGGGCACTATTCGCTCCGAAGCAGGCGAAATTTTATTGAGGACTGACCACCAAGCCTATGATCAAAGTGATTTTGAAAAAATCGTGTTACGCACAAATTCAGATGGCACGGTCTTAAACCTGGATGATGTTGCTACCGTAAATGATGGGTTTAAGGCTGTTGATGAGCTGAGTTTATTCAACGGCAGACCAGCGGCATTTGTGGATATTCTGCAAGTAGGCGATCAACAAGTTTTAGAAATCGAAGAAAAGGTTAAGAGTTATGTAAATGAACTTGTGTTGCCTGCAGGTGTTAATGCCACTACATGGTCTAATTATGCCGACCGCTTGCGTGGTCGCATAGACTTACTGGTACGTAATGGGTTGATGGGGTTGATGCTGGTATTTGGTGTGCTGGTTTTGTTCTTGAATCTGAAGCTTGCGTTCTGGACCACGATGGGTATCCCGATCTCTTTTTTGGGCGCATTTGTTGTTATTGCGATATCAGGTGGAACTATAAACATGATTTCCCTGTTTGCGTTTATCGTTGTACTTGGCATTGTAGTGGATGATGCAATTATTGTCGGAGAAAGCATTTATTCAAAACGTGAGGAAGGTGTGCCACCGATACAGGCGGCCATAGATGGTCTGAAAGACGTGATGACGCCCGTTACGATCGGGATACTGACAACGGTGATTGCATTTGTGCCCATGTTTTTTACTTCAGGAAGAATAGGGCAAATCTTGGTGGCGATCCCCTTAGTGGTTATAAGCGTTTTATTAATATCGCTTGTGGAGGCTTTTTTTATTTTACCGGCACACCTGTCCAACGTAAAAACAAGTGGTATTGACGGTGCGATTCCATTATTACAGGGAAAATTGCGCAATGGATTGCAGTTTCTTATTAACAGGGTGTATATGCCTACACTGAGTCGTGCACTGAAAGCGCCCTACATCGTCGTTGCAATTGCATTGTCAATGCTGATGTTGACACTCGGCGCCATGAATGGTGGTCACTTGAAAACCGTATTTTTCCCGCCCATTGATGGCGATGAAATTGCAGCCAGACTTCGCATGCCCAACGGCACACCTGCAAGTGAGACTGAGGCGGCCATCCGCCATATGCTGGCCATGGCTGATAAAACACGTGCCGAATACGATAAAAAATTACCACCGGAACTGGGCTCAATATTCAGAAATATATCTGCAAATGTCGGGTCTACACCTTTTTCAGGCCGTCGTGCCGGTGGAGGTAGATCTTCATCCAGAGGTTCGCATTTTGGCGAAATTAAAATTGAGTTATTAGCGGGAGAACTGAGGCCTTTCAGTGCCTCGGAGATCGAGTCACGGTGGCGTGAACTGATAGGTGAGATTCCAGGTGCCGAGTTGAACTTTTTCAGTAGTATTTTTGGAGCCGGCTCTGATATATATGTTGAACTGGCGCATGATAAATTTGACACTCTTTTGTTTCTATCTGAACGGGTAAAAGAAGTTATCAGTCAGTATGAAGGTGTAGTAGAAATAAAAGACAGCTTCAACGTTGGTAAGCCCGAATTGCAGTTAGAGTTGACCCAAGAGGGATTGGCCGCCGGCCTGACACTGAGCGATTTGGCACGACAGGTGCGCCAGGGATTCTATGGTGAAGAGGCACAGCGCGTCCAGCGTGGACGTGATGACATCAAAGTGCTAGTGCATTACTCGGAGCATGAACGCCGAGACCTAAGTAGCATTTATAATATGCGCGTACGACTTAATAATGGCAATGAAGTGCCATTACGTACAGTAGCAAAAGTCAGAGAAGCAAGAGGATTTTCAACTATCGAGCGTGCCAACCAACGCAGAATAGTTGATGTTACTGCAAAGGTGGAAGCCGACAAAGCTAATGCAAATGAGATCAATAAAAATTTAAGAGAAAATATCCTTCCGAAACTCAAGTCAGAATTTCCTGGTCTTTCCTATAGTTTTGAAGGGGCACAAAAAGCACGAAAAGACAGTTTTGGCAGTCTGTTACGTGCACTGGTGATTGCAGTTCTGGGGATATTTGTGTTACTTGCCGTACAGCTACGTAGTTACACCCAGCCGCTGATTATTATGTCGGTAATTCCTATCGGAATTATAGGTGCAGTCATAGGCCACGTCTTACTTGGTTTTCCAATTAGCTTCTTTTCCTTCTTTGGTATTGTTGCTTTAACCGGTGTGGTGATAAACGATTCACTAATACTGATGGATATGATTAATCGCTTGCGTAACCAGGGTGAAGAACTGGCTGATGCGATACTGAAGGCGGGTCAGCGAAGATTTCGTCCAATTATGTTTACAACACTAACGACCTGTGCTGGCTTGGCACCTATCATATTAGAAAAAAGTTTACAGGCACAGTTTCTTATACCAATGGCGATAAGTCTTGCTGCCGGCGTGGTGTTTGCAACAATGATAACTTTAGTCCTTGTTCCTTCGCTTTATGTAATCAGGTATCAAAGTATGGAGCGTTTGCGCAATTTAAGTAAGTTGGTCGGCACGGTGACCAGCGCTTAAAAAATAATAGACAAGAGTGAGGGACAGCCTGAAACTATCCATCAATTGAGGGAGCCTGGTATTGGACTGAAAGTAAGCGGGTTGGAGGTACTCTATCTCAGAATAATCCGATTCACCTTATTATTGTTGGTTACTTTCTTGGCTTAACCCGCTGCTGCATTCGTCACTGCGCTTTTCTCAGGGTTTCCAATTCTGTCAAAGAAGTAGGCGCTGAGTATTCCCAGCACAACCCAGAAGATTGCATTAGTGGCAAGAGACGCGTAATGAAAGTAAGTTCTCAACTCTTCAGATGCCAAACCCCCGTGAACTTCGGGTTGTGGTGCGCCAAACAGGTGCGGCAGTATTATTAACGCTGTACCAATTATACCAAACAACTTGAGATCCGGTTGAAAAGCGATAATCCATAGCCCTGCTGCCGTAGCAATGACAGTTATCAACCACCACACTTGCCGTATTTCCAATCCCGCAGCAGCGTCACCGGGAAGCTCTGGCGGCAGACCAAAAGAGGGTGCAAGGTGAAATGCAGCAAAGCCTGCAAGTCCCCACAATATACCTCTGCGCCAGGTAACGGCTCCTCGAAGGGCATAACATGCCGTCAACAACAGACCGAATCCGATGCTGATGATCACGCTATTCATTGCGGTGAAAAAAGTTCGCTCGGCACCATCTGCAGGCGCCCATGGTTCTTCATTTTGATGCGTGTCACCTTCGTCGCTATCTGTAACTTCGAAGGCCTCCGCTTCAATGATCGAGGGGACAATTATAAAGTGTTGCATGCCCGCAAGCAGCAGGCCGGCAATTCCTCCTGCCAGAAGTGCGGCAAGAAATACCCTGTTAAAAGCTTTCAATTATATTTGAACCCGAGAGGGCCTAGTGACAGGGAAAAGCGAGCCCGTGTCGAATATCATGTGCTGCGTTGTGAAGAGCTTCTGGCCCGAAACCCACAGCGGCAATAATAAGCGCGCTTGTAAGAACTGCTGCCATGACGGCATATACTGTACCCCACGGCATAACTCCAGCTTGAATTTGAGCTAATAGACCTGTTGCTTCTTTAACTGTGCTCATTATCTACTTCTCCTTTGCAAATTTCGATTAATGGTATCGGAGTGAAGAGTGTTGGCAATACATTTGTCAGGCGACGACATGCGTTATGAACTCCTCATTTACTATACTTATGATTAGATACCGTCAAACAAACCGTTTCACAAGCCCAAGCTTACTGCATTTGAGAGTTTTTATCACTATTTGTTATGATGCATGCACTTGGTCTAATGAACAGCCTATCAAAAAGATAAGTTTGCAATCAAAGACTTTGTTATTATCAATCCCATAGGAGTTGGCTATGGATCAACGAGGTATTCCCCCTGCAATACTTGATCGCTATTGCGGAATTTGGTCTCGTATCTCGTTATGCCGCAGTTTTGCCGATATAGGGTTAGAGCCCTAATTCCGTCAATCCGGGATGATCATCTGGACGCGGGCCTTGTTCCCACAGAAATTTCCGCTCAGACTCAAGAATAGGAACGTCGTTGATGCTGGCCTCACGCCGACGCATGAGTCCACGCTCATCAAATTCCCAGTTTTCATTGCCATGGGCACGGAACCAGTTACCCGAATCATCGCGCCACTCGTATTGAAAACGCACCGCGATGCGATCGTCATGGAACGTCCAGAGTTCTTTAATCAAGCGGTAGTCGAGTTCACGTACCCACTTGCGTTTAAGAAACGCGACGATCTCCTCTCGCCCATGAAGAAATTCTGCACGATTACGCCAAAGACTGTCTTCAGTATAAGCAAGTGAAATTTTTTCCGGGTCACGTGAATTCCATGCATTCTCTGCCATTCTGATTTTCTGTATGGCATCCTCTCGGGTAAACGGAGGCAGTGGCGGTCGTTCAGCAGACATTGTTGTCCCCCCTTATTTGATGATTACTACCAAGTGCAGTATACCGGACGGCATATTTCCGTAAAAGTTCAAATGTCTTCCCTTGTATCTGGACGTTGCTTGGTATTATTGACGAAGAAAGTGTGCCATATCCAAAAACACGGAGGCAGCAAGATGTGAAGCGGCAATTGAAGGACAAATTTGTTGATGCGATAACAAGCGGTAACAGGCCGATACGCATCTTCTTTTTCGGAGGGGTATTCATCGCGTATTTTATGATGACGATACTGGCTGATATTCTTGGCGTGAATATGGCGATAGGCAGGGATATCGATCTACCGAGTGCTGTAGTGATGATGGTTTCTTTGCTTATTGGTTTTGGTATCTCGTTCAGTGTTATACACTTTGCCGACGCTATCAAACGACAACGCGAGGAGGACGAACGCTAAGGAATGAAGCTTTTACGCACCGGTATGCCAAACCAGGGCATAGTCTGATTTATCCACCTTGTTTCGATTGTCGGTGATGATGATCTCAGCTCCATGTAATTTAGTGGCTTGATTGATATTGCTGCTGAAAATCAATTTTCGAAACTGTTCATAGTCAATGTGGCTGAAAACGTCTTCCTGGCGTTGAAGGAAGGAATGCAGGTCCGGCAAGGTAAAACGCCAACACCTCTGCTCAACGCTGAAACACCGCTCCTGTTGCAGCTTCTGCAGTTGGGCCTTGTTTCTCTGGGCTACTCGTTCAAAAAAAGAAATCAGTGCTTGTTCAATGGCCTGCATTGAAAAAATCGTCTCGACGCGCGAGATAAAGTACCATCCAGAAAAGTGCTGCTAGCCAGGGCCGGCGGGCGATCACCATGTAGCATAACGCAGGAATTTGCCGTTCAGGGTGATAACGACACGATCACCCTTTGGGTCCTCCTGTTTATCAATATCCATTGAAAAGTCAATGGCGCTCATAATTCCGTCACCAAACTTTTCATGGATGATTTCCTTGATAGTATCGCCATATACGCCGACAATTTCATATAGCCGATAGACCACCGGGTCCTGCGGAACCGTCTTTTCCCATGATTTATGAGGATACTCTTGCAGTGCCGCACAGACTTCATCGTCGAGCTCAAGAATTTCACAAAGTCTTTTGGCCGCATCCGCAGGCATGCTATTCATTCCAAGGCATGCTGATGTGACCCATGTTGCACCCATATTCAACTTGTCTGCGATACCTTCCCAGGTTAATTTTCCAGCCTTCTTTTTCGCGATGATGAGATCAGTCATTTCCTGTTTAGTCATTATTGTGCCTCCTGTTGATATAGCGGTCTGTTTTGTTTCAAATTATTTTTTCCAAACTTGTAGTCCCAAGTTTTTGATCTTCTAACAGGGAACAAGGTTTCCGCCTGCGAATGAGTGCTTGCTGTAGCTTGTGAGTGGACCAATTTGATGCCAGCCTTGAAAAGGCCAGACAAGCCGGACTCCTGTAACCATCTTTGCGGTAGACCAAAGTAATTGCTTTACAAGGCATTTCCGGGGTCAGTTCAATCGAGTGAAGTTGGCACTTCATTTGGATAATACTGCTTGGTAGCACGGTGGCAAGCGTGCCGAGCCGGACCATTTCTATGATTACACTAAGCGAGTTGGTTTCAACCGTAATATGCGGCATGATGCCTTGGTCAAGACAATACTGGTCTATATGGCGCCGCAATGCAAAATCAGTATTGAGTAGTGCTAACGACTCCTGTTCAAACTCCTGTACACCCATTTGCTTGTTCTGATATTTGGCATGAGGGTGGGCATTGCCGACTGCAATGTGGAGCATTTCTTCAAAAAGTATGTCCGTCTGGACTTCTAGTGATCGCGTCTTGGCCGAAAACGGTTTGCTAAAAACAATACCGATGTCAACATGATCTTCGGCTACGGCTATTTCAATATCGTCTTGAGGCATTTCCAATGTACTCAAACTGATGTTGGGATAGCTCGTATTAAAGTCTTCCAGCAATGGACAAGCCAAACAGTCAGTGATGGGAGTCCATCCCAGGCGAAGTGAGCCGCGACTCAGGTTTTGCACGTCGTGAATAGCGCGTGTCCCTGCCTCCAAGTCTCTACGGGCACAACGAGCATAGTGCAAATAAGCCTCGCCGGCATCGGTCAATCGTACCGTACGTCCGGTTCGGTCCAGTAACGGTGTCTGCAACAGTTCTTCTAAATGTTTGATCTGCTGAGATAAGGTTGGCTGAGAAACGTGCAATGCTTTAGCGGCCCGGGTGTAGCTGCCGTATTCCGCAATAGCAATCAAGTATTGCAGGGCGCGGGGGAAAATACCTCGTTGATCCATAGTCAACTCCTATGGGATTGATAATAACAAAGTCTTTGATTGCAAACTTATCTTTTTGATAGGCTGTTCATTAGACCAAGTGCATGCATCATAACAAATAGTGATAAAAACTCTCAAATGCAGTAACTTGGGCTTGTGAAACGGTTTGTTTGACGGTATCTAATCATAAGTATAGTAAGAGGAGTTCATAACTATGTCGTCGCCTACCAGACAGAAAGTAATGAAGCATCTTGATATTGTCGGCCATTTACAGCCGGCTTTGCATCAACCCCAGCATGCACCATTTCCAGATGAGGTTGATAATGCCCATTTCAGAGCCTATATGCGGACATCTCATGATGTTGGCGGTGAACCGGATGTGTCCATCCCTTGGCAGGAAAAAGAAGAAGAGCAGTGGGAACTGAATACCTACGTGACTTGCGAATGCCTGGCTTGGCGCGGTGTCTGGAACGCCGAGGAGAGGCGCCGTCGGCAGAATGTTGACTTGGGGCAGACTCAGTATCTGGGCTTACCCTATTACGGACGATGGCTGCTTTCCGCTGCGAGGATTATGGTCGATAAGCAGCACGTCACACTCACTGAGTTAATGAATAAGATTGATGAGGTCAAGAAACGCTATGAGTAGAAGTCACCACGCTGACAAAGCTACGGGGAAAGGCGACCCCCAGTGTTTTTTGGGTGAAGCGGGCCCACCCAAGTTCAAGGTGGGCGATCGTGTGCGGGTAAGAGATTTGCCAGATATTTTTTATACCCGCTGTCAGGTTTATACTCGCGGTGCGGTGGGAACAGTGGCAGTTGTAACTCATGAAAGCCCTGCCCCAGAGGACGAGGCTTGGGATAATGTTGACGCTCCCGAGTGGTTTTACATTGTGCGATTTCGGCAGAAAGACCTTTGGTCTGATTATCCCGATGCTTACCCGAACGATACGCTACAGACTGAATTTTCCGAGCGTTGGCTAGAGTCGGCATAAATCTTGACCTAACTTTTAAGGATACAGTACAGAGCAGAGAGGAAAAACAAATGGCAGAGAAGCATAAAGCTGCACCCATGGTTGATGAGGTCAGCGATTTTGAGGTACTTGAAGTTGCCGTTCGTGAGCTTGCTATTGAAAAGGGTCTTTTCACCGCTGAGGATCATCGGCGATTTGCGGAGTTTGCGCACAGCATAGGCCCCTTACCGGCAGCACGTCTTGTCGCCAAGGCATGGTTAGACCCCGAGTTCAAGAAACTTGCCTTGGAGGATGGCTTTACGGCCAGCAAGGAAGTCGGTATTGACTGGCTGAATCCAACCGGGTTTGGCACACCAAGCGATTACTGCGACTTACGCGTTCTGGAAGACACGCCTGAAGTGAAGCACGTTGTCGTGTGTACGCTGTGCTCGTGTTACCCCAGGCCAATTCTTGGTCATTCACCGGAATGGTATCGAACGCCGAATTATCGCCGCCGCTTGGTTCGCTGGCCGCGGCAGGTACTTGCGGAATTTGGTCTTCAGCTTCCCGAGGACATAGAAATAAGAGTAGAAGACTCAAACCAGAAGTGCCGTTTCATGGTACTGCCGATGCGTCCAGAAGGCACTGATGGTTGGGACGAAGATCAGCTTGCTTCGATTGTAACCAGGGATTGTATGATTGGCATAGCGTTACCACACCCTGACAGAAAAGCGGACGATAAAAGGCCAGTGCATCCAGCGGTTAACCCGGTGGCGCACGACCATTAAACGGCACAAGGCATGGCTAACTTGGGTAAGAAAAGACTTTGGCACCAAGACGACTCATCAGACCCTGATCAGTCACCAATCTCGTTGCTTGAGAAAATCCGCAGCCAGGGAAAAGTCTGGGAAGATCTGGCTGACAAGTATGGCGTAACCAACCCTGATCCTCCTTGGAAGATCAGCATGCTTTCAATATGCGAGGCACTTGCGGCCAACGATTGTCTTGGCACGCTTGAGCGCCGTGCTGCCGAGGACGATCTTTCTGAGACTATTTACCGTGACGTTCCTCAACCTGAGCGGCAACTTTTGACTTTGGCACATACCATGATTCAGCAAGGCCTACTGGATGAAGGCGAGCTCACTCGTCGAATAGAGCAAGTCAGTAGGCGTCTCAACAGTGTCTGAAAGCAAGTACCAGCTATTCATGGGAAAGGAAAGGAGCCATGATGATTTTTGAATATGATGGTGCACTTACTTTTTTACAAGGAAATTGATCAATGGCAGACCGCACCGGTGTACACATCAAGATTGAGGACCTTGCTCACCGCTATACTCCGAAAAGCCCGATTACCTTTGATGAGGTTAATATAGAGGCGCAGCCGGGAGATTCGCTCGTCATCATCGGTCGTTCCGGTTGTGGTAAATCGACTCTTCTCCACGTGTTGGCTGGCCTGCTGCACCCCACCAAGGGCACGGTCCACATTGGTGGTGCACAGGTTCAAAAACCGTCCTCACGTTGGGTGATGATGTTCCAGGCCCCTCATCTTTTTCCCTGGATGACAGTTTCACATAATGTTGGCATCGGCCTCCATTTTGCTCATTGGCCCAGGAAAAAAATGCAGGAGCGCGTTACCGAGGTGCTCGGCCTTGTTGCGCTTGAAGACTATGCCCGCAGCAACGTGCAGGATCTTTCTGGTGGACAGCAGCAGCGCGTCGCGCTTGCCCGCTCGCTGGTGATGGAACCCGAATTACTTCTTTTGGATGAACCCTTTTCGGCACTTGACGCCTTTACCCGTGCGACCTTGCAGAAAGACGTTCGTTCCATAGTGAAACAACTGGGTATAAACATGGTGATGGTTACCCACGACATCGATGAGGCGGTGTTAATGGCCGACCGTGCATTGGTTATGGCTGGAGAACCCGGCAGGATCGTTCACGATTTCAGCGTTGATCTTGCCGACCCGCGTGAACGTCAGGACCCGGCTGTTCAGTCCATGCGTTCACGCCTGATGCAGATTTTCCATGATGCGGCGCAGCCGT
Source organism: Gammaproteobacteria bacterium (assembly GCA_965215055.1). Classification (GTDB taxonomy): domain Bacteria; phylum Pseudomonadota; class Gammaproteobacteria; order UBA4575; family UBA4575. The sequence continues at coordinate 1,423,664 of OZ244046.1, forward strand.
TGGAAAGTGCCGACACGGAAGCTGTTGGTGAACTACACCCCAGTCCTGGCTGATCGACATTCAGTATTCGTGAGCATATACTTAAACTTAAATTAACCAAACGAGGAAGCCCGACATGAAAAAAGTTTATCAAAGACATGGTGACGGGATACGAGAAGACTCAGATCTCGTCTTGGAGTATGACCCGCTTTTCAAAGGCGTATTAGGTACAGGTATCAACCGGCGAGATTTTCTTGCAATGGGCGGCCTTGCTGCGTTAAGTGGTGCGATGCCATTTCCCACCTTTGCGAAAAAGAAGTGGGACCCGGTAGTTAAAATCTGTTACATCCCCATAACTGACGCGGCTGCACTGCTTGTTGCGCATGAATTGGGTTTATTCAAGGCGGAAGGCATTGATTCCGTTCGCCCAACGCTCATCCGAGGCTGGTCGCCGCTGGTTGAAGCATTTGCAGCACATCGCTTCAATCTCACGCACATGCTGATTCCGATTCCGGTCTGGATGCGCTATAACAACAAATTCCCTATAAAAATTACGGCGTGGGATCATACCAACGGCTCCGCCGTTCTTGTTGGCAAGGATAGTGGTATCAATACTCCCGAGGATTTCGGAGGTAAGCAGTTTGCAGTGCCGTACTGGTATTCGATCCATAACATTGTTTCACAAAGAATAATGAAGGCAGCGGGGATTACTCCGGTGATTCGGCCGCAGAGTGCAAAGCTTGCTCCGAACGAGTGCAACTACCTCGTTTTACCACCTCCTGCCATGCCGCCTGCACTTGCAGCAAGAACGATTGACGGTTATTGCGTGGCTGAACCTTTCAATGCTTTGGGTGAACTCAAGGCAGGAGGCAAGGTGCTGCGCTTTACCGGTGATGTTTGGAAGGGTCATCCCTGCTGTGTTGTAGTAATGCATGAAGATGACGCCATGGACCCTGATCGTGCAGCTTGGGCACAAGGGATACATAATGCTGTAATTGCTGCGCAAATTCATCTTGCCGAGAATAGAGAGGCGATGTCAGAAATGCTTTCTCGTGAAGGCAAAAGGTACTTGCCATTCCCGAAAGAAGTAATCAAGCGGGCGATGATGTTCTACGATCCAGCTTATTACAACAATCCTGCGGCGATCCAGCATCCGGAGTGGGGTCAGGATCGCATCAACTTCCAGGGTTGGCCATATCCATCTGCCACCAGGCTTGTTACAAACGACCTGAAGGATACGGTACTTACTGGTAATGCCAAGTTCCTTAAAGATCTTACCCCTGATCACGTTGCAGGTGACCTGGTCAACTATAACTACGTCAAGAACTCGCTGGAAGCCAATCCCAAGTGGCGAGACGATGCCAGCGTTCCTAAGACAGGTGATCCCTATGTACGCACAGAGGTGTTTGAACTTTGAGCAACGGCATTGCACTTTCTGAGGAAAACCAATCTTCCCGCGTCCTCAAGTCAGCGGGAAAACGTTTGTTCAATTGGGCGGCCGGCTTGGCCATCCTGTTTGCTCTTTGGTGGGTCGGCGGCTATCTTATCTATATCAACCCTTATACGACGGATTTTGCTGGTTTCCGTCCCATCCCCACCTTCATGGCGTTCCCAGAGCTTTGGATGGATGGCACGATTCCGAATGCTGTTATGTCAAGTGGTTACCGATTGGGTGTTGGGCTTCTTATTGCCATTGGATGTGGCATACCAATCGGTATTCTCCTTGGCCGCAGCAAGACGTTTCGCGAGCTGAGCAATTCTCCGTTTCAGTTGTTGCGCATGATCAGTCCGCTCTCTTGGGAGCCGATTGCAGTAATTGTGTTTGTTACCTGGAACCAGTCGATCATTTTTCTTATTGCAGTAGCTTCAGTCTGGCCGGTAGTGTTTGCGACGGCTGCCGGCTTGGCCAAAGTAGACCCATCCTGGTTCAAGGTAGCGCGCAATCTTGGTGCCAAGCGTTGGCACATGTTGACGCAGATTATTCTGCCAGCAATTACTTTTGACATTATGACGGGTATTCGCCTTGCTCTTGGCGTTGCGTGGATCGTCCTCGTACCGGCGGAATTTCTTGGAGTAACCTCTGGGCTTGGCTATTCCATCAATGATGCGCGAGAAACACTCTCCTATAGTCACCTCACTGCAATGGTGCTCGTTATTGGGGTCATTGGCTATATACTTGACAGCACCTGTGCGTTTGCCATCAAGCGTTTCAGTTGGCACCATGCAGCGGAACACTAGCCGGTTGCATCCCGTACAAAATCGAGCTGCACACTAGGCAAGGGGAAACGAAGTGAGTGAAAGCAAAGTTATTGATGCGCGCAATACTTTTTGTCCTGGACCGCTTATGGAACTCATTACCTATATGAAACAAGCCAATGTGGGAGATACGCTCGAACTGCTATCAACCGATCAGGGTACAGCTTCCGATGTTCCGGAGTGGGTTGACAAAGTTGGGCACGAGATGATCAGCAGTGAAAAAGTCGACGAAGTCTGGCATATTAAGGTTCGCAAGACTAAATAGCATGCAGTTGGGGAATGGTAAGTATGTTGAGTAGGAGAATATAGATGAGAATCCTGGTAGTTGGTGGTGGTACGGGCGGTACCATTGTAGCCAATAATCTTGCGCGTCGGTTGGTCAGAGAAACTCGCTCCGGCAAAGTTTCAATCACCATGCTGTCGGCTTCTGACCAGCATATATATCAGCCTGGCCTGTTTTACGTCGCGTTTGGACAGATGACTCCGGATCAACTATATCGCGATCAAGCAAGCTTGCTTGAGTCCAATATCGAATTTCATGTAGACCCGGTCGAGCAGTTCCAGCTCGATCAAAATCAGGTAAGAACTGAAAGTGGCAATACTTATGAATATGACACTCTTGTGATAGCAACCGGCTCGCGCATGGTGCCCGAGGAAATTCCCGGGTTGGCAGATGCAGCCGAGTTCTTCTACACTGAGAAAAGCGCGGTGAAAATGTTCAAACGTTTGCGTGAATTTCAAGGTGGCAAAGTTGCCATTATTGTCGGCGTGCCGCATAAGTGTCCGATAGCCCCGGTTGAGCTCACGTTTGCCTTGCACGATTATTTCAAAACACGTGGCATCCGCGACAAAGTCGAAATTAAATACCACTATCCGATTGGCCGTATTCACAGCATTGAGAACGTTGCCAAGTGGGCAACACCAGAGTTTGAGCGTATCGGTATTGAGTACGAGACGCTGTTCAATGTCAAGGAAGTGGATGCGAAAAACAAGATAGTGAAGAGTGAAGAAGGTACGGAAACCTCCTATGACCTGCTCATTTCCATACCTGCGCATCGTGGTATGGAAGTGATTGAGAAGGATCAGCTTGGCCAAGGCGGATGGATCCCGACTGATCGTCATCAACTCACCATGGATGGTCATGACAACGTCTACATAGTAGGTGATACTACCAACCTGCCAGTCAGTAAAACGGGTTCAGCAGCGCACTTTGAGGCAGAAGTGATTGCCGAGAACATTGCCTCAATTATCAAAATCGGCACCCCGGTACGTGAATACGATGGCAAGGTCTACTGCTTTATTGAAACCGGCCATGACAGTGCCACCTACGCCATGTTCAACTACATTAATCCTCCTGACCTGAAGCAGCCAAACAAGTCAATGCACTGGTTTAAGATGTCTTATAACCAGATGTACTGGACCAGCGTACGCGGCTTGCTTTAAGGAGGCCATGTCATGACCGCTCAGGCAGAGACAGAGACGCCTCCCGCCGGAACAGCTAGTACCGGCGATCTGCAGCAGCTCACCGAGCTCGCGACACTTGTCACCTCCGCTCGGGATGCAATGTCGGACGAGATTGTCACCCGGTTAGCCTCGGCAGTGAGCGAGGGCATTACCTTGCTCGATCGCCTCACGCGCAATGAGGGGCTGATGCGTTTGATTCGGGCACTTGATCGCCCGGAAAATCAGGACCTTCTGATTAGCTTGTCCAATGCCATCACTGCAATGAGTCGAGATCTCGCAACTACTTCTTCGCCAGCCAAAGGCGGTATTGGAGGGATATTACAACTGGCTCGCGAGCCAGCCACGCAGGAGGGGGTTCGATTGCTTTCGCTATTCAGCCAGCATCTGAGAGAGAGCGTTCGTGAACTGCATCAGCACGACGCTAATAGCTGAAATTTAAAATTTAACAGCCAAGAAGGGGCGCGGGAGAGAGGTGCCCCTTTGGCTTTTCTAGCTTTCGAGTATCTTCTATCTTCGCTTCAGACTATTTGAACCGATACTGAAGCATCGCCCAGAACTTCTGGGTGTCATTGCTGAACTCATCGGCGTCGTAACTGGTGTATTTTACTAACCCAAGCCATTTCTTTGTAAACGGCTTGGCAAACAACATGCTCCACTCATCCCCGTAGTCTTTCATTCTGACTCCATTTACGCTCTTCTTGTCAGCTTCATATTTGTGATACTGGAAGACCAGCTTGGACGGGCCGATCAATCCTTTCACTACATATGTAACACTGGTGTCCTTGAGGCCTCGGGCGGGAGTATTGGACCCACCAGGGCCGCCTACGAACTTGTCAGCCCAACCATTGAAGGCGTGTACCGTAGAAAGGGGGGTTTGCACAGCATTCACGCCGTTGCCTTCCAGAACTTCGTGACCTACCTTCAAAACCATCGGTTTGCCAAGTGCCGTGAAGGCACCGCCAAGCTCGATATTGTAGTAGTCGTTGTCATCCAGAGTGTCAAGGGCGTCATCCTCGGGGTCCTGGTTTGCCCATTCCAGCTCGGAAAGCAGGGTTAAATTATCGTTTAACTTGTGTTTGCCCAAAAATCGCACGCCCCAGGTATCGGAATCAAAAGGAAATTGAAGGCTACCTACGGCCATTCCCATTGGTTGCCCTGTTACAGGGTTTATATTGGGGGGAGTAAATACAGGTACTGTTCCACCTTCACCTTCTTTAGGCGGGGTTCGCGAATTGTCTTTAAAGTCCAGTATGTAACGGTAGGCGGTCAGCTTTCCAAAGGGAAGTTTGTAAGAGATGTTAATGAGGTGGGAGTCATCCATATCATATTCATTGAATACTGAATCCTTACCGAACAGTCGATTTACCTTATCAATATAGGAGTAAGAGATACTGAGGTTCTTGATTGATGAGTTGTCGATTCTGAAGGCATCAAAGGACTGGTTATTATTGCGCCAGATAACGTCGCCTACCCAGCGATGATTATCATAGATGATGAGCTGTCTTCCCAACTTGAATGAAGTGTTGCCACTGCAGGGACCTGGTGCCATCGGGCAACCGCCGGTTGGACTGCGCCAGCCGATGTAGAATTCTTCAACTTCTTCAAAATTGTTATCTGGAATAATGGCATGTCCCTCTGCGACGCGACTTGCACCCAGAAGATTCGGTGGAGCAAGCTTTAAGTCTTCGTCAAGGTTCAATGCATTATCACTGCCTAATCGCGTTGCTGCTTCTACCGAACCACGGAAGTAAAAGCCATGATAGCGAGCTGTGGTATAGCCCAGTACGGCACGCAGGCTTAGCAGATCGGCGTCATCGGCGGCATTCAAGGGAGACGTTGGGGGGAGATCTTCGTCATTCACATCTTCATAGCGCATACGCAGCCAAACGTCGGGCTTGCCGCTCATCATTGCGTGTTGAATTTCAGTTGTATTTGGTAAAAACTTGCCGCGGTGGACGTTGGGAACATCGGGTAAGCCTGCTGCCCAGGCACTTTGTGCGATCATAAAAATGATAGCAGTGGTTATGAGACACGAAAGCGACTTGAAATTGATCATGGCCTTTTCCCCCCAAATTAAATAAGAAACCCGTGGCTTTTGTTGTTATTGGTGTTCTAAAACCACATCTTCGAACTTGTTATGACCACCCTATTGTAATAGAAACATAATATAAAAGGATAGTACGTTATTCGTCCAAGACTTTGTTGTTATTGAATCCATAGGAGTTGACTATGAATCAAGATTCAATATCCGTCCTATCAAGAAAGAACATCGTTTGAACTGTCTAGGCGACGCTGCCAAATCCTTTATCTACTGCGCCTGCGGGAACCTGCAGACCGGCGAGCCTGCATCCCTGCGCCACAGGGCCGCCCGGAAACAGACTATACAGGTATTTCATGCCGCCTTTATGGTGAAACTTCTCATCCAGTGCATCGTGAAGCTCACGCATGTTGATATGACTGGCTTCATGGTGCGAGTAATACTCCTGCAATGCTTGCAATACTTCCAGGTGGTCATCACCAAGTGTCAATCCCTCCGCTGCTGCTGCGTCTCTTGCACTATCTTTACTCCAGTCTTCAGGCACGTAAGAACCTGTTTGCTCACTTGCACTGGACACTATGCTGCTCCTCGTTTCTTTCCTCGTAAGAGACTAGTTCAATTATACTATGGAAATCAAGCAGAATCGGGGCGATTACTGTTCGATTAAACATCAAAACAACGCCGTCTGCATTTGTATCAAGTTATATAGCTTTTTTAGCCCTGTTGAATATCATCGATCACGCTTGAAATAGTATCCGCAGATCCATTTTCTCCGTACGAGTTCAGGAAGAATTTTTTGCAGTTGGGCATCAATATTTTCCCGGGTCGCCAAACTCTCGCATTCGCCCAAAGATAAGCCATTTTGAATTTTATCTATCACCCACCAGCAAGCGTGGTCTATCTTGTGAACGACTGGTTTAAAATTATCTCTGGCGATACATAAATACTGGGGACCGGAAATCGCATCGATTTCCTGGGATTTATCTTGTTCACGGTTAGCGCGCCAGATTTCGTGGATAGGGTAGCTCGACCTCAGTACGGACAGGGAGGCACTTGGCCTGAAACATATATATTGATAATGATCGTGATGTAACGTGGGCAGGGAATTGAAATCAAATAGCGGATCGTCTTTTGCGTAATAGGCTTGCTCATAAGCCCACTCGAGTTTTGCCATATCAGGCAGATATTGATAATCAATCAACTCTGCGTGATCTTCGATCCAGTCTTGTAAAAACAGTGGGAATGACTCCCCGTACAGGTTCAAATTTTGACTTGTCGCCGGGTATTTATAAAAATATTCATTTGCGATTTGTTTGAAGTACCTTTTTCCCAGGATCTTTTTACAGCATGGATAGCTTTGTGCCAGGGCGTCAATGTGGGCGGTGCGTGCCGTATTACGGTAAATATCAAGTCTCTCTTCCGGTGTGAGTTTTTTATTGGTGGAAGATAATAGGGCGCAGACAGAACTGGTTTTGCGGTTTCTCAAGCTGTCCCAGAACTGCTGTTGCAAGCTGGTCAACTGGTTCATGTCCTGTTACCCAAGCCGGGTTGGGCACTCTTTTTTATTTGCTGTGAGCCATGTGGTTTTACCGATTGCCTGTACCATCGTGCCTTTTCTGCTTCTTGCAGCAGAGTTGAGAAAGCCGGTAGATCGTTATCCCACTCGATTATCGTCGGGGCCGAACAGCCATGTTTCAAGATCTCCTGGTACAGCTTCCATACCGGCTCAGATACCTCGTGGTTGTGCGCATCGAGCAGATAGGCGCCTTTATGTTCATACCCGGCCAAGTGTATTTCGGCAACCAGATAAAGCGGAATATTCTTTACATACTCCTGCGCATCAATCTGATTGTTATATTGACTGACGTAGATGTTGTTCAAGTCAAGCAGAATCTTACTGCTTGATTTTTCTGCAACGGCAGTCAAGAATTCCCATTCATGCAACGTTGAGCATTCAAAGCTCAAATAGCTGGAGACATTCTCGACTACTAGAGTTGTTTCCAGATAATCCTGTATTTTTTTAATGCGGCGGCTGACGTGGTTTACTACTTCTTCCGTATAAGGTAGCGGCAGCAGGTCATTTGCATACTGTTTCTTGAAAGAAGTCCAACATAAATGATCCGAGATACACAAAGGCTCAAGCTCGTCAGCAAGTTTTTTTATTTTACTCAAATAGGTGAAATCAATCGGGTCCGTTCCACCTAACGACATGCCAACGCAATGCAGTGTTACCGGATAATCACGTCGTATGGCATAAGCCTGTTGTCTGGCATAACCACCATCGGCCAAATGATTGTCTGCGAGAAGCTCGAAAAAATCCACACGGGGCTTTGTCGCCAGAATTTCCTTTACATGGGGTGAGCGAAGCCCTACTCCAATCTCTGGTGCAGGGGGCTTCGCGTTACTGGAAGAGGGAACATTTCCCATCACTGGTTGTTGTTTTGGTTATTTAGCGGGCTTGACTGCTTTGACAACGCCTCCTGCAATTTTCGTACAGGTCCCTTCTGGCACATAAATCCATTCAGTAGCCATATTATCTTCTTTAGCCTGACCGGCACATTTATGTGAGCCGTCCAAGGCACCGCAGTCATTTTTCCCTGCTTTGGAAACTCCGGCACATTTTTCCCAATTTGCAGGCGCATCAGGCACTGCCATGGCATTTTGTACAGCCATGCTGGAGCCGATAGCTAAAATTCCAGCCATAGTAGATTTTATTACGGTTCGTCTATTCATTATCTATATTCTCCCGTGTTGATTGATTAACTTTTTGATGCGTTTCATCGCTATCCCATTAGATACATTACGAGATATATTGTTCACATAGTCGTGAAAGTTTTTAGGCAGGAAGTCTGCGACTTTAGCTTTTTTCCAGTTTGCACAATATACTTTCCGTTTAGCTTGCGGGCTCGCTTGTTTTACAATACTTCAGCATTCGTTTTCAGTAAAGCAATGCCGCATTCATAAGGAAAAATGCAATGGTACTGAAGCGGACAGGGCATATTCCGTCAACACGGGACCGGTTTCGGGGCTGCCTGCTGGGTCTTGCCACAGGTGACGCCCTGGGCGTTACGCTGGAGTTCAAGAGCCCTGGCACGTTTGAACCGATCAATGAAATGCTCGGCGGCGGCTCGTTCAATCTGGAACCAGGCCAATGGACAGATGACACATCAATGGCCCTGTGCCTTGCCACGAGTCTGGTTGAATGCGGATTCGACGTGCGAGATCAGATGGAGCGTTACGTGCAGTGGTATAGCAACGGTTACCTATCCTCGACCGGCGAGTGTTTCGATATTGGCAACGCGACTCGTGATGCCCTCGTTCGATTCAGGGATACTGGTGAGCCGTATGCAGGTTCAACGGAACCCGATACAGCAGGGAACGGCTCACTGATGCGTCTTGCTCCGGTTCCGATGTTCTACGCCCACGATACTACAAAGGCCATTGAACAGAGTGGGGAAAGTTCGAGAACAACACATGGTGCTGATGAAGCAGTAGATGCCTGTCGCTACTACGGCGGTCTTCTGGTTGCTGCCTTGCAGGGTGTGACAAAGAAGGCACTTCTTTCCTCCCACTTTTGTCCGGTTCAGGGTTTTTGGCAGCGTCATGCGTTAGCGAAGAACGTTGCTACCGTTGCCGCAGGCTCCTTTATTCACAATGAGCCGCCAGAAATTGAAGGCACAGGCTACGTCGTCAAGGCTTTAGAAGCAGCACTATGGGCATTTAGCCGATCTTCCAACTTTCGCGACGGGGCCCTGCTCGCCGTCAATCTGGGAAACGATGCCGACACCACCGGGGCCATCTACGGTCAACTTGCCGGAGCCCATTACGGAGTAGGTGCCATCCCGCTCGAATGGCGAAAAAAGTTGACAATGGGCGCGGAGATCGAACTACTGGCCGACCAACTGCTTGAACGTTCCATGTCACTCCCGGTAACGTGAATCAAACAGCCTAGTGATGACTTTGCGGCCGAGTCAACCACTTTGGGTCCGTGGCAGGAGGTGCAGACAGGCTGTGCAGAAAGGCTTCAAGTTGCTGCATTTCAACCGGATTCAGGTTTAGAGATTTAATTTCATTGTGACCGATCATTGCTGGCGGTGCACGGTTATAGTGTTCTACCACCTCATCAAGACGGTTCAGTTGACCGGCGTGCATATATGGACCGGTTTCAGCGACGTTCCTGAGCGAGGGGACTTTATGCGCGCCAACTGTCTCATCTCCCGTCCTGGTAAAGCGCAACTCTGCACATTCCTTACTTGCTGCGTCGCTGAATGACCCCAGACAATTAAAGGTATCCGCACGTACGACTCGTACCGCGCTAACGCGGCCTAGGCCAGGAAGCTGACCGGGTGGTGAGAGCACTCCCGTGTTATGAAATTCGTTATTGGTGAAGAGTGGCCCGTTGTGACAATTGATGCATTGTGCCTTACCTATGAACAATCCCAGCCCGGCGACTTCATCACGAGTAAGCGCAGACATTTTTTCAGAATTGTTTTCCATTACGCCTTCAACATAGAGATCAAATCGTGAAGCCCCTGGCAGCAGCAAGCGCTCATACGCCGCAATAGATTTGGCAATGTTTACAAACACTTTTGTCACTACGTTCTTGTTTTCAGGTGACATCAATTGCCAAGCACTATTCCACTCTTTTATACCTACCGACCCTGCTTGGCCACTGGCCAGGCGGGCAACGGTTGGAAAACGTGAGCTATCAGATAAATCCGGAAAAGGCTCATACAATGTTTCATACAGGGCTCGGTAATTTTCGTCCCGAGATACTAAAAGCGCGTACTGCATACGGGAGCCGGCGTGTTCTATCGGGGACTCCAGTGGCGACAAGGCTTGTGACCAGAGACTGTCTTTACGGCCATCCCAAAACATCCATGGACTATAAGCGGCTCCAATAATACTCATCGTGTTGCGTATTCCAGCTTTGTTGCCTTGGGCAACTTTCAGATCATCGGTAAAAAATCGCTCAGGTCGATGACAGGTAGCACAAGAGACGTTTTCATTACCACTTAACCGCGTGTCAAAGAACAATTGATAACCGAAGCTGGCTGCCTGCGGATTGTTTGCTACTGCGTTACTGCCGTCATCAGGTACGGGTGGAAGGCTACCGATCCAGAGTGATTGCAGCGTTTTGATTTCAGCAGATGTCCAGGTTCTCGGTTGGGTAGATATCCAGACACCTGCGAGGACTATTCCAATAACAACGATGACGGATAAAAGGATTCGGAAAACATTCGGCATGGTTCCGTATTTTACAGGTTGAGGTCGAAGGTTATCTGGTCACTTGCGTTTCCGTCAGTCACTGTCACCGTTACTGTCCACAGCCCGCCCATGTGAAATTTCATACCCTCAACCAGATAATTACCTTTCCCCAGGTTCCGGGTCATTTGTGGACGGGTGGGTAATCCGTGGTCGTGTGCCGGCATGCCGCCGTCAACGCTGATTTCCGCATCAGGTACCGGTTCCCCGGTTACATCTTTAACGTGAATGATCCAGGCATGTATGGTATTGATCACGACAGGCTCAAGTTTGCTTGTAAAGCCTACTTGGAAAAGTCCGTTTTCAGTGAGCCTGGTCGTCTCGACACGGGATGCAGTTTGCCCCGAATCGCCGTGCGCCATCACGCATAGTATCAGCAGCAGGAGTGAACATGAGAGTTTTACGGTTTTCATAGTTCCGATTTTTAGCAAGTCGTAAAAATTTATGATTTCAGTTTTTTATGTATGCGTGCGTAGCCACCATTGATCAACCAGTAATTTAATTGTAGAAGTATGGCCAGTGCAATAAGCAAGGGTATGTAGCCCCAGTCGCGGCCCCCGACTCTGAAAGGAAACACCGCAGTGTAAACGCTATCATTACCTGGATTTTCAGTTGTTACGATGCCGATGTAGTTCCCTTCCTCCCTGAATTGATGCAGCGCGAGAAACACCCCGTACGGTTGAACCGAAGGCGGCTGGTAAAATACGGTATGCTGGTCCAAATCATCAATTTTGTCGATATCTTTCCGCTTGGCAAAGCGTCCGCGGTTGTGTACGTCCCTGATAATGCGAAACTCAATTGGCGACTCTCGCAGACTATCATGTAGATATTCCATAACGAATACACTTTCGTCAGCGTGCGGAATATCTTCACAGAACTCTTCATGTCGACTTGTCTGGGGTTGGTAGATCGTGAAATGTGCTTTATAGAAACCGATTTGGATTACACACAAATCATCCTCGAGAAACACGCCTCCATGCGCGTGTGCCTCGGCGCAATAAAGCACCAGGCATGCAAGCAGGAGCCATTTAAGTTTTGTTCGCGTATCACCGACTGAAATACCCGTACTTTGCGTATTCTTCATGCTAGTCAAGCCATGAAAAATACCGTCTACGGATGATGACAATGCAGTGAAAAGCGGGTGACGGTAATCAGGGGGTCGAAAATTGAAACGCGAACTTCAGAAGGATTAGTGTTCGGCAGCATTGTGATGATGTTCTACCACGGGCGCCTCATCCACGCCAAAGAATTGGGCGCGGCCCAGGTAAGTGTAATCACCTTCTATGGACATCATTCCTACAAGCACGAGTAATACGACTGGTGGCACCAGTATGGCAGTGATGAGTGCCAGTCGTTCCCACGCCATGTGCATAAAAATAGCGACGATAAATCCGGCTTTCAGCATCATGAAGATCAGGATCAGGTTCCATCGCATATACCCCTGGAATTGGAGATAATCCACCATGTACGAAGCCGCACTGAATACAAACAGCAAGATCCAAATCCAAATGTAGATACTAAGCGGGTGTTGTTGTCCTTCTGCTTCTGCCATTGTTCTTTCTCACCATAAATAAAAGAATGCGAAAATGAATACCCATACCAAGTCTACGAAGTGCCAGTACAGGCCGGCGATTTCTACTATATCGTAGCCTTTTTTCTCGTAGCGTCCATTGAGCACGCCGATTGCGACGTACACCAGGTAGACAACACCGCCACTGACGTGACCACCGTGAAAACCCGTGATCATAAAAAAACATGCACCAAACTGTGCGGCGCCAAACGGGTTACTCCAAGGACGTACCCCTTCATCAACGATCAGCTTGGTCCACTCAAAGGCCTGCATACCAACAAAGAGAAGTCCAAATGTGGCAGTGATGAGTAGAAACGTCGCGGTTTTTGCACGGTCACGTCGGTATCCGTAATTTACCGCAAGTGCCATGGTACCGCTGCTGGTGATCAACACGAAAGTCATAATGGCGATGAGAATAAGAGGAATAGGTGCGCCGCCAAAACTTAATGCAAAGATCTCGCTTGCATTTGGCCAGGGGACGGTGGCGCTGATGCGCACCTTCATGTAGCCAGTCAGGAATGAAGTGAAGATAAACGTATCGCTGAGCAGAAAGATCCACATCATGGCCTTGCCCCAGTGGACCTTGAATACTTCTTTTTCTGCCGCCCAATCCGATACGAGATCGGTTACAACGTCATTTGCCGTGGCTTCTCCCGGATTCTGTGCCATGTGTATTTATAATTCCCGATTTATGTTGATAACAGCAGTGCGAACAGCACCAGCCAGACCAAAAGCAAGAAATGCCAGTAAATTGTACATAACTCGACACTCATGCGAATTTTATAAACCTCGGCATCACCTTGCAGCTTGAATACAGTTTTACTCCATACCCACAGTCCTCCAAAAATATGCAAGGCATGCAGTGCCGTCAGCACGTAGAAAAATGCGTTGGACGGGTTAGAGGTAAGGAAGTAACCCGAATCATGCAATGCTTGCCAGGCCCACAATTGGCCGATGATAAAGGCAAAAGTCAAAAGGCCTGCAATCATCAGGTTGGACTTCACCGCGTTGAGTTGACTGCGTATTACCGCATTGCGTGCGAGCTGAAAGAAAATGCTTGCTGCAACAAGGGCTCCAGTATTAAGCCACAAAATTCCGGGTTCAGGCAGTGGTGCCCAATCGCCGTATTCCATGCGTTGAAAATAGGCACTGATAAACAGCGAAAATAGTGAACTTGCAACGGCGAGAAATACAATCAGGCCGATTTTTGCCGCAGGAATAGAGAATGCTCCTCCGACGTGATGCTGTCCAATAGCACCTTCCTCGGCCCAGGGTTGAACGTTAATGGTTTGGCGGATGAGCCAAAACACAACGGCACCCATAATCAGGGCTAAAACGATAAGTGTTGCCGTCATCTAGGTTTCCATTTCGTGCCTGGAATTTTCGCCTGGTTCTTCAGTTTGGGGGATAAAATCTTCTTTTGCACCCGGCACGCTGTAGGAATATGCCCAACGATACACCACTGGTAACTCGGCACCCCAGTTACCGTGTTTGGGTACCAAGTCGGGCGTCTGCCATTCAATCGTTGTGGCACGCCAGGGGTTGCGCTCGGCCTTTTTACCTTTGAAAAGGCTCCAGATGATATTAACCAGGAACAGGAACTGGGCAATTGCGACGACTATTGCTGCAATGGTAATACTCATGTTCGCAGCCTGTACGGAATCTGGCAGGAACTCAGTCGTGCCATTGGCAAAGTAACGGCGTGGTACACCGAGAATACCGATATAGTGCATGGGCAGGTAAATCGCGTAAGTACCGAGAAAAGTCAGCCAGAAATGGATTTTACCCATGGCGTCATTCAACATGCGGCCCGTAAACAGGGGGAACCAGTGGTAGATACCTCCGAATACCACCAGGAAGGGCGATACGCCCATCACCATGTGGAAATGTCCGACGACAAAATAGGTGTCGGATAATGGCACGTCTACAACCACGTTACCCAGGAACAGACCCGTTATACCGCCGTGTATAAATGTGAAGACAAAGCCAATGGCAAAGAGCATGGGTACCGTCAGATGTATGTTGCCTTCCCAAAGCGTAAGCACCCAGTTATACACTTTGATTGCAGTAGGCACGGCAATGATCAATGTAGTCGTGGCAAAAAAGAAACCAAAGTAGGGATTCATGCCACTTACGTACATATGGTGAGCCCACACTATAAAGCTCAAGCCGCCGATAGCGACAATTGCCCACACCATCATGCGGTAACCGAAAATGTTTTTCCGTGCGTGTGTACTGATCAAATCGGAGACAATGCCGAAAGCCGGTAATGCCACAATATAGACTTCCGGATGTCCAAAGAACCAAAACAGGTGCTGAAACAATATCGGACTGCCGCCCTCGTGACTCAAATTTTCACCGAGAGAAGAGATGGCAGGCATGAAGAAACTGGTGCCCAGGGCCTTATCCAGAGTCATCATGATGACGCTGACCAATAATGCCGGGAACGCCAGCAAGCCCAGGATAGTTGCCATGATGATACCCCACACGGACAGTGGCATACGCATCAGGGTCATACCGCGCGTACGTGCCTGAAACGCGGTAGTAACATAATTAAGTCCTCCCATGGTAAAGGCGACCACGAACAGGCCGAGCGATACGGTCATACAGATGATTCCCCAATCTGCTCCCGCAGAGCCTTCAGTAATAGCTTGGGGCGGATACAAGGTCCAGCCGGCACCGGTCGGGCCTTCCGGTACGAAAAAGCTCGCGCACAATACCAGTACGGACAGCAGGTATACCCAGTAACTGAGCATGTTCATATAGGGGAAAGCCATGTCACGTGCGCCGCACATCAACGGCACCAGCAGATTGCCAAAGCCGCCGAGAAAGAAAGCCGTCAGCATGAAGACGATCATAATCATGCCGTGCATCGTTACTGCCTGGTAATACTCATCGGGCTGAATCAAATCGAATGCACCGGGAAAACCCAATTGCAGTCGCATCATGCCGGACAGTATCAACGCGATAACCCCTACCGCCGTTGCAGTAATGATGTACTGAATACCGATTATCTTATGATCCTGGCTCCAAACATACATACCAATCCAGGTTTTCGGGTGAGCCAGATGTTGTTCCTTGTCGGCCAATGCAACGTGCGCCATTACAATATCCTCGCTGTTCTCTGTATTACTGCTGTC
Organism: Gammaproteobacteria bacterium; assembly: GCA_965215055.1. Classification (GTDB taxonomy): domain Bacteria; phylum Pseudomonadota; class Gammaproteobacteria; order UBA4575; family UBA4575. The sequence continues at coordinate 1,439,376 of OZ244046.1, forward strand.
AAGCCTGTATTTAATATCTTCATTGTTACTACAAAGTATTGATGTAGGCAACAATATCATTCATTTTTTCTTCATTGATGCTGAGCACCATGGATTCCATTTGCCTGCCGGTTGCATCTTGCGGATGAGCACCACGAATTCCGTGTTTGAAGTTCTTCAATTGAGTCACCAGGTACCAGTCACTCATCCCTGCAATCCTGGGAGCGTTGACTGCCCATCTGCCTTCCGCCTGTTTTCCGTGGCATTTGCTGCAAGTAGTATAAAGTCGTTTACCTCTTTCGATATCACCCGCTACGGTGTGCGGCGCGGGTTTATCAGGCAGGGTTTGAATATAGGCAGCAATATTTTCCATTGCAGCTTCATCTGCAAGGATTGTTGCCATTGGTGCCATTTGTTGTCCGAAGGTATCCCGTGTATCGGCACCCCGCACGCCATGCTTGAAATACGCGAGTTGACGCTTTATATACCAATCTTCCTGCCCGCTGATCTTGGGTGCGTTGAGTTCGCGCTTGCCTTCACCCTCCGAGCCGTGACACGCAACGCACGTCTGGTACAGGGTTTTGCCCACGGCGACATTAGCTGGCGGGTGAGCGGATAACTGTGCGTATGTAGATTGCCGAGCCAACCACGCCCGGTAATCTTTTTCTTCTTCAACCACCACCCTGCCGCGCATCGTGTGATGGCCGATACCACATAACTCTTCACAGAGAATTTCAAAAGAGCCGATACGGGTAGGGGTTAACCACTGCCACGTTATCATGCCGGGGACCAAGTCCATCTTCACGCGGAATTGCGGTACCGTGAAATTATGCAATACGTCTTTAGAGCGCAACAGGAACTTGACGGGCTGGTCTAACGGTATATGTAACTCATTACCGGGGATCAGGACATCATCCTGTCCGTAAGGGTCTTCTTCATTCATACCGAATGGATTATCGATACTTATTTTCCTCGCATCGGTCGTGCCCAATCTGCCGTCCTCACCGGGAAGCCGAAAGCTCCATTGCCATTGTTGTCCGACAACCTCAACGATTGCGGAATGCTCGGGAGGCGATACAAACTTGCCCCAGACGAATAATCCAGGCGCAAGCATCGCCACCACACCCACCGTAGTGATGGCCGTAAGCCAAGCCTCCAGTTTTTTGTTTTCCGGTTCATATTTGGCGCGCTGGTTTTTACTTTTGTTGCGGTAGCGCAGAATGGCATAAGCCATGAACAGGTTAGCCGCGACGAAAACGATACCGCATACGATAAACGTGATAGTTACAGTGAGATCAATAGCGCCCCAATTGGAAGCCAACTCAGTGAAGTACCACGGGCTGAGAAAGTGAAAGATCACTGACCCAACGACTAATACAATCAATATAATGGCAATGGCCATACTTAAGACCCCTTATCTACAAGCTTCTCTGTTAGACGTATTGGTGCTTGGCGTTATCACCATGTTATCCCGCCACTGCACTGACAATCCACGAAAATCAAGGTAAACAAACCAAGCAAATATAAAATCGAGAATCCGAATAGCCTGCGTGTACCATGGTTAGTGATAGGCTTGCGTGCAAAATCTATGGTCAATACCAGGTAAACGCCCCACAACGCAATCGCCAGGATCAAATAAGTCAAGCCCACCAGTTGAAACCAGTACATTGCGGCACTTGCGGGTAGCAATGCAACAGTATACAGCAACATGCGAAGCTTGGTCGCATGGTCACCACCGACCACGGACAAAATCGGCAGCTTGGCCTGACGATATTCATCAACGCGCAACAGTGCCAACGCCCAAAAGTGGGGGGGTTGCCAGATAAACATGATTGCAAACATCACCAATGCCGGCCAGCCAACCTCATTAGTCACGGCGGCCCAGCCGATCACGGGCGGTAATGCGCCGGCTATGCCTCCAATTTCCGTACACATCGGGGAAGAACGCTTGAGCCATCTGGTATAAATGATTACGTAGAAAAACGTCGTACCCGCAGCCAGGTAAGCCGTCAGGGGATTAACCAGGTAAAACAAAATAGCAAAAGACCACAAGCTGAGCATAACCCCCAACCACAAGGCCTGTTGCGGGTGCAGCCGAGATGACGGTAGTGCGCGCATGCGAGTGCGTGCCATTTGTTTATCAATTTCCCGATCTACAAAATTATTGAGTGCACCGCTTGCAGCTGAGGCAAGACCCGTACCCAGCAAGGTCAGTATCACCAAGTCCAAGGCTACCTCGCCATTGCTGGCCAGCCACATGCCCGTAAACGTGGTAACCAGCACCAATACCGCAATGCGCGGTTTGCACAACTCGAGAAAATCACTCGCTTGACTGCGAACTACAGTTGTTGTCGCGCTCAAGATGTAATACCCCGTCGTGGATTATGAATCGAGATGGTATGCAACTCTTTAACTTGTCAGCAAAATATCGCGGTACTACAGCTTCCAGACCGCCCTGCGGATATTTTCAGATATAAACTGAAATCGAAAATCAAACGTCTTTGTAACTCGCTGTGAAACACTCGCCAACTTGCCATTTTCATACTACGCAACCTAGAAGGCCACCATCCATAATGTCCGCCCAGCACGTCTTCAAAAATCTACAGAGAACCGTTTACGTGGATAATGGGATGATAACTGACTCGGACAAAATTTTCCAATTACTTTGTCTCGGATAAAATATGCCTAAATGTATATACCGTGCGAGAATTCCTGGTCACGTTACCTGCAGGCAATTATTCATTACCCATATTGAAATAATGTTGTAGCACATATCAGTTTATACTACGTGGGCGTTATACGTTGAATACAAGCAACAAAACGGAGAGCGATTTTGAAAGCAGTTGGCCTATATAAATATCTTCCGATTCACCAAGCTGATGCCCTGCTCGACCTGGAAGTAGAAAAGCCCGGCCCCGGGGCGAGAGAATTGCTCGTCAACGTACATGCTATTGCCGTCAACCCGGTAGACACGAAAATGCGGGCGCCGCAAGACAAGGTCGAAGACACGCCGCGCATATTGGGCTGGGACGCCGCGGGTATCGTTACAGCCGTTGGCCCTGGCGCAAATTTATTCAGGCCCGGAGACGAAGTATTTTATGCCGGCAGCTTTATTCGGCCCGGATGCAATAGTGAATTTCACGTTGTGGACGAACGTATCGTTGGCAGCAAGCCCAAAAGTCTGGATTTTACGCAGGCGGCAGCCTTGCCTCTTACCAGCATTACTGCCTGGGAGGCATTATTCGACCGCCTGGGTATAAGCCGCCATGGCGAAAATCAAGGTAAACAACTACTTATTCTGGGCGGAGCCGGGGGTGTAGGCTCGATTGCAACGCAACTTGCCAAGCAGCTTGCAAAGCTCGTGGTAACCGCCAGCACCTCTCGTTCTCAATCACGCAAGTGGTGCAAGGAACTGGGCGCGGATCATATTATAAATCACTATACAGACATTCCGCAGCAGGTCGCCAAGCTTGGCATCGATGGTTACGACTTTATTCTGTGCTGCAATGATACAGATGAACACTGGCAATCAATGGCCACGGTGATAGCTCCGCAGGGCAAAATCTGCTCCATTGTTGAAACTGCAGCGGACGTGGACCTTGGGGCATTAAAGAGTAAGAGCGCGACGTTTGTCTGGGAATTCATGTTCACGCGCTCCATGTACGAAACCGAAGACATGATTCAACAACACCATTTGCTTGATAACGTGGCCGAGCTGGTCGATGCGGGCACCGTCAAGACAACCATGAACAAGTTACTGAAGCCTATAAATGCCAGCAACTTGAAAAAGGCGCATGCTGAAATTGAAAGCAGGCATACAATAGGCAAAATTGTGCTGCAAGGTTGGGCAGCGTAGAAAACGTTTTCTATCCGAGCGTGAGAAAATCACGCCATTGGTCATTCAGGTCGCCGACTGCAACGAACGGCGGATTCAGAAGAGAATCTTTAGTGTTATAGCGCAATGGCATCAACTCCTGGTCTACCAGCCAGCCTCCTGCTTCCTGCACCACGCACTGGGCTGCCGCGGTATCCCATTCCGAAGTTGGGCCAAAACGGGGATAGATATCAGCTGCTCCTTCAGCCACCAGGCAAGTTTTGATGGAACTGCCTATGCTGATCAACTCGTATTTACCCACCCGTGCCAACAATGCCTGTAATGATTTTCCTGCATTCGAGCGGCTGCCGCATATTGTCGGGGTATTGCCTGGCATGGAACGGCGCGTATTGATTCGGTGCGCAGGTTTATTCACTCGCTGCTTGAAGGCACCATTATCTTTCGTTGCAAAATAACAGATTTTTTGAGTTGGCACGTACACCACGCCCAGGCTTGTATCCTGGTCTGTTATCAGCGCGATGTTCACGGCGAACTCGCCGTTCCTTTTAACAAACTCCCTGGTTCCGTCTAACGGGTCGATGAGCCAATAATTCGTCCAGGCGGACCTCTCGCTATAAGGTATTTCGCCCGATTCTTCCGAAAGTATGGGGATATCAGGAGTCAGCATCCGTAACTGCTCGGATATCAGGCAGTGTGAGGCCATATCTGCGGTCGTCAGAGGGGAGTGATCATTTTTCTCCTCGACCTCGAACCCATGTCGGTATATTTTCATAATCTCCGCACCGGCCTGCCTGGCAATCTCACAAACCGGATTGACCAGTTCTCGCAGCAGCGCGCTATCTATTTTCTTCATCGCCGTATGATGGCGAGCATTCACGAGCGGGATGCCGGGCCTGGATTTTTTGCGGGTAGACAATCACCTGTGCCCCCATGTCTTGAAACGCTTTTTACAGTACTTCAACAACGTTTCATAGTTGGGAAAATGCAGGTAATAGCCATCCTCCGCAGGCGAATCGAACTCACAATAATCGTTGGAATGATCGCGACAGATCTGTGGGCGCGTCTCGTAAATTCCACAACCACCGTTATCTTGCAGGTGTGTACAGCGAGCAGACACCATCATCCACCAGCCTTCCTCGTCTTTATAGACTTCGATTCCCTCATGCGACACTTGCCACAGCATGTGCTCATAGTCCAGCTTACTTCTCGGCGTCGCAAGCTCTTCAGTAACATAGGTACAACAATATGAATTCGTACAATAGCCGCATTTATTCTCAGCAGTGATCGCGGTACCTGGTTCAAGCTTTACTTTGATATCTGTCAACCGTGTCATCTGCTCTCACTTATCTTTGTGAGGCTTTTTTGGTGGTGGCTTGAATCGAACAACCGTAGAGGTCTTGGGTTCATCCGCAAAATGTGGCCGGTCCTTGTTTTCAATCCCTGCTTGTTCGGCTAACTCGCGTTCACGCGCGGCGATCAAGCTGAAACAGTCGCGAATGTCCTTAATAGTTTGTTCAGGCAGGGGGTGGCGCATACCGGGACCAGGAGTCGTATCCCTTACTATCTGCGCCAGCAGTTTGCGCATTACCACCAGTATGCGCTGTTCTTTACTTCTGCTGACCATTTGAAAAGCACGTCTTTGTACATATCGTGATAGCTAAATATCGAATATCCACTTAGTCCTAGCCTAGCAGATTATGTTATATATACCATCGTTCTTTCTCGGCCTTAATACTTGGCGCGGACGCAAATAAAATAATAGAGTTACTGCCATTCGGGCATGAGTATATTATTCAAATAACCATGTTCAAATCTATTGCTGCATTCGTCGGAGAGAGAATATCAACTCAACAGCAAGAGATTGACGATCAGCACGTGATGCACCTGGCCGCCGCCGCATTACTGCTGGAAGTGAGCCGCGCGGATTTTGATATTCAGGACGAAGAGCTTGAGATTATTGCCACGGCGTTACAGAAGAGATTCGATTTCACCCAGGAAGAAGTACGCAACTTGGTTAACTTGGCACTTACCGAACAGGAAGCGCACGTCTCGATTCATCCGTTTGTAAAAATTATCAACGACGGCTGCACTCCGCAGGAGAAAAAGATGTTGCTACAGGATTTATGGAGCGTTGCCTATGCTGATGACAAGCTGGACAAATACGAAGAATATCAAATAAGAAAAATTGCCGACTTGCTACACCTGCCGCACAGCACCTTTATTCAGACCAAGTTGAAAGTTTTGGAGGGCTAGGCCAAAGCAGCACAGAAAATATTTAGGCTAATTCAAAATCAGAATTTGAATTAGCCTAAAGCTTGAATCCAGCTAGGCATCATTTCTGCAAAAGCGGTACAAGGCAATTTCGCCAAGCAGGTTTGGCAGCAATTTAATCGTCAAGCTATGCCGGTGGGCGTAATCCACCGCGGTGCGCTGTATGATTTTTATATTCAGTTCTTCACACAGATTTTCGAAGTCACGGATTGAACAGAGGTGGATATTAGGCGTGTCATACCACTCGTTCGGCAGTGTTCTTGTAATCGGCATATGCCCATGCAGGCCAAGTTGCAAGCGACTCTTCCAATGCGCCATATTAGGGAACGTGACAATACCTTCCCTGCCTATGCGCATCATCTCCTCCAGCAGCTTTTCCGGGTGTTGAATCGCTTGCAGCGTTTGCGTCATTACCACGTAATCAAAAGAATTTTCATCAAAAAACTCGGTAATGCCTGCATCGAGGTTAGTTTGAATAACCTGTACCCCCTTCTCCACGCACTGAAGTATGTTCTCTTCATCTATTTCCAGGCCATACCCCGTTACATTGCAGGTTTTCTTCAAATGGGCAAGCAGAGTACCGTCGCCGCAACCCAGGTCGAGTATGCGAGTATCAGGTTTGATCCACTCGCAGATAATCTCCAGGTCCGGGCGCAGCACTGCATTCATGTCCGTATGGTATCCAGGTAGGCACGAAGGGCATTGTGATAGGTGGGAATTGCCATCAGAAACGCGTCGTGTCCGAGTTCAGCCTCAATCTCCATGTAACTTACCTCCTTGTTGGCGGCAATCAGGGCGCGGGCGATTTCCCGTGAACGCGAGGGTGAAAATCTCCAATCGCCAGTGAAAGAAACGACCAGGAAATTGGCCTCCGTTGCCTTGAATGCCTTGGCCAGATCATTATCAAAATTAAGTGCCGGATCAAAATAATCCAGCACCTTGGTCATGATGAGATAAGTGTTTGCATCAAACCGGTCGACAAAGGATTCACCCTGGTAGCGCAAGTAACTTTCCACCTGGAACTCTACGTCAAAGCCGAAATTCAGCTTGCCTTCGCGCAAATCACGCCCGAACTTTTCACGCATCGCGTCATCGGACAGATAAGTAATGTGTCCGAGCATACGCGCCAGCATCAACCCGCGGCGTGGAATCGTGTCATGCTCGTAATAACGCCCCTCGTAGAAATCAGGGTCAGAAAATATCGCTTGGCGCGCCACCTCGTTGAAAGCGATGTTCTGTGCCGTAAGTTTGGGTGCCGCTGCAATTACCAGCGCGTGACGCAACTGCTTTGGAAAGTCGATCGCCCACTGCATCACCTGCATCCCCCCCAGGCTGCCGCCGATGACGGCCGCCCATTGCTCAATGCCCAGTTCCTCGGCCAGGTAGCGTTGACTCACCACCCAGTCATGCACCGTCACGACCGGGAAATCGAGCCCGTAAGGCTTGCCCGTAGCGGGATTCGTGGTAACGGGTCCGCTGCTGCCTTTGCAGCCGCCCAGGTTATTGGGGCATACGACAAAAAAGCGGTTCGTATCAAACGGCTTGCCGGGGCCGATGCAATTATCCCACCACCCTGGTTTGCGATCCTGCTCACCGTGATAGCCTGCGGCGTGTTGATCTCCTGAGAGGGCGTGGCAGATCAACAGTGCATTGGTTTTACGTGGATTTAATTCCCCGTAAGTCTCATAGGCAAGCGTAAATTCCGGCAGCGTGTGCCCGCAATCGAGAGACAGGCTCCTCTTGATAGTTCTGGATTGAGCCTCGACAAGGCCGACCGAATCTTCGGGAAATGAGCGCGTAGTCATTTTAATGCTTCAAGGCCAGCTAAAAGTAAATCGAAGCAAGAAGGATTTTTATGCAATACAAGGCGATTACGACTACCAGTGGAGAGAGGTCAAACATTCCGATAGGGGGGATGTACCTTCTCACCGGTCGCAGCAAAGGGCCCGTAACCGTGCGCAGTACGGACGCAAGCGGGTTGTTTTGCACGTACGGGGCAGCCCAACTGAGCAACGCCAATATGATGATTGCGAAAATAAACAAATTAATCACCATGTCCACGAGCCCGAATAAGGTAGAGATAATAAGTGGACCAAGCATTATTTTTTTCCCGACCAGCAAGCTCCTGATAAGCAATTCCGCAAACTTGAGCACAATAACCAGTGCCAGTGCCCCGCTATCAAGGCGGCCGGTGCCGGGCAGCCATCTCCTCAATGGTTGAAGGGCCGGGCTGGTAATCGTCACTATGAACTGTGAGAACGGGTTATAAAAATCAGCGTTGGTTGCCTCCAGCAACATGCGAATAATGATCGCGTAAATGTACAAGGTAAATAAAATATCCACCAGGAAATCAATGACGTTGAGAAAAGGATTCATGTCTACTTGTCCTCGGAGGAATTCGTAACCGAAGTCGATGCAGCAAGCTGTTGAGCCTTCTCAGCCGCGTTGGTGATGGCTGCACAAATAATGTCTTTCACGTTTCCTTGATCCAGTGTCTTGATTGCCGTTTCGGTAGTGCCGCCTTTCGAAGTAACCGCTTGTCGCAGTTCTTGCGGAGTCTTACCAGTCTTTTCAATCAGTCTTGTCGCACCCGCCGCCGTATGAATGACGAGCTGTCGCGCCTGCTCCTCATCCAGGCCCAGTGATTGACCGGCCTTCATCATCGCTTCGATCAAATAGAAAAAATAAGCCGGGCCACTGCCCGACACCGCGGTAACCGCATCCAGCATGGCTTCCTGCGGCAGCCACAGGCTGAAGCCTACGCTGTCGAGGATGGCCCCTGCAATTTCACGTTGTTCAGGGGATACCCTCGGATTTGCGTACATGCCAGCCGCACCGGATTGAACCAGGGCAGGGGTGTTGGGCATACAACGCACGATGGCCAATTCACCACCAAGCCAGGCATCCATATCCTTGACGGGTATTCCGGCGGCAATGGAAATGATCAGCGGGCGTGTAGACTGACATTGCACTGCTATTTGTTCACATGCAAGGCGCATTGCCTGGGGCTTCACGGCCAGCACGACGATATCGGCAAGCGTGAGCACCGCTTCCGTTTGCGAGAACACGCCACACTGCTCAAACTGCCCTTTCAGCTTGGCAGATACTTCCGGGTCGGTATCCACGATGGCAATGTCTTGCGCCGGCCAGCCGCTGTCCAGCAGACCGCTCGCCATGGCTTGTCCCATGTTGCCACCACCGATAAAAACGATTTTCATGCCTGCTGACATTTGACTCATCAACCTACGATATCCTCTTTCCAAATATGGCGGTACCCACGCGCACGATAGTTGCGCCTTCGGCAATTGCCGCCTCCAGATCTCCACTCATCCCCATGGATAATGTATCAAGATTCAGCCCGAATTGATTCAGATGTTCAAGCAGCTTGCGCAATTGTGCAAACCGCTGGCGTTGCCGGCCAACGTCATTATCGGCTTGAGGGATTGCCATCAGCCCCCGCAGCCTGATTTGCGGCAAGCTTTGCAGTGCCCTTGCCAGGTCCAACGCCTCTTTGACAGACACGCCCGACTTCGAGGCTTCATGGTCAACGTTCACCTGGATACAAACCTGCAAAGGTGCCAGTGTCGCAGGGCGTTGGGTACTGAGACGCTCGGCGATAATCAAGCGATCTACACTATGCACCCAGTCAAAATGCTGTGCAACAAGCCTGGTCTTGTTTTTTTGTACGGGGCCGATGAAATGCCAGCGTAATTCCCTGTCTTCAAGCGCAGTTATTTTTTTTACAGCCTCCTGGACGTAACTTTCACCAAATTCGTGTTGGCCACGGAGCCTGGCTTCAAACACGTCACCGGCAGGCATGGTTTTACTCACGGCTACGAGACAAACACTGCCGGGCGCACGTTGGTACCTGGCCTCCATCCGCTTGATGTCCGCTTTTACACTGGCCAGCCGCGAGCCTATTTGTGAATTCATAGCACCTTTTACACTATATGACATGGGTTGCCCAAGTTCAGATAAATAATCTTCCTGTTTCGTTTTAGTGATGAAACGGCATATCATTGGAGAGCATGGACACGCAACAAGGTCAGCTCAACTGGATTGCCAATTACATCTGGGGTATCGCGGACGACGTGCTGCGCGACCTCTACGTGCGCGGCAAATACCGGGATGTAATCCTGCCGATGACCGTGCTGCGTCGCCTGGACGTAGTGCTGGAAGACACCAAGAAAGCAGTACTGGACATGCAGCAAAAGCTTGATGAAGCCGGTGTGGTCGAGCAGGACTCCGCCTTGCGCTCGGCGGCCGGACAGGCGTTCTACAACACCTCCCCCTTTACGATGCGCGATCTGAAAGCCCGTGCAAGCCAGCAGCAACTACGCAAGGACTTCGAGGCCTATCTCGACGGCTTCTCGCCCAACGTCCAGGACATCCTCCGGAACTTCGAGTTCCGCGACCGGGTTCTGCGTCTTTCCAGGGCCGATGCCTTGGGTACGTTGATCGAAAAACTCACCTCGCCCGACGTTAACCTGAGCCCCGACCCGGTCAGAAACGCCGATGGCTCCATCAAGCATCCTGGCCTCGACAACCACGGCATGGGCACCATCTTCGAGGAACTGGTACGCCGTTTCAACGAGGAGAACAACGAAGAAGCAGGCGAACATTGGACGCCGCGCGACGCCGTCAAGCTCATGGCGAATCTCGTGTTTCTCCCGGTCGCTGACAAGCTCGCCGACAGCACCTACCTGCTCTACGATGGAGCCTGTGGCACCGGTGGTATGTTGACAGTGGCCGAGAAAACGTTGCAGGAACTGGCGGACAAATGCGGCAAAACGATCTCCACCCACCTCTACGGCCAGGAGATCAACGCTGAAACCTACGCCATCTGCAAGGCTGACCTGCTGCTCAAGGGCGAAGGTGATGCAGCAGACAACATCATCGGTGGCCCGGAGCACTCGACACTCTCGAACGATGCCTTTCCATCACGCGAGTTCGACTTCATGCTTTCCAATCCTCCTTACGGCAAGAGTTGGAAAAGCGACCTGGAACGTATGGGAGGCAAGAGTGAGATGCGCGACCCGCGCTTTTTGATCGAGCACGCGGGGGGGGGGGGGGGGGGGGGGGGGGTACCCCACGAATATTCGCTGGTAACGCGCACGTCAGACGGTCAGATGCTGTTTCTCGCCAACATGCTGAGCAAGATGAAGCAGGGTACGAAACTCGGCAGCCGCATTGCCGAAGTCCACAATGGCAGTTCCCTCTTTACTGGCGATGCCGGCCAGGGCGAGAGCAATATCCGCAGATGGATTATCGAGAAAGACTGGCTGGAAGCCATCGTCGCGCTACCACTCAACATGTTCTACAACACCGGCATTGCTACCTACATCTGGGTGCTCACCAATCGCAAGCCCGAGCACCGCAGGGGCAAGGTGCAACTCATTGACGCCACCGAGTGGTGCCAGCCGTTGCGCAAGAATCTCGGCAAGAAAAACTGCGAGTTGGATGAGATCGACATCGAGCGTATCTGCAAAGTGTTCCTCGACTTCGAGGAGACAGAGCAAAGCAAGATATTCGACAACGCCGCCTTCGGTTACTGGAAGGTAACCGTCGAGCGACCCCTGCGTATCGAGGGTGCGGACCCGAATCGTGCCTACAAGGCCCAGGAAATCAAAAAACTCAAGGAAAACGGCGAACGTAACGCAGCCGCTCCACCTGTCATCAAGAAGATCCACAAGAAAGGCACTGCACCGGAACCGTTGCATGGTCTTTTTGAAGCCATCATCAACGACAAGCCTGCGGTAGTCGAGTACGAACCCGACACCGACCTGCGCGATACCGAGCAGGTTCCGCTCACCGAAGAGGGTGGCATCGAAGCGTTCCTGGAACGCGAAGTCCTGCCCTATGCCCCGAATGCCTGGTACCTTGCAGACAAGGCAAAGATCGGTTACGAAATCAGCTTTACCCGCCACTTCTACAAGCCGCAACCCATGCGTTCATTGGACGAAATTCGCACTGACATTCTGGCATTGGAAAAGGAGACCGAGGGGATATTGGGCGAAATTTTGGGAAAGTGAAGCAATGCAGTGGATTGGTTAGCGAATCTGATTAAATTAACATTTAATGCTAAAAATGTTAATTTACTCGTCGCTTATTAACGTTTCTTTAAGGATTTCAGTATGGATCGCGGAGAAATCGGCAGTTACGAAATCACGAGCACGGGGGGTGAACAGGTTCATGCTTTCGTACCTGCACCGTTGCCACCCACTCCACCCCTGGCGTTGGACAGCCTTCAGCAAACGTTTGAACTGGCGACGCTCGCCCTGGGGAAGCTCGAAGGTGTCGCCGCACTGCTGCCAAACCTGACGCTGTTCCACCATGCCTACGTGCGCAAAGAGGCAGTGCTTTCTTCTCAGATAGAGGGGATACAGTCGTCGTTTTTTGATCGCCTGCTCTATGAACTGGAAGAACCCCCCGGCTCGTTGCTGGATGACGGCGTCGAAGTCTCGAACTATGTGGCAGCACTGGGGCATGGTCTGCACCTTCTGAAAAGAGGTATTCCATTATGCAACCGGTTGATCTGCGAGATTCACGGTGTGTTATTGCAGAAAGGACGAGAAAACGACAAGACACCCGGTGAGTTCCGCCGTTCGCAGAACTGGATTGGCGGCACCCGACCCGGCAACGCGGTATTCGTGCCCCCGCCGTACACCGCTGTGCCGGACTGCATGGCTGACCTGGAACGCTTTCTGAACGCAGAGGACGACGGGCTGCCGGTATTGGTCCGCGCAGGGCTCGCCCATGTACAGTTCGAGACTATCCATCCCTTCCTCGACGGCAACGGGCGCGTAGGAAGGCTGCTTATTGTTCTTTTGCTTTGCCAGTCCAGCGTATTGCGGGAACCGCTGCTGTATTTGAGTCTTTACTTCAAGCAGCACCGAAGTACTTATTACGATTTGTTATCCCACGTGCGCCGCACCGGTGACTGGGAAGCGTGGCTTACCTTTTTCCTGGAAGGTGTACAGGTGACGGCGGCAGATGCAGTTGACACGGCACACCGATTGCTGGATATGTTTGCATCGCACCGTACCGTTATCGAACAAAGTGGTCGTCGCGCAGGGTCCGCCTTGCGCGTGTACGAAGTGCTGAAGGAGCGTCCGATTCTTTCCTTGTCCGAAGCTTGCAAGCGCACGACACTTTCTTTTCCTGCCGTTTCCAGGGCGATGAACCTCCTGGTGGAAAAGGGAGTGGCACTTGAAGTTCCGGTCAAGCGTCGCGGTCGGCTGTTCGCGTATAACCAATATCTTTCCATCCTCAATGAAGGAACCGAACTGGAGGCCACTCCATGAACGGAGTAGTTGCCAATAGACTCAAACCATACCCGGCTTACAAGGACTCCGGCGTCGAGTGGCTGGGGGAAGTGCCGGAGCATTGGGAGGTGCGGCGAGGTAAGCAGATTTTTCGTTGCATTAATGTTCGCTCTAATACAGGGCAAGAAGAACTACTAACTGTTTCATCTAACCACGGCGTTGTGTCTCGGCAATCTGTCAACGTAACGATGTTCAAAGCAGAGTCATACATTGGCTATAAGCTCTGTTGGCCTAAGGACCTTGTAATTAACAGTCTCTGGGCATGGGCACGAGGATTAGGTGTATCAGAGCGCCATGGAATCATTAGCGGCGCTTATGGTGTTTATCGACCAAATCAATTTGCTAAACCAAAATTTATCCACTTACTCGTCCGCTCAATGCCTTTCCAGTGGGAATTACGTGTACGTTCAAAGGGCATTTGGATTTCAAGACTTCAATTGACAGATGATGCTTTCCTTTGTGCCTCTCTTCCCCTCCCACCCCTCCCCGAACAAACTGCCATTGTGCGGTACCTGGACTATGTAGACCGTCGGGTACAGCGACTTACGCAAGCGAAGCAGAAGTTGGTAGCCCTGCTCAAAGAGCAGAAGCAGGTCATCATCCATCGCACCGTTACCCGCGGCCTCGACCTGGACGTACCCATGAAAGACTCTGGCATCGAATGGCTGGGCGAAGTGCCCGCACATTGGGAGGTGGTTCCAGTGAAGCGTAACTACGAGATTCAACTCGGGAAGATGCTTCAGAACAAGCCTGATAGCCCGAGTGATATAGAAGTACCCTATCTGAAAGCACAGCATGTTCAGTGGTTTGCTGTAAATGCGGGGTCTGCTCCGAAGATGTGGGCAAGTCCACATGATGTTGAGCAGTTCGGGATAGCCACCGGTGACCTACTCGTCTGTGAAGGAGGAGAAGGTGGGCGGTCAGGGATTGTGCGGGACATTTTACATGGGTTCATCATTCAAAATGCCCTACATCGGGTTCGATCTCACGATAACTGTCTGAATACCTACTTGCTGTATTTGATGAATTCAGTATCAGCGACTGGATGGTTCGATGCTGTAAGTAACAAGGCTACTATCGCCCATTTTACACGAGAGAAATTCGGTTCTTTAATGATGCCACTCCCACCGCTCCCCGAACAAACTGCCATTGCCAAATACCTCGACAAAGTAACTGCTGACATAGATGTTGCTATTGACCGCACTCGTCGCTGGGTTGAGCTATTGAACGAATACCGCACCCGCCTGATCGCCGACGTGGTTACCGGCAAACTTGACGTGCGTGAAACGGCAACAAGGCTACCTGTCGAACCTGACAAGCCGGGCAAAATAGCAGAAAAATGCACATAAACCACGTGTCGAAATCAGGGGAGACTGGTATTATCAATAGCAAGGGGGTGTCATGATCAAATATAAAACCGGCGACATTCTTGCTGAAAAGGCTGAAGCCTTGGTCAACACCGTCAACTGCGTTGGCTTCATGGGGCGCGGCATAGCAAAGCGATTCAAGGAGACCTTCCCCGATAATTTCAAAGCCTATGCTGCGAGATGTAAGCATGATGAAATGCAGCCGGGGCACGTGTTCGTCTTCGAGACGGGCCAGGTTCTACCTCCTCGCTATATCATCAATTTCCCGACCAAGCGGCACTGGCGAGGCAAAAGCCGTATCGAGGACATTGAGTCCGGTTTGGTGTCGCTCGTAAAAGAAATCCAGTCGCGTGACATTCGCTCGATCGCAATTCCTCCTCTCGGCTGCGGCCTGGGGGGGTTACACTGGCCGGACGTGCGTGCCCATATGCAAGAAGCCCTGGGTGAACTGGTTGACGTGGAGATCGTCATATTCGAGCCAAGCGAGGAACCTGGGGATGAACGGGCTAATCGTTCAAGCAGTGTCCCGAACATGACGGTCGGACGCGCTGTGCTGGTTGAGTTGATGGACCGCTATCTTCGCGGCTTGCTGGACCCCTTTGTGACGCTACTGGAAGTGCATAAATTGATGTACTTCATGCAAGTTGCGGGCGAACCATTGAAACTGAAGTTTGTTAAAGAATCTTATGGGCCATACGCTCAAAATCTTCGGCACGTGTTGAATGTCATCGAGGGACACCTGATATCCGGTTTTGCCGGTGGTGGTGACGTGCCCGACAAACAACTGGAACTGGTGCCGGGTGCGCTCGAGGATGCCCGCGCGTTTCTTGAGGACAAAGCTGAAACTCTGGCTCGCTTTGCAAGAGTTTCTGATCTCGTCAAAGGATTTGAATCTTCATTCGGCCTGGAACTGCTTTCCACGGTTCACTGGGTTGCTCAAAAGGAAACTCCCCGAACCTTTGAAGACGTGGTGAAAAAAACTTACGCCTGGAACGATAGAAAGAAGCAGTTTTCTCGTCGCCAACTCAAGATTGCAATTGACGCACTATCACGGAAAGGCTGGATTGAGAACTCGGAGATATCAAGTATAACGTGACTACTGATACATCTGAACGAGGACTGGAAGATCTGGTCTGCACTGTCCTGACGGGCTCGCCTTGCGGTGCGGGTGCCGGGTCTGCCGGTGGGATATACGAACGGCCGGCTGACTATGGCGTGGGTTGGGTCTGCGGTGACCCGGACGATTACGACCGTAACTTCTGTGTAGACCTGGCGCAACTTGAGGCGTTCCTGTCAAATACTCAATCTGAAGTAGCCAAAAAGCTCGCTCTGCACGAGGACAGTCCTACCCGTCGCAAGTTCCTGGCGCGCCTGCAAGGGGAAATCAGCAAGCGTGGAACCATTTGCGTGTTGCGCGACGGCATCAAGCACGGCCAGCACGGCGTCGAACTTTTCTACGGTACGCCGTCTGCTGGTAATGAGAAGGCAAGGGCGCACTACGAGGCGAATCGCTTCTCGGTCACTCGACAGTTGCGCTACAGCCAGGATCAGGCAGGGCCTGCGCTTGATCTCGCGCTTTTTATCAATGGTTTGCCCGTCGCGACCTTTGAACTCAAGAACAGTCTGACCAAGCAGACTGTCGATGATGCGGTGGAGCAGTACAAGCGGGACCGCAATCCCCGGGAAAAGCTTTTCGAGCTCGGTCGCTGTGTGGCACACTTCGCCGTGGATGAGCACGAGGTAAGGTTCTGTACGCACTTGCAGGGCAAGGACTCGTGGTTCCTGCCTTTCAATTTGGGAGAAAATGATGGTGCAGGCAATCCTCCCAATCCGAACGGCCTCAAGACGGATTACCTGTGGCAACAGATACTGACCCGTGAGAGTCTGACTGACATCCTGGAGAATTATGCACAGATCGTTACCACCAAGGACGAGAAGACCGGCCGCTCAAACAGAAACCAGGTTTGGCCGCGCTATCATCAGTTGGACGTGGTACGCGCACTGCTGGCGGACACCAGGGAAAACGGGGTCGGAAAACGGTATCTGATTCAGCACTCGGCGGGAAGCGGTAAATCCAATTCCATTGCCTGGCTTGCTCACCAGTTGATCGGTATTGCCAGGGACGATGCACGAGTATTCGACTCTGTCATTGTCGTTACGGACCGGCTCATCCTCGACCGGCAGATTCGCGATACTATCAGGCAATTCGCCCAGGTTGGCGCAACAGTCGGCCATGCCAAGTGTTCGGACGACCTGAGAAAGTTTATCGAGGGTGGCAAGAAGATCATTATTTCCACCGTGCAGAAGTTCCCGCACATCCTTGATGAGATCGGTGATCAACAGCGTGAACGCAAGTTCGCGATCGTTATCGACGAGGCACATTCGAGCCAGGGCGGCAAGATGGGCACAGCGATAGGGAAAGCACTGTCGGAGGCTGGCGCACAAGTCGAGGAGGAGACCTTTGAGGATAAGATCAACTGCCTGATGGAGTCTCGCAAGCTGCTGTCCAACGCCAGTTACTTCGCTTTCACTGCCACGCCCAAGAACAAGACGCTGGAGATCTTTGGGACACCGGAATCCCAGCCGGATGGCACGGTGAAACATCTGCCTTTCCATGCTTACACGATGAAGCAGGCGATCCAGGAGGGCTTTATTCTCGACGTACTGGCCAGCTACACGCCGGTGCAAAGTTTTTACCGGCTTGCCAAGATGGTGAAGGATGACCCTGAGTTCGATACGAACAAGGCGCAGAAGAAACTCCGCCGCTACGTCGAAGGTCACGACCACGCGATTCGGATCAAGGCCGAGATTATGGTGGATCACTTCCATGAGCAGGTGTATCGCAAGATCGGGGGGCAGGCGCGGGCAATGGTGGTAACCAGTGGCATTGAGCGGGCGATCCAGTATTACGATGCGATCAAGGGCTATCTTGTCGAGCGCAAGAGTCCGTACCAGGCTATCGTCGCCTTTTCCGGCAAGCAGGACTACAACGGTGCGAAGGTAAGCGAAGCGTCGTTGAACGGTTTTCCATCGGCACATATCGCTGACAAGATCCGTGAAAATCCCTACCGGTTCCTGGTCTGTGCCGACAAGTTCCAGACCGGCTACGATGAGCCGCTTCTGCACACGATGTACGTGGACAAGGTTCTTGCCGGGATCAAGGCGGTACAGACGTTGTCGCGCCTCAACCGGGCGCATCCGGAGAAGGACGATGTCTTCGTGCTTGATTTCACGAACGATGCCGACATCATCCGGAAGGCATTCGAGCCGTATTACCGTGCCACGATTCTGGCTGATGAGACCGATCCCGACAAGCTGCATGACCTGCAAGCAGACCTGGACGGCTACCAGGTCTATTCGCAGGCGCAGGTGGATGATTTGGTGAAGCGCTACGTGGAAGGCGTACCGCGGGATCAGATCGACCCTATACTGGACGAGAGCGTCGCGGCCTACAGGACCGAACTCGATGAGGATGGCCAGGTTGGTTTCAAGGGCAAGGCTAAAGCTTTCATCCGTACTTACGGGTTCCTCTCGATGGTGTTGCCGTACTCCAACCTGGAGTGGGAGAAGCTTTCCATTTTTCTGCATTTTCTCACGCCCAGGTTGCCCGCCCCGGTAGAGGACGACCTGTCAAAAGGCATTCTTAAAGACATCGACATGGACAGCTATCGAGTGGAAAAACGTCAGAAGATGAAAATAGATCTGCCGGACAGCGACGGCGAGATCGAGCCAGTGCCGACCGCGGGAGGGGGCCATAAGCAAGAGCCGGAGATGGACCGGCTGTCGAACATTCTCAAGGTGTTCAATGAGCATTTCGGTAGTATTGCCTGGGAAGATAAAGATCGGTTGAGTCGTCTTATCACCAGGGATATCCCAGAACGAGTGGTAACGGATTCTGCCTACAAAAACGCGCGTCGCAACTCGGATGAGCAGAATGCGCGGATCGAGCATGACAAGGCATTGTTGCGCGTGATGAATGCCATCGTGAACGACGACACCCAGTTATTCAAACAATTCCAGGATGATGAAGACTTCAAGCGGTGGCTGACGAATACTGTATTCGATCTTACCTATAGACAGCCGCCAGATGCGCCAGGTACGCGGATAGGCTGATTTTACAGGATACTTCCCAGGTAGCCGTTCTGTGACCTGATTTTGTTGGCGTAGTGTAAATCAAAATCGTCAATAATCGATTCTTGCACGGACTCCAGTTGCAGCAGGTTGTGCTTCCATCTATCCAGTTTTGCAAAGTCGTCCCAGTTCATAAAGTTCAGTCTTTTATTCATAAAATCCAGGCGAATGAACAGCGGAGCATAGGCGGTGTCAACAAGGGCCAGTTCCTCGCCGTTGAAGTAGGAAGAACCGTCCAGGACGTTTTCCACGTGCTGCAGGCGTGTTACTGCTTCATTGATCTGGTCGTGCATGTCCTTTTCTTTCTTGTGCTCTGCAATCATGTAAAGATCTGACAGGCAAACTCCGCCGTATTCGATCCAGGCGCGATTCTTGGCCAGGGTGAGCGGGTCGGATGGTTTTAGCGAGCCGGGCGTTACATCGTCAATAAATTCATTGATAACGGCGGATTCAAATAATATCTCCTTGTCATCAACTTTCAGTACCGGCACCTTGCCCAGTGGAGAGATCTCCAGGAACCAGTCCGGGGGGTTTTTCAGGTCAATAAATGTAATTTTATAGTCACATTTTTTGTGTTGCAGTGTTATTACGCTGCGTTGCGCAAACGGGCATACGTTAAAACTGATGAGTTCCAGGTTCATAGTGTTCATGTTTGTCAAAAAAGGTTGATTACCAAAACGTTCTTTCCAGGTCGGCAGTTCTGCTGGCTTTATAGCGTTTGGCGGCTGGACCGCTTGCAAATACGCTGGATAATTCATCGTATTCCCGCTTTGCCCACTCGTGGTCCTTGAAGATTTGTACGATGCCACTTGCCCAGTCGAGCTGGTCGTTTGCCTCGGTAAAATTTCCTTTCGCGCCGAGATAGAGTTTTTTCACCAGGTCGGTCGCTATACCGTTTTCATTCAGGCGCGAGGCAAGTTGCACGGCTTGTGATGGGCTGTCGCAGGCATCTGCAGCGCATTGCAGCAGGTTTTCACCGGTCTGTACGTCTTCCACGAGCAGGGCAATTTCTCCCAGTTCGGCAAAGCTGAAGTGATCCGTTGCCAGGGCCTTGCCCTTGTTCAGCAGGTCGGATACCCAGTTATTGTCCCCTGTGCCTAGCGCGACAACCCTGGCGAGCTTGGAATAGTCGTAGGGAGATTCGGCTTTCCCGTCATCCAGTTTCTGTTCCCAGGATTGCAGGTATTGCTTCACCAGGCCCTGGCCAAAATTCTTGTCCTGCAGCGCGTTGCCGGCGGTTTCGGTTACTGCCAGTAACTGCGTAAAGTTACCTGCCTGGTCTGCTGCGGCATCGAGTAACCGCCGTACCCAGTTCTCGTCTTGCAAGTGCCTGTCTATGCTGAGCACCAGTAGCCGACCCTGGCTGAAATCACTGCCGCTGTTGCGGTAGAGTTCCTCTGCCGTGGTCAACAGTTTCGTCGTGTAGAACTTGTCATCAAGTTCTTGCATGACCTGCTCCGCGATATGAGCCAGGTCCAGTACGCTGGTTGCGTCCTTTTCTTTGTTCTGAAAGACGTCATACCTGGCTTGATTGGCTTCCCGCTTGGCGAGCTTTTCCGTAACCCGCTCAATCCAGCTATCGTCTTCACCGTAGTGTTGTTTGATCTGCTCTGCTACGGATTTCATTTCGCCCAGGCTGGCAACACGCTCCTCGGCGGCTTCGAGCACGTTTTTTGCAAATGTCTTGTCATCCAGTTCGGTCAGGATAGCCGTGCCGATTTCGAGCAAATCCGATGATCCCTCTGCACTTTGTTCCGCTTTTTGCAGAATTTCTTTTACAAATGCGCTGTCGTCGAGTTTTTCTTTAACGGGGGCGACCAGTTTCAGCAGTTGCTTGCAATCGCCCGCGTTGTCGAATGCCTTTCGATACATGGTAGCCGCCAGTTCCGGGTCGCCCAGTTGTGCAACTATATCGCTGCCCAGCTTTACCAGGTCATTGGGCGCTACCATGCTTTCGCCTGCGCGCGCGTAGACTTGGCCGGCATAATCCTTGTCTTGCAAATCACTGATTACTGCTTGTGCAAGCTTGCTGAGATCGGATGCGGAAGACATGCGTTCTTCCGCCTTGGCATAGATCTTTTTGGCAAGCTCCATGTCTTGCAGTTCCACGGCTGATTTCCTGGCCAGTTCCAGCAGCATGTCCTTGTCGGTAACGTCAACCAGTGCCTTGGTGTAGTTTTCCGCGGCCTTTTCCTTGTCCTGTAATAGCGTCCAGAGACCTTCGGCGAGGTCGATCCGTTCTTCGCCCGTCATACAAAATTCTTCGGCCTGCTGCATGAGTTCCTGCATTTTCGCATTATCGTCAAACAGGTTTTTATACCCTGATGCCAGCGCAACAAAGTCCTTGGTGAACTGGCAGTCCATCTCGGCGTCATCCAGGGTTTGCCGGGCCCACTCGTTGTCGTCATAGATCTCCCTGATATGTTGGGCATAGTTGACGGTGGCAGGTACGTCGTCGCAAAAACGCGCCGCCTTTTTGAAAAAGGTCTTGCTGGCGTCTTCATCGCCGCCATCTTGCAAGGACTTGGCAAGCGACAGGTAGTCGTCAAAGGTCTTTACCTTGTCCTCAACCTTTGCCAGCAGTGATTTGCCGAGTTCTTCGTCTTCAAGTTCACTTTGGGCAAGACTGGACATTGAAAGCAGTTCTGCAGGCTCATTGGCTTCATCCGCAGCCTTTTCCAGGTATTCGCGTGCCTTGTCCTTGTCGCCCACGTATTTGGCCATGCTTTTTGCATAGGCGATAAATTCGGAGGCTTCGAAAAGCATGTCTTCAGCCTGCTCGTAGAGGTCTTTGGCATACTCCATGTCGTTCAAGCTTGAAGCGGCAAGATCGCCCGCCTTGATATAATCCAGTGGCATCTGGCATTGCATTTCGGCTTTTTGTAAAAGCTCTTTGGCGTACCCCGGGTCCGCAGGTTCAAGCAGGGTGGCTTCTTTTGCAAGTTCAATGAAATCCTCCAGGGATTTGCCTGCCGCTGCTCGTTCTTCCAGGTCGGATCGGGTGGTCATGGCGTGATACTCCTGATTATTCCTGTCTTCTTTTGTAACAATGTAACAAGTTCCAAGTATAAAGAAAGCCCGCGGCTGAATACATTACCGTGTTGATCCGATATGACAAGAAAGGATTGGCTGTTTCAGGTACGTGGTGAGCAGGCGTTTAATTTGAATGTTATCATTACTTTGCAATTTTACTGATTTTCAACTGAAATTTTGAAACGATTTACGACAGTAAAGCCGAAGGCATATTTGCAGTTTGTCAGCAAATATCTTGCGCCTCGTTCTGACACCGGCCAGGAGGCTTTGGATGCGGCCGTGCAGGTGCATATACCCATTGACACCTCGCAAATCAGTGACGGTGCACTTGAAGTAATTGCCAGGCTTCATGCAGCGGGATTTCAAGCCTACCTGGTAGGAGGGGGGGTCCGTGACCTGTTACTGGGCTTGCATCCCAAGGACTTTGACGTTGCTACGGACGCCCATCCGCAGGACGTGCGTCGCCTGTTTGAAAACAGCAGGATAATCGGCCGTCGATTTCGTATCGTGCATGTATATTTTTCTGCGGGACGTGTAGAAGTCGCGACTTTTCGGTCCGCCGGTCGCGCGGATTTGAACCGCCAGGGGCGCATCATTAGTGATAATACCTACGGGAGCGTTGAAGAAGATGCGTTCCGCCGCGATTTCAGCGTCAATGCATTGTTTTATGATCCTGATGCGGGGCAGGTGCTGGACCTGGTCAACGGCAGGCAGGATATCGAGGCGCGATTATTGCGTGTAATCGGCGACCCGGAATTACGCTTTCGAGAAGACCCGGTGCGCATGCTGCGTGCGGTGAGGCTGGCGACCAAGCTGGATTTTGCAATCGAACGGCGTGCAAAGGGCGCTATTCCTCGCTTGTGTCACTTGCTGTCGGAGGTGCCTTCAGCCCGCCTGTTTGATGAGATGATCAAGTTGTTTCATGGTGGGTTCGCCCTGCGAACGTTTCATTCCTTACGTGAACACGGCCTTTTCAGGCACATGTTCCCGCTTACGGAAAAAGTTTTCAGGCAGGGCCGTTCGGACACGTTCTCGAACCTGGTAAAGTGTGCGCTTCAAAATACGGACGACCGAATTCACGCCGGCAAGTCGGTAAACCCTGCATTTTTATACGCCGTTTTTTTATGGCCGCCCATGCGGGTATTGTCCAGGCAACTGGAGGCGGACGGCTTGTCGATAAAAGTCGCGCATGAAGCCGCAGCAAAAGATACGATACTCTCGCAGTTGCAATACACTTCTATTCCAAGGAGATTTGCCTATACCATGCACGATATCTGGGACCTGCAACATCGGTTTTATCACAGGCGGGGCAAACGGGCATTTCGGCTTTACCAGCATCCACGGTTTCGCGCCGCGTATGATTTTTTATGCCTGCGCGCCAGCGCGGGTGAACCCGTGGATGAATTATGTGAATGGTGGACGGTTTTTCAGGACGTAGATGCAGCCACACAGAGAAGGATGTCACGTGCATCCGGCCGTAAAGCGCGTCGTCCGCGGCGCCCGATGGACAAGACCTATCACTAGGGTCGCACCTGAAAGCAGGAGTTTCCGAAACGCTATGCGGGCGGTGGACGCGTACGTCGGGCTTGGCAGCAATCTGCACAATCCGTGTGCGCAGGTCAACCGTGCCTTGCTTGAATTACGCGCCATATCCGATACAAACGTTTTGCTGCATTCCAGCCTGTATAAAAGCAAGCCGGTGGGACCAGCCAACCAACCGGATTTTATCAATGCTGTTGCCAAGGTCTCGACTTGCCTTGGGCCGACAGAGTTCCTGGCCGCATTGCAAGGCATTGAACGGCGCCATCAGCGTGTGCGCACAAAAGAACGCTGGGGCCCCAGGACCCTGGACCTGGATATCCTCCTTTATGGAGATTTGCAAATTACAACCAGGCAGCTACAAATTCCACACTCCTGTATAGCGGAGCGTGAGTTTGTATTAATTCCTTTACAGGAAATAGAGGCAGGCCTCATTATTCCGGGGAAAGGTACCTTGCAGGAATTGATTGACCGGTTGCCACCCTGTCAACTGATAAAAATGGAAGCCGTAGAAATTGAGTCGCAATCTTGAATACATCGTTGTTGAGGGCCCGATAGGGGTAGGGACCACAAGTCTTGCCCGACGTCTGGCGGACGAGTTTGATTCTTCCCTGTGGCTGGAGCAGGTGGAGGATAATCCTTTTCTTGAACGTTTTTATCAACACCCCAAGGAAGCGGCATTGCCTACACAATTATATTTTCTGTTACGTCGTGCAAAACAGCTCCAGGAGTTTAAGCAAGCCGATATATTTTCGCCTGTAAAAATTGCGGATTTTTTGATTGAGAAGGATCGGCTGTTCGCGCAGGTTACCTTGAATGCAAACGAATATGAGCTTTATGAACAGGTATATTCATATCTTACTATCGAGGCGCCCACGCCTGACCTGGTAATATATTTACAGGCACCCGTCGCGGTGCTGTTGCAACGCATACGTAAACGCGGCCGTAGTTATGAGCGCTGGATTACGCCGGCCTACCTGGAACGGCTTAATGAAGCCTATGCAAATTTCTTTCACAGCTACAAGGACGCGGCATGCCTGATAGTCAATGCGGGTGAGATAGATTTAATCGACAACGAAGAAGATTATCAACGGCTGTTGCGCAAAATTCTCGATACCGATACGGGTAAGTGCTATTTTAATCCTTTACCTTTTGCAGATTGAGTCGATTGATGAACCGCTGGCACGGAAAAAGTGTGACGCTGACGCAATTGCAGGCGATGAAGGCAAGCGGTCAAAAAATTGCCTGTCTCACGGCGTATGATGCAAGTTTTGCCGCCGTACTTGACCAAGGCGGCGTCGACGTCATTCTCGTCGGTGATTCACTAGGCATGGTTGTCCAGGGGAATGACAGTACGGTTCCCGTAACCATGGATGACATGATCTACCATTGTCAATGTGTGAGTACCGCGGTAGAGCGTGCCTTTGTTATGGCCGACATGCCTTTCATGTCTTATGCCACCGTCGAACAGGCATTGAGTAACGCCACGGACCTGATCCAGCTTGGAGGCGTGCAGATGATCAAGCTGGAGGCTTCAGTTCGCCAGTTGAGTATCGTGCGGGAGTTGAGCGAATGTGGAATACCGGTTTGTGCACACCTGGGTTTGCGACCGCAATATATCCACAAGCTGGGGGGATATATAGCGCAAGGCAATGATGACGCCAGTGCCAGTGAATTACTGGACAATGCGGAGAGCCTGCAAACGGCGGGTGCCGACCTGCTGTTGCTTGAGTGCTTGCCGAGGCAGCTTGCTGAAAAGATCACTCAAAGCTGCCGCATACCCGTGATAGGGATAGGTGCAGGTCCGGATTGTGACGGTCAAATCCTGGTGTTACACGACCTGCTGGGCGTTACTCACGGGGTGACACCCAGGTTTGCCAAAAATTTCCTTGTTGGTGCAAAAGATATTCCTGCAGCGATTGCCTCTTATGTAAAAGACGTGAAAGAGCAGCGGTTTCCGGCCGATTTGCAGTCGTCCTGACTATCCTTCATGCAAACGGTTGCCACGGTTACCGCGCTTCGCAAGTGTGTCCGTACATGGAAGCAGGACGATGAGAAAATCGCATTTGTGCCCACCATGGGGAATTTGCACAGGGGGCATCTTGCCTTGATAGATCACGCCAAGACTTGTGCCGGGAAAGTCGTTTGCAGTATTTTCGTGAATACCTTGCAGTTTGATAATGAAGAGGACTTGCGAGCCTATCCGCGCACGCCGCAACGGGACGTACAAGCCTTGCAAAAGGCTGGCGTCGACCTGGTATTCATGCCAGGGCATGAAGAGATTTATGGCCGGGAAACGGTAGTAGATATCCCCGAGAACCCGTTACGCCAGCAGCTATGCGGCAAATTCCGACCGGGATTTTTCGACGGTGTAGTCGCAGTGGTGGCCCGGCTGTTTCACGTTGTAACGCCCGATATTGCCGTGTTTGGCGAAAAAGACTATCAACAGTTGGTCATTATCAAGCAACTGGTGCGGGACTCCGTGCTGCCCATCCAGGTTGAACAGGTGGCTGTCCAGCGCGAGGCGGACGGATTGGCATATAGTTCGCGCAACGTCTACTTGACTGCCACGGAGCGCCGGCAGGCACCGCGCCTGTATGCCGTGCTGACCGGATTGAAGGAGCAGGTAAGGAGTGGTAGTCGCCAGTTTGATTTTCTGGAAAAACAAGGCATGGAACAACTGGAGGCAGAGGGGTTCCACCCGGATTACGTGGCGATTCGGGACGGCAGCAACCTGGAGATTCCGCACCGTGATGCTGCATTTATCGCAATTCTGGCAGCGGCCTGGCTGGGAAAGGCGCGTTTGATTGATAATGTGCTGTTGCGAACGACTTAAAGAGGTATACTCTACGAAGGCTTTTTTATTAAGGAGGCGAGTATGTGGGTTTTGACTGTGTTGTGTGTAGTGGCGGCATTTGTTCTCGCCGTTGCCGCACAGATGGAAGTATTTAATTTACGCATCACCCAGATTATACAATTCAGGCGCGTTACCGGCGACACTTCATAACACGCAAATAATTTCCTGGGCACCGGGGCACTTTTTAGTGTCCCTGCTTTAGCGCGTTTAATTATCATGGCTGCCGCGCGCCCCAAGCCGCTTTCACAGTTGGGTTCCTACCAGGCGTTGCGCGCTCACGCCAATGTAGTCAGACCATATACCCTGCGTGACCTGTTTGCGCAGGACCCACACCGTTTTGATACGTTCTCGCAACAACACGCGGGCTTGTTGCTTGACTACTCGAAAAATCGCATTACTGAAGCGACGATAGATGGACTGCTCTCGTTATTCAGCGAACGCGAAGTCGGCCCGTGGCGCGACAGGATGTTTGCCGGCGAGTGTATCAATTCGACTGAACGTCGGGCAGTACAACACGTGGCACTGCGCAACCTGGATGATTCGTCCTCCCCGTGGGTGGCAAGGCAGCTTGAAGTGCTACAGCGCATGGAGACGTTCGTCGCAAACGTGCACGCCAGTGGTTTTACGGATATCGTAAACTTGGGAATTGGTGGCTCCCACCTGGGGCCGATGCTGGTATGCGATGCACTGGCTGATCTTGCCGTATCCGACCTGCGCGTACATTTCGTTGCCAACGTGGATGGCACTGAAATGGACCGCGTCTTGAGCAAACTGAATCCGAAAAACACGCTTTTCATCATCAACTCAAAAAGTTTCGGCACGCAGGAAACCCTTGCAAACGCCCATGCTGCAAGGGATTGGCTGTCTGGTCACGTGCAACTGAAAGATAATCTTGACGAACATTTTGTAGCTGTTTCCGCCAACGTCACAAAAGCGGCTGCATTTGGCATTCCACCACGGCGAGTGTTTCCCTTATGGGATGAAGTAGGTGGTCGCTTTTCACTGTGGTCTGCCACGGGATTGTCAATAGCACTTTACCTGGGTATGCCGGCATTCGGGGAACTGCTGCGTGGTGCCAATGCGATGGACGTGCACTTCAGAGACGCCCATCCACGAGAAAATATCCCGGCCCTGCTGGCGTTACTGGATATATGGAACCAGCATTTTCTACATACTTCTGCACACGTCGTGCTGCCCTATGACGTGCGATTGCGATATCTTCCCGCGTATCTGCAACAGCTACAGATGGAGAGTAACGGCAAGTACGTGGACCGCGCGGGTAACGGGCTTGAAGTGCCGAGTTCCGCGATAGTGTTTGGAGACGTGGGCACTAATGCCCAGCATAGTTTTTTTCAACTTTTGCACCAGGGCACGCATACCGTAAGCTGTGATTTTATCGGTGTGGTCAAGCCCGCCCACGATGACAAAAGCCGGCACGACGTGCTGTTGGCCAACATGATTGGACAAGCTCAAAGCCTGATGCTGGGTCAAACGCTTGAAGAAGCCCGGACGCAGGAAGGCGATGAGCTTGCCGCGCACAAGATGTTTCCAGGTAACCGAACCAGTAATACGATCCTGTTACAGGAACTTACCCCTCATACCCTGGGCCTGTTACTGGCGACGTGTGAACACAGGGTATTCGTGCAGGGCATTATCCTTGGTATCAACTCCTTTGATCAAATGGGGGTTGAGCTTGGCAAGAGACTTGCCGCAAATATCCTGGCAAGAATGCAGGATACGGAACCGGTCCTGGACCAGGACTCCTCTACCAATGCGCTGCTGAATTTCTACAAGGGTATTCACGAGTAATTCTACGCCGCATGGTGTTGTTGTAACGCCCAGGTCACGTGTTCGCGCACCAGTTTGCTGGCGTGATTTCGTTTTTTTCTCAAGGCCTCAATCACTCCTGGAGTGGGTGACGCGTTACCCAGTGCAACTGCAATGTTTCTTAACCAACGCTCGTAGCCGATGCGACGGATTGCCGAGCCTTCGGTATTTCTCAGGAATTCATTCTTGCTCCAGTCGAACAGGTCGATCAATTCAGGTGCATCCAGGTTATGTCGAACGGCGAAGTCCGCGAGTGCACTTTTTTCTTCGAACCGGTTCCACGGGCAGCATAACTGGCAGTCGTCACAACCAAAGATACGGTTACCCATTGCTTTTCTGAACTCGACCGGGATGGTACCTTTCAATTCGATAGTGTGATAGGAAATACAACGCCGGGCATCCACCTTGTAAGGCTCGATAATGGCCTGCGTAGGGCAGGCCTCTATGCAGGCGCTGCACGTGCCACAGTGATTTTCAGCAGGCTTGTCAGTGGGCAAGGGCAGGTCGGTGTACAGCTCACCTAAAAAAAACCATGAGCCGCAACTGCGGTTGATCAAGTTGGTGTGTTTTCCGATCCAGCCTAACCCGGCTTTCTCTGCAAGTGCCTTTTCGAGCACGGGGGCACTGTCTACAAAAGCACGATAACCGAAGGGCCCAACCCTTGTTTCAATGTGTGTGGCCAGTTTTTGCAAACGCTTGCGAATTATCTTGTGATAGTCACGTCCCAGCGCATAGCGTGAGATATAGGCTGTCTTGTCGCTATCCAGCACCTCTTTTTCATCGCAGGCGTCTGCGGCCTGGTAGTTGATGCGGGCGGAAATGACGCGAATGGTGCCGGGGACCAGTTCCCCGGGACGTGCGCGGCGCTCGCCGTGCTTGCTCATATAGCCCATCTCTCCATGGTACCCAGCTTTCAGCCAGTTCATGAGACGCGCTTCATGCTCATCCAGCCTGGTATCGGTGATGCCGACTGCATCGAAGCCGAGTTGAATGCCCCAGGATTTGATTTGTCGCGCCAGTTTGTGAAAATCCGGAGTGGATGAGTGCATCGCTTATGCCGTACTGATTACCGGGACTATGCTTGAAATGTCATTGTCGCATATCAGACTACCGTATAATTCACCTATGGGTGAGATTCCCACAAACGTCTATCTTGCCGAGCAGGTACGCGAATTGGATCGTATTGCCATCGAGGAGTACAAGATAGCAGGCTTTACCTTGATGCAGCGAGCGGGTGCTGCCGCCTTTGAGTTTATGCAGCGAAACTGGCCCGACGTACGACACGTCTTGGTATTGGCGGGCGTGGGAAACAACGGCGGTGACGGCTATGTAATTGCGCGCCTGGCGAGACTTGCGAACATGCAAGTTTCCGTGGTCCAGGTGGGTGGACATGCCCGCCCACTGCGTGGTGACGCCAAGCGGGCACGTGACGAATACGTGGGGGAGGGTGGTAAATGTTCAGTCTTTGATGGACAGTTGTTGCCGCCTTGTGATCTCATCATCGATGCCTTGTTGGGCACCGGTTTGACGCGCCCGGTAACGGACGAACTGGACACTGTTATTCAACTCGTCAATCGACATCCCGCGCCTGTCTTGAGCGTTGATACCCCTTCCGGGCTGGATGCGGACCACGGTTGTCCTCTTGGCAATGCCGTCGTGGCCGATGCGACGGTTACCTTCGCAGGCATGAAGCTGGGGCTGCTGACGGGAGGCGGGCGCAGATACTCAGGCCAGGTTCATTTTGATGATTTACAGGTTCCCAGTGCAGTCCATGCATCAGTATCCCCGGCCTGTCGCAAGATTGACCTGGCACAGCTTTATTCGAGCCTGGGTAAACGCCGTGCCGATGCACATAAGGGTGATTTCGGCCACGTGTTGATTATCGGTGGAAACGAGGGCATGGCAGGTTCCGTAATGCTGGCGGCGGTGGCGGCCGCAAGAACAGGTTGTGGCCTGGTATCCGTAGCGACTCGGCAGCAGCATGCAAGTATCGCTACCAGTTCTTGCAGAGAGATTATGGTACATGGCGTCGAACGCCCTCGAGATCTTGATACATTGATCGAACGGGCTACGGTGATAGCAGTTGGCCCTGGACTTGGGCAAAATCAATGGGCAAAGGGCCTGTTTGCCCGCGTTCTCGAGTCGAACCTGCCGCTGGTACTGGATGCTGATGCACTCAATTTACTGGCTGAAGATCCTCTGCAAAGACAATCGTGGGTGCTTACTCCACATGCAGGCGAGGCCGCACGATTATTGAAGGTGTCCTCGCGTGAAATTCAAGACCGGCGTCTTGAGTCGGCGCAGGCAATACAACGGCAACTTGGCGGGGTGTGTGTTCTGAAAGGCAGTGGTACCCTGGTGGCGTCTCATCAGCAGGTTTCCGTTTGTACCGCGGGGAACCCGGGCATGGCTTCCGGTGGTATGGGCGATGTATTGACGGGAATTATCGCTGCCCTGGTTGCGCAGGGACTCGATATCTACGACGGGGCGCGGCTCGGGGTGGAGTTGCATGCACAAAGTGCTGACCTGGCTTCACGAGATGGTATGCGCGGTACGTTGGCAAGTGACCTGTTTGTACCGTTACGAAAACTCGTCAACAGCCCAGGCGATTAGGGAGCGTTACATGCGATTATTGGCAGGGGCGACTGCTACCCGGGACCTGGGCCGTGAAATGGCGCAACACTGTCAACCACCGTTGATAATCTATTTGAACGGTGAGCTGGGTAGCGGTAAAACCACTTTTGCACAAGGTTTCATTCGCGCATTCGGCTATGCCGGCATTGTAAAAAGCCCCACCTTTTCCCTGCTTGAAATATATGAGTTTGAAGGCGTGACGCTGTACCATTTTGACCTGTATCGCCTGCAGGACGTGCGTGAACTGGAATATATAGGCATTCGGGAAACGTCTTCGGAGCGGGACGCCATTTGCCTGGTAGAATGGCCGCAGCGCGGCCGCGGTGCAATACCTGCTGCTGACCTCACGTTCAACTTTCAACATCATGGTGGTCAACGAAAGGTGAGTTGCCATGCCCAATCCACGTCGGGCCGAAAGGTGTTGACTTCTACACCAGGATCTCATCAGCGAGAGGGTGGCCCAGGAAATTAACCGGGCTTGCAGTAAGTCCGTACGCGCCGGAGTTCATTATGGCGATGTAATCACCTGTTCCACATTTCGGTAGCTCAACGTCTTCAGCCAATACATCCAGGGGCGTGCACAGTTTTCCAGTTACCGTAACCGTTTCCGTCTCGTCCGCCTGCATATTGTCCAGCGCGTAGACAGGGAAATTCTTTCTCACCTTTTGTCCCAGGTTACCGCTTGCAGCAAGGTGATGATGCATTCCCCCGTCCGTAACCAGGTAAATCTTTCCCCTTGAGACTTTTCTGTCAACGACCTGGCAAACGTAGATACCGGCTTCGCCGATAATATAGCGTCCGAGTTCAAGGATGAGAGGAGTATCAGCGTCTTTCCACAGGTGATTCAGGTTGGCGCACACCGAACGGACGTCCAGGGGCTGGTGCCCGCTGAAATAAGGAATGCCAAAGCCGCCGCCAAGGTTTAGCGCCTGGACGGGTTTCGTGCAATGACTTTTCAACTTGCTGAATAGTTGAAAGATATAGTCTTGTGCAGCGTTGATTGCGTCGGCATCCAGGATTTGTGAACCGGTGTAGACGTGAAAGCCGTAAACGGGAAGGCTGGATTTTTGCATTATACGGACGATTTCGGGTACGAGCTCCTCGTCCATACCGAAAGGACTTGAGCCGCAAGCCATTTTCATCCCTGCATGGCGTTGAATAAAGTTTGGATTGACGCGCAGCATGACCTTGGGCTTCGCATCCCTGATCCTGTGCTTCAGCCTGGTGATTCTTGCTACTTCCGATTCTGACTCTGCGCTGATGATCACCCCGGACCTGACGGCCTTCTCCAGTTCATCTTCCGTTTTACCGGGCCCGGTATAGAGGATGTTCTCACTTGCCATGCCGGTATCCAGGGCAAGCTTCATTTCACGTGGTGAAGATACTTCAAGGCCATCCACGAGGGGACACAGGTACGCGAGCAGGTCTGTAAAGGGATTGGCCTTGATGGAATAATAAATCTTGAATGCGTCGTCAAGGTGTTTGCCCAGTATTTCTATTTTTTTCTTTATGATTCGCCTGGAATAGACGTAGTAGGGCGTCTTGTATCGGCTGAATTGGAGGTCATCGGTGGCCAGGTAATTTTCGATTGTTTCCGGGTCGAATTTTTTCAATTTACAGGTTTCCGTCGTTGTGTATCTTGCGCACAGGGTACTGCGTCGTACCTGGCGTGACCATGGTGAAAATTCACCAGGTCAACTAATCGTAATATAGCCGTTATTCAATTTCGGCGGTAAATGGCAACGTACGTGCCCGCCCGATTTCCTGCATAAAGTCATTAAAATCATGTGAATTTTTTTCATATAAAGTACCATGCATTATTTTTATCATTGATTGAAACACGTGGCATGGAAAGGAAGTTATTGCAAAGCCTGCGGGAAGAGATTGATGCCATTGATCAAAACCTTGTACAACTGATCAGCAATCGCGCCAAGCTTGCGCAACGGGTAGCTGCCATAAAGGTCGAAGGGCAGAGTAAAGCCAAGTTCTACAGGCCGGACCGTGAAGCGCATATACTCAAGCGCGTTATTGAGCACAATAAAGGCCCGTTACGCAATCCGGAAATGGTGCGACTCATTCGGGAAATCATGTCCGCTTGCCTGGCACTGGAACAACGGTTACAAGTAGCGTTTCTCGGACCTGTAGGCACGTTTGCCGAGGAAGCGGCATATAAACATTTCGGCGGTTCGGTTCATACGCTTGGCGTTGATTCCATTAATGACGTTTTCCGTGAAGTGGAGTCGGACAATGCCGACTATGGAGTGGTACCGATTGAGAACTCAACACAGGGAATCGTAAACAGCACCCTTGACATGTTCCTCGAATCGACGCTTAAAATTGTCGGTGAGGTCGAGTTGCGCATCCATCAGCATTTACTGGGTAACGTTGCGGAAGTAAATGAAATACAGGTGCTGTTTTCTCATCAGCAGTCTTTGGCGCAGTGCAAAAGATGGCTGGAGGCAAACCTGGCGGGCGTCAAGTGTGTACCGGTCAGCAGTAACGCGGACGCCGCGAAACGCGCCCGCGAGGAAAAGTATGCCGCCGCGATTGCCGGTGAAGCTGCGGCAAGGAAATACGGGCTTGCAGTACTGCGTAAAAACATAGAGGACTCTCCTGATAATACCACGCGTTTCCTGATAATCGGCAAGCAGGAAGTGTGCCAGACGGGCGATGATAAGACTACGCTTCTCATCTCGGCACCTAACAAGCCTGGTGCATTGTACAGCCTGTTAAAACCCCTTGCCGAGAACAACGTGAGTATGACTCGCATCGAGTCACGACCTTCTCATTGCGTTAACTGGGAATACGTGTTTTTTCTCGACGTGGTGGGTCACTTGGAGAGTGAGGCTATTCAACAATCGCTTGAGGAACTAAAGGCGCAAGCGGACTTGCTCAAGGTATTGGGGTCCTACCCAAGGGCTGCATTGTAAATCCATGTTTAACAAGGTTTACCTTGTTGGTGTCGGCCTGATTAATGGTTCGCTGGCAAAGGATTTGAAACGCCGACGGCTTGCTGAAACAATTATCGGTGTCGGGCGGGACCCGGAGCGACTGTCGAAGGCGCAAGCGTCGGGTATTATTGACGGGCATCAGTTGTTGCAGGAAAGTGACGTTGCGGATGCCGACCTCGTTGTTTTAGGGGTTCCAGTTGGTGAAACCGGTCGTTCGCTCGCCTTGCTCAAATCAACCCTGGTCCCTGGTACCCTGCTTACTGACGTTGGCAGTACAAAAGGTAACGTTATCCAGGCTGCCGTAAACGTATTTGCTGAATTACCCGCGAGGTTCGTCCCTGGTCATCCGATTGCAGGAGGCGAGCAGAGTGGGTTTGAACATGCGCAGGAACACCTGTTTCAGGGGCGCAAGGTAATTTTAACGCCAACTGGTAAAACGGATAGCACGGCGATACGCAGCGTAAGATCGATGTGGCAGGCAGTGGGCGCATCGGTTGTTGAGATGTCGGCGGAACGACACGATCAAATCCTTTCGGCAACCAGTCATCTGCCTCACGTGGTGGCGTATACATTGGTGAATTGTCTGGATGGCAGACTTGATGAGGATAGTGTCTTCAACTACGCAGCCGGGGGACTTTATGATTTTACCCGCATTGCCTCCAGCAGTCCCGCCATGTGGGCGGATATCTGTGCGGCCAACAGAGATGAGATCCTGGAGTCGATCAGGGTGTTCAACGACTGCCTGGGTGAGCTCCACTCGGCGATTGACGAGCAGGACAAAGATGCGATTACCCGTTTTTTCCAACAGGCGAAAAGAGTGCGGGATGTCTATCTCCACGGGAAATAGCATAAATGGGGTCTTCTTATTATCTAGAGCCGCAAGGCCACTGTGGCGGCTCAATTCGGGTACCGGGCGACAAGTCCATTTCACATCGCTCACTGATGCTGGCGGCATTGGCCGAAGGCGTCAGTGAAATTACGGGGTATCTGCCTTCCACCGATTGCGAAGCGACACTTACAGCTTTTCAGGACATGGGCGTGCAGATGGAGCGATTATCTCCTACACGCATCCGTATTCGGGGGAGCGGACTCAGGGGGCTGAAACCGCCGCGCGGTGCGCTGGACATGGGAAACTCGGGCACGGCCATGCGATTGATGGCGGGGGTTCTGTGCGGGCAGAGCTTTTCATCGAAGTTGATAGGCGACGAGTCACTTTCTACTCGCCCCATGCGACGGATTCAGGCTCCATTGCAAGCCATGGGGGCAAGTATCGCTACAAGTGACCAGGGTACTCCGCCTTTGATCATTCAACCCCCTGGTTTACTGCGCGGCATCCATTATCGACTGCCGGTGGCCAGTGCCCAGGTAAAATCCTGTATCTTGTTTGCCGGTCTGAACGCGCAAGGCATGACTTGCGTGGAAGAAGACGTTCGCACCCGGGATCATACTGAAAGACTGCTACAGACTTTTTCCTACCCGCTTGAAACTCGGGATAAAGGTGTTTGCATACAGGGAGGGAATACACTTTTTGCAACTGACGTTGACATTCCCGGGGATATTTCATCCGCGGCGTTTTTCATGGTTGGCGCGCTGATTTCAAATTCGCCGAAACTCGTCATCAGGAACGTTGGTGTCAATCCTGCGCGTGACGGCATCATTGAGATACTGCGTCTCATGGGTGCCCGTATTGAAACGATCAACGAGGGAATGCTTGGTGCTGAACCTGTAGCGGATATCGTGGTGCATGGCGGTAGTCTGCATGGTATCAGTATCCCGCAACGTCTTATCTCAAGGGCCATTGATGAATTTCCCATCCTGTTTATTGCCGCCGCCTGCGCGCGTGGGACTACTGTTCTCAGTGGTGCTGAAGAACTTCGCGTCAAGGAATCTGATCGTATCCACAATATGGCCATGGGTCTGCAAAACATGGGCATAGACGTGGAGGAAAAAGCGGATGGTCTCGTCATCGCCGGTGGCAGCATCAGGGGCGGCGAAGTTGACAGTAACGGTGACCACCGAGTCGCCATGGCCTTTGCAATGGCTTCCCTGGCTTCCGAGGCACCGGTCAGGATAAAAAATACCGATAATGTAGTCTCTTCGTTTCCCGGGTTTGTTACTTGCGCTTCACGGGCGGGGCTCAAGTTCATACAGCCTGCCGTAGCATGAACGTGACAAGTTCAGCCTCCAGTTTGTCCGGCTACCTGTAAGCGTGGATAAGAACGTTATTCCGGTCGTGGCGATAGACGGCCCGGCTGGTTCCGGCAAGGGCACCGTTGCAAGGCGCCTGGCGAAGATGCTCAGCTATCATTATCTGGATAGTGGCGCACTGTATCGAGCACTTGCTCTGTATAGTCAGCAGCAACGTGTTACGGTGGATAACGTAGTTGCCCTGGTTGCGCCGTTCCTGGACATGCAAGTACACTTCGAGGTCTCTTCAGTAGATGAAGACACGCACGTGTTTTTACGTGGTCAGGACGTTTCTACCCAGTTGCGCACGGAAGAATGTGCTGCACGCGCCTCTCTGCTGGCGGCTCTTCCCCGCGTTCGCCAGGCATTACTTGAAAAGCAGCACGCCTTCCGAACTTTACCGGGGCTCGTGGCAGAAGGGAGAGATATGGGCACCAAGGTTTTCCCCGACGCCACCTGCAAGTTTTTTTTAACTGCCAATGCCGGCGAACGCGCACGCAGAAGGCAAAGACAGTTGAAGCAACGGGGGATTGATGTTAGCCTTGACAGCCTTTTGAAAGATATTGAGGCGCGTGATTCTCGTGATGAGAGTCGTGCGGCTTCTCCTCTACGTCCTGCCGCGGACGCTGTGCTTGTAGACTCGACGAACCTATCGGTTGAACAAGTTATACAACGTATTGCGGCACTTGTGCAGCGCCGGGGAAGTTGAGTTTACTATGACGAAAAATAACAGGGATTTGCATGAGTGAAAGTTTTGCCGAGCTCTTCAAGGAGAGTGTAGATAATATTGATACTCGACTGGGTAGCATCATCAGTGGCACCGTGGTTGATATCAACAAGGATGCGGTCATTGTAAATGCTGGCCTGAAGTCTGAAGGCTTCATCCCCATAGAGCAATTTAAGACTGACAAGGGCCGACTTGAAGTTGAAATTGGCGATACGGTGGAAGTCGCCTTGGATGCGCTTGAAGACGGCTATGGCGAGACCTTGCTCTCTCGTGAAAAGGCTCGTCGCGTAAAGGCATGGGCGGAGCTGGAGCGGGTTCACGAGGCAGGCGAAACCGTTACCGGCGTGATTACGGGCAAGGTCAAGGGCGGATTTACAGTTGAACTGGAGGATCTTCGTGCATTTTTACCCGGTTCTCTGGTAGACGTTCGTCCACTTCGGGACACGTCCTACCTGGAAGGCAAGGAACTGGAATTCAAGGTAATCAAAATCGACTTGAAGCGGAACAACGTCGTAGTGTCTCGCCGTGCCGTGGTCGAGTTGGAATATAGTGCTGAACGTGAGGAGCTTATCAGTACCTTGAAAGAGGGTGTAGTCGTCAAGGGTATCGTTAAAAATCTGACTGATTACGGGGCATTTCTGGACCTTGGGGGGATAGATGGTCTGCTCCACATTACCGATATGGCCTGGAAGCGCGTCAGGCACCCATCAGAAGTTGTATCCATTGGCGATGAAATTAACGTGCGTGTACTTAAATTTGACAAAGAAAAAACGCGCGTATCACTCGGTTTGAAACAGCTTGACGACGATCCCTGGAAGGATATTCACCGTCGTTACCCGGAAAGTACTCGCACCTTCGGAAAGGTTACGAATATTGCAGATTACGGTTTTTTTGTTGAGATAGAAGAAGGCATCGAGGGCTTGGTACACGTATCCGAAATGGATTGGACCAACAAGAACATCAGTCCAGCAAAAATTGTTTCGCTCGGCAGTGAAGTGGAAGTGATGATTCTCGATATCGATGAGGAGCGCCGCAGAATTTCACTTGGCATAAAGCAGTGTCAGCCAAATCCGTGGGATAATTTTGCCGGTAAATATGACAGGGGCAGCAAAGTTACCGGAACGATAAAGTCAATTACGGATTTTGGTATTTTTGTCGGTCTCGAGGGGGGGATAGATGGCCTGGTGCACTTGTCAGACCTGGTCTGGAACGTATCTGGTGAAGAGGCTGTACGTGGTTATAAAAAGGGGGATACGCTGCATACCATGGTGTTGTCGGTAGATGCGGAGCGCGAACGTATTTCGTTGGGCGTGAAACAACTGGAAGCCGATCCGCTATCGACCTATATTGCTGAGCATCCCAAGGGCAGCATTGTAACCGGAACGGTCAGCGACGTAGGTACCAACGCAGCAACTGTCAACCTGGCGGAGGGTGTGACGGGAAACCTGAAGTTCTCCGAGATAGCCCGTGATCGCGAGGAAGATATCCACTCCGTGCTTAAAGAAGGTGAACAGGTAGTCGCCAAATTTATGAATGTAGATAAAAAGTCCAGGATGATTACACTGTCGGTCAAGGCCAGGGAATCCCAGGAAGAAGCGGCTGTGGTTCAGAGTTACGGTGGTAATGAAGAAGCGGCCTCGACGAACCTGGGTGATATTCTGAAAGAATCAATTGAAGAAAATAAACAAGATCAGACCGAATAAAACAAGCTCAAACGAGGGCACGTTATGGCCAAAAACAAAGTCATTATTACGAAATCGGAGCTTATTGAGAAAATCTCGTTGAAACAGAACCACCTTGCCCATAAAGATATTGAGCTTTCGATCAAGAGCCTTATAGAACAAATGAGTGCATCCCTGGCAAGAGGTAACCGTATCGAAATCAGGGGTTTTGGCAGTTTCTCGCTACACTTTCGCCCGCCCAGGACGGGAAGGAATCCCAAGACCGGCGACGCCGTATTACTACCGGGCAAACACGTGCCCCACTTCAAACCGGGCAAGGAATTGCGTCAGCGGGTAAATCGTTTCTCGGCGGGATAGAGGCGTTAATAAATCATAAGAAAATTGAGCCGGTTTTGCTTTCCGTTGCTGCCGGTTTTATGGATACCCATTCGGTTCGTCTTTCAAACAGCCTCTACTTATGTTTGAACTATATTGGTTGCTACTACTGTCGGCAGGTATTGCCGGTTGGTGCCTCGCATATATTTTTTACCGTGGTAAATCAAAGCCGAAAATTCCGGGTGGATATCTTAAAGGCCTCAACTACCTGCTTAATGAACAGCCCGACAAGGCTCTGGAAGCATTTATCGATTTGGTTGAAGTCGACACGGAAACAGTGGAAACACATCTTGTGCTGGGAAGCATGTTTCGGCGCAGGGGAGAGGTAGACCGGGCCATCCGTATTCACCAGAACCTGGTTGCCAAGCCCGCCCTGGAGCCCGTTTACAAGTCTACTGCACTGCTGGAATTGGTGAAGGATTATCTCAAGGCCGGTCTGCTGGACCGTGCCGAGGCGCTATCTGAAGACGTGGTTAAAGTAGGCTTGCAGGTGGACGAGGCATATTCATTGTTATTAAGCGTATATGAACAGGAAAAAGAATGGCAAAAGGCAATTACGACTATAAAGAAACTGGCGCGGGCGCGTGGTGGTGAGGACATACACCAGGTCATTGCCCACTATTATTGTGAACTTGGTGAGCTTGAACTGGAAAAGGGCAGCGGGCTTGCCACGGCCAAGAAATTGGTTGGAAAAGCACTTTCTCATGATAAAAACTGTGTACGGGCAAATATTTTGCTTGGCAATTATGCAATGCGTGAAGAGAATTACAGGTCTGCCATCAAGTGTTACCAGGAGGTATCAAATCAAAATCCGGCGTATCTTCCCGAAGTGATCGTAAAATTACGGGAAGCCTTTTTGCTCCAGGACAACTACGAAGGATTCAAGGAGTTTTTGATACAGGTTAAAGACGTGCAGCCGAGTGGAATTTTATTTTCGACCTTACTGGCCGATCCTGCGGGTAAAGACGTGGAAAAGAAAATGATCCTGGACTGGCTTGTGGATAAATCGGAATTATCACTGCTGGAAGCTGGCGTATTCCTGAAAAACGGACATAATAAATTACTGGACGATGCGGGTTTAGCCAAAGTACAGAAAAGCATCGAGAGTTTTATTCATGAATGCGCATCCTACCAGTGCGAGCAATGTGGCTTTCAGGGCAGGACTTTATATTGGCAGTGTCCAAGCTGCCACTACTGGGGTACTGCGGCTCCCGTGGCACCAGGGTCGAGCTAGAACGAATACCAGGGTTTAATGTCTGAAGACTCTCCAATCGTTATCGCCCTGGACTTTCCCGATGCGGAGTCAAGCAATTCGTTTCTGGATCGCATTGATGGCCGACGGCACAAACTCAAGGTGGGTCTTGAGCTATTCATCTCCGCAGGGCCGGGATTTGTCAAACAACTGGTAAACAGGGGACACCAGGTTTTTTTGGATCTTAAGCTGCATGATATTCCAAACACGGTGGCATCAGCGTGCAAGGCTGCATCCGACCTGGGTGTCTGGATGATATCGCTGCATGCTTCGGGTGGAGCCGAGATGTTGCAAGCCGCCCGCGATTCGATATTTGAAAGTGCGCGTGCGACCAAGCTGGTGGCGGTTACCGTATTGACTTCAATGGATCAGCGGCAACTGCATGCAACAGGAATAGAACAATCCACGCAGGCACAAGTGTCAAAGCTTGCTAGTATTGCACTGCAAGCCGGGCTGAATGGCATCGTATGTTCCGCGCATGAAGTACGGGCGGTACGTGAAAAATGGGGTGAGCAATTGACGGTCGTGACACCGGGAATACGTTTGCAACATTGCAGTAAAGATGATCAGAGCAGGGTAGCTTCTCCTTG
The DNA here is from genome assembly GCA_965215055.1 of Gammaproteobacteria bacterium. Classification (GTDB taxonomy): domain Bacteria; phylum Pseudomonadota; class Gammaproteobacteria; order UBA4575; family UBA4575. The sequence continues at coordinate 1,479,938 of OZ244046.1, forward strand.
GCAAGCGCGGCAATCAGGTGCGGATTATATCGTCGTCGGGCGGCCGATTACTCATGCGGAGAATCCGAGGTTTGCCATTGACCAGCACCTTGCAAACTGGGATTCGGGTGCCGTACAGGAGCAGACTGGTTTATGACTACGATTCGCAAGGCAGTGTTTCCGGTTGCCGGGTTGGGTACGCGCTTTCTTCCTGCTACGAAAGCCAGTCCGAAAGAGATGCTGCCCGTGGTAGACAAGCCCTTGATTCAATATGCGGCAGAAGAGGCTGTGGCCGCGGGCGTGGAGACACTTGTCTTTATTACCGGGCGCAACAAGCGATCCATTGAAGATCACTTTGACAAGGCCTACGAACTGGAAAGCAAACTCGAGGCCAGCGGCAAGGAAGCGATGCTGGACGTGGTGCAAAACGTGCTGCCGAGGGGCGTAAACACCGTTTACATTCGCCAGGTGGAGCCTATGGGTTTGGGTCACGCCGTGCTCTGTGCCGAACCGGTAGTGGACGGCGAACCTTTTGCAGTCATCCTGGCAGACGATTTGATCCATGATGAGGGTCGAGGTTGCCTTGCACAAATGATCGAAGTATATGAACGAGAAGAATGCGGTGTTGTGGGTGTGCAAGAGGTGAGTCGGGAGAATATCAGGAATTATGGTGTGATTGCAGGCAAAAAAATTCTGGATGACACGTGGAAAGTGGATACATTCGTAGAGAAACCGGCACCGGAAGATGCACCTTCCAACATTGCGGTGGTAGGCAGATATATTTTGCAGCCGTCCATTTTTGCGATTCTGGCGGATACCGGCAAGGGTGCGGCGAGTGAAATTCAACTGACTGATGCGCTGGCTGTACAGGCGCAAAGAGAAAAATTGCTGGCTTACCGGTTTGCAGGCAAGCGCTATGATTGCGGAAGCAAACTCGGTTACCTTGAGGCCACGGTCGAATATGCGTTACGGCACCCCGAAGTGAGCAAGGGCTTTGGCATGTATTTACGTTCTTTCAGGGAAAGCTGATACAAAATCACGGACAATTCAGAGCGAGTGACGGGAAGTGCGTTTATTACTGCTCTCCCACTGGTGAATATATGATATCAAACAGGCTTCACGTCGGTCTTGTACTACTCTCCCTTTTGCGAAAGTGGTAGACTCCAGGTCTGGTCGCAAGGTCCAACCATGAGAATGAATCAGCCCCCCCCCCCCCCCCCCCCCCGCTCGGTAGTCAGTGGATTATCTATTACTCACCTGGAAGATTCAGAGCCCCTGATTTCCTGTAACCACCCGGTCGACAAGATTGCTGGACTCGAATACTTTATGCAACTCACGGATTGATTTTTATAAAATAGGGACTTATGGGCGAGGAACGGAAGGTTAGCGTAATCATTCCCGTGTACAACGCGGCAGATACAATCTCTTGCGCGTTACGGTCTGTACTAAATCAAACCTATGGCAATATGGAAGTGCTCGTCATTGACGATTGCTCAACTGATCGCACTATGCAAATTCTACGAGAATATGAACTCCTGGACAGCAGGATCCGTGTATTCTCGACTGACAGGAATAGCGGCCCGGGAATTACGCGCTCTCTTGGACTTAAAAAGGTAACCGGTGAATTCATCGCCTTCCTGGATGCTGACGACTTTTGGCTTGCAGAGAAAATCGAACGCCAAGTTGCATGTTTTGATAAAGATGAAGTCATCCTGTGCTATACAAGTATTATTTTGCTCAATTCCAGGAGAGTGGTTCAAGGCATTGTAACTGCCCGAAGCAAAATTGGTCTTAAAAGTATGTATCTTGCCAATTGGATAGGAACCAGCAGCGCGATGTTTCGCAGTAAACTCGATGGCTCAACGTCCATGCCTGCATTGTATGCACGGCAAGACTATGCCTTTTGGTTAACTTTATTGAGAAAAAATCCGGGTTACCTCTCCGGCATTGCCGAACCATTGGTTGCCTACGTCAATTCTCCGCATTCGGTTTCATCGAATATTTCCAAAGTGGCTCATAATTATAAAATGTTTACCCTTGAAGTTGGCGTACATCCGTTGCTGGCGGCAGTTTTAGTCATATTCAACGTGATTTTCAAAGTGCTGAAGCAGGTTTCGGCAAAAGTTACGTGGCTGTTTTGCTACTCTTCTCGGGAAAGATTTCTTTTACAGAATGATTTAAACAAAGCAGGACAATGATACGCTTATAATCACCTGTTCGTCACAGGTCGGTCTGGAGCAAGTTTCTGTTTTTGTATTAAAAGTTGTAGACGTTTGCATACTCAATATATTTATTTCCACTTGAGGGAAACCAGGCCTTTGACACTATGATCAAGCAAGCTGCCGAAACCTTGCGCCGACTGGAGATTAAGGGAATACATGAAGTCGCTCTCGTGTTCACTTCCAGGGCCGGGGTGTACACGTTCGGCATCCTTCGCCAGAGCTTGTTGGCCTACATCCTTCTTCCCGAAGGCCGGGGCTCTTATGCCGTCTGTGTCACGTTCGCGGTTCTTATCGGTTTAGTCTTCAGTCTCGGTTTCAACCATGGTGTCCAATACTGCACCATGGCAAAGCGGATTAGTGTTTCACAGAGCCTGTTTTTTGCCCTGGCCGCTTGTCTCTTCGCAAGTTTCGTAGCGGTGACAGTGGCGCTTCCGCTCATCCACAGCGACCTGGCATTTTTCCAGAAGGCGGATACCAGTTCGTTTTATCTCACTCTCATCCTCATACCATCGGCGTTGATTACCAATGCCATGGAGTTGCTGCTTATCGGGCTCAGGCGCTTCTTCTCATTCGCGGTCTTCCTGCTGCTCCAGTCCATTACCGTGGTACTGGGGATCGTGATCCTGACCTGGGGTCTGAACCTGGGAGTCAACGGGGCTATCCTGGCGTTGGCAGCTGGCCATGTAGTCATGATTACCTTTTGTCTCCGGGACCTGCGCAGGAATTTTAGACTGGTGTTTGAGATGCCTTCGCTTTCGAAATTGCACCAGGTTTTCAGTTATGGTTTGAGAGACTATGCGGCACAAGTGGGAATCCGAATTGAACTGGGCGTCGGCATATTGGCCCTGGGAATGTTGGCAGGTCGAGCGGATATCGGGTTATTCGCTGCTGCAAGCGTAATCATGATGCGTCTTGGCTTGATCTCCACGTCAGTTGAGACCGTATTGCTGCCACGGGTTGCGAGTGGTGCGATCAAAAACCCGGAGGCAATCGGGCTTCACCTGCGTCTTGTCAGCCTGGTGACAGGGGCTGTCCTGGCGGTTTTTCTGGCAGTTAGTGTGCCGCTGGTCCGGTTGCTACTTTCTGAAGCATTTGTATCGGCAGTTCCCTTGATGTGGATCCTGGCTCCCGGCATCTTGGCCCACGCCGGCACCAATATATTCACAGCTTACTTTCACGGCGTTAATTGTCCAGGATTATGTTCGTGGTCGGTCTGGCTGGGTTTGAGTGTCAACGTCCTGTCACTTTGGGCACTGTATCCAGCCTTCGGTATAGAAGGCGTTGCCTGGGCGATGACTATCGGGCTGATTACCCGTGCTGCTTTTCTGATTTTCATGTTCCGTCGAGCAACCGGTATGACCCTGGGTGCAGTGTGGCTTCCGCGCCGGGAAGACTTCAACTACCCACGAAATGTAGCTAGAGGTATCTTGACCTGGGTGGGTTCCGCAAGGAATGGAGGTTCTTGAAGTTCTCTCATGGGCTGGGGCCAGGGTCTACTCAAATGACAGTTCGAATTCTTTGTATTCTTCCCATACTGACGGACGCCAGGATTGCCAAGCGCATCGATATGCTCCTGGAGAAGGGCTTCCAGGTCGAGGCTTTGGGTTTTGAGCGGGATCAATACCTCGGGCGCAAGCCAAACTGCCCAGTCCAGTCACTGGGTTCAGTCTCGGATGGACGTTATCCAGTCCGAATTTACAAAATGGCGTTAGCCTTTCCGAAGGTCAGGGCTGCAATACGGCGCAATGATATCGTTTATACCTTTGGTTTAGACCTTGCTCTATTAGCCTTGATTTCAGGAACAGGGTTGGGAAGGCCGACTATCATTGAGGTGGCCGACATCAGGAAAATCCAGATTATCGGTGGCCTGAAGGGGTGCGCAGTTCGGGCAATTGACAGGCGTGTGACTAGGGCCTGTCGGCTTTTAGTGCTTATGAATGACAGCTACCTTGACTACTACCGCAACTGGCTGAGAGTAGCGACGCCCAGCCTGGTTATTGAAAACAAGATTGATGGATCATTTGCTGCAACTGTCCGTACCGGTCGTACCAGGAGTCCTCGTCACCGAGCCAGCGTGCCGTTGGTAAATCGGCCTCTTCGTATTGGCTTGTTTGGATATCTTAGAGATGCATGGTCACTGCGGGTTTTAGATTCATTGACTCGCTTGATGCCGCACAAGTTCTTTGTCGTCCTCGCTGGGGCACAGTTCAAGCCTTGTCAAAAACTTTTCGCAAAGTTGGCAGACAATCCTGATATTGAGCTTTTGAGTTCCTATCATCATCCGAACGATCTACCCGACCTCTACAACGGCATAGATATGACCATGGCTTGCTACTCTCCGGATATCCCCAGTTGCTGGTCTCAATCGAACAGGTATTACGATGCTTGCCTCTTTCAAAAGCCGTTGATTGTTCGGGAGGGCTGTAGAAATGCCGATGAGGTAAAAAAGTACGACATCGGGCTGGTTATCACGGCCTCTGACGTTGAAAAGGCTGCAGCTTCGATCGGCAGCGTGACGGCCAGACAGTGGGAGCATTGGCAGGCCAATATGGCGGCAATACCACCCGAAGTATATTCGACCACAAATGAGGCGGATATTTTGCAAGCTGCAATTGCAGGCACCTTGAAAGATCCATTCGGAAAGACTGTTTAACCATGGAGATTACCCGTTCGTTTACATGGCACCAGTGCATCGAGGCATTTCGGGGTGTACTGCGCCGCGGCACTTCCAGTTTCCAGGTATTCTCTCGGCATTTTTCTTTTTCCGGCGACAGCGTTTTTCTGCTGGCGGCACTGCTGTTGACAAATTACCTGCGCATATATTTCCCCGGCCTGGTTACCGATAGCCTGTTTGGCGTGGTGGTTTTGCTCCTTGGCGTCACCCTGTTTCGCGACCGGGTTCCCGCGACGGCGCGCACACCGTTCTTCTGCTTTGCCGCGTTGTTGGGGGTATACGCAGTCGGGCTTGTTACCGAGTTCAGCTTCCAGGGCGTGCGGCATCTTGCCGGGATTCTACTTGCGGGCATTATTTACCTGTTTTGCTATCGCAATGGTCCGGCGTTCGCCCGTTCCAGGCAAATGATGTTTCTCTTGTTGATTGCAATGCTGGCACTGTTCCCGCTGTACCTGGTGCCGGGTAACTTTGAGCCACATACCTTTAGCAGCATTTTGGGCTACTTGTTGCTGATAGTCGGGTTTATCCTGGTGGCTCATTTCAAGAACTGGAAGGGCCAACACGGGTGGGTGCACGTGATACTTGTGCTGGTCATAGTGAACGGCGTCGTGTTTGGGAACCGGTCGCTGGTTTTAGCGGTGTTGCTGGCGTACCTGCTGTACTGGGGGGGGTATCTTTTTTTGAGGAGTCGGGCAGGTGCGGGTGCTCTGGCAGTAATCAGCGGGGGCCTGATTTTTTTCATGACTGCTTTTTTAGCTTCTTCACATTTCAGTGGCACATTGCTGGACCTGGACAGTTTTGCTCGAAAATACACGGGAGAAGGTATTCTAAGTGGGCGGGATGTAATTTGGAGGAAGACGCTTACCCATATTTCGGAGGCGCCCTGGTTTGGCAAGGGCCCCGGGGCAGTGATTTCATCATTGAGGAAAGACAGCGATTCTTCTTTTATTCCTGAGGATTCAGTATTGGCGTCATCCTGCGCAGAGGGGGGTCCTGGCTTGATTGCCGACTGTGCCATCCTGATGGGTGCGCGAGACACGTTGGCTGGTGACTCCGACGCACCGCTCTGGGTCTGGTGGGACCCCATTAGGCCAATTCACCTCTGGCGCGGGGTAAAGGTAGGTGGCACACCGCCGCGCGTGACGGCGTTGAATTTGCAGGGAATGGGTTTGGAAGGGCGCATTCCGCCGGAACTGGGGGAGTTGGGCGAATTGCAGTACCTGGTACTGGCTGGCAACAAGTTCAGTGGTCCGATTCCACCGGCATTGTACGCAGTGGACGACCATGATCTTTATCGTGACCTGTTTTGCCGTCCGTTGCCCGGGGTGCCTGCCGGTTTACTGGCCGACTGTGACACCCTGTTGGCTGTGCAGGCCAGTCTGGTTGATGATGGCGCGCTGGACTGGGGGCGTTCCGTACCCGTTGGTTTATGGCGCGGGGTAGGGGTAGGTGGCGTACCGCCACGCGTGACGAGGCTGGATTTACAGGGAATAAGTCTGGAGGGGCGCATTCCACCGGAACTGGGGGAGTTGGGTGAATTGCGGCAATTGGTACTGGCTCACAATACCTTGACGGGTCCCATCCCGCCCGAGCTGGGACAGTTGTTGAAGCTCGAGGAGTTGTGGCTGAGGGAGAATAGATTAAGCGGCTCGATTCCACCGGAACTGGGGGAGTTGGAGAAGTTGTCAGTATTGCGTCTTGCGGGCAACAGGTTCAGTGGTCCGATTCCACCGGCATTGTACGCAGTGGACGACCATGATCTTTATCATGACCTGCTTTGCCGTCCATTGCCCGGGGTACCTGCTGGTTTACTGGCTGACTGTGACACCCTTTTGGCTGTGCAGGCCAGCCTGGTTGGTGATGGCGTGCTGAACTGGGGGCGTTCCGTACCCATTGGTTTGTGGCGCGGGGTAGAGGTAGGTGGCATGCCACCACGCGTGACGGGACTGAATTTACGGAGGGTGGGTCTGGAGGGGCACATTCCGCCGGAGTTGGGGGAGTTGGGCGAACTGCGGTACCTGGTACTGGCTGACAATACCTTGACGGGTTCGATTCCACCCGAACTGGGGCGGTTGGAGCACCTGGTTTCCCTGCGTCTGTACCGGAACTGGCTTACCGGTTCGATACCACTGGAACTGGGGGAGTTGGGCGAACTGCGGAAATTGGTACTGGCCGACAATACCTTGACGGGTCCCATCCCACCGGAGCTGGGGCGGTTGTTGAACCTCGAGGAGTTGTGGCTGAGGGGCAATGCATTGAGCGGTTCGATTCCACCGGAGCTGGGGGAGTTGGAGAAGTTGTCAGTATTGCGTCTTGCGGGCAACAGGTTCAGCGATCCGATTCCACCGGCATTGTACACGGTGGATAACCATGATCTTTATCGTGACCTGCCTTGCCGTCCGTTGCCCAGGGTGTCTGCCGGTTTACTGGCCGACTGTGCTACCTTGCTGGGTGCGCGAGCCGCGTTGGCTGGTAACTCCGACGCACCACTCTGGACTTGGTGGAATCTCGATAAGCCAATTCACCTCTGGCGTGGGGTAGAGGTAGGTGGCACACCGCCGCGCGTGACGGCGTTGGATTTGCAGGGAATGGGTTTGGAAGGGCGCATTCCGCCGGAGTTGGGGGAGTTGGACAGATTGTCAGTATTGCGTCTTGCGGGCAACAGGTTCAGCGGTTCGATTCCACCGGCATTGTACGCAGTGAACGACCGTGATTTTTATCATGACCTGCCTTGCCTTCCATTGCCCGAGGTGCCAGCCGGTTTACTGGCTGACTGTAACACCCTTTTGGCTGTGCAGGCCAGCCTGGTTGATGATGGTGTGCTGAACTGGGGGCGTTCCGTACCCGTTGGTTTATGGCGCGGGGTAGAGGTAGGTGGCGTACCGCCGCGCGTGACAGGGCTGCATTTGTGGAGAGTGGGCCTGGAAGGGCACATTCCACCGGAGCTGGGGGAGTTGGAGCACCTGGTTTCCTTGTACCTGCACCAGAACCGGCTTACCGGTTCGATCCCGCCGGAATTGGGAGAGTTGGGCGAACTGCGTCACCTGGTACTGGCTTACAATACCTTGACGGGTTCCATCCCACCGGAGTTGGGGCGGTTGTTGAACCTCGAGGAGTTGTGGCTGAAGGAGAATAGATTAAGCGGTTCGATACCACCGGAACTGGGGGAGTTGGACAGACTGTCAGTATTGCGTCTTGCGGGCAACAAGTTCAGTGGTTCGATACCGCCGGAGTTGGGGGAGTTGGGCGAACTGCGGCAATTGATACTAACTGGCAATATCTTGACGGGTTCGATACCACCGGAACTGGGGCAGTTGGAGCACCTGGTTTCCCTGTATCTGAACCGGAACCAGCTTACCGGTTCGATACCACCGGAACTGGGGGAGTTGGGCGAACTGCGTCACTTGGTACTGGCTTACAATACCTTGACGGGTTCCATCCCACCGGAGTTGGGGCGGTTGTTGAAGCTCGAGGAGTTGTGGCTGAAGGAGAATAGATTAAGCGGTTCGATTCCATCGGAACTGGGGGAGTTGGACAGACTGTCAGTATTGCGTCTTGCGGGCAACAGGTTCAGCGATTCGATTCCGCCGGCATTGTACGCAGTGGACGACCATGATCTTTATCGCGACCTGCCTTGCCGTCCGTTGCCCGGGGTGCCTGCCGGTTTACTGGCCGACTGTGACACCCTTTTGGCTGTGCAGGCCAGCCTGGTTGATGATGGTGTGCTGAACTGGGGGCGTTCCGTACCCGTTGGTTTATGGCGCGGGGTAGAGGTAGGTGGCGTACCGCCGCGCGTGACAGGGCTGCATTTGTGGAGAGTGGGCCTGGAAGGGCACATTCCACCGGAGCTGGGGGAGTTGGAGCACCTGGTTTCCTTGTACCTGCACCAGAACCGGCTTACCGGTTCGATCCCGCCGGAATTGGGAGAGTTGGGCGAACTGCGTCACCTGGTACTGGCTTACAATACCTTGACGGGTTCCATCCCACCGGAGTTGGGGCGGTTGTTGAACCTCGAGGAGTTGTGGCTGAAGGAGAATAGATTAAGCGGTTCGATACCACCGGAACTGGGGGAGTTGGACAGACTGTCAGTATTGCGTCTTGCGGGCAACAAGTTCAGTGGTTCGATACCGCCGGCATTGTACGCAGTGGACGACCATGATCTTTATCGCGACCTGCCTTGCCGTCCGTTGCCCGGGGTGCCAGCCGGTTTACTGGCCGACTGTGACACCCTGTTGGCTGTACAGGACAGCTTGATTGGTGATGATGGCGTACTGAACTGGGGGCGTTCCGTACCCGTTGGTTTATGGCAAGGGGTAGAGGTAGGTGGCGTACCACTGCGCGTGACGGGACTGAATTTACGGGGGGTGGGCCTGGAGGGGCGCATTCCGCCGGAGTTGGGGGAGTTGGGCGAACTGCGGTACCTGGTACTGGCTGACAATACCTTGACGGGTTCGATACCACCGGAACTGGGGCAGTTGGAGCACCTGGTTTCCCTGCGTCTGAACCGGAACTGGCTTACCGGTTCGATACCACTGGAGCTGGGGGAGTTGGGCAAATTGCAGCACCTGGTACTGGCTCACAATACCTTGACGGGTCCCATCCCGCCCGAGTTGGGGCAGTTGTTGAACCTCGAGGAGTTGTGGCTGAGGGAGAATAGATTAAGCGGTTCGATTCCATCGGAACTGGGGGAGTTGGACAGACTGTCAGTATTGCGTCTTGCGGGCAACAGGTTCAGCGATTCGATTCCGCCGGCATTGTACGCAGTGGACGACCATGATCTTTATCGCGACCTGCCTTGCCGTCCGTTGCCCGGGGTGCCTGCCGGTTTACTGGCCGACTGTGACACCCTTTTGGCTGTGCAGGCCAGCCTGGTTGATGATGATGTGCTGAACTGGGGGCGTTCCGTACCCATTGGTTTATGGCATGGGGTAGAGGCAGGTGGTGTACCGCCGCGCGTGACGGAGCTGGATTTACGGGGAGTGGATCTGGAAGGGCGCATTCCGCCGGAGCTTGGGCGGTTGGAGAAGTTGTCGGTATTGCGTCTTGCAGGCAACAAGTTCAGTGGTTCGATTCCACCGGCATTGTACGAAGTGGCCGACCATGATCTTTATCATGACCTGCCTTGTCGTCCGTCGCCCGGGGTGCCTGCCGGTTTACTGGCCGACTGTGACACCCTTTTGGCTGTGCAGGCCAGCTTGGTTGATGATGGTGTGCTGAACTGGGGGCGTTCCGTACCCGTTGAGCTATGGCAAGGGGTAGAGGTAGGTGGCGTACCACCGCGCGTGACAGGGCTGAATTTACAGGGGGTGGGCCTGGAGGGGCGCATTCCGCCGGAGCTTGGGCGGTTGGAGCACCTGGTTTCCCTGCGTCTGAACCGGAACCGGCTTACCGGTTCGATACCGCCGGAGTTGGGACGGTTGTTGAACCTCGAGGAGTTGTGGCTGAAGGAGAATAGATTAAACGGCTCGATTCCACCGGAACTGGGGGAGTTGGAGAAGTTGTCAGTATTGCGTCTTGCGGGCAACAGGTTCAGCGGCCCGATTTCGCCAGCATTGTACGCAGTGGACGACCATGATCTCGATATCCTTTTGCAGAAAGGGGGCGCTGCTGGACACCGTTTCCGCACTTTGAACGATCTTCCCTATCTCAGCGATGACGTGCAGAACCCAGGACTTGGAGGCTTCAGTACAGCTATTATGAAAATAAATGCCTTCGTTGATCCCTCAACTTATGGGTCTGGAATCCCCAAATCATCCCATAATCTTTTCTTGCAGACAGGATTGCAAACGGGGGTTGTCGGTATCATTGCCCTTGGCCTCTTGTGCGTGTCCCTGGTTTTCAATTTGTGTGCGCGAACGGGAGAGGGCGTTGGGCCGGTGCGTTGCTTTGCTGCTGCTTGTACGTTAATGGTAATTTTCCACAATGTCTTTGAGGTTTTCATGTTGCAGAATGTGTTCAGTATAGCGGTTATCGAGTGGATACTGATTGGAGTGGTAGCCGGGGTAGTCAACCACGGGCAGGCCCCTGCCAGCGGGATGCACATTTTCAGACGTGAAAAACCAATACAATTTTCGTGACGTGGTCGTTGCCAAGGTTGTTAACCGGCGACAGCGTTTTTCTGCTGGCGGCGCTGCTGTTGACAAATTACCTGCGCATATATTTCCCTGGTCTGATTACCGATAGCCTGTTTGGCGTGGTGGTTTTGCTCCTTGGCGTCACCCTGTTTCGCGACCGGGTTCCCGCGACGGCGCACGCGCCATTCCTCTGCTTTGCCGCGTTGTTGGGAGTATACGCAGTCGGGCTTGTTACCGAGTTCAGCTTCCAGGGCGTGCGGCATCTTGCCGGGATTCTACTTGCGGGCGTCATTTACCTGTTTTGCTATCGCAATGGTCCGGCGTTCGCCCGTTCCAGGCAAATGATGTTTCTCTTGTTGATTGCAATGCTGGCACTGTTCCCGCTGTACCTGGTGCCGGCCACCCTTAATCTACATACCTTTAGCAGCATTTTGGGCTACTTGTTGCTGATAGTCGGGTTTATCCTGGTGGCTCATTTCAAGAACTGGAAGGGCCAACACGGGTGGGTGCACGTGATACTTGTGCTGGTCATAGTGAACGGTGTTGTGTTTGGGAACCGGTCGCTGGTTTTAGCGGTGTTGCTGGCGTACCTGCTGTACTGGGGGGGGTATCTTTTTTTGAGGAGTCGGGCAGGTGCGGGTGCCCTGGCAGTAATCAGCGGGGGCTTGATTTTTTTCATGACTGCTTTTTTAGCTTCTTCACATTTCAGTGGCACATTGCTGGACCTGGACAGTTTCGCTCGAAAATACACGGGAGAAGGTATTCTAAGTGGGCGGGATGTAATTTGGAGGAAGACGCTTACCCATATTTCGGAGGCGCCCTGGTTTGGCAAGGGCCCCGGGGCAGTGATTTCATCATTGAGGAAAGACAGCGATTCTTCTTTTATTCCTGAGGATTCGGTATTGGCGTCATCCTGCGCAGAGGGGGGTCCTGGCTTGATTGCCGACTGTGCCATCCTGATGGGTGCGCGAGACACGTTGGCTGGTGATTCCGACGCACCGTTCTGGGTCTGGTGGGACCCCGGTAGGCCGATTCACCTCTGGCACGGGGTAAAGGTAGGTGGCACACCACCGCGCGTGACGAGGCTGAATTTACGGGGGGTGGGCCTGGAGGGGCGCATTCCGCCGGAGCTTGGGCGGTTGGAGCACCTGGTTTCCCTGCGTCTGAACCGGAACTGGCTTATCGGTTCGATTCCACCAGAGTTGGGGGAGTTGGGCAAACTGCAGCACCTGGTACTGGCTCACAATACCTTGACGGGTCCCATCCCACCTGAACTGGGACGGTTGTTGAACCTCGAGGAGTTGTGGCTGAAGGAGAATAGATTAAACGGCTCGATTCCACCGGAACTGGGGGAGTTGGAGAAGTTGTCAGTATTGCGTCTTGCGGGCAACAGGTTCAGCGGCCCGATTTCGCCAGCATTGTACGCAGTGGACGACCATGATCTCGATATCCTTTTGCAGAAAGGGGGCGCTGCTGGACACCGTTTCCGCACTTTGAACGATCTTCCCTATCTCAGCGATGACGTGCAGAACCCAGGACTTGGAGGCTTCAGTACAGCTATTATGAAAATAAATGCCTTCGTTGATCCCTCAACTTATGGGTCTGGAATCCCCAAATCATCCCATAATCTTTTCTTGCAGACAGGATTGCAAACGGGGGTTGTCGGTATCATTGCCCTTGGCCTCTTGTGCGTGTCCCTGGTTTTCAATTTGTGTGCGCGAACGGGAGAGGGCGTTGGGCCGGTGCGTTGCTTTGCTGCTGCTTGTACGTTAATGGTAATTTTCCACAATGTCTTTGAGGTTTTCATGTTGCAGAATGTGTTCAGTATAGCGGTTATCGCTTGGATACTGATTGGAGTGGTAGCCGGGGTAGTTAACCGCGGGCAAGCCCCTGCCAGCGGGACGCACATTTAAGGTTATTAACATGGAGATTACCCGTTCGTTTACATGGCACCAGTGCATCGAGGCATTTCGGGGTGTACTGCGCCGCGGCACTTCCAGTTTCCAGGTATTCTCTCGGCGTTTTTCTTTTTCCGGCGACAGCGTTTTTCTGCTGGCGGCGCTGCTGTTGACAAATTACCTGCGCATATATTTCCCTGGTCTGATTACCGATAGCCTGTTTGGCGTGGTGGTTTTGCTCCTTGGCGTCACCTTGTTTCGCGACCGGGTTCCCGCGACGGCGCGCACACCGTTCTTCTGCTTTGCCGCGTTGTTGGGGGTATACGCAGTCGGGCTTGTTACCGAGTTCAGCTTCCAGGGCGTGCGGCATCTTGCCGGGATTCTACTTGCGGGCATTATTTACCTGTTTTGCTATCGCAATGGTCCGGCGTTCGCCCGTTCCAGGCAAATGATGTTTCTCTTGTTGATTGCAATGCTGGCACTGTTCCCGCTGTACCTGGTGCCGGGTAACTTTGAGCCACATACCTTTAGCAGCATTTTGGGCTACTTGTTGCTGATAGTCGGGTTTATCCTGGTGGCTCATTTCAAGAACTGGAAGGGCCAACACGGGTGGGTGCACGTGATACTTGTGCTGGTCATAGTGAACGGTGTTGTGTTTGGGAACCGGTCGCTGGTTTTAGCGGTGTTGCTGGCGTACCTGCTGTACTGGGGGGGGTATCTTTTTTTGAGGAGTCGGGCAGGTGCGGGTGCCCTGGCAGTAATCAGCGGGGGCTTGATTTTTTTCATGACTGCTTTTTTAGCTTCTTCACATTTCAGTGGCACATTGCTGGACCTGGACAGTTTCGCTCGAAAATACACGGGAGAAGGTATTCTAAGTGGGCGGGATGTAATTTGGAGGAAGACGCTTACCCATATTTCGGAGGCGCCCTGGTTTGGCAAGGGCCCCGGGGCAGTGATTTCATCATTGAGGAAAGACAGCGATTCTTCTTTTATTCCTGAGGATTCAGTATTGGCGTCATCCTGCGCAGAGGGGGGTCCTGGCTTGATTGCCGACTGTGCCATCCTGATGGGTGCGCGAGACACGTTGGCTGGTGACTCCGACGCACCGCTCTGGGTCTGGTGGGACCCCATTAGGCCAATTCACCTCTGGCGCGGGGTAAAGGTAGGTGGCACACCGCCGCGCGTGATGGATCTGTATTTACGAGGAGCGGGTCTGGAGGGGCGCATTCCGCCGGAACTGGGGGAGTTGGGCGAATTGCAGTACCTGGTACTGGCTGATAATGCCTTGACGGGTTCCATCCCACCTGAACTGGGACGGTTGTTGAAGCTCGAGGAGTTGTGGCTGAAGGAGAATAGATTAAGCGGCTCGATTCCACCGGAACTGGAGGGAATGGAAAGATTGTCAGTATTGCGTCTTGCGGGCAACAGGTTCAGCGGCTCGATACCACCGGCATTGTACGAAGTGGACGACCATGATTTTTATCATGACCTGTTTTGCCGTCCGTTGTCCGAGGTGTCTGCCGGTTTACTGGCCGACTGTAACACCCTTTTGGCTGTGCAGGCCAGCCTGGTTGATGATGGTGTGCTGAACTGGGGGCGTTCCGTACCCGTTGAGCTATGGCAAGGGGTAGAGGTAGGTGGCGTACCACCGCGCGTGACAGGGCTGAATTTACAGGGGGTGGGCCTGGAGGGGCGCATTCCGCCGGAGCTTGGGCGGTTGGAGCACCTGGTTTCCCTGCGTCTGAACCGGAACCGGCTTACCGGTTCGATACCGCCGGAGTTGGGGGAGTTGGGCAAACTGCGGTACCTGGTACTGAGTGGCAATACCTTGACGGGTTCGATTCCACTGGAGTTGGGACGGTTGTTGAACCTCGAGGAGTTGTGGCTGAAGGAGAATAGATTAAGCAGTTCGATACCGCCGGAGTTGGGGGAGTTGGAGAAGTTGTCACTATTGCGTCTTGCGGGCAACAGGTTCAGCGGTCCGATTCCGCCGGCATTGTACGCAGTGGACGACCATGATCTCGATATCCTTCTGCGGAAGGGGCGCGGTGCTGGACACCGTTTTCGTACTTCGAACAATCCTCCTTATCTTGGCCATGACGTGCAGAACCCAGGATTTAGAGGCTTCAGTACAGCTATTATGAAAATAAAAGCCTTCGTTTCCCTCAACTCAGATGGGTCTAGAACCCCCAAATCATCCCATAATCTTTTCTTGCAGGTAGGATTGCAAACGGGGGTTGTCGGTATCATTGCTCTTGGCCTCTTGTGTGTGTCCCTGGTTTTCAATTTGCGTGGGCGAACGGGAGCGGGCGTTGGGCCGGTGCGTTGCTTTGCTGCTGCTTGTACGTTAATGGTAATTTTCCACAATGTCTTTGAGGTTTTCATGTTGCAAAACGTGTTTAGTATAGCGGTTATCGAGTGGATACTGATTGGGGTGGTAGCCGGGGTAGCCAACCACGGGCAGACCCCTGCCGGCGGGATGCGCACTGTCGTGGCCTGAAAGCAGCCGTGTCATGCTGACTTGAGCTGTATAATTTTCACTTGATGGAAATTATTGCTTGCGGTTTTGTGAAAATTTGTCACACTTTCTTTCCAGTTATTTGTGACGTGGAGTTATTTATTTCCTGATGCAAATACCTGTATGCATTTTCAGAACTACCCTTGCAGGCGAGGAGAGTCGGCGACAAAGGTATTTCTTTTTGTTACCCCTTGTTTTTCTGCTGTTTTTTCCCTGTCTTTCGACCCTCTCTGCTGCTGAGGTTGCGAAGATAGAAGATGTCCGCATCGCCGACCATCAAGACCATACCCGGGTGGTGTTTGATCTATCTTCAACTGTAACGCACCGTATTTTCGTGCAGAAGAATCCTGATCGAGTCGTACTTGATATTCCCGCATGTAACGCGAACGGCAAGCTGGCCTCCAACCAGGTTGCAGGTGCCCTGTTGAAAAGGATGCGTCATGCTCAAAAGCCTGGAGGAAAATTACGCATAGTATTTGATCTGAATACGGCGGCAACACCAAAAAGCTTTCTACTTGAGCCTTCCGGTCACAAGGGTTATCGGCTCGTAGTCGACTTGACGGCAGCCACGGGGAAAAATCGAATTGCCCCTGTCCAGGTGGCGCATGAAAAACCAATACGTTTTCGTGACGTAGTCGTTGCCATTGACGCCGGTCATGGTGGCAGGGACCCAGGTGCAATCGGTCGTGGCGGCAGTTACGAAAAGGATATTGTGCTCTCAGTTGCCAAGCGCCTGAAAAAACTTGTCGACCGAGAAAAAGGGATGCGAGCGATACTGATTCGAGACCGGGACACGTTCATACCGTTAAAGCAAAGGATTAAAAAGGCTCGCAAAGGAAGTGCGGACATGTTTGTTTCAATTCATGCCGATGCCGCAGTGGACCGCAGAGTGCGTGGCTCTTCGGTGTACGTGTTGTCGCAGCGTGGTGCCACCAGTGAAGCGGCGAGGATTTTGGCGCAACGTGAAAACGAAGTGGATAAAATTGGAGGTGTCAGCCTTGAAGACAGGGACGATACGTTGAAATACGTGTTGGTTGATTTGTCACAAAACAAGACCATTGAACATAGTATGAATTTGGCTGAAGCCATACTACGGGAGCTCAGCCTGATTGGAAACGTTTCACGCAACCGTGTTGAGCAAGCCGGCTTTGTAGTGCTCAAGTCTCCTGATATCCCGTCGGTGCTGGTTGAAACGGCCTTCATTTCAAATCCCCAGGAGGAAAAAAGGCTGAAAAGCCGCGCCCATCAACAAAAACTGGCGATGGCCATATTGAAAGGGTTACGTCGTTATTGCAGTGATTATTGCCCGGGTGACACGCTGCTTGCCAGTACAAGGGAGAGTGGTAAACACGTTATACGCTGGGGCGAAACGCTGTCCGGAATTGCTCACCGCTATCAAGTCAGCATCGTGGACATACGTAAGGTGAATAGGCTGAGATCAGACGTGATTCGAGCAGGGCAGGTATTGTTGATTCCAGCATCGACGGGCACCTAGCTTGTACCCTGGTTGAGTACACGGTCACCATTAACCGAAAAACTTCGAGTTGTGTTCTTTTTGCCACCAGGAAAAAATTAATCGGTCAGTTACGGCCTGTATGGTGGTAGCAATTCTCTCGCTGATAGTTTTTGGGAGCACGTAGGTAATCTCGTATATATCTGCATGGTTGCTTGCCTGTAACAGGTAGTCGTCACTGGTGATCAGTTTATCAACCAGGTTGAACGCGAGTGCTCGACTGGCGGGCCAGTGTTCTCCAGTTGCAACTTTATCGATGTCCAGGTGGGGGCGGTTGTCTTTTACGAATTCTTTGAAAAGCGCATAGGTATCTTCTATTTGTTCATTGAAGTGTTTGCGATCTTCCGGCGTGTTTTTACCGAACATGGTAATGGTGCGTTTGAGTTTGCCGCCCTTGATTTGCTCAAAATCAATACCGTGTTTGTCCAGCATGCGATTAAAATTGGGTAGTTGTGCCAACACTCCGATCGAGCCGACGATCGCAAAGGGTGCTGCTAGAATTTTGTCCGCTACACAAGCCATCATGTAACCACCACTTGCGGCGATCTTGTCTACTGCAACGGTAAGCGGGATACCCTTTTGCTTGATGCGCAGTAGCTGCGATGCGGCAAAACCGTGTTCATGCACCAGCCCACCTGCGTTTTCCAGGCAGAGCACGACTTCATCTTTGCTGGAGGCTATCGACAGTATTGCCGTTATTTCCTTGCGTAGATGACGCACCGCGGAGGCCTTGATGTTACCTAAAAAATTTAGGACGAAAATGCGTTTTCTGTCTGCAAGGGCTATATTTTTCTGTTCTTTTTTTAACTCTTTTTTATGCTCCCTCCTCGCCTTTTTCAATTCCTTTTTTGGTAACAGGGAAAAGCGTAAGGTATCCGACATGGACCTGTACTTTTCATTAAGGTGATTGATTTCAAAATGATCACCGGAACGTGCCTTTTTCGACAGTGCAAACAACAGGCTTGCAATTATCCAGATAGCCAACAATACTGTTACTACTTTGGCTAAAAACAATCCGTATTGAGAAATGAACTCGATCATGGCTGGTATTTCCTGTTTTCTAATTGCTGTAAATACATTCGTAACTGCTAAAGAATTGTCCGCAATCATTTTCCGAGGCCTCGTCATAAAATAATGAATTCAGCCGCAGCCGGCATGGGGTCAACATTCTGCCGTCCAGCAAGGTTTTGAATGTCTTACCACCGAGCAATTGGTGCGAACTGCTCACGTACAATTTGTCCAATTGCCGGTCTTCAAGCATGGTGTGCAATATTCTCGGACCTGCAATCAAGTAGATATGCCGATAGTTTCGTTTTGCCAATGCCCGGATTAAGGGGGCCCCTTGCACGAAGTTCGATTCTCCTGCGAACAATAATTCATATCCCTGCTGCTGCCATATTTTACACAGGTGCGGATTCGCTTTCTGACCGGTTGCGATGTAGATCTTTTGCCCATGCTCATTCACTGAAGCGTGTATGGGGAAACGCAGGCTTGAACTTGCGATGACGACGTCTGGATTTGCGGCAAGCCCCTGCATCTTGCGCCATGCACGTAAATCTTCAAAAGCCGGTTCCCCGGGCAACTGTAATATGTTGCCCAGCCTGCCCTCTGCCAGGGCGCGCAAGTAACCGCCATGCGTGACCAGACAGTCTGCCTGTGCATAGAGTTCCAGAAAGAGACGGAAGTCTTCTCCACTTGTCAGGGATTTCGGCAGGCTTGGAATCGAAGTTTCATCCTGGTCTTGGCTGATTGCGATGCGGCCGTCCAGGCTGGTCAGAAAATTGGCAACTACGGTTGTTCCGGCTTGTTGTGATTGATACCAGCCATGGTGGTGTAGATACAGGTTTGCCAGTTCGCACTGCCCGGATGGTTGTGGAAACAAGCGCAGAATTTGTTTGTCCATAGTTGATGAGAAATGTATTTGTCCCGGTAGCCCCACGTAATCCTAGCATGATAGCGTTTTGAAACTATGCGCAAACCAAATGTTGCCACGGCGATTCCAAAGCGACGTTATATGCTTGGTGCATATACGATTGTCGTGCTCGAAGAAATCGAGTCTGAAGATGACGTTGATTATGAATGTTTGCTGGCTGCCGTCAAGGATGGACACGATGACCCTGAGGTGTATATTACATGCGAAAAGTCGGTGACAGCGGAAGCAGGCAAGGGTACGCATATCGTCAGGGTATTCGCCGCACAACTGGAGCCTCAAAAGTCAGGTATGATTATTGATCAATCCGATGCGTGGGCGGACAGGGACGCGTTTACTGCTTACGCGCTGGCAGGTTTTCGGCAGATGTTGCAATTACAGGATGAAGAGGTTATTCCCTTATCGTGAATGATGTGCCCACTATGAAAACTATTCAACTCTTGCCCCTGCAACTGGTCAACAAGATCGCTGCAGGCGAGGTTATTGAGCGGCCTGCCTCCGTGTTGAAGGAGTTGCTCGAGAATGCGCTGGATGCCGGGGCAACGGAAATTTCCGTTGAGCTTGCACGAGGGGGGAGTGAGATGATTCGAGTTACGGATAACGGGCACGGAATTCCCAAAGAGGAGATTAAGCTGGCACTGGAACGCCACGCGACCAGCAAAGTCTCAACGCTTGAAGACATTGAACGAATCACGACTTTGGGGTTTCGCGGTGAAGCCTTGCCCAGCATCGCCTCGGTATCCAGGTTCAGCCTTACTTCCAATCATCGTCAAGAGGATAATGCCGGCTGGTCGGTTGTCTTGGAAGGAGGGCAGTTTACGGATGACGTGTTGCCGGCGCGTCATGGCCGCGGCACTACCGTGGAAGTGAAGAACCTGTTTTTTAACGTGCCGGCACGGAAAAAGTTTTTACGCACCGAACGTACCGAGCTACACCATTGTGAATCGGTTTTACACAAAATCGCGTTAAGCCGTTTTGGACTGTCGCTAAGGGTCAAACACAACCAGAGAAGTTGCCTCGAGTTGGGCGTGGCCGACACCGAAAAGGCGCGCGTAGACCGGCTGGGGCAGGTGTGTGGACGCCAGTTCGCCGAACAGAGCATTTACCTGGAAAACGATTCACTGGATTTGCGGATTACCGGTTGGATCAGCCTGCCTACCTTTTCACGCAGTCAGGCCGACTTGCAATATTTTTACGTCAACGGGCGCGCGATACGCGATAAGGTAGTTTCACACGCGGTTAAACAGGCGTATCAAGACGTGCTCTATCACGGCCGTTTCCCTGCCTTTGTCCTGTTTTTGGAGATGGATGCAGCCCAGGTAGACGTGAACGCGCACCCCATGAAGCATGAAGTGCGTTTTCGCCAGGCATCGCTGGTACATGATTTCATTCGCCATACGATTACAAAAGCTATCGCCGAAACCATGCCCCAGGCGGAACAGCAGCTTCGTGACGTGGTAGATGATTACGTTCCACCCGGTCAGGCAAGTGGCACGTTGCGGGCAAGTGATTACGCTACCATTACGCAAAACAGGGCAGCACCTGTACAAGACCTGGGGCGAAGCTATCAAGCTGCCTTGTCAGATTTCGCCTTGCCTGCGGAAGCGCCGGAAAAAGTGCCGGAAGAAGCCGCACATGCGACGGAGCAGTTCCCTCCGCTTGGTTATGCCGTTGCGCAACTGCACGGCATTTATATCCTTGCGCAAAATGCGCATGGCTTGGTCGTCGTAGACATGCACGCGGCGCATGAACGTATCGTGTATGAGCAACTTAAGGACCTGCATCAGCAAGGCCAGGTAGCGAGGCAACCCCTGTTGATGCCGCTCACCGTAGACGTGAGCCAGCAGGACGCAGCCTTGGTGGAGCAATACCAGGATTTGTTTTCCGAATTTGGATTTCACGTCGAGCGTTTCAGCGATACCAGCATAATCGTGCGCGAGATTCCTTCGTTGTTGCAACAGGCAGACGTGGAGGAGTTGGTAAAAGACGTGCTGGCTGACCTGAATACGTTTGGTTCATCGGCAAGGCTTGCAAAGGCCGGTAATGAATTGTTGTCTACCATGGCTTGTCATGGCTCGGTGCGTGCGCATCGCAAGTTGACGCTTGCGGAAATGAACGCCTTGTTGCGTGAAATGGAAGCTACGGAAAGAAGTGCGCAATGCAACCATGGACGCCCGACCTGGATACAATTGAGCGTTGAACAGTTGGACAAGCTGTTCAAGCGTGGGCAGTAGCTTTTTTTGAGTGCAACCGGGTAGAGAGTTGCAAGATTTTGGCTGCTATCCCTGTAGTTTTTTTGATGGGACCTACGGCCAGCGGTAAGACCGAGCTTGCGCTGAAGATTTGTCGGCATTTCCCGTGTGAAATTATCAGCGTGGATTCGGTGATGATTTATCGGGGCATGGATATCGGTTCGGCAAAACCAGGCAAGGCGATATTGGAAAAATACCCTCACCACCTGGTCGACATCATCGACCCCGGGAGTGCATATTCGGTAGCAAACTTCAGGGCCGATGCCCTGCGATTGATAAGAGAAATTCACGCGCGTAAAAATATCCCTTTGCTGGTAGGGGGCACCATGCTTTATTTTAATTGTCTGCGACGTGGCTTGTCACGCATGCCTGGTGCCAACCCGGTAATAAGGAAGAAGCTGACTGCCCGTGCGAATGAAAAGGGCTGGGAGTTTATGCATGCACGACTTGCTGAAGTTGACCCGGGTGCCGCTGCGCGCATTCACCTTAACGACCCGCAGCGCATTCAGCGTGCCCTGGAGGTTTACGAATTGACCGGCGTTCCGATGAGCACGTGGCATGCGCGATCCGGGGGGCCTGGATCACTGTTTCATGCCCTGAAATTTGCCCTTGTGCCTCATGATCGACAGCGGTTGCACCAGCGGATTGAACGACGTTTCGAAGCCATGCTGGATACTGGCTTTTTGGCCGAGGCCTGGTCTTTATATCAACGTAAAGATATACATGCTGATTTACCTTCAATGCGTTCCGTTGGTTATCGCCAAGCCTGGAAATATTTTGACGGGGATTTCGATTTTGAGACCATGTGCACGAAAGCAGTCGTTGCAACGCGACAACTCGCAAAACGGCAACTTACCTGGTTACGCAGGGAAACCGGTCTTGCCAGTCTCTCGCCCGGGCAATATACGCTACGTGATGTCTGTCATAAAATTGACTCACATATAGGTGGTCGGGCTGGTACACTACAGGAAGAGGGGATAACGATGAATGCCCGTCATTCTCGTTAGTTGATGAAATAACAATAACAAAAACCAGAGGTATTAGTGATGTCAAAAGGCCAAACTCTACAAGAGCCCTTTCTCAATGCATTGCGAAGAGAAAAAATTCCAGTTGCAATATACTTGGTAAATGGGATTAAGCTGCAGGGCCAGGTTGATTCTTTTGATCAGTTTGCGGTGTTGCTGAAAAACAGTGTTAATCAAATGATATACAAACATGCAATTTCAACCATCGTACCGTCACGGGTGGTAAAGATTCCCTATGATGATAAGCAGCCCGAATGAGAGTCCGGCGGGCGGCAAAAGTCTTTTTGATGATGCAGGTAGCCGGGATTAAGCGCGCGTCAGTTTTGCAAACCGGGTGGGAGCGATTGTTTGTTTGAGCGTCCACGTACGGGTGAGCGTGCCATACTTGTTCACGTTCAGTTTCGTAACGCCACCAGCAACCAGGATTTGCGTGAATTCAGGGAATTGGTCAGCTCGGCCGGTGCTGAGATTGTGGCAGTGGTTTCCGTCTACCGTAACCTGCCGGATGCAAAATTTCTCATCGGCAGTGGCAAGGTCAAGGAGCTCGGCACGCTGGTTCGTTGCGAGGATGCCGATGCCGTTATTTTTAACCACTCCCTTTCCCCGAGCCAGGAACGTAACCTGGAAAAAGTTTTTTGCAAGCGCGTATTGGATCGAACAGGGTTGATTCTTGATATCTTTGCACAACGTGCGCGTTCATATGAAGGCAAGTTGCAAGTCGAGCTTGCACAATTAAAATACCTGTCAACTCGCCTGGTGCGAGGCTGGAATCACCTGGAGCGACAGAAAGGCGGTATAGGCTTGCGCGGCCCCGGTGAAAAACAGCTTGAATCTGACCGACGTTTGCTCGGGCAGCGTATCAGGCAGATTTCAAAACGCTTGGAAAAATTGCGGCGTCAACGCGGCCAAAGCCGTGCCGCACGACGCAAAACCACCGTCCCCACCGTTGCCATCGTAGGCTATACCAATGCTGGTAAATCTACTTTGTTCAATGCACTTGTTAACGCCAACGCCTATTCTGCAGATAAGTTGTTTGCGACGCTGGATACAACTTTACGACGCCTGGAAATCTCCAGGGGGCAGCATGTAGTCGTGACGGATACGGTCGGATTTATTCGAGATTTGCCCCATGACTTGATCAAGGCGTTTCACGCGACTTTGCAGGAAGTACAAGAGGCAGATTTACTGCTGCACGTTGTTGATGCTGGGGATGATGGCCGTGAAGATAATATCGTGGAAGTTGAGTCGGTGCTGGCACAAATTGGAGCTTCGAACGTGCCTCGAATCATGGTGTATAATAAGATCGATCAGGCCAACATATTGCCCGGTGTAAAACTGGACCGAAGTGGCGACATTCAACAGGTTTGGCTGTCTGCACTGTGCAGGCAAGGTACGGGCTTATTGATCCAGGCCTTGCAGCAGCATTTTGACCATGAATCCGAGCGTATCTGGTTGCGCATTCCGCCTTCGGCAGGGAGCTTGCGCAGCGAGTTATATTCCAGCGACGGAGTAAGGCAGGAATTTGTTGATGATCAAGGGTGCTGGCAGATTGAAGCGGAAGTCCCTCGTCAACAGCTTGCGAGGTTCGCCAGGTATAAAATTTCCGTGCAACCTGGGCAACAAGCCAGCTTTATAGGCTGATTTTTTCTGGCAACTTGGTAGAATACCAACCCTGTTTCAGATAGTAATTAATCCAGTAACCACTTTTGGAGAACATCATGCCTTGGAACAGACCAGGCGATAATAACGATCCATGGGGGCGGAAGACGGGCAATCAGGGACCGCCTGATCTTGATGAAGTGTTTCGTAACTTGACCAAGAAGTTTGGCGGGATATTTGGTTCGGGTTCTTCCCCGGGTTCGGGTGGCAAAGGTGGCAAGATGTTCTGGATTGGACTGCTGGCCGTAATCGTCTTGTGGGGAGTATATGATCGCTTCGGGTTCTACATTGTCAAGCAGGCTGAAAGGGGAGTGGAACTCCGTTTTGGAGAATACAAGAGAACCACTACCGCAGGCTTGAATTGGCACATACCTTTCCCGATCGAGAGTGTCGAAATCGTCAACGTCGATGAAGTGCGCGAGGTATCCAATAAAACTTCGATGCTGACACAGGACGAGAACATCGTTGAAGTATCCCTGGAGGCACAGTACAAGATTAAAAATGCCGAAGATTATAAATTCAACCTGCGCAATCCGGATGTCACGGTAAAGAACGCGATGGAAAGTGCCGTGCGAGAAATCGTCGGTAAAAGCTCCATCGACTTTGTATTGTTTGAAGGACGTGCACAGATTTCAAGTGTCACCAGGGAGCTTTTGCAAGGTATCATGGACGAGTACGACTCCGGCATATATATTCAAAAAGTCAACTTGGAAAAATCGCTGCCGCCTGACCAGGTGAAGGCCGCATTCTCTGATGCCATTAAGTCACGCGAGGACTACGATCGCTATATAAAAGAGGCTGAAGCGTATGCAAATAGCATACTCCCCCAAGCACGTGGTGAAGCTGCACGTTTATTGCAGGAAGCCGATGCTTATCGAGACCGCGTGATTGCAAACTCGGAAGGTGAAGCCAAACGATTCATAAAGTTGTTGGGCGAATACGAAAAAGCACCGGACGTAACACGGGAAAGACTGTATCTTGAGGCGGTAGAGTCGGTATATGCAAACAGCAATAAAGTGCTTATGGACGTTGAAGGGGGAAATAACCTGCTTTATTTACCACTGGATCAGCTCATCAGGCAACGTACTTTGATGAACAACTCGGACGTTGCACAGGATACCTTTGGGAATGACGAATATGACGCGAGTGGTCAACAAGGCAGTTCGAGTCGCTTTCAACGTGGTAGAGAGGGCCGTCGATGAATATCAAAATCGTTCTGGGGGTAATTGTAGTAATAGTAGTGGCAGCATGGTCGTTTACTTTTCAAGTCGATCAAAGGCAAAAGGCGATAAAGCTTCAATTTGGAGAGATCAAGGATGCAACGCTTGAACCGGGACTGCATTTCAAATTACCGGTCATCAATACCATCGAGAAGTATGATTCGCGCATTCTCACTCTTGACGTGCCACCCACGGAATTTCCTACCAGTGAGAAAAAATACGTAAAAGTTGATTTCTATGCAAAATGGCGTATCGCGGACGTAGAAAAATATTACATTGCAACGGGTGGCCAGGAATTGCGTGCAATCCAGCGCCTGGAGCTGATCCTTGTTGACGGACTGAAAAATGAGTTTGGCACACGTACCATTCAAGAAGTGGTTTCCGGTGAGCGCAGTGAAATCATGGACGTCATCCAGGTACAGTCAAATGAAGATTCCAAGAATTTTGGCATTGAAGTAGTTGACGTGCGCGTGAGCAAAATTGACCTGCCTGATGATGTAAGTGATTCCGTATTTAATCGAATGCGTGCCGAGCGTGACCGCGTCGCCAAGGACTTTCGTGCGCGGGGCAAAGAGCAAGCGGAAGTTATCAGGGCTAAAGCGGACAAGGAGCGCACGGTGATCTTGGCAAATGCTTACAATAAGTCTGAACAGGTTCGTGGTGATGGCGATGCAAAATCCGCGCAAATTTACGCCAACGCCTACCAGAAAAATGAAGAGTTCTACAGCTTCACGCGCAGCTTGAAGGCCTATATTAATACCTTTAATCAAAATAACGACGTTTTGATTATGCAGCCTGATTCAGAGTTTTTTAGTTACTTCAAAAATAAGAAATCTGAATAAAACCGGCCTGTCCATCTCTCATGTGGAACGATTTACTGGTTGCTATTGCGCTAGTGCTTGTCTTTGAGGGAATTATTCCATTTTTGGTGCCGGAAAAATTTCGCCAGGCCTTGAATCGACTGGGCAATTTACCTGATCATGTGCTTCGCGTAATGGGCCTGGTGAGTATGACTCTCGGGATTGTTCTTCTCTACGTCCTGAGACTGATCAAGTAGATAAGCATCCATGAGCAATGAAGACCGCCGTTGGCTACTGCCGGAAGGCATAGAAGAGTCATTACCTGATGAAGCGGCCTGGCTTGAACGTTATCGGCGTGCCTTGCTGGATATGTTTTCTACCTGGGGCTATGAATTCGTTATCCCGCCTTTGATTGAATACCTGGACTCGCTGCTGATCGGTCCCAGCGACGACTTGAGCTTACAAACTTTCAAGCTTACGGACCAGCTCAGTGGACGCATGATGGGTGTTCGTGCGGACATGACTTCACAAGTTGCCCGTATCGATGCGCACGTACTGAAACGTGACGTGCCGACGCGGTTCTGTTATCTGGGTACCGTCTTACGCGCGCGCCCTGGTGGACGTGACTTGACGCGCAGTCCATTGCAGTTGGGTGCTGAACTATACGGACACGCGGGCGTGGACAGTGATTTGGAGATTATCTGCCTGATGCTTGAGGCATTGCAGCTTGTGGGAGTAAAAGACGTTTGCCTGGACCTTGGTCACGTGGGGATATTCACCAGCCTGGTAGAGCAGGCGGGGCTGAACGAAACCCAACAAAAGACGTTACAGACGTTGCTGCAGCGGAAGGCATTGCCGGAATACGAACAATTTTTATCCGCTTGTAATCTGCATGAAGAATGGCAGGAAATTTTAATGGCTCTTGCTGATTTAAGCGGTGATGAAAGTGTGATCGGCTATGCAAGAGACGTTTTGCGGAAAACTGGTGGTACCGCCGTCGAGAAAATAGACTACGTTGAGGAACTCTCTGGTCACGTCAAACGGCGCAGCCCGAAAATACAATTACATTTCGACTTTGCCGTCCTGAGCGGCTATCGATATCAAAATGGCGCAGTGTTTGCTGCTTATACTTCCGGACAGGGCGAACAGATTGCCCGCGGCGGGCGTTACGATATGATCGGTGAAGCGTTCGGTCGTTCACGTCCGGCTACCGGCTTCAGCCTGGACTTGAAGGCATTGGCAAAGATTTCTCCCTGCGCCAGCGAAACGGCACGGGGAATATTTGCACCCAATGATGATGATCCACGGTTACGTGAGAAGATTGCTTTGCTGCGAGAAAAGGGAGAGCGCGTAATTTGTGAGCTGAGCAATCAAACAGGGGGTGCCGCCGAGATGGGGTGCGACCGCGTGTTGCAGAAGGAAAATCGGCAATGGATAGTCAGGGAGCTTGAGTAGACACACATGGCAAAGAATGTAGTCATACTTGGCACCCAATGGGGCGATGAAGGCAAGGGCAAAATCGTTGACTTGCTTACGCAGCAAGCGGACGCCGTAGTGCGTTTCCAGGGTGGACATAATGCCGGCCACACCATCGTCATCAATGATCGGCAAACCATATTGCACGTAATCCCCTCCGGCATATTGCATCCCGGCGTCGAATGCCTGATCGGCAATGGCGTAGTGCTGGCACCCGATGCATTGCAGAAAGAAATTGACATGCTTGATCAACAGGGTATTACCGTGGTCGGGCGACTGCGCGTGTCACTTGCGTGTCCATTGGTATTACCCTGTCACGTGTTGCTGGATCAGGCGCGTGAAAAGGCACGGGGGAAGGCTGCAATTGGTACCACCGGGCGCGGCATTGGTCCTGCGTATGAAGACAAGGTTGCGCGCCGCGGCTTACGCGTCGCGGACTTGTTCGATGAGCAGCGTTGTAACGAGCGCCTGCAAGGAGTCATTGACTATCATAACTTTGTGCTAAGGGAATATTACCAGCACGACGTCGTCGACCTGGCCGAAGTAAAAAGTCTTTGCAGGCAGTATGCGAAGGTGCTTGCGCCGCTGGCAGCCGATGTATCAGCACGCTTGTATGAATTGCGCGAGGATGACAGGAACATACTCTTTGAGGGTGCCCAGGGTACCTTGCTGGATATTGATCACGGCACCTATCCGTTTGTAACCTCGTCCAATACAACTGCCGGGGGTGCGTGTACCGGCGCGGGAATCGGACCGGTTGCGATTAACCGTGTCCTTGGTGTTGTCAAGGCCTACACCACGCGCGTAGGCGGTGGCCCCTTTCCAACTGAACTGTTCGATGAATCGGGTGAGCAGCTTGCTGATCGTGGCAAGGAGTTTGGGGCTACTACGGGCAGGGCCAGGCGTTGCGGTTGGCTGGATGCAGTTGCCTTGCGTCGTGCAATGCAAATCAACGGTGTTACCGGGCTGTGCATTACCAAGCTCGATGTTCTTGATGAACTGGCTGTGATTAAAATATGTACTGGATACAATCACCATGGAGCCGAGTTGAAATTGTCAAACGTGGATGCCCCGGCTCTTGCTCAATGCGAACCGGTTTACGAAGAACACGCTGGGTGGAGGCAGTCTACGCTGGGCGCAACACAACTTGAGCAACTGCCGCAACGGGCCAGGGACTACCTGGACCGAATACAGGAGCTACTGAAAGTGCCCATTGACCTGGTCTCCACGGGACCTGACCGAGATCATAATATTATTTGTAAATCCATTTTCTAGTCACTCGTAAAAACGTAAGACTCTATGAGAGACCAGTTCGAAACCTTTCTGTAAGTGTCATAAAGATCAAGCCTTGAACAGCGTAAAATTGCCGGGTAAGTACCTTCAATCTCCTGTTTTAATTCGTATTTAGTTTTCGAATCAAGGTTGCCATATAACAAACTCAGGTGAGGCACGAAGTCTTCGTTAGTGTTATATGCAAGTGCCGTTTTCGCGGCGGCTCGAAGTTCGAGTAGTGCCTGGACAGGTTCAGCCAAGATAAAAAAATTTCGATAGTATGCTTCGGTATACCCGATTTTCTGCAACGGCAAATCGAACCCCCGTGTTTTATCGGCAATTTTTTGACAAACCTGTTTTATAACACTCAATCGCGCCGGGATTTTTGGCAGTAAAGTAACGTGGGGAGGAAATAGTGTAGTTCCATACTCGTGTGCCAACCTCGAGATAATTTGCGTCAACTCGTCCGTTTGAGTTTGCGTCGGCCTTAGCCATAATGAATATCCGTGTTCATTTCCGATCATAAGCGTAAGAGATATAAAACCTTCCTGGTTGTTAGTGGGTCGGCTGTATTGGCGCACAACATATGGTGTTAATACTACTTCTTCAATACCTTAAAACCTGGATGATCAGTATAGTGCTCATTTTTTGAACTGTACTGCCGAGCCTGTAAAAGAATTACTATTTTCATTATATTGGGAACATAAGATATTAAAAATAAAGGTTTTTTTATACAGCGCAACCGTCAAAGCTGTACAGTGGCCAAGCATGACTTTTATTCAGTAAGAAAAACTTTGCTAATTGAGGAAAATATCAGCAAAATTATGTCGTACCGATTTGATATAGGGATAAGGCTTAGTTTGATGGTAGCTTTGATTGATAGTTGTGAATATGGATTATATTTCACATCCAAAGAGAGGAGTTTATTATGTCAAGTAACGTAGCATTATCGATCAGTATTGGTGTATTGGGAGGCATTGCGGCAGCACTGTGTCTTGGGCCATTGGAAGACATAGTTTCAATTTGGGCAGTGTTCATTGGGTGGGCCTGTTTTTGTGCCATTGGTGGCGATGCAAAGGCGTTACAAAACACCATAGTTTGTAACATTCTCGGTGCAGTTATTGCCTGGGTCGGGCTCATCATCTTCCTCGGGCTTCCTTTGGCAGACGCATTAACCATGCCCATTTGGGCCGGTATCGTGGTAGCAGTAACCGTTTTTGTACTGTGCCTGTTGGCAGGTGTTGAAGTATTTTCCTCGATACCCGCCAGTGTTTTAGGGTATGCAAGTATTGCAGTCTATGCACTGCAAACCGATGGCGCACTTGCCATGCATGCATTGACTGCCGGCATAGGAAGTTACATTCTTGTCGTGATTTCACTTGTGGTCGGTGCAATTCTCGGCATGATTTCCATTAAAGTTGGCAACGCGATGGCGTCGTCATAGATAAATAGTGAAATTTCAACACGCCCAGTCCCAAGATTGGGCGTGTACGTTTACCTGCTAGCAGCCGGCAGTAGCACGAAAGACCAAGCCGGTTGAAAAGAGAGCTTGTTGCCCTATCATCGCTGCAAGCGATATCGGTGTGATATCCTTGTCTGATTTTGGTGCCGAGGAGAGGACTTGAACCTCCACGGGATTACTCCCACTAGCACCTGAAGCTAGCGCGTCTACCAATTCCGCCACCTCGGCGCAAATCTGTGAGTGTTCTGAATCTGATCAAGAGCGATGGACTCTAGCGAAGCACTGGTTCACTTGTCAATGTAATATCAACTCATTTTTATTTTATGAACGTATTAGCCGAGTTTTCAACTTGACGTTCAAGAGAGTACAGAGTTTTCCATGGCACGCAAAAAGAAAAAAATCCTGGTTGACCCTTATACCAGGCGTGAGGCAACCAAGTATGCTCATCCGATTGCAAGTCGGGAGTTTATTCTGGAAATTCTGGGAGAAAGCAAGGGGCCAACGTCACTGGATGCCTTGCACCAGGCGTTGAATGCCGATTCCGATAAAGTGATGGATGCACTGGCTCGTCGGTTAGCTGCGATGGAGCGCGATGGTCAAATTATTCGCAATCGACAAAATCACTATTTACCCATCTCCAAGGTAGACCTGGTACGTGGTCGAGTAATGGGTCACCCTGACGGGTTTGGGTTTTTGATACCGGACGAAGGTGGTGCAGACCTGTTTTTATCCCCATTTGAAATGCGCACTTTAATGCACGGCGATCGTGTAATCGTGTGTCCTGCCGGTACTTCCAGGCGAGGCAAGCCGCAAGGCAAACTGGTAGAGATTATTGAACGTTACAACAAGCAGGTTGTGGGGAGATACTACAAGGAATCCGGCATCAGCTTTGTAGTGCCAGACAACAAGCACTTACATCAAGACGTCATGATCCCCGAGAAACACGTAAATGGTGCCGTCAACGGGCAATTTGTGGTGGCATCAATAACTGAACAGCCAAATAAATTTCGGCAACCAGTTGGCAGAGTCATCGAAGTACTGGGTAACCACCTTGCCCCGGGCATGGAGATCGACGTAGCCATTCGTTCTTATGACCTGCCGTACAAATGGCCTGCCAAGGCGTTACAAGAAGCGCAACGATTTGATGAAAAAGCGATTCAACAACAACTTGAGCATCGCAGAGACTTGCGTGCGTTGCCGTTCATTACCATTGACGGCAGTGACGCGAAAGACTTTGATGACGCCGTATACTGTGAGCCGCGCGAGAATGGCTGGCGCTTATGGGTAGCAATTGCCGACGTTTCGCACTACGTGCAAGCGGGTTCAGCACTGGACCTCGAAGCGCGCAAACGTGGCACCTCGGTATATTTTCCCGGACGTGTTATTGCCATGCTTCCCGAAAAACTTTCCAACGAACTATGCTCTCTGAAACCCAGTGTCGACAGGCTGTGCATGGTGTGCGAGATGTTCATATCAAAAAACGGCGAACTCAGGAACTACACCTTTTATGACGCCGTAATCTGTTCAGCCGCAAGGCTTACCTATGATGAAGTACAGCAAATACTTTACGACAAGGATAAAAGAGCAAGAGCAAAATGGCGCCACCTGTTAACTGGTATTGAAAATTTAGACGGCGTATACCGCGCACTGTACAAACAGCGCAAAAGGCGTGAAGCAATTGATTTTGAAACGCAGGAGACTATTTTCAAGTTTGATCGACACAAGAAAATAAAGACCATTCTTCCGTATAAACGTCACCAGGCGCACATGATTATCGAAGAATGCATGATCAGTGCAAACGTTGCGGCGGCAAGATTTATTACCAGGCGAAAATCACCTGCGTTATTTCGTGTACACGACAGTCCGACGCAGGAAAAACTGAAGGAAGTAAGAGAATTTCTTCAATTGCTGGGTACAGGTTTTACCAAGACCAAGCCAAAGCCCGGCGACTACGTAGCGGTAATCAAAAAATTCTCGAACCGTAAAAACAGGCACATTATCGAAATGATGTTATTACGCTCCATGATGCAGGCGACGTACAGCCCGAATAACATTGGTCATTTTGGTTTAGCCCTACCCGTATACACACATTTTACTTCGCCTATCCGCCGCTATCCTGACCTGGTCGTGCACCGGACAATTCGTCACTTGTTGAAGCAAAAAAATACGCACTCATTTCCGCTTTCCCAAAATGAATTACTTATTTTGGGGGAAGAATGTTCCATGTGTGAACGTCGGGCAGAGGACGCCACCCGTGACGTAGATGCGTGGTTAAAGTGCGAATATATGCTGGACAAAGTAGGACAGCAATTTTCCGGTGTAATTAACACGGTCACGTCATTTGGTTTTTTTGTTACCCTGGACAAAGTTTTTATAGAGGGACTGGTACACATTACGGCGTTAAGCAATGACTACTATCACTACGATGAATCATCACAAAGTCTATTCGGCGAGCACGGCAAAAGACTTTATCGTTTGGGAGACGAAGTCACGGTAACAGTCGCGCGAGTCAGCCTGGACGAACGTAAAATCGACTTTGTTTTAGCAGAATCTTCTGACAACAAGGGCAAGAAGCCAGGATCCGGAAAACCCGCCAGGCGCAGGCGAGCCAGGGCGTGAGTAAAAGTGGGCGTCATTAAGTATAAGGTTGTTTGACAGCAGCACTTCCCGTAAACTACGAGACCATAAAAAACAACTTCAACTCCTTGCTGCACTGTCGAATCCAGGTACTTGACAGGTGGCGTAGATCAAAGGGAGATGCGAATGCGTCATTACGAAATAGTGTTTTTAGTGCATCCTGATCAAAGCGATCAAGTGCCCGCGATGATCGAACGCTATCGTTCGATCATTGAAAAAGAAGGCAGCGGCAAAATTCACAGGTTGGAAGACTGGGGTCGTCTGCAGCTTGCCTATCCGATTCAAAAGATTCACAAGGCACATTACGTGCTGATGAATATTGAGTGTGGGCAAAATGTCCTGGACGAAATGAACAGTGCCTTTCGATTTAATGACGCGGTTATCCGCAACATGATAATTGCGACAAAAAAGGCGATCACCGAGCCATCTTCGATGATGAAAATCATTGAAGATGAAAAGCGAAGTGACGAGGAAGATTCCCAATCACCTGCTAAAATAAATGGTGACGGTTCGCAGCAGGAGCCATCCAGCTCGTCTGATGACGGTGGGCAAGATACCCCGGTAGAAAAAGAACAGGTTGACCAGGACACCGTAACGGCTGAGGAGGCGTAACATGGCACGTTATTTCCGCAGGAGAAGATATTGCCGCTTCACGGAAGAGGGCATAGAAGAGATTGACTATAAAGACGTTGAGTTACTGAAAGACTTTATTACAGAAACCGGAAAAATTGTCCCCAGCAGAGTTACGGGCACCAAGACGGGATATCAACGACAATTATCCAAGGCGATAAAACGTGCTCGTTACATCGCGCTACTGCCGTACAGCGATCAACACTAAGCAGTCTTTATTCATTAGAAACAACAGGGAAACATAAGATGGAAGTTATTCTGCTTACAAAAATTGATAATCTTGGAAACCTTGGCGACAAGGTAAAAGTGCGGCCGGGCTATGCGCGCAACTATCTTATTCCAGGCGGCAAGGCAAAATTTGCCACTGCGGAAAACATGGCAGAATTCGAGGCGCGGCGTGCGGAACTTGAGAAAATTGCTGCTGAATCACTCTCCAGTGCCGAGGCACGCAAGGCGGAACTGGACGGGGTCAAGGTTACCATCATCGCAAAGGTAACTGATGAAGGAAAATTATTTGGTTCCGTAGGCACTACGGATATTGTAGACGCGCTCAAGAAAGCTGGTAAATTCGTTGAAAGGAAAGAGATACAACTGCCTTCGGGTGCTTTCAGGCACGTCGGCGAATACCAGGTAGGCATACACCTGCTTGCGGACGTAAACGCTACAATAAACCTGGAAGTAATTGGCGAGGAATAACTACGACGTTTATAGAATTACTGTAGAAAATAATAGTGTCCGCACCAACGACGATTGGCACCGATTACAGTGTCACGAATATGGAAAGCCTGCGTGCACTGCCATATTCACTGGAAGCTGAGCAGGCCGTACTTGGAGGCTTGTTGTTAGACAACTCGGCTTGGGACCAGGTTGCCGACAGGCTTGTTGAAGACGACTTCCACCTTTTTGACCATCGCCTTATTTTTCGCGCCATTGATGAACTGGCTGAAAAACGTCAGCCTTTTGACGTTATCACCCTGTCCGACCGACTACGTCAAAAAGCCGAAATCCAGGATACCAACATACTGGCCTACCTGGGCACCCTTGCGAACGAAATATCCAGTGCGGCGGGCATCAAGGCCCATGCGGACATTGTAAGGGAGAAATCTGTTTTACGGCAATTGATTCAAACCGGCAACGAAATTGCGTCAAGCGGAATGTCGCCAGATGGAAGAGATATCCAGCAACTACTGGACGAAGCTGAACAGAAGGTTTTCCGGATTACCGATCGCAGTGCACACGCAGGCACGAGCCTTATCGGCATCAAATCTCTGCTGAACACCACGATGGGTCAGATTGATGAACTGCATGAGCGCGGTGATCACATTACCGGCATGCCCAGTGGCTTTAAGGAATTTGATGAAAAGACTGCCGGTTTGCAGGCTGGTGAACTGATCATCGTTGCCGGTCGTCCCTCCATGGGCAAGACCAGTTTTGCAATGAACGTTGTAGAGCACGCAGCCTTGCAAAACAAAGTCTGCGCCTTGATTTTTAGCATGGAAATGCCCGCACGTGCGTTGACCATGCGCATGTTATCTTCACTGGGTCGCGTTGATCAGCAACGCGTGCGCACCGGCAGACTGAGCGATGAGGACTGGCCGAGAATTACCAGCGCAGTATCCATACTTTCGGACGCCCGTTTATTTGTTGATGACTCTGCCGCGTTGTCGCCCACCGAATTACGTGCCCGTGCTCGTCGCCTGAAACGCGAACACGGCCTATCCTTAATTATTGTAGACTACTTGCAACTGATGAAAATCAGTGGTACTTCCGAAAATCGTGCAACGGAAATCTCCGAAATCTCCCGTTCGCTCAAGGCACTTGCCAAAGAACTAAGCGTGCCGGTAGTGGCACTTTCGCAGCTTAATCGCAGCCTGGAGCAGCGCACGGACAAACGTCCGGTGATGTCAGACCTGCGCGAATCAGGCGCCATTGAACAGGATGCGGACTTGATCGTGTTTATTTATCGTGACGAAGTGTATAACGAAGATTCTCCAGATAAAGGCATCGCCGAGATCATCGTGGCCAAGCAACGCAATGGCCCGATATTCAAGACACGTCTTACGTTTTTAGGTGAGTACACGCGATTTGAAAACTACACCCCTGACGTCTACACCAGCGAAGGCCTTGATACTGCTGGATCATCGTAGATTCAACTACCGTGAACGTCCGGGCTGGTGATGAAATCGAGCTTTGGGGCAAGGATATTTCCGTGGCTGATAACAAAAAATACATACGGTAACGACACGTAACTGTACAGGCGGCATAGTGGAAAAAGTCTGGTTAAAAAGCTATCCGCAAGGCATTGCCGAATTTATTGAACTGGATCGTTACCAGTCTCTCTCGCACATGTTTGACGAATGCGCCGGGCGTTACAGCCATCTTCCGGCTTTTGCCAACATGGGCGCCTGTATCAGCTTCTCCGAACTCAATATAGAGAGCTACAACTTCGCGGCGTACTTGCAGGCCGAGTTGGGCCTGCAAAAAGGCGAACGAATTGCCATCATGCTACCCAACCTGTTGCAATTTCCGGTTGCAATGTATGGAGCTTTGCGAGCCGGCCTGGTAGTAGTCAACATCAACCCCCTATACACTGCCCGTGAACTCGGGTACTACCTTGAAGACTCCGGTGCCAGGGCCATCGTGATCTTGGAAAACTTCGCGGACGTACTGGCCGAAGTCGTAGTCGATACACCGGTAGAGCACGTAATTCTCACGCGGGTGGGAGACATGCTCAACTTCCCCAAGTCTGCAATCGTCAACTTCATGCTCAAGTACGTGCGGCGTCAAATCCCGACCTGCAAGCTGGACCACGTCTCATCCTTCAGGCAAGCCCTTGCAACGGGACAGCACAAACAACTTGTCAAGCCCGAATTGAACAGGGACGACCTTGCCTTCTTGCAATTTACAGGCGGCACAACGGGTTTGGCCAAGGGTGCCATGCTGACGCATGGAAACTTGCTTGCCAACGTCGCTCAAGCGGAAGCCTGGTTCAGACCAGTATTAAAAGAGCGTGAAGAAGTTGTCATCACGGCCTTGCCGCTTTACCACGTATTTGCCTTAACCGCGAACTGCTTGTTATTTACCCTTTTGGGTGGATTGAACTACCTGGTTACAAATCCTCGCGACATGCCGGGCTTTGTCAAGGCACTGGGCAAGGTTAAATTTTCCGTAATAACCGGCGTAAACACACTCTTTAACGGCCTGTTGAATACCGACGGGTTTGCCGGCCTCGACTTTTCCCATCTGAAAGTATCTCTGGGCGGCGGCATGGCAGTTCAACAGTCCGTAGCCGAAACGTGGCATAAAACCACCGGCTGCGTGTTGACCGAAGCCTACGGGTTGACAGAGACCTCGCCTGCGGTAACGATCAACCCGCTTGACCTGGAAGAATACAATGGTGCCATTGGCCTGCCGATTCCGAATACGGAAATTTCAATACAGGACGACAATGGCAACCACCTTGATATTGAAGAAGCTGGTGAGCTTTGCGTGCGCGGCCCGCAAGTTATGCAAGGCTACTGGAATCGGGCCGAAGAAACGGCAGCAGTGCTGAGCAAAGACGGCTGGCTGCGAACGGGCGACGTCGCCATGATGGACGACAAGGGCTTTGTGCGCATTGTTGACCGTAAAAAAGACATGATCCTGGTATCCGGCTTCAACGTCTATCCAAACGAAATCGAAGGCGTAGTCGCTGCGCACCCCGGCGTACTGGAAGTTGCCGCCGTAGGCGCAGATGATGCAGAATCCGGCGAAGTCGTAAAACTCTTTATCGTCAAAAAAGACCCTGCATTGACACAAGAAGATATTCTGGCACACTGCAAGAGTCGTCTAACCCGCTACAAATGGCCTAAATACATTGAATTCCGTGAAGAATTACCCAAGACCAGCGTTGGCAAAATCCTGCGTCGGGCACTGTGGGACAAAGATCGCCATGATGCAACGTGAGCACGTCGGGGGCCATGACAATACGTATATACTTATTCGGCGTTAGCAGCCTTTTATAACTTTATTCGCGCCCCAAAAATGTCTACAACAGTCCACTACGAACCCCACGAACAACCACCACACCTGCTCGCTTTCGGTCTTGGTTTTCAGCAGGCCGCACTGTGCATTGCCGGCGTTGTACTGACCCCACTCATCGTCATTCGCGCCGCAGATGGTGGTGACTCTTACCTGTCGTGGGCCGTTTTCGCGGCACTGGTTGTCAGCGGGCTGACCACCATACTGCAAGCCGTGCGCGTGGGTCGTATCGGTGCCGGCTACCCGATGCTTATGGGAACCTCCGGTGCATTCATCGCGGTGTGTGTGACTGCTCTCGTGGACGGCGGCCCAGCGATGCTGGCGACCCTGGTCTTCATCTCCGCGCTGTTTCAATTCCTGCTTTCTGCGCAGCTTGCCTGGCTGCGGCGGATCATTACTCCGACGGTAGCCGGCACAGTGATCATGCTGATCCCGGTAACCGTCATGCCCATTATCTTTGACATGCTGGTGGACGTACCGGAAGGAACCTTGCCTGCTGCCGCCCCCGTCAGTGCCATCGTGACAATAGCCATCATCGCGGTACTGGCATTGCGTGCTTCAGGTACGCTGCGTCTGTGGGTGCCGGTCATCGGTCTTGTACTGGGTTGTATCGTCGCCTCCTTTTTTGGCCTCTACGACGTCGCGCGTGTTGTTGAAGCAGACTGGATCGGCGTCCCTCACGGTGGTTGGCCTGGCTACGACCTGAGTTTTGGTCCAACGTTCTGGGCGTTATTGCCAGCGTTCGTATTCGTAACCCTGGTTGGTGCTATCGAGACGACGGGCGATGCCATGGCCATCCAGAACGTGGCATGGCGCAAACCGCGCCCGACGGATTTTCGCGAAGTACAGGGCGCAATAGCTGCCGACGGCGTGGGCAACCTGCTTTCCGGCGCAGCCGGTACGGTACCCAACACCACCTACTCGACCAGTGTTGCAATTGCGGAACTCACCGGCGTTGCGGCGCGCAGCGTTGGCGTATGGATAGGGATTATTTTCGCAGCAGTTGCGTTCGTACCCAAGTTGACGGCCGTCCTGCTTGCCGTCCCACCTCCCGTGATTGCAGCCTATATACTGGCATTACTGGCGCTGCTCTTTGTGCTCGGCATGAGAGTAGTCGTTCAGGATGGCGTGGACTACCGCAAGGCAATTATTGTAGGGGTATCGTTTTGGATTGGGGTGGGATTTCAGAACAAGCTGATCTTTGCTGACCACCTCGGTGAATGGTGGGGGTCACTGCTGGGCAATGGCATGACCAGCGGTGGCCTCACGGCAATTCTTCTGACCTTGATTTTGCAACTGACGTGGTCACGGCGCTGGCGTATTGAGACAACCCTGGATATTAAGACACAGCCGGAAGTCGATGCCTTTTTGAGTAAATTTGCTTCCCGGCGAGGTTGGGATGCCGAGGCCACCGATCGACTCCGCGCCGCCGGCGAGGAAGCACTGCTGAGTCTCCTTGACTGCGTGGACCAGGACAAAGAGAAGCGGCGTCTTTTACTGATCGCCCGCAACGAAGGCCAGGGCGTGGAACTGGAGTTTATCGCTGCGCTTGGCAAGGAAAACCTGGAAAACCTGCTGGTACTTCTCTCAAACTCGCCGGGGGGCCCGGAAGAGCAAGAACTTTCTCTTCGCTTGCTGCGTCACTACGCATCATCCGTGCGCCACCAGCAATATCATGGCATAGACGTTATAACGGTTTGGGTCAAGGGAATGCCGACGGGCGAATTGGGCAAGTAGAGAGATCACACCCTGACAAAAAATGAAATGAAAAGAATTTACCATTGACAAAAAGGCGAAATCCGACCGAAGGCAGGACACTGCTACTTGAAAGAAATCGGTAATTGGTGCAAGTTTACATCCGCACTTGACCATACTTGATAAATTCAATGATTGATGCAAGCTTACAAATACTGCGCACGGACGTCTCCGGGATGCCCGTGGAATGGGTGAATTACCAGGATGCCGCGCGTTTGTATCATGGCGAGCAGGTTGCCTACGTTTGTGGAGAATCACTGTACGTTATTCACGGTGGTATAAACGCCCGCAGCGGGTTACGCAGTGAAATCGAAGTGCACTCCATTATTGCCACCCACGGCAGCAATCGCTCCTTGCACGAAAGCTACGTCCCGCCACTCAACAACCGCACCCTGTTCAAGCGTGACGCGAACCTGTGCCTGTACTGCGGCAATCGTTTTGATCGTCGCAACCTGTCGCGCGATCACGTCAGACCGCTGAGCATGGGTGGAACCGATGACTGGAATAACGTAGTAACGGCCTGTAAACGCTGTAACAACCACAAGGCCGGGCATACCCCCGAACAGTCCGGCATGCAATTACTGGCAATTCCGTTTACACCTACTCACGCTGAATATATCTACCTGCAAGGCCGCCGGGTATTGGCCGATCAAATGAAATTTTTACTGGCGCATTTTCCACGCACCAGTCCGTTGCACGAACGCCTGAGCAGATTGGCGTAACCGCAACCGGGTACCTGATTGCCTGTGAGTCACCTTGCCATATAACTCCTGCGTGAGCTTTCGCCAGTTGCAGTTACCCGAACTGCCGTATAAAAGACTTCCATAGCAACCGGTTTTCCTGACGATGCCAAGATATAAAGGCAGAAAAGACTACGTACACGGCAGCGACACCTGCCTGGGGGTACTGATTACCAATCTCGGTACACCTGCTGCACCAACCGCAAGGGCAGTACGAAAATACCTGGCGGAATTCTTGTGGGACCCGCGCGTCATTGAAATCCCGAGACCGATATGGTGGCTACTGTTGCACGCAGTGGTTTTACCCACATATTCAGGCAAGACCGCCAGGTCCTATGCAAAAGTGTGGACCGATGCAGGCTCTCCGCTATTGGCAATCAGCAAGCGGCAGCGCGCCGCACTGCAAACTGCACTGGCAAACGCCGGTGCTGAGAAAATCAGGGTAGAACTGGCGATGCGCTACGGACAGCCCTCTATCCGGTCTGCACTACAAGCGCTACAGGCGCAGAATGCGCAGCGCATCCTACTGTTACCCTTGTACCCCCAGTATTCAGCCAGTACCACGGCATCCGCGTTTGACGCCGTTGCGCACGAATTCATGCAACTGCGATGGCTGCCCGAACTGCGCATGATAAATCACTACGGTGCAGAGCCAGGATACATCGACGCATGCGTGCAGCGCATAAAATCCCATTGGCAAGGACGTCAACCTGGTCAAAAGATAATACTCTCCTTTCACGGCTTGCCCAGGCAAGCCCTGTTACAGGGCGATCCCTATCATTGCGAGTGTCAGCAGACAGCGCGGCTGATTGCGGAAAAGCTGGACCTGGACGACGGGCAATGGGAAATCGCCTTTCAATCGCGTTTTGGCAAGGCAGAATGGCTGAAACCGTACCTCGAAGACCGAATTTCCGAGCTGCCGCGTGAAGGGGTCACGTCCGCCGACGTCTTCTGCCCTGGATTTTCATCAGACTGCCTTGAAACCCTGGAAGAAATCGAGATGGAAGACCGCAAGATTTTTCTGCAAAACGGGGGGAAGTCATTTCATTACGTTCCTGCACTGAATGACGAACCTTCCCACGTCCAGGCACTGGCAGACATCATCCTGCAGCATATGCGCGGGTGGTTATCCGAATCCTCCGAACGCGAAGACAGGGAGGCGTCACGCCAGCGCGCGCTGCAACTTGGAGCCAAGCAATAATACCGCTTTGCACGGCAGGCAGTAACGGGCTCAAGTCCTCAATAAATTCAGCCAGCGATTACGGCGGTAACGGCTAAAATCAAACTCGTTGAACAACGTATCCAGCTTGTCAAAATCAGGCCGCTTGCGCTTAAGCTGAATCGAATCGGGAAAATCAACGTTGCAATGAATCGTAGTCAATTTCTTATACAGCGGTAACAAATCCTTGTGATCTTCAACAAGACGCTGGATGCGCTTGGCACCGCGAATTTTCATGCTGCCGATTTCCGCGCACTGGTTCAGCATCTTCTCCAGGGTTTCAAACCGGTTCAACAACTTCGCAGCAGTAGACATCCCGATTCCTGGCACCCCGGGGATATTGTCACTCTTATCCCCGGCGACGGCCAGTTGGTCGGCAATTTGCCCGGGATAGACGCCAAACAGTTTTTTGATTTGTGCCACGGAATGTCGATCGCCCTTCGCAAAGTTCCACCAGGTATCATCTTCAAAAATAAGCTGGGCCAAGTCTTTATCCGCAGTCAGAATAGTAATTTTATGTCCCAGTGTGCGCATGTGCTGCGCCAACGTGCCGATCAAATCATCAGCCTCATAACGAGGGCTGCCCGTCTCAAAAAGACCCAGTGCGCGTAAAAAATCCCGACAGCAGGCGAACTGCCGCTTTAACTCCTTGGGCGTAGGTTCCCGGTTTGCCTTGTATTGCGGATAGAGCTCATTGCGAAATGAAGAACTGAGGCTTTCGTCAAAGGCGAAACCCGCGTATTTGGGCCGTGCCTGGTACAGAAACTGATATACGAAATCTGCAAAGCCATATACGGCATTAACCGGTTCATTATTTCGGTCTACCACGTGCTCGGGCACCGTAAACCAGCCGCGAAACACATAGATGCTCGCATCTATCAGGTAGACGTTTTCTGTCACTGCAAAAAGAAGAAAATGATATGAGCGCACTCTACTAAAAAGACGCCCACGGGTCAGCCTTGTATGAGAAATATATTTATGTTAGCCCGTCCCTTCGTTATAAAGCCGCCCTGATTTGCTGGCGGGAGTTACAAACGGGAAGCTTTAGTTTAGAGTTACGCCGTTAACCAGAGAGCAGACACCATGGCGAATTACAAGGAAGCAAAGGCACGCATCAAGATCAACAAGCTGCTAGAGGAGGCAGGCTGGAGATTCTTCGACAACGAAGAAGGGCGGGCAAACGTCCAGCTTGAAGCGGGTATAAACATTACCCGGGACGACGTCGATGCCTTCGGAGAAAATTTCGAGACAACCAAAAAGGGCTTTGTCGACTTTCTGCTGCTCGATGCCAGGGGTT
Organism: Gammaproteobacteria bacterium; assembly: GCA_965215055.1. Lineage (GTDB taxonomy): Bacteria > Pseudomonadota > Gammaproteobacteria > UBA4575 > UBA4575. The sequence goes on from OZ244046.1 coordinate 1,522,210, forward strand.
TTCCATTGATCGTCCTGGAAGCCAAGTCAGAGAACAAGAACCCGCTGGCAGGCAAAGAACAGGCACGCGAATACGCCCGCTCGCAGAACTGCCGCTTTGTTATCCTATCAAACGGTGACCGGCACTACTTCTGGGACCTGGAGCGGGGCAATCCCCACATCATCCCCGTGTTCCCAACTCCCGACTCCGTTACCGGTTGCTCTAAGAACACACCTGACCCCAAGCGTCTGACTGGAGAAACCGTTAGCGACGATTACATCGTCCTTACCCAGCAGCCAAACTATGCATCCGAGGCCGCGTGGAAGGACGAAACCGAGCGCTCCGACTACATTCAGAAAAACAAGCTGCGCTTTCTGCGTCCCTACCAGTTACAGGCCATCCATGCCTTGCAGCGGGCCGCGCAGGATGACAAAGACCGTTTCCTTTTTGAAATGGCAACCGGCACCGGCAAAACCCTCACTTCTGCCGCGGTGATCAAGCTCTTTCTTCGTACCGGCAATGCCTGTCGCGTGTTATTCCTGGTCGATCGTATCGAACTCGAAAATCAGGCCAAAAAGGCCTTCAACTCCCTGCTGTCAAACGATTGGAAAACCGTCGTCTACAAGGAGAACCGCGATGATTGGCGCCACGCGGAAATTGTTGTCACTACCGTTCAATCCCTGCTGTTCAACAACAAGTACAGGCAACTTTTCTCGCCCACCGACTTTGACCTGATCATCTCCGATGAGGCGCATCGCTCCATCTCCGGCAATGCCCGCGCAGTGTTCGAATACTTTATAGGTTACAAGCTCGGCCTTACTGCTACGCCCCGCGATTACCTCAAGCGCCTCGACAAGGACAGTCCCGCCGTCCGTGATCCGCGCGAATACGAAAGGCGGACGTTGTTGGACACCTATCGCACCTTCGGCTGCGAGGAAAGCCAGCCAACCTTTCGTTACTCATTACTGGACGGCGTAAAAGACGGCTACCTCGTCAATCCGACCTTGATTGATGCCCGCACCGAAGTTACCGCGCAACTGCTCTCCGATGATGGCTTCATCGTCCAGTTCACCGATGAGAAAGGTGAAGATCAGAAAGAGTCGTACAAACAGCGCGAGTTCGAAAAACGCTTCTTCTCCGATGCCACCAACCAGCTTCTCTGCAAGACTTTTCTTGAGAACGCACTACGCGACCCCGTCAGTGGTGAGATTGGCAAATCCATCATCTTTGCCGTCAGTCAGAATCACGCAGCCCGGTTGACACAGGTTCTCAACGAGATGGCGGACAGGATGTTTCCCGGGAAATACCAGTCCGACTTTGCCGTACAGGTGACCTCCCGGGTTTCCGATGCCCAGCAGTTCACCATCAACTTTGCCAACAACAACCTGCTTGGTTCAGCCAACTTTATCGATACCTACCGCACCAGCAAGGCACGAATCTGTGTAACCGTCGGCATGATGACCACCGGCTACGACTGTCCCGACGTTCTGAACCTCGGCCTGTTTCGCCCCATCTTCTCGCCTACCGATTTCATCCAGATTAAGGGACGCGGCACCCGCAGGCATAACTTTCTCGAACAGCTCCACGACGACGCGCTTGCAAAACACGTCAAGGAACCTGAAAAAACCGCCTTCAAGCTCTTCGATTTTTTTGCCAACTGTGAATACTTCGAAGAAGGATATAATTACGATCAGGTCATTGACCTGCCCAGGTCTGCCAGTGTCGGCAAGGGCGACGGCAGAGGCAGTGACCAGGTTGTCTACCCCACTTCTTACGAACACCTCGGTGCCGATATTCTTGACTCCATCAAGGAAGAGCCCGTCGGTTATGAAGGCATGAAGATCGATCGGATGTTCTTTGAAAAGTTTGAGGAAAAGGTGCGCAAGGACGAGATCATTGCCGAGGCTGTTGAAGCCGGGCAGTGGAGTCGCGTTATCGATTACATCAACGAGGAAGTCTTTGACAAACCCGAGGAATACTACACCCTCGACAAGCTGTGCGAGGCTGCATCCGTAGACCGCCGTCTGACCCTGCGCGAGATCCTGGAGAAAATCTTTGACATCATCCCGCGCTTCAAATCCACGGATGAATTACTTGAAGAAGAGTTCGCCAAGTTCGTTGCCGACTACAAGCCCGACGAAGCCGAGGCCATCCCTGCCATCAAGACCTACTTCAAGGCCTACGTTACGAATGACGAGACTCGCCGCATTATCGAAAACCAAGAATATACGAAACTGTTTAACAATCCGGCCTTTGCTACCCGCGACTTCAAGGCCGTCCCTGAAAAATACCGTACCATCATTCCCGAGTACATCAGGAATTACGTTCCCTTGGACGTGTATACGCAGTGAGAGCTGTTGATATTTGCCTTTTGATCTTTATATTTGAATTTTTTCTGAATGTCGTGTCTAATCAAATGACTAATGAATTGATTTTTGGAGGTAGACTGGCTACACTGCGCACCCGCAAGACGTTTGAATAAACAACTTGACTAGGAGAGCTTATCCACAAGCTCGCAGTGGTGGTTATGAATAAAAAAGTAAAAAACTGGCTGCGTGGCATGTCCTCTGTAGTTCAAGTGTGGCCGGATACTTCATCAAGGATAAGAGAAATACTTCTGCGACGTTCTGATTCGGAAGCACTTCATGGTGACTGGCAACGCATAGGTAACGATATAAGAAACGCTACTGACAAGCATGCGCATGAACAGAAAGCGGCGTAACAGAGCACCAGCTACAAAACAACAGTCACCCACTTCGCGAAGCAATAATCAACGTCCCCCTCTTCAGGTGGCTACGAGGGAGGAGTTCAGCGGCCCTATTCCCCCTCCAAGTATACTCGAAGGATACAATCAAATAATACCCGGCGCGGCGGAACGAATTATTGCTATGGCAGAGCAAGAAACAAGCCACCGCCAAGATATGGAACAAACGATCGTTATCAATGAATATAGAGAGGCAAGAAGGGGACAAATTTTTGCGGTAGTAATTGGTTCCCTTGCAATTATCTCGGGCGCGATCATCTCAGTGCAAGGTGCGCAATGGGCTGGAATAGCAATAGGTGGGGGCGGTGTAATAGGTCTTGTATCAGTTTTTATTTTGGGTAGACAGGGAAAATCCGAGTAGCTACTTGCACTCTGTAGACCACGTAAGCCGGGTTAGCAAGGCGTAACCTGGGACAACCTCCCGAACCATGCTGGACTCTGACACCAAACGCTGTCTGGATATAAAAAGCCGCAGGTTTTTAGGCCTACGGCTTTTCACTCCATGCAATACTAGTACTTGATATCAAAAGGACGGGAATATCTTAAATAGAATATACAGGCCTCTTCATCTCCACAGATCAGTGCGTGGGGAGGAGCGTTGCCAGGATAGCTGATATACGCAGGTCCTCGGAACTTGGTTTCTGTTCCATCATGCGCGATCAATGTAAATTCACCACTCAGCCAAACGTACAATTCATCGCTTGTATGGGTATGTGATCTGACAACGTAGCCGGGAGGCAGTCTGAGAAAAGATTCACTGTGGTCCTTGCCAAGGTCACCCCTTACTACCGCAATCTCTGCACCGGGCGCTAAACCTTCTACTTCAAGTGGCTCCCAGACGAGCTTGTCTATATCAACAATGGTCTGGTCATCCCCGAACGCCAGGGGCTCCAGGTTTGAACCTTCACCATGAGCCATTACCAAGTTTGTAGATAGCAGGAGTCCAAACAATAAAAACAGTTGTAAAGCTTTCATTTGTTTTTCCCTCATCTACTAAAAAATTCATTAGTATTATAACAGAACTAGTCATGCCAACGCGCACGAATTTCCTCCTGATTGCTTCGCAAAATAACTGACTATTCACCGCTCCGTATAACCAGAACTGGTTATTTGGAACTGTTGATATTTATCTTACAATCTCTCGAACCATGCTGGACTCCAACACCAAACGCCGCATCGACACCGCCCGCGATATCCTGGTCGGCAAAGTGCCCGACCCCAAGAGCCAGGTAGAGCAGATCACCATTGCACTCATCTACAAATTCATGGACGACATGGATGCAGAGAGCGAGGAACTCGGTGGCAAGCGCAGATTTTTCGCAGATGGCTTTGCCCGCTATGGCTGGACCAAGCTCATGCGCACTGGACTGGGCGGACACGAGACCCTCGATCTCTACACCGAAGCCATTACCAGGATGCCGGAAAACCCGGGCATTCCGCCGCTTTTCCGCGACATCTTCAAAAACGCCTACTTGCCTTACCGCGACCCCGAGACCCTCAAAAACTTCCTCAAAGTCATTGACGAGTTTGAATATGACCACTCCGAACGGCTGGGCGACGCCTTCGAATATCTGCTCTCCGTCCTCGGTTCACAGGGTGACGCCGGGCAGTTCCGCACCCCGCGCCACATCATTGACTTCATCGTCGCCGTCATCGACCCGAAAAAAGACGAGACATTGCTCGACCCTGCCTGCGGCACTGCCGGATTCCTGATTTCATCTTACAAACACGTCCTCAAGGCCAATACCGACAAACACGGTCACAGTACCCTCACGCCCGATGACAAGAGTCGGCTCGCTGACAACTTCAAAGGCTACGACATCTCGCCCGACATGGTGCGCCTCTCACTGGTCAACATGTACCTGCACGGTTTCGCTGCTCCGCACATCTTTGAATACGACACCCTCACCAGCCAGGATCGCTGGAACGATTACGCCGACGTCATCCTTGCCAATCCGCCGTTCATGACGCCCAAAGGTGGCATCCGGCCACACAACCGCTTCTCGGTCAAATCCAAGCGCAGCGAAGTGCTGTTTGTGGACTACATGGCCGAACACCTGACACCCAAAGGCCGCGCCGGCATCATCGTGCCCGAAGGCATCATTTTTCAGAGCCAGAACGCCCACAAGCAACTGCGCAAAATACTGGTGGAAGAATACCTGGTCGCCGTGATCTCACTCCCGGCCGGCGTGTTTCAGCCTTATTCAGGCGTCAAGACCTCCATCCTGATCCTTGACCGCTCACTTGCGAAAAAGACCGACCATGTTGGCTTTTTCAAGATTGAAAACGACGGCTTCGATCTTGGTGCCCAACGACGCAAGATAGACAAGGACGACCTGCCACAAGCGCGTAAGGAAATCAGTGCATACCTGCACCGCCTGCGGACAGAAAAAAGCATGGACGACTTTCAGCCCGCACTGGGCTTGATAGTTGCGAAGGAGAAAATCGCCGCAGATGATGAATACAACCTGGGTGGGGAGAAGTATCGGGAAGATAAGCAGGATAGTGGTAAATATCAGTCGGTAGAACTTGGCCAGATTATTTTAGGCAAACCTCAATACGGTTCTGGTGCCCGCAAGGTTCCTTATGATGGCAAAGTTCGTTACGTTCGAATCACTGACCTTACAGACGATGGACAACTTAAAAATGAGGACCCTGTTTCACCTTCGGTAACAGAGCCGGACCTGTTCCTCAAACCAGGTGACTTGTTAGTCGCACGTTCGGGCTCAGTTGGGCGTACTTACCTTCACGGAAAGCTATCTGGCACTTATCAGTATGCCGGTTACTTAATTCGTTTCCGCATCAATCCTTCCAAAGCAATGCCTGAATATGTTTTCTACATCACAAAATCGAATTTATGGAGGGAATGGATATTAAGCAACTCAAAGACCGGGACACTTACTAACATAAACGCTAAGCAATATGCATCGTTTGATTTACCTCTCCCCCCATTGGAAGTGCAGCGCGAGATCGTAGCGGAGATAGAAGGCTACCAGAAAGTGATCGACGGTGCCCGCGCCGTCATCGACAACTACCGCCCCCACATCCCCATCAACCCCAACTGGCCGATAGTAACTTTTGCTGAAGCTCCTTTTGAGATAATAGACGGTGATAGAGGAACAAACTATCCGAAGAAGGAAGAGTTTTCACCAGACGGTTACTGCCTATTTCTCAATACAAAAAACGTTCGTCCAGATGGCTTTAACTTCGACAAGATGGAATTTATCACAAGAGAAAAAGATGCTCTGCTAAGGAAAGGGAAACTTCATCGTGGTGATGTTGTTCTCACGACACGCGGAACAATTGGGAACACAGGTTATTACGACGACTCTATCCCGTTCGAGCCTATGAGGATAAATTCCGGAATGCTTATTTTCAGGCCTGACGTGAATAAGTTGTCTGGGAATTATCTTTTCCATTTTTTTCGATCCCAGAATTTCAAGGAACAATGTGATGCAATCATATCAGGAGCGGCACAACCACAATTGCCAATTCGCAGTTTGAGTAGTGCAAGGCTTCCTATACCTGATCTAGAAACTCAACAAGCCATCGTCGCTGAAATTGAAGCTGAACAAACACTTGTTGCTGCCAATCGAGAATTAGTTGAGCGCATGGACCGAAAAATACAGGCAGCTATCGGCCAAGTATGGAGTAAAGACGAATCGCGAGCTTGCTAACAGGATCAGGTATAGGAAGACAAGCTATGTATACAAAAAGAATTCAGATTGTAAATTACGGTCCAATTGATCAGCTTGATATTACTTTTCCTTTCAAGGGTGATACTCCAAAACCTATTGTGCTGGTTGGCGAGAACGGTTCAGGGAAAAGCATTTTTTTATCTCATATTGTCAATATATTGATTTTTATTAAAGGTCTTATTTATCCTGAAACTCCTGAAGTAGAAGTAGGCAAGGTATACAAACTTCGAGACAACTCCTATATTAAATTGGGTAGCGAGATCTACTTCGCCAAGGTTGATTTTGAAGATGGTTTGTTTATGGGAGAAATGAGATCATGGCGGCTAAAACAGGATTATCCGAAGGACTTTCCAGAGCTTTTTGGATCAGATATGCAGGAAGCATGGAAAATAATGCCGCCCCAAAAAAATGAATATTTAATTCCTAGCATTGATAATGATGGCAAGGAAAAAATCAAGGATATCTTTTCTAAAAACTGTGTTCTCTATTTTCCTTTCAATCGCTTTGAAGATCCAGCATGGCTGAATGAGGAAAACTTGAAGGCCCGAGCAGAATATATGGGGCTCAAGCGTATAAGAAATCACACTAACCGCAAGATAATTAACTATTCGCCGCTCCGTGAGAACCAAAACTGGTTACTTGATGTAATTTTTGATGCAAGCGTTTATAAGACTCAACCTAAAAGTGCAGGAAGTATTTACGAGACTGCCCTTCGGGTAGTCCGGGAAGTGGTAAAAAAAGATAATCAGCAAGTCACATTTGGAGTAGACCAACGACATAAGAGAGTTGTTTCAATCGAAGGGGGAAAAGGCCCGATAGTTCCAAATATTTTTCAGCTATCGAGTGGAGAAACTTCCTTGCTAAATATATTCTTATCGATCTTGCGCGATTTTGATTTATGTGGTGCATCTTTTGCCAAAGCTGAGGAGGTACGCGGTATAGCTATCGTGGATGAAATCGACCTGCATTTGCATGCAGATCATCAATATACAATCCTTCCGAAGCTAATACAGATGTTCCCGCGTGTCCAATTTATAGTCACAACACACTCGCCACTCTTTGCCCTTGGAATGAAAAATATTTTTGGGGACGATGGTTTCTCTCTGTATCGTTTACCCCAGGGGCAGCAAATAAGCCCTGAAGAATTCAGTGAATTCGAGAATGCGTATCAATCTTTCACAGCGACGAGAAAATTTTCGAGTGATATACGAAAGGCAATCCAAGATGCACAGGGCCCCATTATATTTGTAGAGGGGAAAACCGACCAAAAGTATTTACAAAAGGCTTCTGAATTGCTTGGTCAGGAGGAAATGCTGGAAAAAATTAGTATACAAGACGGCGAGGGATCGTCGAATTTGAAAATGATTTGGAAACTCCCAAAGCTTCCCAATTTTCCAGCTCAAAAGATAATACTTCTCTTTGACGGCGATAGTGGTGTAGATAAGGGCAGCAAGGGAAATATATTTAAGCGGAAGATTCCACAATATAGAGATCATCCAATAAAAAAAGGTATTGAAAACCTGTTCAGCAAGAAAACCTTAGAAAAAGCGCTGAAGCACAAATCTGCATTCATAAATATTGCTTCTAAGTATACAAAAACGGAACGAGGAAAACTTAAAACTATCCCTGAGGAGTGGACTATTGACGAGAATGAAAAGACTAATCTGTGCGATTGGCTTTGTAAAAATGGTACAGCAGATAACTTCCAACATTTTCAAGTGATATTTGACTTATTGCAGGAAACGCTGGACTTGAAAAGTCCATCACAAGCGGAGAAGAATCGCGAAAAAAAGGGTAATAAGTAGTAGGGTTATGTTTTTTCGTTCATGGTTGTTTGAATATACCAAGCTCTTTTAATCTAATCGCCATTGCTCCTTGAGACACGCGAAATTGCTTAGCGAGAGAATCGAAATGTCGACCTCTAAAGGACTCTGCACTGGCCAAAACGCATTCGCGCGTGTCTGAACCTGCCATCGGTCTCACTAGGTCATTTGGATTACTTGGACATAGCCAAAAAGCTAAATTTTCATCAACTCTGATTGGTGGTTTCATACCGAAAGTTTCTTCTATTTTTGACCGCAGAAGTTTAGCTGGCATAAGAAAACAAGCTGCAAAGTAATCGGCTTCTTTCTCTTTTGGTTTGCGCACCACTTTTTTTGACCCATCTATCGGACGATCACGATGCATTACCTCATCAGGGTGAAGAACTCAATGCCCAATTTCGTGAGCACCTGTAAATCGCGTTACGTAGAATGGGAACCTTCCGGAAACCAGTATAGTTTTTCTCTGTCGATCAATTGACCCGGCAACTTCAAAAGAATCTCCAGCATATCCAAATGGTCCGAGCGTTTCTCCCATATCAAAATTCACGTCTAGGACGCGAGCTGCGACTTCGGGTTCAAGCATGTTGATAGGCTTTGGAGCACCTTCTGGCCAGAGGCTGTTTCTTTCCTGCCAAATACGCTTATGAAGGTCATAAGCCTTCTTTTCAATGAATTTTTTGTTCATAGTACTACTATATAATGTATATGTGGATAAGTCGAACACATTATACTGTGGTTTTTTTATCATAGAATTGATATCCGTGCAAGTGAGTGGATAGGAAAATAGACTTGGCATACTATCGGAAGTAGAGCAGATAGCCTAATTTGGTTAAGGCAAGCTGTCTGAGAATAGAAATATCAGGCAAATAACGCATGGAAACAATACCGAAATAGGCTCTCAACTTTACCCAAACCCCAATACAAGCAACCTATTGGAGAACGACTATGCGTGTGAAAATCCTGGTATTGCTTTTAGTGCTAGTACCCGTTGCAGCTATCGATGTTGTCGCGCAGGAAGACCCTGCCCCGCCGGTAAAAGAGGAGATAAAAGGTACGGAAAAAGACAAAGCCAATAGCGTTGACCAGTCCTCGCAGAAAGGCATGAGTGAAAAAGAAAAATGCTATCTATTTTTAGCTGAAGGTTTTTTATTTTTTGTTGTACTTGTTGGTGCGCCTATTTATTCATGTTGGATGAGTAAGAATAGGAAGACCAAAATTGACGAATTAAGAGGGCTTAATCTGCCAAGGGGTTCTATCCGTGGCATGTTGGCCCTGCTGAGTGTTGGCTCATTTGTTATTTTCTTGGTACTAGGTCGTAATGCAGCAAATTTCTCAGAGATAGTCACTGCATTGGGGACGCTGACGGGTTCCGTGATAGGTTTCTATTTTGGCAATCGCGGGGGAGCCACGCCTGCTCCCAAGACTTAGTAGGAACGAGGCAAGGCATATTAAGCGGAGCGTAATTTGATGGTCCTAACTGATTGTGAAGCGTCTTCAGATGCTTTTGGTAATATAATCTAATTCAGGGATTAGGAGGAGGAGTACCGTGCCTAAAAAAACTGAAAGAGAAAGAATCTCAAACGAGTACCTGAAAACGTTGGAAGAAGTCAAAAAGCAGTATCAGCAATATGTGGAAGTCAGTGAGCTTTATGAGTTGCCCACTCAAAAGAAGGATGAAACGATACAATATGAACCTCCCAGCCCGGAACACCCCTTAACAACGAATACAATTCGTATCAGATAGAAGGGGATAACTGTCTCAGGTGCCGATTGCCCTTACTTCCGACTCCGTTATCCGCGCATTTTATTCGCAGACAATTCAGTAAGAGTTTTACGGGCTGCTATTACGTCAATGCCTGCCTTGACGGTTTTGTCCAGATTGCTGTCTTCGGTATATATGGCCGGTGCGATACAGTGCACGCGCTCGTCTCGCAGGTATGTTTCGGCTTTTTTGCGTGCTCCCTTTGTGCTGGTCTTGTAGACTGCAATTGAGGTTCCACCCTGGTCCTTTACCAGTCTGAAGCAGGGGATGTCAGTATCGCCATCGCCGATGTAAATCATATTCTCAAAGGGAATAGGGCGGTCTTTCCTGGCAGTGAACTTGTTAATCCCGGTATTATCGCTCAGGTCGTGCGCACCTTTGTTGATCCTGAACAGGTACTGGGTCTTGGTTGTATAGTTGATCGCCAATGCCGGCCAGATTGCAATGTCATTTTGATTAAACAGGAACTTTGAGGCGTAGATCTTCTTGAACTTCCGCTTGATTGGTGTGCCTGCGATGATTTCGGCATTGCCGGACGACACCAGGTAATGTTCAATGCGAACGTCCTTGCTCTTGCCGTATTTCGTTATCCGGTCAAACCAGCCGAGCACGCCTTCAAACAACCTGATTTTCCTGCCATGCTCCTTGAAGTCATTTCGGCGTATGGATACCCCGGCCTCATCTGCCTTTCTTAGCATCAGGTGCATGTACATCAGGATTGGGTCAGCCTGGTGCTTATCTACCAGTTCGTCTGCTTCTCGCCAGAATTTTTCTTTTTTTATCTTGATCTTGGGGATGAAGTGGTGCTCCTGCATATTGCCGGGTGCAAGCGTGCCGTCAAAGTCGTACACGATGGCCATTGAAACGCGCTTTTGAGACATTGATTTTCCCTTACACCGACCTGCGACGAGTGGGGAAGGTTGTGATGATTGAGACGAAAACGGCCGCAGAATGGACTAGTGCTTTTTGCCGTAACGCTTTCTGAATTTGTCTACCTGGCCGGCAGTGTCTACAATTTTTTGCTTGCCGGTAAAAAAAGGATGGCACATTGCGCATACGTCGATTTGCATGGACTCCGAGCCGTAGGTAGAGCGCGTCGTAAAGGTATTCCCGCAATTGCAAGTTACGGTTACTTCTTGATAGTCTGGGTGGATACTTGGTTTCATTTACTTGATGTCATGTTTACGGGCTGAGGCATCATACTGAACCCTAATCCCCAACTCAAGCACGGGTTCAGGTAACTTGAGTTCACGTGTGTTTCTAAAATATATCTAAGTAATTTGGCTTAAATAATTGTCTCTCATAGGGGTTTGCGACCTATCCACAGAATCTGTGGATAACCTTGTGCGTATTTTTCAATTACATCGATAAAACTCGGGAAACACGCCATTTTTGTTAGATTGATTAGAAAATGTACAAAAATATAACTCATTGATTATTATACACTAATTCAAGGCAAGGTAGATTCAGATAATTTTTTAATCAATAAAAGCGGGCATTTTTTTCGGAAATATTGCATTTGTGCATAACCTTGTCATGAGGCACAAGATATGGACGCCTGCCAGGGGTGTTTCGGTCAACGTCAACAGTTACGCGCATTCTGGCAGAAAGCCCTGCAGCATTTCATCAAGAAATCGATACCCTTGTTCACTGCATCGAGTAGTGCCATCGTCTTCTACAATCAACAAACCCTCATCCTGCAGGGGCTCAAGCCGTGAGCGAAGGTGTGTATAAGCCAGCCCGGTATGACGTTCGTACTGTCGTTGGCTGAAGCCATCTTTCAGGCGCAGCGCATTGAGCAGGAATTCAAACAGCAAATCCCGTTGATTTAATATTCGGGGCGTTTTCAAAGGTTCACCGGCGAGCATTTGTTGCATATATTGTCGTGGATGGCGCGGTTTCTCACTGCGCGAGACTACGCTTTTTTCAGCATTGCTGATTTTCTGGTGGGCACCGGCTCCAATTCCGACGTAGTCGCCAAACTGCCAGTAGTTACGGTTATGTACACATGCGAACGAATCCCTTGCGTGTGCCGAAACCTCGTACTGTTCAAACCCGTGTCGCGCGAGCGTGTGCATGGCTTGCTGCTGCATCTCCCAGCCAAGCTCACCGTCGGGCAAGGGGGGAGGATGTTGATAAAAGCGCGTGTCGGGTTCAATCGTCAGTTGATAATAGGAAATATGCGCGGGGTGCAGTGCAATCGCCTGCTGCACGTCCTGTGCGGCCTGTTGCAGAGTTTGCCCGGGCAAGGCGTACATCAAGTCAATATTGATATTTTCAAATCCTGCATTCTTTGCGGTCGACACTGCGGCGATGGCGGTCTGTGCGTCGTGGATGCGCCCGAGCTGACGCAACTGGTCGTCGTGAAAGCTTTGTGCACCGATGGAGATGCGGTTCACGCCTGCACGCCGAAAGCCGGTAAAATTACGTTGGTCCAGGCTGCCGGGGTTTGCCTCGATGGTGATTTCAGCGTTGTCAGCAAGGTACAGACAGTCACGGACGGCTACCAGCAGGCGCCGAATACTGTGCGCGGAAAACAGGCTGGGTGTACCTCCACCGATAAAAATACTGACGATTTCACGCCCTTTGACCACTTCCGCCTGCTGCCGCAGATCGATAATCAACGCATCAATATACTGGTCTTCCGGGATCGTTGCCTTGGCTTGGTAGGAGTTGAAATCACAGTACGGGCATTTCCTGGTGCACCAGGGAATATGCACGTAAAGCGACAAGGGTATTTCAGGCACGGGAGCGCTTGAACGATTTATTTTGATAGCGCGACCAGTTTTTGCAAGGCTTGCGCCCGGTGGCTGATGCGATTTTTTTCAGCCGGGCTCAACTGCGCGGAGGAGCAGTGGTGCGTTGGGACGTAAAACAATGGGTCATAGCCGAAGCCGTTGTTTCCCCTGGCTTTGCGCAAGATGGTTCCTTCCCAGGTTCCCGTACAAATGACCGGCATGGGGTCCTGGGCGTGGCGCATGTACACGATTACGCATTGAAAGCGCGCCGTGCGTTGGGAGTCGGCAACCTCGGCAAGACTGGCCAGCAATTTTGTATTATTGGATTCATCGTTCGCGTCTTCTCCCGCGTACCTGGCACTGTAAACCCCGGGTGCACCTTGCAATGCGTCCACCTCGATACCGGAATCATCAGCCAGTGCGGGCAGTCCGGTCTGTTGGGCGGCATGGCGTGCCTTGATGATCGCGTTTTCCACGAAAGTAGTACCCGTTTCCGCAACCTCGTCAACACCGAGCTCGGATTGCCTGACGAGCTCGAAGCGTCGTGGGTCGAGAACCGCCTGTATTTCCCTTGCCTTGGCGGCGTTATTGCTTGCAAGCACTATCTTTTCGGTCATCTATACACCAAGACAGGCCTTCTGTGCGCGGATAATCTCCCTGATTCCAGTGTTTGCCAATTCCAGCAAGGCCGTCAACTGTTCATGCGTGAAGGCATCCTTCTCAGCGGTACCTTGTATTTCTATAAAAGATTCGGCGTCATTCATCACCACGTTCATATCCGTTTCAGCACCGCAATCCTCGTCGTAGTCGAGATCAAGAACGGGGACGTGATTGCAAATTCCGACGGATACCGCGGCAATGAAATGTTGAACCGGGTCGTCATCGATTGTGCCGGAATTTTTCATCTTGCGAATGGCGTCAAACAGTGCGACGAACCCACCCGAGATCGAGGCCGTGCGCGTGCCGCCGTCGGCCTGGATGACGTCGCAATCCACGGTGATGGAATTCTCACCCAGTTTTTTGAGATCGACTGCGGCGCGCAGGGATCGGCCAACCAGGCGCTGAATTTCCAGGGTGCGCCCTCCCTGTCTGCCGCGCGCAGCCTCCCGGGGCATTCGGCTGTCAGTAGAGCGTGGCAGCATCCCGTATTCCGCGGTAATCCAGCCTCTCCCTTCACCTTTCAGAAATTTGGGCACCTGTTTCGCTACAGTTGCCGTACAAACGACCCTGGTATCTCCAAACTCGACCAGCACCGACCCTTCCGCGTGCCGGGTATAGTCGCGGATAAACTGAATCCTGCGCAGTTGATTCGGGCTGCGGCCGTTTGTCCTGCCGCCTGTTCCGGTCGTGGAATTCATAATATCCGCCTGGTGCATTCACAAGAGAGTGCGCATTATATGCAAATTTGCGATTCCCTACACTTGCGAGATTGTCTTCTCCAAATATGACTTTACAAGGGTATAATCGCACGTAGATCAAATGGAAGAAGGAGCTGGCCGGACGTGCTGCGCAGTATGACGGGTTTTGCGCGCGTGGAAGATACGTGCGAGCAGGGAAGTCTGAGTTGGGAATTACGTTCCGTCAATCATCGTTACCTGGAAGTCAGCTTTCGCCTGCCTGATGAAGTCCGCAGCCTGGAACCGAAGCTTCGCGGCTATCTGCAAGAGAGACTTGTACGCGGCAAGATTGACGGTACGTTTCACTGTCAACCCGGAGATCAACAAGTCTCCAACCTGGAAATCAACGAGCCTCTCCTGGAAAGCCTGTTGCGCCAGGTTGCGCGCGTGAATGATGCATTGCCGCACCATGCACCTGCTACGGCCATCGACATCCTGGCGTGGCCGGGATTGATGCAAGCGGCGCAAACGGATACGGAAGGCTTGCATACCGCGTGCTACGAACTGTTTACCAGTGCCGTGGATGAACTGGTTGCCACGCGGACTAACGAAGGCTGTCACATTGAAAAAATGCTACAGGAACGCTGCGCGGCAATTGGGGCGATAGCCGGAGAAATACGCGGCAGGTATCCGCAAGTGCTCACCGCGCTGAAAGGTAAAATACAACGGCGCCTTGAAGAGCTTTCCGTGGAGATCGACCAGGACAGGTTCGAACAGGAACTTGTATACTTGGCGCAAAAACTCGATATTGCAGAAGAACTGGATCGCCTGGAAAGTCATATAAGCGAGATGACGAACGTTCTCAGTCGTGAGGAACCGGCAGGGAGGCGGCTGGGCTTTCTTATGCAGGAATTCCATCGCGAAGCGAACACGCTGTCGTCAAAGTCCGCCGACGTTGAGACGACGAAAGCCTCTATCGACCTGAAGGTACTCATCGAGCAAATGCGGGAACAGGTTCAAAACGTCGAATAACGGCATTCCAGGCAGGACTAACATGTCAAACGACCAACATCTGCAAAGACATCAAGTCAAGATATTCTGCACGGGCGGAACCATAGACAAGGTCTATTTTGACGCCTTGAGCGATTACCAGGTCGGTGACCCGGTAGTGCCCGATATTCTTGCGGAAGCCATGGCCGGATTTTCCTATACGGTGGAATCCATCCTCAAGAAAGACAGCCTGGAAATTACCGATGCAGACCGCGAGACGATTTTCAACCGGGTCCAGGCGGAGAGTTGTCCGCGCATCCTTGTTACCCACGGCACGGACACCATGATCGATACCGCGCGGCGCCTGGAAGCAATCAGCAACAAGACAATCGTATTGACCGGTGCCATGCAGCCCGCTCGATTTCGCAATACCGATGCCATCTTCAACGTGGGTTACGCCGTCGCTGCGGCGCAACATCTGCCTGCCGGGGTTTATCTCGCCATGAGCGGACAGGTATTTACTCCGGATGCCGTACGGAAAAATCGGGACGCCGCGAAGTTTGAACCCGTGTAGCTTTCATTCCCGGTAAAAATTTCCTCTTGAAAAATTCTTTTTTGCCCATATCTCTATGGCATATCAAAATATTTTTGTTTATTCAGGAGGTGCAAAATGCTTACAAGGGTATATCGTAATCCGTGGGATACGATGCGTGACTTCCATGGCGAATTAAACCGCATCTTCGGTGAAGACGAGGGGAGACACGTGGAAACCGCCACTGACTGGATTCCATCCGTTGATATCAAGGAAATGAAGGATGCCTATGAGGTCAGTGCGGACGTACCGGGCGTTGATCCGAAAGACATTCACGTTTCATTGGAGCACGACGTTTTGACGGTCAAGGGAGACCGCAAGGCGGAAAGCAGGGATGAAGGTGAGGGCTATACCAGGACAGAGCGCGTATACGGAAGTTTTTACCGCCGTTTCACAATGCCGGACACTGCCGATGGGGAAAACATTTCTGCGAAGACCGAGCATGGTGTGTTAAAACTCCACATTCCCAAGAAGGAGAGAGCGTTGCCTAAACGGATAGCCGTTGAAGGATAATAACGGTTGAGAGGCAAGCCACGATCAAGCTCGTCTTGATCACCTGCTGCAAGGACGCAGTTGCGCCGCGGTTCTCCGCGGCGTTTTAGTATGTGCGACGGGTAGCGAGACATGGAATATAAAGACTATTACGACATACTGGGCGTTAAGCGTGACGCGCAAGAGGCCGAAATCAAGAAGGCTTATCGCCGCCTTGCGCGTAAATATCACCCTGACGTGAGCAAGGAATCGAATGCGGAGCAAAAATTCAAGGAAGTCGGCGAGGCGTATGAAGTACTGAAAGATCCTCAAAAGCGCCAAGCCTATGACCAGCTTGGAAGCAACTGGAAGGCCGGCCAGGACTTTACGCCACCTTCCGGCTGGCAGGATATTTTTTCCGGTGCAGACCTGTCGGGAAATTTTTCAGGGAGAGGATTTTCCTCATCCGGCTTCAGTGACTTTTTTGAATCCCTGTTTGGTGGAAATTTTACACAGGGTCAGCCATCGGGGTTTCAAACTTCAGGATTCCGGAGCGGGGGTCAATCACCGGAGTTTCACGCCTCGGGATTCCAGGGCAAGGGCGCGGACCAGCGTGCGGACATATCCATTACCCTGGAAGATGCATTTAACGGCGCGACCAGGAGCATTCATCTGAGCAATGGTCGTAACCTCAAAGTCAGAATACCTGCCGGGATTACTCCCGGCCAGCGCATCCGTCTTGCCGGACAGGGGACAGGGGGCATGGGCGGTGCGCCCAGCGGGGACCTCTACCTGGAAGTACAGGTACTCCCGCACAGTCTATACACGCTGAAGGGCCGTGACGTGCTGCTGAACCTGCCGATCAGTCCGTGGGAAGCGGCACTGGGCGCGCGCGTGCGAGTGCCCACCTTGGGCGGCCACGTGGACGCCACGCTTCCGCCCGCTTCGCAGTCGGGCAAAAAATTGCGCCTGAAAAAGCGTGGCCTGCCGGGGAAGCCTGCGGGAGACCAGATAGTAACCTTGCAAATCGTCATGCCGGAGGCGTCTACCGAGGAAGACAAGCGTTTTTACCAGGACATGGCGAAACGCTTTGAATTCAACCCCCGCAAATCCCTCTCGTAAGCCTGCCTGGTTTTCAGTGCCGGTGATATGCCGGTTTGACTCGTGGATTTTTACTGGTGATAGTGGCTGGCAACGTATTCCTGGATGATTTTTTGAAATTGTTGCCCGATGTTTTCTCCTTCCAGGGCGGTAAACTTGTCGCCGTCCACGTAAACAAGTGCAACGGGCTTCTCGCCGGTACCCGGCAGACTGATACCTATGTTGGCATGTTTGCTCTCGCCCGGACCATTTACCACGCAGCCCATCACCGCTACGCTCATCTCCTCGACCCCCTGGTATTGCTGCTTCCAGGTCGGCATTTGCTTTTGCAGGTAGTCTTGAACGTCGGCGGCCAGGTGCTGGAAGTACTCGCTGGTAGTACGCCCGCAGCCCGGGCAGGAAGTTACCGACGGTGTAAACGATCGTATGCCCGACGTCTGCAAAATCTGTTGTGCTACCAATACCTCCTGCGTGCGGTCGCCTCCGGGTTCAGGAGTAAGCGAAACACGAATGGTATCTCCGATACCTTCCTGTAACAGGACGGACAACGCCGCGGTGGAAGCCACTATACCCTTGGTGCCCATGCCTGCTTCCGTCAGGCCCACGTGCAGTGCGTAGTCACAATCAGCCGCCAGGTCCCGGTAGACCTTGATCAGCGCCTGGACCTCGCTGAGCTTGCAGGACAGGACGATCTTGTCATGCGCCAGCCCGACTTGTTCGGCAAACGTTGCACTATCCAGTGCAGAAGCGATAAGCGTGTTGTGCATGACCTTTTGCAGCGGCTCAGGCTTCGGTAACGAGGAGTTTTCGTCCAGTTTTTTTGCCAGCAGGTCTTGATCCAGGCTGCCCCAGTTCACGCCGATACGCACCGGCACGTCATGCCGACATGCAATCTCGATAATCTCACTGAACGGTTTATCGTATGAATCACGTCGGCCCACGTTACCCGGGTTGATGCGATATTTATCCAGTGATCGTGCGCACGCCGTGTACTTTTTTAGCAGGCGATTGCCGTTGAAGTGGAAATCGCCGACCAGGGGCACGTCAACGTTGGCCTGTAACAGGCGTTCACGTATGAGCGGCACTGCCTGCGCGGCCTCCTTGTTATTGACCGTGACGCGCACGATTTCAGACCCGGCCGCCGCCAGCGCGGTGACCTGTTCGACCGTCCGGTCAACGTCCGCAGTATCGGTATTGGTCATGGACTGTACGACAACGGGAAAGTGCCCTCCCATGGTGACCTTTCCTACCCTGACGGTCGTACTCTTGCGCCTGGCATTCATCATGGCTTGTTCGCAGGGATTATCTTGATAAACGAGTTCGGGATATAGGCATTCACGTCCAGTTGAGCAATAATACCCCATCTGCATTGCGTCACGCTTGCAATTGTCCAGTGCAGCTTGAAAAGACATGGGCACGTAGCATAAAGGTATGTATTGGCAAGATACGCTTGCCCTTCGCTCTTCCGGGCGGGGCACCCTTGACATCAGTCGGGACGTTGCAGACATGGTCAAGCGTTCAGGCGTGCGTCACGGGCTGTGCCACCTGTTTATCCGTCATACCAGTGCGTCGCTGATCGTGTGTGAAAATGCCGACCCGGCGGTACGCCATGATCTGGAAACGTTCATGGCGAAGTTGAGCCCTGACGGGGACCCGACGTTCACGCATCGGCAAGAGGGGGAGGATGACATGGCCGCGCATATACGCTCCGTGATTACGCAGACTGAAATGAGTGTACCGGTTGTCGATGGCCTCCTGGCCCTGGGCACGTGGCAGGGCATCTACCTGTGGGAGCATCGCACTGCGCCGCACCAAAGACAGGTTATCGTTACCGTTCATGGCAAGTAGCAGCGGAGATACAACGGCGTGGACAATTGGTTCCGCTTTTGCTTGACCATGATTTATGCGCTTTGAGATAACTACCAGTAAACGGCAGGGAGAGTTGTAATGTCAGAAATGAGCCTTGAACAGCGTGTGACAAAACTTGAACAAGTAGTAAAAATAGTACGAATTGCCATTATCATCTTTGTAGGGTTTTTGCTCTATGACGTGATATCCAGGGACTCCGGCTCCGACATCATATTCGCCGACAAGGTCAGGTCCAGGGAGTTTATCCTGGTTGGTCCCGGCAACCAGCCAGTGGGGCACTGGGACTACAAGGACACCAATGGCCTCAAGATGTACGCCAAGGACGGCAGTCACATCGTGTTGACACCGGAAGCCGTCACCTTTTACGAGGACCGCCTGAACCCCGTTATCAAGTCGGAGTATGAGTAGTAGCCCCGGGTTGGTGCCCCGAGTAGGAGTCGAACCTACGGCCTTCCCCTTAGGAGGGGGACGCTCTATCCAGCTGAGCTATCGGGGCGAATTGAAGGTGTAGCATAGAGAAAATCCAGCATTTGCCTAACTGCGCCGTGCATGAGCTTGGTGCCGGGAGAGAGATTCGAACTCTCACTCTGTTGCCAGAACCGGATTTTGAGTCCGGCGCGTCTACCAGTTCCGCCACCCCGGCGCATTGCTGTCCAGTTTAGCGCAAATCGACGGGTTTGTGCCGCAAGAAGTGCGCAAAGGCCTCTCACAATTCTTGCAAAAAACTTTCGCAGCCCTTGTATATTACTTGTCGGACCTCGTGTGTCTTTATCAACAGTAATCCAGGCAAGTTTGTGAATCTCGACCAGTTTGACTATCGCCTGCCCAGGCGGCTGATTGCCCAGGTTCCCTTGCGCAAGCGCACTGCCAGCCGGCTGCTGCGCGTTGTGCCGCAGGCAACGGATTTCGATGATTTACAGTTTACCGACTTATATCGCCTGTTACGCAAGGGGGATTTGCTGGTACTCAATGACACGAAAGTTATTCCTGCGCGCCTGCACGGCAGGAAACCCTCGGGTGCCAGGGTGGAGTTTTTACTGGAGCGTATGCTGGATACACGCACTGCACTGGCGCAACTCAAGGCAAGCAGGCCTCCCAGGCCGGGTACCCGCCTGGTTTTCAGTAAAGATACCATTGCCAGCGTCACGGGCAGGCAAGGCGATTTTTTTATTGTTGAATTCGAAAACCAGGCAGAGTTTGAGAACCTGTTGAAGGAATCTGGACAAGTCCCGCTGCCACCTTACATTGAACGGCCTGTACAACGGCAAGACGTGCAGCGGTATCAAACCGTGTACGCAAGGCACAACGGCGCGGTTGCCGCGCCTACTGCGGGGTTGCACTTTGACAAGCCCATGCTTGAGCGACTACTGCGGCAGGGAGTGGAGCGCGCACACGTCACCTTGCACGTTGGTGCCGGTACTTTCCAGCCCGTGCGCACGCAAACGATCAAGTCCCACGTTCTTCACGCCGAATGGGTGGACGTATCGCGGAGCGTTTGTGAGCAGGTCGCGGATTGCAAGAAACGTGGCGGCCGGGTAGTTGCGGTAGGCACGACCACCATGCGCGCACTGGAATCCGCAGCACATGAGGACGGCATCCGTCCCTATAGGGGAGACACCCGCCTGTTTATCTATCCCGGCTTTCAATTCAGGGTCGTGGACGCATTGATCACCAACTTCCACTTGCCAAGGTCAACGCTGCTCATGCTGGTATGCGCGTTTGCAGGATATGAAACAACCATGTCCGCCTATCGACACGCCATTGCACAATGCTATAGATTTTACAGTTATGGAGACGCGATGTTCATCGAGCCTGCCCCGCTCTCCACTGGCGCGAACGGTTAGCGGGAAATAACGCGGCGGTGTGAGTGCATGCAGTTCGAGGTCTATGCCACTGAAGGTAACGCGCGGGCAGGTCGCCTGTCGTTCGCGCGCGGGCAGGTCGACACGCCCGCCTTCATGCCCGTCGGCACGTATGGTGCGGTGAAGGCCGTAACGCCGGAAGAGCTGCACGCCGTGGGCGCCCAGATTATCTTGGGCAATACCTTTCACCTCATGCTCAGGCCCGGCGTGGAGGTCATCAAGCAGCACCAGGGCTTGCATCGCTTCATGCAATGGCAGGGGCCGATCCTGACGGATTCCGGCGGCTACCAGGTCTTCAGTCTTGCCGCAATCCGTAAAATGACCGAGGAGGGCGTTTTATTCCAGTCGCCCGTAGACGGGACCGAGACTTTTCTCAGCCCGGAGTCGGCCATTGAAATTCAGCAGCAACTGGGCGCTGACGTCATCATGGTACTGGACGAATGTACGGCGTACCCGGCGACGTTCGCGCAGGCGCAAACGTCGATGCAATTATCGCTGCGCTGGGCACAACGCTGCAAGAATGCGCATGGTTCACGTGACAATGCACTGTTTGGCATTGTACAGGGTGGAATGTACGCGGATTTGCGCAGGGAGTGCACGTCGAAACTGGTCGACCTCGGCTTCGACGGGTACGCCGTAGGTGGACTGTCAGTCGGCGAGAGTTCGCGTGAGCGTGAAACTGTGCTTGATGCCTGCGTGCGGTTGCTGCCGCTTGAAAAACCGCGTTATTTAATGGGAGTAGGTAAGCCCGGGGACATTGTAGAGGCGGTACAACAGGGCATGGACATGTTTGATTGTGTGATCCCGACGCGCAATGCACGCACGGGGTTCCTGTATACCCGTCACGGCCTGGTACGAATCAGGAACAGCCGCTATCGCAAAGACACCCGGCCCATTGATGAAAATTGCGATTGCTACACCTGCCAGCATTATTCGCGTGCCTACCTGAGGCACCTGGACAAGTGTGGTGAGATTCTTGGTGCAAGGCTGAATACCATTCACAACCTGCACTACTATCAAACCCTGGTGCGGGAACTGCGCCAGGCCATCATTGATCATACACTGGACGATTATGTAAAGAGGTTTTATGCATTACAGTCGCGTGATACAAAGACTGTGGCATAATACGCCGCCACTGTCTTTCAAGTTGCAATAACCAGAGGTTTGTATGTTGTTAATATCGGATGCTATGGCTGAGAATGGCGCCCCAATGGGCGGAGGTTACGAGATGATTATCATGATAGCGATTTTTTTCGCCATCATGTATTTCATGATTATTCGCCCGCAACAAAAACGGCAAAAGGAGCACCGCAAACTTGTCAGCTCACTTGCCAAGGGCGATGAAGTGGTTACCGCCGGCGGCGTGTTGGGCGTAATTCTTGAAGTAGGAGATAATTCGCTCACGATTGAGATTGCCACCGGCGTTGCGGTCAAGCTGCAGAAAGGGTCGATCTCTTCCGTACTGCCAAAAGGTTCGCTCAAGCACAGCTAGGCTACGCGGATGAACGGTTTCACGGTATTGGAAAAGCGCGTCAAGAGACCAGGTGCCTGACCGTGGTACCAATGAATCGATATCCGCCGTGGAAATACCTGCTCATACTGGCGGCAATCATGGTGGCGGCCTTGTACGCCGTGCCGAACCTGTATCCTGACGTACCCGCCGTACAGGTATCCCATGAATCCGGAGAACTGGGTGATAATACCCTTGTCGTTCTGCGCAAGGCATTGCAGGACGAAGGCATAGAGGCCCTGGCGGTAGAGCGGCAGGACAACAAGGCCTTGCTGCGCTTTGCCAATACCGAACTGCAACTGCGCGCCGCCGAGGCAAGCAAGAATGCACTGGACGGGCGTCACGTCGTTGCACTCAACCTGGCTGCGGCCACTCCGAAATGGCTCAGGGTCCTGGGTGCGTCTCCCATGAACCTGGGCCTGGACTTGCGCGGCGGCGTACATTTTTTGTTGCAAGTCGATATGGTTGCGGCGATTGAAAAGGCCGTCAACAACCACGTTTCTTCGTTTCGGACCACCCTGCGCGAAGCCGGGTTGAGGCGATTTTCGGTTACCCGGCATAAAGGCCAGGTAAAGGTAAGATTCAGAGACGCGGCAAGCAGGCAGGCGGGCCTGGACGTCCTTGAAAAGGAGTATGTGGACGAACTGGATTTTGCAGAGGAAGAAAGCGGCGACGATTATTTCCTGGTGGCGAAAGTCAGCGAGGATGCCGCGGTGGAAATTCAACGCCTGGCAGTGCAGCAGAATATACAGACGCTGCGTAATCGCGTAAATGAACTCGGCGTCGCAGAACCCGTCATCCAGCAACAAGGCGCGCATCGCATCGTGGTCCAGCTTCCCGGTGTTCAGGATACCGCGCAAGCCAAGGAAATTCTGGGTGCTACCGCAACGATTGAATTTCGCATGGTGGATGAACAGAATGACCCGTTTCGTGCCGTGGAAACCGGGCGAACTCCGGTTGGCTCGCTGCTTTATTACGAGCGTGAAAGCAGAAATCCCATCCTGCTTAAACGTGCGGTAGTGTTAACGGGCGATTCCATCATCAACGCCAACTCCGGTTTTGATGAAAATGGTTTGCCTGCCGTCATCATCACGCTTGACGGCAAGGGGGCAAGCCGTTTCAGCAAGGTAACCGCTGAAAACATAAAGAAACTCATGGCGGTAGTCTTTATCGACAACAAGACCTTGGTGATTGACAAGGACGGTGAGAAGATCAGAAAAACTGTAACCAGCGAAGAGGTGATCAACGTCGCGCGTATCCAGGATCAGCTCAGCAAGCGGTTTCAGATCGAAGGCCTGGATTCCACCCACGAGGCGCTCAAGTTGTCGCTGTTACTGCGCGCGGGTGCCCTGGCTGCGCCGGTGGAAATCGTGGAGGAGCGCACCGTTGGTCCGAGTCTCGGCAAGCAGAACATCGAACTGGGGAAGAAATCCATCATTATCGGCTTTATCCTGGTGATGATTTTCATGGTCTTGTATTACCGCTTGTTCGGACTGGCTGCGAACTTTGCCTTGACCGCCAACCTGGTTTTGATTATTGGTGCCATGTCGTTGATCCCGGGCGCCACGCTCACGCTCCCCGGTATAGCGGGTATCGTGCTTACCGTGGGCATGGCCGTGGATGCGAACGTGTTGATTTTTGAACGTATCCGCGAAGAATTGCGTAACGGCAATTCCCCGCAGGCCAGCATTCACGCCGGTTACAGCAAGGCACTTTCGACCATTGCCGACGCCAATATCACCACCTTGATTGCAGCCGTCGTATTGTTTGTTTTCGGCACCGGGCCAATAAAGGGTTTTGCAGTTACCCTGTCTATCGGCATCGTCTGTTCAATGTTTACCGCGATCATGGGCACGCGCGCGCTTGTCAACCTGTATTACGGCAAGAAGAAATCGCCGGTGCTTGCGGTGTAATTACCATGCAGTTACTGAAAGATAAACTCAATATTGATTTTATGGGCAGGCGCAAGCTGGCCTTGATCATCTCATCCATACTCATCGTTGTTTCCCTGGCGGCAATGTTTGTGCGCGGCCTGAACCTGGGGATTGACTTTACCGGTGGTACGCTGGTAGAGGTGAGCTATCCTGGAGCCGTAGAACTGGAGCCGATTCGCCTGGCCTTGTCGGACAATGGGTTTGACGCCGCCGTGCAGCATTTCGGTACTGCCAGGGACGTGCTGATACGTCTGCCCGTAGCGGCCGCAGACAAGGACAAGTCTTCACTGAGTAATCGCGTGATCAATGCGCTTGATCCTACCGGCACACCACAGATGCGCCGAGTTGAATTTGTCGGTCCCCAGGTTGGAGAGGAGTTGCGTGACAAGGGCGGGCTGGCAATGTTGTACGCGCTGATTGGCATTCTCATTTACGTGGCACTACGCTTTGAGTGGCGTTTTTCTCTCGGCGCGGTTGCGGCGCTGGTACATGACGTCATCCTGGTAATTGGATTTTTTGCCGTCACGCAAGTTGATTTTGACCTGACCGTACTGGCGGCGTTATTGGCAGTTATCGGCTATTCGCTTAATGATACGATTGTCGTATTCGACAGGATTCGTGAGAGTTTTCGCCGCATTCGCAAGGCAACTCCGGAAGTGATTATCAATACCTCGATTAATCGCACGCTGGCGCGTACCTTGATGACTTCTCTGACGACCTTGATGGTCTTGATTGCGTTATTCCTGTTTGGTGGCAAGGTGATCCATGCGTTTTCAATCGCCTTGATCGTGGGCGTCATTGTCGGCACGTATTCGTCGATATATATTGCAGGCTCTTCGCTGCTTGCGCTTAACGTGAGCAAGGAAGACCTGATGCCGGCTGAAAAAACGACTACCAATGAAGATGGCAGCCAGGTTTAGCCCTTAGACTGCTTGCTCACCTCTATCTTGGCCACGCGCTGTACCGGGCCCGCGTCGCGGGGCAACAGCATGGCGGCAACGCACAGCCCGTTGGGATTTTGCTTCAATGGGGCAGTACGGAAACTGCCTGTATTCCGGCCGGCCCAGAAGACTGCGGCCAAGTCGTCCGGTGCGCAATTCCTGGCAAATACCTGCGCTATCCGGGTATCGACGGTGAGTCCGACGTCCCCTTGCTGCAGGTCAAAATGCGGTTTCATTCTTTCCCAGAACCAGTCTGCGCCGTCGGTGCTGCTCAGCCGGGGGAGCCAAAGACGAAAAGCTATCTTCCCGATGTAGACAATGGACGTCGGGCTCTCGAATAACGTTACGTTGCGCTTGCTTGAAAGAGTGCTTGCTGCCCAGGCGTAGTCTATGAAATGGGTTATGCCAAATCTTTGGGAATAAGGCTCAAGGTCGCCTGCCTGCGGTTCGAGCATCCAGTACCGCCCTGGGACATGTTTGACGTCGCCTGCGGTGTCAATGTAGGTTCGGTAGTCGTAATCGTTCGCCAGGCCGTCCATGCTCACTACCGGAAAATTTGAAAAATACCCGGTGGTGCCAGCGTCCCATGCCCCAATTACGCTTCCTTCGGGAAGCACCCTGTTCGCGGTCAAAATGGTCAGGTAATACGTTGCCTGCCAACTGACCCGGGTGTCTTTGAGGGAGGCGTCAGTTCGATGGAATGGACGGGCGAAGTCGGCGCCTGTGTCGAACAGCAGGAAAACCGCGCCAGCGGCAATGACTGTCGCACTGAGAATGTTCGCCATGCGGCCGGACCGGCGCGCAACAAAGCGGCGAATGACGTGCACTGCCACCGCGCATGCGAGGAGAACCAGCAAGGCCATCATCAGGTATGCCGGAACGTAATACCATGACCAAAATGAACTATCCGGATGCTTCATCAGGACGTGCTGTGCGAACATGGCGAGATGGCCGGCCGCCACGCCGGATACCCCCGTCAGAAAGGCCAGCAGCAACCAGTCGTCCCGGCTGCGGGAGCGGCGGGTGGACCGCCAGACCAGCAGAAGGCAGGCACAGACACCCAGCGCGACTACCAACTCCCAGTCGAAGACACGAAGCTGCAATATGTCTTGAAAGTTCTGCAGGAAGTTGTAGCCGCCTTCCTGTTCCCAACGCTGGCGGGACCACGCCTGTTTGATGGCACCACTCACCGGCACGGCTCCGCCGAAGACGAGTCGATTATAGGCGAAGTATACGAGGACACCGGCGACTGCCCCGAACAATGACGGCAGGGCTTTGAGAGTGGGTATGGAATGAGTCCGCCTCCTGAGCGATGTGGGGGGGGGGGGGGGGGAGTCTTGCCACGACCATTCCAGGAGGCACA
Source organism: Gammaproteobacteria bacterium (assembly GCA_965215055.1). Classification (GTDB taxonomy): domain Bacteria; phylum Pseudomonadota; class Gammaproteobacteria; order UBA4575; family UBA4575. The sequence continues at coordinate 1,548,944 of OZ244046.1, forward strand.
GTGCTGCCGTCGCGGCCAGTGATATGGCGATATACTCCAGGCGCACCCAGGGCAGGGCGAAGGCTACTGCGGCCAGTGGCCACCTCCACCGTGCCGGATTTCGCGCAAAGAGACAGATGGCCAAAATGAATAGGCACAGCATGAATAGCGCTGCGGCGGCTTCCATTCCCATAGGCAAGCTACTATGTTCGTAGAGCACCGGCAGCGCGGCGAACGTCAGGTACCATGGCAGGCGTGCCAGCCGGGCGGCTGCGGTGATGAGGGCGACACCGCCGGCGACGAGCATGATCTCGAGTGCCTTGATGGCGAACAACGCGGCTTCCTTGTCAAAAACCCAGTAAAACGGTGTAATGAGCAGCATCCAAATGGGGTGATAGCCGTTGGTCTGCGTAATGCCGCCGTCAAAGGTTGAAAACTTTCCCTCGGCAAGGTTGTAGGCGATTTGGAAATAGTAGAATGCGTCGTCATAGTTTGAGCTGATCAGGTCAACCAGGTCGAAGCGGGTGAGCATGTACCATGCGAACCCGGCCCCGTAGGCCAGGATGCCACTGATGAACAGGGCAAACAGCGCGTTGGTTCGCGTCAACGGCACTGCCGTGCACCTGTCGCTCACGGCGAGGGCCTCCCGTCGCTATCGGGGTTGGCGACGAAAATAGTACCCTCCCAGAGTAGGCCCTCGCCAGTGAATTGACCGGTATGGATCTTGGCGACAGGGTAGTCCGGCAGTCTGCGCACCGCCGTGCAACGCTCCTTATTTCTCATGATGGTTTTTTTCATCCGGAAATCCAGGTTGTCGAAACCATATTCTCGACGTCCACTGGGAAGGTCACGCTCGTCAACCGGAAATACGTGCAGGAAGAACTGTGCGTCATTGTCGTCCCGGCGGCATGGCTGCCTGGAGTAGAGCAGGTGCTTCCCCAGCAGGTGGACGTCGAACACCGAGCGGATGGCCGCCTTCGTTCTCTTGACTGTCTCCAGCCGGGACGGGTTGTCAGCGAGCGTCCTGATCCACCCGGATTGTCTCATGACAGCGGTCCTGCACAGCCCTGCCTCGTTAATCGTCCAATGATGAAGTGCCAGTGTGTCCACCTTTCTGTACGGTCGGGGCCATACCAACAGTTCGTCCAGCGCGCAATTCCTGGCGAACACCTGTACCCAAGGGCTCCAAACGCGCATCCACGAAAACCCCAAGTCCCCAAAACGGTAGTTGAAGTCCGGCACCGCCTCCTCCCAGGACAGGTCGGCGTATTGGATGCCTCGCACGTGCAGGCTTCGCCCGGCAAAACGGTCGAGAACCCACTCCTCATCCGGGGAGCTGAAAGGCATCCAGAGGTCCGGGCCGACTCGTACGGCGTATCGCGCCAGGGCAAGCGCCTCCGAGACTGTGCGTTTTGCGGAATATATGGCGATGTTGATGCCCCGCTCTTCGAGATATCCCGGCGGCACTCGCCGATCATGGGCCATGTTGCGTTCATGATTGGCCTTGGTGACCGGGTTGCGGGCTATGGTGGCATCGGTCAGGCCGTGTTGGTCGATGACCTTCAGGTCAGGAAGATAGTAGAATTGGATTCCGAGAGCGCTCCCGGCCATCAGCGCGTCCGGGGGAAACACGCCCCGTTCCATCTTCTCGTAGGACTTCCAAAATCGTAAACGCGATCTGGCGAATTCGCGGTGCTCCACGAAGGGCGAAGCGACGCCCTGTTGGACAGCCAAGCGTCGCAGGTCGTTGGAAATAGCGACGAGTATGGGCATTCCCGGCGCGGCCAGCAGCCACCCTGCGTTTTCATCATCCAATTCTATATGCAGCCCGATAATGCGTTCGCGTATCGCAGCGCCCTCGAACAGCAGTGCACCCTGGATTGCACTGGCGTAGAACAGCACCGGCACGAAAATGGCCACCGCGCAGGCGCGTGCGCCCAGCCCGGGAAGACGGGGACGCCAACGCCCGCCGGCCAGGCGTGCACCGAGGTGCACGATCCCCACCGCCGCAGGGAACGCCAGCAACGGCCAGTAGAAGTCCAGCGGTCGATACTCGAAATGGTCCCCGCCAATCCGCATCACGTAGGCCACGTGGACGCCAATCAGGAGGAGCGGCAGCGCGAACGTCCCGTCCCGGTGCGCTCGCCAGCGATTGCGTGCCGCGACGGCGGCCAGGGGAAGTATAAGGTACAGCCCTGTCTCCAGCGCTGCCGCCCACAGGTAGCGGAAGCCCGACTCGTACCAGGGGCGCACGTGCTTGGCGTAATAGGTGTTGGGCAACCACTCGCCGTAGTAGGCGTAGCGGAACAGGTAGTGCGCGGCCACCAGCACGACAAAGGGCATCGCCAGCCATGCCAGCCGCCTCCAGTCCGGCCGGGCGCGCCCGGCGTCCGCCATCGACTGAAGGGCGAACCAGCCGATGCACAAGCCTCCGATCAACAACCCTTCGGGCCGGGTGTAGGCTGCCAGTGCCAGGCTCAGTGATGCTACCACCAGCCCCCAACGCTTGGAACGCCAGAGGCTCAGGCACACCACGGCCACCACGATGAACAGGGTAAACTGCCGCGTCTCCAGCCCTCCGCCCGAGGTCCACACCGCGAAAGTGGCACTGGAGCACAGCAGGCCGAAGGCCATCCAGGCGACCAGCCACCGGTGGCGCAACTGCGGCAGGCGCACAAGCCATACGCCCAGCATGGCAACGACGCCGACGGTGCAGGCCACCGACAGCCACGGTGCCGCCTGCTCCGGGGGGATTCCAAGGACCTTCCACAGTGCGGCCAGTTCCAGCACCCACAGGAGGTTGGTGTAGCCTTCGACGTATTCGCCGGGGTTGAAGACCAGCCCGTGTCCCTCCAGCAGGTTGCGGGCGTAGCGGAAGCTGATGAAGGCGTCATCGCAGAGGAACCAGGCGACGGCGGCGAGCCCGCCCAGCAGCACCAGCCACGGCAGGAACGACAGCGCGATTCCCGCGTTCCGGACCAGGCCCCTTTCCACAAGTCCCGTCACAGCGCGAGCCTGCACGAAAGTCCACCACCGAGGGGGGGGGGGGGGGTAGCTCTGCTTCGTTCACTACCTGCTGAACGGTATGGGTTGTGCGCTCATCATTCACGGCGTGGGGCTCCCGTCGCTACCGGGGTTGGCGACGACGACAGTACCCTCCCAGAGCTGACCCTCGCCAGTGAATTGGCCGGTACGAATCTTGGCGACAGGGTAGTCCGGCAGTCTGCGCACTGTCGTGCAACGCCCACCCGCGCTCGGGTGACCTTCCATCCAGAAATCCAGGTTGTCGAAACCGTATTGCCGACGCTCGTCGGAAAGATCACGCTCGTCAACCGGAAACACGTGCAGGAAGAACCGTGCGTCATTGTCGTCCCGGCGGCATGGCTGCCTGGAGTAGACCAGCCTTCCCCCTCTCAGCAGGTAGACGTCGAACACCGAGCTGATGATCGGTTCGCTCAACTCTATCTTGGCCACGTGCTGCACCTGGCCCGCACCGCGAGGCAACAGCATGACGGCAACGCACAGCCCGTTGCGATTTTGCTTCAATGGGGCAGTACGGAAACTGCCTGTATTCCGGCCGGCCCAGAAGACTGCGGCCAAGTCGTCCGGCGCACAATTCCTGGCAAATACCTGCGCTATCCGGGTATCGACGGTGAGTCCGACGTCCCCTTGCTGCAGGTCAAAATGCGGTTTCATTCTTTCCCAGAACCATGCATCGTTTGTCGAAAACTCGCCTGATGATACCCCGGCGGGCTCGGCTGACCAGAGTTTGAACTGCCGCAGCAGGCCGCGCCGGTTGAGATATGGAGGGCCTTCGAACAGCGTTGCATTGATGCGTTGGTTGGCGGGTCTGGTGTTGGCAAAATGGGTAATTCCAAACTGCGGGTGAAGCTTGGCCGCGCGTCCTTCACTTATAGCCCGCATGTAGTCGTAGGAATTCACCAGGCCATCCAGGTTCACCACTGGAAAACGAGAGAAGTATCCGATGACGCCGGCGGACCATGACCCGATTATGCTGTCTTCGGGGAGCACGCGGTTCATCACCTGCGTGCCCAGGTAGTTGGTGAAATCCTCGCGATGTTGAGGGTGCCTGCTTATCTGGTCAACGTATTGGAACGGGGTGAAGCCGTAGCCTGTGTTGAACAGCAGGAAAACCGCGCCGGCGGCAATGACCGTCGCACTGAGAATGTTCGCCATGCGGCTGGACCGGAGCGCAACAAGGCGGCGGATGACGTGCACTGCCACCGCGCACGCGAGGGGCACCAGCAAGGCCATCACCAGGTACGCCGGGACGTAATACCATGAAGGAAATAAACTGTCCGGGTGCTTCATCAGGACGTGCTGTGCGAACATGGCGAGATGGCCGGCCGCCACGCCGGATACCCCCACCAGGAAGGCCAGCAGCAACCAGTCGTCCCGGCTGCGGGAACGGCGGGCGGACCACCAGGCCAGCAGAAGGCAGGCACAGACACCCAGCGCGACCAGCAACTCCCAGTCGAAGATACGAAGCTGCAATATGTCCTGAAAGTTCTGCAGGAAGCTGTAGCCGCCTTCCTGTTCCCAACGCTGGCGGGACCACTCCTGTTTGATAGCACCGCTCACCGGCACGGTACCACCGAAGACGAGTCGATTATAGGCGAAGTATACGAGGACACCGGCGACTGCCCCGAACAATGACGGCAGGGCTTTGAGAGTGGGTATGGAATGAATCCGCTTCCTGAGCGACACGGGAGAGGGGGGGGAGTCTTGCCACGACCATTCCAGGAGGCACAGCGCCGCCGTCGCGGCCAGTGATATGGCGATATACTCCAGGCGCGCCCAGGGCAGGGCGAAGGCTACTGCGGCCAGTGGCCACCTCCACCGTGCCGGATTTCGCGCGAAAAGGCAGATGACCAGGATAAACAGGCCCAGCATGAACAGTGCTGTGGCGGCTTCCATTCCCTTAAACAAGCCTCTATGTTCGTAGAGCATCGGCAGCGCGGCGAACATCAGGTACCATGGCAGGCGTGCCAGCCGGGCAGCTGCGGTGATGAGGGCGACGCCCCCGGCAATGAGCATGATCTCGAACGCCCTGATGGCGAACAACGCAGTTTCCTTGTCAAAAAGCCAGTAAAACGGTGTAATGAGCAGCATCCAGATGGGGTGATAGCCGTTGGTCTGCGTGATGCCGCCGTCAAAGGTCGAAAACTTCCCCTCGGCCAGGTTGTAGGCAATTTGGAAATAGTAGAATGCGTCGTCAGGGTTTAGGTGGGTCAGGTCAACCAGGTCGAAGCGGGTGAGCATGTACCAGGCGAACCCGGCCCCGTAGGCCAGGATGCCACTGATGAACAGGGCAAACAGCGCGTTGGTTCGCGTCAACGGCACTGCCGTGCACCTATCATTCACGGCGAAGGCCTCCCGTCGCTACCGGGTTCGGCGACGAAAATAGCACCCTCCCAGAGTCGGTCTTCACCGGTGAATTGGCCGGTATGGATCTTGGCGACAGGGTAGTCTGGCAGTCTGTGCATCGCCTGCCGGTTCTCCAGCAGGTAGACGTCGAACACTGCGCGGATGACCGGATTGTTCACCCTCTTGATTTCTTTCAGCAAGGATGGGTCTTCAGCAACCGACAGACGAGCCACCACCGCGTACATAAGAAGCTCTGACTTCGTCCAAAACATGTCGTTGAATTCCACCAACGGATCATCCGCGGCATTACTACGGACTCGCTCAATACTGAATCCTCTCCACGTACAGACCCCCAGGTCGCGTAGCTCCCTGACGATCTCCTCCAGCGTTGTATCGGGAAACGCATCAACAAAATCTTCGTGGTACAAGGCCCTGATGTTCTTCGGGAGATCGGAATACGCAAGGCCCATGCAATCCACCTGGCGAGCAAAGAATAAACCGCCACCCCCAAGCAATGCCGCGCCGGCCAAACCTGCGCCGTAAAGAAAGTGCCGTCGATTCACGTTATTTCCCTCTCCGCCAGGTGGGTTGCCAGCCTCAGCGACAACGCCACGATCGTGAAGGTTGGATTGGCCGCTGCACCAGCTGGAAACAGTGAAGAGCCTGCGACGTACAGGTTCTTCACTCCGTGCACTTGACACTGCGCGTCGGTAACGGACAGCGTCGGGTCGCTTCCCATGCGAGTCGTACCCATGAAATGCCCCCCCCCCCCCCCCATCCAATTTTCACTCGTCGTGGAGCTCCCCATTCTGCCAAGGCCGGAGCGTATCAGTTGAGAATTGAGATGCCTGTAGGCCGCCTGCGTTTCCTGGGGATCGAATTTCAATGCTACATGAGCAACCGACTGCCCCAAAAGATCCCTCTTTGGAGACCCGAGAGTCACCCTGTTACTGCTATCCGCGCTCATTTCTGCACGAACGGTCGTGTTCATCGAGATGATATTTCTTCTCCTTCCGAGAAGGTTCTTCGACCAGGGTTGTGTCAATTTCATATTTCGTCCAACGTCAAACGTTGCCGACACCAGGCGATGCGCCTGAGAAAACTCGGAGGACAGCGCAATGGCGTGAACACCGGCGAATTGGGACACTATTTGCCGGAGCTTTTCCCCGTCCAGAATCAATGACGTATATTTCAGAAGGTGAGGATGTTCCATAAAGTATCGACCCGTCGGAAGTTCGCTGTTTTCAGGAAGAGAAAGCTGCAACAAACGGGCATTTTGTATGCCGCCGCAGGCGAGCACGATCCTGCGTCCGAACATTTCCACCGAAGTTTGCCTGTCACCTGAAGATTCCCGGATGAAGATACTTGAGGCGGTGCCATTCTGGATGCCTATATTCGTCACCGTATGATTGAACAGCACACTGACGGTTCCGCTTTGTGTCAGCCAATCTCTGAACAAACCAGCGAAACGCGTTGGGTGATTGGATCGATAGTATGGCTTGTAGATGATATTTGGATTATCAGGAAAGGTCTTTTCAGGAAGAATATAAGCTTCCTTCGGCAAGCTCAATATTTTCGCGGCCTGTGGATACCATTTGTAGAGTTCATCGTACGTGAACGGCCACTCGTGGTTCAGGAATGAACGTTTTTCCAATACCACGCACCGGCCGTTCCAAATCGAGGACGTGCCACCAAATACTCGCTGACTGTGCCGAGTATAATAGGCCGCTGGCAAGTCACCACTGGCATCTACGATGCTGAGCTTTTGGGCGTCGCTGTCGAGGTTCGACTGATGCCCGCTTTCTACTATCAGAGTTTTACCGGTTGCGAGTTCATCGTATTTTCGAGCCAGGGTAAGGCCTGCAGGGCCCGAGCCTACTATGATCAAGTCGTACGGGTCTCTGCTCAAGGTGCTTAAATCTATTTGCATGTGCGGCTCTTTCTTGATGCTCCACGAGGCGAAGTCGTCCCGAGGGACGAGAGAATATCATAATGGCCCTGGGCTGCGGTCCGCTGCCACGGGTGCGCCGATCTCAATGCGGCCCTCCCAGAGTCGGCCTTCACTGGTGAATTGGCCGGTATGGATCTCGGCGACAGGGTAGTCCGGCAGTCTGCGCACCGTCGCGCAGTGCTCCTTAATTCTCATGTATTCTTTCATCCGGAAATTCAGGTTGTCGAAACCGTATTGCCGACGCTCGTCAGAAAGATCACGCTCGTCAACCGGAAATACGTGCAGGAAGAACCGTGCGTCATTGTCGTCCCGGTGACATGGCTGCCTGGAGTAGAGCAGGTGCTTCCCCAGCAGGTGGACGTCGAACACCGAGTGGATAGCGACGTGGATGGCGGCTGTCCTCACCCGCTCGACCTCTTCCAGCCGGGACGGGTCATCAGCGAGCGACCAGGGCCATACCAGCAGCTCGTCCGGCGCACAATTCCTCGTGAATGCCTGCACTTGGGGCCATAAGGGAGTAGAGCGATCCATCACGAACCCCAGGTCTCCTGACCGGTAGTCGAAATCCGGAGCCGCCTTCTCCCAGGACAGGCTGGCATGGTACACGTCTCGCACGTGCAGGCTTCGTCCGGTAAAACGATCGAGAACCCACTCCTCGTCCCGGGAGTCGAAGGGCATCCAGAGGTCCGGGCCAACCTGTACGGCATACTGCGCCCGCATGAGCGCCTTCGTTGGATTGTCTGCTGCGGAATATACGGTGATGTTGACGCCCCGCTCTTCGAGATACCCCGGCGGCGGTTCCCGATCATGGGCGATCATGCGTTCATGATTGGCCTTGGTGACCGGGTTGCGGGCCACGGTGGCATCGGTCAGGCCTTGGATGTCGATGACTTTCAGATCCGCGAGATAATAGAATTTGATTCCGAGAGCCCTCCCGCCCATCAGCGCGTCCGGGGGAAGCGCGCCCCGTTCCATGTGCTCGTAGGCCTTGTACCGTCGAAGTTGGCGTGCGGCAAATTCGCGGTGTATTGCAGAGAATGAAGCGACGATCTGCCGGGTAGCCTGGCGTCGCAGGTCGTTGGAGATGGCGATAAGCATCGGCATTCCCGGCGCGGCCAGCAGCCACCCGGCGTTGTCGCTGTCGAGTTCTACATGCCGTTTATGCCGGTGAGAAAACCAATCGAGCCAGTCCCATGTCTCGTTGCCCTTGAGCAGCAGTGTGCCCTGGATCGCGCTGGCATAGAACAGTACCGGCACGAAGACGGCCACCGCGCAGGGTCGTGCGCCCAGCCTGCCCAGCCCGGGAAGACGGGGGCACCAATGGCTGGCGGCCAGGCGGGCACCGAGGTGCACGATCCCCACCGCCGCAGGGAACGCCAGCAACGGCCAGTAGAAGTCCAGCGGCCGGTACTCGAAATGGTCCCCGCCAATCCGCATCACGTAGGCCACGTGGACGCCAATCAGGAGGAGCGGCAGCGCGAACGTCCCGTCCCGGTGCGCTCGCCAGCGATTGCGCGCGGCGACGGCGGCCAGGGGAAGTATAAGGTACAGCCCTGTCTCCAGCGCTGCCGCCCACAGGTAGCGGAAGCCCGACTCGTACCAGGGGCGCACGTGCTTGGCGTAATAGGTGTTGGGCAACCACTCGCCGTAGTAGGCGTAGCGGAACAGGTAGTGCGCGGCCACCAGCACGACAAAGGGCATCGCCAGCCATGCCAGCCGCCTCCAGTCCGGCCGGGCGCGCCCGGCGTCCGCCATCGACTGAAGGGCGAACCAGCCGATGCACAAGCCTCCGATCAACAACCCTTCGGGCCGGGTCCAGGCTGCCAGTGCCAGGCTCAGCGATGCCGCCGCCAGGCCCCAACGCCTGGTGCGCCAGAGGCTCAGGCACACCACGGCCACCACGATGAACAGGGTAAACTGCCGCGTCTCCAGCCCTCCGCCCGAGGTCCACACCGCGAAGGTGGCACTGGAGCACAGCAGGCCGAAGGCCATCCAGGCGACCAGCCACCGGTGGCGCAACTGCGGCAGGCGCACAAGCCATACGCCCAGCATGGCAACGACGCCGACGGTGCAGGCCACCGACAGCCACGGTGCCGCCTGCTCCGGGGGGATTCCAAGGACCTTCCACAGTGCGGCCAGTTCCAGCACCCACAGGAGGTTGGTGTAGCCTTCGACGTATTCGCCGGGGTTGAAGACCAGCCCGTGTCCCTCCAGCAGGTTGCGGGCGTAGCGGAAGCTGATGAAGGCGTCATCGCAGAGGAACCAGGCGACGGTGGCGAGCCCGCCCAGCAGCGCCAGCCATGGCAGGAACGACAGCGCGATTCCCGCGTTCCGGACCAAGCCCCTTGCCGCAAGTCCCGTCACAGCGCGAGCCTGCACGAAAGTCTACCACCGAGGGGGAGGGGGGGTAGCTCTGCTTCGTTCACTACCTGCTGAACGGTATGGGGTCCATGGTGGTGGTCCGGGCAACGTACCGTGTCGGCGTACACCTGCCCAGGGCCGTTTTCCGGTTCAGCGCCTTCGAGACGACGAGAGGGCTTCACGCTACAGCCTCAGCCGCTTGAAGACCCGTTCGGGAACGGCGCGGATGAGGAGCATGATCAGGCTCCAGGCGCGGCGCACGTATACCACGTCGCGACGACGTCGGATCGCCCGAACGACCGCTGCGGCCACTTCCTCGGGCGTGGCGGTCAACCGCGCCGGCAAGTCCATCCCGTCAGTCATGCGGGTGCGCACGAAGCCCGGCTTGACCGTCACCACGTGAACGCCAGATGCGGACAGCCGACTGCGCAAGCCGGACAGGAACGCCGTGAACCCTGCCTTGGCCGAGCCGTACACGTAGTTCGCGGCGCGCCCGCGCTCGCCTGCTACCGAGCTGACACCAACCAATACGCCGCTGCCGCGCTGCTCGAAGCGCTCGGCCAGCGCCCCCATCAGCAGGGCCGGACCGATGTAATTGGTCCGCATTACCCGCTCTGCGGCCACGACGTCGCGCTGGCTTTCTGCCTGGTCGCCAAGCAGTCCGACGACGCAGACCGCTACTTCAGGCAGGGGGTCAAGCACATCGAGCATCGAGATGCCGCCGTCGTCCGAGAGCGCGTCGACACAATGCAAGGTTACGACGGCACCGGTACGTACCCTGATATCCTGCGCTTCCCGTTCGAGCCGCGCAGGGTCACGCCCCGCGAGCTGCATCGCGTAGCCATCGTTCGCCAGTTCGTGCGCGATGGCGCGGCCGATGTCCGACGTGGCACCAATGATCAGCGCCGCCGCGCAACGCTCCTTAATTCTCATGTGTTCTTTCATCTGGAAATCCAGGTTGTCGAAACCGTATTGCCGACGCTTGTCAGCGGGAATAACGTGTAGGAAGAATCTTGGTTCGGTATCCTCTGGGTTACACTGCTCCTTGACGTAGATAAGGTTTTTTCCATGAAATACATATCTCAATTTGCGGTTATGATCTGAATGGGACGACCGACATCGTTGGGTAGTTCAAAAACGCTGGATAAAATCCTCCGGCTGTCGTTCTCGTCTATGGTTGCCCACGGACGCCAAATGCGAAGCCGTTCCCCTTCCTTGGTCAACCAGGAAAACACCAACAGTTCGTCGCGCGCTTTTGCCGACGCATAATCCTTGAAGAACGCCTGTGCCACGTTGCTATCGACGACGACTGCGACGGACTCCGACTCGTAATCAAAATGAAGTGCCATTTTCTCCCAGAACCATGCATCGTTTGTCGAAAACTCGCCCGATGATACCCCGGCGGGCTCGGCTGACCAGAGTTTGAACTGCCGCAGCCGGTCGCGCCGGTTGTCGAGATATGGAGGGCCTTCGAATAGCGTTGCATTGATGCGTCGGCTGGCGAGGGTGACGTTGGCGAAATGGGTAATTCCAAATTGCTGGTAAAGCTCGGCCTCGCGTCCTTCACTTATGGCCCGCATGTAGTCGTAGGAATTCACCAGGCCATCCAGGTTCACCACCGGGAAACGAGAGAAGTATCCGATGACGCCGGCGTCCCATGACCCGATCAAACTGTCTTCGGGGAGCACGCGGTTCATCACCTGCGTGCCCAGGTAGCTGGTAATTTCCCATTCGCGATGTTGGGAGTGCCTGCTTATCTGGTCAACGTATTGGAACGGAGTGAAGCCGGTGAAGATCACGCTGGCGCCGATGACTGCTACACTGAGAGTTTTTGCCATGCGGTTCGACCGGGGCGCAACAAAGCGGTGAATGACGTATATTACAGCCATGCATGTGAAGGGCACCAGCAAGGCCATCACCAGGTATGCCGGAACGTAATGCCATGACCAAAATGACCTATCCGGATGCATCATCAGGACGTGCTGTGCGAACTGGGCGAGATGGCCGGCTGCCACGCCGGATACCCCCACCAGGAAGGCCAGCAGCAGCCAGTTGTCCCGGCTGCGGGAGCAGCGGGCGGACCACCAGGCCAGCAGAAGGCAGGTACAGACACCCAGCGCAACCAGCAGCTCCCAGTCGAAGACACGAAACTGCAATATGTCTTGAAAGTTCTGCAGGAAGTTGTAGCCGCCTTCCTGTTCCCAACGCTGGCGGGACCACGCCTGCTTGATAGCACCACTCACCGGCACGGCACCACCGAAGACGAGTCGATTATAGGCGAAGTATACGAGGACACCGGCGACTGCCCCGAACAATGACGGCAGGGCTTTGAGAGTGGGTATGGAATGAGTCCGCCTCCTGAGCGATGTGGGGGGGGGGGGGGGGGGGAGTCTTGCCACGACCATTCCAGGAGGCACAGTGCTGCCGTCGCGGCCAGTGATATGGCGATGTACTCCAGGCGCACCCAGGGCAGAGCGAAGGCTACTGCGGCCAGTGGCCGCCTCCACCTTGCCGGATTTCGCGCAAAGAGACAGATGGTCAGGATAAACAGGCCCAGCATGAATAGCGCTGCCGCCGCTTCCACTCCCCTAAGCAAGCTACCACGTTCGTAGAGCATCGGCAGCGCGGCGAACATCAGGTACCATGGCAGGCGTGCCAGCCGGGCGGCCGCGGTGATGAGGGCGACACCCCCGGCAATGAGCATGATCTCGAGCGCCCTGATGGCGAACAACGCGGCTTCCTTGTCAAAAACCCAGTAAAACGGTGTAATGAGCAGCATCCAGATAGGGTGATAGCCGTTGGTTTTCGTGATGTCGCCGTCAAAGGTCGAAAACTTTCCCTCGGCCAGATTGTGAGCAATTTGGAAATAATAGAATGCGTCGTCATAGTTTAAGCGGAGCAGGTCAACCAAGTCGAAGCGGGTGAGCATGTACCATGCGAACCCGGCCCCGTAGACCAGGATGCTGCCGATAAACAGGGCGAACAGTGCATTGGTTCGCGTCAACGGCACTGCCGTGCACCTATCATTCACGGCGAGGGCCTCCCGTCGCTATCGGGGTTGGCGACGACGATAGTGCCCTCCCAGAGTGGGCCTTCACCGGTGAATTGGCCGGTATGGATCTTGGCGACAGGGTAGTCCGGCAGTCTGCGCACCGCCGTGCAACGCTCCTTATTTCTCATGATGGTTTTTTTCATCCGGAAATCCAGGTTGTCGAAACCATATTGCCGACGCTCGTCGGGAAGGTCACGCTCGTCAACCGGAAATACGTGCAGGAAGAACCGTGCGTCATTGTCGTCCCGGCGGCATGGCTGCCTGGAGTAGAGCAGGTGCTTCCCCAGCAGGTGGACGTCGAACACCGAATGGATGGCGGCTGTCCTCACCTGCTCGACCTCTTCCAGCCGGGACAGGTCATCAGCGAGCGACCTGGTCCACTTTGGAGGCGTTGTGGCGGTGGCCCGGCACAGCTCCGTCTCGTTGACCGTCCAGCGCTGGAGTGCCGGTTCATCCCACTCTTCGTTCGACCAGGGCCATACCAGCAGCTCGTCCGGCGCACAATTCCTCGTGAATGCCTGCACTTGGGGCCATAAGGGAGTAGAGCGATCCATCACGAACCCCAGGTCTCCTGACCGGTAGTCGAAATCCGGAGCCGCCTTCTCCCAGGACAGGCTGGCATGGTACACGTCTCGCACGTGCAGGCTTCGTCCGGTAAAACGATCGAGAACCCACTCCTCGTCCCGGGAGTCGAAGGGCATCCAGAGGTCCGGGCCAACCTGTACGGCATACTGCGCCCGCATGAGCGCCTTCGTTGGATTGTCTGCTGCGGAATATACGGTGATGTTGACGCCCCGCTCTTCGAGATACCCCGGCGGCGGTTCCCGATCATGGGCGATCATGCGTTCATGATTGGCCTTGGTGACCGGGTTGCGCGCCACGGTGGCATCGGTCAGGCCTTGGATGTCGATGACTTTCAGATCCGCGAGATAATAGAATTTGATTCCGAGAGCCCTCCCGCCCATCAGCGCGTCCGGGGGAAGCGCGCCCCGTTCCATGTGCTCGTAGGCCTTGTACCGTCGAAGTTGGCGTGCGGCAAATTCGCGGTGTATTGCAGAGAATGAAGCGACGATCTGCCGGGTAGCCTGGCGTCGCAGGTCGTTGGAGATGGCGATAAGCATCGGCATTCCCGGCGCGGCCAGCAGCCACCCGGCGTTGTCGCTGTCGAGTTCTACATGCCGTTTATGCCGGTGAGAAAACCAATCGAGCCAGTCCCATGTCTCGTTGCCCTTGAGCAGCAGTGTGCCCTGGATCGCGCTGGCATAGAACAGTACCGGCACGAAGACGGCCACCGCGCAGGGTCGTGCGCCCAGCCTGCCCAGCCCGGGAAGACGGGGGCACCAATGGCTGGCGGCCAGGCGGGCACCGAGGTGCACGATCCCCACCGCCGCAGGGAACGCCAGCAACGGCCAGTAGAAGTCCAGCGGCCGGTACTCGAAATGGTCCCCGCCAATCCGCATCACGTAGGCCACGTGGACGCCAATCAGGAGGAGCGGCAGCGCGAACGTCCCGTCCCGGTGCGCTCGCCAGCGATTGCGCGCGGCGACGGCGGCCAGGGGAAGTATAAGGTACAGCCCTGTCTCCAGCGCTGCCGCCCACAGGTAGCGGAAGCCCGACTCGTACCAGGGGCGCACGTGCTTGGCGTAATAGGTGTTGGGCAACCACTCGCCGTAGTAGGCGTAGCGGAACAGGTAGTGCGCGGCCACCAGCACGACAAAGGGCATCGCCAGCCATGCCAGCCGCCTCCAGTCCGGCCGGGCGCGCCCGGCGTCCGCCATCGACTGAAGGGCGAACCAGCCGATGCACAAGCCTCCGATCAACAACCCTTCGGGCCGGGTGTAGGCTGCCAGTGCCAGGCTCAGCGATGCCGCCGCCAGGCCCCAACGCCTGGTGCGCCAGAGGCTCAGGCACACCACGGCCACCACGATGAACAGGGTAAACTGCCGCGTCTCCAGCCCTCCGCCCGAGGTCCACACCGCGAAGGTGGCACTGGAGCACAGCAGGCCGAAGGCCATCCAGGCGACCAGCCACCGGTGGCGCAACTGCGGCAGGCGCACAAGCCATACGCCCAGCATGGCAACGACGCCGACGGTGCAGGCCACCGACAGCCACGGTGCCGCCTGCTCCGGGGGGATTCCAAGGACCTTCCACAGTGCGGCCAGTTCCAGCACCCACAGGAGGTTGGTGTAGCCTTCGACGTATTCGCCGGGGTTGAAGACCAGCCCGTGTCCCTCCAGCAGGTTGCGGGCGTAGCGGAAGCTGATGAAGGCGTCATCGCAGAGGAACCAGGCGACGGTGGCGAGCCCGCCCAGCAGCACCAGCCACGGCAGGAACGACAGCGCGATTCCCGCGTTCCGGACCAGGCCCCTTTCCACAAGTCCCGTCACAGCGCGAGCCTGCGCGAAAGTCTACCACCGAGGGGAGGTGACTCTGCCTCGTTCACTACCTGCTGAACGGTATGGGTTGTGCGCCCGTCGTTCACGGCGTAGGCCTCCCGTTGCTACCGGGGTTGGCGATGACGATAGTGCCCTCCCAGAGTCGGCCTTCACCGGTGAATTGGCCGGTGCGGATTTCCGCGATGGGGTAGTTCGGCAGTCTGCGCACCGTCGTGCAATGCTCGTGCCCTTTCATCCAGAAATTCAGGTTGTCGAAACCGTATTGCCGGCGCTCGTCGGGAAGGTCGTGCTCGTCAACCGGAAACACGTGCAGGAAGAACCGTGCGTCATTGTCGTCTCGGTGGCATGGCTGCCTGAGATAGATCAGGTTTTTCCCCAGCAGGTAGACGTCGAACACCGAGCGGACGGCTGGATTGTTCTCTCTCTTGGCCTCTTTCAGCCAGGATGGGTCGTCAGCGACCGACATGAGTAACTTCCTGTTCCTCACGGTGGCCCGGCACAGCCCCGTCTCGTTGACCGTCCAGTGCTGGGGCACTGGCTCGCCCCCCTCTTCGTTCGATTGGGGCCATATCAACAACTCGTCCGGCGTGCAATTCCTGGCGAACACCTGCATCTGGGGGTACACCCAGGTAAGGTGCTGGGGCAGCGGCACCACGAACCCCAGGTCTCCCGAGCGGTAGTCGAAATCCGGAGCCGCCTTCTCCCAGGACAGGCTGGCATAGTACACGTCTCGCACGTGCAGGCTTCGTCCGGCAAAGCGATCGAGAACCCACTCCTCGTCCGGGGAGTCGAAAGGCATCCAGAGGTCCGGACCGACCCGCACGGCATAGCGTCCCCGCATGAGCGCATGCGTTGGATTGTGCCCCGTGGGATATACGGTGATGTTGACGCCCCGCTCTTCGAGATACCCCGGCGGCGGTTGCCGATCATGGGCGATTTTGCGTTCATGATTGGCGCGGGTCACCGGGTTGCGGGCCACGGTGGCATCGGTCAGGCCTTGGATGTCGATGACTTTCAGATCCGCGAGATAATAGGATTGGATTCCGAGACCATTCGTGGCCGTCAGCGCGTCTGCAGGAATCAGGCCCTGCTCCATGTGCGCGTAACCCTTGTACCCTTGAATTCGGGATATGGCGCCCCGGCGGTGTCGAAAAGAAGGTATGGCAACAAACTGCTGGGCGGCTTGGCGTCGCAGGTCGTTGGAGATGGCGACGAGCATCGGCATTCCCGGCGCGGCCAGCAGCCACCCGGTATTGTCGCTGTCGAGTTCTACATACCCTGGAATCCACTCTTCCCAGTTTCGCATCTCGTTACCCTCGAACAGCAGTGCGCCCTGGATTGCACCGGCGTAGAACAGCACCGGCAAGAAAACAGCCACCGCGCAGGCCCGTGCGCCCAGCCTGCCCAGCCCGGGAAGACGGGGACGCCAACGGCCGGCGGCCAGGCGCGCGCCGAGGTGCACGACCCCCACTGCCGCAGGGAACGCCAGCAACGGCCAGTAGAAGTCCAGCAGCCGGTACTCGAAATGGTCCCCGCCAATCCGCATCACGTAGACCACGTGGGCGCCAATCAGGAGGAGCGGCAGCGCGAATGTCCCGTCCCGGTGCGCCCGCCAGCGATTGCGCGCGGCGACGGCGGCCAGGGGCAACAGGAGATACAGCCCTGTCTCCAGTGCCGCCGCCCACAGGTAGCGGAAGCCCGACTCGTACCAGGGGCGCACGTACTTGGCGTAGTAGGTGTTGGGCAGCCACTCGCCGTAGTAGGCGTAGCGGAACAGGTAGTGCGCCGCCACCAGCACGATAAAGGGCATTGCCAGCCATGCCAGCCGCTTCCAGTCCGGCCGGGCGCGCCCGGCGTCCGCCATCGACTGAAGGGCGAACCAGCCGATGCACACGCTCCCGATCAATAACCCTTCGGGGCGGGTGTAGGCCGCCAGTGCCAGGCTCAGCGATGCCACCACCAGCCCCCAACGCCCGGTGCGCCAGAGGCTCAGGCACACCACGGCCACCACGATGAACAGGGTAAACTGCCGCGTCTCCAGCCCTCCGCCCGAGGTCCACACCGCGAAGGTGGCACTGGAGCACAGCAGGCCGAAGGCCATCCAGGCGACCAGCCACCGGTGGCGCAACTGCGGCAGGCGCACAAGCCATACGCCCAGCATGGCAACGACGCCGACGGTGCAGGCCACCGACAGCCACGGTGCCGCCTGCTCCGGGGGGATTCCAAGGACCTTCCACAGTGCGGCCAGTTCCAGCACCCACAGGAGGTTGGTGTAGCCTTCGACGTATTCGCCGGGGTTGAAGACCAGCCCGTGTCCCTCCAGCAGGTTGCGGGCGTAGCGGAAGCTGATGAAGGCGTCATCGCAGAGGAACCAGGCGACGGCGGCGAGCCCGCCCAGCAGCACCAGCCACGGCAGGAACGACAGCGCGATTCCCGCGTTCCGGACCAGGCCCCTTGCCGCAAGTCCCGTCACAGTCTGAAAAGCCAGGTTGTCAAAACCGTATTCCCGCCGTCTAGGGTGCTTAAATCTATTTGCATGTGCGGCTTTTTCTTGATGTTCTACGAGGTCGAAGTCGTTCCGAGAAACGAGAGAATACTATAATTATGGGAACTATATACTTGACACACAAAATATGATAGTATAATATCACAACATTGGAACAGAGAACAAGGTATCTCCATGACCCAAGTACAAAAAATCAAGCAACCAAGCACGTTCGATTTCTTCGAGCGTTTTCCTGATGAAGACACTGCTCGCAACTACCTGATAAATGCAAGGTGGCCTAACGGCGTAGTTTGCCCGCATTGCGGATATGATCAGGTCTACCGCATCCGAGACGGCAAGTTATTCAGATGTAAGCACAAGGCTTGCTCCAAGCAGTTTACGGTGCGAATCGGAACAGTTATGGAAGATTCAGCCGTGCCATTACGAAAATGGCTATATGCCATGTTTCTTTTCGGTATACATAGCAAAGGTGTTGCCTCTACAAAGATGGCCGAGATGGTAGGCGTTACACAGAAAACAGCATGGTTTATGGAACACAGACTGCGCGAGTCTTTTGCAGACGATGGCATCGTATTAGATGGAATTGTAGAAGCTGATGAGGTATATATAGGAGGACTCGAAAAGAACAAGCACAAAAGTAAACGAGCTAATTCGGGCCGTGGTGGTTCAGGCAAGACAGCAGTTTTAGGTATGATTGAACGTGGTGGTGATGCCGTAGCCTTTCCAGTTGCAGACACTAGAAAGGAAACTCTTTCAGGCAATGTTAATGCAAGAGTGGCTAAGGGTGCAGTAGTCCATACTGATGATTTCGGTGGTTACAATGATATTGAAGTCGAACACCACACCATAAAACACAGTACCGGAGAATATGTTAGGGGAGAGGTGCATACTAATACGATTGAAGGTTTATGGGCATTGGTAAGACGATCACAGATGGGTATTTATCACTACTGGAGTAGCAAGCACCTGCATCGTTATATCAATGAAATTGCAAAGCGTTGCGGGATTAGTGAACTGCCAGCTTTTGATGACAGTAACGGGTCTGGAATCACAATGGTTCGCATCATCATGGCAGGTTTTACAGGACGTAGATTAACCTACAAAAAACTGATCAATGGCTGACCTGCACATTCGGTCAGCTATACCGAAAACACTTAGGGACGCGGGGATTTCCACTTTTGCAGACTTGTTCTGCGGGATTGGGGGGTTCCACTATGCAGCCCATGATCTCGGCTTGAAGTGCGTATACGCTTGCGATATAGACGAGCCGTGTAGAATTCAGTACGAACATAACTTCGGTATTACTCCAACCTCTGATATTAAGCGGGTCAAATCCAATAAGGTTCCAAACCACGACATACTTTTTGCAGGATTCCCCTGCCAACCCTTTTCTATTATTGGGGATATGAAGGGGGTAGAAGATAGTAGAGGTACACTATTCAATGATATTTTGCGAATCCTGAAAGCCAAGAAGCCAAAAGCATTGGTGTTGGAAAACGTGCGCCAGTTCGCAACAATAGCGAAGGGGCAAATAATGGATGCCGTGCTTACGGGCTTACATAAACTGGGCTACGCTTGCAAGTGGAAAATCTTGAATGCCCTAGACTTCAAACTTCCGCAAAAGCGAGAAAGGGTAATCATTGTAGGGCTGCTTGATCATGGAGCCATTGATCTATTTCAATGGCCTGAACCACGTAAACATTATAAACAACTGTCTGAAATACTAGAGTCTAGTCCAGACCGAAAGTACTACGTCAGTGAGCAAATTAAACTCAAACGGCAACTAAGTCACACTCCAAGTGTGATGCCCTCGATATGGCACGAAAATAAGGCTGGTAATATAAGTTCACATCCGTTTTCTTGTGCATTACGGGCAAACGCCAGTCATAACTATCTGCTTGTAGACGGTGAAAGGCGGCTTACTCCGCGTGAGCAGTTGAGGTTACAGGGCTTTCCTGAAAGTTTTGACATCATCGGAACAGATGGCCAACTTAGAAAACAGGCTGGCAATGCAATACCCGTTCCGATGGTGCGAGCAGTAATAAGAGAGGTAATGAGTGCGGCAAGTCAAAACGCGGGACGGAATCAGGAAGCACGAACCCTACCCGATAAACGAGTTTCCAGAATCAGTTATTGAATCTGTCTGCAAGCGTATTGTCCACTTGAAAGCAGTGGGTCATGCGGATATGACCGGCGATCAGTTCAGCAGGATATTCTCGGATTCAATATCAGGCCAATCACACGGCAAGCCAATAGGGATTGCAGATGTGTCTTGGAACGGCTGCTGTTGGTCAGTTAAGACTGTTCAGCATAAGAACCCACACACTGCGGGGAAAATTCGCCTAATCAGTGGCAGGAATAGCCCTGTATACTCATCTGGTATCAATGATCCGTTTTCTGATTTGCAGGCTACTGGCCAATCTGTACTCGATATATACAATGACAGAATCAACAAGGCAAAGTGGGATCACGACGACCCTCGCCTTGTAGTATTGGTTCGCAATATGGCTATACAGGAGTTCACACTGTTTGAACGGCCTATCTATCCGTTAGTGGTAAATAGCTATCACTGGAAGGTGAATAAAAATAATAATCTTGAAGGCTTTGAAGAAGATCAACATGTATTCACTTGGCAGCCTCACGGTTCACAGTTCACAATCCATGAACCAATTCCACCTAGTGCAACACGGTTTTTAATCAATCGGGAGCCAGGTTTACTGGAGATGAAACACGTCCTAAGACTGGTAAAATTCAAACCTAACTGGGTGGAGATTCTTTAGCTTGTGTGTCAAGTATATAGTTCCCATAATTATAGTGCCGGACTGCGGTCCACTGCCACGGGTGTGCCGATCTCAATGCGGCCCTCCCAGAGTGGGCCTTCACCGGTGAATTGGCCAGTACGAATCTCGGCGACAGGGTAGTCCGGCAGTCCGCGCATTGCCGTGCACTGCCCGCCAGCCCTCGTGTGCCCTTTCATCCAGAAATCCAGGTTCTCGAAACCATATTGCCGACGCTCGTCGGAAAGGTCACGCTCGTCAACCGGATACACGTGCAGGAAGAACCGTGCGTCATTGTCGTCCCGGCGGCATGGTTGTTTGAAGTAGACCAGGCGCTTCCCCAGCAGGTAGACGTCGAACACCGAGCGGATGATCGGTTCGCTCAACTCTATCCTGGCCGCTTGAAGCTCTATCATGAAGCGGATGAAGGCTTGGTGCGCCTGACCATCGCGGTACCCGGTGACCAGGTAGAGATCGAAGGGCGCGGTACGGCTGGCCGCGAAGATTTCCTCGAGTCGATTGATCTGCTCCCGGCTTCTGAATTCCGGCAGGAACCGGTAGGCGGTCCGCGCCACGTAGGTACAGTCGTGCCGACCTGCGGCGCTGTCCTGGCAGTGCCCGAGTTCGTCCTGCAACCGCGTGGCGGACAAGTCGGTCTTCATTTGATCAATGAGTCGCCTTTCAGCGGATCTCGACGACTTGAGGATGTCCCTGCGGATCCAGAATCCACTCCGGGACTGGGGGTTGGCATGACAGTTTTCCCTGGTCCAATCCGTTATCCACGTCTCCAGTGGTTGGTATAACCGGCCAAACCGGGGGTCGGAGAATATCTCGGCATCCCAGTAGCAAGACATAGAGGAGTGCATTCTAATGATATCCGGGGCGGCGTAGTGGAAGAAGTAATCCGAACGAAGTGGCGGTTGCAGCTTGGCTATCAAGGGCGAACCCAAAAAGCCCATGTCCACGACGTTGAACTGCTTGTGCCAGCTCACCACACCCAGGTCGAGGTTGGCGACTGTAGCGCGGGGCAGGTCCTCCGTGTTCGAAATCCGGGCGAAATACTGCCGGGTGTCGTCGATCCAAGAGGTTTCGCAGCACAGGCGATATGGTTCAACCGATTTCATGGCCAACGCCAGCAATCCCGTCATGGCCAGCACCGGGGCGACCCACCGGGCCCGCCGGCTGCGCAGCAGGCAATACAGAAGCGCAACGGCCCCCAGGGCCGAGACCACGGCGAGGTGCGTGGTCGTTCTCGCAATATCCAGTCGTGCGCGACCGAACACTGACTCGTTGAACGCCGCGGTCAGGGCCAGGCTGCCGAGCAGCAGCGCCAACAGCGTGTACTCCCGGCGCGGGGATACGACCAGGAGCGCGGGCAACGACAGCAGCAGCACGCCACCGTGAGAATCCAGGATGGACCCGGCGCGCATATGCTCCCAATCCAGTGCCAGCCAGGGGCGGAGATTGTCGAATACGGAAATGCCCTGGGCGTAGGCCGTGTTGGGCAGCACGTCGCCGAAGTAGAGATATCGCCATCCCTGGAACAGGGCCCACAGCCCCAGGACCAGCAGGGAAACACGCGCCCCTCGCCAGTTCCGGAACGCCACCCGCCAGAATACGCCGAAGATAACCAGCATCGGACCGATGTGCCAGATGCCCTCGATGCGGGAGATGGACGCCAGGAAGATCGGGATAGCCCACCAGTACGCACCCCCTCTCTCCGGGTTTCGAACCAGCATGACCATGCCCAGCACGGTTGCCAGGAAGAGGACGTGGGTGACGGCATTCTCCATCCCCGACCCGTGCCACAGCAGGAAGGGCCGCAGCCAGACCAGGCACACCGCGGCCAACCCGGCCAGGGCAACGGCCAGGACTTTCCGTTCCGGGAAAAACAGTACCCACAGCACGCCCAGCAGGAAGGTTGCAATCATCGTTTGTGCTTTCGCGTACGTGGCGTAGCCGACACCGGTGACGGCGTACGCCGCGGCGTAGAGGAAGAATTGCACCGGTGCCGAGTAACCCTCGACCCGGCCGCCGGAAGGGTTGACCCCGATGAACCCGTACTCTACGAGGTTGCGGGCATGACTCATCGTGATCACCGCATCGTCGCGAACCTGGTACAGTCGGTCTTCGATGCCCGACCAGGCCCATCCGAAGATCAGGATGAACAACAGCCCGCCCAGCAGCGCGAGCCCGCACAAAAGTCCACCACGGGGGGGGGGGGGGGGGGGGGCTACTTCGTTCACTACCTGCTGAACGGTATGGGTTGTGCGCCCATCACTCATGGTGCAGGTCTCCCGTCGCGGTTCCTTTTCATAAGGCCAGCCGGCGCGACAGGGCGGAAGCAAACTTGGGCTGTGCCCCGGCCACCTTGGCGCGGACTGCCTTGAAGGCGTCGTGGCGTGGATAGCCCTCACATATCCGCTCCGGTGCACAACGGGCGTCCTTGGCGAGATAGATCCGCCCGCCGTGCTGATGGGTAATTGTGTCGAGTTTGTCGAGTAATGCCAGTGTGTCGTTGCGCATTGGAAAATCGAGCGCGAAGGTATAGCCTTCCATGGGGAATGACATCAACCCTTCCCCGGCAGGGCCGAACAGTTTGAGCACGGCAAAAAACGAGCCCTGTCCTGCAGCGGCTATGCGTTTCAGTAAGGCCGTGAGCCCGGCAAGGCTCTCGCTTTTGGGCAGCACGCACTGGTACTGGACGAATCCCCGCCGCCCGTAGAGGCGGTTCCACGCTTCGACACGGTCCAGGGGAAAGAAAAACGGATCGAAATGAACCGGTCTTGCCTCGGTGCGCATACGCCCGCGTCGGTAGTAAAGTTCGTTGAAGAGACTGATCGAAAAGCGGTTGAGAAGAATGGCTGGTGCATCCACTGGAACTGTGAGTTTGCCCGCAGGCGCCGAGCGCAGGGGATCCGCCGCCAGTCGTGACGGCAGTGCAGCACGTTCCATGAATGCGCCGCGCGTCATCACCGCACGGCCCAGCTTTGTACCTCGCGCCAGGCAGTCGATCCAGGCTGCACTGTAGGGCCATTCCTGGGATGTCTCGAACAAGGCCATGGTTTCGTCGAGATCGTGAGTGGGCAGGGTCTCTTCTATCAAGAAGGCGGTATCGATCGGTCGCAGCCGGAAGCTCGCGGAGAGGATCGCCCCGGTCAGTCCCATCCCGCCGATGGTGGCTCGAAAGAGGTCGGCATGGTCCGTTCGGCTGCATTCCCGTATCTCGCCGTCCGCGGTGGCCAGGACCAGCGATTCGACGTGCGTGCCGAAGGATCCATTGCGGTGATGGTTCTTGCCATGCACGTCTGCGGCAATCATACCGCCGACGGTGACGAACCGGGTTCCCGGAACCACCGGCGGAAACCAGCCGCGCGGCACGAACGTCTCCAGGACGTCGGCGAGCAGCACGCCGGCCTCGCAGGTCAACAGGCCGGTCTCGGCATCGAACGCCTGCATCCGGTCCATCGCCAGCATGGAGAGCGTCAGGTCCAGGTTGAGCGCGGCGTCGCCGTAGGAACGGCCGTTGCCACGGGCGATGAGGGTGTCGCTGCGGCAAAGCAGGACGGGTAGTGCCTCGCCCTCGCGAAGATGCTCGACCTGGCAGTCGAGCACTGGATACTGCCCCCAGCCGGAAAGTTTCATACTCCCTCTCTCCGGAAAACGAAACGCCGGTCCAGCCGGTACTTGATAGTGTAGCCAATAGCGAGTCCGATCGCTGCGCCGATGTAACGCAGCCAGTAGGCATCGCCCATGGCTGCGAACGCCAGTTCCGTCGCCCAGAAGATGCAGGTCGTCAGCACGCCCGTCAGCGTATACAGGGCGAACTCCCGCGAACGACCGCGCAGCGAGACGGGCGGGCCGCAAAATATCCAGCGACGGTCGAGCACGTACTTGGTGAATAACCCAGTGACAGTTCCCGCTATCATGGCTACGTATAGTTCATAGTGGCCAGTGTACAGTGTGCTGCTGACGTGCTGGGTTACAATGTTGATCGCTGTGGCCAGCACGGCGAACGCGCCATAGCGCAAGGTCAGTACCGAACCCGCGGCGAGCCAGGTATCGGATGAAAACGCGGAGCGAGGCGGATGCAGGGGAGACGGATAACCCTTGCTCATCTTGTCACTTTGAAGACGATACCGTCTTCCAGTTCCGCCACCGGTTCCAGGTTCGGTAATAACCTTAAATCGGCCTCCCCATAATCATAGCGATTCTGGTTAAACGCTCTGTAGAACCAGACCACATAATCGCCATCCTGGCTCCAGACCCGTTTCAGCCTGGTGTGAGACGTCGGGAGGCGATGGTAAAAGGCATACTTCCAGATTCTACCAATGTGAAGGGATAAAAGCCGCGGTAAGTTGCTGTATATTTTCGTCCCAACGAGGTTTTCCCGGACGTATCGCAGCGTCTCGGAACCGGTCCAGCGTGGCCCGTTGAAACCGCGGTCCAGATCGCCTCGGCTTGCCTCGGTAACGGTGCGGACATTCAGGACTGCCTGGCTCACTACTCCCAGGGAAAGAACGATCATCACGATGGCGGCCAGCACGCTTCCCTTCTTTCCTGGCATCACCCTGCGGATAACCGGCAGGCTGCCAACGCTTCCCAGCAGCCTTCTCTCCCGCTCATGGTGGAGCACCCGGTCCAGCGCAAACACGCCGACTATCAGGAGTGGAATATAAATCGGAACCAGTTGTTTCACGCCTATGCCTCTTTCCGGATAGATGCCGACCAGGAGTGATATGGACAGGATGAACAGAACGATGTGGGTCGGCACAAAGCCCCCGAACAGCCAGAAAGGACGCCAGTCAGCAACCTTCAGACGCCGCCACTGTACTATGATCAGAATGCAAACGAACGGGGCCAGAACCACGGCAGTATTGGTATGCGCCCAACGCCACAGGATCTCGAAAATATCTTGCAGCATCATCGGCACGGGATAGTCCCAGGGCGGCAGGTGCGTAGTGAACTTTCCGATAACCAAGAAATTGCGCAGTAGCCACAGGGCCATCGGTACCGCTACGATCAGCGAGTAAATAGCGACCTGTCCCGCTCTCCGGGTCATGGAGACCTTCGGCTGGAAGAGCAGAACCAGTCCTACGAAAGCTGGCACGGCCACTCCAATGTACCGGGTCTGCCAGGCCAGGGTGCTGAATATCGCCACCCAGACCAGCGTCCGGAGTCTCCCATCGGCCAGGAACCTGTCAGTCCAAACCAGGGCCAGGGTTACCAGCAGGATGAACAGGGTATCGGAGAACACCCACGACGACAGGAACGTCAGTGGGACGGCCAGGGCTGTCGCCAGGCAGCCCCACGCTGCCAGGAAGCGAGATTCCAGGCGTTGCCGCAGGTACCACCCCACGACGAAAACAGTCAGTCCGAAGATGACGGCGTTGAGGGGACCGGCAACGTCAAGTGGATCAAATATCCCCAGGCTGGCGGCAGCCAGCAGCAGGGGGTAGAGAGGAGGCCAAAGAGAATAAGGGAGTCCATCGAACCTGAGAAGGCCTTCCCCGGCCAGCAGACTCCGGGCAGCGTGTATGTAATACGCCGAATCCACGCCTAGTACTACTCCGAAGGTGACGTGTCCCAGCACGAGAGCGATACCCAGTGCGGCGATGGCGATCGTCAACAGGGTGAAGCAGTCGGGCCGAAAGCGCGCCGGGAATGCCGTCAGCGGGTTTGCCCTGGGTGACATTACGTCGGTCGCACGCCGGCGTTTCATCACAGCGCAGCCACCAACCAATGAGAAAGCAGTGCCTTTGATACCTGAGTTTCCGGAGGGGAGGTCAAGGTGTTAATGAGCCGACAGGTGTGTTCGGGAGCTTGTATATAATTTTTTACCTAAACGCCTGCAGGATTGTACGCTGTTTTCAGGATGCTGCAATCTCTAACGACATTTAAGCACACCAGGTGGGACACGTGGCCCTTGTTTATCTTGTCACCTTGAAGACGATACCGTCTTCCAGTTCCACCACCCGTTCCAGGTTCGACAATAACCGTAGATCGGCCTCCCCATAATCGTAGCGATGCTGACCCCATGCTCTGAACCAGACTACGTACGTGCCATGGGGGTCTGATAACCGCTTCAACTGGCACTTCAGTTCGGCACGACGTGTCAGGAGAAAGTAGTAAAACGCCTGCTCCCGGTTTCTTCCCGTGTGAAGCGACAGGACCTGCGGTGCGTTGCTATAGTATGTTCCCGCTGAAACAAGATTTTCCCGGACGTATCGCAACGTCTCGGAGCCGGTCCAGCGCGGTCCATTGGACCCGAGGTCCAGGTCGCCTCGGCTTGCCGCGATAACGGCACGGACATTCGGGACGGCCTGGCCTACCATCCCCAGGGAAAGAACGATCATCACGATGGCGACCAGTACGCTTCCCTTCTTTCCAGGCATCATCGTTCGAACGATCGAAAGACTGCCGACGTTTCCCAGCAGCCCTCTCTCCCGTTCATGGTGGAGCACCCGATCCAGTGCGAACACGCCTGCTACCAGGAGTGGAATATAGATTGGAACCAGGAGTCTCTCGTCTATGCCTCCTTCCAGGTAGATGCCGATCAGGAGCGATATGGACAGGATGAACAGGACGATGTAGGTCAGTGCAAAGCCCCCGAACAGCCAGAAAGGACGCCAGTTTTCTCCGCTAGCCCTGCGACAGAGAATATAAACCAACGGCACCAGGACTATCACAGCAATATTGATCTGCGTCCAATGTGTCCAGTTCCACAGGATCTCGACAATATCCCGCAACATCATCAGCACAGGGTAGTCACGAGGTGGCGGGTGCACAGTGAATTCTCCGATAGCCAAGAAATTGCGCAGCAGCCACAGTACCATCGGCACCGCCACGATCAGCGAGTAAATAGTGACATGTCCCGCTCTCCGGGTCATGGAGGTCCCAGGCCGGAAGAGCAGAACCAGTCCTATAAAAGCTGGCACGGCCACTCCGATGTACCGGGTCTGCCAAGCCAGGGCGCTGAACGCCGCTGCCCAGACCAGCGTCCAGAGTTTTCCATCGGTCAGAAACCTGTCGACCCGAACCAGGGCCAGGGTTGCCAACAGGATGAACAGGGGATCGGAGAGCACCCACGACGACAAGAACGTCAGCGGAGTTGCCAGGGCCGTCGCCAGGCAGCCCCACATCGCCAGGAAGCGAGACTCCAGACGGTGCCGCAGGTACCCTCCCACGACGAAAACAGTCAGTCCGAAGATGATGACGTTGAGGGGGCCGGCAACGTCAAGTGGATCGAATATCCCCAGGCTGGCTGCCGCCAGCAGCAGGGGGTAGAGAGGAGGCCACGAGGTGAAAGGCTGTCCATCGAACCTGAGAAGGCCTTCCCCGGCCAGTAAACTCCCGGCGGCGGCAATGTACTGCACCGAATCCGTGCTTAGTACTACTCCGAAGATGACGTGTCCCAGCACGAGAGCGGCACCCAGTGCGGCGATGGCGATCGTCAACAGGGTGAAGCGGTCGGGCCGAAAGCGCACCGGGAATGCCGTCAAAGGGTTTGCCTTGAGTGCCATCGTGTCAGTCGCGCGGCACGGCTCTAGGGCCGGCTTCCCTGGTTTTTCTGTGCATTGTGCGCTGTACTCAAGATCAAACGGAAAATTTTTGGATTGGCAGCAACGAGATCGCCGCTGTCCAGGTGTGAATGGCCACCATGGTGGTCGCCTACCAGGCCACCGGCTTCCTGTACAATTAAACAACCTGCGGCGATATCCCAAATCCTCAGACCGGATTCCCAACATCCGTCCAGGCGGCCCGCAGCCACGTAAGCCAGGTCGAGTGCCGCTGACCCGCTGCGGCGTATACTGGAGACTTGCAGTGCAAGCTTGTGTGCAGCGATAAGACGGGCGTCAGTTTCTTTATTTTTTTGCAAGGGAAAGCTGGTGCCCAGTAAGGCACTTTCAAGACTTGTCAGCTTTGACACTCTTATTTTGTGATCATTCAGGGTCGCGCCGTTGCCCCGGCCAGCACAAAATAATTCATCCTTGAAGGGGTCGTAGATGACGGCTACTTCCAGGCGCTGCCGGTAACGTAGCGCAATCGAGGTGGAGTAGTGTGGCAAGCCACGCAGGTAGTTTTTGGTCCCGTCAAGCGGGTCTATTATCCATTGGTATTCATTTCCGTCACTGTGTCCACTTTCTTCAGCAAGAATGCTGTGTTGAGGATAGGCGCGCTGTATGGTGTGGATAATCTCCTGCTCGGTCAGCCGGTCGACTTCACTGACAAAGTCATTTTTTTGCTTGGCCTGTATGGAAAGTGAATCCACTCGCTGCGCGTTGCGCGAAATGATTTTTCCCGCCTTGCGCGCGGCTTTGATGGCAATGGTTAAAGCTGCCTGCATTGGATGCCCGGGGTAAGTGAATGCCGTCTCATGGGTGCCACAGCATAGCATTCCCTGGTGAAATACGTACCATGTAGAGACATCAGAATTTTTTTACGAAAACCCTGGGGCATGCTCAAAAATTCTGGCCAGCCCTGTAAAAGATTTGTATATGAATCTATAACTACATGAGTAATTCCGGTCAAGTTTATATCGTGCTGGTTGAGCCCTCAAATCCAGGCAATATCGGTGCGGTAGCTCGCGCTGCGAAAACCATGGCGATTGAAAATCTGGTTTTGGTCAATCCGAAATGTTTTCCGGATAAGCAAGCTACTGTACGGGCAACCGGTGCGGCGGACGTCTTGGAACGGGCGGTGATTTGCAACTCTTTGCAGGAAGCAGTCGGCAGTTGTACTTTTGTAGTCGGTACAAGTTCGCGCAGGCGAGGTTTCCCGCTTCCTGAGGTTACCCCGCGTGAGTTGGGCAAAAGGGTCTGGCAGGAGTTGCAGTCGGGAAACGTTGCGATTGTTTTTGGACGTGAGAGCAGTGGGCTGTCGAATGAGGAAATGGCTCTCTGTCATCGGGCAACCATGATTCCTGCAAACCGGGAGTTTGGCTCTTTGAATATTGCGGCAGCAGTGCAAGTGATTTGTTACGAGATTTTCACGGCAACCTTGCAGCAAGCCCCGGTGAAAATGGATGAGGGAGGTGAGCTTGCAACTTCAACGGAGCTTGAGCAGTTTTTTGAGCACTTGGGGAAAGTGTTACTGGAGATAGAGTTTCTGGACCCAAAACAGCCTAAATTACTGATGCGGCGCTTGAGAAATCTTTATCATCGCGCTCGCGTGACGCGGGTAGAGGTCAATATCCTGCGAGGTATTTTAAGTGCTGCGCAAAAGTCTCTGGAAGACCGGGGATTCAAGTGACAAGAGCTGATAATGTCCAGGTACAGGCCTGTCTGTGCGGTAATTTTCAAGCATTTGGAAGTTCAGCCCTTGATTCGTGTAGAAATATCCTCATCTAACTAAAGAGATAGTGTGATTTTTTAGCATGGACTCTATAATACCTGAGTGCATTACTTGGTTATTTGCCATGTTTGCACTTGGATTTGGTTCATTCGGCTTGTTGAAGATTGGGGGACGACACGCCATGAAGCTTGGTACAAGAGGACGGTATGCAGTGACTGCGATGTTGGATATAGCACTTCATCGCCACAAGGGGCCTGTTTCTTTGTCCGATATTTCAGTACGACAGGGAATCTCGCTGCCTTACCTGGAGCAGCTTTTTACGCACTTGCGTAAGCGCGGGCTGGTTACAAGTACCCGTGGACCGGGTGGAGGTTATTCGCTGGCACTGGACTCGGAGAAAATCGCTATTGCAGACGTTATTGCAGCCGTTGATGAGGGCATTGACGCCACGCGTTGCGGTGGCAGCGCTGATTGCCAGAATCATCAGCGCTGTTTAACGCACAGCTTGTGGGAGAATTTGAGTAACCAGATTCACAGTTATCTCTCAAATATCAGCCTGGAGCAGGCAATACGTGAAACACACGTGCAAGGTGTTGCCAATCGGCAAGATTATCAAATGCAGCGTGTAGAATGTACGTAAGGAAAGAAGTTATGACAGACCTGAAGCTACCTATTTACCTGGATTACAGTGCTACGACTCCTGTTGACGACCGCGTGGCTAAAAAAATGACGGAGTGCCTAACCCTTGAAGGAAACTATGGGAACCCGGCGTCGCGTAGTCACAGTTTTGGCTGGGACGCCGAGAAGGCAGTTGAAGAGGCACGCAAACAAGTGGCGGCATTGATCAACGCCGATGCGAAAGAAATTATCTGGACCAGTGGTGCGACCGAGTCTGATAACCTGGCAATTAAAGGTGCGGCACATTTTTATCAAAAGAATGGCCGGCATATCATCACGTGTAAAACTGAACACAAGGCTGTATTGGATACCTGTAGACAACTGGAGCGTGAGGATTTTGAAGTAACTTACCTGGAGCCGCGTGACTCTGGTCTCATTGATCTCGATGACCTGAAGCAGGCTATTCGGGAAGATACGATCCTGGTTTCGATCATGCACGTCAATAATGAAATTGGTGTTATCCAGGATATTAAGGCGATTGGTGAGGTTACTCGTGAGCATAAGATAATTTTTCACGTTGATGCTGCACAAAGCCCGGGTAAGGCGCCGATTGACTTGCAAGATATGAAAGTCGATTTGATGAGTCTGTCCGCACACAAGGTTTATGGGCCGAAAGGTATTGGTGCCCTGTACGTGCGCAGGAAGCCGCGAGTGCGCATCGAGGCGCAGATGCACGGTGGTGGACATGAACGCGGGATGCGGTCAGGTACCCTGGCGACGCACCAGATTGTAGGTATGGGAGAGGCGTTTCGAATCGCCAGGGAAGAAATGGCCGCAGATAATGAACGTATTCGCATGTTGAGAAACAGGCTTTTGAATGGGCTGGGAGATATCGAGGAAATTTATATCAATGGTGACCTGGAGCAACGGGTCTCAGGCAATCTTAACGTCAGTTTCAATTTTATTGAGGGTGAGAGCCTGATTATGGCACTTAAAGATATTGCGGTGTCATCGGGTTCGGCGTGTACAAGTGCGTCGCTGGAGCCAAGTTACGTGCTGCGGGCTTTGGGACGTGATGATGAGCTTGCGCATAGTTCAATTCGATTTACGATTGGCCGATTTACAACGGCAGAGGAAATAGATTACACCGTTGAATTGATCAAGAACGCTGTAATCAAACTGCGTAATCTCTCGCCTTTGTGGGAGATGCACAAGGAAGGGGTCGATCTCAAGACCGTGGAATGGGCAGCACACTAGTTATATTATTAGATAAAGAAATAGGAGACGATAACCATGTCATACAGTGATAAAGTGTTGGATCACTACGAAAATCCGCGCAACGTCGGATCGTTTGATAAGGAAGACCAGAACGTTGGCACGGGCATGGTGGGTGCACCGGCTTGTGGCGACGTGATGAAGTTACAGATCAAGGTTGATGATGAAGGCGTCATCGAGGATGCCAAGTTCAAGACCTATGGCTGTGGTTCCGCGATTGCTTCATCCAGCCTGTTAACTGAGTGGGTGAAGGGTAAGACGATCGAACAGGCCAGCGAGATCAAGAATACGGATATTGCGGAAGAGCTTGCCTTGCCGCCAGTGAAGATTCATTGCTCCGTGCTGGCAGAAGACGCGATTAAAGCCGCGATTAATGATCTTAAAGCCAAGGCGGGTGAAGCACAGTAAAGGAAGTATGTAGAAGGATTGGATAGTGTTGATTTCATTAACGCATAGTGCAGCGGAACACGTCAAGGCACACCTTGAAAAGCGTGGCAAGGGCGTGGGTGTGCGTCTGGGTGTAAAAACTACTGGTTGTT
Organism: Gammaproteobacteria bacterium; assembly: GCA_965215055.1. Lineage (GTDB taxonomy): Bacteria > Pseudomonadota > Gammaproteobacteria > UBA4575 > UBA4575. The sequence goes on from OZ244046.1 coordinate 1,581,080, forward strand.
CGGGAATGGCTTACACTGTTGAGTTCGCGGACCAGGTAGAGGCCGAAGATCATGTTTTTGAGGATAAAGGTGTCAAGGTTATCGTCAGTCCTAAAAGCATGGTGTATCTGCATGGCACTGAGCTGGACTTTACGCGTGAAGGGCTGAATGAGGGGTTTCAATTCAGGAATCCCAACGAAAAAGAACGCTGCGGATGTGGGGAGAGTTTTAGCGTTTGATTCTTTTCCTGGTTTTGATCTTTCTTCGACGGTAGTCGCGTACAAACCCGAATAATCCATGGATATATCTTTCACTCGAAATTATTTCGAGTTGTTTGGGCTATCTGAAAGTTTTGCAATCGATCAACAGGCACTGGCGGAAAAATATCGTTCTCTGCAAAGTGCTTTACACCCGGATCGCTTTGTTAATAAAACTGACCAGGAACGTCGTATCTCGGCACAAAGTGCGGCACTTGTGAATGAGGCCTATGTCACGTTAAAAAGTGATTTGAAGCGCGCTAACTATTTATTAAAGCTTAAAGATATTGAATTCGATCCCGATACGGAAACTTCAAGCGATACCGAGTTTCTTGTACGCCAAATGGAATTGCATGAGCGTATAGAGGAAATAGATGATGCAGATGATCCAGTAATGGCATTGGATGATTTGGCACGAGAGCTGAGACAACAACAAGCACAGTTGATTTCACAGTTTTCAGGTCAGTACGCAGAGGACGACCTGGCTAATGCGAAAGACACGGCGTTAAAGCTGCAATTTTACGAGCGGTTGAATAACCAGGTTGGAAAAAAGCAGGAACAATACGAAGAAGGACGTTTATAAGTAGCACATGGCACTATTGCAAATATCGGAGCCCGGCCAGTCTGCTGCACCACGTGAACACTGGCTTGCAGCCGGAATCGATTTGGGTACAACGAATTCTCTTGTTGCCTCGGTATGCGATGGCGTGGTTGAGACGTTGGCAGATGAAAGTGGCGCACACATACTTCCATCCGTAGTGCGTTATACCGAAAATGGCAATGTCATGGTAGGAACTCCGGCACTGGATCACGCTACGACGGATCCCCTTAATACGTTTGCTTCGGTGAAACGAATCATAGGCAGGTCCGTTGGTGACTTGTCTACCTTGCAGGGTTATTTGCCGTACCGGTTTGTAGATAGGGATAGCGGCGTGCCACGTATGCAAACGACTACCGGTCCTGTTACTTCCATAGAGGTATCGGCAGAAATCCTGAAGGCTTTGCGTCGTCGGGCGGAGACAAGGCTTGGTGGCAAGCTCTCAGGGGTAGTGATTACGGTTCCGGCATATTTTGACGACGCGCAACGCCAGGCTACCAAGGATGCGGCCAGGCTTGCCGGGTTGAATGTATTTCGATTACTTAATGAACCCACTGCTGCAGCAGTTGCATATGGCCTGGATCAGCAGGCAGAAGGAATAACGGCTATTTATGACCTGGGTGGAGGCACGTTTGATATCTCGATACTCAGGTTGTCCAAAGGCGTGTTTGAAGTATTGTCTACGGGGGGTGATACGGCACTGGGTGGCGATGATTTTGATCGAGAGATTGCGATCTGGGCACTACAACAGGCGAAACTGGATGCTAATAATGATCATCAGCTTATGCGGCGAGCGATGACTGAGGCACGTCGCGTAAAAGAGGTGTTAACTGGTGTACACGAGGCATTATTCAGCCTGGAGCTGGGTGATAATTCGCTGTTCGAGACGAAATTGACGCGCACACAATTTGAAAAACTGGTAGAGCCTTATGTAAAAAAAACCATCACGTGGTGTCGTAAAACCCTGCGTGCTGCAGAAGTCGAGGTAACGGACGTTGAGCACGTGGTGATGGTGGGTGGTTCAACCCGTATTCCTTACGTGTGTAACCAGGTAGAAAGTTTTTTCGGCAGCCCGCCTTTGACCGAGATTGATCCGGACAATGTTGTTGCCATGGGCGCGGCTCGCCAAGCCGATGTACTGGCGGGCAATAAGCCGGAGGAGAAGACGTTGCTGTTGGATGTATTGCCGCTCTCGTTGGGGATAGAGACGATGGGAGGCCTGGTTGAGAAAATTATCGAGAGAAATACTGCGATACCCGCGGCCAGGGCAAGGGAGTTTACTACTTTTAAGGATGGACAAACCGCCATGCGCATCCACGTCTTACAGGGAGAACGAGATAAAGTAGAGGATTGTCGTTCCCTGGCAAATTTTAACTTGACCGGTATCCCGCCCATGGTTGCAGGATCGGCGCGTATAAAAGTTACTTTCCAGGTCGATGCAGACGGGTTGCTTGGAGTGAGTGCCGCAGAACAAAGCAGCGGAGTGCACGCCCGTGTCGAGGTGAAACCTGCATACGGTCTCACTGATATCGAGATCGAGCAAATGCTGAAAGATTCTTTTGAGCATGCCGAGGATGACATGCACGCAAGACAATTAGCCGAGCAGTACGTTGAAGCGGACCGTGTGTTGGAGGCCTTGCGTGCCGCACTTGCAAAAGATGGAGCCGATTTGTTGACTGCAGAAGAAAGGGCAAAGGTTGATCAAGCCGCAAGCAAACTGGCAATTGCACGCCAGGGAAACGATGGTGAGTTGATTGAACAAGCTATTAAAAACCTGGAGCAGGAGAGCGAAGTGTTTATTGCGCGTAGAATGAACCGGAGTGTACAGCAGGTGATGAAAGGTCATCGCGTCGAGGAGTTTGAATGAAAGGCAATGGCCAGGTAGTAACACCAGGCTGACGAGCGAAAGAATGACCAAGATAACTTTTCTGCCTCACGAAGAAATTTGTCCGCAAGGCAAAATAATTGAAGTTGAGCCGGGCGTCAGTATATGTAATGCTGCGCTTGCAAATGGTATTGAGATTGAGCACGCTTGTGAAAAATCGTGTGCCTGTACGACCTGTCACGTTTACGTGCGCGAGGGCCTTGACTCGCTTTCTGAAGCTGAAGAGAACGAAGAGGATTACCTTGACAAGGCTTGGGGACTGGAGCCTGATTCCCGCTTGAGTTGCCAAGCCATCGTGGGCGAAGAAAATCTGGTCGTCGAGATTCCCAAGTACACTATTAACATGGTCTCGGAACAACACTAGTATTTTACAAGGTATCTATACATATTATTTTGTGTGAGAAGTTATCATGAGTTTGAAATGGACGGATTCCCTGGAAATAGCTATTGCGCTGGATGAGAAGCATCCGGATGTTGATCCTCAATACATACGTTTTACCGATCTTCACGCCTGGATATGTGCGTTGGACGAGTTTGATGATGATCCGGAGTCATCTAATGAGAGAATTCTGGAAGCAATTCAAATGGCGTGGCTTGATGAACGCGACTGATAATCGATAATTTCTTACTGTCTTTCTGATATCGCCTGTAGTCGGGAGTAGAATCGGCCGGGGTACCCGGAAAAGTTTAGTGTAAATTAATCTCCAGTATTTTATCTGGTATTTGTAATACGTATAAGACGTGGAGCTCATCACATATGGCAATGGAACGCACCTTATCTATCATTAAACCTGATGCCGTGCAAAAAAACGTGATTGGAGATATCCAGTCACGAATAGAGAATACCGGCTTGTCGATAATTGCGGTGAAGATGTTGAGAATAAGCCGAAAACAAGCGGGAGATTTTTACGGCATCCATAAAGAAAAACCATTTTATGATAACTTGATTGATTTTATGACCTCTGGGCCGGTAGTTGTACAGGTGCTTGAAGGTGAGGACGCGATCTCGAATTATCGCCGGATTATGGGAGTGGTGAACTCTGGTGAGACAAATACCGGAACAATTCGTGCCGATTACGCATCTTCTGCAACCAAAAATGCGGTACACGGGTCGGATTCAAAAAAGAATGCAAAGCGCGAAATCAAGTTTTTCTTTGCAGACCACGAAATATTTTCACGCGGTAAAGATTGACGAAACGGATATATCAATAAGGAATGAATGGATGGACCTGAAGGATTTCAAGGCACACTAAAATTAAGGTTGTCATCTCAAGGTGTCACAAGGGCATGTAGTAGATATTGGCGCATTGCTGATTAGTGCGCGTAATCATGCTGCATTAACCCAAAAAGATGTGGCCGCCCGGATCAATTTGTCGTTAAGCACGGTACGGGCGCTTGAAAGTAGTGAGTTTGAGAAGTTGCCTGAATCTACCTACGTGCGTGGCTATTTACGCCTTTATGCAAAGGCAGTGGGAATTGACGCGAAGGGCTTGGTCAGCGCCTACGATGAACAATATCACGTTGAGTCCAGGATTGGTTCAATGCTGGGCCCCAGGGCTGGCTACGGTTCTGTTGTTTTGCAGGGCACGGTAGTCATTATCACCGTACTGGTTGGTTTGCTGGTGGTCTGGTGGATGAGTGGAAAGCCGACTCCAGGGCAGGACGTTGAGCTGGCAAGTGATGGCCCCGTTGTTTCCCCTGGCTTCGAAGATGAGGCTGCTCCTCCCTGGTCTGCCGAGACCGGCGATACGGACAATACCGCTCATTCTTCTGTTGAAAAAATCTCCGGCCAATCATCGCCCGTAGCAGAAAGACAAGGCTCACAGCCTGAATATGATGCAAGCACCAGCGCAAGTGTGGAGCAAGCCGAGGACGATAAATCATTGTCTCCAAGTCCGGGTACGCTTGATGAGAATGCTGACGTGCTGACGGTAACGTACACCGAGGTAAGCTGGACGGAAATCAAGGATGCCGATGCAAACCTTCTCATGCGTGGTTTGATTGAGGCCGGAACCGTGAGAAAATTAAACGGCAAGGCACCATTTCATGTGCTGCTCGGCAATTCCCCGGGTGTTGTAGTTGAGCTTAATGGGCAACGTTTTGATCATTCTCGATTTAAGAGGAGTGACCGCGTGGCAAAGTTCCAGGTGTCAAGCAATTCATTCAATTAGCCTTTATCCCTAAAGCAAGGAAGGCAAGATGTCCGAGCGGGTTCAGTCGATTCGCGGTATGCACGATGTATTACCGCCAGGAAGCGAGGTGTTCAGTAAAGTCGAACGCGCGCTGCAAGCTGTGCTTGAGCAGTATGGCTATCGGGAAATTCGCCTGCCTCTGCTTGAACGTACCAGGTTGTTCGAGCGGTCACTTGGCGAGGTCACCGACGTCGTCGAAAAAGAGATGTATACCTTTCAGGATCGCAATGGCGACAACTTGGCGTTACGACCAGAAGGTACGGCCGGTTTTATGCGTGCTGGCATACAGCATGGATTTTTGTACCAGCAACCATCGCGTTTCTGGTATAGCGGGCCTTTTTTTCGTCACGAACGCCCACAGAAAGGACGTTATCGACAATTTCATCAAATTGGTGCAGAGGCATTTGGTTTTGCAGGGCCTGATATTGACGCAGAATTGATCATGCTTGGCCAACATATGTGGCAAAAGGTCAAGTTGCCCGTCAAGCTGAAATTGGAGATTAACAGCTTGGGTACTTTACAGGCAAGACAGGCATACCGCGAGGAATTAATTGCTTATCTACGTCGGCATGAAGATAAATTGGATGATGAGGCCAAGCGCAGATTGCGTACTAACCCGATGCGTATATTGGATAGTAAAAACCCGGATTTACAAGCTATTATCCACGATGCCCCGACTCTCTTGGAATATCTCGATGCGGAATCCAGGGAGCATTTTGCAGGTTTGCAGCAACTGCTTGCGGCGGCTGGCATTGAGTACACTATCAATACCAGCCTGGTGCGAGGCCTGGATTATTACAGCAAAACCGTATTTGAGTGGACAACAACCGGTTTGGGAACCCAGGCTACCGTTTGTGCGGGCGGGCGATATGACGGTTTGGCGAAGCAATTGGGTGAGAAGCCCTGTACAGCAGCAGGGTTTGCCATTGGCCTGGAAAGGCTTGTTGCGTTACTGGGAGAGGAGCAATTCAAGAACCATGAGGTAGATATCTACTTGGTTGTAATGGGACAGGAAGCCGAGTGTAGTGGGGTGCAAATCGCGGCCGAGCTTCGCACTGAACTCCCAGCTCGTTCCGTGATAATCAATTGCGGTGGGGGTAGTATAAAATCACAAATGAGACGAGCCGATAAATCAAGTGCCAAGTTTGCAGTTATCCTGGGCGAGGACGAGATAAAAAATAACAATGTAACGGTGAAGTGCATGCGAGAACAACGTGATCAAGAAACGATGCCCCAGGAAAACCTGGTGGCCTTTTTCAAAAAACATCTGAACGTTGACGGGTGAAGTTTATGGTCGCTTACGAAACAGAAGAACAGCAGGTCGAGGCGATAAAGAGTTGGTGGAAGCACAATGGTATTGCCGTGACTACCGGTGTGGTACTAGGTATTGCAGCATTAGGTGGCTGGCGTGGCTGGCTTTGGTACCAGGAAAAGCAGGCCATCGCGGCCTCTGACCTGTACGTACAAGTGCAGGCAGCGGTTGGCGGGAATGATGTAGACACCCTGCAAGCCCAGTCCAGTGTTTTGCGCACGGATTATAAATCTACCGTGTACGCGATTTTGGCAGCTTTATATGAGGCAAAAGTGCAAGTCGAGAAAGGGGACTTGGCCGCAGCCGGCGATAGTCTGCATTGGGTCATTGATCACAGTGATCAGGATGCCGTGCAGGATATCGCGCGTATACGTTTAGCGCGCGTTTTAGTTGCAGGCAATAAGCTGGATGAAGCTGTAGCAGTGATAGATCGTGACTTTCCAGGGGCTTATGCCTCGTTGGTTGATGAAATACGCGGTGATATTTTTGTGGCCAAAGGTGAAACGGCGCAAGCTAAACAGGCCTATGATCAAGCCCTTGAATCTGCAGGTACAAGTCAAGTGAAGTTTTTACAAATGAAACGCGATGATTTGGGAAATTGATTTCAGCATTTGTATTTTTTCATGCCTGTAAAAAATATTTCAGTAATGCTCATCCTGGCTTCTGTTTGCTGCTTGCAGCTTACTGCCTGTGGTTTGTTGAATAAGCCCAAACAATGGCTTGATAAAGAGGAAGACCCCCGTGCGCCAGCAAAGTTGGTAAACCTTGAAACGGAGGTAGTGAAAGCGCAGCTGGTGTGGCGCAATTCCGTTGGTAGTTTGGGAGAAGCCTATAGCAAGATACGTCCTTACGTCACGGAAGAGCAAGTATATCTAGGTGATGCCGAGGGTCGAATTGAGGCTTGGCAGCGCACCGATGGTAAACGCCTTTGGACAATGTCACTTGAAGAACAAGTTTCCGGAGGCGTAAGCGGGGATGAAGACGTCATTGTTTTAGGTACCAGGGATGGCTCGGTGATTGCGCTTGATACGGCAGTTGGTGAAGAAAAATGGCGAACTTCCCTGACCAGTGAAATCATGACGCTGTCCACAGTGAAACGTGGAGTTATTGTCGTACGCACTAATGATAATACGGTACATGCCCTTGATGTCGATACGGGTGAACTGGTATGGCGCAAAAGTCGTGACACGCCACCACTGACTATCCGGGGCGCGAGTGAACCCAAGATTGTTGGTGATTCCGTCCTGGTAGGTTATGACGATGGCAAGATGACGGCGTTGAATCTGCAGAACGGTGCCGAATTGTGGCAAGTTACAGTCTCTGTTGCGCGAGGGCGATCTGAATTAGAGCGAATATCTGATATTGATGGTGAAATTGCATACTTTGATGGAGTGGTCTATGCCGTGAGTTTCAATGGCCGCGTGGTTGCTGTAGATATGGATGCGGGCGGAGTTGTCTGGGCAAGAGAATTTTCTTCCAGTGTAGGACTGAGCGTAGACGGGGGTCGTGTATACGTTGTTGATGCGAATAGTAGTGTATGGGCACTGGATGCGGCGTCGGGCGCAACCCTGTGGCGTCAGGACAAGCTGTTATACAGAAAACTGACCGCGCCCAGGGTCATGGGCCACTACCTTGTTACGGGAGATTATAAAGGTTATTTGCACTGGCTATCTACAGAGGACGGCAAACTGGTTGGCAGGCATAATGTGTCTGGAGATGCTATTAACGTTGCGCCGACAGTTATCAATGGTCGTGCCTACGTGCTTGCTAATGATGGCTCGTTTGCCGTATTGCAATACCGTTGAAGATTCACAACTTTTTCCATGATAGAGCAAAAGGATGCGGTCTCGAAAAGCATCTTGAGTAGTGTAAAACATGTCAGAAGCAGGCGGAGAGTTGTTTACAGGAAGGGGTCATGAGTAATTATGAACCCCGTGATTACACTTGTTGGCCGCTCTAACGTCGGAAAGTCAACGTTATTTAATTACCTGACCAAGTCGAATGATGCCCTGGTTGCAAATCGACCCGGGTTAACGCGCGATCGTATCTACGGGGTCACCCGCCGGTTTGGAAAACGTTACATTGTCATTGATACGGGTGGTATCACTGCGACGAAAAAATCGAACGAGGAAGACCGCCTCAATCAAGCAGTCACTTCACACGTATGGCGTGCAATTGAAGAGGCCAACGTCCTGTTTTTCATGGTAGATGGACAACAGGGGCTGGTGCCTCGAGACCAGGATTTATTTGCCAAGCTCAGAAATTCAAATCAGGAGGTTTTTGTTCTTGTAAACAAGGTGGATTCAGGTGCTGTAAACGTGTTGGCGACTGATTTTTTTGAACTCGGCGCGGAGCATGTATTCGAAATTTCTGCCAGGTTGGGAAAGGGAATTCGTGACGTGGTCGACGCAGTAGAGAAGTATTGTCCGTTGCAGGAGGAACCTCAGCCACAAGAAACCGGGCAGGACGTTATCAAGGTGGCGATAGTGGGAAAACCAAACGTGGGAAAATCTACCTTGGCGAATGCGCTAATTGGTGAAGAACGCTTTATAACCTCAAGGATTCCTGGTACTACCCGCGATAGTGTCTCGGAACGTATCGAGAAATTTGGTGCCACATTTGAGCTGGTAGATACCGCAGGCGTACGTCGGCGCAGCAAAGTACATGACGTGATTGAGAAAATAAGTGTCGTGAAGACTTTGCAGGCCATTGAGACCTCCCACGTAGTGATATTGATGCTGGACGGCACGCAAGGACTGACGGAACAGGATGCGCGTTTGGCTGGCATGGTTCTAAATAGCGGTCGGGCTGTAGTTGCTACCGTGAATAAAATCGACGTGTGCTCAAAAGAGGATTACAAGGCAATACAAAAAGGTTTTGACCTCAAGTTGCATTTTCTCGATTTTGCGGAACGGCACCTGGTTTCCGCTAAACAGAAAAGAGGTATCACAAAACTCATGCGTGCCGTAATGCGCGCGTATCATGCAACCAATGTTGAAGTGCAGACTGCTGAACTGAATAGAATGCTTAAGAGTGCCTTGGAAAATTTTCAACCACCACTTGTGAGAGGTCGAAGAGTTAAACTTAAATACGCTGTACAAATAAATAAATGTCCCCCGACTTTTGCAATATACGGTGGCCAGGTTGGCAAAATTCCCGAAACGTATAGACGTTACTTGGAGAATTATTTTCGTAAAACACTACGTTTGGTTGGCACGCCTGTACACATAGTATTCAGGTGATTTGAAGGTTTTTTTATGGTCTGGAAGGCTGTTTCGATATATTTTAAGGTAAATCGGGAAGTCTGACGGGGGGCTGGGCTTGCCAGCCGGGCTGACGATGCTCTGCCGTTACTTGTGTATATATACCACCCCGTACGTTGAAATCGGCTGTGACCCGCATAAATCGGGGCTTCAGTAATGTAGCAAGATCGCTTAGAATTTCATTGGTTATTGCTTCATGAAATGCACCCTTGTCTCTGAAAGACGTCATATACAGTTTAAGGGCTTTAAGCTCTACACATAGTTTGTCTGGAACGTATTCGATCATTAATTCGGCAAAATCAGGTTGTCCCGTTAATGGGCACAGACAGGTAAATTCCGCAATGCGCATGCGAATGGTATAGTCGCTATCACGTTGCGGATTTTCAAACGTATCCAGGCAATGTTTAGGGTTATCGGTCATTGGGTCTGAAATTTCATTCAATTTATGTAGACCTATTGTAACGAATTAGTATAGATGCGGCTCACTTCAATCAAAATGTCTGGATTCAAGTCTTTTGTGGATCCGACTGTACTTTCTTTCCCTGCCTCCATGGTTGGCATTGTCGGGCCTAACGGGTGTGGGAAATCGAACATCATTGATGCAGTGCGTTGGGTGATGGGTGAAGGCAGCAGGCATATTCGCGGAGATACTATGGAAGACATTATTTTTAGTGGTTCTTCCATGCGAAAACCCGTGGGGCAAGCGTCAGTAGAGCTGGTTTTTGATAACAGTGATGGAAGATTAGGCGGTGAATATTCTGCCTACACGGATATTTCCATACGTCGCCAAGTTGTTCGTGACGGTCAATCCAAATATTTCTTAAATGGTGTCAAGTGTCGGCGCAAGGATATCGTAAGCCTTTTTTTGGGCACCGGCTTGGGACCACACAGTTATGCAATTATCGAGCAAGGCATGGTTTCAAGGTTGATTGATGCCAAGCCGGATGAATTGCGCGTCTACCTGGAAGAGGCGGCCGGTATTTCGAGATACAAGGAGCGACGCAGAGAAACTGAAAATCGCATTCACCATACGCGTGAAAATCTGGATCGACTCAACGACGTCATAGAAGAAATCACCAAGCGAATCGAACATTTGCGGCGACAGGCAAAAGTCGCAGAGCGTTATAAAACGTTAAAGGCTGAAGAACGTCAGACTAAAGCTGAATTACTGGCACTACAGTGGCAGATGCATCACCTGGAAATGCAGCAGCATAAGCAGTCAATGGAGCGTAAACAAACAGAGATTGAGAAAGTTATGGCGGAGAGGCGTGCCATTGAAGCAGAAATTGAAAAATTACAGCAGCAGCATACCGTAGATGTAAAAAGGTTTAATGATATCCAAGGCAATTCTTACCAACTGGAAGGAGAGATTTCTCGGGTTGAGCAGTCCATTCAACATACTAAAGAATTAGGTAGTCGTTATGACAAGGAACTGCAACAAGTGCGACTGGCGCAGGCGCAGGAAGAACAGGCACTGAATAGTGAACAAGCCAAGGCATCAGAATTGGAGACAAAAATTGTTGAGCTTGAGCCTAAGCTGGTGACGGCGTGTGAACAGTTGAATGCTGATACCCTTAAACTTGGTGATGCAGAAGCAAGAGTAGCCTCATGGCAGGATGCATGGGAAATATTGATGGCCAAGATTGCGAAGCCAACCCAGACAATCAAGGTTGAAACGTCAAGGATTGAATATCTTGAAGAGCGTCTTGATCAACTCAAGGATCGAAAAGACAAGCTCTCAGAGGACGTGCACCAGCACAGTAACCAAGAATCATCTGCACAGTCTGAAAACTTGCTGGCGTCTCGGGAAAATGAAACCGGTGCACTACTGAAAACGATTTCTCTAAAAATGGCCAGTTTGACTGAAAAAATTGGTATTGATCGGAATACCAGCCAGGAGCTTGGTCTGCAATTGGAGCAAGCCCGAGAGAAATTGCAACACGTGCAGGCTCAGCTTACTTCTTTACGGACGTTGCAGGCAACGGTGTTGGGCCAGGAAGGCCAGGCAGTAAATAAGTGGCTGGAACAAAAAGGCTTGAGCAAAGTGCCGCGTTTAATGGATGAGATTGAAACTGAACCAGGATGGGAAACCGCTGTAGAAACCGTGTTGGGTGATTACCTGGAGGCGATCTGTATCGAGGATATTACACGCTTGGCCAGTTCTATTGACGAAATCAAAACCGGCCGCTTGACGGTGCTGAACCAGGCCTCGCCCGGTCAGCATGTTGGCACGCATGGAACGCTTGCGTCTAAAGTAAAGGCCCCTGTTGACGTGACGGCACTACTGGGCAACGTGCTGATTGCAAGGGATATTGAAAGTGCATGTAAGGGGCGGGATAACCTTGAACCTGGACAGTCCATTATCACAAAAGACGGGATATGGATGGCAGGAAGTTGGTTACGGGTCTCGCGTACTGCGGCGGATAAAGGCAGTGTGCTGCAACGTAAGCACGAAATCAGTGCCTTGGAGCAATCAGCCGTGACTCAACAGGAGCAAGTCGAAAATATAGACGCCGAGTTAAAGGCATGTCAACGCGAGTTATATGAAAACGAAAATGAAAGAGACCGCGTTCAAGTCAGTTTTACTGATGTGCAAAAGCAACACGCCAAGGCAAGAGCCGAAATGGCCGGCTGGGAAAATGAGAAAGGATATGTATTACGAAGAAGAAAACAATTGCAAAACGATCTTGAAGAAACTAACCACCAGGTTGAGCAGGTGCAGAAAGAGTTGGAAGAATCAATTGCAGCAAAAGGACAGGCAGAAGTAGTACTTGAAAAATTTAATGGTGAACGAAAGGCCTTGTTGGAACAGCGTGATAATAACGTGCTTTATTTGGATGGTGCGCGTAACGAAGAGGGAAAACAACGCGAGTCTGCACATCAGCTTGAACTGGATTTGGAGTCCTGCCGAAGCTCACTACATGCGACACAAGCTTCATTGCAACGAATGCAAGAACAGGCGCAGCAGTTGCAACAGCGTAGCGAATCTCTGCAAGCGTCAATACGGGATGAAAGTGCTCCTCTCGGGGAATTAAACAGGCGACTCAAAGATCTTGTTGGCCAGCGTGTTGAAATAGGGCACACCTTGACGAATGCTCGCAACGCTGCTGATCAAACCGAAGAGTTGATACGTACCAGACAGGAGAGCCAGGTTGTGACCCAGCGCAAAATTGAAGGGCTGCGTAATCAGTTGAATGAGCTACAGCTGGATTGGCAGGAGGTCAATGTGCGCTGCACTACAATAAAAGAAAAGTTGGCTGAACATGATCTGTCACCCGAGTCCCTGTTACAGCAATTACCTGGGAATACCACGCCCGAAAAATGGGAAGACCGGGTACAGTCACTGGAAAGGAAAATCAGCCGCCTGGAGCCGATAAATCTTGCTGCTATTGGTGAACACAAAGAATACGGCGAGCGCAAGGAATACCTGGACCGTCAACATAAAGACCTGGTTGACGCGTTGGAAACTCTGGAGAATGCGATTCGTAAAATTGACAAGGAAACCAAGGATCGTTTCAAAGAAATTTTTGAGCGTGTAAACAGTCGCTTGCAAGATATATATCCACGTTTATTTCGAGGTGGAAATGCCTTTTTGGAAATGACGGGCAATGACCTGTTGACTACAGGCGTGTCTATCATGGCACGCTTGCCCGGCAAGCGACTTTCCTCGATTCAACTCTTGTCAGGTGGAGAAAAAGCCTTGACGGCAGTCGCCTTGATATTTTCATTATTTGAACTCAATCCGGCTCCATTTTGTCTATTGGATGAAGTGGATGCGCCGCTAGATGATGCCAACATCGCCCGATACTGCGAATTGCTACGGGACATGAGTGACCGGGTGCAATTCATATACATCACCCACAATAAATATACCATGGAACATGCCAGTCGATTGCTGGGGATTACGATGAACGAGCCAGGTGTTTCAAGAATTGTCTCCGTTGACGTTGATGAAGCAACGGAATTGGCTGCTGCCTCATAGCTTCCCGCCTGACATATACTATTCAAGCGTGCGCGTGTAAATCATATGGTTGTAGCACTGCCATCGCACTACTGCTGGTAAAAGTTGTTTATATTTATTTCTAGTTCATTTTATTTAAAATAAGCTTTTTTTTTAATATAAATAATTGGATACTGCTATAAGCCAAGGAGTACAGGTAGTGATTATATATTCAGACAAGTTTATTAGGTTAAAATGGAAGCCCGCCTACGTTGGACCAGGTAGCGAATAGCAAACTTTAATATTGCTTGGAAGAGGAAAAGAAAATGGAACAATCACAGAATACATCCGCATCAGCTGATATTATGCAAGGTCAGGTTGACATTGACACTGTGCAAAGTCAGATTGAGCATCTGACGGCATTGGGGAGCCAATATCGAAGCGATGCAGGGTTTCGATCAAGGTTGTTGTCGGACCCACACGGCATTCTTAATGAAAAGGGATTTGATATTCCAAAGGAGTTGGAGGTACGTGTTGTTGCGAACACAGATGAGCTTTTTCATATAGCCTTCCCTCTGGACCCCAACGCGACCATGTCGGATGAAGCACTGGCTCTTGTTGCTGGTGGTGGCGGGTCAGCTAGCACGGTGGGCTCGGTCTCGACGGCAGGAACTGTCGTAACTACCGCGAGCAGTGTAGGGTCAGTAGGTTCCGCGGGATCAGCCGCTTAATCCAAGAGCAATAGTAGTAGGTGAAATGAACTGCTTTTTTCTTCAGCTAAGAGAAGGGAATTATATATTTGTGCATGCAGCAAGGCGATTATTGGCTATTTTGCTATATTTTTCAGCTTTGCCCCCCCCCCCCCCCCCCCCCCCCCCGAACTTTCGCTTGAGTGATAACGCAGCGACGACTGTTGTACCGGAACCGATAAACGGGTCCAGCACAAGGTCGCCCTTGTTGCTATGTTTGCGGATCAAATCTTCAAATAGTTTCAATGGCTTTTGTGTCGGATGGTACCGCTTGCCGTTATTGGGTATGGGGTAGTGGTAGACACCCTCTATGCTTTTGGGGCCGATAGACTTAAAGCCCGTTTTACGGCTGATGGCATAGGGCGGACCGGTCAAAATAAGGTCAGCTATTCCACCGGGCATTTGTTTGAAAAAGGTTTTGAAATCGCAACCTCTAACGTGCATGCAAAAATATATAGTTCCCTAAAAGAACGAGGCGAGGAGGCTTGAGATGAATAGTGAAATGTATGAAGAGTTTGAAGTTCGTTATGGTCTTTTGCAGGACCTCAGCAAGCAGTACTGGAGTGACGCGGCATTGCGAGATCGTATTGACGGCGGCGACTCATCGCTGGTGCGGGAGAGGCTTGATTTTTCTGCTGTTCCTGGTGCTGAAGTTCGGGTTTTGGCCAATACAAGTGACGTCTATCACGTGATTATGCCGCCGGACCCAAATTACCCCCTGTCCGACGAGGCGCTTGAAAGAGTGATGGGGGGGGCGGCACCAACGGTGGGGTCAGCGTCTTCAATTAGCTCGGCTGGGAGTGTAGGAACTTCAACCGCTCCATCGACTTTGTCCTCAACAGGCACGGCGTCTACCTTTGCACTGAGAGAATATTGATATCCAAGGCTTTGGGTTACCGATTCAGGTCAGGCTTTAGCGTTAAACTGGCCATAGACACAATACGAGGAGTTTGAGGATGTACCAGAATAAAATGACACTCGGAGTGGAAAGTTCTGTGCAGCAGAATATAGACAGTTTGACGTCACTGGTGAAGGAACATCGCAACGATACGGAGTTCCGGTCAAGAATAACGTCAGAACCACGTGAAATTCTCAACGAGATTGGCTTTAATATTCCCGAGACAATAGATATAAATGTCGTTGCGGATACACGGGATTTACTTCATGTGACTTTTCCCTCGGACCCGAATGCAGCTATATCGGATGAGATGCTGTCCCTTGTCTCCGCCGGGCAATTTAAAGCAGGAGACCCTGTGCCAACGTCGACGTTAGCCAGTCTCATTACCTGCCTGAGCTCTGTAGCTATTTGGGAGTTGGATTGAAGATATGACAGGCTGGCAGCGCAAGTAAGACACTGGGTTCGGAAAAGCCTGATTTCTCTGCACCGAAATTCAGTTGATAGTAAATGTGAGTGATGCCCGTCACGTGTTGTGCCGCCGGTCCTGAATTGAATCATAGATAGTTACGCCCTGTCCCCCTGTTCGTATTGAGGGAAAAGTGCGGGGCAGTGTAGAATCCCATATTACGCCTCGAACTGATTTATATTGCAGGTCACTCTGGACACGCGAATTCCCGATGTCCTATTTTCCCTGGGTAAACCATGTAAGGTGTGATGGCTGATTCGGTCAAAGACAAAATAAAAAAGTTGCGTGAAGCAATTCGGTGGCATGATTATTCTTATTATGTATTGAGTAATCCTGAAATACCGGATGCCGAATATGATCAGCTTATGCGAGCTTTGCAAAAGCTTGAAAATGAGCATTCGGAGCTTGGAGGTGAGCATTCAGATTTAATTTCTGAAGATTCACCAACACAGCGTGTAGGTGCTCAACCGCTCGATTCATTCTCTCAAGTCAAACATGAAGTACTCATGTTGTCCCTGGACAACGTTTTCAGCGACGGCGAGTTGCAGGATTTTGAAAATCGCGTCAAGGATCGCCTGAAGATAAGCACTGATATGAAGTATACCGCTGAACCAAAACTTGATGGTGTGGCAGTAAGCCTGGTGTATGAAGATGGGAAACTGGTTCGAGCAGCGACACGTGGAGACGGCACGACGGGTGAGGACGTCACAAAAAATATTCGCACGATCAGGTCAGTGCCGTTATTGTTATTCCGACGTGCGCCGAAGAAACTGGAAGTCCGTGGCGAAGTTTATATGCCTAAAAGAAAATTTGAACGGATGAATGACGAGGCAAGGCGTAAAGGTGAGAAAACGTTTGTTAATCCCAGGAATGCGGCTTCAGGTAGTCTGCGGCAATTGGACCCTAGCATTACTGCAAAGAGACCTCTGGATATCTATTTTTATAGCGTTGTCAACATTGAAAAGCATACTTCTATCGCTACCCAGTACAAGGCCTTGCACTATATGCGGGACTTGGGTCTAAAGGTGTGCCCGGAAGTACGTCAAGTGTCCGGGTACCAGGGTTGCCTGGATTATTACCAGGAAATGTTGAGTAAACGGGACGGCCTGGATTATGAGTTGGACGGTGTAGTCTACAAAGTGAATAACCTGTTATTACAGGAAGAGCTGGGAGTTATCTCACGTGCACCGCGGTGGGCGGTTGCGCACAAATTTCCTGCCCAGGAAGTCATCACCAAGGTGTCCGGTATAGAATTTCAAGTTGGGCGTACGGGGGTGTTAACACCCGTGGCCAAATTAAGTCCCGTATTCGTTGGCGGAGCGACCATAAGCAACGCCACTTTGCACAATGTAGACGAAGTGGAACGCAAAGATGTGCGTGTGGGCGACAAGGTGATCGTCAGACGGGCAGGAGATGTCATTCCGGAAGTCGTAAAAACAGTCATAGGCCCTGGAGGCGCGCGCGGCGAGCCTGTTCAGGTGCCCGAGAGATGCCCCGTATGCAAGTCTGACATTCTGCGCATAGAAGGCGAGCCTGTCGTGCGTTGCAGTAGTGGCCTGTATTGCCCGGCGCAACGTAAGGGTGCAATTAAACATTTCGCCTCACGGGCTGCGATGGACGTAGAAGGGCTGGGAGATAAGCTTGTTGATCAGCTCGTTGAAAAGGGGCTTATTACGTGCGTAAAAGATTTATACCATCTGAAAAAAGAACAGCTTGTTGCGCTGGAGCGCATGGGTGAAAAATCCGCGGAAAATTTATTAGCCGCGCTTGAGGAGAGTAAAAAAACCACGTTTGCACGTTTCATCTATGCACTGGGAATACGCGAAGTAGGTAAAGCAACTGCTACGGCACTGGCTGAACACTTTCAGGATTTGGATTCCTTGATGCAAACAGATAGTGAAAGATTGCAGGAAGTGCCTGACATCGGCCCTGTTACGGCACAAAACATTACTACATTTTTTAACCAGGAACATAACCGTGAAGTCATAATGGAGTTGAGAAAAGTCGGTATCGTATGGAAGAAAAAGACTGAATCTGTCAAACAACATCTGGCTGGCAAGATATACGTATTCACGGGTAGATTGGAAAAATACAGCCGTACGCAAGCTGCATCACGCCTTAAGGCATTAGGTGCAAAGGTAACTGGTAATGTGTCGAAGAAGACGACTGCGGTTATAGCGGGGGATGATCCTGGTGCAAACTTGACCAAGGCACGCGAGCTTGGCGTTACCGTATATGATGAAAAAGATTTGTTGACCTTGTTGCAGGGTGAACAGGGCGAATAGTAGCAGCTTGTCAGACCTCTCTTATTTGTGCGGTTTTTGTCGCATTACCCTGTACAATTAAACTAATCCTCATTCCGCATACAAGCATTTAGATTTGTCGAATATTCATCCTACTGCCGTTATTTCTCCAAGGGCGGAAATTGACACTGATGTAAGAATCGGGCCGTATTGCGTGGTTGAAGATCACGTAGTGATACAGTCCGGCACCGAAATAGGGCCGCAATGCGTGTTGCATTCCTTTGTCAAGCTTGGCGTTGGCAACCAGTTACACGCGCAAGTTGTATTAGGGGGCTTACCTCAGGATATCACGTTTACCGGGGGAGAGACCTGGGTTGAAATTGGCAATGCAAATATTATACGCGAAGGCTGCACCGTGCATCGTTCTACAAATCCTGACGTCCCAACGAGAATCGGCCATAGATGTTTTTTAATGAGTTGCTCGCACGTCGGACATGATTGCCAATTGGGAGATGAAGTCGTGTTAACGTCATACGTAGGTCTGGGTGGCCACGTTGAAATTGGTGATAAGGCAAATGTGGGGGCACATTCCGGTATCCATCAGTTTGTCCGCGTTGGCACTTTATCCATGGTTGCCGGGCACACGCCCGTGCGCAAGGACGTGATGCCATACTGTTTGTTGGGTGGTGACCCGGTTCGTCATTATCGTTTGAATACTATCGGGTTGCGTCGTACAGGCGTAACAGGCGAGCGTTACCGCAAGCTGGAAGAAGCCTTGCGCTCCCTGCGGCGGGGTGAGTTGCCGGAAGACCTTCACGGTGTCCCTGAAGTAGACCGTCTTCGTGACTGGATGTCAGCACCCTCCAAGCGGGGCATTTACGGTTTTTTGCAGGCGTAGATTCAAGTGCGATGACCAACGTTGTAAAAATACTGTTTGATATCTGCCTGTTGCGCAAGGGGCCAGAGGAGTTGCCACATTCACACATGCTGCTGGGCCTGCTTGTCGGTGCGAATTTTTTAGTCTCCGTGTCAGTCGGGTCAATTTTACGTGATCTCAAGACTGCAAGCCTGGCTGCTATTGCCGCGTTATTTATCTCGTTTGTTTTCACGAAGCTGTTGCTACTTAAAAAATCGGAACGTTTTTTACAAACTTTCTGCGCCATGCTGGGGACCGACGCAATAATAAGTGCTGCGTCGGTTCCCAGCTTCTATTCTATGGAGTACCTGCAATTGAGTAGTGCGATTGAACTGTTTTTTCACGTGACGGTTTTTGCTTTTTTTGTCTGGGTGGTAATCGTGTATGGATATATTTTCAGCAGGGCATTGTCGTCATTGATGAGTTACGGCATCGCTATCAGTGTTGGCTATGTGCTGTTAAGCACCCTGGTTATTAATTTACTGTTTGCCAGCACTGTCTGACCTGATGCATATACATATTCTCGGTATTTGCGGCACTTTAATGGGCGGCTTGGCCATTCTCGCCAAGCAATCAGGGCATAAGGTTTCCGGTTCGGACGTGAACGTGTATCCGCCTATGAGTACCCAACTTGAAAAGGAAGGTATTGAACTGAAGACGGGATACTCAGTTGACCACCTTCGCCCCATGCCCGACCAAATCATCGTTGGTAACGCCATAGCGCGTGGCAACGAAGTGATTGAATATCTGCTTAACAACCGTATACCTTTTACCTCCGGGCCCGCGTGGCTGCACGACCACGTGTTGCGAGAGCGATGGGTATTGGCGGTGGCCGGAACTCACGGCAAGACCACTACCGCCAGCATACTGGCGTGGATTCTGGAACATGCCGGACTGAATCCCGGGTTTTTGATAGGCGGCATACCTGAAGACTTTGAACGTTCTTCAAGATTAACCGAGTCTGAATATTTTGTGGTCGAAGCTGACGAATATGACACGGCCTTTTTTGACAAGCGTTCAAAATTCGTACACTACTGTCCCCGTACTCTCGTATTAAACAATCTGGAGTTTGATCACGCGGATATATTCGACGATATCAAGGATATAAGGCGTCAATTCCATCACCTGCTCCGTATCGTGCCCAGTGAAGGGTCGGTAGTCATCAACCATGATGATCGGAATATACGGGACGTAATCGAGTTGGGATGCTGGACGGCAACCGAGTCTTTTTCCACTGTCAACTCCTCGGCTACCTGGTTTGCGGAAGGTATTGATTCTTCCGATTCGCGATTTACCTTGCGTCACCACGGCAAGTTGCAAGGAACAGGTGTGCCCAAGTTATTTGGCCGGCACAACATCGCCAACGCCGTTGCTGCGATTGCCGCGGCGCACCATACAGGGGTAAGTGCCACGGATGCATTACAGGCCCTGGCGTCATTCTCGGGTGTAAAACGTCGTCTGGAGCACAAGGGCAGTTTTGATCAAGTAAATATCTACGACGACTTTGCCCATCATCCAACTGAAATTGCGGCTACACTGCTCGCGTTCAGAAAGCAACATGCGCAAGCCCGTGTTTTGGCTGTATTTGAGCCTCGCTCCAACACCATGCGCATGGGCATACATGCCGGTCAACTGGCTGATGCATTCAAGGATGCAGATAAAGTGTTCGCGTTTGAGCCGCAAGGTATGCAATGGTCGGTGCAGGACGTAGCGCGGCAAATGCGGCCTTCCTGTCACGTCTTTGCTACAGTGGAGGAAATCATCACGGCATTGTCACGTGAGGCAAGAGAGGGTGATAACATTTTGATCCTGAGCAACGGCAGCTTTGACAACCTTTCGGCAAGGCTGGGTTTACAACTATCCAGCCGCTGTGCTTCCGCGGTGCATTAGCCTTCTCACCAAGACAGGGGTTTACTCATTGCCTTCAGAATTACAGCAGCTTCCGCTGTTTCCACTGAATACCGTGATATTTCCTGGTGGCGCGCTGCCCTTGCAAATTTTTGAGACTCGTTACCTGGACATGGTGAAAGAGTGTATACGCAATGAGAGCGGGTTTGGTATTGTGCTGCTAAGGGGTGGGAATGAGCAGGTGTACAAGACCGGTACTTTATGCTCCATCAGTGACTGGAAGACTTTGCCCAATGGCCTTTTTGGCATTACCGCACGTGGGGAGGACAGAATACACGTAGATGCTACGCACGTGGAATCCAACCAGTTGCTGGTTGGTCAAATAGAAAAGGTGCAGGAAAATTCTGACCTGGCTCTGCCCGAAGAATTCAACTCGATGCAGCTTTTATTACGGCGCATTATCTCGAAAATAGGCGAACCTTACAGCAGTATACCAGCTTATTATGAACGGGCCGGCTGGGTAGGTGCCCGCTTGACGGAATTGCTGCCTCTGCAATTATCGATTAAGCAGCGTCTGTTGGAGATTGATGATTACATTGTACGCCTGCATCATCTTAAAGAAGCTATGCAAAAATATAAACTTTTATGATTCAAGGAGAAGATTGTGGCAACCATCGCCTTAACCAAAGATAATTTCAATGCAACGATTGCAGAGAATGATCTCGTAATCATCGATTTTTGGGCCTCCTGGTGTGGTCCATGCAGATCCTTTGCGCCCACTTTTGAAGCGGCGTCAGAAAATCACGGCGATGTAGTTTTTGCCAAGGTGAATACCGAAGAGCAACAGGAGTTGGCGCAGGCCTGCAACATACGCTCTATCCCGATGTTGATGATTTTTCGAGAACAGGTTTTATTATATTCGCAGGCGGGTGCATTACCTCCTGCACAACTGGAAGACGTACTTGAAAAGGCCAAGGCACTGGATATGGACCAGGTTCGCGCAGATATTGACAAGCAGAAAAAGGACGATGCATAAACTTGTTTTTTGGACACCCTGATGTTCACTACCGGCAACAATGATCACGCCCCCGGGCGTTACACGATGCGCAACGTGCTTAATATGGCGCTGGTGCACAAGAGAGAGCTTGTTGGCGCACATGCCATCGCAGCATTAGCGGTGCTGGTCAGCATACCGATACCCCTTCTTATCCCCTTGCTGATTGACGAGGTTTTATTGAATCAACCCGGGAAAGTCGTGACTGTGGTCAATAGCTTGTTTCCTGCGTCGCTGTATAGCCCGTTTCTCTACATTGTGGTGTTAACCGTGGTTTGTGTCGTGCTGCGATTGAGCTATCTGATACTCAACGTCTGGCAAACAAAGAAATTTGTCGGCATCGCGAAAGATATTATCTATCGTATTCGCTACCAGTTGCTTGACCGGCTTCAGTTTGTCGCCATGTCGGAATATGAAACACTGGGGAGCGGGGCAGTTTCTTCCAAGCTTGTTACCGACCTGAATACCGTTGATCAATTTGTCGGAGAGACAGTCAGCAGGTTCCTGGTTTCGGTATTGACAATTTTGGGCGTTGCCGTGGTGCTACTCTGGCTGCATTGGCAACTGGCACTGTTCATTATGTTGGTAAATCCCCTGGTGATATACGTCACCATGGTGATTGGTAAAAAAGTCAAGACTCTAAAACAAAAGGAAAACAAGTCGTTTGAAAGATTTCAGCAATCCCTGGTTGAGATTCTGGATGGAATTCAGCAGGTCCGCGCGAGCAACCGCGAACGTTATTACCTGGGCCGCGTCAAGAAGCATGCCGAACGAGTAAAGAATCATTCCTCGGCATTTTCATGGAAAAGCGACGCTGCCGGTCGATTGTCTTTCTCTGTTTTCCTGATTGGTTTTGACGTTTTTCGTGCGGCGGGCATGGTCATGGTGTTACTCACCGATTTGACCATCGGAGAAATGATCGCGGTGTTTGGTTACCTGTGGTTTATGATGACGCCTGTTCAGGAAGTGTTGGGTATTCAATATTCGTTCTACGCAGCGAAAGCAGCACTGGAGCGTATTAACGAGCTGCTGTGTATACGGCAGGAACCCCGATACCCGCATCTGGAGAATCCGTTTACAGGCAAGCATACGGTCAGCGTGCAGATCGAGAATATCAGGTTCGCCTACGGGGATGGGCCGCGTGTATTGAACAATGCCAATCTTTCCATTCGGGCAGGTGAAAAAGTTGCGCTGGTCGGGGCAAGCGGAGGTGGAAAGTCCACTCTTGTGCAGGTGTTGTTGAGCTTATACCTGCCGTTATCCGGAGAGATAAAATTTGACGGCGTACCGGTATCGCGCATTGGCATGGAGGTAGTACGCCAGCACGTCGCTTGTGTATTACAGCATCCGGCATTGTTTAACGACACCGTGCGTATGAATTTGACACTGGGCAAGGAAGTTCCGGATGCTGCATTATGGCGCGTGCTTGAAGTAGCACAAATCAGGAATGTCGTTGAAGATATGCCACAAGGATTGGACAGCCTGGTCGGAGTGGGTGGTATCCGCCTGTCGGGCGGTCAGCGTCAACGCATCGCCATTGCAAGAATGGTGCTTACAAATCCCCAGGTAGTGATTTTGGACGAAGCGACCTCGGCACTGGATACGGAAACTGAAGCCAGGCTGCATCTTTCACTGGCCAGGCATCTGCAAGGTCGCACGATGATTATTGTTGCGCATCGCCTCAGCGCAGTAAGACAGGCTGATACTGTGTATGTATTTGAGGCTGGCAGGGTTACAGAGCAGGGTGGGCATAATGAATTGATCAACGCAGGCGGCCTGTACACCAAGTTATATGGCCACTATCAAACTGCCTAGTTTTATGCAATCATTCATGCTTGGCATTTCGCTTACGTGGTATATAACTGTTATTATATTGATTGACGAGTGAACCTGACGTACATGGGTGAGCTTTTCTGTGTATCTTTTTTTCGTGTATTGGTAATAATAAAATCAGACAGTAAAGGAGGACGAAGATGGTAGATGAAGAGAAGGGTATGAATCGTGACCTTGTTGAGCGCAGCCAACAAATATTTGCCGACATAGTGGCGAAATACTATGGTGATCCTGACTACAAGGCGAAGGTAGATGCGGACCCGACCGGGGTGTTGAAAGCAGAAGGCCTTGAGATTCCGGAAGGTGCCAAGGTCAAGCTGCTATTTAATAAAGAAAATCTTATTCATATTGTGTTGCCTGCCGTTGATGAAAATTAGGTTGGTGTTTGCAGACTTGGTTTTTGTGGTGTAGCAGATGAGGGGCTTGCCTTCTGGGGCCCCTGTTACATCCCGTAATGGACGGAACGGTAAAACTTGTCCTGCTCCACGTCGTTATAGCTGCAACTACGCCTATATCTGCCTCTATTCCGGTGTTGCTTGCGCCATGCGGATTATGAAGGTGGCAGCCAACGCTTTGCAGAGTGTAATTGTATGGGAGAGTAACAAGTTTTAAATAGATATAAATAATTCTATCGCTGTATTCGACGTATATGGGTTTGGTTGATTTTTGGAAGATATTCCTGAAAATTCTGGCAGAATTAAACAAGATATGATGCTATGCAGACATGGTAGAAGCTCTTGGCCAGTAAAAGTTGTTTATATTTATTTATAGTTTATTTTTTTAAAAAATGAACTTTTGTTTTTATAAATAATTGGATATTGTTATAGGCAAGTAGTACAGGTAGTGGTTAATGTTCAGACAGGTTTACAAGATTAAAACGGAAGCCCAAGCCTACGTTGGACCAGATAGCGAATAGCAAACTTTAATATTGCTTAGAGGAGGAAAAGAAAATGGAACAATCACAGAATACATCCGCATCAACTGACGCCATGCGAAGTCATATCGAGCATCTGACGGCATTGGGGAACCAATATCGAAGCGATGCAGGGTTTCGATCCAAGTTGTTGTCGGACCCGCACGGCGTTCTTAATGAAGAGGGATTTGGTATTCCAAAGGGATTGGAAGTGCGTGTTGTTGCGAACACGGATGAGCTTTTTCATGTAACCTTTCCCCCGGACCCTAACGCGACCATGTCGGATGAGGCACTGGCTCTTGTTGCTGGTGGTGGATCAACAGCTAGCTCAGTGGGCTCTGCGGGCTCGGCCTCGACGGCAGGAACCGTCATAAGTACTGTGAGCAGTGCAGGGTCAGTGGGTTCTGCAGGCAGCGCGGGCACGGCAGGTTAATCTTTTAACTACAGTTGTAAATTGAGGTGAGAAATGGCAGTTAATACTAAGGAAGAGGTTTATGAGTATTTTGCCAATGGATACGAGTTTCTGAAAGACTTCAGCAAACAGTACTGGAGCGATGAGGCACTGCGGGCACGCGTTGACAGCGGCGATATGTCGCTGATAAGGGAGGGGATTAAAGCTCTTTCTTTTCCCGAAGTCGAGCTTAAGTTGGCGGCCAATACAAGTGACGTCTATCACGTGGTCATGCCACCGGACCCAAATTATGCCTTGTCTGACCAGGCGCTTGATAAAGTGGCAGCAGGCAGCAACACGGCGGGGTCAGTGTCATCGGCGGGGTCAGCTGGAACTCTAGCAACGTCAACCATGGCGTCGTCGGCTTCTTCAGCAGGCTCAGTAGGTTGTGCGGGATCGGCCGGTAGTTAATCCAAGGGCAATAGTAGTAGGTGAAATGGGCGGCTTTTTTCTTCAGCTAAAAGAACGAGGCGAGGAGGCTTGAGATGAATAGTGAAATGTATGAAGAGTTTGAAGTTCGTTATGGTCTTTTGCAGGACCTCAGCAAGCAGTACTGGAGTGACGCGGCATTGCGAGATCGTATTGACGGCGGCGACTCATCGCTGGTGCGGGAGAGGCTTGATTTTTCTGCTGTTCCTGGTGCTGAAGTTCGGGTTTTGGCCAATACAAGTGACGTCTATCACGTGATTATGCCGCCGGACCCAAATTACCCCCTGTCCGACCAGACGCTTGAAAAAGTGGCAGCAGGCAGCAGCACGGCGGGGTCAGCGTCTACAATTGGGTCGGCTGGGAGTATAGCAACGTCAACTGCTGCATCGTCTGTATCCTCAGCAGGTACGGCAGGTTCTGCTGGCTCGGCAAGTTAAGTTGAATTTAATTAAGGAGAATAACAATGCCAAATGATGACGCGGGTACAAAATCTGCCGACATTAGCCGGGATATGGTTGAACGCAGCCAACAAATATTTGCCGATATAGTGGCGAAATACTACGGTGACCCTGACTACAAGGCGAAGGTAGATACGGACCCAACTGGAGTGCTGAGAGCAGAGGGCCTTGAGATTCCGGAAGGTGCCAAAGTCAAGTTGCTGTTCAATGCTGAAAATCTTATCCACATTGTATTACCGATGCCGGAATCCACTTGATGTGGAGTTGGCAAGCAAACTGACAGATGATAGGAGGAAGTAATGATGGATGATAAAGCATACGAATATTTTCAGGGTCGGTATGATGCCCTGAGAGGTTTCACTAGTCGGTACTGGAGTGATGCGGCATTGCGAGCCCGCATTGATAGCGGTGATTTGTCGTCGGTGAAGGAAGAACTTGATCTTTCTGTTTCTCCAGACGTCGAACTTCGAGTGCTGGCAAACACGAATGATATCTATCATGTAGTTATGCCGCAGGATCCAAACTTTGCTCTGTCTGACCATGCACTTGAGAACGTGGCTGCTGGAAGTACAGCGGGAACGGCAGGTAGTGCAGGCACGGCCAGCAGCGTGGCATCGTCTACGGCAGCATCGACGATTGGCTCAGTGGGGTCAGCCAGTACGGCAGGTTCGGCTTGAAGAAGGCCTTAGCGTTAAACTGGTCATAGGTACAATACGAGGAGGTTGAAGATGTATCAGGATAAAATGACACCCGAAGTGGAAAGTTCCGTGCTGCAGAGTATAGACAGTTTTACGTCACTGGTGAAGGAACGTCGCAACGATATGGAGTTCCGGTCAAAAATGGCGTCGGAACCGCATCACACTCTCAACGAGAATGGCTTTGATATTCCCGAGACAATGGATATAAATGTCGTTGCGAATACACGGAATTTATTTCATGTGACTTTTCCCCCGGACCCGAATGCAGCCATGTCGGATGAGGCACTGTCTCTTGTTTCCGCTGGATCAGGCAGGCCTAATTCGACGATAAGCAGTCTCGGAACCTGCGTGAGCTCTTTCGCTGTTTGGGAGTCATGATCAGAGATATGGCAGGCTGGCAGCGCAAGTGAGACACTGATCACAATACAAGAGGTTGAAAGATGTACCAGGATAAAATGACACCCGAAGTGGAAAGTTCCGTGCGGCAGAATATAGACAGTTTGACGTCACTGGTGAAGGAACGTCGCAACGATACGGGATTCCGGTCAAAAATGGCATCAGAACCGCATCAAACTCTCAACGAGAATGGCTTTGATATTCCCGAGACAATGGATATAAATGTCGTTGCGAATACACAGAATTTATTTCATGTGACTTTTCCCCCGGACCCGAATGCAGCCATATCGGATGAGTTGCTGTCCCTTGTTTCCGCTGGAGGCCCGCCTCAGTCGACGTCAAGCAGCCTCGTTACCAGCCTGAGTACTATAGCTGTTTGGGAGTTGGATTATTAGGAAATAAGGTCTCGTTCCAGCCTGAGTTCTGTGGCTGTGTGGGGCTATGGTTGAAGATATGGCAGGCTGGCAGCGCAAGTGAGACACTGATACGATACAGGAGGTTGAAGATGTACCAGGATAAAATGACACCCGAAATGGAAAGTTCCGTGCAGCAGAATATAGACAGTTTGACGTCACTGGTGAAGGAACGTCGCAACGATACGGGATTCCGGTCAAAAATGGCATCAGAACCGCATCAAACTCTCAACGAGAATGGCTTTGATATTCCCGAGACAATGGATATAAATGTCGTTGCGAATACACGGAATTTATTTCATGTGACTTTTCCCCCGGACCCGAATGCAGCCATGTCGGATGAGGCGTTGTCCCGTATCTCTGCTGGATCAAGACATGGCCTGCCTTCGTCGACGGTAGGCAGTCTCGTTAGCAGCCTGAGTTCTGTAGCTGTTTGGGAGTTGTAGTTGGAGATATGGCCGGCTGGCAGCGCAAGTGAGACACTGGGTCTGGAGAGGTCTGATTTCTCTGGCACCGAAATTCAGTTGATAGTAAATGTGAGTGATGCCTGTCATGTGTTGTGCCGCCAGTCCTGAATTGAATCATAGATAGTTACGCCCTATCCCCCTGCTCGTTTAAGGGAAAAGTGCGAGGCAATGTAGAATCCCGTATTCTGCGCATGTAGCATTAAGAGCACGTTATAGTAAACCCAGTTAATGGGAGAAGAAGACGAACCCTCCGTTTTTGAGAAATAGGGATATTTATGGCTGATTATGACAATCCGATCACCGCGCGGCAGGCCGGAATTGTCGCTCAAGGAAGTGTGCTGTTACGCACGACTGAAAGCGATCGGGGTATTATCGAGAAACCGATGCTTACGCCGCACCTCGATTTTCACGTGGTTGGCAGCGAGGCTGTGTTGCTGGTTTCTGAAATCTCCAGCATACTCCTGCACGGGCAACGCTATCTTGATCTTCTTCCTCTGTTAGACGGTACTCGTACGCGCCACGAAATTGCTGCTGCACTGAGCGAAAAACATAAGGCAGTAGAAGTTCAGACCACGTTGGTTTCGATGGCTTCGAAAGGCTACGCGGTATCGAGTGAATTCGATATGGGCCGAGATCAGGCCTCGTTCTGGGGGGCTGTAGGAGTTTCGCCTCGGTGGGCGGAAGCCCGCCTTCGTGCGGCGCGTGTGAAAGTCACAGGTGGTACCAACGGGCTGGTGACGGCACTGGATGAAATGGGCTTGGCCGTGACTGAGGACGATCCAACACTCGCGATTGTCACAACAAACGACTACCTGTCTGAAAAGCACGCTGAAATCAACAAGCGTCACAGGAAGTCAGGAATTCCATGGGTTCTGCTCAAGTCGGAAGGTGTGGCTCCCATGTTTGGTCCCGTGTTCCGTCCTGGAGATGGGAACGGACCTTGCTGGAGCTGTCTCGCGCACCGCATCCGCGGTAACCGTGAGGTTGAAAACTTTTTGCGTACTGTTGCCGGAGATAAGGCTGCTGTTTTGCCTGGTGCCGGAGCTCGGCCTTTTGCCCGTGCAGTGTGCAGTATTGCAGCGACCGAAATCGCCAAGTGGGTCGTGCTGGATGAGTTCACGTTTGTCCACGATCACGTGATATCCCTGGAACCGTTCAGCCACACTTGTGAACGTCATGAAGTTCGTCAGCGCCCACAGTGTGCAACTTGCGGCGACGAGACTCTTAACCGCACTGATCGACCGGTAAAACCGGTGCAGCTGCACTCAAGCCCGAAGCCGGTCTGCAACAGTGGAGGTCTCCGCTCGGTTCCACCAGAGGAAACGGTACGCAAGTATCGGCACCTGGTAAGTCCGGTTAGTGGTGTGGTCACGCAACTGGCACGCATCACACAGGCAGATGATCCCTGGCTGCATGTCTACTGGGCCGGGAGCAACTTGGCATTGCAAAATAATAGTTTCCGGGTTCTGCATGCCAGTCTGCGTACCAAGAGTTCAGGTAAGGGCAGTACTCCTGAACAGGCGGAAGCCAGTGCCTTGTGTGAGGCGGTTGAACGCTATTCTGGTGTATTCCATGGGGATGAAGTCCGCCACTCCGCATGCCTGGAGGACTTTGCGGACGGCGAAGCGATCCATCCGAACGAAATTCAGTTATTCAGTGATTGGCAGTACGAACACGCGGCCGAGATCAATGCCAGGAATCTGCGTTTCAACTATGTTCCGAAGCGTTTCGATTCGGATATAAAAATGGATTGGTCACCGGTTTGGTCGATGACAAAAAAGCAGCACCGTTATCTGCCAACGGCCATGCTCTACTACGCCAAGCCACTGCAGGATGGCGCCGTCTACTGTGGCCCGGACTCCAATGGCTGTGCGGCCGGGAATACATTGGAAGAGGCTATTCTGCAAGGTTTTTTTGAGTTGGTCGAGAGAGATGCATTTGCCTGCTGGTGGTACAATCGCGTTCGGTTACCTGAGTTGGACCTCGACAGCTTTGGTGACCGCTATCTCTCCGACGCTTATAACTACTATGCTTCAGTCAACCGCTCGATGTGGGTATTGGATGCAACCCATGACTTCGGTATTCCGGTTTTCGTTGCTGTTTCACACCGCACCGATAAGGAGGTGGAAGATATCATCTTCTCGGCAGGTGCACATTTCGACCCGCATGTTGCTGCCGCCCGGGCAGTGTGCGAGTTAAACCAATACTTGTCAGGGGTCCGTGACGTTAAGCCAGATGGCAGTGGTTACCTGTACGATGACCCCGAGAACAACTGGTGGTGGAAGAATGCGAAGCTTGAAAATAACCCCTATCTCACACCGGACTCCAAGGCACCGCGCCGAGTGCGAGACGACTACCCTGTACCTGATACCCAAGACCTGCGCGACGACGTCAAGCTCTGCCAGGAAATGGTGGAACGCAAGGGCATGGAGTTTCTAGTGCTTGACCAAACCCGGCCAGACATTGGGATGCCAGTGGCGAAAACCATCGTGCCTGGCATGCGCCACTTCTGGGCGCGGCTGGGGCCTGGGCGCTTGTTCGACGTGCCAGTCGAGTTGGGCTGGCTGGACAAGCCTACCGCCGAAAAAGATCTTAATCCCGTTGCGGTCTTTATTTAAGCCGATGGATGAAGTAACTGACCCGCATCTCTTTGCGCAGGCGAAGCGCTTTCGCGAGCGCTGGTTCGCCGATCATCGTTTCCGTGCCGCGGTTGAAGCTGATCCCATTGCTGCTGCTGCTGCTGTTGGAATCGACTTTGATCCTACCTCTGTGGCCTTTTTGTGGCACCGTGACGTGCAGGTCCGAGCGGATACACCTGAATCCCGCGCATTCGTTCAGGCGGCAAATTTTTCCAAGAGTTATTTTGATTTTTGTAACAATGATGAAGGTGCGATTGAATCCTACCGTGTTTGGCGCGCGCGCCAGCGCGCGCGGAGCGCATTCGCGCAAGGTATGGTTATGCCTCAAGTTGGCTTGCATCTGCCTTTTGCAGTAGAGTTGACCCGAGGTTGTTCACAGCGTTGCTGGTTCTGCGGGGTTTCTGCGGTGCCCCTGGAAGCGGTTTTGCCGACTGATCTTGAGAGTTGGGAAAAAATGCTGTTGATATTGCACGGGGTGTTTGGTACTAGTGCCGTGCGCGGTTGTCTGTACTGGGCAACGGACCCCTTGGATCACCCGGATTACGAAGCTTACGGGGAGGTCTTCCAGCGTATCCTGGGGCGTTTCCCGGTAACCACGACGGCAATGCATTATGTTGACTTCGATCGTACCCGGGAACTTATCAAGATAGCACGGGCCGGAAACTGCCCGGGACTGCGCTTCTCTATAGTCTCACTGCGCCAGCTCGACCGGGTCTATGCAGCCTTTACTGCCGAAGAGATGATGGACGTCGACTTGGCCTTGATCAATCGTGACTCCGTGCTGGCACTGGCGGACGTCGGCCGTGCTCGCGTCAAGGGTAATATCCTATCAAAGCGCATGGACCTGGAGCGGCATAAGCTGAGCAAGATCGATGATGACAGGATCCATATGCATCGCACCATCGCCTGCGTTTCGGGATTCCTGATCGAACCTATCATGAAACGGGTTCGCCTGATTTCTCCAGAGCCTTGTTCCAATCGCTGGCCGGACGGCTATGTTGTTTTTGACGAGGAGCCCTTTGAAAGCATTGATGAGTTTGCCCGCGCCATTAACCGTCTCGTCGAGCACAATATGCAACCGGACCCACCCGAATATCTTGCCTTGCAAAAAGGTGTGACGGTTGAGCCGGCTACTCCAGTCAAGGTCATTGCTAAAGGTGGCGGCTGGAAAATGGATTTCACCACGACTGGTGGACGAGATATAAGCTACTTGCCTACCTTGGCCAACGCTTTCCACAACGGCGCGGGCGTAGAAGAAACGACTAGGCGTATCGCCGGTCAGTTTGGAATCCAGGCGCGCTTGGTGCAGGACGATGTAGCTGAACTCTGGCGCAAAGGGGTGTTGATCGAGCTCATCTTTTCTTCCGCTACCGACACAATACAATGAGTTTCATTGATCTAGCCAGGGAGCCGGCCTTTCATATTCGCTTGCTTGCCGGGTTTGCAATCAAGAAATCCGAGGATCAGTCTTTGTTAATCGTGACGAACCCGTTTGGGGAAGTGCCTTTTGGCCGATACGAGAAAGGGTTTAAGGAAGCGAGCGTAATGCTGGAGGAGGGTGCCTCACTTGCTGCCCTGCGTGATAAAATCATTCAGGTGGGTGGTGTGCATCAAGCATCGGCTTATCTCGTGCAACTGCAGCGTATGTTTGATTGGGGGATATTTGAGTTTCCGTTGATTGGCTTGGCAGGAGAAGGAGAGCTTGCGGTGATTCGACCGCAGACGGAAGGTTTTTTGCCTGCCTTGGCAGCAGACGTGCCGCAGGCGGCACAGTTGGATCATTTCGCTCTTCTTCGAAAAGACAACGGTGCATGGCTTCTGGAGTCACCATTAGTAGGTGCTCGTTTTATTTTTTCTGATTTTTCAGCACTTGAAGTGCCACTGGTTCGCCGTGCTCTTTACGCAGCAGGGTTTTTGCAAGTTGAGCAGCCAAAGGCCAGCCCGCATCAGACTGCGCTTGCACAGTGGGAATTTCATGACCTCTTATTTCACACGCACAACCGGCGCGGCTGGCACCGTGATCCATTTGGAGGCCTGTTTCCGTTTATCGACGAAATCGAGCCATTGCCAGCAGTCCGTCCACCCTGGCCTGGTGCGCGCATTTCACTGACGAGAGCCCCGGATGGTACTGATGGAGAGCCTTTCGCTTCACTCTTGGAGCGACGCCGGTCTGAGCGCTTTTACGATGAAGACCATCCGATATCACTTGATGATTTGGGTGCCTTGCTTGACCGTGCGGCGCGCATTCGTTCATCTGAGTCTATCATGGTCAGTAATTTTATGAATCGGAGCACTTCATTTGAAATCACACGGCGCCCTTACCCAAACGGTGGTGCAAGTTATGAACTTGAGATATATCCTGTAGTTGATCGCTGTGAGGGACTGGAATCCGGCCTGTATCACTACGATGCATCGAGCCACGAGTTGGTACACATATCGGGGCGTACCGATGAGATCGAACATATATTTGTTCTTGCGAAAGCAGCTACCATGGGGATGGCAAACCCACAAATCGTACTTGCCATCACTGCACGTTTTGCGCGGGTGATGTGGAAGTACAAGTCCATTGCCTATGGTGTCATCTTGCGCAATACTGGTGCGCTTTACCAAACCCTGTACTTGGCAGCAACAGAGCTCGGGCTCTCTCCCTGCGGTATTGGTAGCGGCGATTCTGCTTTGTTTGCCCGTGCTACCGGGCTTGACCCAGTCGTTGAAGGCACCGTCGGCGACTTTATATTGGGTGGACGACCGAGATCTTGAACGTCGACGAGATCATCGCCCGGGCAGCACCGCCGCCAGAGAGGGCTGACCCGGACGTCTTTGAGACGGTTGCGACCGATGAGGAGTCTTTCGCCCGGCGCCGGATGAAACTGGTTAAGGCATTTGGTTCAGAAGCAAGACTGGCGGAACATGCAGAGACTCTTGGATTCACCACGGATGCCTGGCTTAATCGCTTCCGCGATGTGCGTCTTGTGGGAAGCATGCCGGACTGGGCTTGCACTTTTCATGCTTTATTCGAACAACTTGATGAAGGGTCTGCCAAGGCCATTGATATAGCGCGGCACTGGATTCAAACTGAGCTCGAGGCAGCATGGCCGAAGAATCTACTCCGTGCTCCGGATGCTTTTGAAGGGGTGCTCGACTACTTGACGGGTCGATTGTATCAAGGGTCGTCAGCAACCTTTTACGTGGAACGCAAGCTGAGCCCCGCCACTCTGACCTGGGCGGACCGGTTTCGACGGAATCCAGCGCTGGCCTATATATTTGGCCAAGTTATTACGGACTGCCGCACTGACATGCTTTTGATTTTCCGCCGTATTGCAGCGGACTATTCGGTTTTTTCCCGCGAATTTTTCGGTAATGAAAATATTGGTGCATTGGTCGGGATTTCAGCAGGACTGGGTGATCCGCATGCCGGCGGAAAGTCGGTTGCGATTTTGCGCTTTGAACGCGGCGAAGTGGTTTACAAGCCGAAGGATCTGCGCATTACTACGGCCGTAGGCGAGATCATCAGGCAGTTGGATGAACCCGGGCTTGTTCCGCCAGAGACATTAAACCGAGATGGCTATGCGTGGGAGCCGATGTACCAGCAAAGTCCGCTTGCCAGGCAAAGTGATGCCGCCAGTTTTTTTGGTGCGCTCGGCAGTTGGCTGGCTCTGCTCCAAGTCTTGGGAGGCAATGATTTCTGGTTCGATAACCTGATCGCGGATGGTGCCATTCCACGTTTCATCGACTTTGAGACTGTAACGCAACCTGCCTGGAGGTGGCCAGACGATGTTCGCCCGCTTCTCAATCCTGGGGCAGCACTGCTCAAGACGGCGCCCACTGGTACGGGCATTCTGCCCTCCCTGGTCCCCGTCCGTGACGGGCAGGATGCAACTGACATCGGTTGCCTGGCTCGTCCCGGGGTGCACAACACGCCATTGCCGAGCTCTGATCAAGAAGAGGTGGTTACCTGGAGTGAAGACCGATTTGCTCCACACGATCCCTCTGGTGTTCCCATGGACGCGGCTGATCATTTCGATTTTTTTGAAGATGGGTATATTCGGGTAATTCGAAAGTTTTCTTCACCGGTACTTCAGGGCGACGTTATACGGGCGTTGCAGAAAGTGGCTACTTCAACGGTTCGGATTATCCGCATGGATACTTGGACTTGCTACCGAGCTATCAACCGCAGTTGTATTCCGCGTTTCCTTGCTGACGGTGTCTGGCGTGAAATTGAATTGCATGCTGTATTACCAGAGCAGAGCGGGAAAATACAAGGTGAGATTCGTGAGGCTGCAGTGCGCGATATGCGCCGCCTGGACGTACCGCTTTTTCAGACAACTCTGGATTCTCTGGACCTATTTGGAGTCGATGGTGAACGGCAGCCTGATTTCTTTGAAGCTAATGTAATATCGACGGTGCAGGATCGCGTGCAGACGATTACCAAGCTTGCCGAAGACGAGAGCAAGGCTTGGTTGTATTCCGGATTCGGGATGCGTACCGGCAACCCTGCTTGGCGCCGTCCAACACGGGCGTCTCTTCCTCCTGCCAGTGCTGCCGACTTGTTGGCTTGGGCGGATGAGATTGCGTCCGATATAGTGCGCCTTGCTATTACTGCTGGGAATGGTGCTCCAACTTGGATTGGCCTGATGCATGATGTTTTCAATGGCTGGCAAGGATTGGGCTCGCTCACTTTTGACGTTCTTACGGGCCGGGCTGGTTTAGCCTTGGCGTTGTTTAAATTGGCTCGATCGCTGACCCGCCCTGATCTTGCTGCTTTGGCCTGTGAAACCCTTGTCGGCGCAGGACAGGACTATATTGAATATCTTGATATGTGCCTTCCCTTGGGTGCCGGTTATGTTGTCGGTGGCGGCGGTCTCATTACCACGCTGGCGCAGGAGTCTGAACTTCGTCCACAGGCACGTCAGGTTTTTGATGCAGCGTCAGGGAAGAAAATATGGATGCAATCAGGTGAAGACTTCATCTCGGGTCTCGCGGGCTGGCGCGAAGCTGCTCGCACGCTCGACGAGCCGATGCCTTCTTCACACGGCAAAGGCCGCCCCTATGCGCCGTCTGCCAAAGTTCGGCTGAAACGCTGGCTCGAGCCGAAGCATAATGTACCTCTTTGTCCCAGTCCTCGTGCAGCGGCCTGCCTTCGCCGGGACCGGGACAGGCACGGAAGCTGGTTTGCTGCCAAGTGGATAGATGATCGGCATAATCTTTCCGGTATTGATGGTGTTTCTGCACTTGCGTTGGATTTTGTACGGCTGGCAAAAACCGCGGGCAACTGACGCATTACGTTCACAGGAGTTGTATCTGTGTAGATTGTGACACCATACCCCTATTCTCAATTGACCTTACGGATACTTTTCAAATAGCTTTAAATAATTGTGTTTCTGTATTACCATATAGATATTATCTGATTTCCAGGGGGAATGCGGCCATGGCGCGACCGGTTTCTGTATTGAAACTAACGAAGGAAGAAAAGCGCGAGTTACAGCGTCGGATAAGCACCGACACAACAGCCAAGCGCGATCATTTTCGCGCCCGCATTGTACTGCTGAGGTCGGAAGGGGTGAAGCAGAAGGACGTGGCGGACCAGCTTGGAGTTAGCTTGGTAACGGTAAATAAATGGTCGCAACGGTTTGAACGTGAAGGACTTGACGGCCTTCGCGACCGGGCTGGGCGCGGCCGCAAATCATCGATTCCACCGTCAATAGTCCAGGAAGTGATTGGGTTGGCGACGCAAATTCCACTAGGAAGGATGCGCGCGAGGAGCACGCGGGAGATAGCAGCAAAAGTCGGTATTTCACCGGCAAGTGTCCGGAGGATTTGGAGTGCCAACGAAATCAAACCTCGTCGAAAACTAATGGTCAAGGCTTTGAATGATCCGCAATTGGAGGCTAAACTGTGGAACATCATTGTGGCCTGTGCCTCGATTCTTCAGGTAAGTCCTCCGCGTGATGATAGAAATGCCATTGAGCACAACGAGAACTAATTGTCCATAGGATATGGCATCGCAACTACAGCTTTTTCTTGTTTTGTAGTAGCAAGTCAAAGAGGCTAGTGTATCTATCGCTTAACTTCTTTTATCAAAAGCAGGGGATGAGCTTTTTCCAGCTCGTTGTTCTAGCGGTACTTTTTACGGTTGTTGCGCCTGCCCATGCGTTGACTATTGAGGAGGCATTGGCCAAGGCCGCCCGCGAAAATCCGACTTTGCGTGCCGCGCGTGAGGCCGCCCGCAGCCGGCACGAAGGGGTTCCTCTCGCCCTGTCAGCCTGGATGCCAACCCTCCAGGCATTCGGCAGTCTCACCGAGAGCGATTATAGAGAGGCAAACATGTATTCTAATTCGCCGCATTTTGGCAATCCCGAGCCACACTTTAGAGACCGCAGCGATACCTGGTCGAGAGGGCTTTCCCTGACTCAGAATCTTTTCCGCAGTGGCAGGGATATGGCAAGGCTGTATCAGGCCTCCGAAGAGGTGCTGCGCAGCCACGCCAGCGTCGAAGAAGTGGAGCAGACGCTGTTTCTGCGCGTGGCTACAACCTATCTGGACGTGATTCGCGCCAAGCGCACTGTCGACCTGCGCGTGGCGTCTCTGGTAGCTTTCGAAGAGCGTTATCGCGAGACTGAAGCGCAGTTCCAGATCGGAGACCGCACTCGCGCCGATTTGGCGCAGGCCGAAGCCGAGCTGAAGATTGCATCCGCAGATGTAGTTTCAGCAAAGGCCGAGCTTGCTGCGCAGCGCGCCTTGTTTGAAGAACTGGTTGGGATGCCGCCCGCAGGTCTCAGTCCGGCGGATGAACCACCCGGTCTGCCGGAAACATTGGAAGAGGCGCGTCATTTGGCGCAGAAGGATCATCCGGCGATACACGTCGCCGAGTACGGCCTGCGTGCTGCCGGATATACAGTGAAAGCCGCCGCAGGAAAGCTGGGGCCAAGCGTTGACCTGGTAGGCTCGATCAATACCACCGATCAACTACACCGGACAACGAGTTTCCGCCGTGAACTGGATACGATTAATAGAAGCCTGTCTTTGGAGTTGACGGTCCCGTTGTACTTGGCCGGTCGGGTTGGGGCAGAGGTCCGCCAGGCAAAACATGGCCAGGTGCAATATCGTAACCAATTGTTGGCCGCCCGGCGCAAGGCAGTGCGAGAGGCAACTGCCGCCTGGCGTGACCTGGATGCGGCACGTTACTGGCTGAAGGCGACTGCCGCTGCGGTTACAGCGTCACAGGTGGCACTGGAGGGAATTCTGCGCGAGGCAGCGATAGGCGAACGTACCACGCGTGAGGTGCTGGATGCCGAGCGGGATTTTGTCTCGCGAAGAGTCAGTGCGCTGTCGGCGGAACGTGACGTCATTGTACGAGCGTATACCCTTCTCGGTGTGGTCGGTGCACTGACGAGTCGGCGACTTGGAGTTGAAGGGTTGCCTGATCTTGACCGCGAAGCCGAGCAGACGCGGTGGAACCTGATGCCTGGCATTCTCTCAATTGGCGGGGACTAGATGAGTTGGCGCTTGGCCAGTGCAGTGAAGGCGCCGTTTTTTTCCATCAAGTCGTCATAGGTGCCGCTCTCGACGATTCGCCCTTCTTCCAGTACGTAGATCAGGTCGACGTTACGAATCGTGCTGATGCGGTGAGCGATTACCACGCGAGTAACGCTCAGCTTTTCCAGGGATGTCTGCACCAGCAACTGGGTGCGGTTGTCCAGGGCGCTGGTAGCTTCGTCAAACAACAGGATGCGCGGCTTGTGTGCAAGTGCGCGGGCAATCAGCAGGCGCTGTTTCTGTCCACCGGAAAGACCTACCGCACCTTCGGACAAAACCGTGTGCAAGCCCATCGGCATGCTCCGGATGTCTTCTTCGAGCCCGGCTGCACGCACCGCAGCCCAGGCTTCGTCCATGGTAAGCGTGGACGAGCCGGCAATGTTCTCGAAAATACTGCCGGGGACAAGCTGGCCATTTTGCAGGACGACGCCCATGTGCCGACGGGCAGCAGGCAGGTTGAGACTGGCCAGATCGTATCCGTCAAGGAATACCGTACCCGAATCCGGTTGTTCAAAGCCTAGCAGCAGACGGTAAACCGTCGATTTGCCGGAACCGGACGGGCCAACGAAGGCGACGTAGTCGCCCGGGTGGATATGAAAGGATACCTCCTTGACCGCGTCCGGACCTTCTGGCAGGTAGCGAAAGGTAACATCCGCGAATTCAACCTCTCCGGAAAGATCTTGTGGGTCGATGCCGGAGGTGGTGGTCTCCGGCTGGGCTTCGAGAATTGGTTGCACCCGTTCGAATAACGGGATGACGGATGCCACGGTTGTCCATGCACTGGTCAGGCCGATCACTGCTGCTGCAAACTGCCCGAAAGCGGCGTTAAACGACAGAAAAGCGAGGAGGTCGAATGAAGGTTGTGTTTCCCCTTCGAGGAGCATGTACCAGATGAAGGCAAACAGGCCGAGCAATGCCATCGGCATGAACAAGCTGTTGACGGCGTGTTGGCCGGCCGCCCAGTAACGTGCAGAGAGCGTTTCCTTTTTTTGTCTGGAGTATTGTTCTGCCCAGCGCAGAAGCGCGTAACACTCGGCGTTGGCCACCCGCAGCTTGGAGAGTCCCGTAATCATCTGGAAAATGAGGCCATCAAGCATACCCTGTATACGGAAAGCAATACGATGATGGCGCAT
Source organism: Gammaproteobacteria bacterium (assembly GCA_965215055.1). Classification (GTDB taxonomy): domain Bacteria; phylum Pseudomonadota; class Gammaproteobacteria; order UBA4575; family UBA4575. The sequence goes on from OZ244046.1 coordinate 1,620,046, forward strand.
CTGGCCTCGTGTAAAAATCCATGTAATACCGACCAGCACCAATACAAGGCCAGCTGCACAAAGAGCCAGCGACCAACTGTAATAGAACAGCAGTGCAAAGCTGAAAATAGAAAACATGCCACCGATTACGGCGTTTGCAGTAGCTCCGGTCAACAATTGCCGAATTACTCCGATGCCGTTTGCCCGGTCAGCCAGGTCACCAGCGGTAAAGTTTCTGAAAAACGGTGCCGGCAGGGAGATCAGCCGGCTCCAGATAGCGGCTTGCAGGCGTTCATCTACCCTGCCTTCAATTCTGAGCTGTGCAAAGGTGCGCACGATGTCGAACGTGACAGTGCCAAAAGCTGCCAAGGTTAATGCCGCAAGGGCAGCGATCCACTGTGCCGTATCCACGCGTGGAATGATATCGACCAGAAGGTGGCCGGTCAGGATTGGCAGTAGCAGAGCGACCAGTGCGCCGAGCACGGCCATGCCGAGCACGGTCATTATGTCTCGCCCGTGTTTACGAAATGCGTGAAGCAGCGCATTTTTGCCGTCCTTCACACGGTCGGGAAAAGGCATGTAAAGCATCATGCCAGTATGCTGTAACTTGGTGGTTTCCTGGTTACCTACCGGTAAATCGGCGCCTGTTTCCGGGTTCACTGCATGGTAAGTACCGCGCCCGTCTGGAAGCAGGCAGAGCGGTTGTCGAGTCTCGGTCGTGAAACCGATGAAGGCAGGTCCGTCCCGACGATGCCAGCCTGGAGTCAGCGCAATCGGCCGCGTACGAGCGTTTGATGCGTGCATGAGCGATTCGAGAGATTCGTTCTTGCCTTTTCCCTGCGAAACGTTCGGCAGATCGAGGGAGATGCCGTGGAATTCGGCAATCAGGTTTACCGCTGCACGCAGTGGCGTGGCAATTTTGGCACCGGCAGGTGCTATTTTGTCCCTTCCGCTTCCCAGGGTACTGTCCAAATGCTGGAAGACGCGGCCCGTGATGGTGTGGCGGGCTTTACTTGCATCTCGACGGCGTTGTTGCAGGGATTGGGTTGCTTCGGCCATGGCAATGTTCGAGAACTCCAGGGTTCGTGTGCCGAAACGGTCGAAAGCAGGCCAGAGTTGATTCTTGATAAGGACAGTTGGCGTGTACACGGCTGAAACCTCGGTATCCATGTCAAGGTCGACCCAGACTCGCTCAGACAACGGGAGGGCCGGGTCCTCCGGTACCACAATCATATCCTGGTGTCCGATGAACCGTACAGGCTTGTTGGCGGAAACCCAGATGGTGTCAGAATGCTGCGCACTCAGGGAGGACCCTGCAGGGTAGGGCACGTTGGGCTCGGCCTCCAACAGCATGGCATTTCGTGGCGTGTATTTACCCCGGGCCATGAATTCCGACAGGCGGATAATCCATGCGTCTACCCAGATCGTTGAAGCAATGTCAAAGCTGTCTGCGGAAATTCCCTCACGTTCTCCCTTGATGATAACGGTATCCCGAGAGGGTACGGCAAGCAGGGCGCGAGCTTGATTTACCTGCCCCGGTGCTGCGAATATGGGGGTGCCGAAGGCCATGCCGTCGGTCGGGATGCGGGTAATAAAAGGCCGCCGGTCGACTGGTTTTTGGTTGTGGAGTTCGACTGCAAAAATATCCAGGCAGCCCTTCTCGACGTAATAGACGTGCTCGGGATTGTCCAGCAAAAATGGCTGATCGCCTCCGGTCTCGAAAGACCGGCCACGGATACGCTCGATGATAGAAGGTTCGGCCATGATCAGTTGGAGGTAATCAGTTCGCGATACAGGCCTTCTTCCTCAATCAGGGCTTTATGTGTGCCGCGCTGGGCAATATTCCCATGATCGAGCACGATGATTTCATCAGCATCCCGAATCGTGGTGATACGATGGGCGATGATCAGACAGGTGGCGCCTCGTTGCCGCAGACGATCGTCGATCTCAAGCTCGGTCACCGGGTCTAATGCGGCCGTCGCTTCGTCGAGCACCAGCACGGCAGGATCGGAAGCGAGTGCGCGAGCAATTTCCAGACGTTGCCGCTGCCCACCACTGAAATTCAGTCCGTTTTCACTGACCGCGGTGTTCAGTTTGCCGGGCCGGGACATGACTACGTCATGCACAGCAGCATCGCGCAGAGCCTGGGCCATATCGAATTCCGAAACGGTTGAATCCCAGAGAGTAATGTTGTCCTGGACGCTGGCTTGGAACAGGACAACTTCCTGGTCTACGTAGGACACGAGTTCGGCAAAGTGAGCAGGTGAAATTTCCTGAAGGTCATAGCCGTCAATCCGTACGGTCCCGGACCATGGCGTCAGCAGTCCGCAAACCAGCTTGGCAATAGTAGACTTGCCACTTCCGGAACCTCCGACCAGGGCCACGCGTTGCCCGGGCTGTACCGACAGGCTGAAATTCTTGATCAAGGGTGGCTCCTGGGCATTGTAGCCGTAGGTAATGTTGTCGATAACGAGATGCCCACGGGCCATCGGCAGTTCTTTCGGTTTGTGATCCGTCATGCCCTGGGCGGTACGCGGGTCGGGTACATAGTTCATGACGTCGTCGAGTCGGGCGATATCGCCTTTGATAGTCTGGATGTTGGCACCGAACTGCACCAGCCCTGTGATCGGTTGGGTGAAACGATGGGTCAGAGTTTGAAAGGCGACCAGCCCACCAATAGTAAGCGCACCTTCAAGGATGCGCAGACCGCCAACTCCGAGTACGGCAACCGTGGTAAGCGAGGAAAGCAGCGGCGGCACCACGTTCAGGAGGTTCGTGAGCATCCCCAATTCCTGCTGAGCGACGAGGGAGTTGGCGTGAATGCCTGACCAGCGGGTGAAAAATTCGCCTTCGCTGCCGTTGGCTTTCAGAGTCTCAATCATCCGAATACCGTTGATGGAAGCTCCAGCAAGCTTGCCGTGCTCCTTGAGCAGGCGTCGATTGGAATGCTCCCGGGCGCGGGAGACGAACCGCAATGCCAGCAGGTTGAGGACGACCATGGCGAGTGCGACCAGCGTCAGTACCACGTCGTAGGAGAGCATAACCAACCCAAAAAATAACATGGTTAAAACGTTGATCATGTTGGTTGCGAGGTCACCTGCGATCAATCGCGCAACTTTATCGTTTGACATGACTCGGGCTGCAATATCGCCAGCGAAGCGCTGGCTGAAAAATTCCATCGGCAGTGTCACCACGTGCCAGAAGAAGCGAGAGGTCGTGACGAGGGAAAGCTTGGTCTCCATCCGGGCCAGGCAGATTTGCTGCAGCCAGGTCAAGGCAGCCTGCATGATGGCTGCCGTTCCCAGCCCAACCAGGAGCGCGACTACCCAGTATCCGCTCCTCTGGATCATGACCTCGTCCACGAACACCTTGATGAAAGTTGGCACGGCGAGACCGGGAATAACCAGTATCAGGGTTGCCAGCACGACGAAAGACAATGCTACTCGCGCTTTGCCGAGACGGGTGCGTAAGCCGCTTGTAACGCCCGGTTGTTTGGCGTTGCGACGGAACTCAGGCCCTGGTTGAAAGCCGAGACAAATACCCGTAAAGCTTTCATCAAATTCTTCCAGGGAAATTTTCTGGAAACCTTCACCCGGGTCGTTGATATAGACGGAGTTACCTTTGATTCCTTCAACCACAATGAAATGGTTGAATTTCCAAAAGATGATCATGGGGAAAGGAAGATCGAACAAGCGCATAGGTTCGCGTCGGAAACCCTGGGCAAAGAGTCCGTATTCGCGTGCCGCCCGCAGTACGTTGACCGCCTTGCTGCCGTCACGCGAGACACCACAGCGCACCCGCAACTCCTCCAACGGGACCCAGCGGCCGTAATGAGCGAGGATCATACCAAGGCAGGCGGCACCACATTCGGTTGCTTCCATCTGCAGGATGGTTGGTACCCGTCTCCGCCCGCCCCGGTGGTGGTTCAGGTTAGGTCGAAACTCAGGGGTTTCGCTCACAGTCCGAAAATCTTGTTGATCAAAGGTACAACAAGGGCAATGGGGGGTTGCTTGGAAACTTCGATCTCGACATTGGCCAGCGTACCGGTGGTCAGCGTTACGTCGCTGGCCTTCGGTGAGGTCCAGGTGTATCCGCTCACGGTTGACGGATCTGGTATGAGAGTAATACGGCTCTCGTAGGGTGGTCCACCGCGGGAAAGGATCTGGGCCAACTCCCGATTCTGGAGGGCTGCAATCATGCCTTCAATACTGGCGGGAAAATCAGAAATAGTTTTGACTGTACCGATCATAGCGCCATATTTTTCGCGGCGTACCGAAGTTGGCGACACCAGGGCCTTCATACCTGCCTCAATCCGTTTACCTTCGGTGGGCGGTACGTACACCAGCACCTCGAATCCTTCCCCGCCGGCCTCAATACTGAGTATGGGTTGTCCGGCAGGGAGTAGAGAGCCGATGGTTGCTTTGATTTCGATCACCCGTCCAGAGGACGGCGCCAGTATCCGGTTGGTTCCCAGCGAGGTTTTGAGCCGATTCACCTCGTTCTGTGCGGCCTGCAGTTGCAGTTCCGCTTCAGTGACAAGAGCCTTGAGGTTGTTGCGGCGGCGCAGTTCCTGGGACTCCAGATCGTCTCGTCGCCGCATAATGTCCAGCAGTTCGCGCTGGGCCCGGTCAAAGGTTTGCTGGCTGCGTTCTACGGTCACCCGTGTGACCGTATGATCTTCAAAAAGTTTTTGATGGTCTTTCAGACGTTTACTGGCTGCCTCCAGTGAGCGTTGTGCGTTATTTTCCAGCAGTGCTAATCGGTCACGCTGGCGTACAATATTCTGTTCAACCAGAGCGTTCTCCTTTTCCATTGCTACCTTGCGTTCATCCAGTGCCCGTGTCCTTTCCGTTACAGTCAGGCGCGCGTTTCGATAGATTTCTTGCGTCTCCTGGTGCACAATCTCGGCTACCAGTTCATCTTTTTCGACCATGTCGCCGACGGTAGGGATGATCCGGGCTAACGAGCCGCTGCCTGAGGGTACCGCGTCGATGACTCGTCCGCCCCGGGTCAGGAAAATGCCGTCGGCGTCTACAAAAGTTGAAACCTCTCCAAGAGCTGACCAGGTCACGACGGTGGCTGCAGCCACTGTCAACATGGCAAGCACCAGCCATGACTTGGATGTAGTTACAGTGAGCGCACGGTCCAGTTGTTCGGGTGTTTCCAGTTTCTTCAGCGCTTCTTTGCGGAAAAGCTGTGTCATGCGCGGGGTTTACTCTTGTAGTTGCGGGGCGGGCGGCTGTCTAAAAGACTTGGTTCATTCGCGAAAATACGATATGCGGCATCGAGAATATACTTTTACCCTCGCATTTTCCACGTTAATAGTAAATAAGCAAGCTTTAGCAAGTGCAATCTTACTATTTTCTGCCGACAGGATGCGGATTAATGGCGATATCAAACTGCCAAACTTTGTATAATTGAGTACCTATGAAAAGAAGATATGCTTTTGCAAAGGTGGCAGGGATTGCCGCCGCGTTTCTCCTGTTCAACCAGGCCTGCGCCACGGGTATAAATAACGACACCAAGGCATTTACTCCGATAGCAGAAATGTCCTCGCGAGACTGGAATGATGCAGAGGAATTGCAACGGGTCTGGCAGGCCGCCCTGGTCAGGATTCCGGAAGGTAAGGATAAGTATCTGGCAGCAACAATGGCAACGTTGAATGAACAGAACATAAATCAGGCTGCCAGGTATCCGACCGTCATCTACCTGCATGGATGTACGGGAGTATGGGAAGGCACGTATACCAGAATTGATCTGCTGGCAAGAAATGGTTATGCAGTCATCGCGCCGGTCAGTTTTGCAAGAAAAAAATATCCAAAGTCATGTGAACCGGAAACCAGGCGGGCAGGTTTTTACCGTGGCACGTTGAAAATGCGCCAGTACGATGCGGATTATGCAATTAAAAAGGCAAAAGCGCTTCCCTGGGTTGACTCCGGTAACGTGTTTCTGATGGGTTTCAGCCAGGGCGGTATTGTCACGGCAACGCTTGCCTCAACGTCCGGGCATACGTCGCTGCGTGCCCGAATCGTCGAGGGCTGGACGTGTCATGCTGGATGGAGTGAATATAAGGGTGTCAATGCGCCTGAATCAGAACCCGTACTCACCCTGGTAGGTGTAAATGACCCCTGGTTTCAGAATCCGTGGACAAGAGGTGACTGTTCGAGCTGGGTGAACGGGGATAATGGAAGTATGTCCATTATTTATACAGACGATCCTTCGGACCGCCAGCATGCATCAATGAAACGCAGGGGAGTACAGAGGAAAGTGCCGGATGAGTATCTGAGTCATCAGCATTCATTGCTGGAAAGCACAAAGGTACAGGAAGCTGTACTACAGTTTTTGCGCGCACATACGCAATAGTCAGTCTTCAGAGTGCTCCGTGAATGAAAAACTCACCGCGGATTGAGTAACAGGTAGTCTCTTCTGTCAAAAACTGTCCGGTGGTAAGTTCGGATACTTTTGTCTAAAGCTCTCGAGCCTCTCGTACTTGTCGGGGTCGCTGCTGGTGCCGCCGGAAACCTCTTCCATCTCGGTGTCATCTACGGAACGGTTTTCCTTGTCCGTCTCGGTGTGCGTGTCCTGTTTACCTTTCACTTTTTCCGTCTGCGGGGTTTTCGTTTGCTCACTCATTTGGTTGTCACCTCCTTACGCATCATTACGCAGCTTTTCGAGCTGCTCGTGGTACTGGTCCTCGTAATCGCTAGTAGTGCCGCCGGAAACCTTTTCTATCTCAGTGTCATCTACGGAACGGTTTTCCTTGTCCGTCTCGGTGTGTGTGTCCTGTTTGCCTTTCGCCTTTTCCACCTGCGGGGTTTTCGTTTGTTCACTCATTTTTGTCGCCTCCTCAGGTAAACCATGATTCCATACATTCTTCCCGGCAGTTACGCAGTGCCACGATCAGGTGTCGGAAAAGTATTACTCTCCGAAACCGTTTCTGACACGTCTGGAAGTTTGTGTTACCGGGGGTGCCGGGGGTACCGATCGTGATCGCCTCTGCAGCCGCCGGAAACCTTTTCCATCTCAGTGTCATCTACGGAACGGTTTTCCTTGTCCGTCTCGGCGTACGTGTCCCGTTCGCCTTTCACTTTTTCCGTCTGTGGGGGTTTCGTTTGCTCACCCATTTTTGTCACCTCCTCAAGTAAACCATGATTCCATACACTTTGCCCGGCGGTTACGCAGTGCCGCGATCAGGTGTCGGAAGTATTACTCTCCGACACCGCTTCCTGACCCGTCCGGAAGCTGGTGGTATCGGTCGTAATCGCTCGGCTTAGCAGTGCCGCCGGAAACCTCTTCCATCTCAGTGTCATCTACAGAACGATTTTCCTTGTCCGCCTCGGCGTGCGTGTCCCGTTCGCCTTTCACCTTTTCCGTCTGTGGGGTTTTCGTTTGCTCACTCATTTTTGTTACCTCCTCAAGTAAACCATGATTCCATATACTCTGCCCGGCGGTTACCTAGCGCCGCGATAAAGTGTCGGAAAAGTATTACTCTCCGAAACCGCTTCCTGACCCGTCTGGAAGTTTGTTGGCACCGCCGGAAACCTCTTCCATCTCAGTCTGGCCAAGGTGTACGCCACCCGGCTGGAAGTTTGTTGGCGCCGCCGGAAACCTTTTCCATCTCAGTGTCATCTACGGAACGGTTTTCCTTGTCCGTCTCGGTGTGCGTGTCCTGTTCGTCTTTCACTTTTTCCGTCTGCGGGGTTTTCGTTTGCTCACTCATTTTTGTTACCTCCTCAAGTAAACCATGATTCCATACACTCTGCCCGGCGTTACGCAGCGCCACGATCAGGTGTCGAAAAATATTACTCTACACTACCTCTACGTCACTGCTTCCTGACCCGTCTGGAAGTTTGTGGAACAGGTCGTAGTCGTCCTTGGGGTTGGCACCGCCGGAAATCTCTTCCATCTCAGTGTCATCTATGGAACGGTTTTCCTTGTTCGTCTCGGCGTGCGTGTCCCGTTCGCCTTTCATCTTTTCCATCTGCGGGATTTTCGTTTGTTCACTCATTGTAGTTGTCACCTCCTCATTCCGTACATTCTGCATAGTGTATGGGTTAGACTATCTCGTTTAGTATTATTTATACTTTCAAGTTTGTCAAAGTGCCAACGTCAATTATATTAATCCTATATAAGTTATATTAACCCTGTATACAGTGCAATATTTAAATTGTCTGCAATGATCGCGCAGCGATTTCAATAGTCTTTTCAATTTCCTTTTCACCATGGGCAATTGAAACGAATCCTGCTTCGTAGGGAGAAGGTGCAAGGTATACGCCTTGTGCCAGCATATTGTGAAAAAACTTGTTGAAATGCGCCTGGTTGCATGAGGTTACTTGTGAGAGATTGGTTATTTTTTCCTGTTCCGTGAAAAATAACCCGAACATGCCGCTTACATGGTTAGTGGCAAGTGGAAGGTTACTGTCTTTGGCTGCATTTGCTATGCCATCAACAAGCAATTTGGTTTTTTGGTGTAATCGGTTATAGAAGCCTCTTTCGGAGAGTAGTTTAAGCGTTGCCAAACCTGCCGCCATGGTGACGGGATTTCCCGACAGGGTACCGGCTTGATAGACTGGCCCGACGGGGGCAAGTGATTCCATGATTCTGCGTTCTCCACCCAGGGCACCAACGGGCATCCCGCCACCCAGAATTTTCCCCAGGGTAGTTAAATCAGGGACAATTTTATAAAGCTGTTGAGCCCCTCCGCGCGCTACACGGAAACCTGTCATCACTTCGTCAAAGATAAGAATTGCTGCATATTCTGAACATAGCTTGCGCAGACCCTGTAAAAAACCTTCTACAGGCAGCACGCAGTTCATGTTGCCGGCGATCGGCTCGACGATTACACAAGCAATTTCCTCACCGAACTTTGCGAAAGCCTGCTCTACCCGTTCAAGGTCGTTGTACGTCAGGCTGATGGTGCACTCGGCGAGCTCGGGTGGAATGCCGGGTGAACTCGGTGTCCCCAGCGTCAATGCCCCGGAGCCTGCCTTGACTAGTAGAGAATCCCCGTGGCCGTGATAGCCGCCCTCAAACTTTATGATTTTATTACGCCTGGTGTAACCTCTGGCCAATCGTATTGCGCTCATCGTTGCTTCCGTACCCGAACTGACCATACGAACCATTTCTATGGATTCAATAGATTCGCAAACTATTTTTGCCATTTCAGTTTCGATTTCGGTAGGTGTGCCAAAGCTCAAGCCGTGTTCGGCAGCACGTTGTACGGCTTCAATCACCTCGGGATGGGCGTGTCCCAGAACCATTGCCCCCCATGAACCGACGTAGTCGATGTATTCCCTGTCGTGGATATCGTAGATGTACGCGCCCTGTGCGTGCTTGATAAATATCGGTGTGCCTTCGACTGCCTTGAATGCACGTACCGGTGAATTCACTCCGCCGGGTATATATTTTTGCGCTTCGTCGAATGCCTGTTTTGAAGTCGTCATGACGGATTAAGTCGGGAATTTTTTGGGAGGATCAGAGGGATACTGTCAACTCTCCTGGCTTGTCTGTTGACCCCTATTCCTCGAAAAAATTTCTGGTACGGTTCTTCCAGATTCCTTCTCAGATCAAATTGCGCATTCATAGTTGACTTGACGTAGGCTTGTGAACCGGGAGTGCTGAAATTATATACTTCCTTCGACCATGCTGCATGTGAGACCTCAATTCACTGATGTCGGGTGGCAGTTCCACAATGGAGGCTTTTCTACTTGAACAACGCCTGAAGCTCTCGTGTCGCCTGCTGTGGTGATGGTGCTGCAAATATCGCACTGATAACTGCAATCATGTCTGCACCGGCCTGTAACAGCGGCTTGATATTTTCTTTGGTGATACCCCCGATTGCACATACCGGCACACGCAGTTCTTTTTTGGCACGGCTGATCAGGTCTATGCCGGCATGCGCGGCGTCGGGCTTGGTGGCAGAGCGTGAGAAGCCGCCGAATGCCACGTAATCTGCGCCGGCTGCTACCGCATGCAGCGCGTTATCAAATTGGTTGTAGCAAGAAGCACCAATAATTTTATTTGGCCCCAATATTTTTCTCGCCTTACTGATCGAACAATCACCCTGGCCAAGGTGTACGCCGTCTGCGTCAATTGATTTGGCCAATAGCACGTCGTCGTTGATGATTAATTTCCTTCCTTCTTCATGCACGAGGTGCTTCAGTTCACTGGCAATTGTATGGCGATTATCGTGATCATCAGTCTTGTCTCTGTATTGAATAATTCTTACGCCGGCTGCCAGAATTTCAGCGACTGTATCTGCCATACTCCCTGCCTTGATGTAGCTGCTGTCTGCTATTACGTATAAGCCCTTCAGTCCGCACATGACAGGAGACCTTACTCCAGCCAGTGAAAACGGTTGGGGATTTTTTGTCCCATGCCAAGCTGGCGAGCGGCTTGCAGGCTCTTCCATGTGTACTCCTGTGCCTGGTGGCTGGCAGAGATCACGTCTTGTCCATGTGCCAAATACGCCGTAATCGCGGCAGCAAGTGTACAGCCGGAGCCGTGAAACTGACCAGGGAGGCGAGTCCATTTGTGTGTGTCGAGCTTGCGATTATTTCCGTATAAGGCGTTGCTCACTTCATCAATGCTTTCATGGCCGCTGGTAATCAGCACGTAGTGTGCGCCTCGCTCCAATATCGCCATGGCACAGGCGTCCAGTGTATCTGCTTCAGGTGTGAGTAATCTCGCTTCGCTGCCGTTTGGGGTCACTATGGTCGCCAGTGGAACCAGTAGTGTGTTGATTGCTTCGACGATGGCATCATTCGCCAGGCTCGCGCCTCCCCCCGCAGTGATAACAGGGTCGAGTACAACGGGAAGATCGGGATAGTCCGTGAGCAGAGTATGAATCGCCCGCACGGTTTCTTCACCACTTACCAGCCCGATTTTCACCGCTGCTATACTCATATCTTCAAGCACCAGACGCGCTTGTTCGATGATCATCCGCTCGCTTATTTGTTCTGTTTCGAGCACGTTGGTAGTATCCTGAGCAGTGACGGAAGTAATAACTGGAGCGGCGTGGCAGCCAAGGCTTGCAAGGGTTTCGATATCTGCCTGCGCGCCTGCGCCGCCTGTTGGATCTGAACCCGACATTACCATCGCTACGGGAATTTTGGCGAGTTCACTCATGTTGAAAATACGCAAAATGGAAACATCCAGGCAGTATAAAACATATATGTGCGTGATATGCGGCTGGCTCTATGATGAAGCCAGGGGAGCGCCTGAAGAGGGCATAGCCCCTGGAACGTGTTGGGAAGATATCCCTTTTAACTGGCAATGTCCCGAATGCGGGGCGATGAAGGACGACTTTCAAATGGTAGAGATATAACTGCCGGGGAAGCCATGTCGCAGTGACTATTTTGATCCTTTTGCCAGATATGCAATTTTTGCAGAATGCTCCAGTGAGCAAGTCCATTTATATGCAAGGTCCAGCGATTCTGCGTGAGCGTACACGCCGTGCCCGCGGACGACCGTAATGCGGTGATGACGTAAAGCTGCTGCAATCAGTTCGGGCGATTTTTCGGAGTATTGGTCAAAAGGAATAGTATGGACAAGTACTCTTTTGAAATATAATTTTCCTTCAAAGTCATCAGGAACGAAGCTTTCTCCATTCATCGTCATTGCGATCGTATACGGCCCGTGGCTGTGCAGCACCGCTTGTGTTGCGGGACAGTTCCTGTACGTTTCCAGGTGCAATCTTGCATCATAAGAGGCATTTTTGCCTATGGTTCCATCCACGCCGCAGGCGATCAGGTCGTCTGCGCGCAACGTGTCTGCACAGGCTCCCGAGGGCGTGACCCAGATGGTATCTTGTTGACGCACGGACGCATTGCCGCTGTGCGAATCGTTATAGCCGTATTGGCGCAGCCATGAGTAATAGCGAACCAGTTCTTCTTTAATGGACATGGATTAAAAAGCACTTTGCTCCGTATTTGGTTAGACTGGCATTTTATCCTGGCACAACCGACAAATGGCAAGTTATCAACTACGTAAAAGGATTGAACAATGTCGGCACTGATTTGCGGCTCTCTTGCCTACGACAACATCATGGTATTTCCCGACCGATTCAAGAAACACATATTGCCGGATAAGGTACATATGCTGAACGTGTCATTTATGGTGCCGCGTATGCGCAGGGAATTCGGTGGCTGCGCCGGCAACATTGCCTACAACTTGCGTTTGTTGGGGGCTGACGGGTTTGCGATGGGCACGGTAGGGCGGGATTTTGACCCTTATGCAAGCTGGATGAACCAGTGCGGGATGGATCAGAGGTACATCAGGACCATAGCAAGTGAATATACGGCGCAGGCTTTTATTACCACTGACCTGGACGACAATCAAATCACCGCGTTTCATCCTGGTGCCATGAACTTTTCACACGTGAGCAAAATACCTGTAGAGGATGGTATTACCCTTGCCTTGATCTCTCCAGATGGCAAAGAGGGCATGTTGCAGCACGCGCGACAATGTCACGAAGCCGGTGTCCCGTTCATTTTTGACCCCGGGCAGGGCATCCCGATGTTTAATGGAAGGGAACTGCTTTTGTTTATGGAGCAGGCAGATTATATATGTGTCAATGACTACGAATTGCAATTACTACAACAAAAAACGGGGTTGACTGCCAAACAGATTGCACAGTACGTCAAAGCCGCGATTGTCACCAAGGGAGGAGAAGGCTCTGTTATACATACGCACACGGAATCAATTGAAATTCCATCGGTAAAGGCAAGTTTGGTTCAGGACCCGACGGGCTGTGGAGATGCCTATCGAGGCGGGCTCATTTACGGATTGATGAATGATCTCGATTGGCAGGTAACGGGGCGCATCGCTGCCTTGATGGGCACAATTAAAATTGCGCATAATGGAACGCAGAACCATCGTTTCACGTTGGCCGAGCTTAAAGACAAGTACAAGCAGGAGTTTGGCCACGTATTTTAAGGCCGGCCATGCTTGAATATCGATGATTATTTAAGGCTCAGGCAGTGCCAGTTGTTTTTTATCGCATGCGCGGTCAACGCTTCACTCGCGTCTACGGCAACGGGATGATCTACCATTTCCAGGAGTGGAATGTCATTGTGTGAATCCGAGTAAAACCAGCTACCTTCAAGGTCGCACGTGTTGGATTCCAGCCACTTTTTTACCCGCACAACCTTGCCGTGGCCGAAACAGGGAGTGCCTTCGACCTCTCCTGTAAATCTGCCGTTTTTCATGGCAGGGTCGGTTGCAATCAGCGTTGTGACATTCAAGATCTTCCGCACGGGTGCAGTGATAAACCGGTTTGTGGCAGTGATGATAGCCAGGTAATCTCCCGCCTTTCGGTGTTGTTCGATGAGTGCACGTGCCTTGGGCTTGATCATCGGCTTGATACGCAAGTCTATATATTCGTCGCGCCACCGGCATAGCTCATCGTAGGAATTCTCCGCCAGTGGCCGCAGGGCAAATTTCAGAAACTCCTGGATGTCGAGCCTACCTGCCAGGTATTCCTGATAGAACCGTTCGTTTTCCCTTTCATAAAATGCACGGTCCACCTTGCCTTTGGCGACCAGGTGTTTGCCCCACTCATAATCACTATCGCCTGCCAGCAGGGTTTCATCCAGGTCAAAGAGTGCCAGTGCCATAAGAGCTTGTACCTTGAATGCCTCACGCGTGCTACGGAAAGAGTCTTCCTTGTTTGCGCCTCGGCATTATATATCCTACGATACAGGACCACCCTGTGCGAGTGAGCCCGGTTCTTATTGTAGTGAGTCTATCTAAATTTTTTTCTTACTTGTGCGAACCACAAGGTGTGCTGCCCGGTGCGCAGTATACTTCAAATGTTCGAACGTAATAGTCTCGCCGAGCTCGGATAGACGTTTATAAGCCAAGTGCGCAAGAGCTTGTGTCAATCCTGCTTTACTGGTTTGTCGCTTGGCTACATCATCGACTGTAGATAGTTTTCTATCCCAACGCGGTCAATTCTGTCAAACTGAATCTCCAGCCAATCTATATGCTCTTCTTCGTTATCAAGGATTTTTTCAAGCAACTCCCTGGAAATGTAGTCGGCAACAGTCTCACAGTGTGCAATTGCGTCCTTAAGGTCCGGGATTGCCAGTTGCTCCATTTTTAAATCACATTCCAGCATTTCTTTGGGGTTTTCACCGATAAAAATTCTACCAATGTCTTGCAGGTTAGGTAGACCTTCCAAAAACAGTATCCTCTCGATCAACATATCTGCATGTTTCATCTCGTCAATCGACTCGTGGTATTCAAAGTCGTTGAGTTTTTCCAAGCCCCAGTTTTTATACATGCGGGCGTGTAAAAAATACTGATTGATAGCAGAAAGTTCGTTCTTTAAAACCTTATTTAAAAACTCGATTACCTTCTTGTCACCCTGCATCGGAAGCTCCTTTACTCACATTGCCTTATTACTCAAGCGTATGCGGGAATAGCCATTTTGTCAAAAAATTTTATTGTATAAAGGCTTGAAATGTAAATAATTTTTAACAGTCAGACGAGTAGATAGCGCAAACAAAAGTGCGAATGCTTCACATCAACAGGGCCTGCGGCGGCTGCATAAACACCAGTAAGAGTCGATGCAGGAATATCAGCGAAGATAACGCTATGCGTTACAAGCGGATGACAAAAATGTACTTGTGCGTGAGCTGATGCTGACTCGCCTGTTGATACAGCCTTTTACACTGCTTGTGCATTTGCCGCATTGCCTGGTAACGCCCAATGACTCACGAAGTTGACGCACGGTAGTATATCCGCGTTCGACTTCTTCACGTAATCGAGCTTCAGTAATTCGGTTACAGATGCAAACGTACATGTCTTTCCTTTGATCAGGATATTATTGTAAATGTAAATGATAATAATTGCTAGTAATAAATTTGAGAAAGTGGATGATATATTTACCGCGGTGGGATATTCACGACCGGATATCTGTAAAAAGAAGGCAATTTTAGCGTCTAGCTTGCGAAAGGCTTTACTACTACAAGAATTACTATTGCAATCAGAGCCACTACGGGGATTTCATTAAACCAACGAAACCATGTATGTGAATGTTGGATACGATCTTCTCTGAATTGCTTCAGGAACACGCCGCACCACACGTGATAAAGAATCAGCAGTATTACCAGTACGAGTTTGAGCAGCATCCAATCAGCATTCAGGTAGCCCGGCCAGTAGGTCAGCAGCCAGATTCCAAGCAGGATGGTGAGTATTCCTCCGGGCGTCATGATGCCAAGGAATAATTTTCGTTCCATGGTCTTGAATCGGTCTATGCTGATCGCGTCATCTGCCATGGCGTGATAAACGAACAGGCGTGGCAAATAAAACAATCCCGCAAACCAGGTTACCGTAAATATAATATGAAAAGCCTTTATCCAAAGCATGTATAGTCCCCTCCGTTTGCCAAGCTGAACAGTATAGGAGCTTTTGCGATATCAGTTTGATAAATGTGCCGTTTCAATAGAGGCAGGCTGCAAGCCTTTCCTTTTTGACTGCTGTATGATGAGCGGGATTTCCAGGCAAGTTGCAAGGTAGTTATGATTTCAGTCGGAATAGTAGGGGGTACGGGGTATACCGGCGCGGAATTACTGCGTCTCTTGGCCGCGCATCCACAAGTTGAGATCAGGGTAGTAACCTCGCGCAGTCGGGCAGGTCAGGCAGTTACAGCTTTGTATCCCGGTTTATCAAGTATCGAGCTCGAATTTTCTCAACCTGAAACTACCATTTTAAAGCAGTGTGACTGCGTCTTTTTTGCGGCGTCTAACGGCACCGCGATGCATATGGCGCCTGAACTTCTTGATGCCGGCGTCAAGGTAATTGATCTGTCTGCCGATTTCCGCATTGAAGACGCCGCGGTCTGGGAGCGTTGGTACGGACAACCCCATGCCTGTCCCGAGGTGCTCGGGCACGCGGTGTATGGTTTGTCGGAGCTTCATAGGGAGAAAATACAGGTTGCGCAACTGGTGGCGAATCCGGGCTGCTACCCAACTGCCGTCATCTTGGGCTTTTTGCCATTGCTTGAACAGGGTCTAGCCGATAATACCGCGTATTTGATAGCCGATGCGAAGTCTGGCGTAAGCGGGGCGGGCCGCGGTGCTAACGTGCCTGCACTGTTCAGTGAGGCAGGTGAAAATTTCAAAGCCTACAATGTAGCTGCGCATCGTCACTGGCCGGAAGTCAAGCAGGAATTGGAAGGGGTTACCGGAGGCGAGATCAATCTCACCTTCACTCCGCATCTGACTCCCATGGTGAGAGGTATTTTTGCCACCCTGTACATATCGGGCGTGGACGAGTCAGTCGATTTGAACTCGGTTTATCAACAGCGATATGCTGGGGAGCATTTTATACAGGTAATGAATGAAGGCGCGTTACCGGAAACCAAACACGTGAGAGGGTCAAATTATTGCCTGTTGTCAGTGCAACGATCGCATGATGGAAACATGACGGTAGTATTGTCGGTGATTGACAACCTGGTGAAAGGTGCAGCCGGGCAGGCCGTACAGAACATGAACCTGATGTACGGACTAGAAGAAAGCACGGGCCTCACTCAATCAGGCTTGTTTCCGTAGGCAAGTACACTTACGTTTCCCTGGTTATGAAATGGCAAGACATTTATATCTGAGAAAACCCGGCCCATTCCTGATGTCGTCTATCCTGATTGCGCTGACTGTGTTGATTACAATGAGTGTTACATTTTGGCTGTCGGCCAACGTTACGGGTACTCCTTTTATAGCTTCAGAAGAAGCTGCCGACCTTGCCGGCAAGGATGAAGCAATAGCACTTCTGAAGAACGCGGTACATCAATTGAAACATGAAGTCGCATCAGCGCAGCATTCAGCAGAATCTGGATTTGCCGCCGTAGAAGAAATGAAGCAGTCGCTGCGTGAAAAAGAACTTGAATTATTGCAGTTGAACCAGGAACTGCAT
Source organism: Gammaproteobacteria bacterium (assembly GCA_965215055.1). Lineage (GTDB taxonomy): Bacteria > Pseudomonadota > Gammaproteobacteria > UBA4575 > UBA4575. The sequence goes on from OZ244046.1 coordinate 1,636,939, forward strand.
TTTTATCGCACGCTGTACTCGTCAAATACGGATAATACAGCACTGCAGGTAAAGGAATTTGTTCTGCATAAAGGCCCCGCTACCGGCCAGTTCATCTACAGTCTGGTGTTGACGAGTATTCCGGCAGCGCAGAAAAAAACTTCCGGCGTAATCGGCTTGAGTGTTGAAGGGGAGCAGCAAGGCATCCCGAAACAGTTGGTTCTTGAGGATACCGGGGAAGTCATGGATAATTTGCCGAAATTTTCTTTTAGATACTTTCAAAAGATTTCAGGCAGTTTTTCTTTGCCCGATAACTTTGAGCCGCGCCAAGTGCAGGTAGAGTTGTTGCAAGACAATAGCAAGAAAAAGCCTGTTGTTATCAGCTATAGCTGGGACGCGGTGTACAATAAGACAAGCATGTGAACAAGGCACTCAAGAATAAAATCAGAACTACCCATATTGATACGCTTATTGGCCGTCATGCCAAGATTTTTGGAGACATTCACTATGGTAAAGGTCTGCATATTGAAGGCTTGGTGGAGGGTAACGTGATAGCCGAGCATGAGGATGAGGGGGGCGTAATCATAGGTGAATCAGGTGTCGTGGAAGGTGAAATTCGAGGATCTTCTATCGTTGTCAGTGGTACGGTGCATGGTGATATCTATGCCGCTGACACTGTTGAAATCAAGGCAGGCGCCAGAGTAAACGGTAATGTCTACTACAATTTTCTGGAGATGGCGCCTGACGCAAAAGTGAATGGGAATCTTTTACATCAACGAGCCTCTCTGGTGCACCAGGGGTCAGTTGAAAAGCCGACTTGAATTTTTGGCTGATTTACTGGGATAATATTCGCATATCAACAGGTTCTAGTATATCGCGACCAGGAGATTCGTATGCCCGTACCCGAGACAGCACAACCTTCCACACCGCCTGCATCTTTAGTGTTCACCGATGCCGCTGCAAATAAGGTGCGGCAACTCATCGAAGAAGAAGCCAATGACAACTTGAAGCTTCGGGTGTTTGTAAGCGGGGGCGGATGCTCCGGATTTCAGTATGGATTCACTTTTGATGAAAATCTTCAGGATGGTGACACGTCGGTAGAAAATGACGGTGTTACCTTGCTGGTAGACCCGATGAGTTTCCAATATCTGATGGGTGCGGAGATCGATTATACTGAAGGCTTGGAGGGTGCACAGTTTGTAATTCGCAATCCCAATGCCAAAACGACTTGTGGTTGTGGTTCTTCCTTTTCTCCAGGGGGTTGATCTGCCTGGCAACTGAACGGGCGCTCGCCCTTCATTCCGGCCTGAAAATTTCGCCGAGAACCACTTTCTTGTCCGCGCCCGTAACGCTGGGAATATTGCCGGGCTTGCCTTCCAGTGCCTGTTTGGCCAACCAGGCAAATGCCATCGCTTCTACCCACTTTCCAGAGATTCCATAAGCACTGGTGTGCTCGGTAGAGACTTCCTGCAACGCTGCCCGCAGCTGGGCAACCAGATAACGGTTACAGCTTCCTCCACCACAAAGCAGGATACGGTCAACAGGGGTTGGCCATGCCCTTACCGCGTTGGCGACCGACTGCACCGTCAAGGCGGCCAAAGTAGCTTGAACGTCCCGCTCCGGCAGGTGTTTTTTATGTTGATCAAGCATGCGCTGCAACCAAGTGAGGTTAAACCTTTCACGGCCGGTGGATTTAGGTGGAGGTCTCTTGAAGTACCCATCTTTCAGCATCCTGTCCAAGAGCCCTGCATCAGCGTTCCCGGAGGCTGCCCATGCGCCATCCTGGTCAAAATTTACATGTCTGTGCCTTTTAACCCATGCGTCCAGCAAGGTATTTGCGGGACCGGTGTCAAAACCGGTTACAGGTAAAGTTTTATCGGCGGGTAGCAGAGTAATGTTGGCGATGCCACCCAAATTGACGACTGCTCGATTTTCTTTCTCGTCACTGAAGATTTTTTGGTGGTAGGCGCAGGCTAAAGGTGCGCCTTGCCCTCCTGCGTTGATGTCCGCTTGGCGGAAATTGCCAACAGTGGTGATGCCTGTCATGGTGGCAATTTCTTGAGCGTTTCCAATCTGTATGGTGCATGGCGGCACGCCATCGGGGTCGTGCCAAATGGTCTGTCCGTGGCTGCCGATAGCCACTATTGCGTCTGTTCGCAGCGATGTCTTTGCCAGTATGTCCTGCACCGTCTGCGCGGATGCCTGCGTAAATGTACGGTCAAGTTTTTTGATTTCCTGTGGCCATGTCCGCTTGGCAATACTGTGATCGATCTCATCCCTGAGCTCTCTTTCGATGGGCTGGCTGACGTAGTCTACAATATACGAGTCGGACTTTGAAAAATCCATCAGCACGGCATCAATGGCGTCCATGCTGGTGCCGGACATGAGTCCGATAAATAACTCGGACATGATGACGAGAGTCAGAGACCGCGCATTACCAGCTTGTTTTCCCGCGCATAGGCGTCTAGTTGCACGACAAGGGGTCGGATGGCGGCCTGAAAAAATGGTATTTCGGCGTCTGGTAGGGATTTGGCACTGGGGAGCTTTACTTTCAGAGGGTTGCGATGCACCCCATTAACACGGAATTCGTAATGCAAGTGGGGGCCTGTTGACATGCCGGTGCTGCCGATGTAGCCAATCGTCTGCCCCTGTTTTACGCGGTTGCCGGTACTGGTGCCACGTGCGTATTTTGACATATGCGCATATAACGTCGTGTAAGTGCTGCCGTGTCGTAAAATAATCGTTTTACCGTAGTTGCCTTTGGTGCCACGATAGATGATTCTACCGTCACCTGTGGCCTTGATAGGCGTCCCTCTTGGCGCGGCGTAATCCACGCCTTTATGTGCGCGAATCCTGTTCAGGACGGGATGTCTTCTTCTCGGATTAAAATGTGAACTGATGCGTGTGAATTCCACGGGAGTACGCATGAAAGGTTTACGCATGCTTTTGCCGTCGGGGGTGTAATAATCGGTCTTGCCGTCACTGCCGGTATAACGATAGGCTTGGTACGTTTTGCCCCTGTTAACGAATCCTGCAGCAATGATGTTGCCGTCGCGAACTTTTTCTCCATCCAGATGGAGCTT
>OZ244046.1:1645000-1679647 GCA_965215055.1 Gammaproteobacteria bacterium
GCGTAGGGAAACCGAGTCTTAATTGGGCGCATCAGTCGCTGGGAGTAGACCCGAAACCGGGCGATCTATCCATGGTCAGGGTGAAGGCAAGGTAACACTTGCTGGAGGCCCGAACCGGGTAATGTTGAAAAATTATCGGATGAACTGTGGATAGGAGTGAAAGGCTAATCAAGCTCGGAGATAGCTGGTTCTCCTCGAAAGCTATTTAGGTAGCGCCTCGTGTCTAACTCCAGGGGGTAGAGCACTGTTATGATTAGGGGGTCATCCCGACTTACCAAACCATTGCAAACTCCGAATACCTGGAAGTTCAATCACGGGAGACACACGGCGGGTGATAAGGTTCGTCGTGGAAAGGGAAACAACCCAGACCGCCGGTTAAGGTCCCCAAATCACAGCTCAGTGGGAAACGATGTGGGAAGGCTAAAACAGCCAGGAGGTTGGCTTAGAAGCAGCCATCCTTTAAAGAAAGCGTAATAGCTCACTGGTCGAGTCGGCCTGCGCGGAAGATATAACGGGGCTAAGCTGTGTACCGAAACCGCGGATGCAATATTGCATGGTAGAGGAGCGTTCCGTAGGCCTGCGAAGGCGAGCCGAGAGGTTTGCTGGAGGTATCGGAAGTGCGAATGCTGACATGAGTAACGATAATGCGGGTGAAAAACCCGCACGCCGAAAACCCAAGGTTTCCTGCGCCATGCTAATCAGCGCAGGGTTAGTCGGTTCCTAAGGCGAGGCCGAAAGGCGTAGTCGATGGCAAACTGGTTAATATTCCAGTACTTCGTATTACTGCGATGGGGGGACGGAGAAGGGTAGACAATGCCGGCCGGGTGATGGTTTTCCCGGTTTAAGTGTGTAGGCAGAGGGCTTAGGTAAATCCGGGCTCTCAATGCTGAGGCACGATGACGAGCACCTTTTCAGGAGCGAAGCGGCCGATCCCATGCTTCCAAGAAAAGCCTCTAAGCTTCAGGTAATACGGAACCGTACCCCAAACCGACACAGGTGGGTAGGGTGAGAATCCCAAGGCGCTTGAGAGAACTCGGGTGAAGGAACTAGGCAAAATAGCACCGTAACTTTGGGAGAAGGTGCGCCCTTGCTGGTGACCAATGTACTTTGGAAGCTGGTGGGGGTCGCAGTGACCAGGTGGCTGCGACTGTTTATTAAAAACACAGCACTCTGCAAACACGCAAGTGGACGTATAGGGTGTGACGCCTGCCCGGTGCCGGAAGGTTAATTGATGGGGTTAGTTTTCGGACGAAGCTCTTGATCGAAGCCCCGGTAAACGGCGGCCGTAACTATAACGGTCCTAAGGTAGCGAAATTCCTTGTCGGGTAAGTTCCGACCTGCACGAATGGCGTAACGATGGCCACACTGTCTCCACCCGGGACTCAGTGAAATTGAAATCGCTGTGAAGATGCAGTGTTCCCGCGGCTAGACGGAAAGACCCCGTGAACCTTTACTACAGCTTTACACTGAACTTTGAGCTTGCTTGTGCAGGATAGGTGGGAGGCTTTGAAACAGTTGCGTCAGCAGCTGTGGAGCCAACCTTGAGATACCACCCTGGCATGTTCGGAGTTCTAACCCAGGTCCGTGATCCGGATCGGGGACAGTGTATGGTGGGTAGTTTGACTGGGGCGGTCTCCTCCCAAAGAGTAACGGAGGAGCGCGAAGGTACCCTAAGTACGGTCGGAAATCGTGCGGTTTGTGCAAAGGCATAAGGGTGCTTGACTGCGAGACGGACATGTCGAGCAGGTACGAAAGTAGGTCTTAGTGATCCGGTGGTTCTGAATGGAAGGGCCATCGCTCAACGGATAAAAGGTACTCCGGGGATAACAGGCTGATACTGCCCAAGAGTCCATATCGACGGCAGTGTTTGGCACCTCGATGTCGGCTCATCACATCCTGGGGCTGAAGCAGGTCCCAAGGGTATGGCTGTTCGCCATTTAAAGTGGTACGCGAGCTGGGTTTAGAACGTCGTGAGACAGTTCGGTCCCTATCTACCGTGGGTGTTTGAGACTTGAAGGAAGCTGCTCCTAGTACGAGAGGACCGGAGTGGACGTACCTCTGGTGTTCCGGTTGTCGCGCCAGCGGCATTGCCGGGTAGCTACGTACGGCAGGGATAACCGCTGAAAGCATCTAAGCGGGAAGCCTCTCCTGAAATGAGGTCTCACCGGGAACTCGATTCCCCTGAAGGGCCCTGGAAGACGACCAGGTTGATAGGCCGAATGTGGAAGCTCAGTAATGAGTGAAGCTAATCGGTACTAATTGCCCGTGCGGCTTGACCATATAACACTCAAGCAAATACTTCAAAACTTTGCCTGGTTGAATTCCAGAAAATTCGAGTTGCGAGCATGGATGCGCCACTCGGTCCGGTTTGCCTGGCGGCAATAGAGCACTGGTACCACCCGATCCCATCCCGAACTCGGAAGTGAAACGGTGCATCGCCGATGGTAGTGCGGGAGTTTCCCGTGTGAGAGTAGGGCACTGCCAGGCATCAAACTGATTTTCCCCCGTTTTCAAAGACGGGGGCCCCATTTCTTGGCACATTAACCCATCCTTCACATTCCGAGTGTTGGAAAATTACACTCAAAAGTCCCGTGAGTGGGCAGTCCTGCGTTTTCCTGTCCGTAAGGCAATGTTCTCGCTACTTGACAGCATTCAGCTTTTCTTCCCATTCGATTGCAGTACGTACGATGAAGCCGAGATCGTCGTAGCGTGGAGACCAGTCCAATACCGCTTGCAGCTTTGCCGTGTCAGCCACCAGTGCTGGTGGGTCGCCAGTTCGGCGCAGGCCGTTACGGATATCAAGGACTACTCCAGCCTCCACTTGCAGGGCGTTGAGCACTTCGAGAACGGAGAAGCCGTGACCATAACCGCAGTTGAGTATCTCGTTACTGCCACCACTTTCGAGGTAACTGAGCGCCGCAACGTGGGCATCAGCAAGGTCAGAGACGTGGATATAGTCGCGAATGCAAGTGCCATCCGGAGTATCGTAATCGGTGCCAAATACGTTGATGTGGTCACGTAGACCTACAACTGCTTCGCTGACCACTTTGATAAGGTGTGTGGAGTCGGAGGTAGACTGACCTATCCGCCTTTGTGGATCCGCGCCGGCAACATTGAAATAGCGCAATGCAATGTAGCGGAAATCGTGGGCTACTGCGGTGTCGCGGAGCACCCATTCGGTAGCCAGCTTGGAGCTGCCGTAAGGATTAATTGGCATCGCAGGCATGTCCTCGGTTACTGGCAGCGCTGCCGGGATGCCGTAGACAGCTGCAGTTGAGGAAAAAACGAATCGCTTCACTCCTGTCTGGACACAAGCGCGAATCAGATTTGTGCTTGCACTGACGTTGTTGCAGTAGTATTTCAATGGATTGGCGGTTGACTCGAAGACCGAGGTGCTGCCGGCAAAGTGAACGACCGCGGTAACGCCATGCTTGGCCACGATCGCACTTACGGTCTCAATGTTCCCAACGTCACCTTCGATGAAAATTATATCGTCCGGAACCGCCGTGTGCTGTCCCGTCGACAGGTCATCCAGCACGACGACAGGGTAGTCGGCTTGGCGAAAAGCCAGTACGGTGTGGCTGCCAATGTAGCCGGCACCCCCAGTGATCAATAGCGAGCCTTTAGGAGTTACTTGCATGATAAATTTGTAGATAGAGAATTACATTTCTTCTCGTCATAGCGCCGCCGTGAATATAGCTAGTATCCCAACGCCGGTCAGCCAACTTGCCCTGTCACCCATTGCGAATACAAGCGGATCATCGTCGACGATTCCGCGATTGGCGAGCAGCATCATGCGCCCCAACCAGTAAATCAACAAAGGGCAGATCAGCCACAGCAACTCCAAACGGTCATAGTTTCCACCTGCTTCCAGACTTTGGATGTAAAGCGTAAGAATCACAATCGAGGCAAAGCTGCTGGCTGCACCGAGAGCTGCCATTACAGGGAGATCTTCGGCAAAATAGGCACGCCCGATGAGTTTCGACTCTCCGGGCTTACGCAGTGTATAAAGCTCGCTCTGGCGTTTAACGATGGCCAGAGCGAGAAACATAAAGATGAAAAAGCCCAAAAACCAGGGGGATAACATAATCGAAACTGCCATCCCGCCAGCAATGACCCGAATCGTGTAAAGTACAGAGAGTGTGAGGACATCGATGAAAGTCATTCGCTTGAGCAATAGCGAGTAGGCAAACGTTATGATCAGGTAGAGGAGGATGCAGAGTCCTGCCGCTGCGGACAACTGGAAGGCTACTAAAAGCCCTCCTGCCATCATCGCTACACCGATGCCAACCGCCGGCAGCAATGGCACCTTTCCTGCAGCTATCGGGCGGTGGCGCTTGGTCTTATGCCGGCGATCGTAGGGGAGATCAAACAGATCGTTCAGCAGATAGGTCCCGGATGCACAGGCCGATAGAGCGATGAACAATGCGAGCGCCACCAAGTAAAGCTCGGCGCTGGTTTCCTGTGCCGCAATTAGGGGCAAAAACACTAGCACATTCTTGATCCACTGATGTGGTCGTATCGCCCGCAAGTAATCGAGCGGATGACCATCGAGTCCATCGAGAAACTGGGCATCCTGGTCTAATGCCTGGAGTTTACGAGCGAGACTTGCCGAGAGATTAACCCCGATCACATGCCGGGCCTGTTTCCATACAGCCAAGTCACGCCGTTCGTTACCAACGTAATCAAATCCACCTTTGCCAAATCGTTTGACCAGAACCGTGGCTTTTATCCGGCCGGCCAGATTAGTGCGTCCGTCCGAAGCAAAGTAGCCCATCGCCCCAACCGCCTCAGCAAGTGGGGCAACGACAAGCTCATCGGCGGCCGAGGCAAGCCAAACTTCACGTCCTGCCGCCTTGGCGGTAGTAATTTCGTTTGTCACAGCCGGATTTAATACTAGTGTCTCTGGTGGCAACGCAACAGCTTGGGCGATTTTTCGTTTCAGAGCGGCACGACCCTTCGCGATGGCGATGACCAACCATAACAGCAGGGCAAAGAGATTGAGCGGATGAGCAGAAATCATTCGGACGGTGCCTTCGATCAGCAGGTCGCCGCTGACCAGCGAGCCATCGATATCAACGACAAGTGGCACCTCGACCTTGTTTTTTAGTGCTGGGGAGTGCATAACATAACAACTGGACGAGAAGCGGGCCTGCAAGAAGCTGTGTAAATTCATTGTACGTGAAACTCGGCATGGCGGCAAAAAAAGCCCGGTTGCTAGCAGCTCTGCTATGGAGATTGGATCGCAGATGTGGACCAAGGGCATGGCTCAACTTCATTAGAAGTAAATTTGACCGCAGAGGCGATTTGCTTTACATACAGGCCTGAATCTTACCAGCCTCGGTGTCAGTACCGAATGAGAAGCAATTATGCTCCGAGAATGTCGCAAAACGAAAGATTATTTAGGCACAGATTTATTATGTATGATTATCTGCTAGTAATAGGTCCAGGCCGGTCCGGAAGCGAATTTCTGTACCGGAACTTAAAGGGCCATCGAGACTTTGCCTTTCCTGAAATTAAGGAGGGGATCTATTATCGGTCCCCGAAAGCATTCAAGCGAGCTCGGCAAAGGTTGCATGGCAAACAACGAATGCTGCTATGTGACATAGCAAATAGCGCATACTGTGATCCTGCCCTGTTCTCTGGTATTGAAGCACTTGGAAAAAAAGGCATCAAGATACTGTTAATGGTGTTAATCAGAAACCACCGAGACCGCGCCATTTCAATGTTATGGTTCAGGAAAAGTCGAGGAGAACCCTCGGCTCTCTTTGGCAGCAGGCGCCTGGAGGAGGTTATAGTGCGTGACAGGCTGGTCCCGAAAATGCTTCTGGATATTTTCCGGATCAAGGCTGATATTCTGACCGTCAGCTTTTCGGCACTTACCAAGGATACGGCAGCTGTACTGGAAGTATTGGCCTCCCTCTGTCAGACCTCGGGATTCGACTCTGTCTTACAAGAACCAGTAAATGAAGTGGTCAGTCCGAGATTCGTTTGGTTCTCGGCGCTTGGGTGGCTGTGTGGTAGAGCACTGCGCAAGCTTGGCTTCAGGCGGCTGTTGCAGAGAGCTAAAGATAACCAACTTTTGAAGAGCGTGTTCTTCGTTCCATGGTCGAAGGATGAAGGCAACCTGTGCCTGTCTGAAAAGTCTCTGAAGACATTGGATACCTCATATTCTGAGTGTTGGTCAATTGTGGAAAACTCATCAGAGCAGATAGGGAGAGGCATATATTTTAGGAAATTTAACTTAGCCGAACGGTTATCGTGACAGGAAGGTTCTGCAAGTACGAAGCTGTACAACGCCGAAACTTCCGGGAATTGGTGCACGCTGGAGCTTACGGGGTAGACTTCGATCACAAACCGGAAGCAAAGGCATTCGTGAAGGGTTGTATCAACGATCTCTTCCCAGTCGCTACCGGCCCTGGTCTGAGGATATTGGATTGCGGATGTGGGCCAGGGGCATGGCTCGACTTCATTAGAGGTGAATTTGACCGCAAAGGTGGTTTGCTTCACAGGTACTATGGATTTGATCTTACCTCGGAAATGGTTGAAGTGGCCTGCCGGCGTCTTCCCGAATTTCCCTCAACCCGATTGCACCAGGGCGACATTATTGCGGCGGAGTCCTACGTGTTCGATGATGAAGAGCCTCTGTTCGACCTGATCTATTGTTACGATGTTGTGCAACAGCTTCCGCTGAGGCTGCAGTTCCAGGCATGTGAAACAATGGCGGAACACTTGAGGAATGGTGGTGTTGCCATCATGTTCGATCAGGATCGTCATTCCTCATTTGGTCGTGCTATGGGCTGCGCGAAGTTCATTACACGCTATCTCAAGATTCCCCTGGTCCCGCCGCACTATACTGCAGCCCGCTATCCTCCACTCAGACAATTCGCGCGGAGGCTCAGGGAGAGCGGATACGAGACGACCATCAAAGTCGCGCCCAATGGAAGAAAGCGGGCGCTGGTGGTACAACTGCCATCAGCAACATAAGCTCGCTTCGAGCAGGTTTGAATCGATACAAAATTTGGCCGCCCAGCTGATATATCGATACCGCTGATAATCGCCGTCTATGGGGTAGGAGCCCTTAACGCCACCCCGGTACTTCGATGGGCCGTCGATTCGAATGGTGCGACGCACAAAAGAATTGGCAAGCCGGCCGGCCTTCAAATAGCGGTCCTCCCCTGTAAGTTTGTACAGGGCAAGCCAGCAATAAGCAATCTGTGCTGTCCCGGTGAGGCAAGCCCATTCCACGGCTGGACACCAACCCTTCATTATACGCCCTGATAAAAAACCATCTTCACCAAGGCATTTTAATAATCCATCTGCGGTCAGACACGATGCAGTCAAAAGCTCTCTATCCTCACTCGCTCGGTAAGCTTCTACAATACCTCGCAGGGCGTACCCAAGAGTATGGGTGAGAGGTCGCGAGGCATCATTGAGACAACAGTTGTCGAAGAAACCGTCTTCGCACTGATGAGTCAGCGTCCAATGAATGTTGGCCATTGCTGTAGCCGCGTACGAACCACCTGTTTCGACAGAGTCCGCTTCCAGAAGGCTCCATGCCACATGCGTATAGTGGGCCTTCTCGGTAGGGGTGGTGTATGGAGATAAATGCCGCCGCCAACACCCGTCAGAATCCTGGCCTGTTACAAGCCAATCTGCCGCCTGCTTGAGAGATCTCTTGTAGTTCCCGAACTCACGGTGACCGGCCACCAAGCCGAGTAAAATCTGGCCGGTATTGAACGTCACCGGAGTTCTCAGGCTGGAGTTGATGTATCCACTCTGGAATCCGCCATTCGGGAGCTGTATGGAAACCAACCAGTCGAGCATGCTGCGAGCCCTGTCTCGGGCATCACTATCATTTCGCAGGCGTGCATAATCCAACATGGTGGGAATGGTATAGCCTGTAGTTTCCGGATAGGATGTCGACCATCCAGTGAGGTAGCTGTAGTGCCCGGCGATCCCTCCATCCCGAGATGCAGAATGATCCTGAGAGTAGCGTAACCAGTCAATACAGGCGTCTACGACGGCACTGATCCCCGGGTCTGAGGGTAAATGGTCGTGGCGATTATTGAAGCGTTCCATCCTCGCCGCAGGAGGCAGGCCTATATCCTGACTGTAGTTGTGTATCCGACTTATCACGCCGCGAATCCTGGGAGAGCGTATCCTTTTGTACCATCGCCGAAAAGCCATGCTAAACACTCGCTTGCTTCTCAATTTCCGGCAAGGGGCGCCCCTCGGCTACGGCCATAAGGATTGCTTCGACCTGTAATATGGTGTTTTTCAGGTCGAAACGCCTAGCTAGGTCCAAGCAGTTCTTCTTGATTTGCATCAGTTCTTGAGGATGACTGGCTAGCTCAGTGATGACATTGGCAAGGCTGTTGGCATCCAGTGGAGGAAATATGCGACCCACATTATGCCGGCGAACCAGAATTGCACCTTCACAACCTCCGCTAATGATTACAGGAATACCAGATGCAAGGATTTCATAAATTTTGGAAGGCATTGTTTCAGGTAGTTCTTTTGCCAATGGTACTAAAGCGGCGTCGCATGAGGCTAGCATGATCCCGATGTCCGCCCTGGTTGCCGGCATCTTGAATGTAAGATTATTCAGTTGCTGATGCTTGGCAAGGTTCATGAGGGGCTTTTTGGTCGGACCGTCACCGACCATAATAAACTTGATCCGTGGGTGGTCACGAAGTCTTGATGCTGCTTCGACAACTACTTCAAGCCCCTGGAAAAGTCCGTGAAGTCCAAAATAACCTACAAGGAAATCGTCCTCGCTTGCCCCGAAGGTAGCTCGAACCTCCGAGCTTTTGAGCGAAGGCTGGAACATGTCTAGGTCCACGCCATTGCTGATGACCGTTGTTTCCACTTGTGGAAACCGTTTCCTGATATGTTCCATAGCTGCCGGACAGGTAGCTGATATTACATCGGACGACTTGTACCCGAAACGCTCCAATAGACTTAGAATCTGCAGGGAGAGTCTGCTGATCGGATAACCAAGCTGCACAGCGATTCCAGGCCAGATGTCCGAAACGTTCATGATAGTTCGTGCCTTGGTAATGCGCCCAATGGCTAGGCCAAACGGCACAAGAAAAAGCGGTGGACTATCGAATAGCACCACGTCCTGTCGGCCAATACGCCACGTGCCTAGCAACAGGCCCGATAATGTGAAAGACAGATAACTCCAAAAACGTGGTAGCATGTGGGAGGATTTGGAAGGGTATATCCAGGTGCGAGTTACTTGGATTTTCTCTATCTCTTCTATCACTCGGAGCTTCCACCGATAGTCTTTGAATACTCTTCCAGTCGGATAATTGGGCATAGCCGTGATTACCCGAATCTCATGTCCCATGGCTGCGAGTCTTTTGGTCAACTCGAAGAGACGAGTTGCCGTGGCACCTATTTCCGGAGGGAAATTCAGGGACAGGACTAAGAGCTTCATATTACGTGACGTCCATTTACCAAGCAAACAGCGAAGTTGAAATTCTTAATCTACTTTGTCGCCCAAAAACCATGTGGGTCAATGACTGGCCTTCCAGAAAGTCGGCTATGGTCCACACGACCAAATTCCCTATGATCGGTAAGCAGGGCAATTATGTCGGCAACACCCAATGCAGTATCAAGATCAACCAGTTCCGTTTTTTTATTATTTCCCGTAAGCTCAGCGGGTAAGGTAGAAATATATGGCTCGACCACCAGGACTCTTCCGCTTAATGACGCCTGAAGTTGTTTTATGATGGTCACTGCCGGACTTTCTCGCAGGTCGCCAACATCCGCCTTGTAGGTGAGTCCCAGGCAGGCAACGACGGGGTTATCAATCTCCTTGCAGGCGGTAATTATCCGGTGCACGACCTGTTCAGGTTTGCTGTCATTGACTTGTCGGGCCGTACGGATCAAAGGTGTCAGCTTTGGTTTAGAATGAATAATGAACCAAGGGTCGACAGGGATGCAGTGCCCGCCAACTCCGGGCCCAGGCTTAAGGATATCAACCCGAGGATGATGGTTGGCAAGGCTGATTACTTCCCACTGGTCGATATCAAGGGCATCGCAAACCAGTGACATTTCATTGGCAAATGCAATATTGACGTCGCGGTAGGCATTTTCTGCGAGTTTCACGAGTTCTCCAGTACGTGCCGTGGTCAAGTAAAAATTCCCCTGAACAAAAATCTGATACAACTCTTTTGCTGCAGTCGCGCAAGCTAGTGTAACTCCCCCAATCACTCGGTCATTTTTTACAAGCTCGTCCAAGGTCTGTCCCGGCAGCATCCGCTCGGGGCAGTATGCGACACGGATATCGCTGTTCTCTCCGTCCACGTGGGGAAAGGAGAGGTCGGGGCGAGCCTTGGCCAGCCGTTCGCAGATCGTTTCCATGGTTCCTACAGGTGAGGTAGATTCCACGAGGATGAGGTTTCCAGCTTCGAGAGTCGGCGCCAGTTCATCCACAGCATTGTACAACAGGCTGAGGTCAGGGTTGTGACCTTCTTTCCTGACGGGAGTGGGCACAGCGATGATGAATGCGTCTGCTTTAGCTGGCTTGCCCTGTACACGCAATCTTCCGGCAGCAACTGCCCGGGATACCATAGTGTCCAGATTTGGTTCTTGGATTGGGGATGATCCTGAGTTGATAATCGCAACACGATTGGCATCGGTGTCTACGCCAATCACTTTAGTGCCTTTTGCTGCTAACATCACAGCGGTGGGTAGTCCCAAATAGCCAAGCCCTGTGACGGAGATGCGTTTAATCGTTTTAGTCATCAACCAGTTTTTGCAGTATATAGTGTTAAATTAGTAGCAAACACTCCATATAGTAGTGCAAATGCCTATACAGCCAAGTGCCCTAACCTGGAGTTAAGTGTCTTTGCTTTGTTCTGGATAGAGATTCTGTAATCTACACAGTGACTCTTGACCAGTACATTTTGTGGCCTGGAATAAACGATTCGTTGCCCCCCCCCCCCCCCCCCCCCCCCCGACGCTGATTCAATCGACTTGCGACCAAATAGTAAATTGAAAGGCAGTGTGGAAATGGTTGTAATTTTCAGAAGGTGCTTGCCCATGACACAAGTAACAGCGTAATGCTGGCTAATTATATTGCATAAGACATAGCCTGTCTTGGAAAATGCCTTGCCTAGGATGTTTTTGTCAATGCAAGCCATCGTCACAGTGACAAGTACTACTTGTTCACCAGCTTTTTCAGTTGACTACCCAATAATTCTCCTTCGTTGGTATGCGTGCTTACGGCTGGTGACAATGCCGCAAGGTTTGTCTGCCAGAGCTTCAGTTTTTCGATAGTTACGGCGCGAATCGAGTTTACCGCCTTCTCAATGTTATCATCCTTGATGACTAATCCGATTTGGTGTCGGTTCACTTCATTGGCGTCCCCGGTGCAGGCTCGAGCAATCATAGGTTTCCGAAAGAGGCAAGATTGATAATACCGATTGGACTGGGCCCAGCAAAAGGGAATTTCGGGGGAGTAGCACGCCAGGACCATGTCCACGCTCCCGTATAATTCTGGCAGGTCCTCGGGAGAGCTGTATGCACCTCTGTACTCGACGTTCGGGTTTCTCTCAAGAAATCGGTCGAATCTGTGGATTTTTGGAGACGTCACTCCAGCAATAACGATCTCAAATCTTTTGCACGTAGTCGTCAAAAGTTCGATTAAGTGCAAACTCCACTTATCTCTTATGGACCCAAAATAACCAATACGCAGCGGTCTTTCTTCAAATGGCTTTCCTCCCGGTGGTGAAATTCCCTTTCTTCGAATCGCCACGGAGAACGACCTGTCACACTTGTTCTCAATAATCAGTGTAGGTGTCCCGACGTTCAGGATATCGCGATAGTAATTGTGGTAATTGCGGGTCGTTAACACTAAGAGATTATACTTCTTGGTTATAATTCCTTTGTCGATAAATCGGACTAGCTGGCCTTTTAGGTTACGGTCAACTTGGTGCTTTGCGATGTCATGTATTTCAAGGACGGCAGGCATCGCCAAGCCCATGCCAGCTAGCAAAGGCAAAATAGTCGTCCCTGTATGAAATACGTAAACAATGTCGTTGCGGCGAATCGCGGCACGAATTTTAGGAACGCGCGCCATTATCTCAAAGACTCTGAGCCAGTAGATATTAAAATACAAGCGGCCTAACGACTGAACCCGATGATCTAAAAGTTGTCCTGGATAATAGTTGTTCTCAAAAGTAATGACTTCGACATCAAAGCCGGCTTCTCGTAACATTTGGATACGCTGGGAGATCACAGGTTCTATACTAATGGGCGTAATACAAAGGATTTTTGTTGCTTTCACGTCGGGTAAAATTCTTCCCGTGGAACCTGTGGCTTTCCAAAATGAGCTACCGAGGTAGGGACGCGGCAGCAGCAAACTTCTAAAATACCGCATCATCGGGGGGGGGGGGGGGGGGGGGGCTGAGGCTGAGGCATTCTTACTGTCGCTACCTGGTACTTCTTGTCCTGTGAGTTACTCTTGAAATCATCTTCTGGTACCGTTCATTATCGGTTTGTCCGGCTCCAAGAATCTGATTCGTAGCAACTCCTTCAAATATATAAGAATTAGCCTGTCTTATCAACCGAAATCCGGCTCTTGGGAGGAGCGGGAAAGTTTAGTTTAAGGGGTGTGAAAGATGGAAACTCTCAACCGGCGCAGGATCTTGAGTTAATCAATGAGCTGCCAGATGGCAGCGAAAAAAAGGAGATGGCTCCCCGGGACGGGCTCGAACCGCCGACCTAGTGATTAACAGTCACCCGCTCTACCAACTGAGCTACCGGGGAAAAGGATTCAAGGAATGGTAACGATTCGCTATAAGGTGGTCAATTTCAAGTAGCTTAATCCGGCTTGTGATAGTAGTACCCGCCTAAAGTGCCTTGAGTCGCGCTATGGCCTCTTCCAAAACGTCCATACTGGCGGCATACGAGATACGTATATGCCCGGGCGAACCAAAGGCGCTGCCGGGCACCACTGCTATACCGGAGTTATTGAGCAAGTATTCCGATAATTCAACGTCATTTGAGACATTTACCACTTTTTCTATCATGCCCTTGAAGTCCGGAAAACAATAAAATGTTCCATCGCCAGTCATGCAGTGCACGCCGTCTAAATCATTCAGAGCATTAACGATAAAGTCATGACGCTGCTCAAATGCCTTGCACATGGTTGCTACACAGGCTTGGTTGCCCAGTAATGCCGCTTCCGCCGCCGCTTGTGAAATGGAACTCGGGTTTGAGGTGCTTTGAGATTGGACGCTGATCATCGCTTTGATAACAGCACTTGGCCCCGCCGCGTAGCCTATGCGCCAGCCCGTCATGGAATATGCCTTGGAGACACCGTTCAAGATAATAGTGCGACCCTTGAGTGAAGGGGTAGTGTTCAAAATGTTTGCGAACTGGCGCCCTCGGAACATGACGTGTTCGTACATGTCATCCGTGATGATATGTACGTGCTCGTGCCTCTCTAAAACGTGGCCCAGTTCAGCCAATTCTTCTCTGTCATAGGCCATTCCGGAAGGATTGGAAGGGCTGTTGATGACAAGCAGTTTTGTCTTCTCTGTGATGGCCCCTTCCAAGTCGGATGCCGTGATCTTGCAACGATTTTCATCGCTGCCAGAAATGATAACGGGGCAAGCCTCGGTCAGTCGTACCATGTCCGGATAGGATACCCAGTAGGGTGCAGGGATAAGAACTTCATCACCTGGATTGAGAAGTGCCTGACACAGATTGTAAAACACTTGTTTACCACCATTGGAAACCATCACGTTATCGGTTTCGTAGTCGAGTTGATTGTCACGCTTGAATTTTGTAATAACAGCCTGCCTGAGCGTAGCTGTGCCGGCGACAGGGGTATATTTGGTCTTGCCGCTCTGCATCGCTGCAATGGCTGCTTCTTTGATATGCTCAGGGGTATCAAAATCAGGCTCTCCTGCCGCCAAGCTCAATATGTTCCCGCCTTCAGCGCGAATTTGATTTGCCCGTGTCGTTATTGCCAGCGTGGCAGATGGTTTAATACGCGAGACGCGGTCGGCTAGTGGATTTTCCAAAGGGGGCCTTGTTGTAGTGTGATAGTTTAAGATGTATTTATTATACAGTCGTAGCCGATTGTACCAGAGCTTTCAGATGGGATTGAGGAAATGGCGAGGCATTTTCAGTTAGATTCCGAATTCATTCCGCAAGGGGATCAACCAAACGCGATTGAACGTCTTGTCAACGGCCTTGATGATGGCCTGGTACACCAGACCTTATTGGGAGTAACCGGTTCGGGCAAGACTTTTACAATAGCTAACGTGGTGCAGCAGGTACAGCGGCCTACGATTATTCTGGCTCCAAACAAGACTCTGGCTGCTCAACTCTACGGAGAGATGAAGGATTTTTTTCCCGATAATGCCGTGGAATATTTTGTTTCCTATTACGATTATTACCAGCCCGAGGCATACGTTCCTTCCAGTGACACCTACATTGAAAAGGATGCGTCTATCAATGACCACATTGAGCAAATGCGCCTGTCTGCAACCAAGGCCTTGTTTGAACGTATGGATACTGTAATCGTAGCTACCGTATCGGCCATCTACGGTTTGGGTGACCCGAAAGTCTATCTGAATATGGTGATGCACCTCGATAGGGGTGACCTGATTGATCAACGTAGGCTGTTACGCCGTTTAGTCGAGCTTCAATATTCGAGAAATGACTTTGAACTACGCCGTGGCACTTTCCGGGTGCATGGCGAGGTTATCGACGTGCACCCTGCGGAATCGGAGCGGGAGGGTATCCGTATTGAGTTGTTTGACGATGAAATTGAAAACCTGAGTTATTTCGATCCTCTCACGGGAGAAATTATTCGCAAAGTACCACGCTTGACGGTTTATCCAAAAACTCACTATGCGACGCCTAGAGACGTTTTGTTGCGTGCAATTGAACAAATCAAAGAGGAACTTGAGGAGCAGCTGCATGGACTTGCCGCAGCGGGTCGCCTGGTTGAAGCACAGCGCCTGGAGCAACGCACCCGGTATGACTTGGAGATGATTCAGGAGATTGGCTATTGTGCCGGCATCGAAAACTATTCGCGTTATTTATCCGGCCGCCAAGCAGGTGAACCTCCTCCTTGTCTATTGGATTATTTGCCTGACAACGCCCTCATGGTAATGGACGAAAGTCACGTGTCGATACCGCAGTTCGCAGGTATGTATCGTGGCGACCGTTCGCGCAAGGAAACTTTGGTGGAGTATGGATTTCGGCTTCCTTCGGCATTGGATAATCGCCCTTTGAAGTTTGAAGAGTTTGAATTGCTTGCCCCACAGATGATTTATGTCTCCGCTACGCCGGGATTGTACGAGCAGGAAAAATCTGCTGCCATTGTTGAGCAGGTGGTGCGCCCAACTGGGCTGGTTGACCCTGAAATTGAAGTGCGCCCCGTCACGTCTCAGGTCGATGACGTATTGTCGGAAATCAATCAGCGTGCACAAAAAAATGAACGTGTATTGATTACCACGCTTACCAAGCGCATGGCAGAAGACTTGACCGAATATCTGGCTGAGCATGAGGTGCGCGTGCGTTATTTGCACTCTGATATTGATACGGTTGAACGTGTCGAGATTATTCGCGGCCTGCGCAAGGGAGATTTTGACGTAGTGGTAGGTATCAACCTGTTACGCGAGGGGTTGGATATCCCTGAGGTTTCGCTTGTGGCGATTCTGGACGCGGATAAAGAGGGATTTTTACGCTCGGAGCGTTCACTCATACAAACGGTGGGCCGTGCCGCACGGCATATCAATGGCAAGACGATCATGTACGCCAATGAGATTACGGGATCCATGCGCCGCGCAATTGGTGAAACTGAACGCCGTCGCACTAGGCAGATAGATTTTAATAAGAAACACGGTATTACCCCCAAGGGTATTGAAAAGAAAGTGTCAGACATAATGGAAGGTGCGCGCCGGTCGCCTTATGAATACGATGTGGGAAGATCGCGCTCCAAAGTTGCGGAAGACATCGTTGCTTATGCAGCAATGGCTCCGGAGCACGGTATGAAGCAGGTGAAACAGCTTGAACAAAAGATGTATCAGTATGCCAAAAACCTGGAGTTTGAAGAGGCAGCAGAAGTGCGAGATGAAATTATTCGTTTGAAGGATATTATTTTCGGAAAACCGGAAGCAAAGGCAAGCTAGTTAAAATGACGCTACCGTTCGATGCTGCTCTATGTTAATTTCATAAACTTTGCCAGAGGCGCGTAGCTCAGTTGGTTAGAGTGCTACCTTGACATGGTAGAGGTCGTTGGTTCGAATCCAATCGCGCCTACCAACTAGTTGAAATATAGCGGAGTAGTATATTCCATATTCCGAAAACAAGTGGCCAGTTGTAGCGGTCACCACTGGAGATCATCATGCCGACAATTACTCTCCCTGATGGCACACAAAAAGTATTTACCGAGTCCATAACTATCCGGAAAATTGCCGAGTCAATAGGGCCTCACCTTGCCAGGGCTGCAATTGCTGGGCGCGTTGATGGCAAATTGGTCGACGTGTGTATGAACGTTACCAAAGACGCTAACGTTGAAATCGTAACCAGTGAAGATTCTGATGGCGTCAACGTCATACGTCATTCGTTCGCACATCTGATGGGGCATGCCGTTAAGCAGCTGTTTCCTGCTGCAAAGATGGCTATCGGGCCGGTCATTGAGAACGGTTTCTATTATGACATTGAATATGAGCGCCCTTTCACGCCGGAAGATTTGGCGGCTATTGAAAAACATATGCAGAATCTGATCAAGCAGGATTACGATGTAGTTCGTGAAGTCGTCAGTCGGAAAAAGGCTATCGATACGTTCAGACAACGTAAAGAAGACTATAAGGTAGAGATCGCGTCAGAAATTCCGGCTGATGAAATCATCGCTCTATATCATCATCAGGAATACATCGACATGTGCCGCGGGCCACACGTGCCAAATACTCGCCATTTGCGCGCCTTTAAGCTTACTAAACTTGCGGGCGCTTATTGGCGCGGCGATTCCAATAATAAGATGTTGCAGCGCATCTATGGAACGGCATGGGCGAATAAAGAGCAACTGAAAACCTATTTGATTCAACTCGATGAGGCGGAAAAGCGTGACCATCGAAGGCTTGGTAAACAAATGGATTTGTTTCATTTTCAGGAGGTGGCACCAGGCATGGTATTTTGGCATGATCGCGGCTTTACACTATATCGATTGGTTGAAGCATATATACGCGACAAGATTCACGGGCACGGCTATCAGGAAGTCCTGACACCGCAGGTATTGGATCGAAAGTTGTGGGAAAAGTCGGGACACTGGGACAAGTTTGGCGACATGATCTTTGCGACGCACTCTGAAAACAGGGAATATGCCATCAAGCCCATGAATTGTCCGGGACATGTGCAAATTTACAACCAGGGTTTGAAAAGTTATCGCGATTTGCCGCTTAAGCTGTCTGAATTCGGACTGGTGCATCGCAATGAACCTTCCGGAACTTTACACGGCTTGTTACGTGGCCGACGTTTTGTCCAGGATGATGCCCATATATTTTGTACGAGAAAGCAATTACAGGATGAAGTAACCAAGTTGATCAAGCTGACCTTTGAGGTGTATAAAGATTTTGGTTTTACAGAGGTTGAGCTTGTGCTTTCTACCAGACCGGAGCAGCGTGTAGGCGAAGATAGTTTATGGGACAAAGCTGAGCAGGCATTGGATGTCGCGTTGACGGATCAGGGCTTGGCGTTTACACTGCAGGCCGGCGAAGGTGCCTTTTATGGCCCCAAAATTGAGTTTGTCTTGCGCGACAATATTGGCCGTACTTGGCAATGCGGCACGATTCAGGTTGACTTCGCCATGCCTGAGCGCCTGGGCGCGGCTTATGTGGCGGAGGATGGGTCTCGCCAAGTACCAGTGATGATCCACCGCGCAATACTGGGTTCTCTGGAAAGATTCATAGGAATTTTAATTGAGCACTATGCAGGGGATTTACCTTTCTGGTTGACGCCTGTGCAAGCCGTGTTACTGAATATCACGGATCGACAGGCTGATTACGTTGACTCGGTTTCAAAAATGCTTGAACATCAAGGATTCAGAGTGATTTCCGACTTGAGAAATGAAAAAATTGGCTTTAAGATTCGTGAGCACACAATCACTCATATCCCCTATATGTTGATAGCGGGTGATCGTGAAGTTAGTGCGAATCAACTGGCTGTTCGTATGCGCAATGGCGAAGATTTGGGCTCGATGGACGTAAATGATATCGTGCAAAAATTCGCTGAAGAAAACGCACGCCGAAGCCATTAATTTTTGGGGAGGATTGGAGTATCAGCGCAGCGAAAGAGAACCGCTTAAATGAAGAGATTACTGATAGAGAGGTACGTCTCATTGATATAGATGGCAAAAATGTTGGTGTAATGACCATTGACAAGGCCCAACAGGTAGCAATAGATGCGGACCTTGATTTAGTAGAAATTGTCCCGAACGCTAACCCGCCCGTGTGCCGGGTAATGAATTATGGCAAGTTCAAGTTTGAGCGAAGCAAGAAAGCTCAGGTTGCGCGCAAAAAACAGAAACTGATCCATGTAAAAGAAATCAAGTTCAGACCCAGTACCGAAGAAAGCGATTATCAGGTCAAGCTGAAGAAAATTATTGAATTTTTACAGAGTGGTAATAAAACAAAAGTAACTATTCGATTTAGGGGCCGGGAACTGATGCACCAGGAACTCGGTGTCAAGTTGCTGGACCGAGTCGAAGATGACTTGAAAATATATGGTGAAGTTGAGCAGAGGCCCAAACTGGAAGGGCGCCATCTGGTGATGGTGTTTGCCCCGTTACGCAAGAGATAATTTTAGATGTTATGCCTAAGTTGAAGACAAACAGGGGAGCAGCGAAACGTTTCAAGAAAACTGCAAGAGGCAGTTATAAGCGTATACAGTCGCATGCGAGGCATATTCTTACCAAGAAAAGCACTAAACGAAAAAGACAGTTGCGTACAGGTACCTTGATAGCCGATGCGGATAATAAATCTGTAAAGCAAATGCTTCCTTACGCCTAAGGCTCATGAATATAAGGAATTTGGAGACCATACATGCCGAGGGCTAGACACTCCGTTGTTGCACATGCCAAGCACAAAAAGGTGCTGACCAAAGCGAAGGGCTATTATGGCGCACGTAAAAGGGTTTTCCGTGTTGCAAAACAGGCCGTTATCAAGGCCAATCAATATGCGTATCGTGACCGTAGGCAACGTAAACGTCAGTTTCGGTCTTTGTGGATTGTGCGCATTAATGCCGCTGCAAGGAGGTTTGATTTGTCTTATAACCGATTAATAGATGGGCTGAATAAGGCCTCCGTGGAAATTGACCGTAAAATGTTGGCTGATTTGGCGGTTAATGATATTGCTGCCTTTGGTAAACTCGCTGAGAGAGCAAAAGCAGGTTTGGCAAGTTAGTTCTGAACGGAATGGGTTGAGAACCACCTGCTACTGGAAAGCTTCGGATTGCTGGTGATAAAAGGGAAAGGCGACGCCTTTCCCTTTTTTGTTTGAATAATTTGATCTGGCCTATATGAAATGATTGACCTTGATTCCCTGCGGGCTCGCGCACTTGAGGAGATTCAGTCTGCTGCTGGCATGGATGTTTTGGAATCGCTGCGTGTTCAATATATGGGTAAAAAAGGCGTGCTTACCGAAAAGCTCAAGGAGATTGGCAGACTTCCCAGGGAACAGCGCCCTGAAGCCGGGCAAGAAGTAAATCTGATAAAAATTCAAATTCAACAAGCACTAGAGGAAAAGAAGTTCCAGTTGCGGGAGTCCAGCTTCGATGAGCAACTAAAAAGTGAAACGCTGGATATCACGCTGCCCGGTCGGGGACAGGGCTTGGGAAGCTTGCATCCCATTTCTCATGTCCTTACCTGTATTGAGGAATACTTTCAGCGTTATGGGTTCGTAGTGGCGGAAGGCCCAGAGATTGAGGACGAATTTCACAATTTTGAGGCCTTGAACATTCCGGCCCACCACCCTGCTCGTGCTATGCATGACACTTTTTATTTTGAAGATAAGACACTGTTACGCACGCACACTTCATCCGTGCAGATTCACGTAATGCAGGAGCAACCTCCGCCGATACGCATCATTGCTCCCGGACGTGTTTACCGATGTGACTCGGACCCTACGCATAGCCCCATGTTTCACCAAGTTGAGGGTTTGCTTGTAGATGAACAAGTCGCGTTGGTGGATTTGAAAGGTATTCTTATCGAGTTTCTGCAAGCATTTTTTGAAGACGAGAAACTGAAAGTTCGATTCCGTCCGTCGTATTTTCCGTTTACTGAGCCTTCTGCCGAAGTTGACATTGCCATAGCAGGCCGCAAATCTGAAAGTACAAAATGGCTGGAGGTGATGGGGTGTGGCATGGTGCACCCAAAGGTGTTTGAAAAGGTAGGTATTGATGTTGGAAAGTACAGTGGTTATGCGTTTGGCCTGGGCGTTGAACGCCTTGCCATGCTGCGCTATCAAGTGGACGATCTGCGTTTGTTTTTTGAAAATGACCTGCGTTTTCTGCGGCAGTTTTCCTAAACCCTGAAGTTATGCTGGTAAGTGAAGACTGGTTGCGTGAATGGGTAGACCCGCCCGTCACCATACAGCAGTTGGCAGATACGCTGACTATGGCCGGACTGGAGGTTGGCGGTATGGCTCCTGCAGCACCGGCCTTTTCAGGCGTGGTAGTTGCAAAAATAGTTGCGGTAGAGAAGCATCCTGATGCCGAAGGACTTCATGTATGTACGATCGATGATGGCTCCAACAAACCTGTCACAGTGGTATGTGGTGCGGACAATGCACGCAGCGGTTTAACAGTAGCCTTTGCAAAAGCTGGCGCAGTCCTTCCATATACTTTTGAGATTGAAGCAAAGTCATTTCATGGCATAAAGTCGTTTGGAATGCTGTGTTCAGCAGCTGAACTGGGCTTGGCCAGTTCATCGCAAGGTATATTCGAGTTGTCGGAGAACTATGAGGTCGGTACCGACGTTTACGCAAGCCTGGCTTTAAATGATGTCGTCTTGGACATGGATTTAACGCCAAATCGCTCGGATTGTTTAAGTATCCAAGGTCTTGCACGTGAAGTGTCGGCGTTACTGAATACAGACATGCGGGATACGGGCTTGGTGGCTGACGTCGAGGGTACCAGTCGGGCAAAGGTTGCTGTTTCAGTTGAAGCCTCTGAGGACTGTCCGCGGTACGTTGGCAGGGTTATTGAAGGAGTATCCGGCAAGGTGCGGAGTCCTTTGTGGATGCAAGAAAGATTGCGGCGTGCAGGCATTCATTCCGTCAATGCAATTGTCGATATTACAAATTATGTGATGCTGGAACTTGGGCAGCCCATGCATGCCTTTGATTTTGATAAGTTGTGTGGCGATATTACCGTGCGGTTTGCCCACCCGACTGAAACTCTGATGTCACTTGATGGTCAGGTATTGGAGTTGCGCATGAATGATCTGGTTATTGCCGATGCCAAAGGTCCAGTTGCACTGGCTGGCGTCATGGGAGGAAAACGCACGGCAGTAGACCATCAGACCAGAAATATTTTTTTGGAAAGTGCCTTATTTAAGCCGGAAACTATCGCCGGGAAAGCACGGTACTATAAGTTGTATACGGATTCTTCGCATCGTTTTGAGCGCGGAGTTGATCCACATCTGACTCGAAGGGCGCTACACAGGGCAACGCAACTGATACTTGAGTTGGTTAGCGGCACTGCAGGCGTAGTGGTTTGTGAAGAATGCAGTTCCGCCTTGCCCCAACCTGTGCAAATTGATCTCGAACATGCCAAAGTTGAGGCCTTATTGGGTATCAGGGTGTCTGTTGCAAAGATTCAAGAGCTGTTAGAGAGTTTACATTGCAGCGTACAAGTTGAAGGGAACAGTTTGCGTGTTATTCCACCCAGCTTCCGTTTTGATCTCACCCTAGATGTCGACTTGATAGAAGAAGTCGCACGTCTGGTAGGCTATGAAAGTATACCTGCTAAGGCAACGGCGGTTTCACCAGCTCGGAATCTCGTTACGCCGCGTGTTGATAAACTTGCATCGTTGAAACGAGCTCTGATTTTTCGTGGCTATCACGAAGTGATTTCATTCAGCTTTGTGGATCAATCAATAGAAAAATTATTGAACCCGAAGCATGATGCAAAAGAGTTGGCAAACCCGATTTCTCAGGGGATGTCGGTGATGCGCAGCAGAGTTTGGGCGGGGTTACTGAAGGCTGCACAGTATAACTTGAACCGCCAACAAACCCGTATTCGGATGTTTGAGCATGGCCTGCAATTTGTGCATGGAGAAAAGGGGCTTATGCAGCTTCCTGTTTTATCCGGATTCATTTCAGGGGATTGCAAGCCACAGCAATGGGCATCGGAATCCAGAAAAGTAGATTTTTATGATATTAAAGGTGACGTAGAGCGGCTGTTAGAGATTGCGGCACTACCTCGTGAAAAACTTCACTTTGAAGTACTGAATGATTCTGCCCTGCATCCTGGGCAGGCTGCAAAAATACTGCTTGATAATAAATTGGTAGGTCAATTGGGAAAGCTACACCCGCGTGTCCAGTCTGCACTGAACTTTAATCAAGAGGTTTTCTTGTTTGAATTGCAGTTGAATGAGTTGTTGCAGAGGTCTTCCAAGGTAGTTTTTCAGCCATTATCGAAGTACCCCTTGATCCGCAGGGATGTTACATTGATTGTAGACAAGACCGTCAGTGTTGCAGAAATCCTCTCGAGTATTAAACAGTTGGGGATTTCATGTTTGAAAAGCATCGAGGTTTTTAGTGTTTATACGGGTGAAAACATCCCAAATGCTAAAAAAAGCATATCTTTAGGATTGATTTTACAAGAACTTTCCCGCACTCTTACAGATAAAGAAGTAGAAAAAGCAACCTCACTGATTATTTCTGAACTCGTCCGTAGAGTTGAGGCAGAAATAAGAAGCTAAGTACGATGGCACTGACTAAAGCTGAAATGGCGGAAAACTTGTTTGAGGAAATGGGCCTTAACAAGCGTGAGGCTAAAGAACTTGTTGGAGTCTTTTTTGAAGAGATTCGCATTGCTCTTGAGCTTGGTTATGAAGTGAAATTATCGGGATTTGGCAACTTTATCTTACGGGATAAAAATCAGCGTCCTGGACGGAATCCAAAAACCGGTGAGAAAATTCCTATTTCTGCACGGCGCGTTGTCACGTTCCGCCCTGGGCAGAAGCTGAAAGCCAGAGTAGAGGGATATGCTGGAAATCAACGATAATAATGAGTTGCCAGCTATTCCCGGCAAGCGTTATTTTACGATTGGAGAGGCCAGTAAACTTTGCGGGGTGAAATCCCACGTACTGCGTTATTGGGAGCAGGAATTCCCGTCCTTAAAACCTGTGAAACGGCGAGGCAACCGCCGCTATTATCAGCGTCATGACGTGATTCTCATTCGGCAAATTCGCAGTCTCCTTTATGAACAGGGCTATACCATTGGGGGGGCAAGGCAGAAATTGGCAGGCTCCTTGGCAAAAGAAGACAGCAGCCAAAGTCAACAACTCATTCGTCAAATGCGGGTTGAACTGGAAGACCTGCTGCAAGTTTTGAAACGCTAGGCATACGTTTTATAATTCCTTTCCTTGTTTTCAATGTTTTTCGGGGTGTAGCGCAGCCTGGTAGCGCACCGCAATGGGGTTGCGGTGGTCGGAGGTTCGAATCCTCTCACCCCGACCAAAACTAGCATAGTACCGATGTCATTTAATATTCATTTCGATCTGGAACTGCTGCTGTTAGTTGGGACGTTGCTGACCGGCGTCGTCTGGCTTGTAGACAAGTTGTTTTTAAGTGGCAAACGTCGAAAACCCGCATTGGAAAAATCTCGTGATACCGAGCGTCAAGATAGTGGCCAAACCGTGAATAAAGTCTCTCAAGGGCCATGGTACGTGGAGACATGCAGGTCGTTTTTTCCGATTTTGCTTATCGTCTTGATTCTACGCTCGTTTATCGCAGAGCCGTTCAGGATTCCATCGGGTTCAATGATGCCAACGTTGTTACACGGTGATTTTATTTTGGTAAACAAGTTTGCCTATGGTGTAAAACTGCCTGTATTGCATACGAAGATTTTGGATACCGGGCTGCCGCAAAGGGGAGACGTAGCCGTATTTCGATTTCCCATAAATCCATCAGACGACTATATCAAGCGTGTTATAGGGTTACCCGGCGACCATATTGTATATAAAGATAAAACTTTATTTATTAACGGAAAACGTATCAATCAAGTAAAAAATGGTATTTATCAAGGTGCAGGAGCAAACAGTGTAATGAATGGCGCC
The DNA here is from genome assembly GCA_965215055.1 of Gammaproteobacteria bacterium. Classification (GTDB taxonomy): domain Bacteria; phylum Pseudomonadota; class Gammaproteobacteria; order UBA4575; family UBA4575. The sequence goes on from OZ244046.1 coordinate 1,669,317, forward strand.
GTTGTTCTGGATGAAGATATCGAAACTATATTGCATGGTATTTTAGTCCAGTATCCGCGGTTTAATGCTACTAGCGAATTTAGCGTCCCTGATGATCATTATTTCGTTATGGGGGATAACCGTGATCATAGCAGTGACAGCCGCGTGTGGGGCTTTGTGCCGGAAAAGAATTTGGTTGGGCGTGCCTTTTTAATATGGATGAACTGGGACTTCTCTGGCAGGGAATTTAATTTTAGGCGTATTGGTAAAAAGATCATTTAAATGGGGTATTTAAGTGATGAGTTTCGCAAAACAATGTACACCGTTGCGTCAAGTTACGCTTACTTTCGCCATGCTTTATTTCTCTTCAGGATGCATCAACTCGTGATACCTCAGTACACATCTTTTTCTCTTTATGTCTTTACACAGATTGAACCTCGTTGAACAACTGGGGGAACGTTTTTTAAGCTCGGACTATTGCCACCGTGCATTTACGCACTGTAGCGTCAGTACACAAAATAATGAACGGCTGGAATATCTTGGTGATTCGCTACTTGGATTTTTTATAGCGGAATGGTTGTTTAACACCTATCCGGCCTATTCTGAAGGTGACCTGACCCGCCTGCGTGCTCATTTTGTTAAAAAAGACACACTTGCAGAAATTGCACGTGAGCAGAATCTTGGTGACCGTCTCATACTGGGAACCGGTGAGCTAAAATCCGGCGGTATTCAACGTGCCTCAATTTTGGCCGATGCCCTGGAGGCTTTAATCGGTGCCCTATATTTATCCGAAGGCTTTGACAGAGCACGTGCCTTCGTAATAAATCTTTACCAAACCCGGTTGCAGGATATTCCTGCAGTTGATCAGTTGAAGGATGCGAAGACTCGATTGCAGGAGTTATTGCAATCCGATGGGGTAGCGTTACCCACTTATGTACTGCGGGCAAAGTCAGGAAAGCCTGGCAATGAAGTGTTTACAGTGGAATGTATAGTTGAGGGCTGCGAAGAACAGTTTGTCGGGACAGGGAAGAGTCGACGAGGAGCAGAGCAGAATGTTGCTGAGCAAGCTCTCGCGTACATATTATGCCAGAGTGGCCAGCGTTGATCCTCTAAGATGACTGGCAAAACACGCTGTGGGTTTATCGCTATTGTGGGCCGCACAAATGTTGGTAAATCCACCTTGTTTAACAGTATGCTCGATGAGAAGCTTTCTATTGCCACTCGTAAACCACAAACCACCCGGCACAATATACAGGGCATATTGAGTTTGGACGCCTGCCAGTTGATTTTAATCGATACCCCGGGAATTCAGTTGGGGAATCGACGTTTGATGAATAAAGTGTTAGCCCGCAATGTGTTTTCCTCTTTGCAAGAAGTCGATGTTATTTTGATGTTGGTAGAGTTGGATCATTGGAAAGACGAAGATGAGTACCTTCTTACACAAATCAAACAGGTTGATAGTCCGGTTATAGCGGTAATGAATAAAATAGACAAAATTAAGGATAAATATAAATTACTCCCCATGTTGGACCGCATAAAAACGCGCTACGACTTTACCAGTATAATTCCGTTTTCTGCCTTATACGGTGTAAACAAGGACGTTTTGACGCAAGAATTATGCAGGCTCGTTCCTGATTCTGAATTTCTATTTCCCGAAAATATAAGTTGGAATCGCGATGACAAGTTTGTGATTTCCGAAGTTGTGCGAGGGGTTGCGATGTCACAATTGCAGAAAGAGGTCCCCTACGCAATTTATACGGAAGTTGAGGAATTTGATTATGGTGAAAGTCTAATAATGATAGTAGTGATTATTTGGGTGGAAAGAGAAAGCCAGAGACCTATTGTTATCGGTAAAAAAGGAGCCATGTTGAAAACTATAGGAGAGCAAGCCCGAATCAGACTTGAGAAGGTGTTTAATAAAAAAGTGGTGCTGAAAACATGGGTGAAAGTTAAACAAAACTGGCAGAATCGGCAGGAGATCGTCGCTCAGTTTGAGCAGCAATAAACCCGACCATGAGAGTGCAATTGCAACGGGCCTATTGTATACACAGCAGGGCATATCGCGAGTCGAGTCAAATTGTGGAAATGTTGACCCCCGGTTACGGTTTGGTTCCGTGTATACGTCGCGGGTCAAAAAAACAAAACACGTCTCTCGGATTTCTGTTTACGCCGTTATTGGTATCCTGGAGTGGGAAAGGGGATCTTTTTACCCTCACGCATGTCGAGACGGCAGGAGTAACACAAATTACTTCGCCCGATTTGTACATTATCGGCATGTATCTCAATGAATTAATTTTTCGGTTGGTGCCAAAATCAAGCCCTAGTAAAGAAGTTTTCGATCTCTACCAGAATGTTATCGGTGTGCTGGATGAAAGCGATCAACAGGAAAAATTACTACGTTTGTTTGAAGTAGAGTTGCTTACTTTGCTGGGGCATGGTCTTTCTTTGGATAAGGAAGCTGACCATCAAACACCAATAAGAGAAAATTGCACCTATCGTTATGATGTAGGTCTGGGAGCAGCTAAAGTTGTACGTGAAAGCACTGCGTGGAATGTAGTCAAGGGTGCTACTTTATTGAGTTTGCAAGCTCCCCTGTGTATGGATTCAACTCATTTGGCCGAGGCCAAACAATTGATGAGAGGAGTCATTAATTGGCATTTGGCGCACCGACCCTTACGCAGCCGGGAAATTCTGCAATTCATGCAGGCGTGACGGCTACACTTTATGGAAACTGAATCCGGAGTGCGCCTCGGTGTCAATCTCGATCATGTAATGACGATCCGTCAGGCGCGTTTTACACCCTATCCGGAATTGAAACAGGCAATTGAAATAGCGGAGCATGCCGGAGCCGATGGCATTACCATGCACTTGCGTGAAGATCGTCGCCATATTCAAGATGCAGACGTATACCTTGCCAAACGAGTCGTCCAGACGAGTATGAATTTGGAAATGGCAGCGACTGAAGAAATGTGCGACATTGCGCTGGACGTAAAGCCGGAGAATTGCTGTCTCGTCCCTGAAAAAAGGCATGAATTGACCACTGAAGGTGGTTTGGACGTCATTACTCATCAAGTACGTATCAGAGAGTTTATTGCGGCTTTGAGTGAAGGGGGAATTAATGTTTCTCTGTTTATTGAACCGGATTTAAAAATCATTGATGCTGCAGCAAAAGCAGGCGCGCCTGTCGTGGAATTGCATACTGGAGCCTATGCAGGCGCGCAGGGCACTGCGCAGCAAGATGCACTTGCAAGACTTAAAGGCGCAGTAGCACATGCAGCCGCGTCAGGTCTGGTCGTAAACGCGGGTCACGGCTTGCATTATGGGAACGTTGCGTTGATTTCAGGTATTGAAGGTATATATGAGCTTAATATCGGACACTCAATCGTGGCATACGCACTGTTTGTAGGGCTGGGACAAGCCGTGAAAAAAATGAAAAAGACTATGAGGGAGACGGCATAAGAAGATGGGCTTGATTGGGTCAGGAATTGACATCCTGGATACTCGGCGCGTACGGAGAGTCTATATCAAGTATCCACAGTCTTTTGCAAATAAGGTTTTAAATAGAGTCGAGTTGATGGAGTTTCACCGGCAGCGTAACAAGCTACAATACTTGTCGCATCGGTTTGCGGTGAAAGAGGCGATTGCCAAGGCATTTGGCACAGGTATGCGAGGGCAAATGTTGTGGAAAAACATATATATTACTCATGATGAATTAGGTAAACCCGTAGCCAATTTTGAAAAGGTATTAGCAGATCAGATTGGTACGAATGGCATAGAGATTTCCATCAGTGTCTCTCATGAAAAAAATTATACGATTGCGCAAGCTATAGTTTTCAGTAAAACCTAGTACGGTGAACATTCCTACCATAGAAAAATTTGTCGGCAATACTCCATTAGTGCGTTTACAACGTCTGCCCGGCCAGTCTTCAAATCTGATTCTAGGCAAGTTGGAGGGAAACAATCCGGCAGGTTCGGTTAAAGACAGGCCTGCTTTAAGCATGATAACCGGGGCTGAGAAACGCGGTGAAATCAAACCTGGCGATAGCTTGATTGAAGCTACCAGTGGCAATACCGGTATTGCCTTAGCCATGGTTGCTGCGATGAAAGGCTATAATCTAAAACTCATCATGCCGGAAAGCATGAGTCTGGAACGTCGTGCCTCTATGCAGGCATTTGGAGCTGAACTGATTTTGGTTTCCACAGAAGAGGGTATGGAAGGGGCTCGCGATTTGGCTTTGCAAATGCAAGTTGACGGCAAAGGTAAAGTGTTAGACCAATTTTCCAATCTGGATAACCCTCTTGCACATTATCGTGCCACTGGGCCAGAAATTTGGCGCGACGTAAAAGGGAGGATTACGCACTTTGTGAGTTCCATGGGCACTACTGGGACCATCATGGGCGTGTCCAGATACCTGAAGGAAATGAACTCCAATGTTCAGATTATTGGTGTTGAACCGTCTGAGGGTTCGAAAATACCTGGTATAAGAAAATGGCCAGAGGAATATATCCCCAAGATTTTTAATGCTGCCTTTGTTGACCAAGTGATAGCTGTCACTCAGCAGGAAGCCGAAGACATGATGCGCAGACTGGGCAAGGAGGAAGGGATATTCTGCGGCATATCGTCTGGCGGTGCCGTTGCGGCAGCGTTGAAAGTTTCCACACAAGTACAAGACGCGGTAATCGTAACTATTGTCTGTGACCGCGGTGACCGCTATTTGTCTACCGGCCTTTTTTCTGCCAAATAACCCTTGCATGAACGTTCTTGTCTTTGACATTGAAACAGTGCCTGACATTGAGTCCGGTATGAAAATCTACGATTTGCAAGGCTTGTCTGATCAGGAGGTAATCAAGGCAATCGAACATGTTCGTAATCAACAGACTGGCAGTGGGTTCATGCCACATTATTTGCAGAAAATTGTCGCTATCTCTGCTGTACTTTCCACCACAGATATATTCCAGGTGTGGTCACTGGGTTCTTTACAATCGACTGAAAAAGAGTTGCTTGAACGTTTTTTTGATGGCTTGGAAAAATACAATCCGACCATAGTTTCCTGGAATGGAAGTGGCTTTGATTTGCCCGTGATCCACTTTCGTGCTCTGTTGCATGGTGTCAAGGCGCACCATTACTGGCAAGTTGGTAACGAAGATACCAGTTTTCGCTATAATAATTACCTCAGCCGATTTCACTGGCGGCATATCGACCTGATGGACGTTTTGGCCGCGTATCAACCTTATGCATTTGCCAAGTTGGACCACATCGCCACTATGCTGGGGCTTCCCGGCAAGTTCAGTATGGATGGGAGCAAGGTATGTGATGCCTATTTAGCAGGAGAACTGGAGTCCATTCGAAACTACTGCGAAACTGATGCGTTGAATTCATATTTGATCTATTTGCGCTTTGAACTCATGCGCGGCAAGATTCTGGATAATGAATATAGAGCCCAATGTGAGCAAGTAAGGTTTTTTCTTGGTGAATCAAACAAGCCGCATTTTTCAGAATTTCTACAGCATTGGCAAAGCTAAATCAGGAGTTTCCGCAATATTTTTTCATATATCTCGGTAAGCTGATCAAGAGCTTTCACGTCAACATATTCATTCGCCTTGTGAATGCTTTCATTTACGGGTCCCAGTTCGACGACTTGTGCGCCAGTAGCAGCAATAAACCTTCCGTCAGAAGTGCCGCCACCAGTAGATAACTCAGGTCGGATCTTCATCGTTTCGTAAATGGCCAGTTCGCAGGCATGGGCAAGTTCACCGGGTGGACAATAAAAAGGATTGCCGGACAAATGCCAATCAATTTCATAATCCAGACGGTGGTTTTTTAATACTTGTTCAACTTTAGTTTTGATTTCATCAGCGGTGATTTCAGTTGAGAAACGCAAGTTGAATTCTGCCGTCAATATGCCCGGGATGACATTGCCTGCACCCGTGCCTGCACGTAGGTTGGAGACTTGGAGACAGGTAGCTGAAAAGCGCTCATTACCGGCATCCCATTTAAGAGAAACAAGCTCGTCAAGTGCAGGTGCAAATTTGTGAATCGGGTTGTCAGCTGATTGTGGATAGGCGACGTGTCCTTGTAGCCCTTTTATCCGCAGGGATGCAGAGAGTGAACCGCGCCTGCCGATTTTAAGCGTGTCCCCTACTATAGTGGTGCTGGTAGGCTCACCAATGATGCACCAGTCGATCGCTACCTCTCGAGTTTCTAGTGTTTCAATAACCTTTGCCGTGCCATTGATTGCTGGGCCTTCTTCATCGCTGGTCAGTAGTAACGCAATTGAACCTTTGTGGTTTGGATAAGTGCGTACGAAGTTTTCACAGGCTATGGTAATTGCAGCAATACTGGATTTCATATCTGCGGCACCACGTCCATAAAGCCTGTTTTCCCGAATAGCGGGTTCAAAGGGTGGTGATTGCCATTGTCGTTGCGGGCCAGGGGGTACCACGTCCGTATGCCCTGCAAAAACAAGTAGTGGCGTTTGAGTGCCGCGTCGTAACCATAAATTGGTTACTTCGCCATGATGCATCGTTTGAGGCTGAAAGCCAGAGTTTTCCAGGTGCTTGGCTATGATTGCCTGGCAATCGCAGTCATCGGGGGTAATCGAAGGCTGCTTGATGAGTTTCTTTGCCAGTTCCAAGGTAGCTGACATAATTTTTACATCAGTCCACTGTCCGCAGCAGTTCGTTAATACCTACTTTACTGCGTGTCTTTTCATCTACCTGCTTTACAATTACTGCGCAGTACAAGCTATATTTACCATCCTTGGAAGGCAAATTGCCTGATACTACTACTGAACCCGAAGGAATGCGTCCATAGCTTATTTCTCCAGTTTCCCGATTATAGATTTTTGTGCTTTTCCCGATATATACGCCCATCGAGATTACCGAGCCTTTTTCAACGACCACACCTTCAACGACTTCGGAGCGTGCGCCGATAAAGCAGTCATCTTCTATGATGGTTGGTGCAGCTTGTAGTGGTTCAAGTACGCCGCCAATACCGACGCCCCCTGATAGGTGAACGTTTTTGCCTATTTGCGCGCAAGAACCTACAGTAGCCCAGGTATCTACCATGGAGCCCGAATCGACATAAGCACCGATATTTACATAACTTGGCATCAACACTACGTCGGAGGCGATGTAGGCTCCATGCCGTACTATCGCGGGAGGAACAATGCGCGCGCCTTGTTCCTTAATCGCAGTTGCATCCATTCGTGAGAATTTTGTGGCAACCTTGTCATAGTATTTTGTAACGCCTACGTCAATGACCTGATTCTCATTGATTCTGAATGAAAGTAGCACGGCCTTTTTGAGCCATTCATGCACTACCCAGTCAGTCCCTTGCTTTTCAGCGACACGTAATTTTCCCTGATCAAGAAGGTTGAGAGTACGTTCGACGGCTTCACGTGTACCTGAGTCTACGGAAATTGGGGTGAGTTCCGCACGATTCTCGAAAGCCTTTTCTATGCTCTCTCGGCTGGATTCGTCCATCGTTTTTCCTTACTTGCCTGGTAGTCGTTTTTAGGTAGAAATTCCAGAGTTACTTGGATTATCCCTCGTTGTTATACGCTCATGCGACTCTGGTAATGTTAAAGCATTTTTCTTGTGCAGTGAAAATGTTCGCCAAGTTTTTTTAAGTCGGTAGACTTAATTGTATTGCCGGGAGATTTTTTCGGGTTGTCGTAGATGTTTATTGATGGCCCCTCTTAATTTATCTTGCTGTTGCGGATTCAAGGGCCCGTTTTCAAGATTACTGATTTGAAAAATATTATGTACGCGCTCTCCCAGCTTTGAAATACGCGCGTTGTGCACTGCAATATTACAGCCTACGAATGCATTGCCTACACAGGCGAGCAGCCCTGGGAAATCAGGTGCTTTAAGTTCCAGAATTGTGTAGGTATCGTTTGAGTTTTTATCAAACCTTATCTCCGTAGGCACTCGTAGTTCCCTAATTTTTCTTGGTAGCCCCTGTACGAGTGTGGCGGTAGTATCAACTGGATTTTCAAGTACTTCAGCAATTTTTTTAGTGATTGATTTACATTGATTTTCATCATTAACAGGATTGCCGTTGACATCCAACACCAGGAATGTATCTAGGGCATGACCTTTCTTCGAGGTAATGACTCTGGCATGGACGATTACTAACCCCAGCTTTATTAGAGTGGAAGTAATATGCGCAAATAGATAGTTATGATCACTGCAATATATAAATATTTCCGTAGCACCTCTCGCACTGTACTGATGTATGTTGACAATTGCCTCTTTGTTTCCTTGGTGGCTCAGTACAGCTTGTGTATGACGCATGATCTCTTCGTCTGAATGACGTAAAAAATAATCCTCTTCAAACTCCTGCCAAAATGCCAAACAGATGCCTTTCTCAATGCCTCGTGCCGCCAGTTTCTGTAAGGCCGATTCCTTTACTTCGTTTATCAGTGCTTCGTATTTAATCGGTGAGCCTGACCCGCGTCTTAAATATTTTGATGTATTTTGGTAGAGTTGTGCCAGCAAGGTACTCCGCCAATTGCTCCAAAGCTTTGGATTTGTGCCGCGTATATCGGCAATCGTTAATAGATACAAGTAATTTAGGCGTGTAAGACTACCCACGTTTTCAGCAAATTTTTTTACTACTTCCAGGTCGTCAATGTCATGGTGCTGTGCGGTAATAGACATTACCAAGTGGTTTTTAACCAGCCAACCAACCAGATTTGCGTCAAATCTGCTGAGATCGTGTTCTAGGCAAAATGTTTTTGCCTCTTCAGCCCCTAGCTTTGAATGATCACCCTTTCGACCTTTGGCGATGTCATGAAATAGTGCGGCCAAGTACAATAATAAAGCCTTGGGGGTTTGAGTAAAAATATCATGGTATATGGCAAATTCGCCCTCTGTTTTCGCTGCCCCGAATTGACATGTGTTTTCGAAAACGCGAAGGGTGTGTTCTTCAACGGTATAGATGTGATAGAGATCAAACTGCATCCTCCCGGTTACTGCACCGAAACTGGGCCAATATCTATCCAGCACGCCCAGTTGTGCCATGCGCCGAATTTCTCGACTGTTCGTTTGCGGTTGATTTAGGATGGAAATAAACATCTTTCGGTTTTCGCTATTATTTCGGAATCGATCATCCACCAAGTACAGATGGTCAAGTAAGAGTTGCACGAGCTCATCACTGGGGCCGCGTAAGTTATTGTTTTGTTGTAATAATTGAAATAATTCCAGAATAGAGGATGGCGTATGTATAAATATGCTGGCATGTTTGGCTTCGAGTTGATTGCCACGCATTTGAAAACGCTCGTTGATAGCTTTGGCTCTTCGTTTTAACAGTGCCGGGAAAATTCTTGGGCGTAATCGTTTTATTAAGAGTTCTATGAGCGTAGATACTTGATTAGTGGTTCGATAAAACACTTGCATAAACTCTTCAACTCGCAAATTCCTTCTATCATTGTCAAAGCCCAGTAGAGAAGCCACGTCATATTGGTAGTCGAACAATAGACGTTCTTCATTGCGTTGCGTATGCAAGTGTAAAGCGAAACGAATATCAGCTAGTGTCTTATAAGCCTCCTGTAGCAGTACGAGTTCACCTTTTGTCAGGAACTCCCTGGAGACTAATTCGTCCAAACGTTTGATTTTGAAGTGACGTTGTACCAGCCATCCAAGTGTATGTAAATCACGCAACCCCCCGGGGCTTTCTTTAACGTTTGGTTCAAGGTGATTGGCAGTATCGCTGTATTTGTGGTGCCGATTTTCCAGTTCTTTTGTCTTTTCCTTGAAAAATTTCTTACTCGGCCAAATTTTATCGTTATTTATTATTTTCAGTACTTGGTTAAACAGGTTTTTATTGCCAGATAGATAATGAAGTTCCATCAGGCTTGTCATTACGGTTATGTCGTTTTTGGCCTCATTTACACAATCTTTTGCAGTTCGTACAGACTGGGAAATTGGCAGGTTTATATCCCAAAGGAAAGTCAGGAATGCTTTGACTTTCAGGTTGATCTCCTGATTTGCGCTTTCATCAAGAACAATCATTAAGTCAACATCGGACTCGGGGAAAAGTTCCCGGCGACCATATCCACCGATAGCAATTAATACCGCAGAATGATCTGGAAATTTGTGCAACTCCCATATGTTCTTTAGCAACTCATCTATAATGCGCGTGTTTAATGAGATGAGTTCACGAACGTCAGTTTGAGCCTGGAAACGTTCCTGCAGTAAGCCCGACAGCTTGCCGAGGATTTTTTTATAATGAGAAGCCGTGGTTTTTTTTGATTCTCTTGGGTTCAGCAATTGTAGAATGGAAGAAATGCCATCATCTGCATCGAAAATGTTTAAGCCAGACATCAGCGGATCATGTTTAATCAGCT